>NZ_NOKT01000032.1 GCF_002237655.1 Streptomyces sp. XY006
ACCTTCGACCTCACGGCCCCCGCTGCGTCCGCGGCCCGGCGGCCGGTCGTTGGCTTCTTCGGCCTGCGTTGTGTCCGGCCGAGGCCGCCGTGAGGAGTTGCCCCGCGGCTGTGCCCGGTGGTGATCGGCACGGGCCGCTCGGTGGCCGGGGTGGCGCCCGCACCTGGTCCGGCGGCCCCTCCGGGGCGCGGTACCTTCGACCTCACGGCCCCCGCCGCCGATGAGGAGAGTCAACGTGAGCAAGTTCGTGCGCCCGGCCGCCGAAGGTGCCGACCCGTTCGGCACGGCACGTCTGCGGCGCGGAGTCCTGGACGCCTGGGCCACCAGCCCCGCCCGGTTCCGCGAGGACGCCAACGCCGAGGAGGACCTGGTCCTCGGCGGCTACCGGGACCGGCTCGTCGTCGAACTCGCCCAGAACGCCGCCGACGCCGCGGCCCGGGCCGGAGTGCCGGGACGGCTGCGCCTCACCCTGCGCGACGGGGTGCTCGTGGCCGCCAACACCGGTGCCCCGCTGGACGCGGCCGGCGTCGAGTCGCTGTCCACGCTGCGCGCGTCGGCCAAGCGGGACACGCCCTCGATCGGCCGGTTCGGCGTCGGTTTCGCCGCCGTGCTGTCCGTGACCGACGAGCCCGCCGTCGTCGGCCGGCACGGCGGGGTCCGCTGGTCCCTCGCCGAGGCGCGCGAACTGGCCGCAGACACCGCCCGGCACAGCCCCGGCCTCGGCGACGAGATCCGCCGGCGGGACGGGCACGTGCCGCTGCTGCGACTGCCGTTCGCCGCCGAGGGCACCGCCCCCGGCCCGTACGACACCGCCGTCATCCTGCCGCTGCGGGACACGGCCGCCGCCGACCTGGCCGAGCGGCTGCTGCGGGCCGTCGACGACGCCCTATTGCTCGCCCTGCCCGGTCTGGAGGAACTCGTCGTCGAGATCGGCGACGGGCAGCCCCGCACCCTCACCCGCCGCACCGACGGCCCCTTCACCGTCGTCGACGACTCCGCCGAGGGCGTCACCCACTGGCGCACCGCCGCCGCGAACGGCCCCCTCACGCCCGACCTGCTCGCCGACCGGCCCGTCGAGGAGCGGCTGCGGCCCCACTGGTCCGTCACCTGGGCCGTCCCTGTGGACAGCGACGGCAGCCCGGTCCGGCCGCGCACCACCCCGGTCGTGCACGCCCCGACCCCCAGCGACGAGCCGCTCGGCGTGCCCGCCCTGCTCATCGCGTCGTTCCCGCTGGACTCCACCCGCCGGCACGCCGCCCCTGGCCCGCTGACCGACTTCCTCGTCCAGCGCGCGGCCGACGCCTACGCGGAGCTGCTGGGCGAGTGGCGCCCGGTGTCCGCCGGGATCGTCGACCTCGTGCCCGGGCCGCTCGGCAAGGGCGAACTGGACGGCGCCCTGCGCCAGGCCGTCCTGGAGCGGCTGCCCCGCACGTCCTTCCTGCCGCCCGCCGTCCCGCCCCAGGACGGCGACGACCTGCCGGAATCCCTGCGGCCGCGGGACGCCGAGCTCGTCGAGGGCGCAGGCGCGGACACCGTACGGGTCCTCGCCGAGGTGCTGCCGACCCTGCTGCCCGCCGGCCTCGAACGCCGCCCGGAGCTGCGGACCCTGGCGGTCGCCCGGGTTCCGCTCACCGACGCGATCGACCGGCTGGCCGGCCTGGAGAAGGACCCGGCCTGGTGGCGGCGGCTCTACGACAGCCTGGCCGGGGTCGACCCGGACCGGCTGTCCGGTCTGCCGGTGCCGCTGGCCGACGGGCGGACCACCATCGGGCCCCGGCAGGTGCTGCTGCCCGGTGCGGACGGCGTCCGGATCGACCCGGAGGTGCTGGCCCGGCTGGGTCTGAAGGTCGCCCACCCGGACGCCGCCCACCCGATCCTGGAGAAGCTGGGCGCGCTGCCCGCGACCCCGCGGGCCGTCCTGACCACCCCGCAGGTGCGGGCCGCCGTCGCCGCGTCGCTCGACGACGAGGGCCCGGTGAACTGGGAGGAGGACGCCCTCGACGCCGAGGAGCTGGCCGACACCGTGCTCGCCCTGGTGCGGGACGCCGGCCTGGAGCCCGGCGACGAGCCCTGGCTCGGCGCGCTCGCCCTGCCCGACGAGGACGGCGAACCGGCCCCGGCCTGCGAACTGGTCTTCCCCGGTGGCCCCTTCGCGCAGGTCATGCGGGAGGGCGAACTGGCCGCCGTGGACGCCGAGCTGGCCACGAAGTGGGGCGAGCAGCCCCTGGCCGCCTGCGGTGTCCTGGTGGACTTCGCGCTCGTCCGCGCCACCGACGTCGTCCTCGACCCGGACGAACTGGAGCCCCGCGAGGGCGACTTCGCCGAGCCGGACGACGCGGGCCTGCTGGACGCCGTCGACGTGTGGTGCGAGGACGTCCTCGACCGTTTCCCGGACAGCCCCGTGCCGCCGGTCGCCACCGAGCTCGTCGCCGTACGGGATCTGGACCTGGTGGACGAGGACAAGTGGGCGCGGGCGCTGGCGCTGCTGTCCCGGCCGCCGCTCAGGGACGCGATCGTGCAGCCCGTGCGGATCCTGCTGCACGACGGCACGCACGAGGTCGTCCGCCCGTACACCGCCTGGTGGCTGCGCGGGAACCCGGTGCTGGACGGCCGCCGCCCCGCGGGCCTGCGCGCCGCAGGCGGTGACCCGCTGCTGCGCGGCCTCTACGACGAGGCCGACGCGACCGGCTTCGAGGACGAGCAGGTGCTGCGGGCGCTCGGCGTGCGCACCTCGGTCGCCGCGCTGCTGGACGAGCCCGGCGGCGCCGCCGAGCTGCTCGACCGGCTCGCCGACCCCGAGCGCGAGGTCACGGAGGCTCAGCTGCACGCCCTGTACGGCGCGCTGGCCGAGCTCGACCCGGAGCAGGTGACCCTGCCGGACGAGCTGCGGGCCGTGGTCGACGGCCGGGTGGAGGTCGTGGACGCGGCCGACGCCGTGGTGTGCGACTCGCCCGATCTGCTGCCCTTCACCGAGGGCGTCCCGCTGCTCCCGGTACGGCCGTCGCGCGCCGCCGAGCTGGCCGAACTGTTCCAGGTGCGGCGGCTGAGCGAGTCCGTCACCGGTCAGGTCACCTCCGAGGGCGCCGAGCACGAGGTGCCCGAGCCGGTGCGGGTGCTGCTCGGCCGGCGGACCCCGGCCACCTATCTGGAGCACGACGAACTCGTCGTGGACGGCGTGGAGATCGACTGGCGGCTCACGGACGACGGCGTCCTGCACGCCGCGACCCTGGAGGGCGTCGCCGCGGGGCTGGCCTGGGCGGCGGGGCAGTGGCCGCGGCGGTTCGAGGTGGCGGCGCTGCTGGAGGACCCGTCCCGTACGCAGGAGCTGGCGCGGGACCGGTGGTTCGACTGAGCCGGTGACGGCGTTCACCCGGCCGGTGAAAAATACCGCACATATTTTTCACCTGTCGTACAACCAAGCGACCTGTTCGCGAATCTGATCACGTGAGTCAACAGACTCCACGATCACTTGGGCCCCGAGAGCCGACGACGAGCACCGGGGTCCCTCTCCACCTGGAGAACGCATGCGTATCCGAGCCACCGTGGCCGCCGTCACCGGCGCCCTGGCCCTTTCCGCCCTCGCCGTGCCGGCCGCCCAGGCCGCCGAGCCGAAGGTGCCCGCGGACATCGCCGCCGCCAGCGAGGTCATCCACGCCGACTCCGGCCGGTCGGCCTTCGCCGCCGCCGAGGACGGCCTGCCGTACGCCCTGAACGCGACCTTCTCCTCGGTCAAGGTCAACAACGGCAAGAACATCGCCGTCGGCACGACCAACCTCGTCAAGGTCCCCGTGTCCTTCACGCTGACCCACGGCGCGGAAGTGAACATCCACGCCGCGGACTTCTTCGCGGGTGTCGAGCTGTACCGCGGTGCCTCGTTCGAGGACAGCATCTTCTTCTTCGACAGCAACGACGCGACCTGCACGGACTCCTCCGCGACCGTCGCCAGCTGCAAGGCCACCGTCGAGATCGACCCGTTCGCGCTGCTGAACGAGGACGCCGGCTCCTGGAAGGCGGCGGCGTTCGCGGTCGCGTTCAACGGCGAGGACCCGGAGAACCCGAACCTGGACAACGTCGGCGTCAAGGTGCAGGACCCGACGAACTCCTTCAAGCTCCAGCGCTACTCCAAGCTGACGGTCAACGCCTCGCCCGAGCCGGTGAAGAAGGGCAAGACCATCACCGTCACGGGCAAGCTGTCCCGCGCCAACTGGGACGACAACAAGTACCACGGCTACACCAACCAGTCGGTGAAGCTGCAGTTCCGCAAGAAGGGCAGCAACACCTACACCACGCTGAAGACCATCAAGTCGAACAGCACGGGTGAGCTGAAGACCACGACCACGGCGTCGACCGACGGCTACTTCCGCTGGTCCTTCGCGGGCACGACCACCACCCCGGCGGTCAACGCCACGGGTGACTTCGTCGACGTGCAGTAAGTCCGGCTAGGCCGGGAAGCGGCGGTCCACCCACTTCCACGTGAACTCCAGGGTGGCCGCCGCCACCACCGAGATGCCGACCGCGGTCCACGGCATCGTCATCCCCACCAGCTTCAGCGCGAAGAAGTCCTGCAGCCACGGCACCACCAGCACCAGCAGGAACGCCCCGCCCATCGCGGCGACCAGCGCGATCCGCCACCAGGTGTACGGCCGGGCGATGATCGCCAGCACCCACATCGAGATCAGGAACAGCGTGAGCGTCGCCGCGCTGGTCTCGGCGTCCAGCGCCTGCGCGCCCGTGTAGTGCTCCCGGGCGATCAGATACGTCGCGAAGGTCGCCACCGCCGCCACGACCCCGCCGGGGATCGCGTACCGCATGACCCGCCGTACGAAGTTCGGCTTCGCGCGCTCCTTGTTCGGCGCGAGCGCGAGGAAGAACGCCGGGACGCCGATGGTCAGCGTCGACAGCAGGGTCAGATGGCGCGGCAGGAACGGGTACTCGACCTGGGAGCAGACCACCAGCACGGCCAGCAGCACCGAGTAGACGGTCTTGACGAGGAACAGGGTCGCCACCCGCGTGATGTTGCCGATGACCCGGCGGCCCTCCGCCACCACCGACGGCAGCGTGGCGAAGCTGTTGTTCAGCAGCACGATCTGCGCGACCGCCCGGGTCGCCTCCGAGCCCGAGCCCATGGCGACGCCGATGTCGGCGTCCTTCAGGGCGAGCACGTCGTTCACCCCGTCACCGGTCATCGCGACGGTGTGCCCGCGGGACTGCAGCGCGCCCACCATGGTCCGTTTCTGCTGCGGGGTGACCCGCCCGAACACCGTGCCGTCGTCCAGGGCGTCCGCCATCCCGTCCTGGTCGGCGGGGAGCCTGCGGGCGTCCACGGTGGTCCCGGACAGCCCGAGTTTGGCGGCGACCGCGCCGACCGAGACGGCGTTGTCCCCGGAGATGACCTTGGCCCTGACGTTCTGGTCGGCGAAGTAGCGCAGCGTGTCGGCGGCGTCCGGCCGCAGCCGCTGCTCCAGCACGACCAGGGCGGTGGGCCGCGCGCCCCGCGCCACCTCGGGATCGTCCAGGTCCCGCTCGACCCGGGCCAGCAGCAGCACGCGCAGCCCCTGCTCGTTCAGCCGCCCGGTCTCGGCGAGCGCCGGATCGTCCTCGGACAGCAGCACGTCCGGCGCGCCCAGCAGCCAGGTGCCGCTCTGCCCGTCGCCCTCGCTGAGCGCGGCGCCGCTGTACTTGCGGGCCGAGGAGAACGGCAGCGCCTGCGTGCAGCGCCAGTCCTCCACGGCCGGATAGGTGTCGATGATCGCCTGCAGCGAGGCGTTCGGCCGCGGGTCGGACTCGCCGAGCGCGCCGAGCACCTTCCGTACGTACGTCTCGTCGGCGCCCTGCAGCGGCCTGAGCTCGGTGACGTCCATGCCGCCCTCGGTGAGGGTGCCGGTCTTGTCCAGGCAGACGGTGTCGACCCGGGCCAGTCCCTCGATCGCGGGCAGCTCCTGGACCAGGCACTGCTTGCGGCCCAGCCGGATCACGCCGATGGCGAAGGCGACCGAGGTGAGCAGCACGAGCCCTTCGGGGACCATGGGGACGATGCCGCCGACCGTGCGGGCGACGGAGTCGTCGAAGGCGTTCTCCTTCACCAGCAGCTGGCTGATGATCAGGCCGATCGCCGTCGGGACCATCATCCAGGTGACGTACTTGAGGATCGTGGAGATGCCCGAGCGCAGCTCCGACTGGACGAGCGTGAACCGGGAGGCCTCCTCGGCGAGCTGCGCCGCGTAGGCCTCACGGCCGACCTTCGTGGCCTGGAAGGCGCCCCCGCCCGCGACCACGAAGCTGCCGGACATCACCGGGTCGCCGGGGCGCTTGACGACCGGGTCGGCCTCACCGGTGAGCAGCGACTCGTCGATCTCCAGACCGTCGGCCTCGACACAGACGCCGTCGACGACGACCTTGTCGCCCGGCCCGATCTCGATCAGGTCGTCCAGGACGATCTCGGACGTGCTGACCTGTCCCGCGGCCCCGTCCCGGCGCACGGTCGGCCGCACCTCGCCGATCAGGGCGAGCGAGTCCAGCGTCTTCTTCGCCCGCCACTCCTGGACGATGCCGATGCCGGTGTTGGCCAGGATCACGAAACCGAACAGGCTGTCCTGGATCGGCGCGACCACCAGCATGATCAGCCACAGCACGCCGATGATCGCGTTGAAGCGGGTGAAGACGTTGGCCCGGACGATGTCGACGGTGGACCGGCTGCTGCGCACCGGTACGTCGTTGACCTGACCGCGTGCCACCCGTTCGGCGACCTGAGCACCGGTCAGGCCGGTCTCGCGTGAGGTGACCGTCACCGGACCCGCCGAGTCGGGCCGGGCACCCGCGTCGAGATGCGTCATGCCTTCGACGGTACGTGCGGTTGTGACGCTTCACCCGCTGAATGCGGCGAAGATCCGACCTGGGAAGGAGGGACTTCGTGCCGTGGTCGTACGGCAGTTGTACGTCGCTGTCCCCGCTGCCGCGCGGGGTGTCAGCCGGCCCGGCGGGCGGTGCAGAGCAGGTACTCCCAGTCCAGGGCCGCCCCGTCCGGGCCCGTCCCGAGGCCGGCGTCGCGGGCGAGGTCCGCCAGGTCGCGGTCCAGGGCGGCGGCCCGTTCGGGGGCGTCGGCGAGGCTCTTGTAGACGGTGATGGTGGGGCCGTAGCGCTCCTTGAAGTAGTCGCGGAACGTCTCCGGTGTGTCGAAGCGCTCGACGCGGACGGTCCGCCGCTCGGCGCGCAGGTCCGTGACCCGGTCGCCGAGGAGAGCGCGTACGTGGTCCTCGTCGCCCCACAGCGGGGGCGGCTGGGCGCCCGGCGGGGGCGGGGGCGCGTACGGCTTCATGGTGGCGAACATCCGTCCGATGAACCCCTGGGGGGTCCAGCTCAGCAGGCCGATGGTGCCGCCCGGGCGGCAGACCCGGACGAGTTCGTCGGCGGCTTGCTGGTGGTGCGGGGCGAACATCACGCCCACGCAGGACAGCACGGTGTCGAACTCCGCGTCGCCGAAGGGCAGGGCCTCGGCGTCGGCCTCCTGCCAGGTGAGCCGCGCCCCGCGCTGCTCGGCCGCCCGTCGCCCGGCCTCGAACAGCTCGGGCGTCAGATCGGAGGCGACGACGTCCGCGCCGGCCAGGGCGGCCGGGATCGCGGCGTTGCCGGCGCCGGCGCCGACGTCCAGCACGCGTTGGCCGGGCCGCACCCCGCACGCCTCGACCAGGGCCGCTCCCAGGCCGGGGATGACTTCGGCCGCGAGGGAGGGATAGTCGCCCTGGGCCCACATCGCCCGGTGCTTGGTCTTCAGCGCGCGGTCCGCCTCGGCCGTGTCGTTCTGCGTCGTCATGGCTGCGCTCCTCACCTGTGGGGCGGCTGCGCGCGCGAGGGCCGCGACACGACTCGCCGCCTCCTTCCGAGCGTAGGGAGGGGGTGGGGGTGTGTCCTGCCGGACGGCGGTGGGTGCGGGTGCGTCGTTCTACGCGGCTTCGTCCTGGACCGCTGCCCGCTTCAGTGCCGCGTCGCGCCTGCGGACGTAGTAGATGCCGATGAGGCCGAGGCCGCCGCCGGCCAGGCAGGTCCAGATCCACCACGTGTGCCCGCGGTCGTCGAACCAGCCGTAGAAGGGGAGCTGCACGAGGAAGAGGACGAACCACAGGATCGTGCCGCCGGTGATGGTGGCGACCACGGGGCCCTCCAGGGGCTCCGGCGCCTCGTGTCGGGGGGTCCACTTCGCCATGAGGGACAGCTTACGAGGCGCACAGGTCTACGCGCGGAGATGGCCGAGGGAGGCGTTATATGTTCATACTGAAACGGTTTGTGTCTGACCACTTCTCTTCGTAGGAAACTCCAAACACATGTCCTCCTCGGCTCCCGCCAAGGTCCCCGCCCCTGAACAGCCGGGAGCCGGGCCCACGACCCTCGACCGCTTCTTCCGCATCTCCGAGCGGGGCAGCACCGTGCCCCGCGAGATCCGCGGCGGTCTCGCCACCTTCTTCGCGATGGCCTACATCATCGTGCTGAACCCGATCATCCTCGGCAGCGCGAAGGACATGTACGGCCACCAGCTGGACAACGGACAGCTGGTCACCGCGACGGCCCTGACCGCGGCGCTCACCACGCTGCTCATGGGAGTCATCGGCAACGTCCCGATCGCGCTGGCCGCCGGTCTCGGCGTGAACTCGGTCGTCGCCCTGCAGCTCGCCCCGCGCATGTCCTGGCCGGACGCGATGGGCATGGTGGTGCTGGCCGGTTTCGTCGTGATGCTGCTGGTCGCCACGGGGCTGCGCGAGCGCGTGATGAACGCCGTGCCCTACGGGCTGCGCAAGGCCATCTCCATCGGTATCGGCCTGTTCATCATGCTGATCGGGCTGGTCGACGCCGGCTTCGTCTCCCGGATCCCCGACGTCGCCCAGACCACCGTCCCGCTGCAGCTCGGCGGCGACGGGCATCTGAACGGCTGGCCCGTGTTGGTCTTCGTGCTGGGTGTCCTGCTGACCATGGCCCTGATCGTGCGCAGGGTCTCGGGCGCGATCCTGATCTCGATCGTCGCCATGACGGTCGTCGCGATGGTCATCGACGCGGTCGCCAAGGTGCCGAGCTGGGGTCTGACCGCGCCCAAGTGGCCGGGCAACCCGGTCGCCAGTCCGGACTTCGGGCTGGTCGGGCAGGTCAGCCTGTTCGGCGGCTTCGAGAAGGTCGGCGTGCTGACCGGGGTGCTGTTCGTCTTCACCGTGCTGCTGTCGTGCTTCTTCGACGCGATGGGCACGATCATGGGCGTCTCCGACGAGGCGAAGCTGACCGACGGCGAGGGCCAGATGCCCGGCATCAACAAGGTGCTGTTCGTCGACGGCCTCGCGGTCGCCGCCGGCGGTGCCAGCTCCTCCTCGGCGACCACGGCGTTCGTGGAGTCCACGGCGGGTGTGGGCGAGGGCGCCCGGACCGGTCTGGCGAACGTCGTCACCGGCTCTCTCTTCGCCGTCGCGCTGTTCCTGACCCCGGTCGCCACGATGGTCCCGTCCCAGGCGGCCACCCCCGCTCTGGTCGCGGTCGGCTTCCTGATCCTGGCCGGCTCGGTGAAGGAGATCGACTGGGCCGACTACACGATCGCGATCCCGGCGTTCGTGACGATGCTGATGATGCCCTTCACCTACTCGATCACGAACGGCATCGGCATGGGCTTCATCACCTTCGTCGTGCTGCGGCTGGCGGCCGGGCGGGGCCGGGAGGTGCCGTCGGCGATGTACGCGGTGGCGGCGGTGTTCGCCTTCTACTACCTGATGCCGGCGCTGGGTCTGACCTGATCCTCGTCCTCGGAGCCGGGTGAGCCGTAGAACCTCTCCGTCTCCTCGACGGCGGCCTGGAACCGCTGGTCGAAGTCATCTCGAATGAGCGTCCGGACGACATAGTCCTGGACGCTCATTCCTCGTTTGGCGGCATGGTGCCGGAGCCGTTCGAGCAGGTCGTGGTCTATTCGCAGGCTGAGCACGCTGGTCCCCATGACCATGAGGGTCGCGGCACCGTTCGGTGCGGTGTGTCACGTTCCCCTCCGGGATCACCCATATGAGTGATGTCACGGTTCAGTGGCGGGCGTCACGGGCCTTCCGTGTGTTCCCGGTGGTATTTAGCGAGAGTAATGAGTTACGCTAAAGAACATGCCGGACCTCAGCCATGGCGACGACGCAGCCGCCGTGAACTCCCTCCGCTCCGCCGTGATGCGGCTCTCCCGCCGTCTCAAGCACCAGCGGGTCGACGAGTCGCTCAGCCCCACCGAGATGTCGGTGCTGGGCACCCTGTCCCTGTGCGGCAGGGCCACACCGGGCGAGCTCGCCCGCAAGGAGCACGTCCAGCCGCCGTCGATGACCCGCATCGTGGCGCTGCTGGAGGCCAAGGGACTGGTCCGTCTGGAGCCGCACCCCGAGGACCGGCGCCAGAAGGTCGTGACGCGGACCGAGCAGGCCGAGGCGATGCTCGAGGAGAGCCGCGCCAAGCGGAACGCGTTCCTGGCCACGCTGGCCGAGAACCTCGACGAGGACGAGTGGGCGAAACTGCGTGCCGCCGCCCCCGTGCTGGAGAAGCTCGCGCACCTGTAAGCCGTATGCACCAAGGAGGCGAACCCTTTGAGTTCGGGACCCGGAACAGCTTCCGCCCCCGCACCTGAACCCCACGACTCCCCGCCCGCCCCCGCGACACCCGCCTCCGGCGACCGCGCCGTCCGCAAGTCCTCGATGTTCTCCTCCCTGAAGGTGCGGAACTACCGCCTGTTCTTCATGGGGCAGGTCGTCTCCAACATCGGCACGTGGATGCAGCGCATCGCCCAGGACTGGCTGGTGCTCAGCCTCACCGGCTCCTCCGCCGCCGTCGGCATAACGACCGCCCTGCAGTTCCTGCCGATGCTCCTGTTCGGCCTCTACGGCGGTGTTCTCGTCGACCGGCTGCGCAAGCGGCCCACGCTGCTTGTGACGCAGTCGGCGATGGCGCTCACGGCGATCGCCCTGGCCGTCCTCACGCTCACCGGGCACGTCCAGGTGTGGCACGTGTACGTCGCCGCCTTCGCGGTCGGCCTCGCCACCGTCGTCGACAACCCGGCCCGCCAGTCCTTCGTCTCCGAGCTGGTCGGCCCGGGCCAGCTGCAGAACGCCGTCAGCCTCAACTCGGCGAACTTCCAGTCGGCCCGCCTGGTCGGCCCCGCCGTCGCGGGCCTGCTGATCACCGGCGTCGGCACCGGCTACGCCTTCCTCTTCAACGGCCTGTCCTTCATCGCGCCGCTGACGGGGCTGCTGCTGATGCGCGCCCGCGAGCTGCACGCCGTCGAGCGCGCCCCGCGGGGCAAGGGGCAGCTGCGCGAGGGCGTCCGCTACGTCACCGGCCGGCCGGAGCTGATCTGGCCGATCGTCCTGGTCGGCTTCGTGGGCACGTTCGCCTTCAACTTCCCCGTCTACCTCTCGGCCTTCGCGGACGACGTCTTCCACGCGGGGGCCGGCGCCTACTCCCTGTTCAACACGCTGATGGCGGTCGGCTCGGTCGCGGGCGCGCTGCTCGCCGCGCGGCGGGGCACGGCCCGGCTGCGGCTGCTCATCGTGGCGGCGGCGGCCTTCGGCGCCCTGGAGATCCTGGCCGCGACCACCCCCACCCTGTGGATGTTCGCCCTGCTCATGATCCCGCTGGGCCTGTTCGGCATGACCGTCAACGTCACGACGAACACCAGCATCCAGATGTCCACCGACCCGGCCATGCGCGGCCGTGTCATGGCCCTCTACATGATGGTCTTCCTCGGCGGCTCCCCGGTCGGCGCCCCGATCGTCGGGTGGATCACCGACACCTACGGCGCGCGCGTCGGCCTCGCGGCGGGCGGCGCGGTGGCGGTGGCGGCCGCGGCCGCGATCGGCCTGATCCTGGCCCGCGTCGGCAACCTCCGCCTCTCGGTCGGCTGGCACCGCGGGCACCCCCGCGTGCGCTTCGTCCCCCGGGACCGCACGGAGGAGCTGGCTCCGGCGGCGTGAGGGGGGTTCAGTCCCGGGGGAACTCGTCGGTGGACAGGACGAGGCCGACCACGGTGCCGGTCAGGTCGACCTCGTCTCCGAAGGGCACCTTCGTCTCGGTCGCGTAGTCACCTTTGTGGGGCCGTGTATAGACATGGCAGATGCCCGTGTACGGGTCGGCGACGAGGTACACGGGCACTCCCGCCTGGGCATAGGCCGCCTTCTTGGGGCCGTAGTCGTTTCCGGCGGTGTCCTTGGAGATGACCTCGGCGACGAACTCGACGTCCTGGTAGCGCCAACGTCCGTTGCGGTCCTTCACCGAGCGGTCCCTGAAAGCCGCCACGTCGCAGGCGAAGCCGTTCAGGCGTCCGGGAAAGTCGACCCGTACGTCCGAGGCCAGTCGCTGCAGCGGGTACGTGGCGCGCATCTGTTCCAGGATGCCGAAGATGATCTCGAAGTGCGTCTGGCGCTGCGGTGACATGAAGATGTTCCCCCCGACGACCTCCACCTTGGTGCCTTCGGGGATCGGCATCTTCTCGAGCCACTCGAACATGACGTCCAGAGTCAGCTCGCCGCTTTCCTCGGCCATCTCGATCCTGTCGTCAAGGACGGTCATCGTGGCGCTCCTCCCCGGCCGCACCCGACGATGGATACGGCCGCGCAGTACAACGATACGCACGGCGACCAGGGCATGCCGGACCGTCGCGACGGGGGCGGGCAGACTGGTGCCATGAGACTCTTCGCCGCCGTTCTGCCCCCCGACGAGGTGTGCCGTGAGCTGGGGTCCGTGGTCGACGAGCTGCGCGCGCTGCCCGGGGCCGACGGGATGCGGTGGACCGGGCGGCCCGGGTGGCACTTCACGCTCGCCTTCTACGGCGAGGTCGACGACGCCCTCGTGCCCGGGCTGTCGGCGCGCCTGGAGCGGGCCGCCCACCGGACCGCGCCCTTCGCGCTGGCCGTGCGCGGCGGCGGGCAGTTCGGGCACGGCAAGGCGCTGTGGGCCGGGGCCGAGGGCGATGTGGCGACGCTGCGGCTGCTCGCCGAGCGGGCGGAGGCCGCGGCGCGCAAGGCGGGGGTGCCGATGAAGGAGCACCGGCGGTACACGGCCCACCTGACCGTGGCCCGCAGCCGGGAGACCCGGGACGTGCGGCCGTACCTGGACGCCCTCGGGGGATTCACCGGCCGGACCTGGACCGTGGACGCGCTGGCGCTGGTGCGGAGCAACCTGCCGGTGTCGGGGGTGCCGGGCGAGCAGCCCCGGTACGAGGCGGTCGGGCGCTGGGCACTCGGGGGTGCCGGTTAGGCTCGGTGCCGTGGACCCGAAAACCCGCAACCGGATCATGGCCGGTGTGCTCGTGCTGATGTTCCTCGTCGTCGCCCTGGCTTCCGTGCTGGGGAAGTAGGGCTGCGGGGCCGGTCGCGCCCACGCGGCGGAGCCGCACGCCGGACCGGCCCCGCGTCCCTGACGGGGCTACCAGGCGAAGGCCTCCGGGCTCGGGCCCGGGCCCGGGAAGATCTCGTCCAGGCCGGTCAGCAGCTCCTCGGACAGCTCCAGCTCGGCCGCGCGGACCGCGGAGGCGAGCTGCTCGGCGGTGCGCGGGCCGACGATCGGGCCGGTCACGCCGGGGCGGGTGAGCAGCCAGGCCAGGGCGGCCTCGCCGGGCTCGACGCCGTGCTTGTCGAGCAGGTCCTCGTAGGACTGGATCCGCGCCCGGGTGGCGGGGTCGTTGAGGGCGTCGGCCGCGCGGCCGGAGGCGCGGCGCCCGCCCTCGACCTCCTTCTTCAGGACGCCGCCCAGCAGGCCGCCGTGCAGCGGCGACCACGGGATGACCCCGAGCCCGTACTCCTGCGCGGCCGGGATGACCTCCATCTCGGCGCGGCGCTCGGCGAGGTTGTACAGGCACTGCTCGCTGACCAGCCCGATGGTCCCGCCGCGCCGGGCGGCGATCTCGTTGGCCTGGGCGATCTTGTAGCCGGGGAAGTTCGACGACCCGACGTAGAGGATCTTGCCCTGCTGGACCAGGACGTCGATCGCCTGCCAGATCTCCTCGAACGGGGTGTCCCGGTCGATGTGGTGGAACTGGTAGACGTCGATGTGGTCGGTCTGCAGCCGCTTGAGGCTGGCGTCGACGGCCCGGCGGATGTTGACGGCGGAGAGCTTGTCGTGGTTCGGCCAGGCGGGGCCGTCGGCGCCCATGTTGCCGTAGACCTTCGTGGCGAGGACGACCTTGTCGCGCCGGCCCTCGCCCTTGGCGAACCACGTGCCGATGATGCTTTCGGTACGGCCCTTGTTCTCGCCCCAGCCGTAGACGTTGGCGGTGTCGAAGAAGTTGATGCCCGCGTCCAGCGCCGCGTCCATGATGGCGTGGCTGTCGGCCTCGTCGGTCTGCGGACCGAAGTTCATGGTGCCGAGGACGAGCCGGCTGACCTTGAGTCCCGTGCGTCCGAGCTGCGTGTACTCCATGCCGACCAAGCCAACGTCTTGGAGTGCGCTCCAAGCAAGCGCCCTAGGCGGGCGGGTCTTCCCCCGCGTTCTCCGCACGGCCGTACAGCTCCGGCTCGTTGACCTCCAGGTCGTTCACCAGCCGCAGGCAGGCGGTGACGGCACGGCCCACCGAGTGGTCCGCCACCTCCGCGTACTCGACCCGGAAGAGCAGGTGCGCGGCGCCGCCGACGGTGCCGATCCCCGTGGCGGCGCGCAGCAGGAAGGCGAGGGTGTGGGCCTTGTCGCGGGGGAGCGTGAGCGTGAGGGTGGTGACGCGGAGGGGGCCGGCCGCCGCCGGCGGCTCGTCGCACAGCAGCGCGCGCAGGAGGTCCCTCGCCTCGCGCAGGAGTTCCTCGCCGGCGGGGGAGCGGTGGGCCGGGCCGATGAGCGGTCCGCCCCGGGGCGGCGGTTCCAGCAGGAGGCCCTCGGCCTCCAGACGGGCCCGGTTCCAGGAGGCCAGGCGGGTGACGCGGCAGTCGCCGGCGGCGCGGTCCGACCGCCCGGCCGCGCGCCGGGCCGGTTCCCCGGCGGTCGGGTCTGTCGCCATGGGGGGACCGTAGGGCGGGGACGGAAGGGACGTAACCGGGGCGGTGGGCAAACCCCACCTGGGGGTGAACGTCACCGCGCGTGGGGGCCCGAGCCGCGAGCCGGCAGGAGAGGAACGCGCACGCCACCACGCCCGGACACCGCGCACCTGGTCGTGCCGGGCGAAGTAAGCCCCTGGCGGTATCCGCCCGTCTGCGGCTTTTTGTACGGGGAGTGTCAGCCCTTGTAGGGCTCGCCCAGGTCCCAACCCTGGTGCATCGCCTCGGCGAAGGCCGCCGCGATCTTGTGTTCGCCGCTCGCGTTGGGGTGGGTTCCGTCGTAGGTGTCGGCGGAGACGTCGTACGAGGGCGGGGTCGAGGCCAGGAGGATCGGGGAGGCCGGTTCGTCGAGGTCCGCGGCCGTCTTGGCGAGGAGCTCGTTGAAGCGGGCGACCTCGCCGGCGAAGGCCGCGTCGTCCCGGGCCCGGACGTTCGGCGTCACCGGCAGCCAGACCATGCGCACCCGCCGGTTCGCCGCGCGCGCCGCGGCCGTGAACGCCCGCACGTTGCCGGCGGTCTGCTCCGCGTTCGTGTAGAAGCCCAGGTCGATCAGGCCCAGGGAGACCAGCAGGACGTCCGCCCGGCACGAGCGCACGGCGTCGCCGATCAGCGGCGCCATGTGCTGCCAGCCCTCGCCCCAGCCGGCCAGGTGCGCCCGGGGGAAGTCCGGCTCGGCGTAGGCGTACGACGTCGGGGCCCCGGCGAGCTTGTCGTAGAGCGTCTCGCGGGGGCCGACGAGCGTGCAGGGGCCGTCGTAGGTACGGCACAGGTGCTGCCACAGCCGGTAGCGCCACGTGTGTTCGCCCGCGCTTCCGATCGTCATGGAGTCACCGACGGGCATGAACCTGAGCATCCGCTCATCATGGACGATCAGTGCGCCGGACGGGGTGTGAGTCGGGCCACGCGCCCCGCCCGGCCCCGGCCCGGGAGGCCGGGCTCCCGGACGAGCGCCTGATGAACCGCCCGGCGGGATGGCAGGCTTGGGGCATGCGCAGACCCTTCACCCTTCTCGCCGCGGCCCTTCTCACGGGCGCCCTCGCCGTGCCCGCCACCGCCGCCGACGGGGACGGGGACGGGGAGTTCACGATCAGGGATCCGCGCATCACCGAGTCCAGCGGCCTGGCCGCCTCGCACCGGCACCCCGGGATCTACTGGACGCACAACGACAGCGACGACGGGGCCTACCTCTACGCCGTCGACAGCAGGACGGGCGAGACGGTCGCGACGATCACCATGACCGGCGTGGGCAGCCCCCGGGACGTCGAGGCCGTCTCCATCGGCCCGGACAACGAGATCTGGGTCGGCGACATCGGCGACAACCTCGGCGGCACCTGGCCGCACGTCTGGATCTACCGGCTGCCCGAGCCGAAGACCCTGCGGGACCAGAAGATCCGGGCCACGCAGTACGTCGTGAAGTACTCCGACGGCGCGCGGGACGCCGAGTCGCTCGTCGTGCACCCGAAGACCGGCCGCGTCTACATCGTCGACAAGAACGAGAAGGGCGGGCACCTGTACGAGGGTCCCGCCGACCTCACCCCGGGCGGCACGAACGTGTTCCGGCCCGTGGCGGCCGTCCCCGACCTTGAGGCCACCGACGCGACGCTCTCCCCCGACGGCGAACACCTCGTCGTGCGCAGCTACTTCGGGGCGGTCGCCTACGACTGGAACGGCGGGAGGATCAAGCGGAAGGAGCGGCTCGGTGTGCCGTTCCTGGGGCAGGGGGAGTCCGTCACCTACACCGCCGACGGCACCAAGCTCATGTTCGGCGCGGAGGGGGCCGACAGCCCCGTGGAGCCGCAGGACGCCCCCGGGGGCTCCGACTCGGCCCCGGCGCAGGGCGGTTCGTCCTCCTCGGGGGAGGGCTCCGGGGGTGACGGGCTGAGCGGCGGCCTGAAGACCGGGGCGATCGCCGCTGCCGCCGCCCTGGTCGTCGTGGTCGGCCTGCGCAGGCTGAGGCGCCGGGGCTAACTCCCGCCCGCCGCCGGGTCCGTGGAGCGGTGGCGCCGCTCCACCAGGACCTCCAGGCCGTCCAGGATGCGCTGCAGCCCGAACTCGAAGTGGTCGAAGTCCGGTCCGAAGGTGTCCTCGGACAGGGACGCCATGACCGGATAGCGGCCCGACGCCATGGCCTTCTCCAACACCGGCACCTGCGCCTGCCAGAACTCGGCGTCCGTCAGGCCCGTCCGGCGCTCCGCCTCCAGCTGGTACAGCTGGGTGCGCGCGGCCCCGACGACGTACCCGTCGATCATGATGATCGCGGAGACCAGCTCGGGGTCGCTCAGCCCCATGGGGCGGATCCGGGTGAGGACCTTCTCCATGCCGTCGAGGGCGCTGGGCCCGAGGATCGGGCGGGACTGGTTGACGTGGAGCAGCCAGGGGTGGCGGCGGTAGAGGGCGAGGGTCGCCCGGGCCAGTGCCTCCAGGGCCGAGCGCCAGCCGCCGTCGCCCAGGTCGGCCGGGTTCTCCGAGGGGCGCTGGACCCGGTCCAGCATGAGGTCGAGCAGCTCGCCCTTGCCGGGGACGTACCGGTAGAGCGACATGGTGCCGGTGCCCAGCTCGGCCGCGACGCGGCGCATGGAGAGGCCCTCCAGGCCCTCGGCGTCCGCCACCTGGACGGCCGCTTCCACGATCCGGTCCAGGGTCAGCGTGGGCTTGGGCCCGCGGCTCGGGCGCCGGCCGGTGTCCCACAGCAGCTCCAGGGTGCGGGCGATGTCGCCGCTGCCGCTGGTCTCCGTACCGCCACTGCCACTCGTGCCGCTCGTCATGAGCCCAGCTTAGGGCCCCTCACAAAAAACTGAGTACGTCGTACGCGTAATCGGGTACGCTGTACTCAGTTCAGTGCCGAGGCGGCACGGGCAACGGGAGGCGACATGGACGGATACGCGGTGCGCGCCGAGGCGCTGGAGAAGCGGTACGGCGAGAAGCGCGCCCTGGACGGTTTCGACCTGGTGGTCCGCGAGGGCACGGTGCACGGCCTGCTCGGGCCGAACGGGGCGGGCAAGACCACCGCCGTGCGCATCCTGTCCACGCTGATCCGGCTGGACGGGGGCCGGGCGACGGTCGCCGGTCTCGACGTGGCCCGGCAGCCGCGCGAGGTGCGGGCCAGGATCGGGCTCACCGGCCAGTACGCGGCGGTCGACGAGGTGCTCACCGGCCGGCAGAACCTGGAGATGTTCGGCCGCCTGTTCCACCTGGGCGGCAGGCGCGCCAGGCTCCGGGCGGCCGAGCTGCTGGAGCAGTTCGACCTGACCGACGCCGCCGACCGGGGCGTCGGCAAGTACAGCGGCGGCATGCGGCGCCGCCTCGACCTCGCCGCGTCGATGATCCTGGCCCCGGCCGTGCTCTTCCTCGACGAGCCGACGACCGGCCTGGACCCGCGCAGCCGGGGCGAGGTCTGGGACTCCGTCCGGGCGCTGGTGGCGGGCGGCACGACCGTGCTGCTGACCACGCAGTACCTGGAGGAGGCCGACAAGCTCGCCTCGCGCATCACCGTCATCGACCAGGGCCGGGCCATCGCGGACGACACCCCGGACGGACTGAAGGGCCTGGTCGGCGGCGACCGGATCGAGGTCGTGGTCGCCGAGCGGTCCGAGATCCCGCGGGTGGTGAAGGTCGTCGCCCGGGTCACCGACGGCGAACCCGAGGCGGACGAGACCGAGTTGCGGGTGCACGCCCCGGTCGCCGACCGGGTCGCGGCCCTCACGGAGGTGGCACGGACCCTCCAGGACGAGGGCGTCCGCGTGGAGGACATCGGGCTGCGCAGGCCCAGCCTCGACGACGTCTTCCTGCGCCTGACCGGACACCGGACCGAGAAGGAGGCCGCGGCATGAGCGCCGTCGACCTGAGTACCACGAGCGCGCGGAGCGGCACGTACTGGGCGCTCGCCGACTGCTGGAACATCGTCCGCCGCGGCCTGACCCACTACCAGCGTCAGCCGGTCAACATCGCCTGGCAGCTGGGCTTCCCCATCCTGTCCGTACTGCTCTACGGCTATGTCTTCGGCAGCGCGATGAAGGTGCCCGGCGGCGGCAACTACACGGACTTCCTGATGCCGGGCATGTTCGTGATGACCATGGCCTTCGGCTTCATCAACACGGCCACGGTCGTGGTCTACGACTCCACCAAGGGCGTGATCGACCGCTTCCGCTCCATGCCGATGGCGTCCTCCGCGGTGGTGGCCGGACGCGGGGTCACCGACCTCATCGTCGCCTGCGCCGAGCTGGCCATCATGATGCTCACCGCCCTCGCCATGGGCTGGCGCCCCGACGGCGGCCTCGGCTTCCTCGCCGCGTTCGGGCTGCTGCTGTGGCTGCGGTTCGCGCTGATCTGGATCGGCGTGTGGCTCGGCCTGCTGGTGCCCAACCCGGAGGCGGCGGGCGGCCTGTTCGCGGTCGCCTTCCCGCTGACGATGATCTCCAGCATCTTCGTCGCGCCGCAGCTGATGCCCGACTGGCTGGGCTGGATCGCGGCCTGGAACCCGATCTCCTCCACGGCGGCGGCGACCCGCGACCTGTTCGGCACGCCCGGCGGGACCGGCGACTCCTGGGTGGAACAGCACGCCCTGCTGATGGCCGGGGTGTGGCCGGTGATCCTCACGGCGCTCTTCCTGCCCCTGGCGGTACGGCGGTTCCGCAAGCTCAGCCGGTAGGGGAGCCGGCGGGGGCGCCCGGGGGTGGCCGGGCGCCCCCGCCGTAGGGTGGCCGGTCATGGGGGACTTCGAGAGCGACATGGTCACCGTCCCCGCCGGGCGGGTGACGTTGTCGGACCGGCGGACCGAGCGCAGCTGGGCCGTGGAGGTCGCGGCGTTCCGGCTGTCGGCGTTTCCCGTCACCCAGGAGGGCTACGCCGAGGTCACCGGTCACCGGCCGGGCGCGGCCGTTAGGGAGCGGCTGCCCGTGGAGGGCGTGTCGTGGTGGGACGCGGTCCGCTTCTGCAACGCCCTGTCCCTGCGCGACGGACTGACCCCCGCGTACCACGTGCGTGAGGGTGGTGAGGCGGTCGACTGGGACGCCGGCGCCGACGGGTACCGGCTGCCGACCGAGGCCGAATGGGAGCACGCCTGCCGCGCCGGCGGCACCGGCCCGCGCTACGGCCGCCTCGACGACATCGCCTGGTACCGGGGGAACGCGGGCGACAGGATCCATCCGGTGGGCGGCAAACAGCCCAACGCCTGGGGCCTGTACGACATGCTCGGCAACGTCTGGGACTGGTGCTGGGACCTCTACGACCCGGAGGTCTACGGCACCTACCGGGTGCTGCGCGGCGGCGGCTGGTCCGACGAGCACTGGAGTTGCCGGGCCTCGGTCCGGCGCCGGAGCCATCCGACGTTCCGGATCGACGACGTGGGGTTCCGTCTCGCCCGGACGGTGCCGTAGGGGCCGGTGCGGTCCGGATGCGGCGGGCGGTGCGGTCCGCGCCTGGTCGGCGGTGCGGCCGGCGGTGCGGTCCGGGGGCCCGGCCGGACGTCGCGGCCTAGCCCTCCAGGGCCGTGCTCTCCAGGGCCGCCGTCTTGCGGCGGCCCCGGCCCACCTGTGTGCGCACCGCGCCCATGCTCGCCGCGATCACCAGTGCGATCGCCGCGGCCTCCGGTGCCGTGAGGGACTGGTCGAGGATCAGGAAGCCGGCCGTGGCGGCGATGGCCGGTTCCAGGCTCATCAGGATCGCGAAGGTGGAGGCGGGCAGGCGGCGCAGCGCGAGGAGTTCGAGCGTGTAGGGCAGGACCGAGGAGAGCAGGGCCACCGCCGCGCCCAGGCCCAGGGTCACCGGGTCCAGCAGCTTCGTCCCCGACTCGGCGATGCCCAGCGGCAGGAACAGCACCGCGCCCACCGCCATGGCCAGGGCCAGCCCGTCCGCCTGCGGGAAGCGGCGGCCCGTACGGGCGCTGAAGACGATGTAGGCCGCCCACATGGCGCCCGCGCCCAGGGCGAAGGCCGCTCCCGCGGGGTCGAGCCCGCTGAACCCTCCGCCGCCGAGGAGGAAGACGCCGGCGAGGGCGAGGGCCGCCCAGACGACGTTGATCGCGCGGCGGGAGGCGAAGACCGAGAGGGCGAGCGGGCCGAGCACCTCCAGGGTGACCGCGGGGCCCAGCGGGATCCGGGCGACGGCCTGGTAGAAGAGGCCGTTCATCGCGGCCATGGTGATGCCGAAGACGACGACCGTGCCCCAGTCGGCGCGTGAGTGGCCGCGCAGCCGGGGACGGCAGACCAGCAGCAGCACGACCGCCGCGACGAGCAGGCGCAGCGCCACCACGCCGAGGGCGCCCGCCCGGGGCATCAGCGTCACCGCCAGGGCGCCGCCGAACTGCACCGAGATCCCACCGGCGAGTACGAGGCCCACGGGTCCGAGGGAGCCCAGCCGGCCCGGGCCGGCGGCGGTACCGGTCGCGGTACCGGTCGCGGTACCGGACGCGGGCGACGCGGTGGTCGCGGGCTGGGGCGTGCTGACGCTGTCGCGGGTGGTCACGGGCGGTCCTGTGCTCGTCGGCGCGGATGCGGGCGGTCCGTACACCGGTCGGCACGGTGCGTACATCCCGGTGTACTTCACAGTCCAGGGTAATGGACTTGGTCAGGTGCGTGAAGCCCTTTTGCCTCTGTCTCGCGCCGTGAGACGCCGGCCCGGGCGCACCGCCCGCGCCTCAGCGGCGGGACAGGTAGAGCTGGAACGCCTTGTACAGCAGCCGGTTGAGCGGGTAGTCCCACTCGCCGAGGTACTCGACGGCCTCGCCACCCGTGCCCACCTTGAAACGGAGCAGACCCAGCAGCGGGCTGGACTCCTCCAGGGTGTCGGTGATGCCGCGCAGGTCGTAGACGGCGGCGCCCAGTTCATGGGCGTCGGTCATCATCCGCCACTGCACGGCGCTGCTCGGCTGGACCTCGCGCCGGCGGCTGGTGGAGGCGCCGTAGGAGTACCAGACGTGCTCGCCGACGGTGAGCATCGTCGCGGCGGCGAGCACCTCGCCGTCGTGGTGGGCCAGGTAGAGCCGCATCCGGTCCGGGTGCTCGGCGGTGAGCGCGCTCCACATGCCCTGGAAGTAGGAGAGGGGGCGCGGCAGGAACCCGTCGCGCTCGGCGGTCTCGGTGTACAGCTCGTGGAAGGCCGGCAGGTCCTCCGCATCGCCGCGCACGACCTTCACCCCGGCCTTGTCCGCCTTCTTGATGTTGCGCCGCCACTGCTGGTTGAGCCCGTCGTGGATCTCCTCCAGCGAACGTCCGGCGAACGGCACCTGGAAGACGTACCGGGGCTGTCCCGCGGCGAAGCCGGAGTCGCCGCCGGCCTCGCTCAGCCGCCAGCCCATCCGGCGCAGGCCGTCCGCCACCTGCCCGGCCCGCGGTTCGTACGACGTCGCCCGCACGTCGCGCAGCCGGCGGGCGGCCGGGTCCGCGATCGCCGCCTTGACCGTCTCGGCGCTCCAGCGGCGCACCACCACCGGCGGGCCCATCCGCACGGCGAAGGCGCCGCGCCGCCGCAGGTGGGCGACCATCGGCTCCAGCAGGCGTTCCAGGCCCGGCTCGTGCCAGTCGATCAGCGGGCCCTCGGGCAGATACGCCAGGTACCGCCGCAGCCCGGGCAGGCGCGGCCCCGGCAGCGGGCGCAGCAGCACCAGGCCCGCGCCGACGAGCTGCCCGGTCCGGTCGAACCAGCCGAGGCTCTCGGCCTCCCAGTCGGGCTTCACGGCGCCCCAGGACGGGACCTGGGTGTGGCTGGCGGAGCGGCGGGCCGCGACGAACGCCAGGTGCTCGTCGCGGGTGATCGGCTGGACGCGGACGCTCATGCGCGGGCTCCTTCGAGCAGCGGCCCTCGGCGGGCGGGGAGTGGTGCCGCGAGCCTAGGAGCGGCCCCGCCGCTCCCCGGCGCCAGACACTCGGATCGCCCCACGGCGTGGCCCGAACGCCTCACGCGGCCACGTCGACGGGGGTGAGCCGCCCAACGCCTCGGGCGGGATCCGGCCGCGTCGCCGACGGGCGGCGAGGCGCGCGCCGCCTCATGCGATTCCGCCGGCGGGGGCGAGTGGTCCGGTGCCTCACGTGGGCTCGTCGGCGGGGCGAGTGGTCCGGTGCCTCACGTGGGCTCATTGGCGGGGCGGGTCGTGCGGCGCTTCACGTGGGCTCGTCGCCGGGGGCGAGTCCGGCGTCTCACGTGAGGTCGTCGGCGGGCGGCGCGGCGTCCAGCGCCTCCGCCAGTACCTCCGCCAAGTGCCTCCCCCGCACCCCCGCCAGCTGCTCCAGCTGCGTGCGGCAGGAGAAGCCGTCCGCCAGGACCACCGTGCCGTCCGGGGCGTTCCGCACCGAGGGCAACAGCTGGTCCTCCGCGCACGCGGCGGACACCTCGTAGTGGCCCTTCTCGAAGCCGAAGTCGCCCGCCAGGCCGCAGCAGCCGCCGCTCAGTTCGCCGGAGAGCGAGGCGGCCGCGCGCAGCCGCCGGTCGGCCGCGTCGCCGAGCACCGCGTGCTGGTGGCAGTGGGTCTGGCCGGCCACCGGGCGGTCCACGCGCGGCGGCGTCCAGCCGGGCGCGTGCCGCTCCAGGACCTCCGCGAACGTCAGGACCTTCGCGGCGAGGCGGGCCGCACGCGGGTCGTCGTGCAGCAGCTCGGGAGCGTCCGTGCGCAGGGCCGCCGCGCAGCTCGGCTCCAGCACCACGACCGGCGCGTCGGTCTCCAGCACCGGTTCCA
Source organism: Streptomyces sp. XY006 (assembly GCF_002237655.1). Taxonomy (GTDB): domain Bacteria; phylum Actinomycetota; class Actinomycetes; order Streptomycetales; family Streptomycetaceae; genus Streptomyces; species Streptomyces levis. The sequence goes on from NZ_NOKT01000032.1 coordinate 23,680, forward strand.
GCAGGTCGAGCGTGCGGCGCAGGACCGCCCGGGCGCGGTCGAGCTGCCCGGTCGAGACGTACGTCAGCCCGCAGCAGACCCGGCCCCGCCCGCGCAGCAGCGACACGGGGTCGAGGGCGACCGTCCTGCCGTCGCCCACCGGCGGTTTGCGCAGGTGCACGGTGGGCGGCAGCGCCACCCGCAGCCCGGCCGCCTCCAGCACCCGCACGGCGGCCCGCCCCACGGACGGGGAGAGGTGCTCGGTGAAGGTGTCGGGCCACAGCACGACCAGGTCCCCGGCCGCGTCCCCGCCCCCCGTCTCACCGCGCCGCCGCTCCCACCACCGGCTGAACGTCCGCCGCGCCAACCGCGGCAGCTCCCGTTCGGGTGCGATCCCGCCCAGCCGTTTGGCCAGCGCGGCGAGGGGCCGTATCCCGGCGAGGGCGTTCACCAGCGGCGCCGTGCGCGTGACCGCCACCGCGCGCAGCCACACCGGCAGCCGCCCCATCGCGTAGTGCGCGGCGGGCCGGCGCCGCCCGGCATAGTGGTGGTGCAGGAACTCCGCCTTGTACGTGGCCATGTCGACCCCGACCGGGCAGTCCGACCGGCAGCCCTTGCAGGACAGGCACAGGTCGAGCGCGTCCCGGACCTCCGTCGAGCGCCAGCCGTCCGTGACCACCTCGCCGGCGAGCATCTCGTGCAGCAGCCGGGCCCGCCCGCGCGTGGAGTGCTCCTCCGCGCCGGTCGCCCGGAAGGACGGGCACATGACGGCGGACCCGGACACCGACGCCGTACGGCACTTGGCGACCCCCACGCAGCGCCGTACCGCCGCCGCGAAGTCTCCGCCGTCCGCCGGGTAGCCGAAGGCGACGTCGACCGGTTCGCGGGGCAGGACGGAGAAGCGCAGGCCCGAGTCGAGGGGCGCGGGCCGGACGAGCATGCCGGGGTTGAGCAGGTCGTCCGGGTCCCACACCGCCTTCACCCGCTCGAACAGGCCCACCAGCTCCGGCCCGTACATCCTCGGCAGCAGCTCCGCCCGCGCCTGCCCGTCCCCGTGCTCCCCGGACAGCGAACCCCCGTGCGCCACCACCAGCTCCGCGAGCTCCTCCGAGAAGCGGCGGAACCGGGCGACCCCGGCCGCGGTGAGCAGGTCGAAGTCGATACGGACGTGGATGCAGCCGTCCCCGAAGTGCCCGTACGGCGTGCCGCGCAGCCCGTGCGCCGCCATCAGCGACCGGAAGTCCCGCAGATACGCCCCGAGCCGGGCGGGCGGCACCGCGCAGTCCTCCCACCCCGGCCACGCCTCGGACCCGTCGGGCATCCGCGTGGCCGTCCCGCTCGCGTCCTCGCGGATCCGCCACAGCGTGCGCTGCCCCGCCGCGTCCGTGACCACCAGGGCGTCCAGGACATCGGCCGCCCGCACGATCGCCTCCGCACGCGCGCGTGCCTCCGGCGCCGTCTCCCCGCCGGTCTCCACGAACAGCCAGGCCCCGCCCCGGGGCAGGTCCGCGGCCGACGGCACGAGGTCCGCCGCCATGCCCTCCACCGTCAGCGGCCCGAACGGCAGCAGCCCGGCGGCGGCCTCCGCTGCCGCGCTCTCGTCGGCGTAGGCCAGCACGGCCAGCGCACGCGCGCGTGGCGCCTCGACCAGCCGTACGACCGCCTCCGTGAGGATGCCGAGGGTGCCCTCGCTGCCGCAGAAGGAGCGGGCCACATCGGCGCCCCGCTCGGGCAGCAGGGCGTCCAGCGCGTAACCGGAGATGCGGCGGGGCAGATCCGGAAAGCCCGTGCGCAGCCGGGCCGTCTCCCCTTCCGCCAGCGCCCGCAGGCCGTCGGGCGCCCCGGCCCAGTCCCGCCCGAGCCGCAGCCGCCGCCCCCGCGCGGTCACCACGTCCAGCTCCCGCACGCTGTCGGCGGTCGTCCCCCACGCCACCGAGTGCGAGCCGCAGGAGTTGTTGCCGATCATGCCGCCGAGCGTGCACCTGCTGTGCGTGGACGGATCCGGGCCGAAGCGCAGTCCGTGCGGGGCGGCGGCCTCCTGGAGCCGGTCGAGCACCAGCCCCGGCTGCACGACGGCCGTACGGGCCCCGGGATCCAGACCGACCAGCCGGTTCATGTGGCGGGTGAAGTCCAGCACCACACCGGTGCCCGTCGCCTGCCCGGCGATCGACGTCCCCCCGCCCCGTGCCACCACCGGCACCCCCCGCTCCCGGCACACCTCCAGCACGGCCGCCACGTCCTCGGCGTCCCGCGGCGCCACGACCCCGTACGGCACCCGCCGGTAGTTGGAGGCGTCCATGGTGACCAGGGCCCGGGACGTGACGTCGAAGCCGACGTCGCCCCGGACCACCGCGCGCAACTCCGCTTCCAGGGCCGCAAGATCCGTCATGGTTCCAGGATGCATCCCGGCCTCGACCATGAACGGGTGCGATTCGGGCAAGGGCCGGACCTCACTCGCCGACGGCCGCCGAGTACAGCAAAGCCAACAGGACGATGCAGCCCACCCCCACCCCGAGGCCGGTCAGCAAGGTCGTCCACCAGGCGAAGTCCAGGTGCACCGCGGCCAGGACCGAGCCGAGACCGGTGAGCAGCAGTGTGGTCAGCGCGGCCTGCGCCCCGGCGCCCTTGTTCACGCCTCCGACTTCACCTGCCGCACCGGCCGTCACGCCCAGGAAGAACTCGCCGATACTGATCCCGAAGCCGATGGTGATGTCGGTGTACCAGGGAAAGTCGGCTTTGGCTGCCACCAGCCACACGCCGCCGACCAGGGCCGGAAACCACAGCAGTGCCAGGCAGCCGGACATGAACTCATCCGCCTCGAACACCTCGGACTGCGAGCTCACTCCCACGATGAGGAGTGCCACCGAGACGAGCAGCCCCCAAGCGGCGGAGGCGCCCGGACTCACCCCGCCGGCCCCGAGCAGCAGACCGAAGGTGCCGAGGCCCGCGATCAGGGCCGAGCCGGCGATCTCGTACCGCACGGCGAGGCGAACGCGGATGTCTCGATAGGTCAGGACGGGGGCGGGATCGGGCGGCTCCTCGGCCGACGTCGATGTCTGGGAACCGCTCTCCCGGTCGGGCGTTGCAGGTTCCTCACGCTCGTCCTCGCTCTCCTCCTCGGGCTCCGGCCACCAGTCGGGCAGGTCGGTCCGAAAGAGCTTTTCGGCCCACGGAGGCGTCCCCGTCCCGGAGGTGGGCACCGCGGGCGGAGACGGAAGTGGCAGGGAAGGGAGGGAGGGGGCGGTGTGCGGAGCCGGATCCGGGGCGATGGTCGTGCTCCCGCGAGCGGACAGGGCCTCCTGCCGCTCGATCCGCGCCTTCACCTCGCCGAGCCGGGCGTGCACCTTCTCCGCCGTGGCCGGACGTGCCTCGGGACTCTTCCTCAGGAGGTCCATGACGAGGCTGTCGAGCTCCCATGGAACGGAGAAGTCGTCCCGGCGTGACCCGGGTCTGCGCGGTTCGGCGTTCTGGTGCTGCCACAGGACGTCCCCGTCCGTGAACGGCGGTTCCCCCGTCAACATCTCGTACAGCAGACACCCGAGCGAGTACAGGTCCGACGCGGCTCCCACGCGCTCGCCCCGGCTCTGCTCGGGGGACATGTACTTCCTGGTGCCGATGATGAAACCCGCGGGGGTGATCTGGGTACGGCCCTCCCCGTCCTCCTGGAAACAGGCGATGCCGAAGTCCAGGAGCACCGCCTTGCCACTCCCGGTGATCTGGACGTTGCCGGGTTTGAGGTCGCGGTGCACCAACCCGCGGGCATGGGCCGCCTCCAGCGCGCGGCAGATGTGCCGGCCCCAGCGGATGACGTCCGCCAAGGGCACCGTCCCGTTCCCGGCACGCTCCCGGGCGATGACCTTCTCCAGTGACATCCCGTCGAGGCGTTCCATGACGAGGTACAGGACGGGCTGCCCGTCCTTCTCGTCCCACCCGGAGTCGTAGACCCGTACGACGTTGTCGTTCTCGAGGCTCGCGGTGATCTTCATTTCCCGCAGGAACCGGCTCTGCATGTCCGGGCTGCCGAGGTGCCTGGGCTGGAGGAGCTTGATCGCCACCGTCCGCTCCAGATGCCGGTCCTCGGCCAGACGCACCTCGCCCATCCCGCCATCGCCGAGCCGCTCGGCCAGCACGTACCGCCCGTCACCCAGACCGACCACGGGACCTCCTTCGCCCGGCACAGTGCCGAGTGTCACCCGGAGTCGGAGATTCCACGAGAGGTCCCGTGGGAGGTCCGTGAGAGGTCCCGTCCCCACCCGTGCCCGGACTGCGGCCGACCGGCTGCGGAGTTCGCCTCCCCCATCTCATCGAACGGACACGTTTCCGTCCGGTTTCGCCGAAGAGATACGCTCCGGCTCGTGGCTGAGATCCAGATTCCCTCTGACATCAAGCCCGCGGACGGACGTTTCGGCGCGGGTCCCTCCAAGGTGCGGACGGAGGCGCTGGACGCCCTCGCCGCCACCGGCACCTCCCTCTTGGGCACCTCCCACCGTCAGGCCCCCGTCAAGAACCTGGTCGGCCAGGTGCGCGAGGGCATCAGCGAGCTGTTCCAGCTCCCCGACGGCTACGAGGTGGTCCTCGGCAACGGCGGCTCCACCGCGTTCTGGGACATCGCGACGCACGGCCTGATCGAGAACAAGTCGCAGCACCTCAGCTTCGGCGAGTTCTCCTCCAAGTTCGCCAAGGCCGCCAAGCTCGCCCCGTGGCTGGCCGAGCCGGACGTCGTCTCCGCCGACCCGGGCACCCATCCCGAGCCGGTCGCCGAGGCGGGCGTGGACGTCTACGCGTTCACGCACAACGAGACCTCCACCGGTGTCGCCATGCCGATCAAGCGCGTGGCCGGCGCCGACGAGGGCGCCCTGGTGCTCGTGGACGCCACCTCCGGCGCAGGCGGCCTGCCCGTCGACATCAGCGAGACGGACGTCTACTACTTCGCCCCGCAGAAGTCCTTCGCCTCCGACGGCGGCCTGTGGATCGGCGTGTTCTCCCCGGCGGCCATCGAGCGCGCCGAGCGGATCCACGCCTCCGGCCGCCACGTCCCGGAGTTCTTCTCGCTGCCCACGGCGATCGACAACTCCCGCAAGAACCAGACGTACAACACCCCGGCCCTCGCCACCCTCTTCCTGCTGAACCAGCAGCTGGAGTGGATCAACGGCCAGGGCGGCCTGGACTGGTCGGTGCGCCGCACGGCCACCTCCGCGCGGACGCTGTACGGCTGGGCCGAGGACGTCAAGTTCGCGAACCCGTTCGTCACCGACCCGGCCAAGCGCTCGCAGGTCATCGGCACGATCGACTTCACGGACGAGGTCGACGCCGCCGCCGTCGCGAAGGTGCTGCGCGCCAACGGCATCGTCGACACCGAGCCCTACCGCAAGCTCGGCCGCAACCAGCTGCGCGTCGCGATGTTCCCGGCGATCGACCCGGCGGACATCGAGGCGCTCACCAAGTGCGTCGACTACGTGATCGAGAAGCTCTGACCTTCGCGCGTACATGACCGAGGGCGCCCCGCACACCCGGGGCGCCCTCCGTCGTGCTCAGGCCGCGGCACCCCGCCCGAACACCTCGAACAGCCGGGTCAGGCTGTCCTCCGCGTATCCCTCGGCCGCCCCGCGCCGGAACGACTCGCGGACCGCCGCGGGCAGCGCCGGGTCCACCCCCGAGTCGCGCGTGGTGTGCACGACGTGGCCCATGCTCGCCACGGCCATGGAGATCCGCTCGACATCACCCGTGTGCAGCCCCGCCTCGATCCGGGGCGTGTAGAAGTCGAGGAATTGGTCCATCCCGCCCAGGGTGCGCGCCGCGTACGGGGCGAACTGCGAGGGGCTGATGCCGTTCGCGTCCGCCACGGCCAGGGTGTGCAGCCAGGCGGTCAGGGTGGTCCAGAAGAGGTCCATCTGGAGCTGGTAGTACAGCGCGGCCAGGCCCGGGTCCTCGCCCCGGTAGTCGGTGCCGGTGAGCACCTTCAGATCGTCCTCGCAGGCGTCGAAGAGGTCCCGGGGGCCGCTGTAGAAGGTGTCGGACTCCGGCGTGCCGATGCCGGAGGGCGGTACCTGCAGCCCGCCGGTGAGGTGGCGCGCCCCGTGCTTCGCGGCCCAGGCCGCTCCCTCGCGGGCCCGCTCCGGGGTGTCCGAGCTGGTGTTGATCAGGACGCGGCCGCGCAGCGCCGGGGCGGCGGGCTCCAGCAGGGCGTACAGGGCGGCGTAGTCGGTGAGGCTCAGCACCACCGTCTCGTTGGCCGCCAGCGCATCCTCGACGGTGGCGGCCCGCAGCGCGCCCCGGGCCACCAGCTCGTCGGCGCGGCTCGCGGTGCGGTTGAAGACGGTGACGCGGTAGCCGGCGTCCAGATAGGCGCCGGCCATGGCGCGGCCCATGGGCCCGAGGCCGATGACGGTCACGGATTTGCTCATGGAGATCCCCCTCTGATCACGGAAAACGATGGAAAGACGATGGGCAGACGACGTCGGGAGCGCGCGTCGGCCCGCAGGGCTAGAACGAACGCTCTATCCAGAGAGGAACGTAGCACAGTGGCTAGAGCGATCGCTCTAGCTCGGTAGAGTGGCGGCGTGAAGACCAAGGCCCTGCACGACCTCGAAACCGCCGGCACCCGGGAGCGGATCGTCCGTACGGCGTCCCGCCTGATGCAGCGCCAGGGCTACGAGGGCACGGGCATCAAGCAGATCTCCCGCGAGGCCGGGGCGACCCTCGGGTCCGTCTACCACTTCTTCCCCGGCGGCAAGCAGGAGCTCGGCGCGGCGGCTGTCCGGCTCGGCGACGAGGAGTTCACCGAGCTGCTGCGCGAGACGCTCGACGCGGAGCCGGACCCCGAGCGGGCCCTCCTCGCGCTCACCGCGTCCCTGGCCGAGGGACTGCGCGAGTCCGACTGGCTCGACGGCTGCCCGGTGACCTCCGCCGCCGTGGGTACGGCGGCCGGCGCGCCCGGCATCCAGCAGGCGGCGGCGGAGGCGTTCGCGCGCTGGCGGACGGTGGTCGCCGAGAAGCTGGTCTCGGCCGGTTTCGCCGAGACGGACGCCGCGGAGCTGGCCCACACGGTGATCGCGACCCTGGAGGGCGCGGAACTGGCCGCCCAGGTCGCCCGCAGCGCGACGCCATTGGAGGTGGCGGGCCGCCACCTGTCCCGCCTGATCACCTCTTACCGCGTCGCCTGATCACCTCTTACCGCGCCGACTGATCGCCGCGTGCCGCGTTGGCTGATCGCCTCGGGCCGCGTCGGCTGATCGCCGCGTGCCGCGTCGGCTGATCGCCTCGGGCCGCGTCGGCTGGTCCCCGTGTGCCGCGTCGGCTGGTCCCCGTGTGCCGCGTCGGCTGATCGCCGTGTGCCGCGTTGGCTGATCGCCTCGGGCCGCGTCGGCTGGTCCCCGCGTGCCGCGCTGGCTGGTCCCCGTGTGCCGCGTCGGCTGATCGCCTCGGTTCGCGCTGGTTGGTCCCCGTGTGCCGCGCCGACTGATCGCCGTGTGCCGCGTCGGCTGATCGCCGCGGGCCGCGTCGGCTGATCGCCTCGGTTCGCGCTGGCTGGTCCCCGCGTGCCGCGTCGGCTGGTCCCCACGTGCCGCGTCGGCTGGTCCCCGCGTGCCGCGTCGACCGGTCGCCTCGCGCCGCGCCGGCTGGTCCCACGCGGGGTGCCCTTCCGTCGTCTCGCGCCCGGCGGGCCGTGGCGCTGCGCTGGCCCGGGCCTGACCGCCTGGCCGCCTGGCACCAGGTGTGCTTCCCTCCAGTCGCTCAGATTTGCATGCAAGCATGCTTGATTGTTTCCGGGCCCGCTGCCATGCTCCTCAGCACGCCGCATCACCCCGTGCCACCCGGCATCACCCGCACACCGCCGTGCCCCGAGGGGAGCGCTCGTGTCCGATTCGACGTCCGTGCTCGACGATCTGCGCGAGGAGAGCGAGGAACTCGACCGCCTGGTGGCCGGTGCGGACCCGCGGCGCTGGGCGCTCGCGACCCCCGCGCCCGGCTGGACCGTGGCCCACCAGATCGCCCACCTGGCCTGGACCGACCACTCCGCCCTGCTCGCGGTCACGGACGCCGACGCCTTCCACGCCCTGGTCGAGAAGGCCCTCGCCGCGCCCGGCTCGTTCGTCGACGAGGGCGCCGAGGAAGGCGCGGCCCTCCCGCCCGGCGCGCTGCTCGCCCGCTGGCGCGAGGGCCGCACGGCGCTGGCACAGGCCCTGCGCGCCGCACCGCCCAAGGCGCGCTTCCCCTGGTATGGGCCGCCCATGTCGGCCGCCTCCATGGCGACGGCCCGTCTCATGGAGACCTGGGCCCACGGCCAGGACGTCGCCGACGCCCTGGGTGTGGTGCGCCCACCCACCGACCGGCTGCGGCATGTGGCCTGGCTCGGGGTCCGGACCCGCGACTTCGCCTTCGGCGCGCACGGGCTGACTCCGCCGGTCGACCCCTTCCGCATCGAACTGCGGGCACCCTCCGGCGACCTGTGGACCTACGGCCCCGACGACGCCCCGCAGCGCGTCACCGGCCCCGCCCTCGACTTCTGCCTCCTGGTCACCCAGCGCGCCCACCGCGCCGACCTGGCCCTGCGCGCCGACGGCCCCGACGCCGACCGCTGGCTGGACCTCGCGCAGGCCTTCGCGGGACCGCCGGGCAGCGGCCGCCCGCCGAAGGGAGCCGCCTCGTGACGGCCCCGGACACCGGCAGGACCGGCGCGTCGGTGCGGCCCCTGCGCATCGGCAACGCCTCCGGCTTCTACGGCGACCGTTTCGACGCCCTGCGCGAGATGCTCACCGGCGGCGAACTCGACGTCCTCACCGGCGACTACCTCGCCGAGCTGACCATGCTCATCCTCGGCCGGGACCGGCTGAAGGACCCGGGCGCCGGATACGCCCGCACCTTCCTGCGGCAGCTGGAGGAGTGCCTCGGCCTCGCGCACGAGCGGGGCGTGCGGATCGTCTCCAACGCGGGCGGGCTCAACCCGGCCGGACTCGCCGACGCCGTACGCGCGCTGGCCGGCCGGCTCGGCATCCCCGTGCGCGTCGCCCATGTCGAGGGCGACGACCTCACCGCCGCCCACCCCGGGAGCCTCGCCGCCCACGCCTACCTCGGCGGCTTCGGCATCGCGGCCTGTCTGCGCGAGGGCGCCGACCTCGTCGTCACCGGGCGCGTGACGGACGCGGCCCTGGCCACCGGGCCCGCCGCCGCCCACTTCGGCTGGACACCCGCGGATCACGACCGGCTCGCGGGGGCCGTGGTCGCCGGGCACGTCCTGGAGTGCGGGGCGCAGGCCACCGGCGGCAACTACGCCTTCTTCCGGGACGGCGACGTCCGCCGCCCCGGGTTCCCGCTCGCCGAACTGCACGACGACGGCAGCTGCGTGATCACCAAGCACCCCGGCACCGGCGGCTTCGTCGACATCGGCACGGTCACCGCCCAGTTGCTGTACGAGACGGCCGGTGCCCGGTACGCCGGGCCGGACGTCACCGCCCGGCTGGACACGGTCCGCCTCCGCCGGGACGGGCCGGACCGGGTGCGGATCGAGGGCGTGCGCGGCGAGGCGCCCCCGCCCACCCTCAAGGTCGGGCTCAACCGGCTCGGCGGCTTCCGCAACGAGGTCGTCTTCGTGCTCACCGGCCTGGACATCGAGGCCAAGGCCGCCCTGGTGCGGGACCAGATGGAACCATCCCTGCGCCAGGTCGCCGACGCCCGCTGGGAGCTGGTCCGCACCGACCGGCCCGACGCCGACACCGAGGAGTGCGCGAGCGCGCTGCTGCGGCTGGTCGTACGGGACCCGGACCGGCAGACCGTGGGGCGGGCGCTGAGCGGGGCCGCGGTGGAGCTGGCGCTGGCGAGCTACCCCGGCTTCCATGTGCTGGCACCACCCGGAAAGGGCGCCCCCTATGGGGTGTTCGAGGACGTGTACGTCCCCCATGGGGGAGTCGACCATGTGGCCGTCCTCCACGACGGGCGCCGGGTCGCCGTGCCCCCACCCCAGGACACCCGGGTCCTCGACGACGTCCCGGAGCCGCCCCTGCCGGAGCCGCTGCCGCCCGGGCCGTGCCGCAGGGCTCCGCTCGGGCTGATCGCGGGGGCCCGCAGCGGCGACAAGGGCGGGAACGGCAACGTCGGCTTGTGGACCCGCACCGACGACGCCTGGCGGTGGCTCGCGCACGAGCTGACCGTCGAGCGGTTCCGGGAGCTGATCCCCGAGAGCCGCCCGCTGAAGGTGACCCGGCACGTGCTGCCCCGCTTGCGCGCCCTGAACTTCGTCGTCGAGGGGATCCTCGGCCAGGGCGTCGCCGCGCAGCACCGCTTCGACCCGCAGGCCAAGGCGCTCGGCGAATGGCTGCGCTCCCGCCACCTGGAGATACCGGAGGCCCTGCTGTGACCGTCCTGACCTCCGCACTCGACACCGCGGGCCCCGACTTCCGGGCCAACCGCGAGGCGATGCTCGCCAGGCTCGCCGCCCTCGACGCCGAGCACGCCAAGGCCCTCGCGGGCGGCGGCGACAAGTACGTCGCACGTCACCGCGGGCGCGGCAAACTCCTCGCCCGCGAGCGCATCGAGCTGCTCCTCGACCCCGACACGCCCTTCCTGGAACTGTCCCCGCTGGCCGCCTGGGGCAGCGACTACACCGTCGGCGCGTCCCTGGTCACCGGCATCGGGGTCGTCGAGGGCGTCGAGTGCCTGATCACCGCCAACGACCCGACCGTACGCGGCGGTGCGAGCAACCCCTGGTCCCTGAAGAAGGCCCTGCGCGCCAACGACATCGCGCTCGCCAACCGGCTGCCCTGCATCAGCCTGGTGGAGTCCGGCGGCGCCGACCTGCCCTCCCAGAAGGAGATCTTCATCCCCGGGGGCGCCATCTTCCGCGACCTCACCCGGCTGTCGGCCGCCGGCATCCCGACCGTCGCGGTCGTCTTCGGCAACTCCACCGCCGGGGGCGCCTACATCCCCGGCATGTCCGACCACGTGATCATGGTCAAGGAGCGCGCGAAGGTGTTCCTGGGCGGCCCGCCACTGGTGAAGATGGCGACCGGCGAGGAGAGCGACGACGAGTCCCTGGGCGGCGCCGAGATGCACGCGCGCACCTCGGGCCTCGCCGACTACTTCGCCGCCGACGAGCACGACGCGCTGCGCCAGGCCCGCCGCGTGGTCGCCCGCCTCAACCACCGCAAGGCGTACGGCGATCCCGGCCCGGCGGAGCCGCCCAAGTACGACGCCGAGGAACTCCTCGGCATCGTCCCGGGCGATCTCAAGAGCCCCTTCGACCCGCGCGAGGTCATCGCCCGCGTCGTCGACACCTCCGACTTCGACGAGTTCAAGCCGCTGTACGGCACCAGCCTGGCCACCGGCTGGGCCACCCTGCACGGCTACCCGGTGGGCATCCTCGCCAACGCCCGGGGGGTGCTGTTCAGCGAGGAGTCCCAGAAGGCCGCCCAGTTCATCCAGCTCGCCAACCAGCGCGACATCCCGCTGCTGTTCCTGCACAACACCACCGGCTACATGGTCGGCAAGGAGTACGAGCAGGGCGGCATCATCAAGCACGGCGCCATGATGATCAACGCCGTCAGCAACAGCCGGGTGCCGCACCTGTCGGTGCTGATGGGCGCCTCCTACGGCGCCGGCCACTACGGCATGTGCGGCCGCGCCTACGACCCGCGCTTCCTGTTCGCCTGGCCCAGCGCCAAGTCGGCCGTCATGGGCCCGCAGCAGCTCGCCGGCGTGCTGTCGATCGTCGCCCGCCAGTCCGCCGCGGCCAAGGGACAGCCGTACGACGACGAGGCCGACGCCGCGCTGCGCGCCATGGTCGAGCAGCAGATCGAGTCCGAGTCACTGCCGATGTTCCTGTCAGGACGGCTCTACGACGACGGCGTGATCGACCCGCGCGACACCCGCACCGTCCTCGGCCTGTGCCTGTCCGCGATCCACACCGCCCCCTACGAGGGCGCCCGCGGCGGCTTCGGCGTCTTCCGGATGTGAGGAACCTTCAGTGATCACTTCTGTGCTGGTCGCCAACCGGGGCGAGATCGCCTGCCGTGTCTTCCGCACCTGCCACGAGCTCGGCATCCGCACGGTCGCCGTGCACTCGGACGCCGACGCGCACGCCCTCCACGCGCGCGTGGCCGACGCGAGCGTACGCCTGCCGGGTGAGGCGCCCGCGGACACCTATCTGCGCGGCGACCTCGTCGTGAAGGCCGCCGTCGCGGCCGGCGCGGACGCCGTGCACCCCGGGTACGGATTCCTCTCCGAGAACGCGGACTTCGCCCGGGCCGTCCTGGACGCGGGCCTGACCTGGATCGGCCCGCCGCCGGAGGCCATCGAGGCCATGGCGTCCAAGACCCGCGCCAAGCAACTCCTCGGCATCGAGCCGCTCACCGAGGTGACCGAGGCCGACCTGCCCGTCCTGGTGAAGGCCGCGGCGGGCGGCGGCGGCCGCGGCATGCGCGTCGTACGGCGTCTGGCGGACCTGGACGCCGAACTGGCCGCCGCCCGCGCGGAAGCGGCGAGCGCCTTCGGCGACGGCGAGGTCTTCGTCGAGCCGTACGTGGAGCGCGGCCGCCACGTCGAGGTGCAGATCCTCGCCGACACCCACGGCACGGTCTGGCCGCTCGGCACCCGCGACTGCTCCCTGCAGCGCCGCCACCAGAAGGTGATCGAGGAGGCACCGGCCCCCGCTCTGCCCGGCGACCTGGAGGCGGAACTGCACGCCTCGGCCGTACGCGCCGCCCGGGCCGTCGACTACGTCGGGGCCGGCACGGTCGAGTTCCTCGTCGCCGACGGCACGGCGCACTTCCTGGAGATGAACACCCGCCTCCAGGTCGAACACCCGGTGACCGAGGCCGTGTTCGGCGTCGACCTGGTCGCGGAGCAGATCCGCATCGCCGAGGGCCACCCCCTCGACCCCGACCCGCCCCGCGCGCGGGGCCACGCCGTGGAGGCCCGCCTGTACGCCGAGGACCCCGCCCGCGACTGGTCCCCGCAGACGGGCACCCTGCACCGCCTCGCGTTTCCCGGCTCGGTCCGCCTCGACACCGGCTACACCGACGGCGACACCATCGGCGTCCACTACGACGCGATGCTCGCCAAGGCCGTCGCCCATGCGCCCACCCGCGCGGAGGCCGTGCGCAAGCTGGCCTCCGCCCTGGAACGGGCCGCGATCCACGGCCCCGTCACCAACCGGGACCTGCTGGTCCGCTCCCTGCGCCACCCCGAGTTCACCGCCGCCCGCATGGACACCGGCTTCTACGACCGCCACCTCGCGGACCTGACCGAGCCGGCCCCCGACCCGCACGCCCCCCTGGCGGCCGCCCTCGCCGACGCCCGCGCCCGCTCCCGCCCCGGCTTCGGCGGCTGGCGCAACGTCCCCTCGCAGCCGCAGACCAAGCGCTACCTGATGGCGGGCGAGGAGCACGAGGCCCGCTACCGGCACACCCGGCAGGGCCTGGAGGCGGACGGCGTGCGCGTGGTGCACGCCGAGGCGGATCTGGTGATCCTCGACGTGGACGGCGTCCAGCGCCGGTTCGAGGTCGCCCGCCACGGCGACCGGGTGTACGTCAACACCACCGCCCTGATGGCCCTGCCCCGCTTCCCCGACCCCACCGCGCAACACGCCCCCGGCTCCCTCCTGGCCCCCATGCCGGGCACGGTCGTCCGCGTCGCCGACGGCCTCACGGCGGGAACCCCGGTGAAGGCCGGCGAGCCCCTGCTCTGGCTGGAGGCGATGAAGATGCAGCACAAGATCACCGCGCCGGTGACAGGAACCCTGACCTCATTGCCGGTCGCACCCGGTCAGCAGGTCGAGCCGGGGATGTTGCTGGCGGTTGTGCAGGAGGCCTGAAGGGGCGCGGGGAACTGCGCGCCCAGCCCCATACGACCCGCACCCGAAAGGACGTCCCATGGACACCGAAGACCACAAGGCGCTCCGAGCAGCCGTCGCCGCCCTCGGCAAACGCCACGGCCCCGGCGCCGACCCCGATCACCTCTGGTCCGAGGCAGGCAAACTCGGCTACCTGGGCGTCAACCTGCCGGAGGCACACGGCGGCGGAGGCGGCGGCATCGCCGAACTCTCCATCGTCCTGGAGGAACTGGGCGCCGCCGGCTGCCCCCTGCTCATGCTGGTGGTCTCACCGGCCATCTGCGGCACGGTCATCGCCCGCTTCGGCACCGACGCCCAGCGACGGGAGTGGCTCCCCGGCCTGTCCGACGGCACCCGCCGGATGGCCTTCGGCATCACCGAGCCCGACGCCGGCTCCAACAGCCACCGCATCACCACCACCGCCCGCCGCGACCAGGACACCGGAGGCTGGATCCTCAACGGCCGCAAGGTCTTCATCTCCGGCGTCGACATCGCCGACGCCACCCTGATCGTCGGCCGCACCGAGGACGCCCGCACCGGCCGCCTCAAGCCCTGCCTGTTCATCGTCCCGCGCGACACCGAGGGCTTCACCCGCCGCCCCATCGACATGGAGCTGAACGCCGCGGAGAAGCAGTTCGAACTCGCCCTGGACGACGTACGGCTGCCCGCCGACGCGCTCGTCGGCGACGAGGACGCCGGCCTGCTCCAGCTGTTCGCCGGTCTCAACCCCGAGCGGATCATGACGGCCGCCTTCGCGATCGGCATGGGCCGCCACGCCCTCGGCAAGGCCGTCGCGTACGCCCGCGACCGCACCGTCTGGAACGCCCCCATCGGCGCCCACCAGGCCATCGCCCACCCCCTCGCCCAGGCGCACATCGACCTCGAACTGGCCCGCCTGATGATGCAGAAGGCCGCGGCCCTCTACGACGCCGGTGACGACCTGGGCGCCGGAGAGGCCGCCAACATGGCCAAGTACGCCGCCGGGGAGGCCTGTGTGAAGGCCGTCGACCAGGCCGTGCACACCCTCGGCGGCAACGGCCTCACCCGCGAGTACGGACTGGCCCGGCTGATCACGGCCTCGCGCGTGGCCCGTATCGCCCCGGTCAGCCGGGAGATGATCCTCAACTACGTCTCCCACCAGAGCCTGGGCCTGCCCAAGTCGTACTGAGAACCTGAGACTTCCCGCGCCGCGAGGAGGAACCAGCCATGTTCCGCAGCGAGTACGCAGACGTCCCGCCCGTCGACCTCCCCATCCACGACGCCGTCCTGGCCCGGGCCGCCGAGTTCGGCGACGCCCCGGCCCTGATCGACGGCACGGACGGCACCACCCTCACGTACGAGCAGGTGGACCGGTTCCACCGGCGCGTCGCCGCCGGCCTCGCCGAGGCCGGGGTCCGCAAGGGTGACGTCCTCGCCCTGCACAGCCCCAACACCGTCGCCTTCCCGACCGCGTTCTACGCCGCCACGCGCGCGGGCGCCACCGTCACCACCGTGCACCCGCTCGCCACCGCCCAGGAGTTCGCCAAGCAGCTCACCGACTGCGCGGCCCGCTGGATCGTCACCGTCTCGCCGCTGCTGGACATCGCCCGCCGGGCCGCCGAACTCGCGGGCGGCGTACGGAAGATCTTCGTCTGCGACAGCGCGACCGGCCACCGCTCCCTGATCGACATGCTCGCCACCACCGCCCCCGAGCCCCGGGTCGCCATCGACCCCGCCGAGGACGTCGCCGCCCTGCCGTACTCCTCCGGCACCACCGGCACGCCCAAGGGCGTGATGCTCACCCACCGGCAGATCGCCACCAACCTCGCGCAACTGAACCCGGCGATCCCCGCGGGCCCCGGCGACCGCGTCCTGGCGGTGCTGCCCTTCTTCCACATCTACGGCCTCACGGCCCTGATGAACGCGCCCCTGCGCCAAGGCGCCACGGTCGTCGTGCTGCCCCGCTTCGACCTGGAGCAGTTCCTCGCGGCGATCCGGGACCACCGCATCACCGCGCTGTACGTCGCCCCGCCCATCGTCCTGGCCCTCGCCAAGCACCCTGTCGTCGCGCAGTACGACCTGTCGTCCCTGCGGTACATCGTCAGCGCCGCCGCGCCCCTGGACGCCCGCCTCGCCGCCGCCTGCTCCGAACGCCTCGGCCTGCCGCCCGTCGGCCAGGCCTACGGCATGACCGAGCTGTCGCCCGGCACCCACGTGGTGCCCCTGGACGCCATGCGCGACGCACCGCCCGGCACCGTAGGCAAGCTCATCGCCGGCACCGAGATGCGCATCGTCTCCCTCGACGACCCCACCCGGGACCTGCCCGCGGGCGAGTCCGGGGAGATCCTCATCCGGGGCCCCCAGGTCATGAAGGGCTACCTGGGCCGCCCCGACGCCACCGCCGCGATGATCGACGGCGACGGCTGGCTGCACACGGGGGACGTCGGCCACGTCGACGGGGACGGCTGGCTGTTCGTCGTCGACCGGGTGAAGGAACTCATCAAGTACAAGGGCTTCCAGGTCGCCCCGGCCGAACTGGAGGCGCTCCTGCTCACCCACCCCGGCATCGCCGACGCCGCCGTCATCGGCACCTACGACGACGACGGCAACGAGGTGCCGCACGCCTACGTCGTCCGCCAGCCGGCCGCCGCCGGACTCTCCGCCGGGGAGATCATGATGTACGTCGCCGAGCGCGTGGCCCCGTACAAGCGCGTACGCCGGGTCACCTTCATCGACGGCGTCCCCCGGGCGGCCTCCGGCAAGATCCTCCGCCGACAGCTCCGGGAGAGCGCATGACCCTGATCGCCCGCACCCGCGCGCGTGCCGTGGAGACCCTCGCCCTCGACGCGCCGCGCCACCGCAACGCGCTCTCGGCGGCCCTGGTCGGCGAACTGGCCGACGCGCTCACGGACGCCGGCAAGGACACCGGCGTCCGCGCGGTCGTCCTGACCCACACCGGCACCACCTTCAGCGCCGGCGCCGACCTCAAGGACCCGCCCGACCCCGAGGCCCTGGTCGCCCTGCTGCGCCGGATCGTCGAGCTGCCCAAACCGGTCGTCGCCCGGGTCACCGGCCACGTCCGCGCGGGCGGCCTCGGCCTGCTGGCCGCCTGCGACATCGCGGTCGCCTCCACCGCGGCCACCTTCGCCTTCACGGAGGTCCGCATCGGCGTCGCCCCCGCGGTCATCTCGCTGCCGCTGCTGCCCCGCGCCGACCCGCGCGCCCTGTCCCGGTACTACCTCACCGGTGAGCGCTTCGACGCGGCCGAGGCCACCGCGACAGGCCTGCTCACCGCGTACGCCGAGGACGTCGACACGGCCCTGGCCCCCATCCTTGACGGCCTGCGCAGAGCCGCCCCCGACGCCCTGGCCGAGACGAAACGGCTGCTCACGGCTAGGGTGCTGGAAGCCTTCGACCGGGACGCGGCCGACCTGACCGCGCTCTCGGCCCGGCTGTTCGCCTCCCCGCAGGCACGCGAGGGGATGACGGCCTTCCTCGAACGACGGGATCCGGCATGGGTGGTGTGAGCGCGGTCGACCGTGCGGAGAGAGTCCCCAAGCAGGACCGCAGCCGGGCCACCCGGCAGCGGCTCCTGGAAGCCGCCGTGGCCTGCCTGGCCGAACACGGCTGGGCGGGCTCCACCGTCTCCGTCGTCGCCGAGCGGGCCGGTGTCTCCCGGGGCGCCGCCCAGCACCACTTCCCGACCCGCGAGGACCTCTTCACGGCGGCCGTCGAGTACGTCGCCGAGGAACGCTCCACCGCCCTGCGGGCCCTCTTCCCCGAGGGCGCGTCCGGGGACCGCCACGCCGTCGTCGCGGCCCTGGTCGACCTCTACACGGGCCCGCTGTTCCGCGCGGCCCTCCACCTGTGGGTGGCCGCCTCCAACGAGGAGCAGCTCCGCCCCCGCGTCACCGAGCTCGAATCCCGCGTCGGCCGCGAGACCCACCGCATCGCCGTGGACCTCCTCGCCGCCGACGAATCCGTCCCCGGCGTCCGCGAAACGGTCCAGGGCCTGCTCGACATGGCCCGCGGCCTGGGCCTGGCCAACCTCCTCACGGACGACGCCCCGCGCCGCGAACGCGTGGTCACCCAGTGGACCCACCTACTGGACGAGGCGCTGGGCTGACGGCGCTGTCAGTGGCCCGGGCTACGGTTCCGGCATGGGTGATCACTTCCAGACGATCGTCGACCGCGACGCGGACGGGGCGGACGCTGAGCCGCTCGCGCGCAGAGTCGTGCAGTGGCTCGTGGCCGAGGGCGTCGTGCTGTCCGAACGCACGGACTGCGTCCTGGGCCTGCCCCTGGGACACCCACCGGGCCCGCGATGGGAGCGCGCGGTCGCCGAGGCCGACGCGGACGACGAGCCGTGGGACGGCCTCGCCGTGCACACCGGGCGCACCGTCTTCCACGGCTGGCCAGGGGGCATGGAGGCAGCGACGTGTCCGCGCTGCTCGGTCACGACCCGCCTGGTCGACGACGAGTGGGTGACGATCGACGAGGCCTGGGCGCCCTTCGGGGACGCCATCAGCACCTGGTCCGCCACCGGTACGGCCCAGGTCCGCTGCCCGGCCTGCGCCCGCCGGGTCCCCCTGCGCGACTGGGCCTGGACCGACGACTACTTCGCCTTCGCCCACCTCGGATTCGAGTTCTGGAACTGGCCCGAGCTCACACCGGAATTCCGCGGCCGGGTGAGCGAGCTGCTCGACGGGCACCGCACGGCGTTCGTCCAGGGAAAGATCTGAGGCCGGCCCCGTCACGGACTGAGCCGCTCCACCCGCCAGCTCCCGTCGGGCCGCTCCACGTACCGCAGCCGGTCGTGCAGGCGGTTCTCGCGGCCCTGCCAGAACTCCACCGTCTGCGGGGCCACCCGGAAACCGCCCCAGTGCGGCGGCACCGGCACCTGCTCGCCCTCGGGGTAGCGGGCGGCCAGTTCCGCGTAGGCGCCGTCGATGTCGGCCCGGGTGGAGACCACCGAGGACTGGGCGCTGGCCCACGCCCCGAGCTGGGAGCCGTGCGGCCGGGTGCGGAAGTAGGCGGCCGTCTCGTCCCGGCCGGTGCGCCGCGCGACGCCCGTGACGATGACCTGGCGGGCCATGGGGTGCCAGGGGAACAGCAGTGAGACGTACGGGTTCTCCGCCAGGTCGCGGGCCTTGCGGGAGTCGTAGTTCGTGTAGAAGACGAAGCCCTGCTCGTCGAAGTGCTTCAGCAGCACCGTGCGGGAGCCGGGCCGGCCCTCGGCGTCGGCCGTCGAGACGATCATGGCGTTCGGCTCGAACAGCCCGCCGTCCGTCGCGGCCTGCTTGAACCAGCGAGCGAACTGCTCGACGGGCGTGGCGGCCAGCTCGGTCTCGGAGAGCCCCTCCGCCCGGTACTGCTTGCGCATCGAGGCCAGGTCGATGGGGAGGTCGTCGCGGTCGGTCACCCGGTCATCTTGCCGTACGGACGGTGTCCTTCGTCACTGCCTGGCACTGAGTGCCGCGAACCCTCCCCAACCTTGACACTCGGAGATATCGTTTCGGTGCCGTTCCGGTTGGGTGACCGCCAGCCGTACGGGGCATCACAGGGGCAACCGGCCAGGACCGCGAGTCGCCGCAGACGACCGTGGATCCACTGGACGGCCGCCGCCAGCCGACTGACACATGGTTCGTACGGCCCACCCCACATCACACCATCTGTCGCTTACCTCACGAGGAGCCGCCTGATGTCCGACTTCGTACCCGGGCTCGAAGGAGTCGTCGCGTTCGAGACGGAGATCGCCGAACCGGATAAGGAGGGCGGCGCACTCCGGTACCGGGGCGTCGACATCGAGGATCTCGTCGGACACGTCTCCTTCGGCAACGTCTGGGGCCTGCTCGTCGACGGTGCCTTCAATCCGGGTCTGCCCCCTGCCGAGCCGTTCCCCATCCCCGTCCACTCCGGTGACATCCGCGTGGACGTCCAGTCCGCGCTGGCGATGCTCGCCCCGGTCTGGGGCCTGAAGCCGCTGCTCGACATCGATGCCGAAGAGGCCCGCGAGGACCTGGCCCGGGCGGCCGTCATGGCGCTGTCCTACGTGGCCCAGTCGGCCCGCGGCCAGGGCCTGCCCATGGTGCCGCAGCGCGAGATCGACAAGGCCCACTCGGTCGTCGAGCGCTTCATGATCCGCTGGCGGGGCGAGCCCGACCCCAAGCACGTGGCGGCGGTGGACGCCTACTGGACGAGCGCCGCCGAGCACGGCATGAACGCCTCCACCTTCACGGCCCGGGTCATCGCCTCGACCGGCGCGGACGTCGCGGCCGCGCTGTCCGGCGCGGTGGGCGCCATGTCGGGCCCGCTGCACGGTGGTGCCCCGTCCCGGGTCCTGCACATGATCGAGGAGATCGAGCGCACGGGCGACGCCGAGGCCTACGTCAAGCAGACCCTCGACAAGGGCGAGCGCCTCATGGGCTTCGGGCACCGCGTCTACCGCGCCGAGGACCCGCGCGCGAGGGTGCTGCGCCGCACCGCCCGTGAGCTGGGCGCCCCGCGCTTCGAGGTCGCCGAGGCCCTGGAGAAGGCGGCCCTGGCGGAGCTCCACGCCCGCCGCCCCGACCGCGTCCTCGCCACCAACGTGGAGTTCTGGGCGGCCATCGTCCTGGACTTCGCCGAGGTCCCGGCGCACATGTTCACGTCGATGTTCACCTGCGCCCGCACGGCCGGCTGGTCCGCCCACATCCTGGAGCAGAAGCGCACGGGCCGCCTGGTCCGCCCCTCGGCCCGCTACATCGGCCCGGGCAGCCGCAACCCGCGCGAGATCGAGGGCTACGAGGACATCGCCCACTGACTCACTCGGCCCGTGGTCTCACCCGCCCCCGGGTGAGGCCGCGGGCCCGCCCGCGAGCCGGTCCAGTTCCTCCCCGATCGCCTCGCGCAGGGGCCCGTGCCGCGCCCCGAGGGCGTACCGCTCCTCGGTCCACATCCCCCGTGGGTAGAGCCACACGGGCAGCCGCACGCGGTCCGGAGGCTCCCAGTCGTAGCGCGGCCACACATGGGCGTGCAGGAACCCGTCGGTGTTCCCGAGGATCTCCAGATTCACCCGCCGGAACCCCGACTCCACGCGGAGGCAGGCCCGCTCGACCGCTTCCCCGAGCCGGTCCATGCCGTCCAGGAACGCCAGCCGCCGGTCCCGTGGGAGCTCGGACAGCCGCTGCACCGCCGGGTCGTCGGTGAGCAGCACCGAGTAACCCGGCAGGAACTGCACGTCGCCGATCGCCGCGAATCCGGCGTCCAGCCTGCGCATGACGGTGGGATTCTCACCGCGCAGGGCGCTGCCCACGCGGTCGCGGTGCCATGTGCCCGGCATGATCGCCCTCCCCGAGAACGCAGACGACCCGCGAGTCTGGTTCCTCCGGGGAGGAGCCGGCCGGACGTACCGGCGACTCGCGGGTCGGGTGACTGCTTGAGATTGGGCCGGCTGCACGCGCGTTCGCGCGCTGGCTCGGCACCGCACCGAGTGTGGTGTCGGGCCGCTAGCCCGCAGCCACCTCACGCGTCCGGTTTCCATACATCTGCCGAACCACCTCCTCTCTCGTGTACCTGGAACCCTAGGAAACGGTCCCGGCCCGGATCAACCGCTTTTTTTGAGACCTCGGCCCCGGGGGTACCCGCACCGTTGCGACGGCGCTGTCACGGGCCGTTGACGTGGGGATTGCCCGCGTACAACGATTCCTTCAATGTTGGGGGAACCCGGTGTGCGCCGGGTCACCTTCCAGTTGAATGAAGGCAAGGAGCGAACCGGCGTGCCGTACGTGCGGACGCAGCCTGCAGGGGGTCCAGGTGAGTGCTTCCCGGCGTAGTGGGACCACCGACGAGCTGGGGCCGGACGAGCCCGGGCGGGACGGTGCGGACGGCTCTGATCTGCTGGCCGCGCTGCTGGACGGGATGGACGCGGCGCTGTGCGCCTTCGACGCCGACGGTGTCGTCACGCACTGGAACCGCGAGGCCGAGCGCATCCTCGGCTGGAGCGCGGACGAAGCGGTCGGCAAGCGCGGCCTGGCCGGCTGGGCGGTGCGCAGCGCGGACGCCGAGGAGGTTGAGGAGCGGCTGCTGTCGGCGATGCACGCCCCGGGCCGGCAGGTGCACGAGTTCGCGCTGCTGACGAAGGACGGCGGGCGGGTGCTGGTCCGGACGCAGTCGGCGGCCGTGCGCGGGCCCGACGGGAAGCCGGCGGGGGTCTACTGCGCGTTCAGCGAGGTGCACGCCCAGATCGACCTGGAGCGGTCGATCGCGCTGAGCGAGGCGCTGTTCGAGGACGCGGGCTGGGGCGTCGTCCTGGTCGACGTCGACCTGCGGCCCGCCGTGGTGAACGCGCACGCGGCCCGGGCACTGGGCACGGGCCGTACGTCGGTGCTCGGCCGGCCGCTCGGGGAGCTGCTGTCACAGGGCGTGGAGGAGCTGGAGAGCGCGCTGCAGCACGTGCTCGCGGAAGGCGCGCCCCCGGCGCCGGCCGAGGTGTGGGTGAGTGTGCGCACCCCGGAGGGGGAGCGGCGGCGGTGCTGGCGCAGCGGTTTCCTGCGGCTGGCCTCACCGCTCGCGGAGGAGCCGGTTCCGCTGGGTGTGGGCTGGCTGTTCCAGGACGTGACGGAGTTCAAGCAGAACGAGCAGGAGGCGTCGCTGCTGCGGTTTCGCACGCAGCAGCTGCACCGGGCGGCGCGGGCGGCCGCCGAGTGCGAGGACCCGGCGGAGGCGGCGACGGTCCACCTGGACTTCGCACTGGCCGGATTCGCCGATCACGCGCTGATCGACCGGGTGGCCGGTGGCGCGCTGACCGACCCGGAGGCCGCGGGGCCGGTCCGGCTGGTGCGGGTCGCGGCCACGCCGTCCGGGGCGCCGGGGCCGAGCAGGCTCGCGGGCCCGGCCGGGCTGCCCGTGCGCTACCCGGAGGGCCACCCGGCCCTGCAGTGCGTGGAGCGGACGGGGGCGCTGCGGGCGAGCGCGGGCGCCGCGTCCGCCGAGCGGGCCCGCGAGTGGGCGCTGGCGCGCCAGTGGCCGCCGGACGCGGTGCACGCCCTGTGCGCGGTGCTGCGCAGCAGGGGGCGCACGCTCGGTGTCGTGACGTTTCTGCGGGGGGCGGGCCGCAGCGCGTTCGAGCGGTCCGACGCGATGTACGCGGAGGACGTGGCGGTACGCATCGCGACGGCGCTGGACCTGGTGGATCTCACGGGCCCGCCCACCGACGGCTGACCGCTCGCCGACGGCTGACCGTCCGCCGACGGCTGACCGTGCGCCGGCGGCTGACCGTCCGCCGACGGATGACCGTCAGCCGACGGATGACCGTCAGCCGACGGCTGACCGCTCGCCGACGTCCTGACCGCCCGTCGGCGGCTGACGGCCCCGGCCGGCTCGGACCAGGCCTAGCCCGGACCCGGCCGACGCGTTCCGCCGGCTCCCCGTTCAGTGCCGGTAGAAGATCCGGTCGCCGTACTGCTCCATCACCCGGGCGTTCCAGTCGTGCCCGCCGTCGACGTTCCCGGAGCGCAGCAGCGGCGGCTCGACGCCCCGCTCGGCGAGGGTCGTGGCGGCCGTGGCCATGACGGCCTGGAGCAGGGCCGAGGTGACGACCGTGGAGGCGGGGGCGAACGGCGCGGGCACCTGGTCGTGGGTGAGCTCCGCGTCGCCGACCGCGATCTTGGAGTCGAGGACGAGGTCGCAGTGGTCCTTCAGATACGTGCCGGAGGCGTGCCGGGACGTCGTCTCCGAGGCGTAGGCCACCGACGTCACGCCGATGACCTTCACCCCCAGGGCGCGCGCGTGCAGGGCCATCTCCACGGGCAGGGCGTTGCGCCCGGAGAGGGAGATGATCAGCAGGGCGTCGCCCGCGCGCAGCGGGGAGTTGTCGAGGACGGCGGCGGCGAGGCCGTCGACGCGTTCCAGGGCGGAGCCGAGCGGTGCGGGCATGACGTCGACGCCGACGGCACCCGGCACGGCGAGGAGGTTCATCAGGGCGAGTCCGCCGGCGCGGTAGACGAGGTCCTGCGCGGCGAGGGAGGAGTGCCCGGCGCCGAAGGCGAAGAGCCGGCCGCCCTGCTCGACGGTGTCGGCCAGGAGCGTCCCCACGGCCGCGATGGCGTCGGCCTCCTCGTCACGGACCCGCCGCAGCAGGTCGATCGCGGCGTCGAGGAACTGGCCGGCCGGCGCGCGGTCGCTCATACGGGATCCCCTTCGGAACTGGCCCACGGGCTTGTGTCGCGCATCACCGTGCGGTCTGGACCAGTGCGGTGTCAATACGGCCGGACGCCGCCCGCGTGGCCCCGGGGCCGGTCAGGGCGGGAGGCGGGAGTCCGTACCCTGCTCCGGGGCCCGGTAATCCACCGCTTCCCCTCCGGCGGCACGGTTGTCGGTGGTATCCGGCAGAATTGGGTGCAGGGCCAGCGCACGCGCCGGTGAGCCGTCCAGCCTCCGGCAGATCTCATTCGAGGGGCACGTATGTCCGGACTGATCGACACCACGGAGATGTATCTCCGCACCATCCTCGAGCTGGAGGAAGAGGGTGTGGTCCCCATGCGCGCCCGTATCGCCGAGCGGCTCGACCAGAGCGGCCCGACGGTGAGCCAGACCGTGGCGCGGATGGAGCGCGACGGCCTGGTGTCCGTCGCCACCGACCGGCACCTGGAGCTCACGGACGAGGGCCGCCGCCTGGCCACGCGCGTGATGCGCAAGCACCGCCTCGCCGAGTGTCTGCTGGTGGACGTGATCGGTCTGGAGTGGGAGCAGGTGCACGCCGAGGCGTGCCGCTGGGAGCACGTGATGAGCGAGGCCGTGGAGCGCCGCGTCCTGGAGCTGCTGCGGCATCCGACGGAGTCGCCGTACGGCAACCCCATCCCGGGGCTGGAGGAGCTGGGCGAGAAGGACGGCGCCGACCCGTTCCTGGACGAGGGCATGGTGTCGCTGGCCAGCCTCGACCCGGGCACGGAGGGCAAGACGGTCGTGGTGCGCCGGATCGGCGAGCCGATCCAGACGGACGCGCAGCTGATGTACACGCTGCGGCGGGCGGGCGTGCAGCCCGGCTCGGTGGTGAGCGTGACGGAGTCGGCGGGCGGCGTGCTGGTGGGCAGCGGCGGCGAGGCGGCCGAACTGGAGTCGGACGTGGCCTCCCACGTGTTCGTGGCCAAGCCCTGAGCCTGTCGAGTGCCGGTGCCGGAGGGGTGCTCGCGGCGTTGGCGTGATCCGTACCGCATCCGGGGTCCAGTCCGTCGAATGGCAGCGCTCGTCCGCTTCCCGTGCGACGCTGTCGCGTGAGGCATATGACCTGAGGGGCTCTGGGCCGTGGCCTGACAGCGATGTCGCCCGGCCGGGGAGGGGGCGGGAGGATGTGCCGTTCGGACGGAGAGGGCCCCGGCGCCGTGCGGCGCCGGGGCCTGTCCTCCCCTGTGCTGACCCGGAGCCCCGAGCTCTCAGGGTCATCCCCCGCGGACCGGTTTCCCCGAGCGGTCCGCCTCCCGCTGAAGATCTCCCCTCGGCAGCGGCGATCAATCCCCGAGGGCGGTCACTCGAATGAGGGGTGTTGTCCGCCGGAACCGCATCTTCGAAAGCGCATTCGATAGTCTGCGGGCGACGCAGGGCACGGGTTCACCGGGACCCGGCACGACAGGCACGGCAGGCAGAACACGGTTCACAGGACCGTCCGGCCGCAGCGGCCGCGGTCCGCGCGAAGCTTGGGGGGTGCCAGACATGGCGCGACGCATCGACGTGACCGGGACGGGCGGCGTACGCCTCGCGGCCTGGGAGTTCGGCGACCCGCCCAAGACCGGTCCGGCGCAGGACGGGCCGGGCGCGGGGGAGGGACAGGGCGGGCGGTCCGGGGCCGGCGGCTCCCCGGGCGTGCTGTTACTGCACGGCCTCATGGGCCGTGCCTCGCACTGGGCGCCCACCGCCCGGTGGCTCTCCGGCCGGTACCGCGCGGTCGCCCTCGACCAGCGCGGCCACGGCCGCAGCGACAAGCCCCCACGGGGAGCCTTCACCCGGGACGCCTACGTCGACGACGCCGAGGCCGCTCTGGAGCAGCTCGGCCTGGCCCCGGTCGTCCTCATCGGCCACGCCATGGGCGCGCTCACCGCCTGGCAGCTCGCCGCCCGGCGTCCGGACCTGGTCCGCGGGCTGATCATCTGCGACATGCGGGCCTCCGCACTCGGCGCCGCGTCGCAGCGCGAGTGGGCCCAGTGGTTCGCGTCCTGGCCGCTGCCCTTCGCCACGCTCGCCGACGTCCGCAAGTGGTTCGGCGAGGACGACCCCTGGGTGGAGCGGCCCAACCCGGCCCGCGGCGAGTTCTACGCCGAGGTGATGGCCGAGTCCCAGGACGGCTGGCGTCCCGTCTTCGAACCGGAGCAGATGCTCCGCTCCCGCGAGACCTGGGTGTACGACGCGCACTGGGAGGAGCTGGCCCAGGTGCGGTGCCCCGCCCTGGTGGTGCGCGGCCTCGACGGCGAACTGGGCCGCGCCGAGGCCCAGGAGATGGTCCGGGTCCTGCCGCGCGGCCAGTACGCGGAGGTCGCCGACGCCGGTCACCTCGTCCACTACGACCAGCCGGAGGCCTGGCGCGCGGCCATCGAGCCGTTCCTGGACTCGCTCGGCGACGACTGAGACCGCCCGGCGCCCGGCACCCGGACCCGCACGCCCGCCGCGACCGGCCCCGTCACCCCTTGCTGACCGCCTGGAGGATCTCCGGCAGCCGCCGGGCCGTGCGGGGAGCGGCCAGCCGCAGTCCCGCCGCCGTGAGCACCGCCCCGTACAGCGTGCCGGCGGGCAGCAGCAGCCAGGCGAAGTCGTCCCCGTCCGCGCTCACGTTCAGCCAGATCGCGAGCGCGATGACGGGCGCGCACAGCAGGGCCGCCCCGATCATCCCGCCGAAGACGGAGATCCAGGCGAGTCCGGTCTGCCCGGGGGCGACGTTCTTGTAGCCCTCCTGCGGGATGGAGTAGGGGAAGCGGGCGGAGGTCCACGCCCCGGTCGCGAGCATCGCGCCGAGCAGCGCGAACGACAGCCCCAGCGCCTCGGGCAGCCGCGGCCAGTCGCCGAGCATGGCGGTCGTGAGGACGGTGACGAGCGCGGCGTACGGCAGGGTGATCAGCAGCAGCGCGTAGGCCCGGGCGCGCAGTTCGACGTAGGCGTCACGGGTGGAGGAGATCGTCGTCGCGACCATCCAGAACGCCGAGGAGTCCTGCCCGAACTGGTTGTACATCTGGATGCCGAGCATGCCGGCCGCGAAGCACGCGAAGTACACGGACCCGGTGCCCTGCCAGGCGTTGAAGACCGGCACGATCAGCCCGATGGCCAGCGAGGTCACCCAGGCCGCCTTGGTCTTCGGGTCGCGCCACACATAACGCAGGCTGCGCTCCATCACCGTGCCCGTACGGCCGGGCGGCAGCAGTGCGGCGAGCCCGGTCGAGGACCGCTCGCGGGCGGCCGTGTCCGCCGTCGGCAGGGTCGAGCCGTCCGGCGAGGTCATCAGCCGGGTCAGATGCCGCGACCACACCGCGAGCAGCGCCGCCAGTGCGCCGGCGCTGAGCGCCAGTTGTGCGACGGCGCGTCCGTACGAGCCCTCGCTCACCGCGTGCACGGCGCCGATCGCCGAGGCGGGCGGCACCCACTGCAGCACGTCCCCCGCCGGGTCCAGCTCGCCCAGCCCCGACGCCCCGATCCGCTGGGCGCCGAAGTTGACGATCTGTGCCCCGATGGCGATGACGAGCCCGCTCAGCACGGCGAGGTCGCGTCCCTTGCGGCTGGTCAGCAGCCGGACGTTGGCGGCGGCCACGGCCCGCGCGAGGGCCACGCACACCAGCAGCGCCAGTACGACGGCGACCACGCCCACCGCGAACGCGGCCCCGCCCCGCGCCACCGCGATCACCGAACCGGCCAGCAGGCACAGCGTGAACAGCGGCCCGATCCCCACCAGCGAGGCCGTGAGCAGCGCCCGCACCAGGGGCCGGGGCCGCAGCGGCAGCATCACCAGCCGGGTCGGATCGAGGGTCTCGTCACCGCTGGGGAAGAACAGCGGCATCACCGCCCAGCCGAGCCCCAGCACCGCCACCGCCGGCACCACCACCGACGCGGCGTGGGCGTGCCCGCGCAGCGCGATCAGGCCGATCAGCTGCAGCGCGGCGAACAGCAGGGCGAAGACGGCCGAGGTGATGTAGGCGGCCTTCCGCCCGCCGGACTGCCGCAGTCCGTTGCGCAGCAGCGACAGCTTCAGCCGGATGAAGACGGGGGTGAGGGCGCCGGCGCTCACCGGGATCCGCCGCCCAGCCAGTCGAGGTCGGACCCGGCGTCCCGCCCCTGGGCGCCGACGAGTTCGAGGAACGCCCGCTGCAGCGACGGCGCGTCACCGCGCACCTCGGCGAGGGTGCCGGTGGCCCGGATGCGCCCGGCGGCCATCACCGCCACCCAGTCGCACAGCGACTCGACGAGCTCCATGACGTGGGAGGAGAACACCACGGTGGCGCCCGAGGCGGTGTAGCGCTCCAGGACGCCCCGGATGGTCTGGGCAGAGACGGGGTCGACGCCCTCGAACGGCTCGTCCAGGAAGAGCACTTCGGGATTGTGGAGCAGGGCGGCGGCGAGACCGATCTTCTTGCGCATGCCGGTCGAGTAGTCGACGACGAGCTTGTGCTGGGCGCCGGCCAGGTCGAGGACGTCGAGGAGCTGGGTGGCCCGCTTGTCGACCTCGGCACCGGGCAGCCCGCGCAACCGGCCGGAATAGGCCAGCAGTTCCCGCCCGGACAGCCTCTCGAACAGCCGCAGCCCCTCCGGCAGCACCCCGATGCGGGCCTTCACCTCGACGGGATCGCGCCACACGTCGTGCCCGACGATCTCGACGGTCCCGTGGTCGGGCCGGAGCAGCCCGGTCACCATGGACAGCGTGGTGGTCTTCCCGGCCCCGTTCGGCCCGACGAGCCCGATGAACTTACCCGCGGGCAGCTCCAGATCGATCCCGGCGACAGCGACCTGCTGCCCGAACCGCTTCCAGAGCCCCTGCACACGCACAGCGCTGGATCCCACCGCGCCTCCCTCCGTCACCTTGCACCCTACGGTTCCGGTGATGCCTCGGGGGCGCGGGGAACTGCGCGACCAACCACGGACGGCCCGCGGTCGCCACACCACGCAAAGGGGCAGACGAAGGGGCGCCTAACGATCCCTGCCGCACGCATAGGCCAACGGCGAGATCAACTCCTCCGCATCCGGCAGCCACCGATTGGCAGGCGTCGGCCGGCAGGCCCACTGCACGGCCCCACGGGACCCGAACCGCGTGGGCGGCGCGGCCACATACGCGCCCTCGCCCAGCACCGTCAGATCCAGCGACGCCACCGACCACCCCAGCTTGCGCACCAGATCGGGCACCTTCACGGCGGCCCCCGGCAGCACGAAGAACTCCATCCGCCGGTCCGGCGTGAGCGTCACCGGCCCCAGCGTCAGCTCCATCCGCTCCATCCGCGCCAGCGCCAGGAACCCGGCGGTCTCCGGCACGGAGATCGCGTCGAACGTCCGCCCCGTCGGCAGCAGGATCGACGCCGTCGGCTGCTTCTGCCACATCCGCCGTGCGACCGTCGCGCTCCCCGTCGCCTGCGTCGCCCAGTCCGGACGCGCCGGGTGCGAGCCGGGTGCCGGACACGCGGCGTCACCGCACGAGCAGCGCTGACTTCCGTCGACGGCTTCCAGCCAGGTGCCCGGGAACACGTCCCAGTGCCGCTCCTCGGCGTAGCGGACGGCGGTCTCCAGCAGCGATTCCCCGCGCTGCTTCGGGATCTGAGCGGCTTCGGTGCCGGCGATCGTCTCTTCCACGATGAACACAACTCTGGTCGTCACCAGGGGTTACGCCCGCCGACGTGCGCGGGGAGGAGCACCTCGCCCGTGGCCGGGGCGCATGGGTGCATGTGCGGGGGCGCGCAGGAGGATCCATGGCCGGAGGTGGGTAGCCACGAGTGGGGCCGGCACCAGCCGTTACCCCGGCAATCCTCACATGCCTCGCATTTTCGCCTGGTCGGCGGGGCATTGATCTTCACGGCCGGATCCCTTCGCCGGGACGCGAGGGGCCCGGCCGCGGAAGACACGTCAACTCGGTGCGTGGGCAGGCACCGCAGCCACAGGGGGTACGCCATGGCCGCAAGGCCGCTCGTCGCCCGGCAGCCGAACGAACGGCTCCAGGCGCTCATCCAGGAAGCCGGTTGCTCCAACGCCGGCCTCGCCCGCCGGGTCAACATGTGCGGAGCCGAGCACGGACTCGACCTGCGCTACGACAAGACGTCCGTGGCGCGCTGGCTGCGCGGGCAGCAACCGCGGGGCAGGGCACCGGCGATCATCGCCGAGGCGCTGGGCCGCAAACTCGGCCGTACCGTCACGATCGACGAGATCGGCATGGCCAACGGCAAGAACCTCGCCTCGGGGGTCGGCCTGCAGTTCTCGCCGACGGTGCTGGGGGCCATCGAGCAGGTCTGCGAGCTGTGGCGCAGCGACGTGGGGCGGCGGGACTTCCTGTCCGGCTCCTCCGTCGCCGCGTCCGCGCTGGTCGAGCCCAGCCGCGACTGGCTGATCTCCGCGCCGGACTCGCAGGTGTCGCGGTCGGCCGGGCCGCGGGTCGGGCAGTCCGACGTCCAGGCCGTGCGGGCCATGACGCAGGCCCTGGTGGATCTCGACCACCAGTACGGCAGCGGGCATGTGCGCCCGGTGGTGGTGCACTACCTCAACAGCGTGGTCTCCGGGCTGCTTGCGGGGTCGTACCGGGAGGCGGTCGGGCGGGATCTGTTCGCCGCGGTGGCGCGGCTGACGGAGCTGGCCGGGTACATGGCCGTGGACACGGGCCAGCCGGGGCTGGCGCAGCGCTACTACATCCAGGCCCTGCGGCTGGCGCAGGCCGCCGGGGACCGCGGCTACGGCGGTTACGTCCTCGCGGCCTCCATGAGCCATCTCGCCGCGCAGCTCGGGAACCCGCGGGAGATCGCGCAGTTGGCGCGGGCGGCGCAGGAGGGGGCGCGGGGGCGCGTCACGCCGCGCGCGGAGTCCATGTTCCACGCGGCGGAGGCGCGCGGGCACGCCCTGCTGGGCGACGCGCGCGCCGCCCAGGTCGCGGCCGGGCGCGCGGTGAGCGCCCTGGAGGCGGCCGACCCGGCCACCGGGGACGACCCGGCGTGGATCGCGCACTTCGACGAGGCGTATCTGGCCGACGAGTTGGCCCACTGCCACCGGGACCTCGGGCAGGCCGAGGCGGCGGCGCGGTGCGCGCAGGAGTCGCTGGCGGGCCATCCGCGGAGCCGGGCCCGCCGCCGGGCCATCGGATATGTGTTGCTCGCCACAGCGCAGGTGCAGCAGCGCGAGATCGAGCAGGCGTGCAGCACCGGCATGAAGGCGGTCGAACTGCTGGAGGGCCTGCGCTCCAACCGCGGTGCCGAGTACCTGGAGGACTTCCAGCAGCGGCTGGAGCCGTACCGGGACGAGGCGGTGGTAAGGGAGTTCGGCGCGCGGCTCGACCTCCAGGCGGCGGCGTGAACACACGCTCCGCGCAGGCGTGAACATCCGGGAAACGGCCCCTTGACGGGCGGGAGGTGACGCGAAGGCGTGCCGTGACCCGGTTTTGTTGCCGCGCTCACAGGGCAGGAGGCCGCGCCCTGTGCTGCGTGGCACGGGGCTCAGGGGACCCGGTAGCGTGACCCGACGATTCACAAGGTCCCCCATTAGTAGGAGTCCCGGTGACGCAGAGTGGACAGGGCGAGGAGCCCTCGGCGCGCCCCGCGCGCGAAGGCATCGTGCTGCCCTCGGACGGTGGCGAACCCCTGCTGCCGGGGATGACGGGCGGACCCCGTGACGCTCCCGCGGGCCGCCGTCCCGCCGCGCCCCCGACGGGGCAGGCCCCCGCGGAGGGCCAGACCTGGGGCCTGCCGTGGGGTCCGGAGCAGCAGGCGGCCCCGCAGCCGGGCCAGACCTGGCAGTCCCCGCCGCCCCAGCAGTGGCACACGCCCGAGCAGCAGGCCTGGGACGGCCGGCAGCCCGCGGCCGGCCCGCAGGACCCGGGAGCGCTCCCGCAGCAGGACACCCGGCCGCCGCAGGCGTACGACCCGCAGGCGCAGCACGCCGCGTACGGCACCCCGCAACCGCCGGAGGGCGCCTACGGCGCTCCCGGCGCCGGAGCCCCGCTGCCCCCGGAGGGCCCGCAGACCCCCGGCCCGTACGGCGCCGCCGGGGGAGCCCCCCTGCCGCCCGCCACGGACGCCTACGGGGCACCCGCCGCGGGCGGCATGCCGCCGGCCTCCGACGCGTACGGCTCTCCCGCCGGTGCGCACGGGCACGGTCCGGCAGGCGCCCCGCTGCCTCCCGCCGCCGACGAGGGGGCGACCCAGTACCTGCCGCCCGTCGCCGCGGACGGGGCCGCCGCGGCCACGCAGTACCTGCCGCCCGTCCCGGCGGCCGCCGACGAAGGGGCCACGCAGTACATACCCCCGGTCGGACCGGGGGCGCTGCCGCCCGAGTCGACCGCGGAGGACCCCGAGGCGACGCGGTTCCTGGGCACCGGACCGCGCGCCGGCGCCGGACCGCTGCCGCCCTCCTCGAACCCGGACGCCGAGGCCACGCAGTACATCGCGCCGGTGTCCGGCGGCGCGGACCCGCAGCCGCCCGCCGAGTTCGGCCACCTCTTCCGCGACGACCAGGCCGCCGGCGCTCCCGCCGGGGCCACCCAGCAGCTGCCCCGCGTCGAGCAGCACCGGCCCCAGCCCTCCCACGGAGCCCCCGCCGCGGGCCGCTCCCGCGGCGGCCGGACCGGCTCGCGCGTCCCCCTGATCGCCGCCGTCGGCATCGGCATAGCCGTCCTCGGCGTCGGCGCGGGCGCGCTGCTCGCCGGCGGGGGCGGCGACGACGACGCCGGCGACGACAACAAGACCGTGGCCGCCTCCGCGCCCGCGACGGAGGGCTCCGCCTCGCCCTCCGCCGACCCGGCCCGCGCCCAGGCCGTCGAGCTCGACAAGCTGCTCGCCGACAGCGGCGACAGCCGCAGCGCGGTGATCAACGCGGTGGCCGACGTCAAGGGCTGCGACAACCTCGCCCAGGCCGCCAAGGACCTGCGCGACGCGGCCAGGCAGCGCACCCAGCTGGTCACCCGGCTCGGCGGCATCCAGGTCGACCGGCTGCCCGACCACGCCGCGCTCACCACCGCCCTCACCAAGGCGTGGCAGGCCTCCGCCTCCGCCGACAACCACTACGCGGCCTGGGCCGACCAGACCGCCGGCAAGAAGGGCTGCAAGAAGGGCCAGGCCCGGGTCACCGGCCAGACCCAGGCCGGCAACCGGGCCAGTGGCGTCGCGAGCGCCGAGAAGGCCAAGGCGGCCACGCTGTGGAACAGCATCGCCAAGACGTACGGCCTGACCGAGCGCCAGCCGACACAGCTGTGACGAGCCGGACACTCCGACTCACTCGGACCATCCGAGTGAGTCGGACCGGCGTGGGCCGCCAGGCGTCCGCCTAGTAGTTCACGTCGGCGTCCTGCAGCGTGCGGGTCGTGTCGACGAAGCCCTTGCGGGCCGAGACCAGCCGCCCGTCGCGCACGACCTGCAAGGTCACGTTCGCGTTGACCAGCCGCGGGAAGCCCACGGCGGCCAGCTCGTCCTGGAACCGCCACTGCAGGGTCGGCGTGAGCCCGCCCGTGTCGGCCTTGAAGCCGTCGTCGAGGGCCTCCGCCACCGTGTCGGCGCTCACCTCGCCGTCGCCGAGCGACTCGACGACCCGGTGGAACACGGAGTAGGCGATCCAGGTGGTCTGCACACCGGCGTCCGCGGGGTCGATGCGGTTGTCGCCGAAGGCCTCCTCCTTGATCACCTGCTTCATCCCGTCCCAGCGCGGGTCACTCGCCACGGGGTACCAGCCGGTGATGTACGAGCCCTCGTAGGGCCCCGACGCCCCTCCCGTCGCGTCGATCACCGTCTGGTCGACGCTGCCGAGCACGGCGGCCGTCCGTACCTCGGGGTACTCCTCCCGGGCGCGGCGGAAGGAGTCCATGAACGTGCCGTTGCGGTCCCCGAGCGCCGGCACCACACAGCCCTCGTCCTCCGGGTCGACGGTCGTCGAGCGCAGCGCCCGCTCGGCGTGGCCGGTGTACTCGGTGGCGTCCTCGGGCGCGCGCTGGTCCCGGGCGGGCGCGTGCCCGCCCGACTTCAGGCCCGAGTCGAGCAGCGGCGGCAGCTGGTCGCCCGCGATGGTGTCGGGCCGGATCAGCGCGACCGGCCCGCAGTCGGCGAGCGCCCGGCCCAGACCGGCGAGCAGCGCGGGCTGCCCGCCGTTGACCGGGTAGGACAGGGGGCTGGTGAACTCGGCGTTCGTGATGCCGTAGCCGCCGATGTACGGGATGCCCGCGCCCTCGAGGGACGGGAAGAAGGAGTCGGCGTACTGACTGTAGGATCCGACGACCGCGACCACGTTCTCCCTGGCGGCCTGCCGGGCGCACTTCGCCGCGGCCACGCTGTCGTTGTGATCGTTGCAGGTCAGCACCTTGAGCTCGCGGCCGTTGATCCCGCCGCCCGCGTTCACCCAGCGGGCGTAGGCGCGGGCGAAGGCCGGCATGCCGGGCTTGTTGGTGGCCTTGGTCTTCTCGGGCGCCCACGTCATGACGGTGATGGGATCGTCCCCGGCACCCCCCGTGGTACCGGGCACGACCCCGCATCCGGCGAGGAGGGACGCGCACGCGACCGCCGTGCCCGCGGAGAGGACGCCTTTTCTGGCGTGACGGGTGAGGAGGCCGGGGAGGGATGTGCTGCGAGTACGTCGCCTGCCGGTCATGGTTCCGCACGATTCCGTCACATGGCTAACCCATGAGTGACCCGCGGTCAACGATCGGTGACGTACAGGTGAATTGCGGGGGTCCGTGTGACCGATGTGGAGGGGAACGTACGATCGATGACCGTGCAAGCTTCGGAGAACTCTTCCCGACGTGGCCGTCGCTCATCCACCATGGGCGGCATGCCTGTCAACGACATGCCGTGGTGGCGCTGGCGCAGCAACGTGCGCTCGGCGCTGCACATGCTCTCCGATCCCGTCTTCCAGCGGGACGTCTGGCTGGCCGGCGTGGACGGCTACGGCGACGTGACCGACGCGGTGTACCGGCTGGTCGAGGACACCTGGCTGGACCACTGGTCCGCCGAGAAGTACGTCGGCACGATCTTCCGCGACTCGCAGGAGGCGGCGCTGGTCGACACCGCCGTGCTGCGGGTGCTGCGGATCATGCACCAGGTGGGGCCGGACGCGCCGGTCGCCGCGTACCTGGAGCACGAGGCGTGGCCGGAGGCGGTCGGGGCCGCCCGGGAGGCCCATGTGCGGCTCGCCGCGAGCGACGGTGAGGAGCCGGACACGCCGCCGCGCAGCCTCGAGGTGCTGCGGATCATGACGAGGTCCGCCTAGCGGGACGATTGCCGGTGCCGTCGGTCCTTGTGGGAACCTGTCCAGCATGAACGAGCAGTCCACCAGTGCCGCGGTCCCGGCCGACCAGTACGTCCTCACCCTTTCCTGCCCGGACAGGAAGGGCATCGTGCACGCCGTGTCGAGCTACCTGTTCATGACCGGCTGCAACATCGAGGACAGCCAGCAGTTCGGCGACCACGACACGGGGCTGTTCTTCATGCGGGTCCACTTCTCGGCGGACGCCCCGGTGACGCTGGAGAAGCTGCGGGCCAGCTTCGCGGCGATCGGTGACTCCTTCCAGATGGACTGGCAGATCAACCGGGGCGACGAGAAGATGCGCATCCTGCTGATGGTCAGCAAGTTCGGGCACTGCCTGAACGACCTGCTGTTCCGGGCGCGGATCGGGGCGCTGCCGGTCGAGATCGCGGGTGTGGTGTCCAACCACACGGACTTCGCCGAGCTGGTGGGTTCCTACAACGTGCCCTTCCACCACATCCCGGTGACGAAGGACACCAAGCCGGAGGCCGAGGCGCGGCTGCTGGAGATCGTGCGCGAGGAGGGCGTGGAGCTGGTCGTGCTGGCCCGCTACATGCAGGTCCTCTCGGACGACCTGTGCAAGCGGCTGAGCGGGCGGATCATCAACATCCACCACTCGTTCCTGCCGAGCTTCAAGGGCGCGAAGCCGTACCACCAGGCGCACGCGCGGGGTGTGAAGCTGATCGGGGCCACGGCCCACTACGTGACGGCCGACCTCGACGAGGGGCCGATCATCGAGCAGGAGGTCGAGCGGGTCGGGCACGACGTCACGCCGGACCAGCTGGTGGCGATCGGGCGGGACGTGGAGTGCCAGGCGCTGGCGCGGGCCGTGAAGTGGCACGCCGAGCGCCGGATTCTGCTGAACGGGCGGCGGACCGTGGTGTTCGCCTAGGAGCTCGGGGCCTGAGGGCGCGTCCCCCCGGCCGCGTTCTACATCCTGCTCAGTGACGCCGCCGCGAACAGGACGTCCCTGATCGCCTCTCTGTCGCCCACCTGGCCGGCCGCCGCCTCCTGGGGTGGGACGTGGCCCGCCGCGAGGCGGCAGAACTCGACGCCGTCCAGGGCCACGTGGGCCACCTCGTGTTCGGCGGAGCCCTTGGCAGCGGGGGAGTCCAGCGGGATGAGCCACTCGCCGCCGCCCGAGCCCTCGATCTCCAGGCGCAGGCTGCGGCCCGGTTCACCGGCCGCGACCAGGTGGCGGTGGTGGGCGGGGGCCGCGAGGCCGGCCTGCCTGCGGTGGGCCAGCGCCGTCGGGAGCATGCGGGCCGCCAGGTCGATCATGCGGTGCAGATGGCGTGGCGAGGGCGGGTCGAAGGGGTAGTCGACGGCGTCCGCGATGTCCTCCGCGTGCACCCAGCACTCGAAGGCCCGGTCGAGCATCGCGTCGTGCAGCGGCAGGTCGAAGTCGCCGTACGGGATCGGCATCCGGCCCCCGCCGCCGCCCGTGAAGGACACCGTGCGCACCAGGTTGTGGCTCTGCTCCCGCCAGGGGGCGCGCACCGCGCGGGTGGGCGGGAAGTGGGAGGCGCGCCAGAACGCCTCGGTGCGCTCCGCCGGG
This sequence comes from Streptomyces sp. XY006, assembly GCF_002237655.1. Lineage (GTDB taxonomy): Bacteria > Actinomycetota > Actinomycetes > Streptomycetales > Streptomycetaceae > Streptomyces > Streptomyces levis. The sequence continues at coordinate 60,444 of NZ_NOKT01000032.1, forward strand.
GTCGGCCGCGCGGAGGGGACGTCGCCCAGCGGGTCGTCCAGGCCGAGCGCGACCGCCACCAGCCCGTCCACGCTGAGCAGATGCGCGATCACCCCGGCGACGGTGGTCCGGCGGGTCGTCGCCTCGTCGCCGTGGAACCAGCGCAGCCGTACCGGCGCGTGCCACTCGGCGTCGCCGAAGTCCTGCAGCAGGGCGTCCAGACGGGCGGTCTCGGCGTCGTACGCGGCGGCCCACTCCGGCACGGGGATGCGCGGCGGGCGCCGCTCCAGGCACGTCTCCAGGACGCGGGTGCGCAGGCCCGGGTCGAGGTCCAGGCTCTCGGGGCGCTGCAGCAGTCCGACCGCCTCGCGCAGCCGCCGCGCCTCGTCGGCGCACGCGCCGCACGATCCGAGGTGCTCCTCGACGGCCGTGGCCTCCTCGGCCGAGCAGGCGGCCAGCGCCCAGGCGCCGAGCAGGGACTTCAGCACGGGATGCTCGAACACGGGCCGTTCCGGTGGTGGTGGCGCGGGCAGGGGGAGCCCGTTGTCCTCGACGGAGGCCCGGGGCATGGGAATGCGCGGCGGCCGGCCCGGGCCGCGGCCCGGCTCGTCGCCGTGGTCGGGGCCGCCGTCGTCCTCGTGGTCGTCGTACGCCCCGGAAGCATCCGGTCCGCTCACGCCGCACCCCCGGATCCGGGCGGGGCGCCGGGGGCCTCGGTGTCGTGGGCGGTGGAGAGCAGTTGCAGGCCCAGGCGCAGCCGGCGGCGGGCCTCGTCCTCGGTGATGCCGAGGTCGGCGGCGGCCTGGCGGTAGTCGCGGCGCTGGAAGTAGGCCCGCTCCAGGGCCGAGCGCAGCGGGACCGGCATGGACTGGACGATGTAGTCGGCGCGGGCGGCGACCGCGGCGCTGCGCACCCGTTGCTCCAGTTCCTCCGCGGTGCCGGAGCCGTCCCGGGCGAGGGCGGCGGTCTCGGTGGCGCGCAGCCGCTGCACCGCGAGCCGGTGGGTCAGTCCGGCGACCCAGGTCCGCAGCGGGCCGTCCTTGGGGTCGTAGGAGTCGGGGTGTTCCCAGACGTGGACGAAGACCTCGCGGGTGATGCGGTCGGCCGCGCTCTCGTCGCCGAGGACGCGGTGGGCGAGGCCGTGCACGAGGGAGGCGAACCGGTCGTAGAGCTCACCGAGGGCGGCGGCTTCCCCGCGGGCGAGCCGCTGCTGCATCTTGCGGTCCCAGCGAGGCGGTACGTCCCTCTTCGCCATGCGGCCCCCTCACCCCCTGCTCGTGTTCCGCGCCCGTGTCCTGTCCAGCCTGTGCCTCATGTCTCCTCGAATGTAGTCGGCACGTCCGGCGGCGCACGCCCCTTTGTGGCAATGTGCGCCCCCCGAGGGGCCGCAGGTGGTAGGAGGCCACCCGTGCCCGGGCCAGGAGCCTTTGGTGCGCGCCTACCCCTCTGCCCGCCGATCAGACATGACTGATAAGGATCGAAGCGGATCGAAGCCGACTAAAACAAGCCTCTTTTGCCCGCCATCCGTTTTTGGGCCCGTGTTTCAGGGAACGGCCGCTGGGCAGCCGCGCTGCAAGGAAGCGTAGGGACTGCTTCCGTTTTGGCGAGCGAGGGGCGTGGTGGTGACCTTCAAAGTGACCGGCGGCGAGCAGGGCGAGTGGGCCGTGCTCCAGGTGTCGGGCGAGCTGGATCTGGTGACGTCGCCGGTGCTGCGTCAGCGGGTGCACGACGTGGTGGCCGAGGGGCACCACTGTCTCGTCCTGGACCTGTCCGAGGTGTTCTTCTGCGATTCCAGTGGGGTCGGCGTGCTCATCGCCGCCCGCCGGCTCATCCGCTCCTGCCAGGGCCGGCTGCGCCTGGTGCTGCCCGCCCGGGGCGCTGCGGACGGCTCGCACGTGAACCGGGTGCTCGGCGCCCTGGGCGTGCGCCGTCTGTTCGACGTGTACGGCGATGTGGACGCGGCCCTGGGCGACGAGGGCGAACCCCTGTCGGCATGACACCCGCGTGACGTCCCTCTCACGCAACGTAAGCCCCAAGCCGCGGTCGCGGCACGGTGTTGTCCCGGAATTCCCCCGGTCTTGGCACAAGTGACGTTTTCCCGCGCCCGAACCGCTCCCCCCGTCGTACGCTCCGACCGAAGACGCACCCCACCTGACGTAAGGCGGCCCGAAAGAGACATGGTCAGCAGCGAGTACGAGCGCAGGATCGCCGCCCGGTTCGCCACCTTCGACCAGGACGGCAACGGCTACATCGACCGCGAGGACTTCTTCGGGGCGGCCAAGGCGCTGCTCACGGAGTTCGGCGTCGCGGCCCGCTCCGACAAGGGGCAGGCGCTGTACGGCGGCGCCGAGGCGTTCTGGCAGGGCATGGCCGGGATAGCGGACCGCGACGGCGACCAGCGCATCACGCGCGAGGAGTTCGTCAACGGCGCGGTCAAGCGCCTGCGCGACAACCCCGACCGGTTCGCCGAGATCGCCCGCCCCTTCCTGCACGCGGCCCTGGACGTCGCCGACACCGACGGTGACGCCGCGGTGACGGTCGACGAGGCCGGGCGCGTCCTGAAGTGCCTGGGCGTCCCCGAGGAGATGGCCGCACCGGCCGCCGCGGAGCTCGACGCGGACGGCGACGGCAAGGTCGGCGAGGCCGATGTCGTGCCCGCCTTCGCCCGTTACTTCACCGTGCCCGAGTAGCCCCCCGGGCACGGGACTCACGTGCCCGAGCAGCCCTCGGGGCGCCGGACTCACGTGCCCGAATAGCGTTCGCGCAGCCGGTACTTCAGCACCTTCCGCAGGGTCTCGCCCCGCGGAAGGGCGTCCACCAGCTCCAGCCGTTCCGGCAGCTTGTGCACCGACAGTCCCTCGGCGCGCAGGAACGCGGTCACGGCTTCGAGCGTCAAGGCCGCGGCCCCGGGCGGCTGTTCCACCACCGCGCACACCAGCTCCCCGCGCACCGGGTCGGGCAGCCCGATCACGGCCACGTCCCCGACCGCCGGATGCCGGTGCAGCAGGTCCTCTATCTCCCGGGCCGAGATGTTCTCGCCCTTGCGGATGATGACGTCCTTGAGCCGGCCGGTGAGCACCAGGTGACCGGTCTCCGTGAGGTGCCCCAGGTCGCCGGTGCGCAGGAAGCCCTCCTCGTCGAAGGCCTGCGCCGTCTGCGCCGGGTCCAGGTATCCCCGGCACACGGCCTCCCCGCGCAGCCGCACCTCCCCGTCCACGACCCGGATCTCCATGCCCTGCGGCGCCCGCCCCTCGGTCGTCGCCAGCAGCTCGGCGCTGTCGTCGGGCGACCCCATGGTGATCATCGGCACCTCGGTCATGCCGTAGCCGTGGGTGAGCTGCACGCCCATCTCCCGCACCACCGCGTGGTACAGCTCCGGCGGCTTGGGGGCCCCGCCGCCCGCCAGCAGCCGCAGGGACGGCAGCAGTGGCTCCCCGGGCCGCTTGCGCTGCTCCGCCAGGAACATCGAGTAGAACGCCGTCGAGCCGCCCGCGATCGTCACCCCGTGCGCCCGGTACGCCGTCAGTGCCTCGGGCAGCGCGAACTGCTCGAACAGCACCGCCGGGAAGCCGTACAGCAGCAGCATCACCGTGTAGTCGGGCCCGCCGATGTGGGCGTAGGGAAAGGCGATCGACCCCACGTCGTCCGCCGAGGGCCGCAGGGCGTGGGCCAGGCAGGAGCCGCCCGCGAGCAGCGAACGGTCCGTGTGCAGCACGCCCTTGGGGGCGGAGGTCGTGCCGGACGTCCAGTAGATCCAGCGGACGGCGGTGCCGTCGGCCGGCGCCGGGGGCAGTACCGACGGGTCGCCGTCGGGCAGTTCGCCGTAGGCCTCGAAGACGCCCTTCGCGCCGAGCCTGCGGGCCATCTCCGTGTGGTCGAAGCCGCGCCACACGCCCGGCACCGCGAAGAACTCCGCCTTGGACTCCCGCAGCGCGAAGCCCACCTCGCGGTCCCGGTGGAAGGGGATCACCGGGCTCTGCACGGCGCCGAGCCGGGCCAGCGCGAAGGAGAGCAGGGCCGTCTCGATACGGGTGGGCAGCTGCCAGGCGACCACCGTGCCGGGGCGTACGCCCATGCCGTACAGGCCGGCCGCCACCCGCTCGGCGCGCACGGCCAGCTCGCCGAAGGTGAGGACGCGGTCGTCCTGGAGGAAGAGCGGGCGGCCGGGCGTGGCGGCGGCGCGGCGGGCCACCAGCTCCCACAGGGTGCGGGACGTGCTCAGGGCGTGCGGGGTCTCGTTCACGGCTGCCCCCTGCTGCTTGGCTGACGGGTCGTCAGGTGGGATGCTATCTGACGCTGTATCAGATAAGTACCGTCCGGCGGAGGGGACCCATGGCGACCGAACTGCCCCGCATCATCAGCGTCGACGACCACGTGATCGAGCCCGCCCACCTCTTCGACACCTGGCTGCCCGCCAAGTACCGCGACCGGGGCCCGAGGCCGCTGACCGCCGGCATCGGCGAACTCGCCTACGTCGGCGGCAAGTACCGCATCACCATGGACCCGGACGGCCCGCCCACCGACTGGTGGGTCTACGAGGACCTGAAGTTCCCGTACAAGCGCAACATCGCCGCCGTCGGCTTCGACCGGGACGAGATGACCCTGGAGGGCATCACCCGAGCCGAGATGCGGCGCGGCTGCTGGGACCCCAAGGCGCGGCTGGCGGACATGGACCTCAACCACGTCGAGGTCAGCCTCTGCTTCCCCTCCTTCCCCCGCTTCTGCGGCCAGACCTTCGCCGAGGCGCACGACAAGGAGGTCGCCCTGGCCTGCGTGCGCGCCTACAACGACTGGATGGTCGAGGAGTGGTGCGGCGACAGCGGCGGGCGGCTCATCCCGCTCTGCCTGATCCCGCTGTGGGACGTCGGCCTCGCGGTCGCCGAGATCCGCCGCAACGCCGCGCGCGGGGTGAAGGCCGTCACCTTCTCCGAGATCCCCACCCACCTCGGTCTGCCGTCCATCCACAGCGGCTACTGGGACCCGTTCTTCGCCGTCTGCCAGGAGACCGGGACGGTGGTGAACATGCACATCGGGTCCTCGTCCCAGATGCCGGCCGCCTCCCCGGACGCCCCGCCCGCCGTCCAGGCCTCGCTCAGTTTCAACAACGCGATGGCCTCGATGATGGACTTCCTGTTCAGCGGGGTGCTCGTCCGCTTCCCCCGGCTCAGACTCGCCTACTCCGAGGGCCAGATGGGCTGGGTGCCGTACGCCCTGGAGCGGGCCGACGACGTCTGGGCGGAGCACCGCGCCTGGGGCGGCGTACGGGAGACGGTCCCCGAGCCGCCGTCGACGTACTACTACCGGCAGATCTTCTGCTGCTTCTTCCGCGACCGGCACGGGGTCGCCTCGATCGACGCCGTCGGCCGCGACAACGCCACCTTCGAGACCGACTACCCGCACGTCGACTCGACCTTCCCGCACACCAAGGAGGTCGCGCTCGACCACGTCAAGGGCCTCGACGACGAGACGGTGTACAAGCTGATGCGGGGCAACGCCATCCGGATGCTCGACCTGGACCTCGACCGCTGATGGACCTGTCGGACACCCCCGAGGAGGAGGAGTTCCGGGCCCGGCTGCGCGCCTGGCTCGCCGCGGTGCTCCCCGGTCTCCCGCCCAAGCCGCCGCCCGACGACTGGCCGGCGCGGCGGGCGTACGACCTCGGCTGGCAGCACAGGCTCCACGACGCCGGGTACGCCGGCGTCCACTGGGACGCCTCCCCGGCGATCCGGCTGATCTTCCTGGAGGAGACCGAGAAGGCCGGCGCCCCCTACGTGGGCGCGAACTTCGTGGGCCTGCTGCACGCCGGGCCGACCATCGCCGCCGAGGGCACGGCGGAGCAGCGGGCGCGCTGGCTGCCGCCGATCCTGCGCGGCGAGGAGGTCTGGTGCCAGGGCTTCAGCGAACCGGAGGCCGGCTCCGACCTCGCGGCCCTGCGCACCCGCGCCCGGCGCGAGGGCGACACCTACGTCGTGACCGGCAGCAAGCTGTGGACCTCCCACGCGGAAGTGGCCGACTGGTGCGAGCTGTTGGTCCGCACCGACCCCGAGGCCCCCCGGCACCGGGGCATCACCTGGCTGGCCCTGCCCATGGACACGCCCGGCATCACCGTACGGCCGCTGCGCACGCTCGCCGGGTCGGCCGAGTTCGCCGAGGTCTTCCTCGACGAGGTGCGGGTGCCCGTGGCCAACCGGGTCGGGGACGAGAACGACGGGTGGCGCGTGACCATGGTGACGCTGTCCTTCGAACGCGGCACCGCCTTCGCCGGCGAGGTCGTCGCCTGCCGCCGCGTCCTCACCGAACTGGCCGCCGCGGCCCGGGGCAACGGCCGCTGGGACGACCCCGCCCTGCGGCGCCGGCTCGGCAGGCTGGGCGCCGAGTTCCGGGCGCTGTGGCGGCTGGTGCAGTGGAACGTGAGCGCGGCCGGGACCTCCGGCGGCGTGCCGGGCGCCGGCGGCTCGGTCTTCAAGCTGCGCTACTCGCACGCCCGCCAGGAGCTGTACGACGCCGCCGCCGACGTCCTGGGCGACGACTGCCTCGACCTGGACCGCCCCTGGACCCTCGACCGCCTCTCCTCGCTGTCGTACACCATCGCGGCCGGCACCTCGCAGATCCAGCACGGCATCATCGCCGAGCGGATCCTCGGCCTGCCGAAGGGACGGTGAGGGCGGTGCGGTTCGGTCTGACGGAGGACCAGCGGGCGCTGCGCGACGCGACACGGCGGCTGCTGGCCCGGCACTTCGGCGGCCAGGCGTTGCGGGCGGCCCTGGACGGACCCGCGCGGCCCGACCGGGCGCTGTGGCGGGCCCTGGGGGAGGCCGGGTTCTTCTCGCTGCGGCTGCCCGAGGCGCGGGGCGGCGCCGGACTGGGGCTGCCGGAGGCCGTGTTGGTGTTCGAGGAGGCCGGGCGGGCCCTGCTGCCCGGGCCGCTCGTCGCCACGCACCTCGCGGCCGGGGCCGTCGCGGGCGCGGCCACCGGGGAGGCCGTGGTGACAGACGTCGACGGCGGCCTGGTGGAGTGGCTGGCGGCGGCCGACGTCGTCCGCGGGGACGCCACCGGAGCCGTGCCGCTGCGCTCGCTCGACCCGCTCACGCCGCTGCACCGCGTACCCTCCGGGCGGCCCGCGCACGAGCGGCGCGACGTCCGCCTCACCGTCCTGCTCACCGCCGCCGAGCAACTCGGCACGGCCGGCCGCGTCTGCGAGCTGGCGGCGCAACACGCCCGGGCGCGCGAACAGTTCGGACGGCCCGTCGGCGCCTTCCAGGCCGTGGCGCACCTGTGCGCCGGGATGCTGGTCCGCACGGAGACGGCCCGCGCGGCGGTGTACGCGGCGGCCGTCACCGGCGATCCGGTCGACGTCGCCGCCGCCCGGCTGCTCGCCGACGAGGCCGCCGTACGCGGTGCCCGCGACTGTCTCCAGGTACACGGCGGCATGGGCTTCACCTGGGAGTCCGAGGTCCATCTCCATCTGAAGCGCGCATGGGTTCGAACCCGACGTGGCGGCGGTGTCACGGAGAGTGAGGAGGTGGTGGCGGCGGATCTGCTGGCCGGAACGGCCTGACAGGCCGCCGGGCTGCCGTATCGCCGCACGGGAGGCTCATGGATGTCGCGGATCGTGGCACACCATGATCACGGAGCGTTGATATCGGTCTGTGTCCTCGGTGTGACTCGTCACGGCCCGGAGTCGACGGCACGCTCCGGTACCTTGTGTGAGATGCGAGTGGCTCTGAGCGCAGCGCGACCCCGTGGCGCCGCCTGTTCGACTGCCCCTGGGGAGCGTCGCACAGTATGCCGCACGGGTACTCCTTCGCGCTGGAATATGCCCGAAGCGCTTGTTGGGGTGACTGTACGTCAACCATGCTGTCCCACAAGGGATTCACGTTCCGTGATCCCTGACTCGGCCGTTGTTCTGGCCATGCAGAAAATGGCTACGATCGTGGCCCTCGTGAGGCGCGAGCCTAAGTGTCCGCCGGTTCGGATGGTGTGAGCGGTGCAGGTGCTTCAAGTGCAGCTGGAGATCCGGCCCGACCCCGCAGAGGTGGGGCGGGCGCGGCGGTGGGCCCGCTCGCGCCTGGCCGGGTCGGGCATACAGGCCGATGAACCGCTCGCCGAGACGCTGATTCTGCTCGTCTCCGAGCTCGTCACCAACGCCGTGGTGCACACCGGCCGTCCCGCCGTGCTGCGGCTCAGTCTGCCGCCCGCGGTGACGGAGGAGGCCACGGTCCGCCTGGAGGTCGCCGACCGCAGCGGCCGGGCCCCCGTGCCCCGGTGCGCGGGCGACGAGGCGACCGGCGGCCGGGGCCTCGCCCTCGTGGACGGCCTCGCCGACCGCTGGGGCTGGAGCGTCGAGGCCACCGGTAAGCGCATCTGGTGCGAACTGGACCGGTGTGCCGCGTCCCGTGAGATCGCGGCGTCGTGCGGGGGCGGCGCGGTGGCGTACGGCGGCGCCGGCGGCGCGGCTCTCGAAGGGTTCGCGGCGTACGAGGTGGTGTAGGCCCGCCTTTCGGTCCGGCGGTGCGCGGCGGCAGATGCCGCGCCGTCGAGGTACGGCGGCACATGCCGCGCGGTCTTGCGGCGGACCCGGGGCACGTGGGCATCACGGGTCGGCCGGTTCCCTGCGGAGATGCGGCGGTGCGCCGGGACGTGCTTCCGTGCGCGCCCGCGGCAAAAGCCGCATAAGAAACAAAACGCCGAATCGGTGTTGACGCGTCGTGACCGGATGCTCACGCTTGTGGGCAGCGATTCGCCGTGAGGGGACGGCGAGGGCTGCGACGACGGCGGTCCTCGGCGAGTGTGAGTCGTGACTCGGCGTCGGCTTCCGTCAGGGCCATGGAAGCCGGGGCGGGAGCGCCGGAGTCGGATGGCGGCGCGCGCTGTCGTGTTCGGGGCGAGCAGCGCGGCGCCGTCATTCCGGTTCCGGGGGCTTCAGGAGGGTGGTCACCGGCCTACAGGACGGCGACCGGGGCCACCGGGGATCCGGTCGCCCCGGTGAACGGCTCGGGGGTGGCCGACAGCAGGAAGGCGTAGCGGCCGGTTTCTCCACAGGCTGTGGACAACTTTTCGAGATTCCAGTTCTGGCCCTGCGGCATGCCCATCTCCACGAGGTGGAGGGCGTGCACCGGCAGCCACAGGTCCTCCGACTCCGGCGGGAACACCTCGAAGGTGAGGGTGTCGTTGGCGACGGCGGCGATGTCCCGCGCGTGGAACCACTCCGGCGTCCGCACCGACAGCCCCGGCGAGGGATACGCGTAGGCGTGCCGGTCCCCGGCCAGGAAGACCCGCATCTGCCCGGTCCGCACGAGCACGGCGTCACCGGCCCGCACCCGGGTCCCGGCCAGTTCCTCGGCGGCGTCCAGGTCCTCGGGCGTGACGGCGTACGACCCGTCGAGCCGGTCCGTGCCCCGGGCCCGGGCCACGTCGAGCAGCACCCCGCGCGTCACGAGGTGCCGCACCGTGCCGATGCCGCTGAACTCGGCGCCGCCGTGCGCGGTGACGGTGTGGGCCGGGCGGCCGTTGTAGAGCCGGCCGGAGTGGGAGACGTGGGGCAGGGCGTCCCAGTGGGTGGCCGCCTGGAGCCCCATGGTCACGGCGTCGTCGCTGCACGCGACCGTGCCCGGGCCGAACAGCTCCTGGTTGATCTGCACCATGACGTGCAGCGGGTTGACCCGGCCGGGGATCATGCCCGTCTGCACGCCGTCCTGTCGCAGGGGCAGGGCGAGCGGGACGCGACGGCCGGTGCGGACGGTGGCGGCCGCCTCCCGGACCACCTCGTCCGTGATCAGGTTCAGCGTGCCGAGCTCGTCGTCGGGCCCCCAACGGCCCCAGTTGTTCACGCGCTTGGCGATCTCGTGGAACGCGGCCGGCAGCGACATGGGTCCTCCGCGGGGCTTGTCTTCCCGTATCTGACGGGTCGTAGAATCCAGGAACGGCGTATCTAACGGTCCGTCAGAAACCGTGGCGCGGGAAGGGGACCGGCGTGGGCAACTTCTTGGCAGGCAGGGTCGTCGCCGTCACCGGCGCCGGGCGGGGCATCGGCCGCGCGGTCGCGCGGGCGGCCGCCGCCGAGGGAGCGAGGGTCGTCGTCAACGACTACGGCGTCTCGGTCGACGGCGCCTCCCCGGCGAGCGAGGTCGCCGAGGCCGTGGCCAAGGAGATCACGGCGGCGGGCGGGGACGCGGTGGCCGTCGCCGACGACATCTCCACGATGGCGGGCGGGCAGCGGGTCGTCGACGCGGCACTGTCCGCGTACGGACGGCTGGACGGGGTGGTCTGCGGCGCCGGGATCCTGCGCGAGCGGATGCTGTTCAACATGACCGAGCAGGAGTGGGACCCGGTCCTCGCGACGCATCTGAAGGGCACCTTCACGGTGTTCCGGGCGGCGTCGGCGGTGATGCGCGCCCAGCGGTCCGGGACCCTGATCGGCTTCACCAGCGGCAACCACCAGGGGTCGGTCGCGCAGGCGAACTACAGCGCGGCGAAGGGCGGGGTCATCTCCCTCGTGCGCAGCGCCGCGCTGGGGCTGCACAAGTACGGGGTGACCGCGAACGCGGTCGCACCGGTCGCCCGGACCCGGATGTCGGCCGGGGTGCCGATGCGGCTGGCGGAGATCGGGGAGCCGGAGGACGTCGCCGCGCTGGTGGTGTACCTGCTGTCGGGCGAGGCCGCCCGGCACGGGATCACCGGGCAGGTGTACACGGCCGCCGGGGCGAAGATCGCGGTGTGGGCGCAGCCGCGGGAGCTGCGGGCCGTGTACGCCGAGGGCGGTGCGTGGACGCCGGAGCGGATCGCCGAGGTGCTGCCGGGGTCGGTGGGGGTGGATCCGATGCCGATGCTGGAGGGGGTGGCGGCGATGGAGCGGGCGGCGCGGGGAGGAGAGCGGCCGAACGCGCGGTAGCCGGGGGGCCGCTGGCCCCGGGGTTTTCGGCGGCCCGGGGAGTGCCGGCGGCTCGGGGGCGTGTGTGTGCGGGGGTGCGGGGTGTGCGGTGGTGTGGCGGGTGCGGGTTCGTTGTGGCTTGGCGCGCCGTTCCCCGCGCCCCCGAAGGTGGGGTTGTGCCCTGCGGCGTCGAGAGGAGAACCCTGATGGACTTCGGCTTCGGTCCGGAGGACGAGGCGTTTCGGGGTGAGGCCCGGGGCTGGCTCGCCTCGCACGTCAAGCCCGTTCAGGACCGGCGGACTTGGGAACGCACCCTCGGTGCGGCCGGCTGGATCGGGATCGGGTGGGGCGAGGGCGGGTACGGGAACCGCACCGCCTCCCTCACCCAGCAGGTCGTCTGGGCCGAGGAGTACGCGCGCTCGGGGGCGCCCCCGCGGTCGGGGCACATCGGGGAGAAGCTGCTCGCGCCCACGCTGATCGCGCACGGCACCGTCGAGCAGAAGGCCCGCTTCCTGCCCCCCGTCGCCGCCGGTGAGGAGCTGTGGTGCCAGGGCTACAGCGAACCCGGCGCCGGATCGGACCTGGCCGGGGTCCGCACGGCGGCCGTACGGGACGGGCGGGTCTACCGCGTCACCGGGCAGAAGATCTGGACCTCGCTCGCGCACGAGGCGCACTGGTGCTTCGTACTGGCCAGGACCCGGCCGGGCTCGACGCGGCACCACGGGCTGTCGTTCCTGCTCGTGCCGATGGACCAGCCGGGCCGTATCGAGGTCCGGCCCATCCGGCAGATGACGGGCACCAGCGACTTCAACGAGGTCTTCTTCGACGGCGCACGCGCCGAGCACGTCGTCGGCGCCGAGGGCGACGGCTGGCGGGTCGCGATGAGCCTGCTCGGATTCGAGCGGGGCGTGTCCACGCTGGCCCAGCAGATCGGGTTCGCCGAGGAACTGGACGGTGTGGTGCGCGCGGCCGTCGCCTCGGGCGCCGTACGGGACCCGGTCGTACGGGAGCGGCTCGTGCGGCTGTGGGCCGAGCTGCGCACGATGCGCTGGAACGCCCTGCGCACGCTGGGCGGTTCGGCCGACCCGGGCGCCCCGAGCGTGGCCAAGCTGCTGTGGGCCGGCTGGCACCAGCGGCTCGGGGAACTGGCGGTACTGGTGCGGGGCGCTGCGGGGGCCGCGGGGCCCGGAGAGTGGTCGGCGGCGGCGCCGTACGAACTGGACGCGGCGCAGCACCTGTTCCTCTTCTCCCGGGCCGACACGATCTACGGCGGCTCGGACCAGATCCAGCGCACGATCATCGCCGAGCGCGTGCTCGGACTGCCCAGGGAGCCCAAGGGGGCCGTGTGATGCGAGGCGTGATCTTCGACGGCAAACGGGTCCGGGTCGTGACGGACCTGGAGGTGCGCGACCCCGGGCCGGGGGAGGTGCGGGTGGCGATCTCGGCGGCCGGGCTGTGCCACAGCGACCTGTCGGTGGTGGACGGGACCATACCGTTCCCGGTTCCCGTGGTGCTGGGCCATGAGGGTGCCGGGGTCGTGGAGGCCGTAGGTGTGGGCGTCACCCATGTGGCGCCCGGGGATCATGTCGCGCTGTCCACCCTCGCCAACTGCGGGACCTGCCCGGACTGCGACCGGGGCCGGCCGACCATGTGCCGGCAGGCCATAGGCCGCCCTGGTCGGCCGTTCCGCCACGAGGGTCTGCCCGTCCACCAGTTCGCCGCCAACTCGGCGTTCGCGGAGCGCACGGTCGTCAAGGCCGTCCAGGCGGTCCGGGTCCCCGGCGACCTCCCGCTGCCGTCGGCCGCGCTCATCGGGTGCGGGGTGCTCACGGGCGTGGGCGCGGTGCTGAACCGGGCGCGGGTGGACCGGGGCGACCGCGTGCTGGTGATCGGCACCGGCGGGATCGGCCTGAACGTCCTGCAAGGGGCGCGGCTCGCGGGGGCGCTGCGGATCGTGGCCGTCGACGCGAACCCGGCGAAGGAGGAGGCGGCCCGGCGGTTCGGCGCGACCGACTTCCTCACCTCGATGGACGGCGTGCGGGACATCCTGCCCACGGGCGCGGACCACGCCTTCGAGTGCGTCGGCCGTGTGGAGCTGATCCGGCAGGCGATCGACGCGCTGGACCGGCACGGCCAAGCGGTCCTGCTCGGAGTGCCCCCGGCCACGGCGGAGGCGTCCTTCCGCGTCTCCTCCCTGTACCTGGACAAGTCCGTCCTCGGCTGCCGCTACGGCTCCTCCCGGCCGCAGCGGGACATCGCGCTCTACGCCGAGCTGTACCGCCGGGGCCGTCTCCTGCTCGACGAACTCGTCACCCGGACCTATCCCGTGGAGGACTTCGAGAAGGCGGCGGCTCACGCGCGGGCGGGGCGGGTGGCCCGGGCCGTCCTCACGTTCTGAGGCCGGCTCCCGGCTCGTCGGCTCCGGCCCGGAAGGTCCGGCGGTAGGCGGAGGGCGTCACGCCGAGCGCCGCCTGGAGGTGCTGGCGCATCGACTGGGCCGTGCCGAAGCCCGCGTCCCGGGCCACCTGGTCGACCGAGCGGTCGGTGGACTCCAGCAGGTGCCGGGCCCGCTCCACCCGCTGCTGGGTGAGCCACTGGCCGGGGCTGACGCCGGTCTCCTCGCGGAAGCGGCGCGTGAACGTGCGCACCGACATGGACTCCTGGGCGGCCATGTCGCGCAGCTGGATCGGCTCGTGGAGGCGGCCCAGGGCCCAGGCACGGGCCGTGGTGGTGGACGCCTGCTGCGGGTCCGGCACCGGCAGCGCGATGAACTGCGCCTGTCCACCCTCGCGGTACGGCGGGACGACCGTGCGGCGGGCCACCTCGTTGGCGACGGCGGTGCCGTGGTCGCGGCGCACCATGTGCAGGCACAGGTCGATGCCGGCCGCGACGCCCGCCGAGGTCAGGACGTCGCCGTCGTCGACGAACAGCACGTCCGGGTCGACCCGGACCCGCGGGAAGAGCCGCTGCAGGTGCTCGGCCTGGGCCCAGTGGGTGGTCGCGGGGCGGCCGTCGAGCAGACCGGCGGCGGCGAGGACGTAGACACCGGTGCAGATGGAGGCCAGCCGGGTGCCGGGCCTGAGGTGGGCCAGGGCGGCGGCGAGCTCGTCGGTCAGCACGCCCTGCTCGAAGACCGGCCCGAGCTCGTACGACGCCGGGACGATCACCGTGTCGGCGGTGGCCAGGGCCTCCGGGCCGTGCGGGACGTGGATGGCGAAGTCGGCGTCCGTCTCCACCGGGCCGGGCGGCCGGACCGAGCAGGTCAGGACCTCGTACAGGGGCCGTCCGCGGTCGTCCTTCGGGCGGCCGAAGATGCGGTGCGGGATGCCCAGCTCGAAGGGGAGCAGCCCGTCGAGGGCGAGGACGACGACGCGGTGCGGCCGGGCGCCGGCGTCCGCGGTACTGGAGGTGCTCAGCGCTTCGCTCATCTCAGGTCGTCCCGTCCGTGGCCGAGGTCATGGCCCGATCCTAGCGAACGCTGTCCTTCGGGCCACTCGCTGCGGGCGGCCCCGAGCCCGAAGCTCTATGGCGTGACCCAGACAACCGAAGCAGCGGCCGTCGAGCAGCCGCCGAAGCCCAGCCGCCGCCGGCGTGTGCACCGCGCCTGGTTCGTCGCCGCCGTCACCTTCGTGACGATCATCGGCGCCGCCGCCTTCCGTTCCGTGCCGGGTCTGCTGATCGACCCGCTGCACCAGGAGTTCGGCTGGTCGCGCGGCACGATCGGCGCGGCGGTCTCCGTCAACCTCGCGCTGTACGGCCTGACCGCCCCGTTCGCGGCGGCGCTCATGGACCGCTTCGGGATCCGGCGGGTCGTCGCGGTCGCGCTGACGGTGATCGCGCTCGGCTCCGGGCTCACCGTGTGGATGACTGCGGCCTGGCAGCTGATGCTGTGCTGGGGGCTGCTGGTCGGCCTCGGCTCCGGCTCCATGGCGCTGGCCTTCGCGGCGACCGTCACCAACCGCTGGTTCACCGAGCGGCGCGGCCTGGTCAGCGGCATCCTCACCGCCGCGTCGGCCTCCGGGCAGCTGATCTTCCTGCCGCTGCTGTCCTGGATCGTGGAGACGTACGACTGGCGTCCGGCCGCGGTGACCGTCGCTCTCGCCGCGCTCGCGGTCGTGCCGTTCGTCTGGCTGCTGCTGCACGACCACCCCGCCGACGTGGGCCAGAAGCCGTACGGGGCGCCCGAGTTCGTCCCGAAGCCCGCGCCGGTGGTGGGCGCCGCCCGGCGTGCCGTGAAGGTCCTGTTCTCGGCCGCGCGAACCGGCCCGTTCTGGCTGCTCGCCGGGACGTTCGCGATCTGCGGCGCCTCCACGAACGGCCTGGTCCAGACCCACTTCGTGCCGGCCGCGCACGACCACGGCATGCCCCTCACGGCCGCGGCCTCGCTCCTGGCGGTCATCGGCGTCTTCGACGTCGTCGGCACGATCGCCTCCGGCTGGTTCACCGACCGCTTCGAGCCGCGCCGCCTGCTGGCCGTGTACTACGCGCTGCGGGGCGTGTCGCTCCTCTTCCTGCCGATGCTGCTGGCGCCGAGCGTCCACCCGCCGATGATCTTCTTCATCGTCTTCTACGGCCTCGACTGGGTCGCCACCGTCCCGCCGACCCTCGCCCTGTGCCGTGAGCAGTACGGCGAGGACAGCGCGATCGTCTTCGGCTGGGTCCTCGCCTCCCACCAGGTGGGCGCGGCCCTCGTCGCCTTCCTCGGCGGCGTGGCCCGCGACACGTTCGGCTCGTACGACGTGGTCTGGTACGCGTCGGGCGCACTGTGCGCGGCGGCGGCACTGATGGCGTTGGTGATCCGACGACGAGGGCCGGCTCTCACGGTACGGGTCTGAGAGCGCGCGGGCGGATCACCAACGGACCGTCTGACCTTCCCCGGTGACACGTACGGTGAACCGCGCCGGCGGTGGTGTGCCGGCGGTGCGCCACCGGCCGACCAGTTCCTCCACGGCGTCCCAGAGCGCGTGGGGCCCGTCTTGGCGGACGAGCCACTGATCCCCGTGCTCGTACAGGCAGGCCCACGAACCGGACTCGGCATCGATCAGAACGTCCTCGGTGCGCCCGTTCCGTCGCAGCGCCACGTGTTGGGCGTCGGGTACAGCGAGTTGCACGACGAAGCGGGACGTCCAGTCGTCCAGTACGTCAGCACCTGTGGAGGTCCCGCGTTCCTCACCCTCGTCGAGATCGGGAAGGAGACCGAGCGGTGGCGGCATGTGGGCGCGCGCCAGCATGAAGTTCACCCCGCCGCCCAGCAGCGGACCGGTCGCCGTGCCGTCGTCTCGGACCGTCAGGCGCGCGAGCTCCGAGGAGCCGAGCCATCCCCCGACGGTTGCCAGGATCCGGCCCCCGGGCCGGGTTTGCTCGATCCACGACTCCGGCACCGCGCGCACGCCACACGTGGCCACGACCCGGTCGTACGGCGCCCCTGCGGGGTGGCCGAGGAGCCCGTCGCCGGTGACGAGCGTGGGGTACGTCCCGAGGCGACCGAGGGCTGCTCGTGCCCGCGTGGTCAGGTCCGGGTCGTACTCGATCGACGTGATGCTCTGCTCACCGAGGCGCGCGCAGAGCAGCGCGGTGGAGTACCCCGTGCCAGTACCGATCTCCAGCACACGGTGGCCGTCCTCGACTTGGAGGTCCTCCAGCATGCGCAGTACGAGGGAGGGCAGCGTGCTGGAACTGGTGGGCTCGCGCATGATTCGTCCGCGGATGTCCGTCGGCGCGATCGTGCCGGCGATCTGAGTCACCAGAGACTCGTCCGAGTAGCACCCCTCCAGCCAGTCCGTGTCCCCTTCCCATACGGGCTCCCATGACGTGACCCCGCCGCCGGATGCCCGCCGGAAGAACCCGCCGCGCAGGAACTCGTGCCGTGGGACGGCAGCGGCGGCGTGCTTCCAGGGCTCGGTGCGCAGGTTTCCGTCAGCGGTCATCGCGTCGATGAGCCGCTTGTGCAGCTGTGCTTGGTCGCTCACGTCTTCCCCTCCAACAGGTCGGCCAGAGTTGCGCACATGGGCAGGCCTGTCTCGGATTCCAGCCAGTACCACTGGCCGGAGGGATTGCACTCCAGAAACCACCACCGGCTCTCATGGTCGACAGCGAAGTCGAAGGCGCCGAAGGAGAGCAGGAAATGGCTCATGTAGCGATGAATTGCGGGCAGGATCCCGGGCGGTGCCTCGACGGGGGCGTACGTCAGTTCGCTGTAATCGGTTCGCCAGTCCAAGAGACCCGAGTCGATACGGACGCAGAACACCTTGCAGCCGATCACGGTCACCCGCACGTCGGCGATCTTGTGAACCCGCTTCTGGAACAGATGCGCCGTGCCCGCCACGCCATCATCGATGTCCGTTGCCGACACTTCGGCGATTTCCACTACGGATGAGACACCGTCGACTCGATAGGCGGGATTGTGCAGCGGCTTGTAGATGACTGGCCCGTGAGCCTCGCAGAAACTTCGGGCGGCTGTGGGGCTGGACGTGATCAGGGTGGGTGGTACCAGGAACCCGGCTTCGATCGCCGCCATCAGCCCGGCCGGTTTGAACTCGGCGTCCCCGATGCGGTGCGGGTGATTGACGTAGAGGCAGCCGGGCAGCGAAGCCAGAACTCCGCCGAGCCCATAGCGGGCCTGGGTGATGGCGAAGCGTGCGTCCTGCTCGTCGAGGTGGGGGAAGGCGAATCCCGTCGGCCGGCGATAGTAGAGCGCCCGGACGCTTTCCAGGTCCGTGATACGGGAGGAAGTGAGAACCCGGCCTCGTAAGCCATGCTCGGTGATCTCTGCCTCCATCGCCAGGGAGGAAGGGAAGTCCCCCGAGTCGAGCCGCACGACCGGGACCTCACGAGCGTGCAGCTCGCGGATCACCACGTCTGCCGTCGGGTCGTGCAGGCTGGTGATCACGAGCACCGGACGGGTGTCCTTCACTGGTCACTGTCACTTCCGGAATCGGTGTCCGTGGAGCCCTGGTTCTGCCCGTCCGGGCTGGTGCCTGTGGACGGAGACGTGCCCGTGCTGGTGCCGTGGCCGGGCATCTCCATGACCTCGCCCGCGGCGTCGTAGAACACGGCGGTCTGGGTGGTGGGGTCCAGCTCGGCACGGACGTACTCAGGAGCCATGGTCGGGTAGGGCGTCATGCGGCTGATACCCCACGGGCGAGGGGCGCCGATTCCCTGCGGAAGGGCCGGGGCGCTGGGCAGACGATCGGAGTGGACGAACATGTCTCTTCCCTGGGTGTGAGTGCTGACGGGTGTTTACCGCTCGGGCCGGGGTGCGGGCTCGGTGAAGTGTGAGGTCACGGCCGGTGCACAGCGCAGATGAACCCTTCCGCGGTCGAGAACCCCGGCCCCGCCCGGCGCCCGCTCGTACGGAAGCCAAGCGTCGTCGTCGATGACGCGATCACAGATGAGGCACATGGTGATGCCGGTCAATGCGTCGTAGTGGTCGCAGAGTGCGACGACCGACCGGGCCAGTCGCTTCACGCGTTCCACGCTGTGGCGCGGACTCTCGCCACTCTCGGGCTCGGCCATGCGATGCCTGGCCTGGGCGACTCCGGCCTGGGCGACGTTCGCCGGCACGTCGTCGTCGGGGCACCCTGCCACGAGGTCCTCGAGCCGCGGAATCAGGTCGTGCAGGAATCGGCGGAGGTCCTGACCGATATGTCGGACGACCTGGTGGCGCGGCAAAGTGCGCTGGTCCAGGAACCAACTCGCCTCGGCCCGCATGGAGACCGTGCCCGGAATGGTCGCAGCGTTCCCGGAGGGTGTCGCGCTTTCACTCCGATCCCGGCATCCACCCGCGTGGTAGCGCTCTCCGTGCCGATCTTCCCGTGAGGCGTTGGCCACGTCGTCCCCCTGCCGATTCCTGAACGTGCACCAGATGGTGAAGGTGGCAGGGACCGACAACTACCCCCGCGAGGGGTACGCCGGGGACTCGCTCAGGTGGCGGCACACCACTCTGCGAAGTTGGTGAGGCTCTCCGAGTCGCCGCGCTTGAGCCGACGGAGCGTGGCAGCGTCCTCGCGCACCCACGGGTGCACGCGAGTGTGCTGGGGTGCGATGTGCCGAGCGGTCTTCAACGACTCGAACGCCTTGCTCGGCAGGCCCGACCACAATTGCGCGCGGGCGAGCTCGATGTAGAACCCTGAGCGCCGTTCGTCCGGCAATTCCGTGGGAGGGTCCCACCGGCCCGCTACGCCAAGGGCGCGGCCGATGTACTCGTCCCCGAGGCTGACCGCGACGGACACCTCATGGATTCTCACGGAGTCCGGGCCGAACGCGGTGCCGCGGTACACGCCCTCCGTCACGCGATCGGCGAGCACAGCCGCCTCGGTGAGATGAGTGACTGCCGCCGAGCCGTCGCGGGCCCGGCCCGCGATGACGGCGGCCCTCATGTGCATGGCCCCCCTGACAGCGATCTCCGGGGTGGTGGTGGGGGCGGGAGCGGCGTCCAGGGCCTGCTCCAGAGCGCGTAACCCGGCCGAGAAGGCACGAGCGGCGAAGAAGGTCTCCGTGCGCACGTAGGCGACGGTTGCGGAGAGCAGGGGGTCACAGGTCTCCGGGACAGCCCAGCGCATGAGGTCGATGAGGCGCGCGGACAGGTCCTGGGCACCGAACTTGTAGGCGACGGCATCCGCGGACCGGTAGGCCTGCACCAAGAGGCCGGCCAGCTCGGACCGCTCCGCGCCGGAGGCGGCGTGATAGGCGCGGGCGAGTTCACCGAGCAGGTCGGGTACCTCGCGGGCGATGCCGGTGTACCGGGCAGCCAGGCGTAGTCGGGCGGTCTCGGCGACGGCCTGGCGTAGTTCGCGCGTGGACCGGACCGGACCGTCGTCAGGGAAGTCGTACGTGGCGATCGTGGCAGACAATGCGGGCAGACACTCGTGCACGCGAGTGTGGGCGGACGCACGGTCGGTCAGGAGACGCATGGGGTCGACGCCGAGAGCATCGGCGATGGCCTCCAGAGTGGGACCGCTGACGCCGCGTTCGCCACGTTCGATCTTGCGCACGGTGCCGAGAGAGACGTGAGCTGCGTCTGCGAGTTGCTTCTGCGTCAGCTTGGGCCGCATCACGCTGCGGTAATAGGCGATCCGGGCGCCTACCCGACCCTTGCTGTGAGCGGACATGCCGGCTCCCCTTCCGTGCTTCCGCTGCGAACCGTACCGGTGTCGCGACAGCGCGTGCACAGCAACGGCACTCGGCCCGTTCCAATGGGTGCGGGCCGCGTCGTGCCGTCAGACCTGTACGACCTCGGTGAGATCGGAGAGACTTCCGATCCGCCAGTCCGCCGTGGCGACGACCTCCGGGGCGTCAGCCCAGAGGTGTCCCCATGGGCCACGGCGGAGGTGGGCCGCCCGCAGGCCGGCTGCCTTCGCCGGGAAGACGTCGTTGGCGGGGTGATCGCCGACGTAGAGAGTCGCGTCCGCGGCGGCGTGGGAGACCTCAAGTGTCCGCTGGAAGAAGTCCGGGTGCGGCTTGGCCACGCCCCACTCCCCGGAGGTCACGATGAGATCGGCGGGTAGGTTCAGGGCGCGCAGCAGCTCACCTGCGCGGGGCGTCTGGTTGCCGGCGATGACGACGCGGACGCCTGCCTCCCGGAGCGCGGACAGGGTCGGGCGGACGTCGTCGTAAAGGTCGTCCTCGTCGAGGTGCTCGCCCCGGCCCGCGGCTTCGCGAGCGTGGTACTCGGCGTCGACGTCGATACCCGGGCGGACCAGACGGAGGGCTTCGGCATTGTCCTGGCCTTGGGCGACGACGGCACCGACGAGTGCGGAAAGGGTGTGTCGGGGTACGTCCAGCCAGTCGGCCCAGGCAGCCCAGTACCGATCGTCACGGGTGATCGTCTCGCCGATGTCGAACACGATGGTCTCAATCACCCTGGGAGCCTAAAGGGCGGTGGTGACGCGGCCGGTCGTCCGCGCAGGCCCTGTGGTCCTCGGGCAGGGGCCGGGCACCGCCGGGTGCGACGCGACAGAGCCGTCGGGCCGCCCGCTTTCTCGGCAGTGTCGTGCCTTCGCGGCCTGCCTCAAGGGCGCTTTGCGTCGCCTTCGGCGATGGCCCTGCGGGCCACCCTTGACCCAGGCCGCTGCGGCACGGGAGAGAAGCGAGCGAGCGGCCCGGGAAGCGGGTGGCCGGGGGCGGTGGGCCCTCGGGTCGGTCGCGTGGCCGGTCGGCGAGGGGTGGCGCGTGCGCGTCTCGCCTGCACGCCGGGGGAGTTCGGCGGGTGCCGGCGTCCAGGGCGCGTCCCCGCGCGGCTTGGTGCCGGCGAGCCGTCGTGGGTGGGTCAGGGCTGTAGGTGGGTGAAGTGGCCGCGGTGGAAGAGGAGGGGGGAGCGGGGTGGGTTCTGCTCGGGTGGGCCGAGGGCGGTTGCGCGGCCTACCACGATCACGTGGTCGCCGCCCGGGTGGACCGCGTGGATCGTGCAGTCGATCCACGCGGCCGTGTCCGCCAGGCGGGGGGAGCCCGACACCGGGGCCGCGTCGTAGCGCACGCCCGCGAACTTGTCCGTGCCGCTCGCCGCGAACGCGCGGCACAGGCCGGCCTGGTCCGCGGCCAGGACGTTGACGCAGAAGACGCCGGCCCGGGCGATGCGCGGCCAGGTCGTGGACGTGCGCGCGACCATGAAGGCGACCAGGGGCGGGTCGAGGGAGAGGGACGTGAAGGACTGGCAGGCGAAGCCGGCCGGGGAGCTTTCCGTGCCGGTGGGAGGCGCGGTGACGACCGTCACGCCCGTCGCGAACGTGCCCAGCACGCGACGGAATTCGCGCTGGTCCAGGGGTGCGCGCTCGTCCCCCCGCACGCAGCGCAGCTCCGGGCGCGGCAGCGCCTCCACCGGCTCAGCGGCGGTGGCCCGGGCCGACCTGAGGTAGCGGACGGCGGCTTCCGCCATGCCTGCTTGTCCCATCATGTCCAGCATTGAAACTGACGAATCGTCAGATAGGAAGGGCTAGTGGCCCTCGTAGTGCGGGGTTTCGCGCTCCAGGAAGGCGCGCACGCCCTCCTGGGCGTCCCGGGTCGTCATGTTGATCTCCTGTGCCGCCGCCTCCGCGGCGAAGGCGGTCGCCCGGTCGGTGTCCAGGGACGCGTTGACGAGCTGCTTGGTCAGGGCGAGGGCGCGGGTGGGGCCCGAGGCGAGGCGGTCGGCCCAGGCGCGGGCCGTCCCGGCCAGGTTGCCGTCCGGCACGACCCGGTTCACCAGGCCCGTCCGCTCCGCTTCCGCCGCCGTGAGCGCGTCGCCGAAGAACATCAGCTCCTTGGCGCGCCGCGGGCCGACGAGGCGGGGCAGCAGATAGGCGCCGCCCGCGTCGGGGACCAGCCCGCGGCGCACGAACACCTCGATGAAACGGGCGGATTCGGCCGCGAGGACCAGATCGCAGGCGAACGCGAGATGCGCGCCGAGCCCCGCCGCCGTGCCGTTGACCGCCGCGATCACCGGCTTCTCGCAGTCCAGTACGGCCGCGATCAGCCGCTGCGCGCCGGTGCGCAGGGTGCGCGCGACGTCCCCGGCGATCCGCTCACCCGGGGGCGTGCCCGTGCCCCGCAGGTCCGCGCCCGTGCCCGTGCCCCGCAGGTCCGCGCCCGCGCCCGTGCCCCGCAGGTCCGCGCCCGCGCAGAAACCGCGGCCCGTGCCGGTGAGGACCACGGCCCGTACGGCCGGGTCCGCCGAAGCGTCGGACAGCAGCTCGATGAGCCGTTCGCGCTGGTCGGGGGTGAGCGCGTTGAGGGCCTCGGGCCGGTTGAGGGTGAGGGTGAGGACCGGGCCGCCGGTCGAGCGCAGCACCTCGGGTTCCGCCATCAGCGGCACACCGCCAGCGCGTCCAGCGCCACCGCCCCCTGCCCGCGGGGCAGCACCATGAGGGGGTTGATGTCCAACTCGGCGAGGTCGTCGCCGAGTTCCAGGGCCATGCGCTGCACGCGCAGCACGACCTCGACGAGCGCGTCCAGATCCGCCGGGGGCCGCCCCCGCACCCCCTCCAGCAGGGCCCGCCCGCGCAGCCCGGCGAGCATGTCCCGCGCCTGCTCCTCACCGAACGGCGGCACCCCCACGGCCGTGTCGCGCAGCACCTCGACCAGCACACCGCCCAGCCCGACGGTCACGGTCGGTCCGAACAGGTCGTCGTGGGTGACGCCGACGACCATCTCCACGCCGTGCTCGACCATCTGGCAGACCAGGACGCCGTCCAGCGCGACGTCCTGGTAGCGGGCGATGTCCGTCAGCTCGCGGTAGGCGTCGCGGACCTGGCTGGCCGAGGTCAGCCCGATCTTCACCAGGCCCAGCTCGGTCTTGTGGGCGATCTTCGCGCCCGAGGCCTTCATGACGACCGGGTAGCCGACCGGTCCGGCCGCCCGTACGGCCGCCGCCGCGCTGGTCACCAGCTGCTCGCGCGGGACCCGGATGCCGTACGCCCGCAGCAGCGTCTTCGCCGCGTGCTCGCTGAGCTGCCGGCCGGGCTGCATGAGGGCCCGGGCCTTGCGGTACGACGGCGAGGGGGTGCGCGGGGCGTCGTCGAAGGGGGAGCGGTAGCCGGTGGCGAAGCGGTGGTGGGCGAGGTGGGCGCGGACGGCGGTGAGGCAGTTGCCGACCGTGCGGAAGGTCGCCACGCGCGAGGAGCCCAGCAGGACCTCGCGGTAGGCGGGCTCGGTGCCCACGGGCGAACCCCACACCACGCACACGAGCTTGTCGGTCCGCTCAGCGGCGTCCACCAGGTCCCGGACGAGACGGTCGCTGAGCGGCGGGAACGGGCCCGTGACGGGGCAGATCAGCACGCCCACCGCCGGGTCGTCGAGGAGCGCGTCGATGATCTTCCGCCCGCGCTCGTCGCCGACCGGATGCCCGCCGTTGTCGACGGGGTTGGCCACGCTCAGGTAGGCGGGTATCCACTGGTGCAGCTCGGCCTGCTTCGCCTCGGACAGCACCGGCAGCCGCAGGCCCGCCGCGCTCGCCAGGTCGGCCACGTGCGCCCCGGTGCCGCCGGAGATCGAGTAGACGACCACGCCGTCGGCGCGCGGCGGGCGGGCCCGGGCCAGCAGGGCCGCCGTGTCCTGGAGTTCGTCGAGGCCGTCGACGCGGATCACGCCGTACTGCCGCAGCGCCGCGTCCACCACCGCGTCGGCGCCCGTGAGCTTGCCGGTGTGGGAGGCGGCCGTGCGGGCGCCGGTCTCGGTGCGGCCCACCTTGACGGCGACGACCGGCACCCCGCGCCGGGCGGCCCGGTCGGCGGCGAGCAGGAACGAGCGGCCGTCCTTCAGCCCTTCCAGATAGCAGGCGATGGCGCCGACCTCGGGCTGCTCGGCGAAGTACGAGAGGAAGTCGGCGGTCTCCAGGTCGGCCTCGTTGCCGGTGGGCGCCCAGTGGGAGAGGCGGATGCCGAGCTCCTGGAGGGCGAAGACGGGGCGGCCCTGGTGGCCGGACTGGGTGATCAGCGCGATCGCCGGTCCCCGGAGGTCCTCGCGGAACCGCTCGAAGGCGTTGAGGTTGGTGTTGGGCCCCAGCAGCCGCATCCCGGACCGCTCGACGGCGGCGGCGAGGCTCCGCTGGGCCGCCTCGCCCTCCGGCCCGGTCTCCGCGAACCCGGAGGCGAAGGCGACCGCGAACCGGGCCTTGGCCTCGGCCAGTTCCTCGATCACCGGCAGGGGGTCGCCGACCAGCACGACCGCGAGATCGACCTGCTCGGGCAGGTCGGCCACGGACGGGCAGCAGGGCAGGCCGAGGACGGACGGCCGGCTCGGGTGCACGGGATACAGCCGGGCGCCGACGCGCCCGGCCCAGTCGGCGAGCTGCCGCGTGATGCCGGTCCGGGGCCGTCCCTCGGTGTCCGAGGCGCCGATCACGGCGACGGACCGGGGACGGAAGAAGCGGTCGAGATCGGGGACGTCGGCGTGCAGCGGGCGTCCGCTGACGTCGAGGTCGCCCACCTGGGCCGGCCTGCCGTGCACGGCGGGCCCGGACCGTTCGCCGCAGGCGAGGGCCCGGGCCCGGCGGGAGTCGGTGGTGAGAGTGCCGTGGGTCGATCCAAGCATCGTTCCGCCCGCTCCTGTGAGACAGCCGCTAACTGACGCCCTGTCAGATTAACGGAACTGACAGGACGTCAGGAATGGGCGGGAGCAGACGAGTCGGCCCGGTGGCCGGCGCGGAGCATCGGCGGGTGACGACAACGCGGCAGATGTGCGTGCCAGCCCCCGCGTTCCGAACGACGGGTCCTAGCCCGGCAGCCGGGAGACCTGCCCCGAACCGTCCCGGGCGACGGCCTTCGCGATCCGCACCGCGTCGATCGCCATCTCGCGGAGGTTGCCGCTGATCGGGTTCGTGAAGCCGGTGAAGTACAGGCCGGGCGCGCCCTGTGGGCTGCGGGCGCCGTGGACGACGGGCCTGCCGCGGGCGTCGAGCACACCGAGGTGGCCGACCAGGTCCTCCAGGGCGCGGACGTAGCCCGTGGCGGCGATCACGGCGTCCGGCGAGATCCGGGTGCCGTCGGCGAGGGCGACCTTGCCGCCCTCCTCGAAGGCGTCCACGGCGGCGACGACCTCCACCCGGCCCGTGCGCACGGCGTCGATCAGCCCGACGTCCTGCACCGGGATCGCCCCCTGCCGCACCCTGCTGTACAGCCCGGTGTCCGGGCGCGGCAGCCCGTGCGCCGACAGGTCGGGCATCGTCAGCTTCGCCTGGACCCGGGACATCCGGTCGACCAGGCCGACCGGCAGCCGGCGCACCAGGATGCCGCTGTACTGGGCGGCCCAGCCGGCCGTCGAACGGCGCAGGATGTGCGGGACGGTGCGCACGGCCAGCCGGACCCGGGCGGCGCCGCTCTCGACGAGGTCCACGGCGATCTCGGCGCCGGTGTTGCCGACGCCGACGACGAGGACGTCCCGGCCGGCGTAGGGCTCGCCGTTGCGGTACGCGGCGGCGTGCAGGAACTCGCCGGGGTAGGTGTCGCGGCCCGGCCAGTCCGGCACCCGTGGGGTGTGGTTGAAGCCGGTCGCGACGACCACGGCGGCGCCGGTCAGCTCCCGGCCGCCGGTGGCGCGCAGCAGCCAGCCCGTGTCGTCGGGCAGGCGCTCCACGCGGGAGACCTCGACGCCGGTGACGATCTCCAGGCGGTGGTGCTCGGCGTACTTCTCCAGGTAGCGCACCACGTCGTCCCGGGACACCCACCGTCCGAACCGGCGTGGCATCGGCAGTCCGGGCAGGGCGGAGAAGCGGCGGGTGGTGTGCAGGTGCAGCCGGTCGTAGTGGCCGCGCCAGGACGCTCCGACCCGGTCGGACTTCTCCAGGACGACGGCCCGTATGCCCCTCGCCCGCAGCGCGTACGCGGCGGCGAGCCCGCCGGGACCGCCGCCGATGACGTAGACGGGGCGGTCGGGTGCGGGATGCGCGGAGGAGTGTGTGGGGGGTGTGGAGTCGGCCATGAGCGGGAGCGTAACCCCGGACCCGCTTGATGGGTCTCGGTCAAGACCGGAATTGGTTTCGGATTGATCACGGATGTGCGGGACGGGACGGGGATGCGGCCGCCGCTGACGGAGCCCGGGCGGCGGTCCCGGCTCTTGTTGCCATCCCGTATCTGACTTACCGTCAGATTCCACCGTCGGCGTCGCTTCGGGAACGGGGGCAGGCATGGACGCGATCTGGCTCAGTGGAGCGGAATGGCTGGCCGTCCTGCGGATCGGGCTCGGCCTGTGGTGGCTGGAGAGCTGGCGGCACAAGGACCGCCAGGCGTGGTTCGAGCGGGGCACCGGCATCGCGTGGGCGGCGGGCATCGCGGGGAAGCACCGCTGGAGCGCGGGCCGTTCGGGATTCCGGGTGGCCGTCGCACCGCACCCGCGCGTGATGGCGTACGTCGTCGTCCACGCCGAACTCGCCCTCGGACTGGGCCTCGTCACCGGGTTCCTCACCCCGGTCGCCCTGGCCGGCGGGTTCCTCCTCAACACCCTCTACTTCACGCTCATGATCCACGACGTGGCCGAGCAGGGGCAGAACTCGATGATGGCGCTGATGTCGGTGGTCGGGCTGTTCGGGATGTCCTGGCAGACCTGGTCGCTGGACAGCGCGCTGGGACTGTTCTGATGACCGGCCGCTTCGACGTACCGGAGACCGACGCCTTCACCCGGACCTACTGGAGCGCGGCGGCCGAGGGCAGGCTGCTGATCCGCCGCTGTCGTGCCTGCGGCCGGGCCCACCACTACCCGCGGGAGTTCTGCCCCCACTGCTGGAGCGAGGACGTGGCGTGGGAGACGGCGAGCGGCCGTGCCACGCTCTACACCTGGTCCGTCGTCCACCGCAACGACCTGCCGCCCTTCACGGACCGCACGCCCTACGTCGCGGCCGTGGTGGACCTGGCCGAGGGACCGCGGATGATGACGGAGATCGTACGGGCGGAGGCGGATCCATTCGGCTCGGATCCATTCGGCTCGGATCCTGCCGGCTCGGATCCATTCGGCGGTGCCGGACCGGAGCTGTCGGCCGGCGCGGCCCTGGAGGTGGCGTTCCGGCAGGGCATACCGGTCTTCCGGGTGGCGCCACCCCCGGCCAGGGAGCCCGGGCGGCGCCGGGGGTGAGCGGCACCCCCGGTTCGGCGGCATCCGAGCCGAACCGGGGCGGCCGAGGCCGTCGATGCCCACCCCTGGCGCATCCCCGCAGCGCACCGGCCTGCCGTGTACCGCCGGCGGTGGGCCGGCCTGCTCGCGGTCTTTCGGCGCCGTCGGCGCTGCCGGCGCTCGGCGCGCACCCGGCCACCGGCCCGGACGCGGACCCGGGGCCGTGACCCGGGCCGGGGGGCGGGGAGGGCCCGCGGCGTCTGCCCTCGTTACTCGCGTTCGATGTGTCGTCGAGGTCGCGGGGCGCGCGGCCCGCGTTGCCGAAGTGGGGCCCCGGCGTCCGGCGTGGGGTAGCTCTCGATCGGGCCGGCGCCGGTTTCGTGCGGCGGGTTACGGGTTTGAATGGGGCCATGGCCTCCCTACGTGACCCGTCCCTGACCGGTCCCCGTGCGGAACTGCACGGGCACGGCCTGATCCTGCGGCCCTGGGACGCCGGGTCGGGCTCCGACGTCGGTACCTGGCTGCGCGGCATGCGGGACCCGGAGTTCCGCCGCTGGAACACCCCGCTGCGGCTGGTCACGGACCGGGCGAGCGCCCGCGAGTCCCTGCGGGCGCGGGCGCAGAGCGCCACGGAGGGCACCTCCGTCTCCTTCCGCGTCGCGGACGAGCGGACCGGCGAGGCCCTGGGGCACATCGGCGTCAACGAGATCAAGTACCACCTGAAGGTCGCCCGCGTCGGCTACTGGGTGCTCCCCGAGGCCCGGGGCAGGGGCGTCGCCACGGGGGCCCTGCTGCTCGCCGCCGACTGGGCCTTCGCCCAACTCGGCCTTCACCGCCTGGAACTGGACCACGCCGTCGGCCACGACGCCTCGTGCCGGATAGCGCAGCGGTGCGGTTTCGCCTACGAGGGCACCCTGCGCGGGGCGGTCTTCCAGGAGGGCCGGCACGACGCGTTCCGGGACGCCCACCTCCACGCCCGGCTGGCGACGGACCCGCCCCCGGCGGCTCCTTGAGCATCAGGTGACCCAGATCACACGGGCGGGCCGGTGAGTCCGTCCCGCCGCGCCGGTCGTATCGGGTGACCACAGAGAAGGGACCACCCCAGATGACCGCACCCGTGAAGGGCCCCGCGAGCTACTTCCCCTCCATCGAGAAGAAGTACGGCCGCCCGATCGCCGACTGGCAGGCCCTCATCCGCTCCTCGCCCCTGACCCGCCACATGGAGCTCGTCACCTGGCTCAAGACCGAGCACGGCCTGGGCCACGGCCACGCCAACGCGCTCGTCGCCCACACCCTCGCCGAGGACAGCGGCGCATGAGCTGACCGGCGCGGAAAACGAGAGGTGCCGGACGGCGCACCGGCGGCACCATGAGGCATGGACACCGACTCCCGCTCCAACTCCGACTCCGACTCCGAAATCCACACCGACACCGGCTCCCGCACCGGCGCGTGGCACCTCACCCACGACCTCGACGACTTCCTGCTCCGGAGCGGGGACTTCCTGCGGTCCCGCCCGGCCCTGCACACCGTCCCGCTGACCGTCACGGAGACCCTGCGCACCCGTGGGCCGCACGTGTACGGCGACGGCGCACCGGAGTTCGGGGTGCTGGAGCGGGACGGGGAGGTCCGGGCCGCGTTCTTCCGCACACCGCCGCACTGGCTGAACCTCACCGCCCTCACCCCCGGCGAGGCCGACGACCTCGCGGCGACGCTGGCCGGCCTGGGCAGGCCCCTGCCCGGTGTGAGCGCCGACCGCGACACCGCCGCCGCGTTCGTCACCGCCTGGCAGCGGCACACGGGCGCGACGGCCGTGCTCCGCCAGCGCCAGCGGCTCTACCGGCTCGGCACGCTGACCCCGCCCCGGCCGCTGCCGCCCGGCAGGCCGCGGATCGCCGTCCGGGCGGATCACGCACTCCTCGTGCGCTGGCACGACGAGTTCGCCGAGGCCGTCGGGGCGGGCACCGTCCGGGACTCCGCGGAGTGGGCGGACGCCCGGATCGACAGCGGCGGCATCACCTTCTGGGAGACCCCCGACGGCACCCCGGTCGCGATGGCCGGCACGGGTCCGCGGGTCGCCGGGCAGGTGCGCGTCGCCTCCGTGTACACCCCGGCCCACCTGCGCGGCCGTGGCTACGCGGGCGCCGTCACGGCCGAGGTCAGCCGTGCCGCCCTCGCCGCCGGGGCCGACGAGGTGCTGCTCTTCACGGATCTGGTGAACCCGACCAGCAACGGCCTGTACCAGCGGATCGGGTACCGGCCCGTCGCGGACTTCGCGGTGTACGACTTCGCCCGGACGGGCCGGGGCTAGCCACGCCGGGCCGGACGCGCGGGGACCAGCGGTGAAGCCAACCGGCGCCGCGGCCCGGCGGACCGGGCTCCGGGCCGGACCGGACACCACGGGCACCGTGCACGTAGGCCCCCGGTCGGACCGGCCCCACGGACGCCCCCGGTCGGACCGGCCCCGGTCGGACCGGCACCACGGACGCTCCCTGTCGGACCGGCACCGGTCCCGGAGCCTCACCACGGACGCCCCCGGTCGGACCGGCACCACGGACGCTCCCTGTCGGACCGGCCCCGGTCCCGGAGCCCCACTACGGACGCTCCCGGTCGGACCCGCCCCGGTCCCGGAGCCCCACTACGGACGCCCGCGGTCGGGCCGGCCCCGGTCCTGGAGCCTCACCACGGACGCCCCCGGTCGGACCGGCCCCGGTCGGACCGACACCCCGACGCCCCCGGTCGGACCGGCCCCGGTCCCGCAGCCTCACCACGGACGCCCCCGGTCGGACCGGCCCCGGTCCCGGAGCCTCCTTCACGGCCACAGCAGTTCCCGCGTCCACCCCGTCTCCGGGCTCTCCGCGTGCCGGTAGCGGAGCCGGACGTGTCGTCGGCGTTCGTCGCCCTGGAAGAACTCGGCCTCCTCGGCGCGCAGCCGGTACAGCGTCCAGGAGGGCACCGGTGCCTCCGGCTCCCGCGCGGCCCGTTCCCACGCCGACTCCGAGGCCCGGTTCAGTTCCTCCAGCGAGCCGAGGACCTCGCTCTGCCGCCCGGTCAGGGCGGCGGCCAGGGCGCCTGTCGAGCGGGCGTGGAGGTCGCCCCGGGACTCCTCGGAGGGCGCGGCCGTCACAGGGCCGCGGACACGGACCTGGCGGCCCAGCACGGGCCAGTAGAAGCAGAGCGCGGCGTACGGGCGGCCGGTGAGGTGGCGGCCCTTGCGGCTGCCGGCGTGGGACGCGAAGGACCAGCCCCGCTCGTCCGCGCCGTGCAGCATCACGATCCGTACGTCGGGCAGGCCCGACGCGTCCGCGGTGGCCAGGGACATGGTGTGCGGCTCGGGCTGCCCGGCCGCCACCGCCTGCGCGAACCACTCGGCGAACAGGGGCAGGGGGTCCTCGGGGGCGGTGGCCGGGTCGAAGGGCCGCAGGTCCGTGGTCTCCGGGGCCCACACCCGCAGTGACCTCAGCAGCTCGTGAAGATCGGTTGCCATGCCCCGATTGTCACCGCTCCCCGGGCTCCCCGGGGCTCACACCTGTCCCAGGTCCGAGGAGACCCACCGCTCCGGCCGCATCCGCAGCACCAGCTGCTCCCCGTGGTTCTTCCAGGCGAAGTCGACATAGCCGTCGACCTTCTCGGGCGGCAGGTAGCGCGCCGAGATCTCCCGGAGCTGGTCAAGGGTCGCGGGCGACGTGCCGACCACCGGGCCCTCCACGGACACGTACCGGATCGTGGGCTCCACCCGGTCCACCATCAGCGAGAACCGGCCCGCGGCGCTGATCAGCTGGTTCTTCCGGGAGTCGAGCCCGGTCATGATCCAGATGTCGCCGCCGGGCTCGTACTGGTACCAGATCGGCACGGTGAGCGGGGCGCGGCCCGCTCCCGCGTCGACCGCGAGGGCCGCGATGTGCGGCTCGGCCAGGAACTGTTCACGTTCGTCGCGGGACAGGGCCACCACGGACTCCTTCGGCAGAACGGTCGCTTCCCGGGTCAACGCCCGTGCCGGGCGACGGTGTTCCCCTCCCGGAGCCGGGCCGGTCACTCCGCCCCGAGCACCACGGTGCCGGACGAGCAGAACCAGCCCCCCGTGCCCGACGCCACCGCCAGCCGCGGCAGCGAACCGTCGGCGCGCCGCACCTGCCGCTCCCCGCACTCCCCGCGCAGCTGCCGTACCGCCTCCACCAGCAGGAACAGTCCTCGCATCCCGGGGTGCTGGGCCGACAGACCGCCCCCGTCGGTGTTCACCGGCAGCGCCCCGCCCCTGACCCGCAGCCGGCCCTCGCCGACGAACGCCCCGCCCTCGCCCTTCGCGCAGAAGCCGAGGTCCTCCAGCGTCACCAGGGTCATGTAGGTGAAGGCGTCGTAGAGCTCGGCGAGGTCGATCTCCGAGGGCCGCACTCCCGCCCGTGCGAAGGCCAGCCGCCCGCTGACCGCCGCCGGGGACACCGTGAAGTCCGGCCACTCGGACATCGCGGCGTGCGAGACGGCCTCCCCGCTGCCCAGGACCCACACCGGCCGGGTGCGGCAGTCGCGCACGTACTCCTGTGCCACGAGCAGCACCGCCGCGCCGCCGTCGGAGCGGACGCAGCAGTGCAGTTTCGTGAAGGGGTCCGCGATCACCGGGCCCGCGGCGACCTCGTCCACCGTGACCGGGGTGCGGAACATCGCCTCGGGGTTGAGCGCCGCGTTCGCCCGGGCCTGCACGGCCACCTGGGCCAGCTGCTCGATCGTCGTGCCGTACTCGATCATGTGCCGGCGGGCGGCCATGGCGTACTTGGCGATCAGGGTGTGGCCGTAGGGGACCTCGAACTGGGCGGGGCCGCGCGAGCCGAAGGAGAGGGTCCCGGTGCGGCGGCCCGCTCTGACGTCCGCGCGGGCCGTGGAGCCGTAGGCGAGCAGCACCGCCCGGGCGTGCCCCGCCGCGACGGCGTCGGCCGCGTGGGCCGCCATGACCTCCCAGGTGGAGCCGCCGACCGAGGTGGAGTCGACCCAGGTGGGGCGCAGGCCCAGGTACGCGGCGACCTCCACGGGCGCCAGCGTGCCCAGGCCGGCCGAGGCGAAGCCGTCGACCAGCGACCGGTCCAGGCCCGCGTCGGCGAGGGCGCGCCGGGCCGCCTGGGCGTGCAGGGCGTACGGGGTCACGTCGTCCACGCGGCCGCAGTCCGACAGGGCCACGCCGACGACGGCCACTTTCCTCCGGGCCACCATGAATCTGACGGTACATCAGATCCGGCACCCGACGGGAGGTGCGGGACTCTGGGCATCACCGCCCCCCGGCCCTAACATGACGGACCGTCAGATGTGGAGAGAGGTGGCTCATGGACGCCCGCTTCACCG
This sequence comes from Streptomyces sp. XY006, assembly GCF_002237655.1. GTDB lineage: Bacteria > Actinomycetota > Actinomycetes > Streptomycetales > Streptomycetaceae > Streptomyces > Streptomyces levis. The sequence goes on from NZ_NOKT01000032.1 coordinate 93,136, forward strand.
CCGAACAGGACGAGATCCGCCGCACTTTGCGCGACCTGCTCCACAAGCGGTGCGGTCCGGAGGAGCTGCGGGCCGCCGCCGGCACCCCCGTCGGGCACGACCCGGCCCTGTGGACCGCCCTCGCCGCCCACCTGGGCCTGCCCGGCCTGGCCCTGCCCGAGGCGTACGGCGGTGTCGGCTGCACGGTCACCGAGCTGGCCCTGGCCTGCGAGGAGACGGGCCGGGCCCTCGCCCCCTCCCCGCTGCTCGCCACGGCCGTCCTCGCCGCCCCGCTGCTGCTCGCCCTCGGCACCGAGGCCCAGCGGTCCGCGCTGCTGCCCCGGCTCGCCGGCGGCGCGCTCACCGCCGCCCTCGCCGTACCGGGGCCGGCCCTCGCCACCGCCCTCGCCCTCACCGGCCGTGACCCGGGCGGGGCCTGGGCGGGCGGCGGACGGGCCGGGGGCGTGCAGGCCCGGCGGACGGACGGCGGCTGGCGGCTGTACGGGCAGGTGGACCAGGTCCTCGACGGGCACAGCGCGGACCTCCTGCTGGTCGCGGCGCACACCGGCGGCTTCGCCCGGTCCCGGGTGCTGATCTTCCTCGTCGGCGCGGACGCGGCCGGCCTCACCCGGGTCCGGCGCACCGCGCTCGACGCCACCCGCCCGCAGGGCCGGCTCCAACTGCGCGAGGTCGAGGCGGAGTTGCTCGGCTCGGCCGGCGACGACGTGCCCGGTGCCCTCGCCCGGCTCGGCGACGGGGCCGCCGCCTGTCTCGCCGCGGAGGCCGCGGGGGCGGCCGGCCGGGTGCTGGAGCGGACCGTGGAGTACGTGGGGCGGCGCGAGCAGTTCGGGCGGCCGATCGGCTCCTTCCAGGCGGTCAAGCACCGGCTGGCGGACGTCCACGTCCAGGTGCAGGCGGCCCGGTCGGCGGCGTACTACGCGGCCTGGGCCGCCGCCCGGGGGGAGGCGGCCGAGGCGTACTACGCGGCCTGGGCCGCCGCCCGGGGGGAGGTGGCCGGCGGACTGGCCCTCGCGCAGGCGCTGGACGCCCTGCGCCGCGCCGCCGCCGAGGGCGTCCAGCTGCACGGGGGCATCGGCTTCACCTGGGAACACGAGGCTCATCTGTATGTCAAGCGCGCCACGGGCGACGCGCTGCTGTTCGGGCCGGTCCACCGGCTGCGGGCGCACGCGGCCGACGCGGCCCACGTCTTCGAGGAGGCCGGCTGATGGCGAGGGCCGTGCGGTTCGTGCAGAAGGTGTCCGCCACCCCGGGCTTCGCGCGGGTGGCGCCGTACGTCTTCCCGGCCCTGGACCGGGCCGTGCACCGGCTCAGCCGGGGAAAGGTGCTGCTCAGCGCGCAACTGCTGCCCGGGGTGGTGCTGACCTCGACCGGGGCGCGCAGCGGACTGCCCCGCCGGACGCCGCTGGCCTGCATGCCGGAGGACGGCGGGCACGGCTGGATCCTGGTCGGGTCCAACTTCGGGCGGCCGGGGCACCCCGCCTGGAGCCACAACCTGCTCGCCCACCCCGACGCGGAGATCAGCTGGAAGGGCCGGGACATCCCGGTCACGGCCCGGCTGCTGGCGGGGGAGGAGCGGGCGGCGGCCTGGCGGGCGGTGCTGGCGTTCTGGCCGCCGTACGCGGCCTACCAGGCCCGGGTGGACCGGGAGATCCGGGTGTTCCGGCTCGTGCGGCGATGAGGGGGCGGGGCGGCAGGGCGCCGGAAAGCACGACAGGCGGCCGTCCACCGAGGTGAACCGCCGCCTGCCAGACAGGACTTGGGAAAGGGGGAAGGGCCGCCGCCGGCCGGTTACTTCGTCGGCTTTCTCCCTGTGACACCCAGGTGCACCAACAGCGCGAGGTTCGGCTTCAGTTCGGCCTGCTTCACGCCCCAGGAGGAGAAGCCCTTCTGGTGCGAGGCGACGGCCGCGAGCATCGCGACCAGCGAACCGGCGACGGCCGCCGGGTTCACGTCCTTGTCGACCCGGCCCTTGGCCTGGAGCTCGGCGACGGCGTCCGCGAGCGAGTTGTTCACCGAGTTGAGGATCTTCATGCGGAGCTTGTAGAAGCGCTTGTCGCCCTCGGCGGCGCCGAGATCCACCACCCGGAGGATCGCGTCGTTCTTGCGCCAGAACTCCAGGAACCCGTCGACCAGTTCCTGCGCCGTCTGCCAGCCGGCCTTCCCGGCCCAGGAGCGGCCCTCCAGGAGCTCGGTCAACGACGCGCCCTCGGCCGCCATTTGCTCGGCGATCTCCAGGACGGCGCCCTCGACGTCCGGGAAGTACTGGTAGAAGGTCGCGGGCGAAGTGCCCGCCTTCCGGGCGACATCGATGACTTTGACGTCCCGGTACGGGGAGGAGCTGAGCATCTCGCTGAGGCAGTCGAGCAGCTTCTGCCGGGTCGCCTGCCCACGCCGGCCGGCCACGCGGCCGTCGACGGTACGCACTTGTCCTGTCATGCCGTCAGCTTACCGAGGCGTGATCGGGGCGCGATTCGGCCGACTGCAAATGGGGTGTGAGGGGGTGCGGAGGCTGGTGTGCCTGGTCTGCGGGGTGCGCCGGTCGCGGTTACGTTGGCGGCATGGCCGAAAACAGGGCATCGGTGTACGCAGAGGGCGTTCCCTGCTGGGTGGACGCGCAGCTTCCCGACGTCGAGGCGGGCAAGCGCTTCTACGGCGAACTCTTCGGGTGGACCTTCGAGGACTGGTTCGGACCCTTCACGCGGGCGCTGAAGGACGGGGAACCCGTGGCCGCGCTGGTCCGCAAGACGGACGGCCGGCTGCCCACCGTCTGGACGGTGTACTTTTCCACCCCGGACGCCCGGGCCCTGGTCCGGCGGGTCCAGGCGGCCGGCGGGCAGGTCGTCCAGTCGCCGGTGCCGGCCGCCGGGCTGGGCGTCACCGCGCTGGTCACCGACCCGGACGGGGCCGTCTTCGCCCTGTGGCAGCCGCGGGAGCACCCCGGGTTCGGCCGACGGCGCGAGCCGGGCGCCTTCGCCTGGGCCGAGCTGTACGCCCGGGACACCGAGGCGGCCAACGCCTTCTACGGCGACCTCTTCCACGAGGCCCTGTTCGGGCCGGAGGCCGAGCCCGACTTCGGCCGCGCCCCGGTCTCCGACGTCTTCCCGGCCGAGATGCCGCCCCACTTCCTGGTCCACTTCGCCGTCGAGGACGTCCCGGCCGCGCTGGCGGAGGTGACCCGGCTCGGCGGGCGGGTCCAGGCCCCGCCGTTCGAGACCTCGTACGGCACCGTGGCCGTCGTCTCGGACGACCAGGGGGCCTCCTTCGCGCTGCTGCGCCGCTGAGCGGCCCCCACTGGTCATATTTCGTCCCTGTATGGCCGGAGACACCCCAATGGTCACCGGGTTCGCCACCACGGCTTTGGCCAGGAAGAATCGGGGTGCGTGCCGCCATGGCGGTGCGGTGGTGAGACGCTGCACGGGGTCGCGTGGAAGATGTGGCTTGGCGCGGCTCGTACGGGGAGGTGGCAGGCAGAGTGGTGGATCAGCTGACGCAGCACGATCCGCGGCGGATCGGGCCGTTCGAGGTGCTGGGGCGGCTGGGTGCCGGCGGCATGGGGCTGGTCTATCTCGCGCGCTCGGCGTCCGGCCGGCGCGTGGCGATCAAGACCGTCCGGACGGAGCTCGCCGAGGACCAGCTGTTCCGGGTCCGCTTCACCCGTGAGGTGGAGGCGGCCCGGGCCGTCTCCGGCTTCTACACGGCCGCCGTCGTGGACGCCGACCCGCGTGCCGCCGTGCCGTGGCTGGCCACCGCGTACGTCCCCGCGCCCTCCCTGGAAGAGATAGTGAACGACTGCGGGCCGCTCCCGGCCCAGGCGGTGCGCTGGCTCGCGGCGGGCGTGGCCGAGGCGCTGCAGTCCATCCACGGGGCCGGTCTGGTGCACCGGGACCTGAAGCCGTCGAACGTGCTGGTCGTCGAGGACGGCCCGCGGGTCATCGACTTCGGTATCGCGTCCGGCGTTTCGAACACGCGTTTGACGATGACGAACGTGGCCGTCGGCACGCCCGCCTACATGTCCCCCGAGCAGGCCAAGGACTCCCGCAGTGTCACGGGCGCGAGCGACGTCTTCTCGCTCGGCTCCATGCTGGTCTTCGCCGCCACCGGCCACCCCCCGTTCCACGGCGCCAACCCGGTCGAGACCGTCTTCATGCTGCTGCGCGAGGGCCCGGACCTCGAAGGACTCCCGGACGAGCTGCGGCCGCTCATCGAGTCCTGTATGCAGATGGACCCGACGGCCCGCCCCAACCCGGCCGACCTCCAGGCGCAGCTCGCCCCGCACCTGTTCGGCTCCGGCTCCGACGACAGCGGCACGGCCTCCGCGTGGCTGCCCGAGCGGGCGGTCGGCCTGATCGAGTCCCGCCGCAACGGCCGCCCGGCCGCCAAGCCCGCCGCCGGCCCCGGCCGCAGCGGCGGCGGCCGTCCCGCACCCGGCCCGGCGCCCATCCCGCCCCCGCCCTCGCACGACCCCGTCGTCCCGGCACCCGCGCCGGTGCCCGCCCCGGTCGGCGGGCCCGACACCGGCCCCGTGCGGCTGGCCGGCGCCCAGGTGCCCATCGGCCCGGGCCCGCGGGTCGCCGACGTCCGGGCCGCCGCCGTCAAGGCACCGCCCCCGGAGGCCGCCCTCGCCGCCTCCTGGTCCAAGCCCCGCCCCGGGGTCAACGGCACCGACCCCGCCGTGGGTCCGGCCGTCGCCGCGCCCCCGGCCCCGGCCGCGCCGCCCGAGCAGCCGGGCGGCTGGCGCCCCTGGCGCTTCCGCATGTCCAACGACGTCTGGGGCACCCCCTCGGTCGCCGGCGACCTCGTCTACGTCACCTCCTTCGAGGTGCACGCGCTGGACGTGGCCACCGGCCGCCGCCGCTTCAAGACGCGGGACGTCGCCTGGTCCATGGCCGTCTCGGACGGCCGTATCCACGCCTCCGACGGGCCCACGCTGTTCGCCCTGGACGCCCGCGAGGGCGGCGACCTGTGGCGCCTGCAGACGGACGCCTGGGTCTACTCGCTCAAGGCCGGCCGCGGCACCGTCGTCACCGGCACCCGGGGCGGCGGCGTCCAGGGCTGGGAGGCCTCCAGCGGCCAGAAGCTGTGGGAGATCACCGGCTGCCAGACCGACTTCGAGTCCCCCGAGGCCGGGCCCGCCCTGCACGACGGCACGGTCTACGTGTGGCAGGACGCCCGGCTGCGCGCCCTGGACGCCCGCACCGGCGACGAGCGCTGGTCGTACCCGATCGGCGACGCGGCCTCCTGCGGCGGCGTCCCGGTCCGGCTGATCCAGGCGCCCGACGGGTACGTCTACGTCTGCGCCGGCACCCGCGTCCTCGCCCTGGACGTGGCCGCCGGGCATGTGCGGTGGCACTTCGAGGCCCCGGCCGTCTTCCTCTCCCCGCCCACCTTCGTGCCGGGCCCGGCCGTCACCGGCGGCGGCGTCTACCTGGCCGACTACCTCGGCACGGTCTACGCCCTCGACGCCACCGACGGCCGCGACCGCTGGCGCATCGCCACCGAGGCGCGCTCCTCCGTCGAGCCGGTCCTGGTCGCCGCCGGTCACGTCCACGTGGGCAGCGGCAAGGGCCTGTACACCCTGGACGCGGTCACCGGCACGCCCAAGTGGCGCTTCCAGGCGGGCGGCGACATCGTCGGCGCCCCCTCGGTCGCCGAGGGCCGCATCCACTTCGGCTCCACCGACCACCTGCTCTACACCCTCAAGGCCGACGACGGCCGGCTGCGCTGGAAGCTCGCCACCGGCGGCGAGATCACCGGCTCCCCGGTCGTCCGGGACGGGGTGGTGTACGCGTGCAGCAAGGACCGCTGCGTGTACGCGCTGGACGCGGAGAAGGGCACGGGGACGGCGCGCACCGCCTGACGGGCCCGGGACGGCCGTCGCACCGGCGCACGGAAGGGGATCCGGACGGCGGCCGTCGCTCGGGGGAGCGGCCCGTTCACCGCCCTCGTCCGAGACGCTACGCCGGGCACGCACCCGTCGCCACGCGGTGACATGACGGTGACGGCAGGGCCCTGGAGGGCGGCTTCCCTACCGCGACCGGTACTCCCGGCCCCGCCCGGCGAACAACCGGGCCTGCTGCTCGGCCGTCGCGTTCCCGAGTGCGATGAGGTGCGGCGCCTGCGCCACCCCCTGGGCGCGGCCCGCCTCGCTCGCGGCCCACAGCGCCCGCACGGTGCCCTCCACGGCCCGGGCCGGATGGCCGGCGACGACGGCGGCGCACGCCGTGGCCGTCTGAAGCGCCCCGCCCTCCGGCACGAGTTCCGACACGAGCCCCACCTCGTACGCGCGCCGTGCCGAGATCCGCTCGGCCGTACCCATCAGCGCCATCCGCGCGATCTCCCCGTACGGAGCGCGCTGTGCCATGAGGACGGACTCGTAGGCGCTGACCATGCCGTAGGTGGTGTGCGGGTCGAAGAAGGCGGCCGTCGTGTCGGCGATGACGAACTCCGCCTCCCCGAGCAGGTAGAAGGCGCCGCCACAGGCCATCCCGCGCACGGCCGCGACGACCGGCTTCCACAGGTCGTTCGCCTTGGGCCCGACGCCGAGCAGCGGGTCGTCCTGCGCGTACGGCGAGCTGGGCTGCGGCACCACGGCGTCCCGGTCGACGCCCGTGCAGAAGGCGCGCTCCCCGGCGCCGGTGAGGACGATCGCCCGCACGGTGTCGTCGAACCGCAACTCCTGCCAGGTGGAGACGAGTTCGTCGGCCATGGCGAGGTCGATGGCGTTGAGCCGCTCCGGCCGGTTCAGGGTGACCACGGCGACCCCGGTGTCCCGGTCGGCGTCGACCAGCACGGCGCTCACGGCCGCTCCGGGATCCATCGGGGCAGGCCGTCGTCGAAGGCGACCTGCACCCGGGCGCCGATGCGCAGCCGGCCGGCGGGCAGGGAGCCGGGCGCCGCCCCCGGCTCCGCGACCAGGTTCCCGACGAGCCGGATGCGCGGCGCCTCGTCGAGGGCGACGACGACCACGTTGTACGGCGCCAGCGCCGCGTAGTCGGGCAGCAGCGGTGGATGGGCGACGACGTACGACCAGACGCGGCCCCGGCCCGACATGCGGCGCCACTCGGACGCGAAGGACTGGCAGTGCGGGCAGCAGGGCCGGGGCGGGAAGCGCAGTTCGCCGCAGCCGGCGCAGGCCTGGATCCGCAGTTCGCCCCGGGCGGCGTACTCCCAGAAGGGGGCGCCGTCGGTGTCGGTGACGGGACGCAGCATCTCAACTCCTCAGCAGCAGCGCGGAGGTCGGCACGCCCTCACCGGCCGTGACCAGGCAGGTCCTGGCGCCCGGCACCTGCGCGGTGCTGGTCCCGCGCAGCTGCTTGACCCCTTCGGTGATCAGGTTGAAGCCGTGCACGTACGCCTCGGACAGCCCGCCCCCGCCGGTGTTCAGCGGCAGCAGCCCGCCGGTCTCCAGCGCCCCGCCCTCGGTGAAGGCCCCGCCCTCGCCGCGCCCGCAGAAGCCGTAGCCCTCCAGGGAGAGCAGGACCAGGGGCGTGAAGGCGTCGTAGATCTGGGCGACGTCCACGTCCTCGGGGGTCAGGTCGGCGTGCTTCCACAGGTGCCGGGCGGCGCTCCAGGCGGGGCCGGTGAGGGGGTCGTCGTTCCAGTAGTTGACCATGCCGTGGTGCTGGGCGGGCAGCGACTGGGCGGCGGAGTGGACGTAGACGGGCTGGTGGCGGCAGTCGCGGGCGCGTTCGGCGGAGACCAGCACGCAGGCCAGCGCCCCGTCCGTCTCCAGGCAGTTGTCGAAGAGGCAGAGCGGCTCGCTGATCCACCGGGACGTCATGTACATCTCGCGGGTCAGGGGCCGGTCGTACATGATCGCGTCGGGGTTCTGGTTGGCGCGGTTGCGGCAGGCCAGGGCGACGTTGAAGAGGTGGTCGCGGGTGGCCCCGTAGGCGTGCAGGTAGCGGCGGGCGAGCATGGCGATCTCGTCGACCGGCCGGAGCAGCCCGAACGGCCGGGTCCACTGGGCCGGAGTCGGCAGCTGCACGGAGGTGTCGGTCCAGGGCCGGGGCCCGCTGCCCCGCTTGCGCGACCGCCAGGCGACCCCGACGCTCGCCTGCCCGCCGGCGACGGCGGCGGCCAGGTGCGCGACGGTCGCGCACGAACCCCCGCCCCCGTAGCCGACCTTGCTGAAGAAGGTGAGGTCGCCGAAGCCGCAGGCCTTGGCCAGCTCGACCTCGTCCGTCTCCTCCATGGTGTAGGAGGCGAGCGCGTCGACCTCACCGGGTGCGATCCCGGCGTCGTCCAGGGCCGCCAGTACGGCACGGCAGGCGAGGGTGCGTTCGTCCTCGGGCAGCCGCTTGGCGAAGGGCGTCTGGCCGATGCCGACGAGTGCCGTGGCGTCCTTGAGGCCTCCTGGTCCTGCTGCCATGCTGCGCGCACCTCCGGCCCGAACCGTTGCTGACAGTCCGTCAGATTACCGCTAATCTGACGGTCAGTCAGCTCCGAGTTCGCGGGAGGCGCGCGGTGCGAGCGGATGTGGCGGGCGAGAGCGTTCCGGACCTGGTCAGGGCGGCGGCCGAGCGGTACGCGGACGTCGAGGCGGTCGTCGAGGGCCGAACGCGCGTGACCTACGCGGAACTCGGCGCCCGGGTGGACCGCGCGGCGGCGGCCTGCCTGGCCAACGGCGTGGCACCGGGCGACCGGGTCGGCATCTGGGCGCCCAACACCCTCGACTGGATCACCGCCGCCCTCGGCGCGGTCTCGGCCGGTGCGGTGCTCGTGCCGCTGAACACCCGCTTCAAGGGCGCCGAGGCGGCGGACGTCCTGCGCCGCAGCGGGGCACGGCTGCTGTTCGTCACGGGCACGTTCCTCGGCACCTCGTACGTGGCGTCGCTGCGCAGGGCCGCCGGTCAGGGCCCGGGCGACGGACCGCTGCCCGGACTCCCCGCCCTGCGGCGGGCGGTGGTGTTCTCGGCGGACGCCCCGCCCGGCTTCCTCACGTGGAAGGACTTCCTGGCGAGCGGCGAGGTGGTGGGGGAGGGGGAGGTGCGGGACCGGGCGCGGGCGGTGCGGCCCTCCCGGCCGTCGGACCTGATCTTCACCTCGGGCACCACGGGCCGCCCCAAGGGCGCGGTCATCACCCACGCGCAGACGGTGCGGGCGTACCGCATCTGGAGCGACCTGGCGGGCCTGGCCCGGGGCGACCGCTATCTGATCGTCAACCCCTTCTTCCACACCTTCGGTTACAAGGCCGGAGTGATCGCCTGCCTGATGCGGGGCGCCACGATGATCCCGCAGCCGGTGTTCAACGTGGACACCGTCCTCGCCAACCTCGCGGCGGAACGGGTCTCCGTCCTGCCCGGCCCGCCGACGCTCCTGCAGTCCCTGCTGGACCACCCGGCCCGGGACGCCCACGACCTGTCGGCTCTGCGGCTGGTCGTCACGGGAGCGGCGGTCGTCCCGCTGCGCCTGGTGGAGCGGCTGCGCGCCGAACTGCGCGTCGGCACGGTCCTGACGGCCTACGGCCTCTCCGAGGCCGGCGGGGTGGTCACGATGTGCCGGCGCGGCGACGACCCGGCCGTGATCGCGTCCACGTCGGGCCGGGCGATCCCCGGCACCGAGGTCCGGGTCGCCGACGCCGAGGGCCGGCCCCTGGCCCCCGGCACACCGGGTGAGGTCCTCGTCCGGGGCTTCAACGTCATGACCGGCTACCACGAGGACGAGCGGGCCACCGCCGAGGTGCTGTCCCCGGACGGCTGGCTGCGCACGGGCGACGTCGGCGTCCTGGACGGCGCGGGCAACCTGCGCATCACCGACCGCCTGAAGGACATGTTCATCGTCGGCGGCTTCAACGCCTACCCGGCGGAGATAGAGCAGCGTCTGGGCCTGCACCCGGACGTGGCGGACGTGGCGGTGATCGGTGTGCCCGACGCCCGGCTCGGGGAGGTCGGCAGGGCCTACGTCGTACGCCGCCCGGGCGCCCTGCTCACCGGCGACGACCTGATCGCCTGGGCCCGGCGGGAGATGGCGAACTACAAGGTCCCGCGGACGGTGGAGTTCGTCGCGCAGCTGCCGCGCAACGCGAGCGGCAAGGTCGTGAAGGGCGCCCTGCGCGAGTGGGTCACCGGCTGACCGGCAGGGCCGGGGTCCCGCTCACCGACAGCATCAGCGAGTGGAGCGTGGTGCCGGCGGCGATGACCACGCGGTTGCGCCGGGCGCCGCCGAAGCGGATGCCGGCGACCGGTCCGTACGGAACCGCTCGTCGAGGGTCTCGTGGGTCTGCGGTTGCTCACCGGGCATGGGGGCGCCTCCGCGCGCGTGAACAGGCGGCGCGCGCCGCCGGGCCGGGCCCCCGCAGCCCGGGTGTCCACGCCGGCGCCGCGGCTGCGGCCGTCATCGCGGGCCTACGGCCACGCATCGGCCGCGACGGCTCCCCCTCCGCGCCGCCGCGGCCGAACCCCGTCGGCGCGCCGCCGGGCC
>NZ_NOKT01000033.1 GCF_002237655.1 Streptomyces sp. XY006
CTTTGTACTCACCCTCTCGGGCTTTCCTCCGGGCGCTTCCCTTCGGTCTTGCGTTTCCGACTCTATCAGATCTTTTCTCGACCCGATTTCCTCGGCGCTTTCCAGGTTTCCGCTTTCGCGTTTCCCTTTCCGGCGGTTCCGACTCTATCAGATCCTTTCGGGCCTGATTCCCAGTCAGCGGGATTTGTCTTCGCGGCTGTTGGGCCGTTCCGACGAGTGAGACTTTAGCGGATTCCCCGGCTCCCGAGCCAATCGGGGGCCGCGTCCTTTCGAACGGGGATTCCTCATTCCGCACATACGCATGCCAATGAAACGACGACAGGGCTACTGCGTCGAGTAGTGGTGAGTACCTGCGGATTGGCTGTCCGGGGACCGACCGGAGTCGGCGCTCACGTCGGACAACTCGGAGAACAGTACGGACCGGCTCTGGGCGTGTCAACTCACGGGCGGACGGCACTCCCGGGGCGTACGGTGGGGTGCATGACGACGCGTACGTGCAGCCAGTTCTGGTGGGCCGCCTGACGGCGGCCGTCCTCACGTATGCACTCGACGGCCGCCGCTTCGGCGGCCGTTCGCGTTTCTCCCTCCTGGATCACCGAGGGGCGGCCGCTCGGGGCGGTGGTCACGACCAGGAGGTGGAGAAGAGATGACACGGGTCTTCAGCGGGGTCAAGCCGACCGGGCATCTGACGCTGGGGAACTATCTGGGGGCCATGCGGCGGTGGGCCGAGGTCGATCAGCACGCGGCCGACGCCCTGTTCTGCGTGGTGGATCTGCACGCGCTGACCGTGGACCACGATCCCGCGCGGGTGCGGCGGCTCAGCCGGCAGGGGGCGACGCTGCTGCTGGCGTCCGGGCTGGATCCCGAGCGGTGCACGGTGTTCGTGCAGAGTCATGTGGACGAGCACGCGCGGCTGTCGTACCTGCTGGAGTGCGTGGCCACCGACGGTGAGATGCGGCGGATGATCCAGTACAAGGAGAAGGCCGCGCGGGAGCAGCGGAGGGGTGGGAGTGTGCGGCTGTCGCTGCTGACGTATCCCGTGCTGATGGCGGCCGACATCCTGGCCTACGGGGCCGACGAGGTGCCGGTGGGGGACGACCAGCGGCAGCACGTGGAGCTGGCGCGTGATCTGGCCGTGCGGTTCAACCAGCGGTACGGGCACACGTTCGTGGTGCCGCGGGCCACGAAGCCCGGGGTGGCGGCGCGGGTGATGAATCTGCAGGACCCGGCGTCGAAGATGGGCAAGAGCGACGACGTCGGGCCGGGGATCGTCTATCTGCTGGACGAGCCGGACGTGGTGCGCAGGAAGGTCATGCGGGCGGTGACCGACAGCGGGCGGGAGGTCGTGTACGACCGGGAGGCCCGGCCGGGGCTCGCCAATCTGCTGGAGATCCTCGCCGCGTGCACGGGTGGTGACCCCGAGCTGCTGAGGGGTGCGTACACGTCCTACGGGGAGCTGAAGCGGGACACCGCCGAGGCCGTGGTGGAGATGCTGCGGCCCGTGCAGCAGCGCCACAAGGAGTTGTGCGCGGATCCGGCGTATGTGGAGGGGGTGCTGCGGGAGGGGGCGGAGCGGGCCCGGGGGATGGCCCGGCCGACGGTGGATGCCGCGTACCGGGCGATCGGGCTGCTGCCGGCGGTGGCGGAGCCTGCGGTGGCGGAGAGGGAGGCGGCCGGGGCCGGGGTGTGACGGGGCTGCGGGGGCGGGGGTCGGACCCGCCCCCGTGGTCAGCTGTTGTTGCCGGTGGCCAGGGCGCGGCTGCGGTCGCGGGCGGCTTCGAGGGCGGCGATGAGGGCGGCCCGTACGCCGTGGTTCTCCAGTTCGCGGATGGCGTTGATCGTCGTGCCGGCGGGTGACGTGACGTTCTCGCGGAGCTTGACCGGGTGTTCGCCGCTGTCGCGGAGCATCGTCGCGGCGCCGATGGCCGACTGGACGATGAGGTCGTGGGCCTTGTCGCGGGGCAGGCCGAGGAGGATGCCGGCGTCGGTCATGGCCTCGACCAGGTAGAAGAAGTAGGCCGGGCCGGAGCCGGAGAGGGCGGTGCAGGCGTCCTGCTGGGACTCGGGGACGCGGAGCGTCTTGCCGACGGCGCCGAAGATCTCCTCGGTGTGGGCGAGGTGGTCGGCGGTGGCGTGGGTGCCGGCGGAGATGACGGACATGGCCTCGTCGACCAGGGCGGGGGTGTTCGTCATGACGCGGACGACCGGGGTGCCGGGGGCCAGCCGCTCCTCGAAGTAGGCCGTGGGGGTGCCGGCGGCGCCGCTGATGACCAGGCGGTCGGCGGGGACGTGCGGGGCGAGTTCGTCGAGGAGCGTGCCCATGTCCTGCGGCTTGACCGTGAGGATCAGGGTGTCGGCGGTCTTGGCGGCCTCGGCGTTGCTGACCGGGGTGACGCCGTAGCGGGTGCGGAGTTCCTCCGCCCGTTCCTGGCGGCGGGCGGTGACCAGGAGGTCGGCCGGGGTCCAGCCGGCGCGGATCACTCCGCTGAGCAGGGCTTCGCCGATCTTGCCGGTGCCGAGGACTGCGACTTTCTGGGTCATGGCTTTCGGTGCCCTCCGGAGGTTGCGCGTCGTCCGGGTTCATCCTCGCACCCGGGGGTGGGGGGACGGGGTCGTGTCCGGTGGGCGGGATGCGGACGGGTGGCTGCGCGGGCGGGTGGCCGCGCGGGCGGGTGGCCGCGCGGTTATGTGGTGCGGCGCCTGAGGGTTGCCGCTCCGAGGGTCAGGACCAGCAGGGCGCAGCCCGCGACGACCAGGACGTCCCGGACGAAGGTGGCCGTCATGTCGGTGTGGCGGAGGACCTCGTTCATGCCGTCGACGGCGTAGGACATGGGGAGCACGTCGGAGAGGGCCTCCAGGGCGGGGTGCATGTCGTCGCGCGGGGTGAACAGGCCGCACAGCAGGAGCTGGGGGAAGATCACCGCCGGCATGAACTGGACCGCCTGGAATTCCGAGGCCGCGAAGGCCGAGACGAAGAGGCCGAGGGCCGTGCCGAGGAGGGCGTCGAGGAGGGCCACCAGGAGCAGGAGCCAGGGGCTGCCCGTGACGTCGAGGCCGAGGAACCAGAGGGCGAGGCCGGTGGCCAGGGCGGACTGGATGATCGCGAGGGTGCCGAAGGCGAGGGCGTACCCGGCGATGAGGTCGCCCTTGCCGAGGGGCATGGCGAGGAGGCGTTCGAGGGTGCCGGAGGTGCGTTCGCGCAGGGTGGCGATCGACGTCACCAGGAACATCGTGATCAGCGGGAAGATCCCGAGGAGGGACGCGCCGATGCTGTCGAAGGTGCGGGGGCTGCCGTCGAAGACGTAGCGGAGCAGGAGCAGCATCACGCAGGGGATGAGGATCAGCAGCGCGATGGTGCGGGGGTCGTGGGTGAGCTGGCGCAGGACCCGGGCCGCGGTGGCGGTGGTGCGGGAGGCGCTCAGGGCGCGGGGGCGGGGGGTGCGCGCGGGGGCGGGGGCCGTGGGGGAGGTGGAGGTGGGGGTGGTCGTGGGGGTCATCGGGTCGTCTCCTTGGTGCGGGCTGCCGCCTTGGCCTCGTCGACCAGGTGGAGGAAGGCCTCTTCGACGGTTTCGGCGCCGGTGCGGGTGCGCAGGGCGTCCGGGGTGTCGTCGGCGAGGACCTCGCCCTCGCGCATGAGGAGGAGGCGGTCGCAGCGCTCGGCCTCGTCCATGACGTGGGAGGAGACGAGGAGGGTGGCGCCGCGGCTCGCCGCGATGTCGTGGAAGAGGGCCCACAGGTCGCGGCGCAGGACCGGGTCGAGGCCGACGGTCGGTTCGTCGAGGACCAGGAGTTCGGGGGTGCCGAGGAGGGCGACGGCCAGGGAGACGCGGTTGCGCTGGCCGCCGGAGAGGTTGCCGGCCAGGGCGTCGGCGTGGCTGGTGAGGTCGACGTCGGTGATGGCCCGGGTGACGTGCTCCTGGCGGCGGTCCGCGGCGGTGCGGCCCGGGTCGAGGATCGCGGCGAAGTAGTCGAGGTTCTGCCGGACGGTCAGGTCGTCGTAGACGGACGGGGCCTGGGTGACGTAGCCGATGCGGGTGCGCAGGGCGGGGTGGCCGGCGGGGTGGCCGAGGACGTCGAGGGTGCCGGTGACCTTGGCCTGGGTGCCGACGACGGCACGCATGAGGGTGGACTTGCCGCAGCCGGAGGGGCCGAGGAGGCCGGTGATCCGGCCCCGGGGGACGGTGAAGGCGAGGTCGCGCAGGACGGTGCGGGGGCCGCGGGTGACGGTGAGGTGTTCGGCGTGGACGGCCGTCACGTCCTGGCCGGTTGCATGGCGGGGTGGCGGCCCGGGAGCATTATTCATCATGCGATGAATAATGCTCCCGGGGGTGGGGTGCGTCAAGCGGTCGGTGTCGGGGGGGCCGGTGTCAGGCGCACGGGGTCCTGGCGAGCAGAAGGATCACCTCGTAGACCTCTTCGACCCAGCCGTCCGGGAAGGCCCTGAGCAGGTGCTCGCGTTCGGCGGCGAGGAAGGCCGCGGTGTGTTGCTCGCCGTGGACGAGGAAGACCGAGTGGCTGCCGATGTTGGCCAGGTGGGTGTCGACCGGGACGCGGCGGCTCCAGCGGACCGTGCGGCGCGTGAAGTCGAGGCGTCCGGTGGGGTCGGCGGCACGGGCGTTGACGTTGCGCTTCTCGGCGGAGACGTCGATGCCGAAGTGGCGGGCGGTGCGTTCGGCGGCCTCGGCGATCCAGGGGACGTCGAGGGCGTCGGTGTTCCACCACAACGCCAGGGAGCCGCCGGGGCGCAGGACGCGGATCGCCTCCGGGATCGAGCGGGCCGGGTCGGTCCAGTGCCAGGCCTGGGCGTAGGTGACGAAGTCGAGGGAGGCGGTGGCCAGGGGCAGGTCGTCGCCGGTGCCGCGGACGAGAGGGATGCCGGGGTGGGCGCGGCGGAACTGGGCCGCCATGCCGTCGCCGGGTTCCACGGCGACGACGTGGGCGCCGCGGACGTGCAGGAGGGCGGTGGCTATGCCGGTGCCGGCACCGATGTCCGCGACGCGGGAGCCGGCGAGGGGGTGGCCGGCCAGGGTCTCCACGGCGTCGAGGAGGGGTGGGGGGTAGGTGGGGCGGTTGGCCGCGTACTGGGCCGCGGCGGCGTTGAAGGAGTGGGCTCTCGTTGAGCGGGAGGTGGGCTCGTGGGCCGGGGGGTGAGCGGGGTGTGGGGGTGCAGCCTGTGGGGGCGGGAGCTGTGTGCCCGGCGGCTGTGTGGGCGGGGAGTGTGTGGCCGACGGCTGTGTGAGCGCGGACTGTGTGCCCGACGGCTGTGTGGCCGACGGCTGTGTCGGCGAGGGCTGTGTGGCCGACGGCTGTGTCGGCGAGGGCTGTGTGCCCGACGGCTGTGTCGGCGAGGGCTGTGTGGGCGACCGTTGGGGTTGAGGGGGTGGGGCTCCGGTGGGGGCGTGGGCAGGGTCCGTCATACCGCCATGGTGGTCTCGGGGCGGCGTGGTGGCGGTGAGTATGCGGTGTGAGCCGTGTCAGGCGCGGCGCTTCCTGGAGGGGTTGCCCGAGCGGCGGGTCGTGCGCTTCTCGTGCTGCTTGCGCGCTGCCTCGTACTCGGCGCGGTGGAGCTTCTCGCCCGGGGCCTCGGTGAGGGAGCGGAAGAAGTACGCGAGGAGGGAGCCGACGAAGCCGATGGAGAGAAGGCCGCGGAGGGAGGCCTGGCGGCCGGGGTCGGGGCGGCGGGTGAAGCCGTCCCAGGTGTGCCGGAAGGCCATCGCGCTGCAGACCGCGAACATGACGATCATGAGGAGTGAGACGAAGCCGCCGATCGCGGCGATCTGCAGGCCCTGGTAGGCGAGGCGGAGGACGACGCAGGCGGCGACGGCCGCGGCGAGGGAGCCGGCGGCGACGGCGACGCGGCGGGCGGTGTAGCCGTTGTCGTGGTTCAGCCAGGTCGTGCCGAAGAAGCGCAGGGGTTCGGGCTGCGGCCCGTCGTGGGTGGGGGTGGGGGTGCCCGTCTCTGTGCTCACGGCTCGATTATGGCTTTCCGGTGCGCGCGGGTGCCTGCGGCGGCCTGTGACCGAGGTGACGGCGCGCACCCCCACCAAGGCGCGATCGACGCGGCCGCGGGCGGTGTGGCCCGCAGTGGGGGCGGGCCACACCTGCCGGGGCGGTCAGGAGCAGCGGGGGCGGATGTAGCCGTCGCTGCCCGTGTTCACATAGGCGTCCGAGATGTACTGGCCGCTGGCGATGTTGTCCCAGATGTTCGTCGTGCCGTACGGGCCCGTGATCCAGGTGCCGGGTGTCTGGCAGTGGATGGCGACCCGGGATCCCGCGGGCAGGACCTTGACGATCGGGTAGCCCGTGCCGGGGCCGCTGCGGACGTTGACGCTGACGCCGGGCGCGATCGGGAACGTCGTGGCCGCCGCGGCCAGTGTGGTGACCACCGGCGCGGCGGCGCCGGCCGCTTCCTCGGGCTGTTCGGTGCGCTCGATCTCGACAGGCTCGACTGACATGGTGTACCTCCCCCGTTGACCCCATGGCTGCCATGGGGTCCCGTTGATTCCCCTGCATCACGCCTTCAAACACCAGTGCGTGAATCGCCTGAGGAAGCTGGCAAGCCGCCTCTGTCCCGTACGACTCATCGACTAGGCTCCGTCCGTCGCGCGCGCGGACGAACAGCACGGGGGTGGTTCCATGGCGCCACAGCGAAACGCCGGGGCGGGCGCGGAAGCGGAACTTCCTGAATACGCCGGTCACTACCGTCTGGAGTCCTGTCTGGGCTCGGGTGGCATGGGCGTGGTGCACCTGGCCCGGAGCACCTCCGGGATGAAGCTCGCCGTGAAGGTCGTGCACGCGGAGTTCGCCAAGGACCTTGAGTTCAGGGGGCGTTTCCGGCAGGAGGTGGCGGCTGCCCGGCGGGTCAGCGGGGCCTTCACCGCGCCGGTCGTGGACGCCGACCCCGAGGCCGGACGGCCCTGGATGGCCACGCTGTTCATCCCGGGTCCGACGCTCGCCCAGGAGGTGAAGCGGAACGGGCCGCTGGCCCCTGCCCAGTTGCGCCGGCTGATGGCCGGGCTCGCCGAGGCCCTGCGGGACATCCACCGGGTCGGGGTCGTGCACCGGGACCTGAAGCCGAGCAACGTGCTGCTCGCCGAGGACGGGCCGAAGGTCATCGACTTCGGCATCTCCCGCCCCGCGGACAGCGAGTTGCGGACCGAGACCGGCAAGCTCATCGGCACACCGCCCTTCATGGCGCCCGAGCAGTTCCGGCGGCCGAGGGAAGTCGGGCCCGCCGCCGACGTGTTCGCCCTCGGCTCCGTGATGGTGCACGCGGCGACCGGGAGGGGGCCGTTCGACTCCGACAGCCCGTATGTCGTCGCCTACCAGGTCGTGCACGACGAGCCCGAGCTGACCGGAGTGCCGGAGGAGCTGGTGCCGCTCGTGCGGCGCTGTCTCGCCAAGGAGCCCGAGGACCGGCCCTCGCCCGACGCGTTGATGCGGGAACTGCGGTCGGTGGCCGCCTCGTACGACACGCAGGCCTTCATACCGCAGCAGCGTGTGGCGGAGCAGCCGGTGGAGGAGGGGGCGGAGCCGGGTGGGCCCGGGGGCGCCCCCGAGGCGGAGGAGAAGCCGGCCCGGCGGATCGGCAGGCGGGGGGCGCTGGCCGCCGGGGCCGCCGGGCTGGTTCTGGCCGGGGCGCTGGCGTCGGTGTCCCTGGCCGGGGGCGGAAGCCCGGCGCCGGAGGTCACCTCGCCGCGGACGACGGCTGCCGCGTTCTCCGGCTGGGAGGCGGAGCCGGTGGGCCGCGAGGGCGTGCCGCAGTGCTCGTACGGGAAGGGCACGCTGCTCTGCGCCCGGGACGGGCTGGTGTTCGCGCTCGACGCCGCTGACGGCCGGGTGCGGTGGCGGCATCCGCTGGAAGGCGCCGCCGCCGATGGGCCGCCGGCCGGTCCGCCGGCCGTGGCGGACGGGCTGGTGCTGGCGGGGCTCGGGCAGGGGCGGGGGCTGACCGCGCTCGACATCGCCTCGGGTGACGTGGTCCGGGACGCGGAGCTGCCCGTCCACGGGGGCTTGCGGGAAGTGGACGGCATGGTGCTGCTCACCGCGGCGGACGGCACGGTCAGCGGGGTGGACGCCGCTTCCGGTGACGTGAAGTGGAGCCATCGCGTCGCGGGGCAGGACGTGCCGTACTTCGTGTCGTTCGCCGGTGATCCGCTGGCGTACGCGGCGAGTGTGTCCGGGGACGGGGGCAGCACCCGCGTCACGGCGGTGGATCCGCACTCGGGGGACGTGCGGTGGGACGCGCGGCTCGACGGAGGTCTGGAACCGCTCGGGACGGTGGACGGGGCGGTCGTCCTCCTCTCGGTCGACGCGGCCACGCAGGAGGCCCGGGCCGTGGTGCGCTACGACCCCCGGACCCGGAAGAGCGTGCGGGTGCCGTTGCGGGTGCCGCTGCAGCAGGCGGAGGGCAGTGTGCGCGGGGACGTCGTGCACCTCATGGCGACGGGCGGTTCGCTGGTCGCGGTCGACCTGGCGGCGCGCGAGGAGCTGTGGCGGCTGGAGACGGGTGTGGTGCGGGGGTCCAGGCCGGCCGCCGACGGCCGGCATGTGTACGTCACCGCGCCGGACGGGCGGCTGCTCGGCGTCGACGCGCGGCGCGGCAGGCTCCTCGGGGAGACGCCGCCGCGGCTGGGGACGCGCTCGGACCGGGTCCCGGCCGCCCTGCCCGAGCCGGTGGTGGTGGGCGACCGGGTCTACGGCAGCGCGCCCGACGGCACGGTCTTCGCCGTCAGCGGGCGCGCTCCGGCCGGCTGGTAGCAGGCATACGCGAGGGCCGCTCCCCGGGACGGGGAGCGGCCCTCGGCCGTGCGGGGGTTCAGCCCAGCTTCGACACGTCCCGGACGGCGCCCTTGTCCGCGCTGGTCGCCATCGCCGCGTAGGCGCGCAGCGCGGCGGAGACCTTGCGGTCGCGGTTCTTCGGGGCGTACCGGCCGTTCAGCGCCTGCTCGCGGCGGGCCAGCTCGGCGTCGTCGACCAGCAGGTCGATCGAGCGGTTGGGAATGTCGATGCGGATGCGGTCGCCGTCCTCGACCAGGGCGATGGTGCCGCCCGCTGCCGCCTCGGGCGAGGCGTGGCCGATGGACAGGCCCGAGGTGCCGCCGGAGAAGCGGCCGTCGGTGACCAGCGCGCAGGTCTTGCCCAGACCGCGGCCCTTCAGGTACGAGGTCGGGTAGAGCATCTCCTGCATGCCGGGGCCGCCCTTGGGGCCCTCGTAGCGGATGACGACGACGTCGCCGTCCTTGACCTGCTGGGTGAGGATCTTCTGGACGGCCTCCTCCTGCGACTCGCAGACGACCGCCGGGCCCTCGAAGGTCCAGATGGACTCGTCGACGCCGGCCGTCTTCACGACGCAGCCGTCCACGGCCAGGTTGCCCTTGAGGACCGCGAGGCCGCCGTCCTTGGAGTAGGCGTGCTCGGCGGAGCGGATGCAGCCGCCCTCGGCGTCCTCGTCCAGGGCCTCCCAGCGCTCGGACTGGGAGAAGGCCTCGGCGGAGCGGACGCAGCCGGGGGCCGCGTGCCACAGCTCGACGGCCTCGGCGGACGGGGAGCCGCCGCGCACGTCCCAGGTCTTCAGCCAGTCGGCGAGGGACGGGCTGTGCACGGAGTGCACGTCCTCGTTGAGCAGGCCCGCGCGGTGCAGCTCGCCGAGCAGGGCGGGGATGCCGCCCGCCCGGTGCACGTCCTCCATGTAGTACGTGCGGTCCTTGGCCACGTTCGGGGCGACCTTGGCCAGGCACGGCACGCGGCGGGAGACCTCGTTGATCTCCTCCAGGCCGAAGGGGACGCCCGCCTCCTGGGCGGCGGCCAGCAGGTGCAGGATCGTGTTGGTGGAGCCGCCCATGGCGATGTCGAGGGCCATGGCGTTCTCGAAGGCCGCGAAGGACGCCACGCTGCGCGGCAGGACCGTCTCGTCGTCCTGCTCGTAGTAGCGGCGGGTGATGTCCATGACCGTCTTCGCGGCGTTGACGTAGAGCTGTTTGCGGGCCGTGTGCGTGGCCAGGACCGAGCCGTTGCCCGGCAGGGACAGGCCGATGGCCTCGGTCAGGCAGTTCATCGAGTTGGCGGTGAACATGCCGGAACAGGAACCGCAGGTCGGACAGGCGTTCTCCTCGATGCGGAGGATGTCCTCGTCCGAGATCTTGTCGTTCACGGCGTCGGAGATCGCGTCGACCAGGTCGAGCGTGCGGACGGTGCCGTCGACGAGGGTGGCGCGGCCGGACTCCATCGGGCCGCCGGAGACGAAGACCGTGGGGATGTTCAGCCGCAGGGCGGCGTTGAGCATGCCCGGGGTGATCTTGTCGCAGTTGGAGATGCAGATCAGGGCGTCGGCGCAGTGGGCCTCGACCATGTACTCCACGCTGTCCGCGATCAGGTCGCGGGAGGGCAGGGAGTACAGCATGCCGCCGTGGCCCATGGCGATGCCGTCGTCCACGGCGATGGTGTTGAACTCGCGCGGGATGCCGCCGGCCTCCCGGACGGCCTCGCTGACGATCCGGCCGACCGGCGCGAGGTGCGTGTGGCCGGGGACGAACTCCGTGAAGCTGTTGGCGACGGCGATGATCGGCTTGCGGCCGATGTCCGCACCCGGTACACCGGAGGCGCGCATCAGGGCGCGGGCGCCCGCCATGTTGCGGCCGTGGGTGACTGTGCGGGACCTCAGCTCGGGCATCGTCGCTCGCTCCTTCAGAGACTGCGTCAGAGGATTCGGAGATTTCTGACTGCTGTCGAGCGTACGCCGCTCATCCAGAGGGCGGGACGCGGTGTCCGGAATGCGGGATGACCGTCTCGTCCGCGGCACCCGCGAGGCTTACGGATCGGTCAGGTGTCCCTGCACGACCGGGGCCAGCCGGGCGATGATCTGCTCCGGGTCCGCCGAGGCCAGGGGCTCGACCTTGATGACGTAGCGCAGGATCGCCGTGCCCACGAGCTGGGCGGCGGCCAGCTCGGCCCGCAGCTCCGCGTCGGGCAGGTCCAGGCGTACCGCGATGCGGCGCAGCACCTGCGTGGCGACGATCCGGCGGAAGACGGCGGCCGCGGTGTCGTTGGTGAGGGCGGAGCGGACGATGGCGAGCAGGGGCGCGCGGGTCGCCGGGTTCTCCCAGACGCCGAAGAAGAAGCGGGCCAGCCGCTCGCCGACGCCGTCGAGCGGGCCCTCCTCGATGGCCTTCGGGGCCTGCAGCGCGGGTCCGAAGGACTGGGTGATCGCCGCTTCGAAGACCTGTTCCTTGGTGCCGAAGTAGTGGTGCACGAGGGCCGAGTCGACGCCGGCGGTCTTGGCGATGCCGCGCACGGACGTCTTCTCGTAGCCGCGCTCGGAGAACTCGTCGCGCGCGGCGGTGAGGATGCGGTCGCGGGTGTCGGCCGACTCCGTGCGCGGGGGGCGGCCGCGGCGGCGGGCCGCGGGGCCGGGCCCGGTGCCGGACGGGGGCCGGCCGGTCATCGGCGCGGCACCTTCGCGGCCGAGGCCAGGTGGAGGCGGGTGAAGGCCAGGGCCTCGGCGAGGTCGGCCTCGCGCTCCGCGCTGGACATGGCACGGCGGGTGTTGACCTCGATGACGACGTGGCCGTCGAAGCCGGTCAGGGCGAGCCGCTCCAGCACCTCGGCGCAGGGCTGCGTGCCGCGGCCGGGCACCAGGTGCTCGTCCTTGGCGGAGCCGCGGCCGTCGGCGAGGTGGACGTGGCCGAGGCGGTCCCCCATGCGGTCGACCATGGCCAGCGCGTCGGAGCGGGCCGTCGCCGTGTGGCTGAGGTCGATCGTGAAGTGACGGTAGTCGTCCTTCGTGACGTCCCAGTCGGGGGCGTAGGCCAGCATCTCGCGGTCGCGGTAGCGCCAGGGGTACATGTTCTCGACGGCGAAGCGCACGTCCGTCTCGTTCGCCATGCGCCAGATGCCGGCGACGAAGTCGCGCGCGTACTGGCGCTGCCAGCGGAACGGGGGGTGGACCACGACCGTGCTCGCGTCCAGCTTCTCGGCCGCCGCGCGGGCCCGCTGCAGCTTGGTCCACGGGTCGGTGGACCACACGCGCTGCGTGATGAGCAGGCAGGGGGCGTGCACCGCCAGGATCGGGATGCGGTGGTAGTCGCTGAGTCGGCGCAGGGCCTCGATGTCCTGGCTGACCGGGTCGGTCCAGACCATGACCTCGACCCCGTCGTAGCCGAGGCGCGCGGCGATCTCGAAGGCCGTGGCCGTCGACTCCGGGTAGACCGAGGCCGTCGAGAGGGCGACCTTCGCGTCCGGGATCTTCACGGCTGGCTCTGCCATGCAGGACAGGTTACGGGGTGGGATGGGCAGGTCGTGGGGTGCCTATTCGCCGTTGTGGTGATTGCCACGTGGTGAGCTCCGCGCACGCCGAATCTTCCCTACACCGAGTCCATGTGGTCGAGCCGGCGCAGGATCACGCCCTCCCGCAGCGCCCACGGGCAGATCTCCACGCGCTCCACGCCGAACAGGTCCATCGCGGCCTCCGCCACCAGGGCACCGGCCAGCAGCTGGCCCGCCCTGCCCTCCGAGACGCCGGGCAGTTCGGCCCGCTCCCGCTCGGTCATGCCGGACAGCTTGGGGACCCAGCTCTCCACGGACTCGCGCTTGAGTTCGCGCTGGACGTAGGGGCCCTCGGCGGAGCGGGCGGCGCCGGCTATGCGGGCCAGCTGCTTGAAGGTCTTGGACGTGGCGACGACGTGGTCGGGGGCGCCGAGGCGGCTGAACTCGCCGACCGTGCGGGCGATCTCGGTGCGGACGTGGCGGCGCAGGGCCCGGACGTCGTCGGGGGCGGGCGGGTCGCCGGGCAGCCAGCCTGCGGTGAGGCGGCCGGCGCCCAGGGGCAGGGAGGCGGCCGCGTCGGGCTCCTCGTCCATGCCGTAGGCGATCTCCAGGGAGCCGCCGCCGATGTCCAGCACCAGCAGCTTCCCGGCCGACCAGCCGAACCAGCGGCGGGCCGCGAGGAACGTGAGGCGCGCCTCCTCCTCGCCGGTCAGGACCTGGAGCTCGACGCCGGTCTCGGCGCGCACGCGGGCGAGGACCTCGTCGGCGTTGCGGGCCTCCCGGACGGCGGAGGTCGCGAACGGCAGGATCTCCTCGACGCCCTTGTCCTCGGCGGCCTGGAGCGCCTCGTGGATGACCGAGATCAGCCGGTCGACGCCGGCGGGGCCGATCGCGCCGTCGCCGTCGAGGAGCTGGGCGAGGCGCAGTTCGACCTTGTGCGAGTGCGCGGGCAGCGGGCACGCGCCGGGGTGCGCGTCCACCACGAGCAGATGCACCGTGTTCGAACCCACGTCGAGGACACCGAGTCTCATGTACGGAACGCTACTGCGAGCCGGGCCGTCCGCCGTCCTCGGTGCGGGGATGCGGCCCGTACCCTGGAGGCGTGCCAAAGACGAAAAAGGCCAAGCGCGACAAATCACCGGGCGTCGCGGTACCCGACGAGCAGGGGCTCGACTTCGCTCGCGCGTGGGTGGAGTTTCCCGATCCGGCGGACGACGAGCAGGTGTTCCGCTGCGATCTGACATGGCTGACCTCTCGCTGGAACTGCATCTTCGGCAGCGGCTGCCAGGGCATCCAGGCCGGCCGCGCGGACGACGGGTGCTGCACCCTGGGTGCCCATTTCTCCGACGAGGACGACGAGAAGCGCGTCGCCGAGCATGTGGCCAGGCTCACGCCGGACATCTGGCAGCACCACGCCGAAGGCACGGCCAACGGCTGGGTCTCCGAGGACGAGGACGGCGACCGGCAGACCCGGCCCTTCCAGGGGTCCTGCATCTTCCAGAACCGGCCCGGCTTCCCGGGCGGCATGGGCTGCTCGCTGCACATCCTCGCCCTGAAGGAGGGCCGCGAGCCGCTGGAGACCAAGCCGGACGTGTGCTGGCAGCTGCCGGTGCGCCGGACGTACGAGTGGATCGACCGGCCCGACGACACGCGCGTGCTGCAGGTGTCGATCGGTGAGTACGACCGCCGCGGCTGGGGCCCGGGCGGGCACGACCTGCACTGGTGGTGCACCTCGGCGACCTCGGCGCACGGCGCGGGCGATCCGGTCTACGTCTCCTACCGGCCCGAGCTCATCGAGCTCATGGGCAAGGCAGGCTACGACCGGCTGGTCGAGCTGTGCGAGGAGCGACTGGCCTCGCAGCTGCCGCTTCTCGCGCCGCACCCCGCGGATCCGGTGGTCTGAGCGGCCGGGCGCTACGACGTGGCCGGGCTCGGGTCGCCGCTGTCCGACGGCGGGGGCGTCGAGCCCGCCGGCTCGGTGGGCTCCGGGTCCGTCGGCGTGGGCGTGGGGTCCGGGCCGGGCGACGGGGGCTGCGTGGTCGGTGTCGGGTCCGGGGCGGACGTCGTGGGCGTCGGGTCGGGCCGGGTGGAGGGCGGCTCGGCCGGGCTGCTGGGGCGCGGGCCGGGGCCGGAGGGGCTGGGCGCGCTGCCGTAGCCCTCGATGTGGACGACGGCTCCGACGGGGGCGACCGCCACCTGCGCGTGCCAGGGGCCGGCGGGCTCCCGCAGGTGGTCGACGTACACCTTGATCGTCAACGACTCGCCGGGGCCGAGCGTTCCCGAGGACTGGCTGAGGTAGAGCCAGTCCGCTCCCGTGCTGGCCGACCAGCGGACCGGGGCGGTCCCGGTGGCGGTGAGGGTGACGAGGGTGGTGTCGCCGCTGTTGTCCGCCGTGACCTCCAGGGCGGTCCCGCGGCCGGCGCCGGCGACGCCGAT
Source organism: Streptomyces sp. XY006 (assembly GCF_002237655.1). Lineage (GTDB taxonomy): Bacteria > Actinomycetota > Actinomycetes > Streptomycetales > Streptomycetaceae > Streptomyces > Streptomyces levis. Next base: position 14,701 of record NZ_NOKT01000033.1, read on the forward strand.
GACCTCGACGGAGACGTCGGCCTTGCCGTCCTTGCCGAACCGGGGGCCGGGCCGGGTGCCGGCGTTGCCGGTGTTCTCGTAGCCGCCGCCCGCCATCTCGCCGTCCAGGGCGAACGGGTCGTCCGCCTCGCGCGCGGAGGCCGAGCGGCCGTCGTGGCCCTCGCCGACCGGGGTGCCCCGGTAGGCGGCCCACAGGGCGAGCACGGGCGCGGCGACGACGGTGGCGACGACGGTCGTGGTGACGGCACGCGCGCGGAGCCGGTCGCGGCGGGCGGCGTGGTCCTTGGGGTCCATCGGGAAACCGCGCCGGTCGAAGCGCGGCCCGGCGCTCCGCGCGCGCGGGTGGTGCGCCATGGCGACGTGCAGCGCCGCCCGGGGCGCCGGCAGGACGGGCAGTTCGGCGGGGGTGACGCTGGTGCCGGGCCAGCGGCCGGGGATGGCGCGCTCGGCAGCCCGGCGGCAGCGCGGGCAGTCGTCGACGTGCCGGACGAGCTCGCGGCGCAGGGCCGTGCCGAGCACCAGCCGGTCGTCGCCGACGAGGTGCGCGACGCTCGGGCACGCCCCGGTCTCGACGACGGCGAGGGCCGCGCGCGTGCGTTCCACCTCGCAGGCGGCGGAGGCGAGCAGATCGCGGGCGGCGGCCTCGTCCATGCCGAGCACGGCGGCGACCTCGTGGGCGGCGAGGTGGTGGCGCACGGCCAGTTCGAGCGCCTCGCGCTGCTCCGGGGTGGTGCCGGCGGCCTCGGGCCAGGCCAGCAGGGCCAGTTCGCGGCGGCGCCGCTCCTGGACCTCCTCCGAGGGGGCCGGGGCGGCCGGCCGGTCGGCGCGCTGCCGGCCGGCGCGGCCCGCCGCGTGGCTGCTCTGACGTTTCTGCTTGGCCTCGGCCAGCTTGCGCAGGCACGCCCAGCGGGCCAGCGCGTAGAGCCAGGCCCTGCGGTCCGCGGGCGCGTCCGGGACGTGCCGGCCGCGGCGTTCGGCGAGGGCGAGGACGTCGCCCAGGGCGGCGGTCGCGGCGTCGTGGTCGCACAGCACGGACAGGCAGTAGGTGAACAGGCCGTCCAGGTACGGCTCGTAGCGCGCGGGCGGCCGCTGCGCCAGCGTGCGAGCCGCCGCGCGGTCACGCGCTTCCCGGTGCGCCCGATGCGCGCCGGCCGTGCGGGTCGAGCGGGTCGAGATCTCCGGAGAACTGCTCATCATTCGGCGACCGTAGGCGGCCGGAAGGGGCGCCTTCCGACGGCTTGAGCACATTTAATCCGTACGGGTGAAACGATCCCTCAAACGGGGACACGAACCCCCCGCCCCGGACCCCGGCGGGGGGTGGCGGACCCCTGGCGCGAGGGCGGCCGGCGCCGTCCGGTCGCCGCGTTGTCAGTGGCGGGGGCTACGGTTCGGTCCATGGCTGCCCGTACGAAATCCACCAAGGACCGCCCGTCCTACCGCTGCACGGAGTGCGGCTGGCAGACGGCGAAGTGGCTCGGCCGCTGCCCCGAGTGCCAGGCCTGGGGGACGATCGAGGAGTACGGCACGCCCGCGGTCCGCACGACGACCCCCGGGCGGGTCACCACCTCCGCCCTGCCCATCGGCCAGGTGGACGGCCGCCAGGCCGCCGCCCGCACCACCGGCGTGCCCGAGCTGGACCGCGTGCTCGGCGGCGGGCTGGTCCCCGGCGCGGTGGTGCTCGTCGCGGGCGAGCCCGGCGTCGGCAAGTCGACGCTGCTGCTGGACGTGGCGGCCAAGTCCGCGAGCGACGAGCACCGCACGCTGTACGTGACGGGCGAGGAGTCGGCGAGCCAGGTCCGGCTGCGCGCCGACCGCATCGGCGCCATCGACGACCACCTGTACCTGGCGGCCGAGACGGATCTGGCGGCCGTGCTGGGCCACTTGGACGCGGTGAAGCCGTCGCTGCTGATCCTGGACTCGGTGCAGACGGTGGCCTCCCCGGAGATCGACGGCGCGCCCGGCGGCATGGCCCAGGTGCGCGAGGTCGCCGGAGCCCTGATCCGCGCCTCCAAGGAGCGCGGCATGTCCACGCTCCTGGTGGGCCACGTCACGAAGGACGGCGCGATCGCGGGCCCGCGCCTGCTGGAGCACCTGGTGGACGTCGTCCTGCACTTCGAGGGCGACCGGCACGCCCGCCTGCGGCTCGTACGCGGCGTCAAGAACCGCTACGGCACCACCGACGAGGTCGGCTGCTTCGAACTGCACGACGAGGGCATCACGGGCCTCGCGGACCCGAGCGGACTTTTCCTGACACGCCGGGCGGAACCGGTCCCCGGCACCTGCCTGACCGTCACCCTGGAGGGCCGCCGCCCCCTGGTCGCCGAGGTCCAGGCGCTCACGGTCGACTCGCAGATCCCCTCCCCGCGCCGCACCACCTCGGGCCTGGAGACCTCCCGCGTCTCGATGATGCTGGCGGTGCTGGAACAGCGCGGCCGGATCAGCGCCTTGGGCAAAAGGGACATCTACTCCGCGACGGTCGGCGGGGTGAAGCTCTCCGAGCCCGCGGCGGACCTCGCGGTCGCCCTCGCCCTGGCGAGCGCCGCGAGTGACACACCTCTCCCCAAGAACCTCGTCGCGATCGGCGAAGTGGGCCTCGCGGGCGAGGTGAGACGAGTCACGGGCGTGCAGCGCCGCCTGGCGGAAGCCCACCGCCTGGGCTTCACGCACGCCCTGGTACCGGGCGATCCGGGGAAGATCCCGGCGGGTATGAAGGTCCTGGAAGTCGCGGACATAGGGGACGCCCTGCGGGTCCTCCCCCGGTCCCGTCGCAGAGAGGCCCCACGGGACGAGGAGGGTCGCCGGTAGACTTTGCCCTGGTCTCGCCCGTCCGTGCGAACCGAGCGCGCGACACGGGGGCGCCCAGAACCTGCGACCGGAGGAGTGCAGTGGCAGCCAACGACCGGGCTTCAGCTCCCGGAAAGTCCGGCGTGAGTGCCGGTACCGATGGCCTGATGCGCGCCTCACTGAGCGCTGTGGCACCCGGCACCGCCCTGCGCGACGGCCTGGAGCGCGTCCTGCGCGGCAACACCGGCGGTCTCATCGTGCTGGGCTCCGACAAGACGGTCGAGGCGCTGTGCAGCGGCGGTTTCGTACTGGACGTCGAGTTCACGGCGACGCGCCTGCGCGAGCTGTGCAAGCTGGACGGCGGCATCGTGCTGTCCTCTGACCTGTCGAAGATCCTGCGCGCGGGCGTGCAGCTGGTCCCGGACCCGACGATCCCCACGGAGGAGACGGGCACCCGGCACCGCACGGCGGACCGCGTCAGCAAGCAGGTCGGCTTCCCGGTCGTCTCCGTCTCCCAGTCGATGCGCCTGATCGCCCTGTACGTGGACGGCCAGCGCCGCGTCCTGGAGGACTCGGCGGCGATCCTGTCCCGCGCCAACCAGGCCCTCGCCACCCTGGAGCGCTACAAGCTCCGGCTGGACGAGGTCGCGGGCACGCTGTCCGCGCTGGAGATCGAGGACCTGGTGACCGTCCGGGACGTCTCGGCGGTCGCGCAGCGCCTGGAGATGGTCCGCCGGATCGCCACGGAGATCGCCGAGTACGTGGTGGAGCTGGGCACGGACGGCCGGCTGCTCGCCCTGCAGCTGGACGAGCTGATCGCGGGTGTCGAGCCGGAGCGCGAGCTGGTCGTGCGGGACTACGTCCCCGAGCCCACGGCCAAGCGGTCCCGCACGGTCGACGAGGCCCTCGCCGAGCTCGACGCGCTCAGCCACGCCGAGCTTCTCGAACTGCCCACGGTGGCACGGGCGTTGGGCTACACGGGCTCTCCCGAGACGCTGGACTCGGCGGTCTCCCCGCGGGGCTTCCGGCTCCTCGCGAAGGTGCCGCGCCTGCCCGGCGCGATCATCGACCGCTTGGTGGAGCACTTCGGCGGTCTGCAGAAGCTGCTCGCCGCGAGCGTCGACGATCTGCAGACGGTGGACGGCGTGGGCGAGGCCCGGGCGCGCAGCGTGCGCGAGGGGCTGTCGCGGCTGGCGGAGTCGTCGATCCTGGAGCGGTACGTCTAGCGCGCGCAGCGCACGGACCGGCTGAACGGCTGAGGGCGGTACCCGGTGCGGGTACCGCCCTCAGCCGTCCGGGCCGCCGCCCGCGCCATCGGCCCGGCATCGGCCCGGCTTCAGCCCACAGCCGGTTTCGATCGGCAGTCGGATCCAGCCGGCAGTCGGTTTCCATCGGCAGTCGGTTTTTATCGGCAGCGAATCGGACTCAGTCGGCCGTCGGATCCAGTCGGCCGTCGGATTCCGTCGTCTGCCTGATTCAGTCGGCCGTCGGATTCCTTCGGCAGTCCGCCTCAGTCGGCGGACAGTACGAAGGACGTCTGTACCTTCGCAAAGCCCGGAGCCTTGGCCTCCACCAGGTAGGTGCCGGGCTTCGCCGAACCCGCCGGGGGCGTGGCGCACTCGGGGGCGCTCGGCTTGCGGTCCCACTTCACCATGTAGGTGATGTCGCTGCCCGCCGGCACCCGGAACAGCTGGTGCGCGGCCGCCTTGGGGCAGTCCGCGGAGGACCAGTAGTCGTCGTCGCTGCTCGCCGGCGTGACGGTGAACACCGCGTTCTTCGGCCCGAGGTCGATCTTGCAGTCGTTGCCCGAGATGTTCCGCGCGGTCAGCAGGAACGTGGGCGTCTTCTCGGGGTCGTAGGTGTTGTTCCGGCTGCGCAGGCTGAACTTGACCACGCCGGCGGTGCAGTTGGGCAGGGTGGAACCGGCCGGCAGCGTGTCGCCCGCGCCGACGCCGCCCACCGTGCTGCCGCTCCCGGAGCCGCCGGCGCCGCCCGACCCGGCGGATCCGCCGGAGCCGTCACCGGAACCGTCGCCCGAGCCACCGCCGTCGGAACCGTCGCCCGAGCCGTCACCGGAGCCGTCACCGGAACCGTTTCCGGACCCGGACGACGAGCCGCCCGAGCCCGAGCCGCCCGACTCGTCGCGTCCGCCCGGGGCTTGGCTGATGGCCGGGCCCGAACTCGACGGGCCGGGGGTGATGGAGGGCGCGGGATTCTTGCCGTTGGCGCCGTTGTCGCCGTCCTTGCCGCCCCCGCCGCCCATGGTCACGATCCAGGTGATCAGCAACGCCAACAGGGCGACCACAGACACGAGTACGACCCTCCGACGCCAGTAGATGGAGGAGGGAAGCGGCCCGACCGGATTGCGCAGAGATCCCACGGCGCAAACCTTACGAGAGAACGGCGCGTTCGCTTGTCCCACCCGCCGCTCGAGGCACAACTTTTCCGGATCATCATCTCGGAAGAACGCCGTTCCACCCCTGTCTTTCGTCAGGTACGGCACCCGACGATCGCAGGGTGTGACGGTTCCGGACCGCCGCCTACCGTCCGTGACCATGACCTTCGACGACACCGCGCTCTACCGCGACATCACCGACTTCGCCCACGACACCCCGATGTGGGTACGGGAGGGGGCCGGACTGTGGACGGAGGCCGGACTGCTGGTCTTCGTCGCGCTGTTCGCCGCCGTGTGGTGGCGGGCCCGCCGCGACGGTCCCCGGGCGTTCGCGATCGCGGCCCTTGCACCTCTGGCCACGGCAGGGGCGTACGTGTGCAGTGAGCTGCTCAAGTCCGTGGTGACACAGGAGCGTCCGTGCCGCGCGGTCGCCGGTGCGGCCGCGTCCCTGGCCGCGTGCCCGCCGCACGGCGACTGGTCGTTCCCGTCCAACCACGCGACGATCGCGGGCGGATCGGCCGTAACGCTGGCCCTGGTGCGGCGCGCGCTGCTGTGGCTGACCGCCCCGCTCGCCCTGCTGATGGCCTTCTCCCGGGTCTTCGTCGGCGTGCACTATCCGCACGACGTCCTCGCCGGGCTGGTGCTGGGCGCCCTGGTCGCCCTGGTCGCGGTCCGGCTGGGCACGGGGCCCATGACGCGGCTCAGCGGCGCGCTGCGCGGCTCGTCGGCCCCCGTCGTGCGCTGGGTGGTGGGGCCGGGCCGCCCGGCGGGCGCACGGTCCCGCGAGGTGCCGGCCGGGCGGCGGTGAGCGGGCGCCCGGGCGGGACGCGTGGGCCCTACTGCTCGACCAGGCCCGCCTCGTACGCCACGATCGCCGCCTGCACCCGGTTGCGTACCTCCAGCCGCTCCAGGACCGCGCTCACGTACGCCTTGACCGTGCCCTCGACGAGATGGAGCCGGGCGGCGATCTCCGGGTTGGACAGGCCCGCGCCGACCAGCCCGAGCACCTCGCGTTCGCGGGGGCTCAGCACCGCCACGCGCGCGCGTGCCCGTGCCTCTCGGGTGAGCCGGCCGCCGCCGAGGCCCTCGTCGATGACGTACCGGGCCACCTTCGGCGACAGGAACGCGGCGCCCGCCGCCACCGCCCGTACGCCCGCGATGAGTTCGTACGGGTCGCCGGACTTCAGCAGGAAGCCGGTGGCGCCGCCGCCGAGGGCGCGGGTGACATACGCGCCCTCGGAGAAGGTGGTGAGCATGGCGACGGCCGTACCCGGCACGGTCCGTACGATCTCCTCCGCCGCGGTGAGCCCGTCCAGGCGCGGCATACGGATGTCGAGCAGCGCCACGTCCGGGCGGTGGGCGCGGGCCAGTTCGACCGCCTCGCGTCCGTCACCGGCCTCGGCGACGACCTCCGTCCCGTCGGTGCTGCCCAGGATGGCCCGCACCCCGGCCCGCACCATCGTCTCGTCGTCGGCCAGCAGTACGCGGATCACCGTGCGAACTCCTCGTATTCCTCTCGCCCTTCGCCGGACAGGCCGACGCGCGGGACGACGTCCTTGGCGACCAGCCGCCCGGCCTTGAAGCACAGTCTGAAGTGGTCGACGGAGACGAAGAGTTCACCGCTGGCGCGGTAGTAGCGGCAGTCGGCTCCGGCGGGTGGTGCGGGGGCCCGTTCCGCGGGCGGGTCGGCCACCTCGCGCCCGGGCAGCACGGGCGCGACCTCGGCGGCCGGGGCGCCCGGCTGGAGCCGCGCGTAGACGGCGGGCGCCAGGACCGAGTGCGTCTCCGCGTACGCGTACCAGCCGAAGGCCGCGCCGACCACGGCCACGCCCGCACCGGCGGCGCTGCCGAGGCCGACGGCGAAGCGGCGGCGGGCGTGCGCGAACGGGGCCGGGGCGGAGGCGAGGCGCGAGGGCTCGGCCGGGGTGGACGCGGGGCGCTGGGGCTCGGCCGGGGCGGACGCGGGGTGCGGGGGCTCGGCCGGGGGCCGCTGCCGTGGGACGTACGCCCGGACCCGGAAGCCGTCCTCGTGCGGGCCCGCCTCGAACACGCCGCCCGCCGACGTGACCGCGGCGCGCAGCCCGAGCAGCCCCGTGCCGCCCCCGGACGGGCCCGAACCACCGCTGGCAGGCGGGCCGTTGGTGACACTGGCGGGCGGGCCGTTGGTGACGCTGACGGACGTGCCCGCGGCCCGCCCCGCCACCGACACGGTCACGGGGGCGCCCGGCGCGTGCCGGGCCGCGTTGGTGAGCGCCTCACGGACCACGCGGTGCAGCAGCCGCTCGGCGACCTCGCCGGGCTCCGGGTCCGTCCCCCGTCCGGCGGGCTCCCAGCGCACGGGGAGTCCCGACTCCGCGGCCCGGGCGACGAGTTGCTCCAGTGTCTCGCCGGGCGGGGCGAGGGGCGCGGGTTCGTCGTCCTCGCGCAGGACGCCGATGATGCGGTGCAGCCGGTCCGTGGCGTCGGCGGCGGCCACGCGCAGGTCGGCCGCCGCGCTGCGGTGCGCGTCGCCCAGGCCGGGGGCGACCTGGAGGGCGCCCGCGCGCAGGGCGATGAGGCTCAGCTCGTGCCCGAGGGAGTCGTGCATGTCCTGGGCGATCCGGGCGCGTTCGCGCAGCCGGGCGCGTTCCTCGGCGTGGCGCTGCTCGTCCTCCAGCCGGGCGGCCCGCAGCCAGCCCGCCTCGGCCAGCTGCCGGCTCTGCCGCCAGTACCGCCCGCCGAGCCAGGGGAAGACACAGCCGAAGAGCAGCGTGCCGGTCATGACGAACCACTCCGGGGCGGGGTCGACCCCGACGAGCGCGATGCGCGCGGTGCCGGCACAGCCGAGGGCGGTGAAGCACAGCGCGGCGGGGCGCGCCCGGGCCGCGCGCAGCCCGAGCAGCAGCGCGAACACGCCGAGGGCGGGGCCGTACGAGACGGTGAACAGGGCGGGAGCGGCGGCGAGACTCACGGCGGCCGCGAGCGCGAAGGCGGCCAGGGGGGCGCGGCGCGCGAGCCCGGCCGCGACGGCCAGCACCGCCACGCCGGCGGCCTGCTGCCAGAGCGGCCGCGGCTCGTTCAGCCCGAGCCGGTCCGCGGCGAGCGCGGGCAGCGCGAGGACCACCCACAGCAGGGCACCCCGGGCGAGAGGGACCGGACGAGGACGTTCCATACCCCGGACGCTACAAGCGCCACCCGGGCCCCGACTGCTGACGATCGTCAGGTACCAGCGGCCCACGACGCGCCGATGACAGCGCACCCGCGACGCCACCGACGCGCCCACGGCAACGGCGGCCACAGCGCGGTCCCGGCCCTCAGCAGCCTGCCTACGACGGACAGCGCCGCCGCCGGAGGCGGCATGCCCCCGCCGGGACGCTGCGTGCCCACCACGGCGACGCGCCGCGATGGCCACAGCGCGCGCCGTCGCGGCGCGTGCGCCCGCGGCGGTCGCGCCAAGCACCGCGGATATGGCGTACCCCCGCCGTCGGCGGCGCGCCCACAGCGGCAGCGGCGCACCCACGACCGCGGGGGTACGCCGCTGGAGGCAGCGTGCCCCGTCGCCGGCGGCGCGACCGCGGCAGTGGCGGGGCGGGGCGACCGCGAGGGCCGCGGTGTGCGCCGCCCGCGGCGGTGTGCCCCCGTCGGCCGCAGCGTGCCTGGCGGTGGCGGTGTGCCCGGGATGGGGTTGGTGCGTGGCACCATCGGGAGGTCATGACTGCTCCCACGAAGCCCTCGCAGCCCGAACCCGCCGGGACCCCCGCGGTCCCTTCTCCCGCCGCTGCTCCGGCCGTCCCTTCCCCCGCGTCGCCCGGCACGGACCTGCACTCCCCCGTCATCGACTGGTTCGACGAGAACGCCCGCGACCTGCCCTGGCGGCGCCCCGAGGCCGGGGCGTGGGGCGTGATGGTCAGTGAGTTCATGCTCCAGCAGACGCCGGTGAGCCGCGTCCTGCCCGTCTACGAGCAGTGGCTGGCCCGCTGGCCGCGCCCCGCCGACCTCGCCCGGGAGGCGCCCGGCGAGGCCGTGCGCGCCTGGGGCCGGCTCGGCTACCCGCGCCGCGCCCTGCGGCTGCACGGCGCCGCCGTCGCGATAACGGAACGGCACGGCGGCGACGTACCGTCCGACCACGCCCAGTTGCTGGCCCTGCCCGGCATCGGCGAGTACACGGCCGCCGCAGTCGCCTCCTTCGCCTACGGGCAGCGCCACCCCGTGCTGGACACCAACGTGCGCCGGGTCCTGGCCCGCGCGGTCACCGGCGTGCAGTACCCGCCCAACGCCACCACCGCCGCCGAACGCAGGCTGGCCCGCGCGCTGCTGCCCGACGACGAGCCGACCGCCGCCCGCTGGGCCGCCGCCTCCATGGAGCTGGGCGCGCTGGTGTGCACGGCCAAGAGCGAGTCGTGTCACCGCTGCCCGATCGCCGCGCAGTGCGCGTGGCGGCTGGCGGGCAAGCCGGCGCACGACGGCCCGCCGCGCCGCGGCCAGACGTACGCGGGCACCGACCGTCAGGTGCGCGGGCGGCTGCTCGCCGTGCTGCGGGAGGCGCACGGACCGGTGCCGCAGGCGGCCCTGGACCGGGTGTGGCACGAGCCGGTGCAGCGGGCCCGCGCCCTCGACGGGCTCGTCGCCGACGGTCTGGTGGAGCCGATGGCGGGCGGGCTGTACCGGCTGCCGCTGACCTGACGCACAGGAACGTCACAGACGCTTCCCCGCCGCCGCCCTGCTTCAGCGGCTTCAACGGCCGGGCAAATCACCCCATAACCATCTCAACTGGCCCACCGTTTTACCCCGTTCCGACATCCGTTACACAACCGACGGACAGCCGAGCGCTGGCCGCAGGCTGCTTCGGACAGCGCCGTGACAAGGCCTCCGTACCTTCGGATGCGTTCCCGGAAGACCCGGGACGACTGAGGACCACAGGCAGTGCACGGGCGGCGGGGAGCCGGCCCGGACGGGGAAACGGGAGGCGGTTCACCATGGCGCAGGGCGAGGTGCTCGAGTTCGAGGAGTACGTCCGCACCCGGCAGGACGCGCTGCTGCGCAGCGCCCGCCGCCTGGTCCCGGACCCCACGGACGCCCAGGACCTGCTGCAGACGGCACTGGTGCGGACGTACGGCCGCTGGGAGACCATCGAGGACAAGCGGCTGGCCGACGCCTACCTGCGCCGGGTGATGATCAACACCCGGACGGAGTGGTGGCGGGCCCGCAAGCTGGAGGAGGTGCCCACCGAGCAGCTCCCGGACGCCTCGGTCGACGACTCCACCGAGCAGCACGCGGACCGCGCCCTGCTGATGGACGTGCTGAAGGTCCTCGCCCCGAAGCAGCGCAGTGTCGTGGTGCTGCGACACTGGGAGCAGATGTCCACGGAGGAGACGGCCGCCGCCCTCGGCATGTCGGCCGGAACGGTCAAGAGCACGCTGCACCGGGCGCTCGCCCGGCTCCGCGAGGAGCTGGAGTCCCGCGATCTGGACGCACGCGCGCTGGAGCGTGAGGAGCGGGAGCGGTGCGCGGCCTGACCGGCGAGGGTTCCCCGGGGAACCGGGGCGGCATCCAGGCGGTGATCACGGCACTGGCCGTGTTCGCCGCCCTCGCCCTTTTCGCGTCCTCGTGTGCCGCCGGCGGCACCGGAGCCCGGGACGAGGGCCCGGCGCACGCCGACTCGGTGGCGGGTGCCGCCGCGGCCACCCCGACCGCGGTGCCGTCGAAGACACCCGACACCGTGAACGCGGTCGCGCTCATCAAGGACGACCCGAAGGTCGCGCCGGAGGTCAAGCGGGACCTCAAGCCGTGCGTGGCCGACGAGTACCCGGTCGACGTCTCCTACGGGAATCTGACCGGCGGCTCGGCCGACGACGTCGTGGTCAATGTGCTGACCTGCGGCGACGCGGTGGGCGTGGGCAGTTATGTGTACCGCGAGCAGGACGGCTCGTACCAGAATGTGTTCAAGGCCGAGGAGCCCCCGGTCTACGCGGAGATCGACCGCGGCGACCTCGTGGTGACCAAGCAGGTGTACGAGAAGGGCGACCCGGTGTCGAGTCCCTCCGGGGAGAACGTGATCACGTACCGGTGGTCGTCCGGCCGGTTCGACGAGGAGTACCGCACGCACAACGACTACGGGAAGGTCGTCGGCGACACCCCGTCGCCGGCGCCCGCGAGCTGACGCCGCCGCACGGCCGCGTGAACCGTTCGGGCGCCCCGGACCGATGACTCGGTGAACGCGGCGCCCGTTTCGCGCGTCACAGCGAAGAGAACGCACCCCACGAACCCCTAAGGACAGAGAGCACCGGGATGGCAGACCAGACCCACGTCCTGTTCGTCGAGGACGACGACGTCATCCGCGAGGCCACGCAGCTGGCCCTGGAACGGGACGGCTTCGCGGTCACCGCCATGCCCGACGGGCTGTCGGGCCTGGAGGCGTTCCGGGCCGACCGGCCCGACATCGCGCTGCTGGACGTGATGGTCCCCGGCCTGGACGGGGTCAGTCTGTGCCGCCGTATCCGGGACGAGTCGACCGTGCCGGTGATCATGCTGTCGGCCCGGGCCGACTCCATCGACGTGGTGCTGGGCCTGGAGGCGGGCGCCGACGACTACGTGACCAAGCCGTTCGACGGGGCCGTGCTGGTCGCCCGGATCCGCGCGGTGCTGCGGCGGTTCGGGCATGCGGGCGGGGGCCGCGCCGAGGAGCAGGCCGCCCCGGCCGACGGCGGGGTGCTGACCTTCGGGGACCTGGAGGTCGACACCGAGGGCATGGAGGTCCGCCGGGCCGGGCAGCCGGTGGCGCTGACGCCGACCGAGATGCGGCTGCTGCTGGAGTTCTCCTCGGCGCCGGGCACGGTGCTCTCCCGGGACAAGCTGCTGGAGCGGGTGTGGGACTACGGCTGGGGCGGGGACACCCGGGTCGTCGACGTGCACGTGCAGCGGCTGCGGCAGAAGATCGGCCAGGACCGGATCGAGACGGTCCGGGGTTTCGGCTACAAGTTGAAGGCCTGAGCGGGGTATGAGGGGGCACTTCCGGCGCCTGGTCGCCACGGGTCTGGAGCGCGCGGGCATCCGCACGGGCCTGAGATGGAAGCTGAGCGCGGCCATCGCGCTGGTCGGCGCGCTGGTGGCGATCGCGCTGAGCCTGGTCGTGCACAACGCCGCGCGGGTGTCGATGCTGGACAACGCGCGCGACCTCGCCGACGAGCGCATCATGATCGCCCAGCGCAACTTCGAGCTGTCCGGGCGTATGAACTTCCCCAACACCAAGATCGACGACCCGAACCTCCCGGAGGAGCTGCGGGACCGGGTCGAGGCGGGCCAGCGGGCCACCTACGTGGCGGACCGGCCCGGTGACGCGCCGGACATATGGGCCGCGGTGCCGCTGAAGAACGGGCACGTGATGTCCCTGCACTCGGGCTTCACGGACCGCAGCTCGGACATCCTCAAGGACCTCGACCAGGCCCTGGTGATCGGGTCGATCGCCGTCGTCCTCGGCGGCAGCGCGCTCGGCGTGCTCATCGGCGGCCATCTGTCGCGGCGGCTGCGCAAGGCGGCCGTCGCGGCCAACCAGCTCGCGGGCGGCGAGACGGACGTGCGCGTGCGGGACGCCATGGGCGGGGTCGTGCGGGACGAGACCGACGACCTGGCCAGCGCGGTGGACGCCATGGCGGACGCCCTGCGCCAGCGCATCGAGGCCGAACGGCGGGTCACCGCCGACATCGCGCACGAACTGCGCACCCCGGTGACCGGGCTGCTGACCGCCGCCGAACTGCTGCCGCCCGGCCGCCCGACCGAGCTGGTGCTGGACCGGGCCAAGGCCATGCGCACGCTCGTCGAGGACGTGCTGGAGGTGGCCCGTCTCGACGGCGCCTCGGAGCGGGCGGAGCTGCAGGACATCATGCTGGGCGAGTTCGTCGCCCGGCGGGTGGCGGCCAAGGACCCGGACATCGAGGTGCGGATCGTGCACGAGTCGGAGGTCACCACGGACCCCCGGCGCCTGGAGCGCGTGCTGTTCAACCTGCTGGCCAACGCGGCCCGGCACGGCAAGCCGCCCGTCCAGGTCACCGTCGAGGGCCGGGTCATCCGGGTGCGCGACCACGGCCCGGGCTTCCCGGAGGACCTGCTCGCCGAGGGGCCGAGCCGCTTCCGCACCGGCAGCAAGGACCGGGCCGGGCACGGCCACGGCCTCGGCCTGACCATCGCGGCCGGGCAGGCCCGCGTGCTGGGCGCCCGGCTGACCTTCCGCAACGTCCGCACGCCGGGCGCGCCGGAGGGCGTACCGGCCGAGGGCGCGGTGGCGGTGCTGTGGCTGCCGGAACACGCGCCGACGAACACGGGCAGCTACCCGATGCTGCCGGCGTCCTGACGGCCCGCCCCCCGGATCAGCAGGTCCAGTCCTGGTCCAGGTCGAGACCGCCCTCGCGGCGCTGGGTGAACGAGAACCAGTTGCCGGAGTCGTCGCGGAAGAGCGCCTCCGTGCCGTACGGACGCTCCTGCGGCTCCTGGAGGAACTCCACGCCCCGGTCCTTGAGCTTGCGGTAGTCGCCGTGGATGTCGTCGGTGGTCAGCACGCCCGCGCCGAGCGCGCCCTTGGTCACCAGCGTGCGAAACATCTCGGCGGACTCGGGGTCCGTCGCGGGCCCGCCGGGCACCATCAGGGTGAGCTCGACGTCGGGCTGGTTCGGCGAGCCGACCGTGAGCCAGCGCATGCCGCCCTCGCCCATGGTCATGTCCGTACGGACCTCCAGACCCAGCTTCTCCGTGTAGAACTCCTTGGCCCGGTCCTGGTCGAGGACCCAGACGGTCGAGATGGCGAGACCCTTGATCATGGCGTGCTCCTGCTGCTTCGCGGCTCGTCGTGCGTGCCCTGCCACCGTAGGCAGCGGGGATGTCAGCGCGCTTCTCCGGAATTGCGCTGCTCGTCGGCGGGGGCCGGCGCGGGGGCGGAACGGAAGCCGCCGGCCCAGAGCATGGCGTAGCAGCCCGGTATCAGGGCGGCTCCGCGGCCGACGTGCCTGGACCGGTACGCGCTGGGGGTCATCCCCGTCCACGCCTTGAAGCGGGCCGAGAAGGTGCCGACGCTGCTGAAGCCGACCAGGTGGCAGATCTCCGTCACCGAGAGGTTCGCCGTGCGCAGCAGGTCCTCGGCGCGGTCGATCCGGCGGTGCGTGAGGTACTGGCCGGGGGTCTCGCCGTAGGCCTCCTTGAAGGCGCGGATGAAGTGATACCGCGAGTACCCGGCGTGCGCGGCCACCGTGTCCAGGTCGAGCCCGGGGTCGGCCCAGTCCCGGTCCATGGCGTCCTTGGCGAGCCGGACCTGCCGCATCCTGTCCATGCGACCGATGGTGACACGGGGGTCTGACATCGGCCGGTGCGCAGAGGGACGGGGGCGCGGGACAGCGGAGTGCGGGCACGGGCTGGGGGTCGTCCCCGTGTGCGCCGGAACGCGAGTGCGGGCACGGGCTGGGGGTCGTCCCCGTGTGCGCCGGAACGCGAGTGCGGGCACGGCAAAGCCCCCGGGGCCGGAACCCGGGGGCTTGTACGCGAGCCGATGTGCAACACGGCCGTAAGTCGGTGATGTGCCACTCGGCGACAGGCCGGTCAGTGACGTGCCGCTCGGTGACCTGCCGCTCGGTGACAGGCCAGTCGGTCACGTACCGGTCAGTGACGTGCCACTCGGCGACAGGCCGGTCGGTGACGTGCCGGTCGGCGACAGGCCGGTCGGTGACGTTGTCGCCGTTTCGCGCGGCGTCGGTCAGACCGCCTCGGCCATCGGGGCCGGAGCCGCCGGGCCGTCGGCCTTGCCGTCCTCCGCCGACTTGGGGCCCGCTCCCTTCAGCGGCACCTCCTTCACGAACACCGCCGCCGCCAGGGCGAGGACCGCCACCGCTGCTCCCAGCAGGAACGCCGAGTGCGTACCGGCGGCGACCGCGTGCTGGTAGGCCTCCCGGGCCGCCTCCGGCAGCCTGGCCAGGCTCGCCTGGTCGAGCTGGGCGGACTGCTCGGTCACCTTCGAGCCCAGCGCCCCGGCCCGCTCGGCCATGACGTCCTGGACGCGGTGGTTGAACAGCGCGCCCATGATCGCGACGCCGAAGGAGGACCCCAGGGTGCGGAAGAGGGTGGTGGACGAGGACGCGACGCCCATGTCCTTCATCTCCACGCTGTTCTGCGCGACCAGCATGGTGATCTGCATCAGGCAGCCCATGCCGAGGCCGACCACGGCCATGAAGACACCGGACGTGAACCGCGAGGTCCCCGTGTCCATCGTGGACAGCAGGTACAGGCCGACGATCATCAGCGCGCTGCCCAGCACCGGGAACACCTTGTAGCGGCCGGTGTTGGTGGTCACGCGCCCGGCGACCATCGACGTGACGAGCATCGCGCCGAGCATCGGCAGCAGCAGCAGCCCGGAGTTGGTCGCGGAGGCGCCCTGCACGGCCTGCTGGTAGAAGGGCAGGAACAGCGTGGCGCCGAACATCACGAAGCCCGTGATGAAGCCGATGACCGACATCAGCGTGAAGTTCAGGCTGCGGAAGATGTGCAGCGGCAGGACCGGCTCCGCGGCGCGGGTCTGCCAGAACACGAACCCGACCAGTGCGGCGACGCCGATCCCGATCAGCTCCATGATCCGCGCCGAGGTCCAGGCGTACTCGGTGCCGCCCCAGGTGGTGACCAGCACGATCGCGGTGATGCCGACGGTCAGCAGCCCGGCGCCCAGGTAGTCGATCCGCGCCTGGGCCCGCTTCTTCGGCAGGTGCAGCACGGCGCTGACGGCGACCAGCGCGACCACGCCGAGCGGCAGGTTGATGTAGAACGCCCAGCGCCAGCCCCAGTTGTCGGTGATCGTGCCGCCGACGAGCGGGCCGCCGATCATCGCCAGCGCCATGACGCCGGCCATCATGCCCTGGTACTTGCCGCGCTCCCGGGGCGGGATCAGGTCGCCGATGATCGCCATGACGCCGACCATCAGACCGCCGGCGCCGAGGCCCTGGACCGCGCGGAAGCCGATGAGCTGGCCCATGTCCTGGGCCATGCCGCTGAGCGCCGAGCCGATCAGGAACAGGACGATCGACGACAGGAACGTGCCCTTGCGGCCGTACATGTCGCCGAGCTTGCCCCACAGCGGGGTCGAGGCGGCGGTGGCGAGCGTGTACGAGGTGACCACCCACGAGAGGTGTTCGAGCCCGCCCAGCTCACCGACGATCGTCGGCATCGCCGTGCCGATGATCATGTTGTCGAGCATCGCGAGCATCATCGCGATCATCAGCGCGAGGAGCACGACCCGCACGCTCCTGGGCTGTTTCCCCCCGGTACCGGCGTCGGCCGCCGCCACCGTGTCCGTCGTGTCCGCCATCGCTTCCCACTCCCCCAGCTACCGCTACTTACTTGCCGACCGGCTAGTGACTACACTCGGAAGCTAGCCGCGGAACTAGCCGGGCGTCAAGTAAGTTTATGGAAAGCGAGCGGCGTAGGAGGATGGGCGGCACCATGGACGGCACCAGGCAGCGGCGCCGCGGGGACACCCGCCGGCGCATCCAGGACGTGGCCCTCGAACTCTTCGCGGAGCAGGGCTACGAGAAGACGTCCTTGCGCGAGATCGCCGAGCGCCTGGACGTCACCAAGGCGGCGCTCTACTACCACTTCAAGACGAAGGAAGAGATCCTCGTCAGCATCTTCGAGGACCTCACGCAGCCGATCGAGGACCTGATCGACTGGGGCCGGAGCCGGCCGCACACGCTGGAGACCAAGCAGGAGATCATCCGCCGCTACGCCGACACGCTCGCCGAGGCGGCCCCGCTGTTCCGCTTCATGCACGACAACCAGGCATCGGTGCGGGACCTGCGGATCGGCGAGTCCTTCAAGGCGCGCGTGCACAGCCTGCGCGACATCATCGTCGACCCGGACGCGGACCTGGTCGACCAGGTCCGCTGCGCCAGCGCGATCTTCACGCTGCACGCCGGGATGTTCCTGCTCCAGGACGTGGGAGACGACCCCGAGGAGCGGCACAAGGCCGTTCTCGAGGTCGCCACGGATCTGGTGACCCAGGCCCACCGGGGAGCCAGGAGCTCCTAGCGGACCCGGTCGGCGCGGGGCCGGGTCAGACCTTCACGCCCTTGGCGCGCAGGAACTTGACCGGGTCGACCGCCGAGCCGTAGTTCGGGGTCGTGCGGATCTCGAAGTGCAGGTGGGGACCGCTGGAGTTGCCGGTGTTGCCGGACCGGGCGATCTCCTGGCCGGTCTTGACGACCTGGCCGATGCGCACGTTGACCTTCGACAGGTGGGCGTACTGCGAGTAGGTGCCGTTGCCGTGCTTGATCACGACGGCGTTGCCGTAGGCGGGGCCGTCACCGGCGCCGTTGCCGCCGGCCTTGACCACCGTGCCGCCGTGGGCGGCGACGACCTGGGTGCCGCTCGGGACGGCGTAGTCCTGGCCGCTGTGGGTGGACTGCCACATGCCGCCGTTCTGGGCGAAGCTCGCGGAGAGCTTGTACTTCTTCACCGGGTCGACCCAGGACGGCTTGGCCTTCTTCGCGGCCGCCTTCTTCGCGGCGGCCTTCTTCTCGGCCGCCTTCTTCGCCGCGGCGGCCTGGGCGGCCTTCTCGGCCTTCACGGCCTCGGCCTTGGCGGCCTTGGCCTGGGCGGCGGCCTGTGCCTGGACGGCACTGGCGGCACCGGACGCGGCCGTGGTGTCGGCGGCGGACGCGACCCCGGCTCCCAGTGCGACCGAGACACCGAGGCCGGCGGCCAGCACGGTCGCACGGGTGCGGAGCTGGGACGTACGGAAGGAACGGGACGTGACGCGCTGGGACATCGAAACCTCGTGGGGAAGGGGACGGAGAAAACCACCCGGCGCGCAGTCGCTCGCCGAATGGCCATCCCTTGGTAACCCGAGGCCCGACAAACTCCCAAAAACGTGATCTACGACAGAAGTTAGTAATTTCGTTCAGTGTTCTACGTCTCTTGACACACCCCTCATTCGGGACGAAACAGAGCATGAGCCTGCACTTCCGCCCCTTCCACGGGGGCGATGCCCGTTTCCTCCCGGGCCGCTCACCACTATTCCAGGTAGTAACGGACATATCGCCTGTGCGGCATGTCACCGGAGCCCTTCTGCGGTCCTTCCGGAAATGTGGCGCACGCTACTAGGCACCTACCGTCCGGTAACCCTACGGTTCCCCTCGCGCCACCCTCGCCCACGAGCATGCACACGACATGTTGGCAGCGTCATTGACGTGAGAGGACCCCCACGACATGCAGACCCGACGCCCCTGGCTGCACCGCGCATCCGTCACCGCCGTCTCGGCGGCCGCCCTGGTGGCCATGGCCGCACCGGCCGACGCGGCGACCCCCACCCGCGCCTCCGCGCCCGCCACAGCCGCCGCCACGACCGCGGCGGCGGACGTCGACTACGCCACCTGGCAGCGGGACTGTCAGGCCGTGATGGACCAGGCGCTGCCCTACCTGAAGCAGCGGATCGCGGCCCCGAAGCCGGGCGAGAAGCAGGCTGTCGTCCTCGACATCGACAACACGGCGCTGGAGACGGACTTCGGCTTCAGCTACCCGCAGCCGGCCAACAAGCCGGTCCTGGAGGCCGCCAGATACGCGCAGGAACGCGGCGTCGCCGTGTTCTTCGTGACCGCCCGCCCCGGGATCATCTACTCGTTCACCGAGTACAACCTGAAGCAGACCGGCTACCGGGTCTCCGGGCTCTACGTCCGCAACTTCATCGACCTCTTCAAGAACGTCGCCGACTACAAGACGGCCCAGCGCGTCGACATCGAGAAGAAGGGCTACACGATCATCGCGAACATCGGCAACAGCGCCACCGACCTCTCGGGCGGCCACGCCGAGCGGACGTTCAAGCTGCCGGACTACGACGGCCAGCTCTCCTGACCGCCTGACCGACTGCGGGCAGTCTCGCCCCCGTTTCGTGATCCCGGGGGCGAGACGGCCGGCCCCGACGGTGCTCGACAGCAGCCCGGCGCCCCCATGGGCGACGTCCAAGCGGTCCGCCTCGGCCACCGCGAGCCGGCCAGGCGGCTGCACCGCTCGGGCCCCGCCCCCGACGGCCTGGCCGGCCTGCCGCTCACCGATCTGGTGCTCGCCCACCTGGTGCTCTCCGCCCCCGACGCGGTCCTCACCGGACTGGCGGTACCTGCGGCGGCTCACCCGGCTCTCCATCACCCGGAGCCTCCCGGGAGACCGGCTCACCGGCACCCTGCCCACCGAGGCGCCCCTGCTCAGCCTCTTCCTGGGGATGGACTCCACCCTCTCCACGGGCCTGCGCGGCCTGTCCCGGTGGCCCACGCTGCCGTCCCTCACGTCCGGCGTGTCCGGCCGGCAGTGCCTGAGCGCCGAGGACTGGTCCGAGGTGGCCGCCCTGCCGGTGCTGGCGTCGCTGTCCCGCTACGGCGCCCGGAGGCCTACGCCCACGAGGCCGCCATGTCGGAGCTGCCCGGCGGGCGGGATCCGCGGATTCTCGGCGATCCGCCGGCCATCAAGGCGCTGCCGGTCATCGCCTCCCGGCTGCCCGGGCCGCCCACGGTGGGTGTCGGCCCGCTCCACGGCGGCTCCCTCGCCCCCTACGCCGACGGCTTCCCCACCGTCGAGATCATCCGCGTCCGACCCCGGACACGGCGAAGGGGCCGGTGCCCGGAAGGCACCGGCCCCTCTCGTCCGGCTCACTCGGCCGTGACGGTCACGCGTCCTTGCTCAGGTTCGGACCCGTGCCGCCGGCCGCCTGCTCGATCGGCGGGACGTCGGGCAGGGCCGACTTCTCCTCGCCGCGGAAGGTGAAGGTCTTGGCCTCGCCCTCGCCCTCCGTGTCCACGACCACGATGTGACCGGGACGGAGCTCGCCGAAGAGGATCTTCTCCGACAGCGAGTCCTCGATCTCGCGCTGGATGGTGCGGCGCAGCGGACGCGCACCCAGCACGGGGTCGTAGCCCTTCCTGGACAGCAGCTCCTTGGCGGACTGGGAGAGCTCGATGCCCATGTCCCGGTCCTTGAGGCGCTCGTCCACCTTGCCGATCATCAGGTCGACGATCTTGAGGATGTCGTCCTGGCTGAGCTGCGGGAAGACGACCACGTCGTCGACGCGGTTGAGGAACTCGGGCCGGAAGTGCTGCTTGAGCTCGTCCTGGACCTTGTTCTTCATGCGCTCGTAGTTGGTCTTCGTGTCACCCGAGGCCGCGAAGCCCAGGTTGAAGCCCTTGGAGATGTCCCGGGTGCCGAGGTTGGTCGTCATGATGATGACCGTGTTCTTGAAGTCCACGACCCGGCCCTGGGAGTCGGTCAGGCGACCGTCCTCCAGGATCTGCAGCAGCGAGTTGAAGATGTCCGGGTGGGCCTTCTCGACCTCGTCGAAGAGGACCACCGAGAACGGCTTGCGCCGCACCTTCTCGGTCAGCTGGCCGCCCTCTTCGTAGCCCACGTAACCGGGGGGCGAACCGAAGAGACGCGAGACCGTGTGCTTCTCGCTGAACTCCGACATGTCGAGGGAGATCAGCGCGTCCTCGTCGCCGAAGAGGAACTCGGCGAGCGCCTTGGACAGCTCGGTCTTACCGACACCGGACGGGCCGGCGAAGATGAACGAGCCACCGGGACGCTTGGGGTCCTTCAGACCGGCACGCGTACGGCGGATCGCCTTCGACAGCGCCTTGACGGCGTCGTTCTGGCCGATGACCCGCTTGTGGAGTTCCTCCTCCATGCGCAGCAGGCGGGAGGACTCCTCCTCGGTGAGCTTGAAGACCGGAATGCCGGTGGCGGTCGCGAGGACCTCGGCGATCAGCTCGCCGTCGACCTCGGCGACGACGTCCATGTCGCCGGCCTTCCACTCCTTCTCCCGCTTGGCCTTGGCGGCGAGGAGCTGCTTCTCCTTGTCGCGCAGGGACGCGGCCTTCTCGAAGTCCTGCGAGTCGATCGCGGACTCCTTGTCCCGGCGGACACCGGCGATCTTCTCGTCGAACTCGCGCAGGTCCGGCGGCGCGGTCATCCGGCGGATGCGCATCCGGGAACCGGCCTCGTCGATCAGGTCGATCGCCTTGTCCGGCAGGAAGCGGTCCGAGATGTACCGGTCGGCCAGCGTGGCGGCCTGGACCAGCGCCTCGTCCGTGATGGACACGCGGTGGTGGGCCTCGTACCGGTCGCGCAGACCCTTGAGGATCTCGATCGTGTGCGGCAGGGACGGCTCCGCGACCTGGATGGGCTGGAAGCGGCGCTCCAGGGCCGCGTCCTTCTCCAGGTGCTTGCGGTACTCGTCCAGCGTGGTCGCACCGATGGTCTGCAGCTCACCGCGGGCCAGCATGGGCTTGAGGATGGAGGCCGCGTCGATGGCGCCCTCGGCGGCACCCGCGCCGACCAGCGTGTGGAGCTCGTCGATGAACAGGATGATGTCGCCGCGGGTGCGGATCTCCTTGAGCACCTTCTTCAGGCGCTCCTCGAAGTCACCGCGGTAACGGGAGCCGGCGACCAGGGCACCGAGGTCCAGGGTGTAGAGGTGCTTGTCCTTGAGGGTCTCGGGCACCTCGCCCTTGACGATGGCCTGGGCGAGGCCCTCGACGACGGCGGTCTTGCCGACGCCGGGCTCACCGATCAGCACCGGGTTGTTCTTCGTACGGCGGGACAGCACCTGCATGACCCGCTCGATCTCCTTCTCGCGCCCGATGACCGGGTCGAGCTTGGACTCACGAGCGGCCTGGGTGAGGTTCCGGCCGAACTGGTCGAGGACCAGGGACGTGGAGGGGGTGCCCTCGGCAGGACCGCCGGCGGTGGCGGTCTCCTTGCCCTGGTAACCGGAGAGCAGCTGGATCACCTGCTGCCGCACGCGGTTCAGATCTGCGCCCAGCTTGACCAGGACCTGGGCGGCGACGCCCTCGCCCTCGCGGATCAGGCCGAGCAGGATGTGCTCCGTGCCGATGTAGTTGTGGCCCAGCTGAAGGGCCTCGCGGAGCGACAGCTCCAGGACCTTCTTGGCACGGGGGGTGAAGGGGATGTGCCCGGACGGGGCCTGCTGGCCCTGGCCGATGATCTCCTCCACCTGCTGGCGGACCGCCTCGAGCGAAATCCCGAGGCTCTCAAGGGCCTTGGCGGCGACACCTTCACCCTCGTGGATCAGGCCCAGGAGGATGTGTTCAGTGCCGATGTAGTTGTGGTTGAGCATCCGGGCTTCTTCCTGAGCCAGGACGACAACCCGCCGCGCGCGGTCGGTGAACCTCTCGAACATCGTTAATCGCTCCTCAGAGCGGTCAGGCAGTGGGGGGAACTTCCCCTCCCTGTCCTTCCGCAGCTTAGTCCCGCAAGCGGGGACCGCTCATTCCAACTGCCGACACCGTCCTTGGCCTCCTGACCCCGAACGCCGACATCTGCTCCAACCCGATGGTGCGAGACGATGTTCCCGCAGGCCAGGCAGATACCCCACTCGCCAGTACGCCGATGGCGAACGTGAGACGTCCTTTCCTGCGTGTCGCCCCCTCCCACTAGGGATGTCTTACCCGGGGGGACCGACAGTCCATGCCGAGCGCCCCCGTTCCCTCCGCTACGGGCGAACAACCTTGCGCCTCCGCGCACCCCCCGCACGCCCCCGTTTCGCCACGCTGTGCGCTCACATCAGCACACAAAGTCACAGCAGCGTAACCCGCGCGCCCTTCCGGCGGTTGCACTTGGCATGTTCGGCGCCCTCCCCTCCGTGACCGGCCGCACACCCGGCGCGATCCCGCGGCCCCGCCGCTGCCGGGTCCGGCGGTGGTACGAGGACGCCCTGGGCTGGCCGACGGCGCCCGGGGACCCGGTGCGGCTGGCGCTCGGGGTGCGCTTCGACGTCCTGGACGTACCGGCGGAGGCGGGAGCCGCCGCGCTGCGGCGCCTGGGGCCGCGCTCTCCGGTGGCCGTCCGGGGCGGGCGCGTGCAGCTGCTGGTGGCCGCGGGCAGCGCGGAGGAGCTGCCGGGGCTGCTGGAGTGGCTGGACTGGGGAACCCTGCCGCTGGACCTCAGGGCCCTCGGCTCGGGCGCTTGCCTTCAGGCGCCGCTGCCGCCGGCGGCGTCCCTCCGGGAGGAGGCGCCGTCGCTTCGCGTACCGGACGCGCGGTCGGCCGGCGGTACGGGCGACGCGGGCGTCCCGTCACCCCCCGCTACGGGCGTCGCGGGCGTCCCGTCACCCCCCGGTGCGGACGTGCCGCCGCCGCGTGCTCCCGGCCCGGGTGCCGGCCGGCCGCTTCCCCTGGGCCGGCTCGGTTCCCAGGGGGCCGCCGTGTGGCTGCGGCCCCCCGAGCCGGGATGCGAGGTCGAGGCCTCGCTGCCGACGCTGTCGGCCTTGGGGGGCGGTGGAGACGCCCCCGATCTCGTGCGGCTGGTGGACACGGTGGCCACGCACTGCCACCGGGTCCGGCTGCGGCGCGCGGGCGCCCAGCCGCCGGCCTCGCGTACGCAGGGTCGGTAGTGCCGCTGTTCAGCCGTTGGCCTTCTCGTAAGCCTCGCGGATGGTCGCGGGAACACGGCCGCGGTCGTTGACCTCGTAGCCGTTCTCCTTCGCCCAGGCGCGGATCGCCGCGGTGTCCTGGCTGCCGCTGGAAGCGGCGCGCGTCTTTCCGCGCCCGCCCGAAGCACGGCCTCCGGTACGACGACCGCCCTTCACGTAAGGCTCGAGAAGGCCACGGAGCTTGTCCGCATTGGCGGTGGTGAGATCGATCTCGTACGTCTTGCCGTCCAGCGCGAACGTCACGGTCTCGTCCGCCTCGCCACCGTCGAGGTCGTCGACAAGAAGGACCTGAACCTTCTGTGCCACCGGATTTCCTTTCATCGATATCTTCAGGGCCGGGGTGTGCCGGCGTCCGCCGTATCGCCGTCCCCTGTTATATGCAGTACTGCAGTACCTCGGAAAGCAAACCGCTTTTGCCGGAAAAACACAAACCCTCGGCAGAGACCGGTAGCCCCGCCTCCGTCCGGAAACGTGCGCGTTTCGGACATAGGGCACCGGGGCAGGGGGCGCGCCTCGGAATATGCCTTGACGAACCGGGCGGGCCCAGTTGTGGCCGGACTGTTGTCCGCCTCGGCGATCACAGATGCAGAAGCATCCGGCTGTTGCCCAAGGTGTTCGGTTTCACTCGTTCGAGACCGAGGAACTCCGCGACACCCTCGTCATAGGAACGCAGCAGCTCCGCGTAGACATCCGTGTCGACCGGGGTCTCGCCGATCTCCACGAAGCCGTGCTTGCCGAAGAAGTCGACTTCGAAGGTCAGACAGAAAACCCGGCGAACGCCGAGCCAGCGGGCGGTCTGCAGCAACTTCTCCAGCACCAGGTGCCCGACGCCCGCGCCCTTGAGGCCGGGCTGCACCGCGAGAGTGCGCACTTCCGCGAGGTCTTCCCACATCACGTGCAGGGCGCCGCAGCCGACGACCTCGGCGTTGTCGTCGCGTTCCGCGACCCAGAACTCCTGGATGTCCTCGTAAAGGGTCACCGTTGCTTTGTCGAGGAGGATGCCCCCGCGGACGTAGGCGTCAAGGAGGCGACGCACGGCCGGGACATCGCTGGTGCGCGCCCGCCGGACGGTGATGGCTTTTGCGGGGGCGTCGGGGCTCTTCGCGGACATGAACGGACGCTATCGCCCGCCGGACCCCTGAGCCGAGGCGGGGTTCTCCGGGGGGCCTTCCGCGGGTTCTGCCTGTTCCGGCTGTTCCGCCTGTTCCGGCTCGGTTGCGGCTTCCCGGGCTTCCGCGGATTCCGACGGTTCGGTCGGTTCCTGCGTTTCCGGGCCCTGGACGATGCGTACGGCATCGCTGAGAGCCTGACGCTGTTCCTCGCTCATCATGCCGAAGAAGGCGACGAGAGCGGCGGCGGGGTTGTCGCTCTGCGACCAGGCGTCGTTCATCAGGGCGGCGGCGTAGGCGGCGCGGGTGGAGACCGCCTCATATCGATAGGCGCGGCCTTCCGCCTCGCGGCGCACCCAGCCCTTCTGGTGGAGATTGTCCAAAACGGTCATCACCGTGGTGTAGGCGATGGACCGCTCCTTCTGAAGATCTTCCAGGACTTCTCGAACGGTCACGGGGCGGTTCCACTTCCAGACCCGCGACATGACCGCGTCTTCGAGTTCTCCCAATGGGCGAGGCACAGCTCAGAACAATAGTGGGAGATCTCGGTAATGGCGTGGCGGACGTGCGCTTCACCGACGAACGGGAACAAAAAGGGCGTACGACTCGGAGGCGCGGGCACCGTGCGACGGGCCCCGCGGAGTCGTACGCCCTGGGAGAGGTGAGGTCAGGCGCCGGTCTTCGGAGCGGGCGCGGAGGGCTGGCGGACGCCCTCCACACGCGTGAGGGCGGCGTCGACGGCCGCGTCCTCCTTGGCCTTGTTGGCGCCGCCCTGTGTCTTCACGATCACCCGGATCACGCCGATGAAGAACACGGCCATGACGACCGGGGGCAGCAGCGCGGAGACGTAGTCCATGGATCCAGGGTAGCCACGTCAGCCCGCGGCGAGCTGCTGGGGGTTCGCCGGGGGTGGCGGGGCGGGTTTGCGGCGCGGGAAGACCTCGCCCGGGGTGGGGATCGGGCGGGAGGGCTTCGGGCCGCCCGGGGCGGGCGCCGGATCCGGGGCCGGGGAGGGCTTGGGAGCGGGCTTCGGGGCCGGCGGCTTGCGGGCGGGCTTCTTCTCGGGCTGCCGGTCGGCTCCGCCGGGCAGGGCCAGGAGGCGGGTGCGGGCGGCGGGGACGGTGGAGTGCACGCCGGGGTCCGCCGGGGCGCTGGTGGTGACGAGGGTGACCGTGCAGCGGTCCAGCAGGGCCGCGGCGGCGGGGTTGCCGCGCAGGGCGCGCAGGGCGGTGAGGTCGTCGGGACGGGGGCGGTAGCCGGCGGCCAAAGCCTCGTCGAGGAGTGTGAGGTAGCCGGCGGCGGTGCCGGGGAGTGCGGCGCGGTACCGGCCCAGGTCGGCCACGAGGAAGGCACGGAGCCTGGCCCCCTCCCGCATCGCCTCGTCGAGCGACTCTGCGAGACGGAGACAGTCCTGGACGTCGTCGGACGAGGCGGAGGTCGGGTGGAGGGCGAGGGCGAGAGCGCGGCGGAGCACACGCAGCTCCTCCACGCCGAACGCCATGCCGCCGCGGGATCCGTAGGGCGTGGGCATGCGGCGACGATACGCGCTAATCAGACAATTTCGACATAGCGGACGGGTGTGGCGCGGGGGACCACCCGGGTGGGCGGGGGTGCGGGTGCCCGCTGAGCTGCGGGCCGCCGTGCCGCCGGGGCGGCACGGGTGGGCGCGGCGGTGCCCCGCCGCGCCGGGCTGCGCACCCACCCGGCCCTGGTGGCGACGCCCCGCACCGCTCACATGCGGGAGACGTTCCGCTCGTACACCAGGCGCAGGCCGATCAGGGTCAGCCACGGCTCGTGCTCGTCGATGACCGAGGACTCGCCCAGGACCATCGGCGCCAGGCCGCCCGTGGCGATGACGGTGACGTCGTCGGGGTCCTCCGCCAGCTCGCGGGCCACCCGGTTGACCACGCCGTCGACCTGGCCGGCGAAGCCGTAGATGATGCCCGACTGCATCGCCTCGACCGTGTTCTTGCCGATCACGCTGCGCGGCCGGGCCACCTCGATCTTGCGGAGCTGGGCGCCGCGGACGCCGAGGGCCTCGACGGAGATCTCGATGCCGGGGGCGATGACGCCGCCGACGTACTCGCCGCGCGCGCTGACCGCGTCGAACGTCGTCGCCGTGCCGAAGTCGACGACGATCGCGGGGCCGCCGTAGAGCTCGACGGCCGCGACCGCGTTGATGATGCGGTCCGCGCCGACCTCCTTGGGGTTGTCCATGAGGATCGGGACGCCGGTCTTGACGCCCGGTTCGACGAGGATGGCGGGCACGTCGCCGTAGTAGCGGCGCGTCACCTCGCGCAGCTCGTGCAGGACCGAGGGGACGGTCGCGCAGATGGCGATGCCGTCGATGCCGTCGCCCAGCTCGTCGCCGAGCAGCGGGTGCATGCCCATCAGGCCCTGGAGGAGGACCGCCAGCTCGTCGGCGGTGCGGCGCGCGTCCGTGGAGATGCGCCAGTGTTCGACGATCTCCTCCCCGTCGAACAGGCCCAGGACCGTGTGGGTGTTTCCTACGTCGATCGTCAGCAGCATGGCCCGTACCCGCTCCCCTACTCCGCCGGCCGCAGGTCCAGGCCGATGTCCAGGATCGGCGAGGAGTGGGTGAGGGCTCCGACGGCCAGGTAGTCGACGCCGGTGTCGGCGTAGGCCTTGGCGTTGTCGAGGGTGAGGCGGCCTGAGGCCTCCAGCGCGGCGCGGCCCTGGACGATCGCGACGGCCTCCGCGCACTCGGCGGGCGTGAAGTTGTCCAGAAGGATCAGGTCGGCGCCGGCGTCCAGCACCTCGCGGAGCTGGTGCAGGGTGTCGACCTCGACCTCGATGGGGACCTCGGGGAAGCGGGCGCGGACCGCCTGGAAGGCCTGGGCGACGCCGCCCGCGGCGACCACGTGGTTGTCCTTGACGAGTGCCGCGTCCGAGAGGGACATGCGGTGGTTGACGCCGCCGCCGCAGCGGACCGCGTACTTCTCCAGGCTGCGCAGGCCGGGGGTGGTCTTGCGGGTGTCGCGGACCCTGGCCTTGGTGCCCTCCAGGACGTCCGCCCACGCGCGCGTGGCCGTCGCGACACCCGACAGGCGGCACAGGATGTTCAGCGCGCTGCGCTCGGCGGTGAGCAGGTCGCGGGTACGGGTGGTGACCGAGAGCAGCTTCTGGCCCGCCTCGACGCGGTCGCCGTCCTCGGCGTGGCGCTCGATCTCCAGCTCCTCCTCGCAGACGACCGAGATGACGGCCTCGGCGACGCGCAGGCCGGCCACGACGCCCGCCTCGCGGGCGGTGAAGTCGGCCGTGGCCACCGCGTCCTCGGGGATCGTCGCGACCGTGGTCACGTCCACGCCGTGGGCCAGATCCTCCTGGAGTGCCACGTTGGCGATGTCCTCGACCTCGACGGGGTCGAGACCGGCGTCGGCCAGGAGCTGGGCGAGCGCGGGGTCGAGGCCGCACTCCAGGTACGTCTCGTCGTCCGCGCCGCAGGCGCAGCCGTCGCCGCAGCCGCCGGAGGAGGCGAGGGGAAGGTCGGGGGTGGTCACGTCGGTCACTGCTCCTGGAGGGCGGGGGGCGGGAGGGTCGCGGGGAAGTGTGTCGTGTCCGTGGTGTGCACGGCCAGGCTCCGGTCGGGGTTCAGGCGTACGACGATGTGGCGGCGCCAGGCCGTGTCGTCGCGCTCGGGGTGGTCCTCGCGCCAGTGGCAGCCCCGGGTCTCCTCGCGCAGCCGGGCGGCGGCGACCAGGACGCGGGCCACGCACAGCAGGTTGGTGGCCTCCCAGGTGTCGACGCCGGGCTCGGCCGTCTTGCCGTTCTCGGCGAGGGCCTCCCGGGCGTCCGTGTGCAGGCGCTGGAGCTGGTCGGCGGCCTTGGTGAGCGACTCCGCCGAGCGCAGGACGCCCGCCCCGACGGTCATGATCCGCTGGATGGTGAAGCGGGCCTCGGCGGTCTGCAGGGGGTGCTCGGGGATCTCGGGGTGCGGCAGCGGCCGCGGCACGCGCGCGTGCAGGCCGGTCGCCGCGATGTCGGCCGCGATGCGCTCGGCGTAGACGAGCCCTTCGAGCAGGGAGTTGGAGGCCAGGCGGTTGGCGCCGTGCACGCCGGTGCAGGCGACCTCGCCGCACGCGTACAGGCCCGGGACGGTCGTACGGCCGTGGGAGTCGGTGCGGACGCCGCCGGAGGCGTAGTGGGCGGCCGGGGCTACCGGTACGGGCTGGGTGACCGGGTCGATGCCGTGGGCGCGGCAGGCGGCCAGGATCGTCGGGAAGCGGTGCTCCCACATCTCGGCGCCGAAGTGGCGGGCGTCGAGGTACATGTGCTCGGCGTCCTGCTCCTGCATGCGGCGCGTGATGCCCTTGGCGACGATGTCCCGGGGGGCCAGCTCGGCGAGTTCGTGCTGGCCGACCATGAAGCGCACGCCGTCGGCGTCCACCAGGTGGGCGCCCTCGCCGCGCACCGCCTCGGAGACCAGGGGCTGTTGCCCCTCGGCGTCCGGGCCGAGGAACAGCACGGTCGGGTGGAACTGGACGAACTCCAGGTCGCTGACCTCGGCGCCCGCGCGCAGGGCCAGGGCCACGCCGTCACCGGTGGACACCGACGGGTTGGTCGTGGCGGAGAAGACCTGGCCCATGCCGCCCGTGGCGAGGACCACCGCGGGGGCGTGGACGGCGCCGACGCCGTCGTGCTGGCCCTCGCCCATCACGTGCAGGCTGACGCCGGCCGTGCGGCCCTCGGCGTCCGTGAGGAGGTCCAGCACGAGGGCGTTCTCGACGGTGCGCACACCGCGCGCGCGGACCGCCTCGACCAGGGCGCGGGAGATCTCGGCGCCGGTGGCGTCGCCGCCGGCGTGGGCGATGCGGCGGCGGTGGTGGCCGCCCTCGCGGGTCAGTTCCAGACCGCCCTCGGTGGACTCGTCGAACCGGGCGCCGGTCTCGATCAGCCGGCGCACGGCGTCGGGTCCCTCGGTGACGAGGAGACGCACGGCCTCCTCGTCGCACAGGCCCGCGCCCGCGACCAGGGTGTCGTCGAGGTGCTGCTCGGGGGTGTCGCCCTCGCCGAGGGCCGCGGCGATGCCGCCCTGCGCCCAGCGGGTGGAGCCGTCGTCGAGCCGGGCCTTGGTGACGACCACGGTGCTCAGTCCGGCCGCCTCGCAGCGCAGGGCCGCGGTCAGCCCCGCCACGCCGGAGCCGACGACGACCACGTCCGCGGCGATGGACCACCCGGGGGCGGGCGCGTGCAGTCGTATGCCTGTGGAGGTCACGAGGCGGCTCCGAGGGTTCCGAAGGTGAGGGGGATGTTGTCGATCAGCCGGGTCGCCCCGACCCGGGCGGCGACGGCCAGGACCGCCTCGCCGGTGAAGTCGTCGCCGATCTCGGTGAAGTCGGTCGGGTCGACCAGGGCGAGGTAGTCCAGCCTGAGCGGCGGTTCGAGGCGGGCGGCCTCGTCGAGGACCTGGCGGGCGGCCGCGCGGACGGCGGCCGGGCCGCCCGGGACGGCCGTCGCCACGGCGTGCGCGTCGGCCGCCGCGCGGGACTCGCCGAGGGCGCTGAGGGCCTCGGCACGCGCGCGTGTGGCGGGCACCTCGCGAGCCCGGGCGCGCAGCGCCTCCTGCGCGGCGTGCCGGTCCTGGCCCGCGAACAGCGCCCGGGACAGGGCGAGGGCCGTGCGCCGCTCGGCGGCGGAGAGGTAACGGTTGCGGCTGGACAGGGCCAGGCCGTCCTCCTCGCGCACGGTGGGCACGCCGACGATCTCCACGCCGAAGTTCAGGTCCCGCACCATGCGGCGGATCAGCGCGAGCTGCTGGGCGTCCTTCTGGCCGTACAGGGCGACGTCGGGGCGGGTGAGGTGCAGCAGCTTGGCGACGACCGTCAGCATGCCGTCGAAGTGCCCCGGGCGGGAGGAGCCCTCCAGGCGCTCCCCCATGGGGCCGGCGGTGACGCGGACCTGGGGTTCGCCGCCCGGGTAGACCTCGTCCACGGCGGGGGCGAACACGACGTCGGCGCCCGACCGCCCGGCGAGCTCGACGTCGGCGTCCAGGGTGCGCGGGTAGCGGTCGAGGTCCTCGCCCGCGCCGAACTGCAGCGGGTTGACGAAGACGGTGACGACGACCTCGCCCCCGGGTCCGGCGATGGCGCGGGCCGTGCGGATGAGCGTGGCGTGGCCCTCGTGCAGGGCGCCCATCGTCATCACCACGGCACGGCGGCCCGTACGCGCGCGTGCGTGCAGTTCACCGGCGGTGCGCAGCAGGGTGGTGGTCATCGGGCGTCCCCCTCGGTGCCTCGGGTCCCGTCGGTCTCGTCGGCGAGTACCCCGAGGAGGTTCTCGGCGAGCTCCGGCTTCAGCAGGCCGTGCGCCAGGGCGCGGTCGGCGGTGGCGCGGGCCATGGCCAGGTATCCGGCGACGGTCTGCGGGGCGTGCCGGCGCAGCTGCGTGACGTGCGCGGCGACCGTGCCCGCGTCCCCGCGCGCGACCGGGCCGGTGAGGGCCGCGTCGCCGGAGCGCAGGGCGTTGTCCAGGGCCGCGCCGAGCAGCGGGCCGAGCATCCGGTCGGGGGCGGACACCCCGGCCGCGCCGAGCAGTTCCATCGACTGGGCGACCAGCGTGACCAGGTGGTTGGCGCCCAGGGCGAGGGCCGCGTGGTACAGCGGCCGGTTCTCCTCGGCGATCCACTCCGGCTCGCCGCCCATCTCGATGACCAGGGCCTCGGCGGCCAGGCGCAGCTCCTCGGGCGCGGTGACGCCGAAGGAGCAGCCGGCCAGGCGCTGGACGTCCACGGGCGTGCCGGTGAAGGTCATCGCCGGGTGCAGGGCCAGCGGCAGCGCGCCCGCGCGCAGGGCGGGGTCGAGCACGCCCACGCCGTACCGGCCGGAGGTGTGCACGAGCAGCTGCCCCGGCCGTACCGAACCGGTGTCGGCGAGACCCGCGACCAGCTTCGGCAGGGCGTCGTCCGGGACGGTCAGCAGCACCAGGTCGGCCCGCTTCAGGACGTCCTCGGGCGGCAGCACCGGCACGTCGGGCAGCAGCTGCGCGGCCCGGCGCCGGGAGGCGTCGGACACCGCGGAGACGGCGACCGGGCGGTGCCCGGCGAGCTGGAGGGACGCGGCCAGTGCGGGTCCCACGCGGCCGGCGCCGACGACGCCGACGGTGAGCCGCGCGGGGCGGTCCCTGGGGTCTGGCTGTGGGGTTGTGTTCACTCGACGGCGGCCTTCCCGTTCCAGTCCGCTCCGGGTACCGGACGATTTCTCGTCATGTTAACGCGATCGGTTCCGGGGGCGTCCGGTTGTCCACAGGCTGTGCGTTCCGGTGGACACGGCGGCGATGGGCTCGTGTGCGGCCCGGGCGTACGGAAATGCGGGTGCCGGGCCGCACGCGCGCGGGGGAGGATCCGGGGCATGACTGACACGGCGGAACAGCACGAGCGGGTCCCGGACGAGGACCGGAAGGCACGGCTCCGGGAGCGGCGGCTGGCCGCGCACCGCGCCGCGCACCGGGTGATGGCGCGCTTCGGCTTCCACCAGACGCTGCGCGAGCGCCTGGCCCGGCTGGACGGGGCGGCGGACGTGTACGACCTGGACGCGCTGTCCGACGTGTACGGCGACGGCGTCGTCGAGGCCCTGGAGACGAAGGTCGCCGCGCTGCTCGGCACCGAGGCCGCCGCCTTCTTCCCGACCGGCACGATGGCCCAGCAGGTGGCGCTGCGCTGCTGGGCGGGCCGCACCGGCGACCCGGCCGTCGCCCTGCACGCGCTCGGCCATCCCGAGGTGCACGAGCGGAACGCGTTCCGCGAGGTCGGCGGCCTGCGCCCGGTGCGCGTGACGAGCGAGCCGCGGCAGCCGACCGCGGCCGAGGTCCGTGACTTCGAGGAGCCGTTCGGCGCGCTGATGCTGGAACTGCCGCTCAGGGACGCCGGTTTCGTGCTGCCCTCCTGGGAGGAGCTCACCGAGGTCGTCGCGGCCGCCCGGGAGCGGGACGCGGTGGTGCACTTCGACGGCGCCCGGCTGTGGGAGTCCACCGTCCACTTCGGCCGGCCCCTGGAGGAGATCGCGGGTCTGGCCGACAGCGTCTACGTGTCGTTCTACAAGTCCCTGGAGGCGTTCGGCGGCGCGGCCCTCGCCGGTCCGGCGGAACTCGTCGCCGAGGCGAAGGCCTGGCGGCACCGGTACGGCGGCCTGGTCTTCCAGCAGTTCCCCACCGCTCTGTCGGCGCTGGTCGGGCTGGAGCGGGAACTGCCCCGGCTGCCGGAGTACGTGGCGCACGCGCGCGTGGTGGCCGCCGCCCTGCACGAGGGGTTCGCGGCGGCCGGGACGCCATGGGCGCGGGTGTACCCGCGGGTGCCGCACACCCACGACTTCCAGGTCTGGCTGCCCTACGACCCCGACGTCCTGGCCGAGGCGGCGGTCCGCACCGCCGAGGAGACGGGCGTCGTCCTGTTCGGCAACGCCTGGGACCGGCGCGGCCCGGACGTGGCGGTCACGGAGATCCACGTGCGGGCCGCCGCGCTGGAGTGGACCGCCGAGGACGTCAAGGCCGCGGTCGGGGAGTTCGTGGCCCGGCTTCCGGAGCAGGCCGGGTAGGGCGCCGCCACCACCGGGCCAGGGCCGCCCGGAGCCCGGGGCGGACCGGGCGGCCCGCCAGGACGGCCCGGAACCGCCGTTCCGCGCGCCAGGCCCGCAGCAGCCGCCACTCGTGGGTGCCCGGCGCGGGCGGGGCGGCCTCGCCCAGGGACCGGGCGCGGTGGGCGTCGAGGAGGTACTGCTGCGTGATGCTCATGACTGATCGCCTCTGCGGGACGGAAAGGGGGAGGTCCGAAGGCTCCGCGGACGGCCCCGGTCGTCCCACCGTGCGCCTCGGCCCCGCACGGCGTCGCGCCGATTGACGACCCCCGTCAATCGACGGGGCGTTGTCGGTGGCGGGGTGCACCATGAGGTCATGAGCGTGCGGATCGACATCACGGGGCTGCGGCAGGAGAGGGTCGCCGTCGTCCCCTCCCCCCTGGCCGAGCTGGGCATGGCCCTGCACGCGCTGTCCGAGCCGGCGCACCATCCGGGGCTGCAGGGCTGGGTCACGGGCGTGACGGCCCGGCTCGACCCGCATCTGGCCGACCGGATGTGCGAGGCGGACTTCCTGTGGCGGACGACGTTCTCCGACCTGTTCCTGCCGTGCGCCGGCCTGCCGGACCGCACCGCCCTGCCGGGCGGCACCCTCGCCGAGGAGCTCGACCTGCTCGACAAGCTGTCCGACGAGCAGTTCGTGGACGCCGCGCTGGAGTTCACCTGCGCCACCGGGTACGGCGAGTGCGCGCCCACGGCGCTGACCGACCCGGAAGTGCGCCGCCGCGCCCTGGACCTGGCCGCCGCGCGCGGGCCGCGGCAGCTGCGGTTCAGCGAGCGGCTGCTGGCCGACCCGCCCAGGATCCGGCAGTGGCTGCGGCAGTTCCTCCAGGACTGCGACGAGGCGTTCTTCGCGGAGGCCTGGTCCCGGCTGCGCCACCAGCTCGCGGCGGACACCCGCCACAAGACGGACCTGCTGCGCCGCAAGGGCCTGGCCGGAGCGCTGGCCGCGGTCTCCCCGGCGGTGACGCTGGACGAGCCGGCCGCCGTGATCTCGGTCGACAAGCTCGGCGACGGCCGCACGGCCACCGGCGACGGCGGTCTGCTGCTCGTCCCGACGAGCCTCGGCTGGCCGCATCTGATGGTCCTGCACCGCCCCGGCTGGCAGCCGGTGCTGCACTACCCGGTCGGCTCCCCCGAGCTCGCCGCCCCGCCCACGCTGGAGCAGCTGGCCCTGCGCATGACCGCGCTGTCCCACCCCGTCCGCATGCGCCTGTGCCGCTATCTGGCCCGCAGCGCCTACAGCACCGGCGAGCTGGCGCAGGTGCACGGCATGACGGCCCCGGAGATATCCCGCCACCTGGCCGTGCTGAAGAAGGCGGGCCTGGTCACCACCCGCCGCCGCGGGCGCTACGTGCTGCACCAGCTGGACGTGACGGTGGTGGCCCGGCTCGGCAGTGACTTCCTGGAGGGCATCCTCCGGTAGCGGACCGGGCGCCCCGGGTCAGCCGTGTCCGCCGGCCCGCACCAGCCCGGTCTCGTAGGCCAGCACCACGACCTGCACCCGGTCCCGCAGCCCCAGCTTGGTCAGGATGCGGCCCACATGGGTCTTCACGGTGGCCTCCGACAGCACGAGCCGGGCCGCGATCTCGCCGTTGGACAGGCCCTGCGCGACCAGCACCATGACCTCGCGCTCGCGGTCGGTGAGCCGTTCCAGCTCCTTGTGCTGGGGCTGCTTGGTGCCCGGCAGCATCGGCGCGAAGCGGTCCAGCAGCCGCCGGGTGGTGGACGGCGCGACGACCGCGTCCCCGCTGTGCACGGACCGGATGGCGGCGAGCAGCTCACCGGGCGGCACGTCCTTGAGCATGAAACCGGAGGCACCGGCCTTCAGCCCGGAGAAGGCGTACTCGTCGAGGTCGAAGGTGGTCAGGATGAGCACCTTCGGCGGGTCGGTGTCGGCGCAGATCCGCCGGGTCGCCTCGACCCCGTCGAGCTTGGGCATGCGGACGTCCATCAGCACGACGTCCACCTCGGTCGTCCGCAGCGCCTGGATGGCCTCGACGCCGTCGCCCGCCTCCGCCACGACCTCCATGTCCGGCTGGGCGGCGAGCACCATCCGGAACCCGGTGCGCAGCAGCACCTGGTCGTCGACGAGCATCACGCGGATCGTCATCGGGGCCTCTTCCGTATCTGTGGCGGTGTCTGGGACGGTATTTGTGGCTGTGGGGGAAAAGCGGGGTGGTGGGGAAAAGCGGGGTGGTGGCAGGGGGCGTGACAGGTGTCAGCGGGCGCGCGCCGACGTCAGTGCGCGGGTTTGAGCGGCAGCAGGGCGCTGATGCGGAATCCTCCGCCCGGGCGCGGACCGGCGTCCAGGGTGCCGCCGACCATACCGACCCGTTCCCGCATGCCGATCAGGCCGTGGCCCTGTCCGTCGAACCCGCCCTCCTCGTACAGCTCGTGCGGTGCGCCCTTGCCGTCGTCCTCGACGAGCAGGCCGAGGCCGTCGTCGAAG
Organism: Streptomyces sp. XY006; assembly: GCF_002237655.1. Taxonomy (GTDB): domain Bacteria; phylum Actinomycetota; class Actinomycetes; order Streptomycetales; family Streptomycetaceae; genus Streptomyces; species Streptomyces levis. The sequence goes on from NZ_NOKT01000033.1 coordinate 50,462, forward strand.
TAGACCAGGCGGACGCTGGCGCCGGCGTTGGGCCCGCCGTGCTTGCGGGTGTTGGTCAGCGCCTCCTGCACGATGCGGTAGGCGGTGAGCTCCACGCCGCTGGGCAGCGGGCGCGGCGTGCCCTCGACCTTGAAGTCGACCGGGAGCCCGGATCCCCGGCACTGTTCGACGAGGTCCTCGATCTGCTGCACGTCGGGCTGGGGCACGTACTCGCCGGCCTCCTGGTGCTCGCCGGTGCGCAGCACGCCGAGCAGGCGGCGCATCTCGGCGAGGGCCTGGCGGCCGGTGGAGGAGATGGTCTCCAGGGCCTTCTTCGCCTGGTCGGGCGCGGCGTCCAGGACATAGGCGGCGCCGTCGGCCTGCACCACCATCACCGAGACGTTGTGGGCGACGACGTCGTGCAACTCCCGGGCGATACGGGCGCGTTCGGCGGCGACGGCCACCTTGGACTGCGCCTCGCGCTCCCGCTCCAGACGGGCCGCCCGCTCCTCCAACTGCGCGAAGTAGGCGCGGCGGGTGCGGATGGAGTCGCCCAGCACCCAGGCGAGGGCGAAGGGCACGGTCATGAAGACGGTCAGGGCGATGTTGCCCGCGAGGCCCGTCTGGTCGCTGGGCCAGCGCAGGTGGGCGACGGGCGCGGCGCACAGACCGGCGCCCAGCGCGAAGCGGGAGGCCCAGCGGGCGCCCTCCGCCGCGACCGTGTAGACGATCACCAGCATGGCGAAGTCGGCCGGGCCGATCTCCACGTCGGTGATCAGCTGGGCCAGACCGGCCACCGCCGCGAGCAGCAGCATCTTCTCCGGCAGCCGGCGGCGCAGCGCGACGACCAGGCACAGCATCAGCGTGATCGGCACGGCGGCGGCCGGGGAGCCGTAGCCGCCCGCCACTCCGCCCACCAGCGAAATCCCGAGGAGGACGACGGCCCAGGTGGCGTCGACCCACGTCGGGTGCCTGCGGAGGAAGTCATAGAGGCGCTGCACGTAACCCAGCGTAGGGAAGCGGATAGGTGCAGGGGTCAACCGGAGGGCCGATCCGCGTCCGGGGCACGTACTCCGCAAGGTGGAGTTGCGTGCGTTGTGTGCGCATAGCCTGGCCCGGTGACGGCGGGTGCGAGGGACGAGTGGCGTGGGTGGCGGGCGGCGGCGCAGGAGGCGCTGTACGGGCCGCGCGGGTTCTACCGCCGGGCCGAGGGGCCCGGGGCGCACTTCCGCACCTCCGTGCACGCGTCGCCGCTGTTCGCGGGGGCCGTGGCGCGGCTGCTGTGCCGGGTCGACGAGGCCCTGGGCCGGCCCGCCGTGCTGGACTTCGTCGACATGGCCGCCGGGCGGGGCGAGCTGGCCGCCGGCGTGCTCGCCGCGCTGCCCGCCGAAGTGGCGTCCCGCACGCGCGCGTACGCCGTGGAGATCGCCGAGCGGCCCGCGGGCCTCGATCACCGGATCGAGTGGCGGTCCGCGCCCCCGCCGGGAACCACGGGGCTGCTGTTCGCGAACGAGTGGCTGGACAACGTGCCGGTGGAGGTCGCGGAGGTGGACTCCGCGGGCCGGGCCCGGCGGGTCCTCGTCCGGGAGGACGGGACCGAGCGGCTCGGTGAACCGGTCGGCGGGGCTGACGCTCGCTGGCTGGAGCGGTGGTGGCCGCTGCCCGGCGAGGAGGGGCTGCGGGCCGAGATCGGGCTGCCCCGGGACGAGGCCTGGGCCGCGGCGGTCGCGACCGTCGGCCGGGGGCTCGCCGTCGCCGTGGACTACGCCCACACGGCGGGGGCACGGCCGCCGTACGGGACGCTCACCGGCTTCCGGGAGGGCCGCGAGACACCGCCCGTACCGGACGGCACCCGCGACATCACGGCCCACGTCGCCCTGGACGCGTGCGCGCTGCCCGGCGGCCGGGTGCTCGCGCAGCGCGAGGCGCTGCACGCCCTCGGCGTGACCGGCGCACGCCCCCCGCTGACGCTGGCGTCCACCGACCCGGCCGGCTACGTGCGCGCCCTCGCGGGCGCCGGGGAGGCCGCCGAGCTCACGGCGGCGGGCGGCCTCGGCGACTTCGGCTGGCTGGTGCAGCCGGCCGGGATCCCCGACCCGTTCCGGAACCCCGGCCCTTTCGGGACGTGAGCCCGTGCCTGGCCCGGCCCGCCCCTACTTGTCGATGTCCCCGACCACGAAGAACATCGACCCCAGGATCGCCACCATGTCCGCGACGAGCGTCCCCGGCAGCAACTCCGTGAGCGCCTGGATGTTGTTGTACGAGGCGGAGCGCAGCTTGAGCCGGTACGGCGTCTTCTCGCCCTTGCTCACCAGGTAGTAGCCGTTGATCCCGAGGGGGTTCTCGGTCCAGGCGTACGTGTGCCCCTCGGGTGCCTTGAGGACCTTGGGGAGGCGCTGGTTGACCGGCCCGGGGGGCAGCTCGGCGAGGCGGTCGAGGCAGGCGTCGGCCAGGTCGAGCGCGTTGTGCGTCTGCTCCAGGAGGCACTCGAAACGGGCGAGGCAGTCGCCCTCGGACCGGGTCACGACCTTCAGGGTGTCCTGCAGCTCGCCGTAGGCGAGGTACGGCTCGTCGCGGCGCAGGTCGAAGTCGACGCCGGAGGCGCGGCCGATCGGCCCGCTGACGCCGTAGGCGTGGACGGCCTGCGGGCTGAGCACGCCGACGCCCCGGGTACGGCCACGGAAGATCTCGTTGCCCAGCACCAGGTCGTCGAAGCGGTCCATGCGGGAGCGGACGTCGGCGACGGCGGTCCGCGCGCGGCCGGTCCAGCCGGCCGGCAGGTCCTCCTTGAGCCCGCCGACGCGGTTGAACATGTAGTGCATCCGCCCGCCGGAGAGCTCCTCCATGACGTGCTGGAGCTCCTCGCGCTCCCGGAAGGCGTAGAAGATCGGGGTGATCCCGCCGAGTTCCAGCGGGTAGGACCCGAGGAACATCAGGTGGTTGAGCACCCGGTTGAGCTCGGCGAGCAGCGTGCGCAGCCACACCGCGCGCTCGGGCACCTCCATGCCGAGCATCCGCTCCACGGCGAGGACCACGCCGAGTTCGTTGGAGAACGCCGACAGCCAGTCGTGGCGGTTGGCGAGCATGATGATCTGGCGGTAGTCGCGCGCCTCGAACAGCTTCTCGGCGCCGCGGTGCATGTAGCCGATCACCGGTTCCGCGTGCGTGATGCGCTCGCCGTCCAGGACGAGCTTCAGGCGCAGCACGCCGTGCGTGGACGGGTGCTGGGGCCCGATGTTGAGCACCATGTCGGTGCTCTCCGCGGCGCCGCCGATTCCGACCATGGTCTCCGTCGTAGGAGTCATGGACACAGTCTCCCCTACGTACCCTGACCTCATGGAGACGGGGAGCCCGCACGCGGCGGGGGCTACGGGGGCAGACGGGGCGACCGGACCGGAGGGGGCGGCCGGAGCGGAGGAGACGGCCGGAGCGGAGAGGGCGAGTGGACCGGAGGGGGCGGCCGAGCCTGCCTGGATCGCACTGCCGCCCGGTCTGCTGAGGATGCGGCGGCTGCTGCTCGTCGTCTGGCTCGGGCTGGTCACCCTGGCCGCCGGGCTCGTGCCGGGGCTGCTGGCCGGGCCCGTCTGGGCGCTGTTCGCGCTGCCGCCGCTGGCGCTGGCGGTCTGGGGCTGGGTGATGACCGAGCGCAACTGGCGTTCCTGGCGCTACGCCGAGCGGGCCGACGACCTGTTGATCAGCCGGGGAGTGCTGTGGCGCGAGGAGACCGTCGTGCCGTACGGGCGGATGCAGCTCGTGGAGGTGACCTCCGGGCCCGTGGAGCGGCACTTCGGGCTGGCCAGCGTGCAGTTGCACACGGCCGCCGCGGCGACCGACGCGACCATCCCCGGCCTTGACCCGGCCGAGGCGGAACGCCTGCGCGACCGGCTCACCGAACTGGGCGAGGCCCGATCGGCGGGGCTGTGACGACCGACCGGGCCGCCGAGCCGGCCGAACCCCGGGGCGGATTCGTCAAGCCCGCCGGGCCGGCCGAACCCCTGGGCGGACGCGTCGAGCCCGCCGGGCCGGCCCACCCCACGGAACCCCACGGGCCGGCCCACCCCACGGAACCCCACGGCCCCGACCGTGCCCCGGGGGACGTGATCGAGCGGCGGCTGCACCCCGTCACTCCGCTGCGGCGGGCCTGGGCCCCGGTCGCCGTCGTGATCGGCTGGGCCGTGCACGACCCCGACGGCGCGCAGCGCCACCTGACCCGCCTGACCACGACGACCCTGCTCATCGGCCTCGCGGTGATCGTCCCGGCCGCCGCCCTCTACGGCTTCTGCTCCTGGTGGTTCACGCACTTCGCGGTGACCGGCACCGACCTGCGCATCCGCACCGGCCTGGTCTTCCGGCGCACCGCCCACATCCGCCTGGAGCGGATCCAGGCCGTCGACGTCACCCAGCCGCTGCTCGCCCGGGTCGCGGGCGTCGCCAAGCTCCGGCTCGACGTCATAGGCACCGACAAGAAGGACGAACTGGCCTTCCTGGGCGCCGACGAAGCCCGGGCCCTGCGGGCCGAACTGCTCGCCCGGGCCGCCGGTTTCGCCCCCGAGACCGCGCACGAGGTCGGTGAGGCTCCCTCCCGGCAGCTGCTCCGGGTGCCGCCGGGCGTGCTCGCGATGTCCCTGGTGCTGACCGGCGCGACCTGGGGGTCACTGGCCGCGGCGCTCGTCGTGCCGCCGGTGCTGTGGCTGGCCACCCACAGCCTGTGGACGGTCCTCGCGGTCGCCCTGCCGCTGCTGGGCGCGGCCGGCGCGAGCAGCGTGGGCCGGTTCGTCACCGAGTACGACTGGACCGTGGGCGAGTCGCCCGACGGCCTGCGCATCGACCACGGCCTGCTGGACCGGGCCCACGAGACGGTGCCGCCGGGGCGTGTGCAGACCGTGCGGATCGTGGAGCCGCTGCTGTGGCGCCGGCGCGGCTGGGTGCGCGTGGAACTGGACGTCGCAGGCTCGTCCAACTCCGTGCTGCTGCCGGTCGCCCCGCGCGAGATCGCCGAGGAGGTCGTCGCGCGCGTGCTGCCCGGGGTGATGGTGCCGGACCGCACGGCCCTGGCCCCGTCGCCGCGCCGCGCCCGCTGGTGCGTGCCGCTGTGGTGGCGGGGGTACGGACTGGCCGTCACGGACGCGGTGTTCGCGGCCCGTTCGGGCCTGCTGCGGCGCAGCCTGGCACTGGTGCCGCACGCGAAGGTGCAGAGCGTACGGATGACGCAGGGGCCGTGGGAACGGGCCCGGGGCCTGGCCGACGTGTCGGTGGACACCGGCGCCGGCAAGACGGTCACGGCCCGCCTGCGCGACGCCACCGAGGCCCGCGACCTGCTGTCCGCCCAGGCGGAACGCTCCCGCACGGGCCGCCGAGACGCCCGCCCGGACCGCTGGATGTCCTGAGCCCCGCCCGACACCCGAAGACCACCCGACGCAGAAGGCCGCAAGGCCTGCGGGGTCGGGTACCGCGGGGCCGCGAGGCGACCCACTCCCACGTCCAGGACCAGGTCCCGCCGGCCTAGGCGCCCCATCCGCGCCAGGCCGTCCTGCGGGGCCGCGACACCGCAAAGCGCGCGGGGCCGCAAGGCCTACGAGGCCGCAAGGCCGCGAAAGGCCCCCGGCCATGAGCCGGGGGCCTTCGCGGGCGTTCTCCCGCGTGGGCGTCGGAGCACGGTCAGGACACCGCGCTGCGCAGCCCCTGCAGGTCGATCTGCTCCGTCTCGTCGTGTGCCGTCAGGTCGATGACCTGGCCGACGCCGCGCGACTCCTCGTCGGCCGGCTTGTAGCGGGCCTCGGTCTCGGCCTTGTGCAGGGCGAGCGCCTCCTGGCCGACGACATCGGCGAGGTCCTCGTTCTGCACGGCCTCCAGCGCCGCCCGCGAGGTGCCCTTCTTGGTGCCGAAGAAGTCGAACCCGCCCTCGGTCAGCGGGCGCCGCACCGGCTGCTGCGGCGCGACGGCCACGGCGGTCGGCACCGTGTAGTGCCCGGACACCCCCTGCCCGGCCCGGGCGGGCGCGGGAAGCCGCCCGGCGTCAGCCGTCTGCCTCGCCGTGGCGGGGGTCGCGTGCTCGTGCCCGTCCACCGCCTCGGACCGCCCCTGCGGCTTCCCCTCCCGGGACGGCTCCGGCTGCTCCGGCTGTTCCGGCCGCGCGGCCTGCTCCGCCTTGGTCTCCTGCGCGGGCTCCCCGGCGTCCTCGGTCTCCTGGGTCTCCTTCGCGGGCTCCGCCGCGTCGTCACCCTTCGGCACGCCGTCCCCGTCGCCGTCACCGCCGCCGTCCGGGTCCGGCACCCGCTCGCCGTCGAACCGGGCGAGCGCGGCGGCGGCCCGCAGGAACAGCCGGGAGCCCTCCGGCGAGAACACCGCCGGAACCCCGGTCTCCGCCTCGACGGAGAGGCCGGCGGTCTTCGCCTCCGCCTCCGCCTCCACCTGAGCGGCATCCGTCGCGTCCGCCGCATCCGTTGCGTCAGCCGCGTCCGCGGCCCCCGCCGGCAGTGCCGCCCGTACCGGAGCCGTCGCCTCGATCTCCAGGACCCGGCGCTCCTCCAGGACGCTCGCGCGCTCGGTCTCCGACGTGGCGTACCGGCGCAGCAGCGCGGCGTGTTCGTTGCGCAGCCCGGCCAGTTCCGTGCGCTTGGCACGCAGCCGCTGTTCCAGCTTGGCGCGCAGCTCGCGGGATTCGTCCAGGTCGGCCTCGAGTTCGGCGACGCGCTCCTCGAAGCGCCACTCGTCGCTCGCCCGCGCGCGCGTGAGGTCGGCGACGCGCTTGCCCGCCTGGGTGTCCCAACGGCGCAGCACCACCGCGCCGATGACCGCCGTCGCCGCGGCGGCCGCGGCCAGACCACGGAGCACCGCCGGCTCCGTGAAGACCCAGGGCCCCAGGGCGCAGACGAGGGAGACGCCTGCGATCGCCGACGGGGGCAGCAGCCTGTGCAGGGGCGGGGAATGGCGATGACGTCCACGTGGCATGGCCAGAAACTTACCGCGCGTAGGCGAATCGTGGTGAGCCACCCCGCAAAAACAAAGCCATACCAAGAGGGTCACGCCGCATCAGAACTCGGGAAGAAACGGAAGACTCCGTTCATTCAATTCCCAAGATCATTATGAGTGGCCCCCGAGTCACGTGCCGGACCCCGTGTCAGCCGCTCACTCATCCACTCCAGTGTCGCCGGAATCTCCCGCCGCCAGGTGTTGAAGTTGTGCCCGCCGCTTTCCAGGACGATCGAGGAGATCCGGGTCCGCCCGGTGCCCTTCACCCGCTCTATGAACTCCAGCGTGTCCCGGTAGTTGCTCTCGCCCTTCCTGCTGCTGGTGACCAGCAGGGACGTGTCGGGAGCGGGCATGTGCGCGAGGTACCACCACAGATCGGCGCGCCGGCGCAGGTCCTTGTCGCCCTGGAAGAGATCGCCCGTCGTGGCGTCGATCGGCGCCTTGTAGTACGCGGACAGACCCGCCCCGGCGGCGTACACACCGGGATGGTGCATCGCGATCTTCAACGCGCAGTAGCCGCCCGTGGAGTTGCCGGCGATGCCGAGACCGCCCGGCTTTTCCGACACCCGGTAGTGCGTGCGCAAGGCGTCCGGCAGATCCTTCGCGAAGAACGACTCCGTCTGCGGACCGCCCGGTATGTCGACGCACTCCGTGTCCCGGGGCGGTGCCACCGTCGGCCGCAGCATGACGAGGATCATCGGCCGCATCCGGCCGGCCCGGGCCAGTTCCAGCGCGGTGCGCGGATAGTGGAGCTTCTCCACCAGCGCGGACGCCGTACCCGGATAACCGGTCAGCACGACCGCGGCGGGGAACCGGTGCGTGCGGTACCGCGGTTGGAAGTACTCCGGCGGCAGATACACGTACGCGGGCGTGGCGATCCGGGTCGTGCGGCCCACGAGCTGCACCTCCTGGATCCGGCCGCCGGAGGCCGGCCGCACTCCGCCCGCCCCCGGCACCCGCCGCGAGCCGACCACCTCCAGCGGGCCCCGGCCCGGCGTGTGGTCGACGACCACCCCTTGGTCCTTCTCCTGCCCGAACAGGTCCGCCCAGCTCGCGTAGAAGCCGAAGGCCTGGTTGGCGGCCAGGCCCACCGCCGCGAACAGCGCCAGTTGCGTGCCCAGCAGCAGGCCGATCCGCCCGGCCACCGCCCGCGGACCGGGCCGGGCCAGCCGCGGCCACAGCCGGACCGTGCCGGTGAACAGCAGCACGGCCCAGAGCACCGCCAGTGCCAGTGTCTTGTCACTCGTGAGACCCATGGTCGGTTACCTGTCCGCGCTCTCCGCCCGGTCCCGCCCCGCGCGCACACCTTCGCAAGGGGTTGTCCCGGGCTTTCCTCCGCCTTTGAAACGGCTTTGACGTGGGGAGTGAACCTCTCTCCCCGAGACACCGTCCTAGAGGGCGCAATGTCGCCGGATGCCCGAATCGGCACCGGATCCAAGGTCTCTCGCAGAACTACGGGATGCGATGTCTGTCAGGACAGATGAGGAAATGTCGGGCGGGGTTCCTCACCGCCACGGCGCCACGGCGCGCACGGGCCGGGCGGGTCGGCTGCTGCGCGGGCCACGCCCCGAGGCCGTGCCGCTCCTCGTCGGCAGAGCCTGCGCCCTGGTGGGCGCACTGGACATCGCCGCGGGCGTCTTCCCCCGCTTCCGGCACAGCCGCATGCACGCCATCGCCGAGGTGCTGCCCGGCGCCCTCGGCCCCTTCGCGGCCGCCCTGTCCCTGAGCACGGGCGTGCTGTTGCTGCTGCTCGCCCACGGTCTCAAGCGCGGCAAGCGCCGGGCCTGGCGGGCCGCCGTCGCCCTGCTCCCGGCCGGTGCCGTCGCGCAGTTCACCTACCGCCACTCGGTCGTCGGCGTCCTCATCTCCCTGGCCCTGCTGGCGCCCCTGCTGCGCCACCGCGACCAGTTCGACGCCCTGCCCGACCCGCGCAGCCGCTGGCGGGCGCTCGCCAACTTCGTCCTCATGAGCGCCGGTTCGCTGCTGCTGGGCCTGGTCGTGGTCAGCGTCCACGGCGACCGCATGCTCGGCGACCCGAGCCTGGCCGACCGCATCACCCACGTCGTCTACGGCCTCTTCGGCTTCGAGGGCCCGGTCGACTACCGCGGCACCACCTCCTGGACCGTGGCCTTCTCGCTCGGCGCCCTCGGCCTGCTCACCGCCGTCACCACCGTCTACCTGGCCTTCCGCCCCGAACACCCGGCCGCACAGCTCACCGAGGCGGACGAGGCGCGGCTGCGCGCCCTGCTGGACAAGCACGGCGGCCGCGACTCCCTCGGCCACTTCGCGCTGCGCCGCGACAAGGCCGTGGTCTTCTCCCCCAGCGGCAAGGCGGCCGTCACCTACCGCGTGGTCTCCGGCGTGATGCTCGCCAGCGGCGACCCCATCGGCGACGTCGAGGCCTGGCCCGGCGCCATCGAACGGTTCATGGACGAGGCCAGGGCCCACTCCTGGACCCCCGCCGTGATGGGCTGCTCCGAGACCGGCGGCGAGGTGTGGACCCGCGAGACCGGGCTCGACGCCCTCGAACTGGGCGACGAGGCGGTGGTGGACGTCAAGGATTTCTCCCTCGCCGGCCGCGCGATGCGCAATGTGCGCCAGATGGTCAAGCGCATCGAGCGCGCCGGTTACGAGACCCGGGTACGACGAGTCCGTGACCTCGGCGAGGCCGAGCTGGAGCGCATCCGGAGCGCCGCCGACGACTGGCGCGGCACCGACACCGAGCGCGGCTTCTCCATGGCCCTCGGCCGGATCGGCGACCCTGACGACGGCGACTGCCTCATCGCCACCGCCCACAAGCAGGACGACCACCCCGGCCCCCACGGCGACCTCAAGGCCGTCCTGCACTTCGTGCCCTGGGGCACCGACGGCGCCTCGCTCGACCTGATGCGCCGCGACCGCTCCGCCGACCCCGGCATGAACGAACTGCTCATCGTGGCCGCCCTCCAGGCCGCCCCGAAGTTCGGCGTCGCGCGCGTCTCCCTCAACTTCGCGATGTTCCGCTCGGCCCTGGCGCGCGGCGAGAAGATCGGCGCGGGCCCGGTCCTGCGCGCCTGGCGCGGCCTGCTGGTCTTCCTCTCCCGCTGGTTCCAGATCGAGTCCCTGTACAAGTTCAACGCCAAGTTCCAGCCGCGCTGGGAGCCCCGCTTCGTGGTCTACCGCGCCTCCGCCGACCTGCCCCGCATCGGCTTCGCCGCCATGCAGGCGGAAGGTTTCGTCAACCTCGCCCTGCCGCTGCCCCGCGTCCTGCGCCGCCGCCGCACCGCGGGCCGCCGCCCCTGCGCCCACCGCACGGCGACCGAACGCGGCGTGCGCGCGGCCTGACCCGGACGCCCGCGCGGGGCCGTCGCCCGGGCCGCGGCGGCTGACGGCCCCTGCCGGGGCCTACGCTGAACATATGAGCAACCAGAGCGGACGCGGGCGCGTGGCGGGCCTACCGGAATGGGACCGCTGCGCGGTCATGGGAGTCGTGAACGTCACCCCCGACTCCTTCTCCGACGGCGGCCGCTTCTTCGACACCACGGCCGCCGTCAAACACGGCCTCGACCTCGTCACCGAGGGCGCCGACCTGGTCGACGTCGGCGGCGAGTCCACGCGCCCGGGCGCCACCCGGGTGGACGAGGCCGAGGAACTGCGCCGCGTCCTCCCCGTCGTGCGCGGCCTGGCCTCCGAAGGCGTCACCGTCTCCGTCGACACCATGCGCGCCTCCGTCGCCGAGCGGGCCCTCGCGGCCGGCGCCGCCCTCGTCAACGACGTCAGCGGCGGCCTCGCCGACCCGCGCATGATCCCCGCCGTCGCCGACGCCGGCGCCCCCTTCGTCGTCATGCACTGGCGCGGCTTCCTCCAGGGCGGCAACGTCAGGGGCGTCTACGCCGACGTCGTCACCGAGGTCGTCGACGAGCTGCACGCGCGCGTGGAGGCCGTCCTGGCCGGCGGCATCGCCCCCGACCGCGTCGTCGTCGACCCCGGCCTCGGCTTCTCCAAGGACGCCGAGCACGACCTGGCGCTCCTCGCGGGCCTCGACCGGGTCCTGCGCCTCGGCCACCCCCTCCTCGTCGCCGCCTCCCGCAAGCGGTTCCTCGGCCGGGTGCTGGCCGGACCCGACGCCCCGCCCCCGCCCGCCCGCGAACGCGACGCGGCCACCGCCGCCGTCTCCGCGCTCGCCGCGCACGCCGGCGCGTGGGCCGTCCGCGTGCACGAGGTACGCGCCACGGCGGACGCCGTACGCGTCGCCCGCGCCCTCGAAGGGGCACGCCCCGGCGCGGAAGGAACCCGGTGAGCGCCCCGCACACCGACGTCGAGCAGGTCGAGGCCGCCAACACCGCCTTCTACGAGGCACTGGAACAGGGCGACTTCGAGGAACTCGCGTCGCTCTGGCTCACCCCCGCCGACCTGGGCGTCGACGAGACCTACCACGACCCGGCCGACTCCGGCGTGGTCTCCTGCGTGCACCCCGGCTGGCCCGTGCTCACCGGCCGCGGCGAGGTCCTGCGCTCGTACGCCCTGATCATGGCCAACACCGACTACATCCAGTTCTTCCTCACCGACGTGCACGTCTCCGTCACCGGTGACACCGCCCTGGTGACCTGCACGGAGAACATCCTCAGCGGCGGCCCCGCCCCGCAGGGCGAGAACGAGGAGCTCGGCCCCCTCGTCGGGCAGCTCGTGGTCGCCACCAATGTGTTCCGGCGCACGCCCCAGGGGTGGAAGATCTGGTCGCACCACGCTTCCCCCGTCCTCGCCGAAACCGACGAGGACGAACAGGACGACACACCCGCCTGAGTGGGTAGTCGCCCGGTAGTGGTGGGAATCACCGAGCCGCGGGCAGGAGCGGCCACCAACCCGTGAGCCGCCGGATTCCCCAGGGGAAACGCTGGATGAATCCTGCCGGGCCCCGGCCGGGCCCGACCCCCGTGGCCCGGCCCCGCCCGGGCTCGCAGGTAGATTCGAGCGAGGCCGGTGTGCCGCCCGCACACGGCACGGACCGGCCGTGACCGACGATTGCAGGAGTGATTCGCGTGGATCGTGTCGCGCTGCGCGGCCTGAAGGCCCGTGGGCACCACGGAGTGTTCCCGAGGGAACGCGAGGAGGGCCAGACCTTCATCGTGGACCTCGTCCTCGGCCTGGACACCCGACCGGCCGCGGCCGACGACGACCTGGCGAAGACGGTGCACTACGGCATCGTGGCGGAGGAGGTCGTGGCCGTCGTCCAGGGCGAGCCCGTCGACCTCGTCGAGACGCTCGCCGAGCGCATCGCCCAGGTGTGTCTGAAGCACGAAGTGGTCCAGCAGGTCGAGGTCTGCGTCCACAAGCCGGACGCCCCGATCACGGTCCCCTTCGACGACGTGACCGTCACCATCACCCGGAGCCGAGTATGACCGCGCCCTTCCTCAAGGGTCCCAGCGACCCGACCGTCCAGCCGGTACCCGCCTCCGTCGTCGACAAGGTCGACGCCGCCGACACGACCCTGTCCAACCCGAAACGCGCCGTGGTCGCCCTCGGCTCCAACCTCGGCAACCGCCTGGAGACGCTCCAGGGAGCCGTCGACGCCCTGGAGGACACGCCCGGCGTCCGCGTCAAGGCCGTCTCCCCCGTCTACGAGACCGAGCCCTGGGGCGTGGACCCCGGCAGCCAGCCCTCCTACTTCAACGCGGTCGTGGTCCTCAAGACCACCCTCCCGCCCTCCTCGCTCCTGGAGCGCGCGCACGCCGTCGAGGAGGCCTTCCACCGCGTCCGCGACGAGCGCTGGGGCCCGCGCACCCTCGACGTCGACATCGTGTCCTACGCCGACGTCGTCTCCGACGACCCGCGGCTGACCCTCCCCCACCCCCGCGCCCACGAGCGGGCCTTCGTCCTGGTCCCCTGGCACGACCTGGACCCCGAGGCGCAGCTCCCCGGCCGCGGCCCGGTCGCCGGCCTGCTGGACGCCGTCACCCGGGAAGGTGTCACGCCCCGCGCCGACCTGGAACTCCGCCTGCCCGAGTAGCCGTTAAGGTCAAGACGGCCGCGAACGGGGCCGGAGCCGGGGGAACCGAAGGGACACCGTGAAAGAGCTGCGCATCAGGTTGCTGGCCGGCGTCTTCGTCGTGGCCGGGGTCCTGTCCTGGGCGGGCGCCCGCCTGTGGAACTCGGTCGGCACGCTCCCCAGCGTTCCCCTGGCCGCCCCCGTCGTCCTGGCCCTGATCGCCGTGGTCCTGCTGGCCACGGCGCTCTCGCTGCGCTCCCGGCTCAAGGCCCAGCGCGAGCGGCGGCCCGACGCCAAGGGCGTCGACCCCATGATGGCGGCCCGCGCGGTCGTCTTCGGACACGCCAGCGCCCTGGTCGCCGCCCTGGTCTCCGGCATGTACGGCGGGACCGGCGTCTTCCTCCTGGAGTCCCTGGACATCCCCGCCCGCCGCGACCAGGCCATCTACGCCGGCTTCTCGGTCCTCGCGGGCATCGGCGTCATAGCGGCGGCGATCTTCCTGGAGCGCGTCTGCAAGCTCCCGGAGGACGACGAGCACGACGGCACCGGAGCGGCGCCCTCGGTGTGACCCGGGGCGTCAGCGCGCCATGATGAGGCTCATCGCCTCATTGCGCGTCGCCGGGTCGCGCAGCTGCCCCCGGACCGCCGAGGTGATCGTCTTCGCGCCCACCTTGCGGACCCCGCGCATCGACATGCACATGTGCTCGCACTCGACCACGACGATCACACCGCGCGGCTCCAGGATCTCCATCAGGGAGTCGGCGATCTGCGTGGTGAGTCGTTCCTGCACCTGCGGGCGCCGGGCGTAGACGTCCACGAGCCGGGCGAGCTTCGACAGGCCGGTGATCTTGCCCTCGACGGACGGGATGTACCCGACGTGCGCCACCCCGACGAACGGCACGAGGTGGTGTTCGCAGGAGCTCAGCACCTCGATGTCCTTCACCAGGACCATCTCGTCGTGTCCGAGATCGAACGTCGTCGTCAGCACGTCCTCGGGCTTCTGCCAGAGCCCCGCGAATATCTCCTTGTACGCCCGAGCCACACGCGCCGGCGTCTCCTTGAGGCCCTCGCGGTCCGGGTCCTCGCCGACCGCGATCAGCAGTTCGCGTACGGCGTTCTCGGCGCGCTTCTCGTCGAACTCGCCGATCTGGCCCTCGCCGTCCAGCGTCACGGGGTCGGTCATCTGGTGCCTCGTTCCTGTGTCCATCACGGGGCGGCCTGCGTAAATGGCGGAAAGCCGCGCCCCCCAGGCTAAAACCTGGGGGGCGCGGCATCCATTCCGGGCCGGGTGGGGCCGTCGGGAGAGCTCGGTCAGCTCTCGGGGCGGTCCTCCGCGGTCCGCTCGGGCGCCGGGGCCGGCTCCGTCGCGGTGCTCTTGGCGGTGCTGATGGCCGGCGTCGAGCCGTTCGCCCCGTTCGTCAGGGCCAGCTCCTTGGGGGAGAGGACCGGCGGACGGGTCGACGGCGTACGGCGGGAGGAGCCGGTCCAGGCGGGCCGGGGCGGGCGCTTGACGATCGGGGCGAAGATCTCGGCGATCTCCTCCTTGCCCAGCGTCTCCTTCTCCAGCAGCTGCAGCACGAGGTTGTCGAGGACGTCGCGGTTCTCGACCAGGATCTCCCAGGCCTCGTTGTGCGCGGTCTCGATGAGCTTCTTGACCTCTTCGTCGACCAGCGCGGCGACCTCTTCCGAGTAGTCCCGCTGGTGAGACATCTCACGTCCCAGGAACGGCTCGGTGTTGTCCCCGCCGAACTTGATCGCGCCGAGACGCTCGGTCATGCCGTACTGCGTGACCATCGCGCGGGCCAGACCCGTGGCCTTCTCGATGTCGTTCGCGGCACCGGTGGTCGGGTCGTGGAAGACGAGCTCCTCGGCCGCGCGGCCGCCCAGCATGTAGGCGAGCTGGTCGAGCATCTCGTTGCGCGTGGTCGAGTACTTGTCCTCGTCCGGCAGGACCATCGTGTAGCCGAGGGCACGGCCTCGCGACAGGATCGTGATCTTGTGGACCGGGTCGGAGTTCGGTGAGGCCGCCGCGACCAGGGCGTGTCCGCCCTCGTGGTACGCGGTGATCTTCTTCTCCTTGTCCGACATGATCCGGGTCCGCTTCTGCGGGCCCGCGACCACACGGTCGATCGCCTCGTCCAGCATGTGGTTGTCGATCAGCTTCTGGTCGCTGCGGGCCGTCAGCAGGGCGGCCTCGTTCAGCACGTTGGCCAGATCGGCACCGGTCATGCCGGGCGTACGGCGGGCGACGGCCGACAGGTCGACGTCCGGGGCGACCGGCTTGCCCTTCTGGTGGACCTTGAGGATCTCCAGACGGCCCTGCATGTCCGGGCGGTCGACGGCGATCTGCCGGTCGAAGCGGCCGGGGCGCAGGAGGGCCGGGTCGAGGATGTCGGGCCGGTTCGTCGCGGCGATGAGGATCACGCCGCCCTTGACGTCGAAGCCGTCCATCTCGACGAGCAGCTGGTTCAGCGTCTGCTCGCGCTCGTCGTGACCACCGCCGAGGCCGGCGCCGCGATGACGGCCGACCGCGTCGATCTCGTCGACGAAGACGATCGCCGGGGCGTTCGCCTTGGCCTGCTCGAACAGGTCACGGACCCGGGAGGCACCGACACCGACGAACATCTCGACGAAGTCGGAACCGGAGATCGAGTAGAACGGCACGCCCGCCTCGCCCGCGACGGCACGCGCGAGCAGGGTCTTGCCGGTTCCGGGCGGGCCGTAGAGCAGCACGCCCTTGGGGATCTTGGCGCCGACGGCCTGGAACTTGGCCGGCTCCTGGAGGAACTCCTTGATCTCGTGGAGCTCCTCGACGGCCTCGTCGGACCCGGCGACGTCGGCGAACGTCGTCTTGGGGGTGTCCTTGGTGATGAGCTTGGCCTTGGACTTCCCGAAGTTCATGACGCGGGAGCCGCCGCCCTGCATCTGGTTCATCAGGAACAGGAACACGACCACGATCAGGACGAAGGGGAGCAGCGAGAGCAGGATCCCGACGAACGGGTTCTGCTTGGACGGCGAGACCGTGTAGCCGTCCGGGATCTGCTTGTCCTGGTACTTGTTCTGCAGCGTGTTGGCAATGGCCACACCCTGGTCGCCGATGTAGCTCGCCTGGATCTTCGAGCTGCCCTCGACCTTTTCGTCGCCCTTGAGCGTGACCTTGATGATCTGCTCGTCACCGGTGGTGAGCTTGGCCGACTCCACCTTGTTCTGGTTGATCGCCTGGACGACCTGGCCGGTGTCCACCGTCTTGTAGCCGCCGGACGAGCCGACGACCTGCATCAACACGACCACGGCAAGGACGGCCAGCACGATCCACATGACCGGCCCACGGAAGTATCGCTTCACGTCCATCCACACGGAGCGGTGCCGCCCCGTCCCTCCTGCCATAGTGAGTTTGATAAAAGACTGTTCTTCGGACGGTACCCCAGCATTGTCACCTGAAGCTGCGCGGTGCGGCTGGCGATCCGTCCACGCCTGCTCCAACGGCGGGAAGCCCGCTGGGGTTCCCGATCACCGCCACGGCACCCCGGGACGGGGTTCAGCCGCCGTAGACGTGGGGCGCGAGCGTACCGACGAACGGGAGGTTGCGGTACTTCTCGGCGTAGTCCAGGCCGTAGCCGACGACGAACTCGTTGGGGATGTCGAAGCCGACCCATTCCACGTCGATGGCGACCTTCGCGGCCTCGGGCTTGCGCAGCAGCGTGCACACCTTCAGGGAGGCGGGCTCGCGCGAGCCGAGGTTGGAGAGCAGCCACGACAGGGTCAGGCCGGAGTCGATGATGTCCTCGACGATGAGGACGTGCTTGCCCTTGATGTCGGTGTCGAGGTCCTTGAGGATCCGCACCACACCGGAGGACTGGGTGCCCGCCCCGTACGAGGATACGGCCATCCAGTCCATGGTGACGGGGGTGGACAGCGCCCGCGCGAGGTCGGCCATGACCATCACCGCGCCCTTGAGGACACCGACGATCAACAGGTCCTTGCCCGCGTACTCCGCGTCGATCTTCGCCGCCAGCTCTGCCAGCTTGGCGTCGATCTCTTCCTTGGTGATGAGCACCTGCTGGAGGTCGGCACCCATGTCTTTCGCGTCCACCCGCATCACTTTCGGTCGTCCCACCGGCCGGTCGCCCCTGCTCCGACTGGTCGGAGGGGTCGGATTCAGCCTTGCCGAATCACCAGTCTGCCACCCTGCCGCTGCGCCACGACCTTGCCGGGGAGGTTGATGGCTCCCTGACCGCGCCAGCCGGTGATCAGCCGGTCGACTTCCTCGATGTGGCGGGCGAACAGCGAACCGGCGGGCGCACCGGCCGCGATGGCGGCGCGGCGCAGGACGCGGCGGCGTACGGCGGGGGGCAGGGCGTAGAGCTTGGCGCACTCCAGCAGTCCGGCGGCGTCACGGACGGTGGTCTCGGCCTGGGCGGCCCAGGAGTCCAGGGCGTCGGCGTCGTCGCGGGAGAGCTGGGCCGTCCGGGCGAGGGCCTCGACGACGCCCTTGCCGAGGGCCTTCTCCAGGGCGGGCAGGCCCTCGTGGCGCAGCCGGGAGCGGGTGTAGGCCGGGTCGGCGTTGTGGGGGTCGTCCCAGACGGGCAGGGACTGGACCATGCAGGCCTTGCGGGCGGTCTGCCGGTCGAGTTCCAGGAAGGGGCGGCGGTAACGGCCGCCGGCCCCCGAGACCGCGGCCATTCCGGACAGGGAGCGGATGCCGGAGCCCCGGGCGAGGCCGAGGAGGACGGTCTCGGCCTGGTCGTCGCGGGTGTGTCCGAGCAGGACGGCGGCGGCGCCGTGGCGCTCGGCCACGGTGTCGAGTGCGGCGTAGCGGGCGTCGCGGGCGGCGGCTTCGGGTCCGCCGGCGCGGCCGACGCTGACGGCGACGGAGTCGACGGGGTCGAGGCCGAGTTCACGCAGGCGCTGGACGACCTCCGCGGCGCGCAGGTCGGAGCCGGGCTGGAGACCGTGGTCGACGGTCACGCCACCGGCTCTGATGCCGAGCTTGGGGGACTCGAAGGCGAGGGCGGAGGCCAGCGCCATGGAGTCGGCGCCGCCGGAGCACGCCACGAGCACGAGCGGCGGGGACTCGTGGGAGAGGGCGTGCGGGACCGCGGCGGGGGCGCGGTGGTGTTCGGTGAGGAGGTCGTGGAGGACGCGGCGTACCGCCAGGCGTATCGCCGCGACCGCAGGATGGGGACCCATGTCCGGTTCCCTTCATGAAGTTTTCGGGGGGTGGGCCCGCGTGTCGGTCACGCAGAGTGTGTAGATGGTGACAGAACCGGGCCGTTCCCCGAGCATTGCACGCCTACCCCTGGCTCACGGTCCCTCGGACGGGTGATTGGAGGGGCGTTCGCCTGCCGTCGACCGGATTCCTTTCACGACCTCCCCGCGATGTTCACTACTCGGCCCTGCGATGCACCCGCGCGACCCAGTCCGCCGGTTTGGCGATCTCCGCCTTGGTGGGGAGGGTGTTCGGGGAGGTCCACACGCGGTTGAAGCCGTCCATGCCGACCTCGTCCACGACGGCCCGGACGAAGCGCTCGCCGTCGCGGTACTGGCGGAGCTTGGCGTCCAGGCCGAGGAGCTTGCGCAGGGCCAGGTCCAGGCGGGAGGCGCCCTTGGCGCGGCGCTGCTGGAACTTCTCGCGGATCTCGCCGACGGACGGCACGACGGACGGGCCGACACCGTCCATCACGAAGTCGGCGTGGCCCTCCAGCAGGGACATCACGGCCGTGAGCCGGCCGAGGATCTCGCGCTGGGCGGGGGTCTGGACGATCTCGACGAGGGACCGGCCGCCGTCGTCCTCCTCGGCCTCGGGGCGGCCCCCGGCCAGGCTCTGGGCGGCTTCGCGGATGCGCTCGAGGACCGTCATGGGGTCGACGTCGGTCTCCCCCAGGAACGACTGGATTTCACCCTCCAGGTGGTCCCGCAGCCAGGGCACGGCGGTGAACTGCGTGCGGTGCGTCTCCTCGTGCAGGCACACCCAGAGGCGGAAGTCGTGCGGGTCGACGTCGAGTTCGCGCTCGACGTGGACGATGTTGGGGGCGACCAGGAGCAGCCGGCCGCCGCCGTTCTGCCCGGCGGGCAGTTCGCGGGTGGCCGGGGCGAAGGTCTCGTACTGGCCGAGGACGCGGGAGGCCAGGAAGGACAGCAGCATGCCGAGTTCGACGCCGGTGACCTTGCCGCCGACCGCGCTCATCACCGCGCCGCCGGCGCTGCTGCCGCGCCGTTCCTGCATCTTGTCGAGCAGGGGCCTGAGGATCTCCCGGAAGCCGGCGACGTTCGCGCGGATCCAGCCCGGGCGGTCCACGACGAGGACCGGGGTGTCGTGGCCCTCCTCGGTGCCGAGCCGCGTGAACCCGCGCACGTGTTCCTCCGAGGCCTTCGCGTGCCGGCGCAGTTCCGCGACGACGGCCCTCGCCTCGTCGCGGCTGACCTCGGGGCCCGGACGCACGAGCCGGGTCGCGGTCGCCACCGCGAGATTCCAGTCGACCATGCCGGTTGAAGCACCACCGATGCTCGTCATGCGTCAACCGTACGTGAGCGCTCGCCGCTCGGGCAGAGCGGCGAGGGACGGGCACCACCGGGGCACGCTCTCAGGCGCGGCGCACCGGCCCGGCCGGGCGGGCCGAGCGCCAGAGGTACAGGGCACCGCCCGGGCCGAGCGGGCCGGGCGCCTCACGTGCGATACACCGACCCAGCCGGGCGGAGCCGCTCGCCTCAGGTGCGGGACGCCGGCCGGGCAGGGTGCCTCACGTGCCGGACGCCGGCCGGGCGGGGCCGGGTGCCTCACGTGCGGGGCGCCGGCACGGGCGGGGCCGGGTGCCTCACGTGCGGGGCGCCGGCACGGGCGGGGCGTCATCTGCATCCGCAG
This sequence comes from Streptomyces sp. XY006, assembly GCF_002237655.1. Taxonomy (GTDB): domain Bacteria; phylum Actinomycetota; class Actinomycetes; order Streptomycetales; family Streptomycetaceae; genus Streptomyces; species Streptomyces levis. The sequence goes on from NZ_NOKT01000033.1 coordinate 70,240, forward strand.
GCCGCCAGTGTCGTGGCGATTCTGTCCAGCGCCTTCTGGGTCGCCGCCGGGGCGAGGGGGTCGGTGTCCGTGGCCATGAAGGCGAACGCCAGCAGGCGGCCGTCGTGGTCGACCAGGGTGCCCGCGAGCGTGTGGACGCCGGTGAGGGTGCCGGTCTTGGCGCGGATCACGCCGGATGCTCCGTCCGTGTAACGGGAGCTCAGCGTGCCGGTGAAGCCCGCGACGGGCAGGCCGGTGAGGGCCGGGCGCAGCGCGGGGTGGGACGGGTCGGCGGCCTTCGCCAGCAGGGCGGTGAGGAGCCCCGGCGTCAGGCGGTCGGCGCGGTCGAGGCCGCTGCCGTCCTTGAAGGCGGCGCCCTTGAGCGGCAGGCCCAGCGCGCGCAGCCAGGCGGCGATGGCCCGGCCCGCGCCCGCGAAGTCGGCCCGTTCGCCGGTGGCGATCGCGGTCTGGCGGGCGAGGGCCTCGGCGATGTCGTTGTCGCTGTGGGTCAGCATGCGCTCGACGAGGGCCGACAGCGGGGGCGAGGAGACCACCGCGAGGGTCTCGGCACGGGTCGTGGCCTTGGACGGGCCCGGGGCGGTGGTCTTGATGCCCTGGGAGGCCAGCAGGTCCCGGAACTGCCGGGCCGCGTCCTCCGCCGGGTCCTTCACCCGGGTGACCGGGCCGCTGGTGGAGTCGTCGGTGCGGCCCTCGTCGGCCATCAGGGGGCTGACCAGGGCGAGGTTGGGGTTGTCCCCGATCGGGTGCTTCGGGGAGCCGGCGTAGCGGGTCGTGTCGTAGGACAGGGTCACCTCGCGCACGCCCCGCTCGGCGAGGGCGGCGGCCGTCTCGGCGGCCAGGGTGCGCAGGCTGGCCGCCCCGTCGGCCTTCTCGCGCGCCGTGAGGGTGGGGTCACCGCCGCCGACGAGGACTACTTCCTTCGTGTCGGGTTCCAGCGCGGCGCGTGTGGTGAGGCGGTGGTCGGCGCCCATGGCGGACAGCGCGGCGACGGCCGTGGCGATCTTCGTGGTCGAGGCGGGGGTGAACGCGGCGTCGGAGCGCGCGCCGTACAGGCGCCTGCCGGTGGTGACGTCGATGACGGACGCCGCGGGCCGGGGGCCGAGCGCGGGGTCCTTGAGCAGGGGTTCGAGGGCCTTGGTGAGGGCCTTGCCGTCCGGGGCGGACTTCACGGTGCTGACGCCGCCGAGGCCGGTCAGGACGGGCCCGGCGCTGGGAGCGGGCCGGGGCCGGGCGGGCGTGCCGGGGGCCCCGCCGTGATCTGTGCCACCCGCGTGTCCCAGGGCCACGGCCCGGTCCCGCTCGGCCGTACGCTGACCCGAGGAGTCCCAGGGGCCGGCGGCGGTCACCACCCCGGCGGCCAGTGCCAGACCGGCGGTGGCGGCGCCCGCGGTGTACTGCCAGGTCTTCGGCCGCGTGACCCGCGCGACCTGCGGTTCCCCGGCTCCCGTGAGCCGTGTGACCCGCGGTTTCGCGGCCGCCGCGGCCCGGGCCAGGCGCGGTCGCACGGCATCCGCGAGCCGCACCACGTGCGGTCTCGCGGCCCGCCAAGGCCTCAGCTCTGGCACGACCACCAGCCCCTTTCGCGATCACACACCTGCGTGAGGGACACTTAACCACCAGAACTATGTGTTGATCATGGAGGAGCCACCGGTGGAGTTCGACGTCACGATCGAGATTCCGAAGGGTTCGCGCAACAAGTACGAGGTGGACCACGAGACCGGTCGGATCCGCCTGGACCGTCGCCTCTTCACCTCGACCAGCTACCCGGCCGACTACGGCTTCGTCGAGAACACCCTCGGCGAGGACGGCGACCCGCTGGACGCCCTGGTCATCCTGGACGAGCCGACCTTCCCGGGCTGCCTCATCCAGTGCCGGGCGATCGGCATGTTCCGGATGACGGACGAGGCCGGTGGCGACGACAAGCTGCTGTGCGTGCCCGCGCACGACCCGCGGGTGGAGCACCTGCGGGACATCCACCACGTGTCCGAGTTCGACCGCCTGGAGATCCAGCACTTCTTCGAGGTCTACAAGGACCTGGAGCCCGGCAAGTCGGTCGAGGGCGCCAACTGGGTGGGCCGCACGGACGCCGAGGCCGAGATCGAGCGTTCCTACAAGCGCTTCAAGGAGCAGGGCGGTCACTGACCCCTCGCCCCGAGGCCCACGGGCCGCACGCCTGCGTCGCGTGCGGCCCGTTCGTCCGCCTGTGCGCATACTGAGGCTGTGGGGGGTACGAGGCTGACGTGTCGTACAGGGAGCGCCAGGCAGTGACGGACGCGGAGGACCGCAAGCCCAGGTCGGACGAGGCGAGGAGTGCCTTCGCACCTCCGTCCGGGGCCGCCGTCGACGGGGACATGTCGACCACGTCGGAGTTCGCGATCCCCGAAGGACTGGCGGTTCCCCGGGCGGTCGGCCCGGAGTCCGAGACCACGTCCGAGTTCGCCGTTCCCCGGGGGCTGGACGTCCCGCACGCGCCGGGCGCCGAGGCGGAGGGGTCGGCGTTCACCCCGCCGAGCACCTACAGCGCGCGGCAGGCCCCGACGGCCTTCACCCCGCCGAACGGGATCCCGAAGGTCAGTCTGACCAAGGACGTGCCCTGGCAGGACCGGATGCGCACGATGCTGCGCATGCCGGTGGCGGAGCGCCCGGCCCCGGAGACCGCGCACCGCGGCGGCGACGACGACAGCGGGCCCGCGGTGCCGCGCGTGCTCGACCTGACGCTGCGTATCGGCGAGCTGCTGCTGGCCGGCGGCGAGGGGGCCGAGGACGTGGAGGCGGCGATGTTCGCCGTCTGCCGTTCGTACGGACTGGACCGCTGCGAGCCGAACGTCACCTTCACGCTGCTGGCGATCTCGTACCAGCCCTCGCTCGTGGACGACCCGGTCACGGCGTCGCGGACCGTGCGGCGCCGGGGCACCGACTACACGCGGCTGGCGGCCGTGTACCAGCTGGTGGACGACCTCAGCGACGACGAGACGGCGGTCTCCCTGGAGGAGGCCTACCGGCGCCTCGCCGAGATCCGCCGCAACCGGCACCCCTATCCCGGCTGGGCGCTGACCGGGGCCAGCGGGCTGCTGGCGGGTGCGGCCTCGGTGCTGGTCGGCGGCGATCTGATCGTGTTCGTGGCGGCGGCGCTGGGCGCGATGCTGGGCGACCGGCTGGCGTGGCTGTGCGCGGGGCGGGGGCTGCCGGAGTTCTACCAGTTCACGGTCGCCGCGATGCCGCCGGCCGCGATCGGGGTCGCGCTGACGCTCGGCCACGTCGATGTGAAGGCCTCCGCGGTCATCACCGGTGGGCTGTTCGCGCTGCTGCCGGGGCGGGCGCTGGTGGCCGGCGTGCAGGACGGGCTGACCGGCTTCTACATCACCGCCTCCGCGCGCCTGCTGGAGGTCCTGTACTTCTTCGTCGGCATCGTCGCGGGTGTGCTGACGGTGCTGTACTTCGGTGTGCAGCTGGGGGCGCGGCTGAACCCGGACGCGGCGCTCGGGGTGTCCGATCAGCCGGTGCTGCTGATCGGCGCGTCGATGCTGCTGTCGCTGGCGTTCGCGGTCCTGCTCCAGCAGGAACGTTCCACTGTGGTGTGGGTGACGCTGAACGGGGGCGTCGCGTGGGTCGTGTACGGCGCGATGCACTACGCGGGCGGCATCTCGCCGGTGGCGTCCACGGCGGCGGCCGCGGGGCTGGTGGGGCTGTTCGGGCAGTTGCTGTCCCGGTACCAGTTCGCCTCCGCGCTGCCCTACACGACCGCGGCGATCGGGCCCCTGCTGCCGGGTTCCGCGACGTACTTCGGACTGCTAGCCATAGCGCAGAACGAGATCGACGAGGGGCTGGTGTCCCTCTCCAAGGCGGTGGCGCTCGCCATGGCCATCGCCATCGGGGTGAATCTGGGGTCCGAGATCTCGCGGCTGTTCCTGCGGATCGGTTCGGCGGAGAAGCGGCGGGCCGCGAAGCGCACGCGCGGGTTCTAGCGCGGCTCCGCGGCCCGGACAGGGTCGGCTCTCGGTGGGTTCAGTACCCGTTGTGGTACGGGCCCTGCTGGGTGCCGTACGGCTGCTGCTGCTGGCCGTAGCCGGGGGCCTGGGGGTACTGGTCGTAGTACTGCTGGTCGCTGTACTGCCGGTCGTCGGGCCGGCGGTCGTCGGGCCGGTGGCCGTGGTAGCCGTTCTGCTGCTGGTGCGGCTGCCGGCCGGGCCGGTCGTCGGGGGTGATGCGGCGGAGCTGCGTCGTCGCGTCGTCCATGACCGGGGGGTGGGGCTGCGTGGCCGCCGGGGCCTGCGCCGCCTCGCGCTTCTTCTTCGAGCGGTCCCGGAGGTACTCGATGATGATCGGGACGACGGAGAGCAGGACGATCAGGACGAGGATCGGCTCGACGTTCTTCTTGATGACGTCGATCTGGCCCAGCCAGTACCCCGCGAGGGTGACGCCGGTGCCCCAGGCGATGCCGCCGATGACGTTGTACGTGAGGAACGTGCGGTACTTCATGCGGCCGGCGCCGGCCACGATGGGCGCGAACGTGCGCACGATGGGGACGAAGCGGGCCAGGACGATCGCCTTCGGCCCGTACTTCTCCATGAACTCGTGGGCCTTGTCCAGGTTCTCCTGCTTGAACAGCTTGGAGTTGGGACGGTTGAACAGCTTCGGGCCCAGGAACTTGCCGATCATGTAGCCCACTTGGTCGCCGATGACGGCGGCGAGCACGATCAGCGTGCAGACCAGCCACAGCGGCTGGGTGATGTACGTGCCCTCGGCGACGAAGAGGCCTGCCGTGAACAGCAGGGAGTCGCCGGGCAGGAACGCGAAGAGTCCGGACTCGGCGAACACGATGAGCAGGATGCCGGGCAGGCTGAACGTCGAGATCAGATAGTCCGGGCTGAGCCACTCGGGGCCGAGCGCAAGCGTGGTCACGGGGATGTGGCTCCTGCTGCTGTGGGGTACGGGCTGGGGCTGACTGCCTCAAAGTATCAACGCAGCCGTGGGGGCCCAGGTTCCATGGGGGATATCAGGATGCACCGTGGCCCGTCCCGGGCAAAGCTGTGGGCATGGGCATCGATGAATACGGCGGCGGACAGGGCCCCCAGCCCGACGTCCTCGTCGTCACCACGAACGACGTACCCGGCTACTACGTGCAGGAGGTGCTCGGCGAGGTCTTCGGCCTGACCGTGCTTCCCCAAGCTCTCGGCTTCGCTCGAGCAGGGGAGGCCCCAACCGGCACCTGGGAAGCCAGATCGGCGCCGGGCTGAAGTCCATGGTCGGCGGCGAGCTGCGCGGGCTCACCAAGACGGTCGTGCAGACCCGCAACCAGGCCATGGAACGCCTCGTCGAGCAGGCACGCGCGCGGGGTGCCAACGGCGTGCTGGCGTTCCGCTTCGACGTGACGGAGGCGGCGGACGTGGGCACCGAGGTGTGCGCGTACGGCACGGCGGTGGTGCTGGCCCGGGAGTAGCCCCCCGGGCCGGGATCAGGAGGTGTGGCGGGCCGCGTTCGCGGCGATCGCCTCGTTGAGGTGCTCGGCGAGACCCGGGCGCAGGGACTCGTAGAACGCCTTGAAACGCTCGTCGGCGACGTACATCTCGCCGAGGCGGCGGTGCAGTTCGTGGGGGCACTCGTAGTACCAGGTGCAGATGTGCCGCCGGTGCTCCTCCGCGAGGGCCATGGCCGCCTCGCCGGTGGGCGGTTCGCCGGCGGCCATCAGGGCGGCGTAGCGGCGCCCCCAGTCGGCGTTACGGTCCTGGATCCGCTGCCAGTCCTCCTTGGAGTAGCGGGCGACGCGGCGCTGCGACTCGGCGTAGTGCTCCGTGCCGCCCCAGCGCGCCTCGGCCTCGTCGGCGTACTGCTCCGGGTCCTTGTCCCCGAAGACCTCGAACTTCTCCTCGGGTGTGAGGTTGATGCCCATCTTGCGTGCCTCCATGGCGTGCTCCACGGCCGCCGCCATCTTGCGCAGCTGTTCGATCCGGGCGGTCAGCAGGTCGTGCTGGCGGCGCAGGTGCGCGCGCGGGTCCGCCGCGGGGTCGTCGAGCAGGACGGCGACCTCGTCGAGCGGAAAGCCGAGCTCGCGGTAGAACAGGATCTGCTGCAGCCGGTCGAGGTCGGCGTCGCTGTAGCGCCGGTGGCCCGCGTGGCTGCGCTCGCCGGGCACGAGCAGGCCGATCTCGTCGTAGTGGTGCAGCGTGCGCACCGTGACGCCGGCGAAGCCCGCGACCTGTCCCACTGTGTAGCTCACGTCCGCTCCTTTCTCCTTCCGTGCTTCACGGTCGGCCCTCACGTCACGTGAGGTGCAAGCGTGTTTCCTGTTTGTACCGTTTGATCCATTTATGGTGTGCCCGTGGTCCAGGACACCGGGCACCGGGCGGCCTCCGTCACCCCCGCGACCCCCGCGCGCGTGCTGCTGCCGTCGATCGTGCCCGCGGCGGCCGTCGGCGTGCTCTCGGCCCTCGTGCTGGTCGGGGTGAGCGCCGCGGCCGAGGAGCTCCAGGACGTGCTGTGGGGCCCGCTGCCGGACGCGCTGGGGATCGGCCGGTACTCCGCGCTGTGGATGGTCGTGATGCTCGTCGGGACGGGCGTGGCGGTCGGCCTGGTGGTGTGGCGGATGCCGGGGCACGCGGGGCCCGATCCGGCCACCGTCGGCCTGGACGCCCCGGTCCTGCCGCCCGTGGTGCTGCCGGGGCTGCTGCTGGCGACCGCGCTGATGCTGGCCGGCGGGCCCAGTCTCGGCCCGGAGAACCCGATCATCACGGTGAACGTCGCCCTGGCCGCCTGGCTGGGGGCGCGGGCCCTGCCCCGGGTGCCGGGCCGGATCTGGCCGGCGCTGGCGGAGGCGGCGACCATCGGCGCCCTGTTCGGCACGCCGGTCGCGGCCGCCCTGGTGATCTCCGAGGCGCTGGCCCGGCAGGAGATCCGCGGACTGCTGTGGGACAACGTCTTCGCGCCGCTCACCGCGGGCGCGGCCGGCGCGCTGACCGCCACCCTGATCGACCACCCGAGCTTCGATCTGGACCTGCCACCCTTCGGCCGGCCGGGCTGGGGGGACCTGCTGGCGGCGGTCGTGATCGCCTCGGCGGGCGCGCTGCTCGGCATGGCCGCCGTGCGGGCCTTTCCGTACGCCCACAAGGCCTTCGCCGCCCTGCGGCACCCGATGCTGATGCTCCCCGCGGGCGGGCTGGTGCTGGGCGGGCTGGCGGCCCTGGGCGGCCATCTGACGCTGTTCAAGGGGCTGGACGAGATCGCCGAGCTGGCGCACGACCCGGACGGCAGGTCGGCCGGGGAGTACGCCCTGCTGACGGTGGTGAAGCTGGCCGCGCTGCTGGTCGCCGCGTCCTGCGGCTTCCGGGGCGGGCGCATCTTCCCGGCCGTGTTCGTCGGCACCGCCCTCGGTCTGTGCGCCCACGCCCTGGTGTCCGGGGTGCATCCCTCGGTCGGTGTGTCGGCCGCGGTGCTCGGGATCCTGCTGGCGATCACCCGGCAGGGCTGGATCAGCCTGTTCGTCGCCGCGGTCCTGGTCGCCTCGCCCGGGACCATCGCCCTGCTCTGCGTCGCCTCGCTGCCCGCCTGGCTGCTCGTGACGGGCCGCCCCCAGATGCAGCTGCGCGAGGACGGCACACCGGTCCGCTGACATCCCCTTCCGATCCCATCCCTGGAGGCTCCCTTGCCGTTCGACGAAGGCCCCCGCCGCTCCGGCGAACGCCGGCTGTCCGTCAACCCCTTCTACGGCCCCGCCAACCCGGTCGGGGACATGGCCCAGGCCCCGCCCACCCACCGGCTCCCGGACCAGCCCATGGCCCCGGCCACCGCCCACCAGCTGGTCCGCGACGAGCTGATGCTCGACGGCAACGCCCGGCTGAACCTCGCCACCTTCGTCACCACCTGGATGGAGCCGGAGGCGGGGGTGCTGATGGCGGAGTGCCGCGACAAGAACATGATCGACAAGGACGAGTACCCGCGCACGGCCGAGCTGGAGCGGCGCTGCGTGGCGATGCTCGCCGACCTGTGGCACGCGCCCGACCCGGCGGCCGCCGTGGGGTGTTCGACGACCGGGTCGAGCGAGGCGTGCATGCTCGCCGGGATGGCGCTGAAGCGCCGCTGGGCGAAGCGCAACGCCGACCGGTACCCCGGGACCCGGCCCAATCTGGTGATGGGCGTGAACGTGCAGGTCTGCTGGGAGAAGTTCTGCACCTTCTGGGAGGTGGAAGCGCGGCTGGTGCCCATGGAGGGCGAGCGCTACCACCTGGACCCGCAGGCCGCCGTCGAGCTGTGCGACGAGAACACCATCGGAGTCGTCGGCATCCTGGGCTCCACGTTCGACGGCTCCTACGAACCGATCGCCGAGCTGTGCGCGGCACTGGACGCGCTGCGGGACCGGACGGGCCTGGACATCCCGGTGCACGTGGACGGGGCGTCCGGCGCGATGGTGGCGCCGTTCCTCGACGAGGACCTGGTGTGGGACTTCCGGCTGCCCAGGGTGGCGTCCATCAACACCTCGGGGCACAAGTACGGCCTGGTGTACCCGGGCGTCGGCTGGGCGCTGTGGCGGGACGCGGACGCGCTGCCCGAGGAGCTGGTGTTCCGGGTGAACTACCTGGGCGGCGACATGCCGACGTTCGCGCTGAACTTCTCCCGGCCGGGCGCCCAGGTCGTGGCGCAGTACTACACGTTCCTGCGGCTGGGCCGGGACGGCTACCGGGCCGTGCAGCAGGCCGCCAGGGACGTGGCCACGGGACTCGCCGGGCGCATCGAGGCGCTCGGCGACTTCCGGCTGCTGACCCGGGGCGACCAGCTGCCGGTGTTCGCCTTCACGACCGCGCCGGAGGTGACGTCGTACGACGTCTTCGACGTCTCGCGGCGGCTGCGGGAGCACGGCTGGCTGGTGCCCGCCTACACGTTCCCGGCCAACCGCGAGGACCTGTCCGTGCTGCGGGTGGTGTGCCGCAACGGCTTCTCCGCCGACCTCGCCGACCTGCTCGCCCAGGACCTGGAACGGCTGCTGCCGGAGCTGCGGCAGCAGCCGGGTCCGCTCACCCGCGACAAGGACGCGGCCACCAGCTTCCACCACTAGCGAGCCGGCTCGTCCTGACCGGCTCAGCCGTGCGGGCAGGGCCCTAGCGGCTCAGCCGTGCGAACCTCCTGACCGCGAGCGGGAAGAACACCGCGAGCAGGGCCAGGGGCCACAGGAACGCCCATCCGACGTGCCCGGACTCCGCGCCGGGCACGCCGAACAGGTGCCGTACGGCCGTGGCGGTGTGGGACAGGGGGTTCCACTCCACGGCCGTGCCGAGCCAGCCGGGCATCGAGCCTGGGGTGGCGAAGGCGTTGGACAGGAAGCCGACCGGCCAGACCAGGATCTGCACCGCCTGCACCAGCTCGGGCCTGCCCGCCACCAGGGCCAGGTGGATGCCGATCCACAGCATCGCGAAGCGGAACAACAGCAGCAGGCCCAGGGCTCCCAGGAGGGCGGCCGGGCCGCCGCCGGGACGCCAGCCGAGCGCGGCGCCCACGGCGATCAGCACGAGCAGGGTCAGCACCGACTGCAGCATGTCGGCGGCGGAACGGCCCACCAGCACCGCTCCGTTGGCCATGGGCATCGAGCGGAAGCGGTCGATGACGCCCTTGTCGAGGTCCTGCGTGACGGCGATCATCGTGCCCTCCAGGCCGAAGGCCATGGTGAGGGCGAGCATCCCCGGGATCAGGTAGTCGCGGTAGTCCCCGGCCACGCCCCGCCCGCCGCCGACCAGGTAGCCGAACATCAGCAGCAGCATCACCGGGAAGACCAGGCCGACGGCCAGCTGCACCGGCTGCCGCTGCCAGCGGGCGAGCTCCCGGCGGGTCATGGTCCAGGAGTCGGTCAGTGCGTGCACGCTCACGCGGCCTCCTTCATACGGGTGTCGTCTCCGGTCAGGTGCAGGAACACCTCGTCCAGCGTCGGGCGGCGCAGCGCCACGTCCTCCGCCTGGATACCGGCCTGTTCAAGGGCCCGTACGACAGCGGAGAGCGCCTCCATGCGGTCGGTCACCGGGGCGCTCAGCAGGCGGCGGTCCGCGTCCACGGTGATCCCGGTGAGGGGCAGCAGGGCGACGGCCGCGTCCAGCCGGTCCGCGTCGCGCAGGACCACGTCGATGCGGTCGCCGCCGGTGGCGGCCTTCAGTTCGTCCGCCGTGCCGTCGGCGATGACCCGGCCGGCGTCGACGACCGAGATGCGGTCGGCGAGCTGGTCGGCCTCCTCCAGGTACTGGGTGGTGAGCAGGACGGTCGTGCCCGCGCCGACCAGCGAGCGGACGGAGTTCCACACCTCGGCGCGGCCACGCGGGTCCAGGCCGGTGGTCGGTTCGTCGAGGAAGAGCACCTCGGGCTCGGTAATCAGGGACGCCGCGAGGTCCAGGCGGCGCCGCATGCCCCCGCTGTACTGCCGGACCGCCTTACGGCCGGTGCCGGCCAGGCCGAAGCGCTCCAGGAGTTCGTCCGCACGCGCGCGTGCCCGCCGCGCGCCCAGGTGGTGCAGCCGGCCGAACAGCTCCAGGTTCTGCCGGCCGCCGAGCTCCTCGTCGAGCGCGGCGTGCTGGCCGAGCAGGCCGATGCGCAGCCGTACGGCGTAGGCCTCGCGCACCACGTCGTGGCCGGCGACCCGGATCCGGCCCGCGTCGGGCCGCAGCAGCGTGGACAGAACCCTCACCAGGGTGGTCTTGCCCGCGCCGTTCGGGCCGAGCACCCCGTGCACCGTGCCGCGCGCGACCGTGAGGTCGAGCCCGTCCAGCGCCTTCTTGGCGCCGTACCTCTTCTCCGCGCCTTCGACGGTGATCGCCGCGTCGGCCACTGAGCCTCCCTCGCCCATCAAAGCTAGTCAAACTTGACTACATGCTCGAACGTAACCCGAGCTCCGTCATTCGTCAAATTTGATTAGAGCGCGTCCCCGGGATGCGGCTCGCCCGTCGCGTACGGGTTCTCCTCGCCCTCGGCCAGGATCCCCACGAACGGGTCGCCCTCGTCGGCGAAGGTGTAGGCGCCGCCCTCGATGCGCTCGATCAGGCCACGGGTCCACTCGGCCTCCGAGTCGGCCGTGTGGACCCACATGTTCATGATCTCCCCGATGTGGCCGAGCTGTTCGGGCCCCTCCTCGGGCACGTAGTGCTCCAGGACGGAGGCCCGCCACTGCTCGATCCGCAGAGTGCGCTCCTTGAGCAGCGCGACGGCCTCCGCCCGCGGCAGGTCGACCACGAATCCGACCGCCGCCGTCTTCACGTCCCCGCGCTGGTCGTAGGTGACCAGCGCCTCCCGCAGCAGCCGGAAGTACTCCTCGGTGCCCGGCTGGGTGATCTCGTACTCCGTGCGCGGCGGGCCGCCGGCCGTGGACGGGGCGATCTCGTGCGCGTGCAGCAGCCCTTGCTTCGCCATCTGCTTGAGGGCGTGGTAGATCGAGCCGGGCTTGGCGTTGGACCACTCGTGCGCGCCCCAGTACTCCAGGTCGTTGCGCACCTGGTAGCCGTGGGCGCGACCGTGCATACGGACCGCGCCGAGCACGAGAAGACGGATCGCTGACATGCGGTCCAGGTTAGGACCCGGCCGCCACCTGCTGTTCCGCGGCCACCAGCTCGAAGGCCGTCCGGCCGTCCAGCGACTCGCGGATGATGTCGGCGTGACCGGCGTGCCGGGCCGTCTCGCGGATCAGGTGCAGGCAGAGCCAGCGCATCGAGAGGTGCTCGTCCTTGGGGTTCCAGGACGTCGCGGGCAGCTCGAAGGTGTCGTCGAGGCTGGGCACGGCGCGGATGAACGCCTCCGTCCCGGCGGCCACCTTCTCGTAGTACGCGAGCTGCGACTCCACGGTCTCGTCGCCGACCAGCACGAAGCACTCGTGCCAGTTCGACTCGTCCCGGTGGACGGCCGGCGGCTCGCCCTTGGCGCGGGCGATCCAGCCCTGCTCGACCTCCGCGACGTGCTTGAGCAGCCCGGCCAGGGACAGCTCGCTGGCACTCGGCCGGGACGACGCCTGCTCAGCCGTCAGGCCCAGCAGCGCCCTGCGGATGCCGCCGCGCTGCTCGGCGATGAAGGACAGAAGCGCTCCGCGCTCGTCACCGGGTGCCTCGGGTCCCACGTGCGTCACCATGACCGGTCGCCTTTCGTCTGTGCGGCTGCTGCCTGACACCCACGAAGCTACGGGCCCTTGCGGTCAGCTTCTGTCCGCAAGGGCCCGGCGGGTCGCACGAGGTCGTATCGGGGTCAGAACGGGGTCAGAACGGGAATCCGCTCCGGCCGTGCTGCACCGAGATCCACTTGGTCGTCGTGAAGGCGTCCAGCATCGTGTCGCCGTTGAGCCGGCCGAGGCCGGAGTGCTTCTCGCCGCCGAAGGGGACGATCGGCTCGTCGTGGACCGTGCCGTCGTTCACGTGGAACATGCCCGTGTCGATCTGCTTGGCGAAGTTCACGCCGCGCTCGATGTTCCCGGTGTGCACGGCGCCGCTCAGCCCGTACGGAGTGTCGTTGACGATGCGCACGGCCTCCTCCTCGCCGTCGAACGGCACGAGGAAGGCGACCGGGCCGAAGACCTCCTGGCGCAGCAGCGCGGAGTCGGCGGGGACGCCGGTCAGCACGGACGGCTCGACGAGATTGTCCGTGCGGCCGCCGCGCACCAGGGCCGTGGCGCCCTCGGCGAGGGCCTGCTCGACCACGCCCGCGACGGCGTCGGCCTGCTGGGAGTTGATCACCGGGCCGATCACGGTCTGCGGGTCGCGCGGGTCCCCCGCCTTGAGACTCTTCACCTTGGCGACGAACTTCTCGGTGAACTCGTCGGCCACCGACCGGTCGACCAGGACGCGGTTGGCGGCCATGCAGACCTGGCCCTGGTGGACGTACCGGCTGAAGACGGCCGCGTTGACCGCGTAGTCGACATCGGCGTCGTCGAGGACCACCAGGGCGCTGTTGCCGCCGAGTTCGAGCACGGCCCGCTTGAACTGGCGGGCGCAGACGGTGGCCACGTGCCGGCCGACCTGGTCGGAGCCGGTGAAGGAGATGACCTTGGGCACCGGGTGCTCGATGAAGGCGTCGCCGATCTCCGCGATGTCGGTGATGACGACGTTGAGCAGACCGCCGGGCAGCCCCGCGTCCTCGAAGATCTTCGCCACCAGCGAGCCGCCGACGATCGGGGTGTTCTGGTGGGGCTTGAGCACCACGGCGTTGCCGAGGGCGAGCGCCGGGGCGACCGACTTGATCGACAGCAGGAACGGGAAGTTGAAGGGGCTGATCACGCCCACGACCCCGACGGGCACGCGGTAGACGCGGTTCTCCTTGCCGTCCACCGGGGAGGGGATGATCCGGCCCTCGGGGGCCAGCGCCAGATGGACCGCCTCGCGCAGGAACTCCTTGACGAGGTGCAGCTCGAAGGCGGCCTTCAGCCGTGTGCCGCCGAGCTCGGCGATGATGGCCTCGGAGATCTCCGCCTCGCGCTCCTCGACGAGGCTCAGGGCCTTCTCGAAGACCGCTCGGCGGGCGTACGGGTTGGTCGCGGCCCACTGCTTCTGGGCGCGGGCCGCCGCCCGGTACGCCTGATCGACCTCGTCGGCCGTGGCTATGGTGATCGACGCCAGCTTCTCGTCGTCGTACGGGTTGAAGTCGATGATGTCCCAGGAACCGGTACCCGGGCGCCACTCACCGTCGATGTACTGCCGTGCAAGGTCGGTGAAGTAGGACGACGACATGTGTGACCCCTCGATCCCTGACAGACCCTCGATCGCGCCTTCACGATCTGATCACACGTCATCGTACTGGCGTATCAGGAGAGTTGGAGGAGACCCCGGAGAAGATCCCGGCTCTCCGACGGGCCCGGGCTGTCGCTCTGCAGCTCCTTGAGCGCCTTCTCGTACTGGGCGACGTCCTCGGGCTTGTCCAGGTACAGCGCGCTGGTCAGCTGCTCCAGGTAGACCACGTCCGAGAGGTCGGACTCCGGGAAGCTGAGGATCGTGAACGCGCCACTTTCGCCGGAGTGGCCGCCGAGGCTGAACGGCATCACCTGCAGCCGTACGTTGGGCCGCTCGGAGATCTCGATGAGGTGCTGGAGCTGGCCGCGCATGACCTCGCGGTCGCCGTAGGGGCGGCGCAGCGCGGCCTCGTCCAGGACGATGTGGAAGTCGGGCGCGCGCTCGTCGACCAGGTACTTCTGCCGCTCCAGGCGCAGCGCCACCCGCCGCTCGACGTCGGCCTCGCTGGCGCCCTGCATGCCGCGGCGGACCACCGCGTGCGCGTAGGCCTCGGTCTGCAGCAGGCCGTGCACGAACTGCACCTCGTAGGCCCGGATCAGGGAGGCGGCGCCCTCCAGGCCGACGTAGGTCGGGAACCAGCTGGGCAGCACGTCCGAGTAACTGTGCCACCAGCCCGCGACGTTGGCCTCCTTGGCCAGGGAGAGCAGGGAGGCGCGCTCCTGCTCGTCGGTGATGCCGTAGAGGGTCAGGAGGTCTTCCACGTCTCTGGTCTTGAAGCTCACCCGGCCCAGCTCCATCCGGCTGATCTTCGACTCGGAGGCGCGGATCGAATAGCCCGCCGCCTCGCGCGTGATCCCCCGCGCCTCACGCAGTCGCCTGAGTTGTGATCCGAGCAGCATGCGCCGCACCACCGATCCCGGCTCTCCCGCGCTCACGTTCGCCAGCCTCCCCAACGTCTTCAGGGGCCGAAGTCTGCCACTAAAACACTCCGAGCAGTACTCGTCCGGTTACGGAAACGGAATCGAGACAGTCGGCGCACGCGCACGCACTCAAGAAACGGGGAAGTGAACGGCCGGAAGGGGACACGAAGATGACGGAAAAATTGACCAAGAAGCGGTACGGGACGGCTTATTCCGGTCACCTGCACGTGCATCTGCCCTTGCATCTGCTGTACGCATCCGAAACCATGGTCCCGCACCACCGCCGCATCGCACCGACCGCGAATTCCCGGGAGTGCCTCGCATGGGGACGAATGGATCGACCATGCTCGAGCCGTTACGGCAGGGCCTTCCGCCGCTCGACCCCGCGGCCGTGTCCGACGCCGCCTCCTGTGCCCTGCCCGCCCGCTACGAAGCGGTGCGCGAGGCGCGGAGGTTCACCCGCAGAACCCTCGACCAGTGGGACATGGGCGAGCGTTTCGACGACGTCTGCCTCGTCGTCTCGGAGCTCGTCACCAACGCCCTGCGGCACGGCCTGACGGCGGACACCTCGTGCGCCGGTCCCCATGAGCCGGCCGTGCGGCTGCACTTGATGCGGTGGACCGAGCGGCTCGTGTGCGCGGTGCGCGACCCCAGTCACGACAGCCCCGTCGCCCGGGAGACCGACGACTTCTCGGCCGAGTCGGGCCGCGGGCTGTTCCTCGTCGACTCCTTCAGCGACAGCTGGGGCTGGCACCCGATGGCCGGCGCGCTCAGCGGCAAGGTGGTGTGGGCGCTGTTCCGGCTGCCCCGGACCGGAGCACGGCCGCACGCGGAATGAGCAACCGCGGCGCATCCTCGCGCCGCGGTTCTACGCGCGTCACGGCGCGTCGAGCACCGGTCGCCCGCAGTCAGCGGGCCCGACGGCCGTCAGCCGCCCACCAGATGGTCGAACTCGCCGTCCTTCACACCCAGCAGCATCGCCTCGATCTCCGCACGGGTGTAGACCAGCGCCGGACCGTCGGGGAAGCGGGAGTTGCGCACGGCCACGTCCCCGCCCGGCAGGCGGGCGAACTCCACGCACGAGCCCTGCGAGTTGCTGTGCCGGCTCTTCTGCCAGGCCACACCGTGCAGCCTGGTGGCCGCCATACCGTTGTACACGTCGTGGTCCACAGGTCGCTCCCCGGTGGTGCACTGGCTGGTGTGGCCATTGATGCATCGGTCAACTGACCCGGATCATAGCTCTGTTCAAGTGCAGATGCATGGGCAGATGCACGTGCACGGGGGGTGGCCCTCCGGTTACAGCTGTGACGACCGTCTGACCGGAGCCTCGCCTGGTTGGACGCCCCGGCCCCACTGCGCGTTCCCGGCGAACGGGGGTGAAGTCGGCGGGTTCGGCGGAGGTCTCGTGGAGGCGGAGCATCCGCTCGGCGGCACGGCCCGGCGGTTGTGCGGCTGCGGGAGGGGTGGACCGGCCCGTATGTGGAAGCGGTTTCCACCGGTCGGGAGCAGGGAGAAACGGGCCGTACGCGGGAGGGGAGGGTCGTCCCGCGGGCCGAGGTCCGGCTCGGACCATCGCCGGACCCGCGCCGGGCGCGCGGCACCGCACGACCCGGAGGAAGTGTCCCGCCGGGGGTCGGCCGGGAGTCCGGCGCGGGGCGGCCGACCGGGCACGCAGCCGGTCCTGGGGCGGCCCCGGCGGTGGTACGGGAGCCTGCCGTTCCACGGGGAAGAGGTCCCCCACCCGTCAAGCGTGGGGAACCTCACCCGGATCCGGACACGTCCAGCGGCCGGTGTGCGGCTGCGAGTTCAGCGGCCGGCGTACGGCTGCAGGCTCAGCGGCTGTTGTACGGCTGCGGGCTCAGCGGCCGGCGAACGGCAGGAGGTGCAACGGCCGGTGTACGGCTGTCGGCTCAACGGCTGTTGTACGGCTGCGGGCTCAGCGGCCGGCGTACGGCAGCAGCGCCATCTCGCGCGCGTTCTTGACCGCCCGGGCCAGCTGTCGCTGCTGCTGGGCCGACACCCGGGTGACGCGGCGGCTGCGGATCTTGCCGCGGTCGGAGACGAACTTCCGCAGCAGGTCGGTGTCCTTGTAGTCGATGTACGTGATCCCGGCCTGGTCCAGGGGGTTGGGGCGGTTCTTCGCGGGCTTGCGCTCGGGCTTGCGGGGCATGGCGGGTCAGACCTCCAGGAGGGTGTCGAAGGCGTGCGGCAGCCGCTGCCAGGCGTCGCGCCCGGCGGCGTACTCGGCGTCGGTCAGCAGGCAGGACTCCAGCAGGCGCTCCAGGCCGTCCCGGTCGAGGCCGGGTGAGGTGAAGACCAGGTGCTGGCCGCGGTCGCCGTGCTCGGGGTGCCAGTCCAGCGCGGCGGCCGCGCGGCGCACCGGCGGGACCATCTCCCAGGCCGCGTCCGGCAGGGAGGCCAGCCACGGTCCGGCGCTCTCCACGCACAGGGCGCCTCCGGCCGCGTCCCAGTGGAACAGCGTGTCGGGCTTGTCGGCGAGCCAGAAGCGGCCCCGGCTGCGGGCGGCCGCGCAGGTCAGGTCCTCCAGGGCGGCGTAGAGCCGCTCCGGGTGGAAGGGGCGGCGGCGGCTCCAGACCAGGGTGGAGACGCCGTGTGCGTCGGCCTCGGCGGGCAGCAGCGCGCAGGCGGGGTGCTGGGCGGCGGCGGCCGCCTCGACGTCGAAGCCGGCGAAGGCCGCCCGGGCCAGCGGGGAGAGCGGGCGCAGGCGCGGGGCCGGGGCGGTCAGGCCGTCACGGTCCGCCGCGCCGGGGGCCCCGTGGCCGTCACGGTCCGCCCCGCCGAGGGCGTTGAAGCGGTCGTCGTTCGCCGCGCCGGGGGCCCCGTGGCCGTCGCCGTCCGCCGCGCCTGGGCCGGGCGGGCGGCCGGGGCGGGGGGCCTCCTGCACGGAGGTGTCCTGTGCGGAGGTCTCCTGCACAGAGGTGTCCTGTGCGGAGGTCTCCTGCCCGATGGCCACTCGAAGGGCCGTCGGGTGCAGTTGGGCGAGGAGTTCACGGTCCTCGTCGTCGGCCTCGGGCGAGTCGGCGACCGCGAGGACGGGGGCGTACTCCAGCTGGCGTGCGAAGGTGTCGGCGACCGTGCGCTGGTCGGTCGCCGCCGCGGCGAGGCCGCCGTCGGCCAGGTCGTCGCCGTTGGCCAGGTACGGCAGGACCAGGGCCGGGTCGACGGCGGTGATCACGCCGGTGACGGTGAGCCCGCCGGCCGCGACGACCTCGGCCATGGCCTTGGGCTCGACGGAGTCCCACAGCTCGACGACGGCGAGCCGGGTGGCACCGGCGTCCCGGAGCCGCTCCAGCTCCGGGACGAGATCCTCGCGCAGGGCGCAGCACGCGCAGTCGTTGACGAGCGGGGCCTCCCCCGCGTCGAGGATGCCGCCGGCGTCCCGCACGGTCCGCACGACCGTGCCGGCGGCCGCCGTCGCCAGGTCGTGGTGGAGGACGACACTGCCGGGCACCTCGGCGAGCAGCCGGGCCACGGCCGCCCTGCGGGCGTCGGCGTGCAGCCCGCCGACGATCACGACGGGGAGCCCAGGGGGGACAGCCACGGAATCAGCCCTTCTTTCCGTACCGGCGCTCGAAGCGCTCGACGCGGCCGGCGGTGTCCAGGACGCGCGCGGTGCCCGTGTAGAAGGGGTGGCTGACGTCGGAGATCTCGACGTCGACGACCGGGTAGGTGGCGCCGTCCTCCCACTCGATCGTCTTCTCGCTGGTCATGGTCGAGCGGGTGAGGAAGGCGTAGTTCGCGGCACGGTCGCGGAAGACGACCGGCCCGTACTCCGGGTGGATTCCCTTGCGCATCGTCAGCGCTCCTCTCGGAAGTCGACGTGGCGGCCGGCGACCGGATCGAACTTGCGCAGGGTCAGTCGGTCCGGGTCGTTGCGGCGGTTCTTGCGGGTGACGTAGGTGAAGCCGGTCCCGGCGGTGGACCGGAGCTTGATGACCGGACGGAGTTCGTTGCGTGCCATGCCGCTATGATACTGAAAACGAATACCATTTGCATCAACGATGACAGAGAGGTACGTCACCACCCATGTCCGCGCACTGCATGCTGACCGGCGCACAGCCGGGCTTCGGCAACCGCATCTCGCACTCCCACCGGCGCACGTCCCGGCGGTTCGACCCCAACATCCAGTCCAAGCGCTACTGGCTGCCGAGCGAGGGCCGGTACGTGCGGCTCCGGCTGAGCGCCCGGGGGATCAAGACCGTCGACACGATCGGGATCGAGGCGGCCGTGGCCCGGATCCGCGCCCGGGGAGGGAAGGTCTGATGGCGAAGAAGAGCAAGATCGCGAAGAACGACCGGCGGCAGGAGATCGTCGCGCGGTACGCCGCCCGGCGCGCCGAGCTGAAGGAGATCATCCGCAGGCCCTCCTCGACGGACGCCGAGCGCCTGGCCGCCCAGGTGGAACTGCGCCGGCAGCCCCGTGACGCGAGCGCCACGCGGGTACGCAACCGGGACCAGGTGGACGGGCGGCCGCGCGGCTACTTCCGGGCGTTCGGTCTGTCCCGGGTGAGCCTGCGGGAACAGGCGCACGCGGGGTATCTGCCCGGGGTGCGGAAGTCGTCCTGGTAGGGCTGGTGGTGCTGGTGGTCTTGCTTGTCCCGGTGGGGAGGGGGCTCTGAGGCCGGCCGGCCGGAGGGGGCGCCGAGGACGTCCCAGAGCGTCCGGAAGGGGCTTGACGGGTCCTGGTAGCTTGCTGCGATCGTTCCGGCCAAGGGTCGGCCGGTGCTGTCCGGACCGGCCGGCCGGCTACAGCTTGGGGGCTTGCAGTGACTTCGGTGACCTTCTGGCGCCGCTCCGGCGCGGTGCGCGTCGCGGCGGTGGCCGCGGGGCTGGTGGGCGCGCTCGTGCTGACGGGGTGCAGCGGCGACGGCGACTCCGGGGACGACTCGGCGTCGAGCCCGGCCCCCTCGGCCACGGAGTCGTCCCCGGCCGGCGGCTCCGACTCGGGCACGGACGCCGGTTCCGGCGGAGCGGGCGCCGGTGAGCTGGCGGGCAGCTGGCTCGCGACGACCGACGGCAAGGCCGTGGCCCTGGTGATCACCGGGAAGCAGGCCGCCCTGTTCGCCACCGGCGGCAGCATCTGCAGCGGGACAGCGGGCGAGGAGTCCGGGATGCGAATGATCCGCCTGAAGTGCACGGACGGCAGCCGGAACCGGGCCACCGGCATGATCGACTCGGTGAACGGCAGCAGCATGAAGGTCACCTGGGAGGGCGGCCTGGGCTCGGAGACGTACACGAAGGCGGAGGGCGGCAAGCTGCCGACGGGCCTGCCCACGGCGAGCCTGGACGCGCAGTAGCAGAGTGTGAGCGGGGCTACGGCGTCAGCGGCCCCGGGGCCGTGGCGCACAAGGCTCCCGGTCGTCCGGCGTTCGGGGGATTCGCAGGGGGTGCGTGCCCGTCGGGTCGTCGGGTGCGTGATGATCCTGGGGCCCGATGCTGCTGTTCATCACGCCCAGAGGAATCCATGCGCACCTTGCCCCGCACCCTGACCGCCGCCCTCGCCGCGACGCTCCTGCTGACCGGCTGCGGCGGCGGTGACACCGGCGCCACCGGCACCACCGGCGACGACGACGCGAAGAACGCGGACCCGGCGAACGGTTCCGCCTGCGCGCTCGCCGACCTGGGCGTGGAGGTCGGGGCCGGCGCCGCCCCGGCCGCCGGCGACACCGGCACCGTCACGGTCACGCTGACCAACCAGGGCGCGGACTGCACCCTGAAGGGCTTCCCGGCCGTGCAGCTGCACGCCGGTGACAGCACGACGTCCGTGTCCCCCGAAGAATCCGCGCAGAGCCGGCCGCTCACCCTCGGCGAGGGCGGCACGACGTCCTTCACCCTCACCTACGTCCGGGGCGAGGCGGGCTCCGCGCAGAGCCTGGCCGTGCGGAAGGCGTCCTTCACCCTGCCCGGCGCCACCGCGGACGCGCACGAACTGACGTGGTCGTACGGCGAGGTCGCCCGGACGGACGACGGCGGCGTGGAGGCCTCGGTGAGCGGCTTCGAGTCCGCCGGCGACTGACGGGGCTCGACCTCTTCCGGCGACCGACAGCGGGTCAGCGCAGGGGCGGTCGGTGTTCGACCCGGGCACGGTCCGCCGCCTGTGCGCCCTCCGTCCAGCCCGCCGCGTCGCTCACCCCGCGCAGCCGGGTGGTGGTCGTCTCCGGGAACATGCGGTCAAGCCGGCCGGTGACGGCGACGTCCCGGGAGGCCAGCACCGGGAGCAGGTCGTCGGACACCTGGGTTTCGGCCGCCGCTGCCAGGCGGGTGCCGATGCGGTGGGCGTAGGCCGCGAGGAACGACTGCCGGAACGTCTTGGTGCGCTTGCGGCCCCCGGCCCGCTGTGCCGCCTCCGCCTTCGTCATCGCGGTCGTGGCCTGCACGAGGAGTGAGGCGTAGAGGAGCTCGACGGCCTCCAGGTCGGTTTCGAAGCCGACGACGGTGGAGAAGCCGAGAGGCTCGTTCCACACCGCCCGGCAGTGGTTGGCCGTGGCGACCGCGTCCAGCAGCACGGCCTTGGCCTGCTCGTAGGGCGGTTCGACACCGACGCGGCAGGCCCCGGGCGTGTCGGGCGAGGGGGCCCGGGCCGCGAGCAGCGCCTCGTCGACACTGTGCCGGGCCATCAGCTCCTGGGCCTTGGCGCTGAGCGCCTCCGCCTCCTCCGGGAACCCGGTCGCCTCCGCCTTCGCGAGCAGGGCACGGATGCGGGTGAGCATGCGGGACTCGGTCCTCGGCCCGCCCGGCGCCTCGTCGAGGGGCTCCAGGGCGGGCAGGCGCAGCAGCAGGCGGTACAGCTCCAGCACGGCCGTGGCGTGCGAGAAGCGGTCGGTGCGCGGCGGGGCGCCGTCGGGCAGCTCCGCGAGCTGCGCGCTCCAGCGGCGGCCGCGGGGGACGTCGTCGGGCGCCTGGGCCCGGATCAGGGCGGAGACGAGCAGGACGTGCGGGTCGTGCAGTTCCCGCCGGACGATCCGTACGACGTCGGCCGGCTGCCAGCCGCGCCGCCAGGCCGCCGCCAGGAACTCCTGCCCGCGCCGCCCGAGTTCGGCGTCCGCGGCCGGGTCGGAGGCGAGCAGGGACGCGCCGGTGTCGAGGGCCGTCTCGCCGGTCTCGTACAGGGCGGCTTCGAACGCGCGGTCGACGGTGCTGGGCGTACTCACGGGCCGATGGTGCCACGCCGCTCGGCTCGGACGAACAGGGCACCCGGAGGTGTCAACTCGCGGTTGACACCCCCAGGGGCGCAACCTACGGTTGACAGCATGACGAACTCTCCCATCACGTCATCCGTGCGCCTCGACGACCTGATCGCGGCGATCAAGAAGGTGCACCAGGAACCGCTGGAGCAGCTCCAGGACGCGGTGATCGCCGCCGATCACCTCGGTGAGGTGGCCGACCACCTCATCGGCCACTTCGTGGACCAGGCACGGCGGTCCGGCGCGTCCTGGACCGACATCGGCAGGAGCATGGGCGTCACCCGCCAGGCCGCGCAGAAGCGGTTCGTGCCGAAGGAGTCGGCCGACCTCGACCCCGATCAGGGCTTCAACCGCTACACGCCGCGCGCCCGCAACACGGTGATGGCCGCGCACAACGAGGCCAGGGCCGCACGCAACGCCGAGGGCGTGCCCGAGCACCTCGTCCTCGGGCTGCTGGCCGAACCCGAGGGCCTCGCCGCGAAGGCCGTCATCGAGCAGGGCGTCTCCCTGGACGCGGTCCGCGAGGCGGCCACGGCGGCCCTCCCGCCGGCCGTGGACGAGGCCCCCGAGCTCGTGCCGTACGGCCAGGCCGCGAAGAAGGTCCTGGAGCTCACCTTCCGTGAGGCGCTGCGCCTCGGCCACAACTACATCGGCACCGAGCACATCCTCCTCGCCCTGCTGGAGCACGAGAACGGCGAGGGCGTCCTCAGCGGCCTCGGCATCGGCAAGGAGCGCACCGAGCAGTACGTCGCCGACGCGCTGCGGAAGATCGTGCAGGCAGGGCAGGACGGGCAGGCAGAGCAGGACGGGCCGGACGGGCCGGACGAGTCCTGAGGGCACGGGGCGAAGCGACCGGGACGGCAAGGGGCGGGAGCCGCGCGAGGGCGGGCGCGAGGGCGGGAGCCGCGCGAGGGCGGGCGCGAGGGCGGGAGCCGCGCGAGGGCGGGCGCGAGGGCGGGA
>NZ_NOKT01000034.1 GCF_002237655.1 Streptomyces sp. XY006
CGCCGCGCAGGCCCCGGCCCAGGCCGCCGCTCCCGCGAAGGCCGCCCCGGCCCCCGCGAAGCCGGCGGCCGCCGCCAAGCCGGCGGCCGCCCCCGCGAAGAAGGCCGAGCCCGCCGCCGAGGCCCCCGCGGGCCCCGAGCAGGTCGTGCTGCGCGGCCCGGCCGCCGCGGTCGCGAAGAACATGGACGCCTCCCTGGAGCTGCCCACGGCCACGTCCGTGCGCGCGGTCCCGGTGAAGCTGCTGTTCGACAACCGCATCGTCATCAACAACCACCTCAAGCGGGCGCGCGGCGGGAAGATCTCCTTCACGCACCTCATCGGCTACGCCATGGTCCAGGCGATCAAGGCCATGCCGGCGATGAACTACTCGTTCGCGAAGGTGGACGGCAAGCCGACCCTGGTCAAGCCGGAGCACGTCAACCTCGGTCTCGCCATCGACCTGGTCAAGCCGAACGGCGACCGCCAGCTCGTCGTCGCGGCGATCAAGAAGGCCGAGACGCTGAACTTCTTCGAGTTCTGGCAGGCCTACGAGGACATCGTCCGCCGCGCCCGCGACGGCAAGCTGACGATGGACGACTTCTCCGGGGTCACGGTCTCCCTGACCAACCCCGGCGGCCTCGGCACGGTCCACTCGGTGCCGCGCCTGATGCCCGGCCAGTCCGTGATCATGGGCGTCGGCTCCATGGACTACCCGGCGGAGTTCCAGGGCACCAGCCAGGACACCCTGAACAAGCTCGGCATCTCGAAGGTCATGACCCTCACGTCGACCTACGACCACCGGGTCATCCAGGGCGCCGCCTCCGGCGAGTTCCTCCGCCAGGTCGCGAACCTCCTGCTCGGCGAGAACGGCTTCTACGACGACGTCTTCGAGGCCCTGCGCATCCCCTACGAGCCGGTCCGCTGGCTCAAGGACATCGACGCCAGCCACGACGACGACGTCACCAAGGCCGCCCGCGTCTTCGAGCTGATCCACTCCTACCGGGTCCGCGGCCACGTCATGGCCGACACCGACCCGCTGGAGTACCAGCAGCGCAAGCACCCCGACCTGGACATCACCGAGCACGGCCTCACGCTCTGGGACCTGGAGCGCGAGTTCGCCGTCGGCGGCTTCGCCGGCAAGTCGATGATGAAGCTGCGCGACATCCTCGGCGTCCTGCGCGACTCGTACTGCCGCACCACCGGCATCGAGTTCATGCACATCCAGGACCCGAAGCAGCGCAAGTGGATCCAGGACCGCGTGGAGCGCCCGCACTCCAAGCCGGAGCGCGAGGAGCAGCTGCGGATCCTGCGCCGGCTGAACGCGGCCGAGGCGTTCGAGACGTTCCTGCAGACCAAGTACGTCGGCCAGAAGCGCTTCTCCCTGGAGGGCGGCGAGTCCGTCATCCCGCTGCTGGACGCGGTGCTGGACTCGGCCGCCGAGTCCCGCCTGGACGAGGTCGTCATCGGCATGGCCCACCGCGGCCGCCTGAACGTCCTCGCCAACATCGTCGGCAAGTCGTACGCGCAGATCTTCCGCGAGTTCGAGGGCAACCTCGACCCGAAGTCGATGCACGGCTCCGGCGACGTGAAGTACCACCTGGGCGCCGAGGGCACCTTCACGGGCCTGGACGGCGAGCAGATCAAGGTCTCCCTGGTCGCGAACCCCTCGCACCTGGAGGCGGTGGACCCGGTCCTGGAGGGCGTCTCGCGCGCCAAGCAGGACATCATCGGCAAGGGCGGCACGGACTTCACGGTCCTGCCCGTCGCGATCCACGGCGACGCGGCCTTCGCGGGCCAGGGCGTGGTGGCCGAGACCCTGAACATGTCGCAGCTGCGCGGCTACCGCACCGGCGGCACGGTCCACATCGTCATCAACAACCAGGTCGGCTTCACCGCGGCCCCCGAGTCCTCGCGTTCCTCCATGTACGCGACGGACGTGGCCCGCATGATCGAGGCCCCGATCTTCCACGTGAACGGCGACGACCCCGAGGCCGTCGTCCGCGTGGCGCGACTCGCCTTCGAGTTCCGCCAGGCGTTCAACAAGGACGTGGTGATCGACCTCATCTGCTACCGCCGCCGCGGTCACAACGAGTCGGACAACCCGGCCTTCACGCAGCCGCTGATGTACGACCTGATCGACAAGAAGCGCTCGGTGCGCAAGCTGTACACCGAGTCCCTCATCGGTCGCGGCGACATCACCCTGGAAGAGGCCGAGCAGGCGCTGCAGGACTACCAGGGCCAGCTGGAGAAGGTCTTCACTGAGGTCCGCGAGGCCACGTCGCAGCCGGCCACGGTGGAGCCCACCGACCCGCAGGCCGAGTTCCCGGTCGCCGTGAACACCGCGGTGACCACGGAGGTCGTCAAGCGGATCGCCGAGTCCCAGGTCAACATCCCCGACCACGTCACCGTGCACCCGCGTCTGCTGCCGCAGCTGCAGCGCCGGGCGTCCATGGTCGAGGACGGCACCATCGACTGGGGCATGGGCGAGACCCTCGCGATCGGCTCCCTCCTGCTGGAGGGCGTCCCGGTCCGCCTGGCGGGCCAGGACTCGCAGCGCGGTACGTTCGGCCAGCGCCACGCGGTCATCATCGACCGCAGCACCGGCGAGGAGTACACGCCGCTGCAGTACCTCTCCGAGGACCAGGCGCGGCTCAACGTCTACAACTCCCTGCTGTCCGAGTACGCGGCGATGGGCTTCGAGTACGGCTACTCGCTGGCCCGCCCCGAGGCGCTCGTGATGTGGGAGGCGCAGTTCGGCGACTTCGTCAACGGCGCGCAGACGGTCGTGGACGAGTTCATCTCGTCGGCCGAGCAGAAGTGGGCCCAGACCTCCGGTGTCGTCCTGCTGCTGCCGCACGGCTACGAGGGTCAGGGACCGGACCACTCCTCGGCCCGCCCGGAGCGCTTCCTGCAGATGTGCGCGCAGAACAACATGACGGTCGCCATGCCGACGTCGCCGTCGAACTACTTCCACCTCCTGCGGTGGCAGGTGCACAACCCGCACCACAAGCCGCTGGTGGTCTTCACGCCGAAGTCGATGCTGCGGCTGAAGGCGGCGGCGTCGAAGGCGGAGGAGTTCACGACGGGCCACTTCCAGCCGGTCATCGGCGACGCGACGGTCGACCCGGCCGCGGTCAAGAAGGTCGTCTTCTGCGCCGGCAAGGTCTACTACGACCTGGAGGCGGAGCGTCAGAAGCGCGGCGTCACGGACACGGCGATCATCCGCATCGAGCGGCTGTACCCGCTGCCGGGTGCCGAGCTCCAGGCGGAGATCAAGAAGTACCCGAACGCCGAGAAGTACCTGTGGGCCCAGGAGGAGCCGGCGAACCAGGGTGCCTGGCCGTTCATCGCGCTCAACCTGATCGACCACCTGGACCTGGCGGTCGGCGCGGACGTCCCGCACGGCGAGCGCCTGCGCCGCATCTCGCGTCCGCACAGCTCGTCCCCGGCCGTCGGTTCCGCGAAGCGGCACCAGGCCGAGCAGGAGCAGTTGGTGCGTGAGGTGTTCGAGGCGTAGTCCTCGCATCGCGTCGCACGTCACCGGGCCGCATCCCCAGCAGGGGGTGCGGCCCGGCCGCATATCCTTGACCCATGTACTTCACGGACCGTGGCATCGAGGAACTGGAGAAGCGGCGCGGCGAGGAGGAGGTCACCTTCGAGTGGCTCGCCGAGCAACTGCGCACGTTCGTCGATCTCAACCCCGACTTCGAGGTGCCGGTGGAGCGCCTGGCGACGTGGCTGGCCCGCCTGGACGACGAAGACGACGAGTAGAACCCGACGGAGGGCTGGAGCACCCAGGACCGACCCGGCCGGCACCGGCTGGAGCGCCCAGGACCGACCCGGCCGGCACCGGCTCGAGTGCGCAGGGCCGACCCGGACGGCAGAACGGTCGCTGGTCCGCTGCGGAGGGGCCGCTAGGGCGCAGGGGGTCGGAGCGTTGCTCGGTGGCCCTGCAGTCACGGCCCCGCCCCGCCGGCGGCACCCGGCAGCGACCGCCCTCGCCACCAGCTGCGCCCCGCCGAGAGGCCGGCCGCACACATCAGTGAGCCGCAGGCGGGGCTGCCGGGGCGCCGCCCCAAGGCACATGCTTCACGCCGAGCCCACGCAGGACGCCCAGCCCACCCCGGAGTGGCCCGTGCCTCCCGCCCAGCCCACGGGGGACGCCGAGCCGACCCCACACCCGACGCCGATCACCCCCCGCGACGCCCGGCCCGCCGCCCCGCCCGCGTTCAGTCGCGCGGGTGCGTGAGGTCGTAGGCCAAGCCCAGCGCGCCGTGGGTCAGGAGCAGTGCCCCGGCCGTGGCCCAGCCCCAGCCGCCGCCGGGCCGACGTAGGCCCCAGGCCAGCAGCGGGACGCCTGCCGCCACCTGGGCGAGGGCCAGGGCGCGGGCCCTGGGGCCGCCGGCCCAGGGCAGCCAGGGGCCGAGACGGCTGTGCTCGACGGTCCCGCGCTCCGCGACCGCCTCGCGCAGGCCCGGCCACTCGACGGACAGGCTGTCCGGCAGTACGGCGACGGCTTCCCCGAGCCGTTCGGCGGGCGCGCCGGGAACGAGCCCGGGCGGCATCGAGACGCCCACGCGCGCGAGGACGGCCAGCAGACCGCGCAGCCGCGCCGGGCCGTCGGCCGCGGCATCGGGCTTCGTGAGCTGTTCGAGGGCCTGCAGATCCAGGACGGGGTCGAGACCCACGCGCGCGGCGAACGTGCTCATCGCCTCGTCCTCCCCCGCGGGGACGCCGCTCGCGAGCCAGACGAACCCGACCGGCCGGCGGAAGCCGTAGGCGAGGGTGAAGCCCGCGTGGTCGGCGTCCCACCACAGGGCGAGGACGGGCCAGGGCGCCCCCACGGCCAGGGCGGTGGCCCAGCCGGTGACGACGCGGTCGACGGGCTCGCCGCCGTCCCGCCACGGCCGGCCCTCGGGGACGAGAACGCTCCAGTCGTCACCCGCCCGGGTCAGCCGCATGGGCTCGCGCAGCAGATCGGCGACCGGACCGACGGCCCCGGGCACCGCCCGGCACAGCAGCAGCGCCCCTGGCGCGGGACCGTTGGGCGCAGCTTCCGTCGGCATGCTCACACGCTAGGGCGAATCGATCCGATATGAGCACTTATGCCTGCCCCCGCATCCCCAGAACGGGTGTCTTGACTTTCCCCGACCACGATATAACGTGATTGACAGGAGACGCGATATGGCGCGTCGAGTCGGGGAGGTCCCACGATGTCCGAGTGGTCCGTCACGGAACCGAGCAAGCTCACCTTCGACGAGCCCGTGAGCGATCTCCACGTACGCCTGGTCAACGGAACGGTGAACGTGGTGGGTACGGACGAAGGTTCCGCCCGCCTGGAAGTCACCGAGATCGAGGGCCCACCCCTCATCGTGACCCGGAAGGGCGGCACCCTGACGGTGGCCTACGAGGACCTGCCCTGGAAAGGCTTCCTGTCCTGGCTGGACCGCAAGGGCTGGCGCCGCAGCGCGGTGGTCTCCCTGGCCGTCCCGGCCGGCACCCGCGTCGAGGCGGGAGTCGTCGGTGCGGCGGCCGTCGTCTCCGGCATCCAGGGCCCGACGGTGGTCAAGGGAGTCACGGGTGACACGACCCTGGTGGGCCTGTCCGGCCCGGTCCGCGCCGACACGGTCTCCGGCAGCCTGGAGGCCCAGGACGTCGCGGGCGACCTGCGGTTCAACTCGGTCTCCGGCGACCTCACCGTGGTCGAGGGCTCCGGCCACTCGGTCCGGGCCGACTCGGTGAGCGGCTCGATGATCGTCGACCTCGCCCCGGACGGCCCCACGGACGTGAAGCTGACCAGCGTCTCCGGCGAGATCGCGATCCGGCTGCCGCACCGGGCGGACGCCGAGGTCGAGGCCAACACGGCGAGCGGCTCCGTCTCCAACGCCTTCGACGACCTCCGGGTCCACGGCCAGTGGGGCGCCCACAAGATCACCGGCCGCCTCGGCGCGGGCCACGGCACCCTGCGGGCCACGACGGTCTCCGGCTCCATCGCCCTGCTGCGCCGGCCGGCCCAGGAGGAGGACGACCACGCGCCACGGGACGCGCATCCCGGCACCGACAGCCCCCCGGCGGCCCCGGCGGGCCACCCCGAGGGCGACTCGGGAGACAATTCCGTCTCCGGCCCCGGCGATGGCACCACCACCGCCCCGGCCGACGGCACGACCGACAAGAAGGTGCTCTGACATGCCCCCCGTCTTCGCCCACGGCCGCCTCCGCCTCTACCTGCTGAAGCTGCTGGACGAGGCCCCTCGTCACGGCTACGAGGTGATCCGCCTCCTGGAGGAGCGCTTCCAGGGGCTGTACGCACCGTCGGCGGGCACGGTCTACCCGCGACTGGCCAAGCTGGAGGCCGAGGGCCTGGTCACCCACACCACCGAGGGCGGCCGCAAGGTCTACTCGATCACGGACGCGGGCCGCGCCGAACTGGCCGACCGCAGCGGTGAACTGGCCGACCTGGAGCTGGAGATCCGGGAGTCCGTCGCCGAACTGGCCGCCGAGATCCAGGCGGACGTGCGCGGAGCCGCGGGTGACCTGCGCCGCGAGATGCGCGCCGCGGCGACCGAGGCCCGCCGGGACAACGGCAGCCGGACCGGCGGCCCCGAGGGCGCCCCCTACGGCGACTTCGCGCAGTACGGCGACAAGGACACCTGGCGCATCGCCAAGGAGGAGATGCGGCGGGCCCGGCAGGAGTGGAAGGAGCAGGCCCGGCGCGCCAAGGACGAGAGCCGCCGCGCCCGCGAGGACGCCCAGCGTGCCCGCCGCCAGGCGAAGGAGGCCCAGGAGCAGGCCCGCGCCCAGGCACAGGAGCAGGTGCAGCGCATCGCCCGCCGCGTCCAGGAGCAGGTGCAGGACCACTTCACCCGCGGCGACTGGCCGACCGGCCTGCGCGAGGGCCTGAGCGAACTGGCCAAGGAGTTCGGCGAGTTCGGCAAGGACTACGGCAAGGACTTCGGCTTCGACTGGAGCGGTACCGCGAGCGGCAAGCCGGGCTCACCGTCGGAGGGCGCCCGGCCCACCGAGGACTTCCCGGCCTCCTACCAACCGGCCTGGGCCCACGAGGACGCCACGGAGTCCACCGGCGACCCCGCCCGCGACCTGGACCGTCTCCTGGACCGCTTCCGGGACGACATCCGGGACGCGGCCCGCGACCACGGCGTCACCCCCGACCAACTGCGCGACGCCCGCCGCCATCTGTCGACGGCCGCGGCCCGCATAGGAGCGCTCCTGCGCACGCCGAAGAAGTAGGCGGGCGGCCGCGCTCAGCCGGCCTTGGCCTCGCCCCCGGCCCCGTACAGCACGCGCACCAGCGACGCGTACGTCACCCCGTGGTCGGCGAGGACCTCGGCCGGCACGCCCGGGCGCACGGTCAGGGCCAGCAGCAGGTGCTCGTCGCCGATGTGCCGGTCCCGCTGGGCGAGGGCCGCGCGCAGCGACCCTTCCAGCACGTCCTTGGCCGCGCGCCCGAAGGAGGGGCGCCCGGACCACCACCGGGTGTCCTTGCGGTCGCCGGACATCGCTCCGACGCCGTGCACCTCCTCCACCCGGGCGACGATCTCCGCGACGTCGATCCCCAGCCCGGCGAGCGCGTCGCTCTCGGCCCGGGACAGCCCGGCGCGCCTGCGCGCCTCCCGCAGTGCCTCACGCACAGGCTCCCGCTCGTCGGGCCCGAGCCCCAGAGCGGCAAGCGCGAAGGACCCCCGACTGCCCTCCCGGTCGAGCAGGGCCAGCAGCAGATGCTCGGCCTCCACACTGCCCCCGCCACCCCCCTCGACATACGTGAACGCGCTCTTCACGACATCCCGGGCGTCCTTGGTGAACCGCTCGAACATCAATGCCTCCCGTACTTCTTGTGCACGGCCTGCCTGCTCACACCGAGTTCGGTGGCGATCTCCTGCCACGACCAGCCCTGGTTGCGCGCGTTGCGCACCTGCACGGCTTCCAGCTGCTCCAGCAGCCGGCGCAGCGCGGCCACGGCCCGCAGGCCGACCCGCGGGTCACGGTCACCGGCACGCTCGGCCAGATCGGTTGCTTCGGTCATGGTGTCAACATAGGTTGACATCACGGCATCCGTCAACCCCAGTTGACACGGTGACACGCAGAACGGCCGGCCCGTTCCCGGACCGGCCGTTCGAGCACCCGGCGGCGCGCGCTCAGGGGTTGGTCAGCACGATCTTCCCGAACTGCTCACCGGACGCGAGCCGTTCGAAGCCCTCCCGCGCCCGGTCCATGGGCAGCTCGTCGTCGATGACGGGCCGCACGCCGGTGGCCGCGCAGAACGCCAGCAGATCCTCCAGTTCGTCCTTGGTCCCCATCGTGGAGCCGACGACCTTGAGCTCCAGGAAGAAGATGCGGGTCAGCTCGGCGTGGGAGGGACGGTCGCCGCTGGTGGCACCGGAGATGACCAGCGTGCCGCCGGGCTTCAGCGACTTCACGGAGTGCGACCAGGTCGCGGCCCCGACGGTCTCGATCACGGCGTCGACCCGCTGCGGCAGGCGCGCCCCGGCCTCCAGCGCCTCGACGGCCCCCAGCTCCACGGCCCGCTTGCGCTTGGCCTCGTCCCGGCTGGTGGCGAAGACCCGCAGCCCGGCCGCCTTGCCCAGCACGATGGCGGCCGTGGCGACACCGCCTCCGGCGCCCTGCACCAGCACGGAGTCGCCGGGCCGGACACCCGCGTTCGTGAACAGCATCCGGTACGCGGTCAGCCACGCCGTCGGCAGACAGGCGGCCTCGGCGAAGGAGAGCTCCTTCGGCTTGGGCAGGATGTTCCAGGTCGGCACGGACACCTGCTCGGCGAAGGTGCCCTGGTAGCGCTCGGTGAGGATGGAACGGGGTTCCTTCGGGCCGACCCCGTGCCCGCTCTGTCCGATGACGGAGTGCAGGACGACCTCGTTGCCGTCCTCGTCGACACCGGCGGCGTCGCAGCCGAGGATCATCGGCAGCTTGTCCTCCGCGAGGCCGACGCCGCGCAGGGACCAGAGGTCGTGGTGGTTGAGGGAGGCGGCCTTGACCGTGACGGTGCTCCAGCCGGGACGGGCCTCGGGAGCCGGGCGCTCCCCCAACTCCAGGCCGGACAGCGGCTGGTCGCGGTCGATTCGGGCGGCGTAGACAGCGAACATGACCTTGACGATAGGTTCCCCACCGGGGCGACGGAACCGTCTGCCCCTGTGAGACACACCCTCTTGCCAGGACAGGACGCCGCTGCTGAGGCCGGGGGCGGGCCCGCAACCCGGCGGAACGGGGTGCCGCCGCGCCCGCACATCACCCGGACAGCCGATCCCCCGGTAAAGAAATGACCCCGCCCGGCCGGGCGGGGTCACCTCATCACTCGGTCGGCCGCATCAGCGGCGAGCCACGCCCTCGGCACGTGCCGCCGCGGCGACCGCCGCGGTCACCGCCGGCGCCACGCGCTCGTCGAACGGCGACGGGATGACGTAGTCGGCGGAGAGGTCGTCCCCGACCACGGCCGCCAGCGCCTCGGCGGCGGCGAGCTTCATCCCCTCGGTGATCCGGGAGGCCCGCACCTGCAGCGCCCCGGCGAAGATCCCGGGGAAGGCCAGCACGTTGTTGATCTGGTTCGGGAAGTCCGACCGGCCGGTGGCAACCACGGCCGCGTACTTGTGCGCGACCTCGGGGTGCACCTCCGGGTTCGGGTTCGCCATGGCGAAGACGAACGCCCCCTCGGCCATGGACGCGACCGCGGACTCCGGCACCGTCCCGCCGGACACCCCGATGAACACGTCGGCCCCGGCCAGCGCCGTCTCCAGCGATCCCGTGATCCCGGCCTTGTTCGTGAACCCGGCCAGGTCCCGCTTCACCGGCGTGAGGTCGTCCCGGTCCGCCGACACGACACCCTTGCGGTCGGCCACGGCGACATCGCCGATCCCGGCCTCGACCAGCATCTTCGCGATGGCGACACCCGCCGCGCCCGCGCCGGAGATGACGGCCCGCAGGTCACCGACGGCCCGACCGCTCAGCCGCGCGGCGTTGCGCAGGGCGGCCAGCGTCACGACCGCCGTACCGTGCTGGTCGTCGTGGAAGACCGGGATGTCCAGCCGCTCCTGCAGCTTCCGCTCGATCTCGAAGCACCGGGGCGCCGAGATGTCCTCCAGGTTGACCCCGCCGAACGACGGCGCGAGCCGCACCACCGTCTCGACGATCTCGTCGACGTCCGTGCAGTTCAGCGCGATCGGAACCGCGTCCACACCGCCGAACTGCTTGAACAGGATGGCCTTGCCCTCCATCACCGGGAGGGAGGCCTCGGGCCCGATGTCACCGAGCCCCAGCACGGCCGTACCGTCCGTCACGACGGCGACGACCGAAGACTTCCACGTGTAGTCGTGCACCAGCTCCGGCTGCTCCGCGATCGCGCTGCACACCTTCGCGACGCCGGGCGTGTACGCCAGGGACAGGTCGTCCTTGTCGCGGACCGGCACCGTGGCCTGCACAGCCATCTTGCCGCCGCGGTGCAGCGCGAACGCCGGATCGAAGGAGTCGAGGGGCTCCGCACTGCCCTCGTTGCCCGTATCGCCGGTCTTGCTCTCGCTGCGAGGATTGACGATCTCCGCTGCCACTTCGTTTTACCCCTTAAATCTTCATTGGTTTGAGGGTGGCCACTCCTGGTGAGGGGTGGGCGGGACCGCGTACGGCCGTGGTCGTGCTGTGTACGTGATACGTACGGGCGCGTACGCGTCGGGCGCGCCGCACACGCGCCCTGAGCCCCGGATGAGGGGTGTAAAGACCCTTCTTACCGGACGGAAGGCACCGAGGACGAGTCCATAACGCCAAGGTCACATACCGGCGCCCTGACTCTTCGTCCAAAATCGGGGCAAGGCCTGGACAAACGATCGAGAACCACTCAAGCGGCGGCGAAGCCCGCGGCCCCCGTGCCGAAATCCCGGGATATGCCGAAGATCTTCCGGCCGGAAGGAAGCATTCCCACAGAAGGTCCGGCCGTGATGTACCGGAGTGGTGCGGTTCGGGGGTCGCCCGTTATCCGATTTTGACATGGCTGGCCCCCAGAATGGCGCAGTCCGAATGGCAAGATGCCGTAATCACACGAGGTCGCGACACTCGAAGACGTGTGTTCTCGTCGACCCACGGCGCTGCCGGCCCGTCGGCAGGCCACGGCACTGCCGAACCCATCGGCAGCGCTCCGCCCCATCGGCAACTCCACCCATCCGCCGGAGGAACCCACCATGACCGCAAGCTCCACCCGTCGTACGACCGCCGCCCGCTCCCGGCTAGCAGCGGTCGGTGCGATCGCGGTCGCAGGCGCGCTGATGCTCACCGGATGCGGTGACCAGACCAAGGACAACGGCTCGGACAGCGAGACCGCGTCGGCCGCGGCCCCGCTCGCCGACAAGCTTCCCAAGTCGATCCGCGACAAGGGCGTCATCAAGGTCGGTTCGGACATCGCCTACGCCCCGGTCGAGTTCAAGGACAGCTCGGGCAAGGTGGTCGGCATCGACCCCGACCTCGCCGCCGCCATGGGCAAGCAGCTCGGGGTCGACTTCCAGTTCGAGAACGGCACCTTCGACACGCTGATCACCGGTCTGCGCTCCAAGCGGTACGACATCGCCATGTCCGCGATGACCGACACCAAGGACCGTCAGGAGGGCATCGACTCCGACACCGGCAAGAAGGTCGGCGAGGGCGTCGACTTCGTCGACTACTTCACCGCCGGTGTGTCGATCTACACCAAGAAGGGCGACGACCAGGGCATCAAGACCTGGTCGGACCTGTGCGGCAAGAAGATCGTGCTGCAGCGCGGCACGGTCTCCGAGGACCTCGCCAAGGCCGAGTCGAAGAAGTGCCCGTCCGGCAAGAAGATCGCCATCGAGCCCTTCGACAACGACCAGCAGGCCCAGACCCGCCTGCGCGCGGGCGGCGCCGACGCCGGCTCGTCCGACTTCCCGGTCGCCGCGTACGCCGTGAAGACCTCCGGCGGCGGCAAGGACTTCCAGCTGGTCGGCGAGCAGGTCGAGGCCGCTCCGTACGGCATCGCCGTCGCCAAGAACCAGACGGAGCTGCGGGACGCCCTCAAGGCCGCTCTCGACGCCATCATCGAGAACGGCGAGTACGAGAAGATCATGAAGAAGTGGGGCGTCACGGACGGCTCCATCGACGAGGCCACGATCAACGGCGGCAAGTGACCGCGACGCAGCGGCACTGAAAGGCAACACCCGTGACTGTTGACATCGACAAGACGGCGGGCGACACGCCCCCGGCCGGGCCGGAGGCCATCAAGGCCATCCCGGTCCGGCACTACGGGCGGTACATCTCGGCCGTCGTCGCGCTCGCCCTGCTGGGCGGCGTCGTCTACGCGTTCGCCCAGGGCAAGATCAACTGGGACGCCATCCCCGACTACTTCTTCGACGACCGCATCCTGGACGGCGTGGGCAAGACGCTCCTGCTGACCGTGCTGTCCATGGCGATCGGCATCATCGGCGGCGTCCTGCTCGCCGTGATGCGCCTGTCGAAGAACCCGGTGACCTCGTCGATCGCGTGGTTCTACATCTGGTTCTTCCGCGGCACCCCGGTCCTGGTCCAGCTGATCGTCTGGTTCAACCTGGGCCTGGTCTTCGAGTACATCAACCTCGGGCCGTTCTACAAGGACGAGTGGTCGGACTTCATGACCCCGTTCCTGACGGCGCTGCTCGGCCTCGGCCTGAACGAGGCCGCGTACATGGCGGAGATCTGCCGTGCCGGTCTGCTCTCGGTCGACGAGGGCCAGACCGAGGCGTCGCACGCCCTGGGCATGAGCCACTCCAAGACGCTGCGCCGGATCGTGATCCCGCAGGCGATGCGCGTGATCGTGCCGCCGACGGGCAACGAGGTCATCAACATGCTGAAGACGACCTCGCTGGTCTCGGTCGTCCAGTACCCCGAACTGCTCCGCGCCGCACAGGACATCGGCCAGACCTCCGGCGCCCCCGCCGAGATGCTGTTCCTGGCGGCGGCCTGGTACCTGCTGCTGACCTCGGTCTTCAGCATCGGCCAGTACTACCTGGAGCGGTACTACGCGCGTGGTTCGAGCCGGTCGCTCCCGGCCACGCCGTTCCAGAAGATCAAGGCCAACGTGCTGTCCCTGTCCAACCGCTCGTCGACGACGGGAGGCACCGCATGACCGCCATGGTGAAGGCCGAAGGCGTCCACAAGTCCTTCGGTCCGGTCGAGGTGCTCAAGGGCATCGACCTGGAGGTGAAGTCCGGCGAGGTGTTCTGCCTCATCGGCCCCTCCGGCTCCGGCAAGTCGACGTTCCTGAGGTGCATCAACCACCTGGAGAAGATCAACGCCGGCCGCCTGTACGTCGACGGCGAGCTGGTCGGCTACAAGCAGAAGGGCGACAAGCTCTACGAGCTGAAGGACAGCGAGGTCGCGCGCAAGCGCCGGGACATCGGCATGGTCTTCCAGCGCTTCAACCTGTTCCCGCACATGACGGCCGTCGAGAACGTCATGGAGGCACCGGTCCAGGTCAAGGGCGTGAACAAGGGCCAGGCCCGGCAGCGCGCCCTGGAGCTGCTGGACCGGGTGGGCCTGGCCGACAAGGCGGGCAACTACCCCTCGCAGCTCTCCGGCGGCCAGCAGCAGCGCGTGGCCATCGCGCGGGCTCTCGCCATGGACCCGAAGCTGATGCTGTTCGACGAGCCGACCTCGGCGCTCGACCCGGAGCTGGTCGGTGACGTCCTGGACGTCATGCGCGACCTGGCCGAGTCGGGTATGACGATGGTCGTCGTCACCCACGAGATGGGCTTCGCCCGCGAGGTGGGCGACAGCCTGGTCTTCATGGACGGCGGCGTGGTGGTCGAATCCGGCCACCCGCGCGAGGTGCTGACCAACCCGCAGCACGAGCGGACGAAGTCGTTCCTGTCCAAGGTGCTCTGACGGTACGCACGGCGAGGGGGCGGTACGGGATCTCCGTACCGCCCCCTTCGCGTTGCCCAGCGCGGCTACTTCATGGCGAGCAGCAGGGTGTCCGAGGGCGAGCACCACACGGGCCTGGCCTCGCCGAACCCCTTCTCGCGCAGCACCCGCGTGTGCCACTGCACCGACGGCGTGTCACCGTCGGCGTGGTCGCCGTAGATCTCGTGGCGCCGGGCCGTCGGACCGGCCAGGAGCGGGTCCCGGGCGGCGAGCTGCCACCACTCGGTCCAGCCGAGGACGCCGGACTCCCTGGCCTGTTCCATACGGGCGTGGCGCTGCGCGCGCTCGGCCGCGTTGATCCGGGGCGTCGTCTCGTCGATCATGTGGTCCGCGTTCATGAAGACCCCGCCGTCGCGGACGAGTCCGGCGAGGCGGCCGTAGAGCTCCGCGAGAGGTTCCCGGTGCAGCCAGTGCAGGGCCGTCGCGGTCAGGACGGCGTCGTACGTGTCGTGCGGCAGCCGCGCCGGCCAGTCGGGGTCCTTGAGGTCGGCGGTGACCAGGGTGACCCGGTCGTCACCGGCGAAGGTGCCCTCGGCGATGGCGAGGAGCGCCGGGTCGAGGTCGACGCCGGTGCTGGTGGCGTCCGGGAACCGGGCGAGCAGCCGGGCGGTGATGCTGCCCGTGCCGCAGGCGAGGTCGAGGACGCGCGGGGCGGTGCCCACGACGGCCTCCACCATGTCGAGCATGATCCGGAACCGCTCCTCGCGGTCGGGCATGTACCACTCCTGCTGCCGGTCCCAGCTCTCCTGCCAGGCCTGCCAGTCGGTGGCGGCGGTGCGGGTGTCCGCGTCCGTCATCGAGCCCCTCCCTCGTAATACCCTGGATGCACCATCAGCTCTTACCAGTGCGCGCTCACGACCCTAAAGCCCCTCCGTAAGGACTACAAGTGGAACTGGCCTATTACTCGGACTACGCCGTGCGCCTCGTCAACACCGAGGAGCCGGCCCGGGGCAAGGACACCCTGACGTCGGTCGAGGCCGTCCGTGATCTGTTCGGCGGCCAGCAGTCGGCGGCGCGTCGCGCCACGGACGCGGACGTGACCCGCTTCCGCTCGGTCCGGGCCCGGCTGCGCGCGGTCTTCGAGGCGGCCGACGGCGGTGACGAGCAGCTCGCCGTCGACCTGCTGAACTCGCTGCTGCTGGAGTTCCCGGTGAGCCCGCAGATCTCCGGGCACGACTTCCGCGACGACGACGGCCGCCCGCTGTGGCACATGCACCTGGCGGACCACCCGTCCAACGCCACCGCCGGCTACGCGGCGATCGCCGCGATGGGCCTGGCCTTCCATCTGACCGAGTACGGCGTGGACCGCCTCGGCCTGTGCGAGGCCGCGCCCTGCCGCAACGCCTATCTGGACACCTCGACCAACCGCTCCCGGCGCTACTGCTCCGACCGCTGCGCGACCCGCGCCAACGTCGCCGCCTACCGGGCCCGCAAGCGCCTGGAGGCGGCCCGGCCCGACCTGCCCGAGAAGACGGGCCTGGCGGCCGACAGCGCCCAGCCGAGCAGCGCCCACGGCGAGCGCCGGCCCGGCCTGAGCGGCCGGTAGCGGAACCGGACCCGGCCGAGCACCAGCTCGTCGGGCACGACGCCGTAGTCGGTGCTGTCGCCGCCGGCGTAGGCGTTGTCGCCGAGCACCCACCAGCCCTGCTCGCGCCGCTGGGCGGCCCGCTTCACCACGAGCAGGTCCTGCTGGAGGGGATGCCGCAGCACGACGATGTCACCGGTCCTGATCCGGGCGCCGTAGTGCACCAGGAGCCGGTCTCCGTGGTACAGCGTGGGCACCATGGACGGCCCGGTCACCTCGGCCACCCCGAACGGCGCGGCCGGCCTCCCCCGCTCGGACTCCTGCGACAGCTCCGGCATCACCCGGCACCTCCCCGGTTCTTTCCTCCACCAGTCTCAGTCTCACCCCGGACTTTTGTCCTAAGCCCAAGGGGGCACTCGCGAAAACCCCTCCCCCACGGAGTAATGTCCCCTGTGAGAAGACGATCACGAGGAAGGAATGCTCCATGCTTTCCCGCCTGTTTGCACCCAAGGTCAAGGTCAGCGCGCACTGCGACCTTCCCTGCGGTGTCTACGACCCCGCCCAGGCCCGCATCGAGGCGGAGTCGGTCAAGGCCGTCCAGGAGAAGATG
Source organism: Streptomyces sp. XY006 (assembly GCF_002237655.1). Classification (GTDB taxonomy): domain Bacteria; phylum Actinomycetota; class Actinomycetes; order Streptomycetales; family Streptomycetaceae; genus Streptomyces; species Streptomyces levis. The sequence continues at coordinate 16,041 of NZ_NOKT01000034.1, forward strand.
GCCGGAAACGACGACCCGCACTTCCAGGCCCGCGCCACCGTCATCAAGGAGCAGCGTGCCGAGCTCGCGAAGCACCACGTCTCGGTGCTCTGGAGCGACTACTTCAAGCCCCCGCACTTCGAGAAGTACCCGGAGCTGCACCAGCTGGTCAACGACACCCTGAAGGCCCTCTCGGCCGCCAAGGCGTCGACCGACCCGGCCACCGGCCAGAAGGCGCTGGACTACATCGCCCAGATCGACAAGATCTTCTGGGAGACCAAGAAGGCTTGATCGCCACGTATGCCGAAGGGGCCCGGCCGCCGATCCGGCCGGGCCCCTTCGTCGTACGTGCCCGGTACGGCCCGCGCCCGCCGAGGTGCGGGTCCGGCCGCCGGTCGTTCAGGCAGCCGTGCGGACCTTGGCCGGCGGCTCGGCGCGCAGGCTCACCGCACGGCCGTCGTTGACGTTCCGCGCGTGCACGGGGTTGCGGCGCGAGAGCACCACCATGCCCGCGGCGAGGGCCGCGCCGACCAGGGCGACGGCCGCCGTGCCGAGGTCACCGCCGCCTTGGACCACCGCGGCGGCCAGGCCTCCCACCAGCGCGGCGGCGGGCAGAGTGACCACCCAGGCGACCGCCATCCGGCCCGCCACGCCCCAGTGGACCGCTGCGAGCCTGCGGCCGAGCCCCGCCCCGAGGATGCTGCCGGAGGCGACCTGCGTGGTGGACAGGGCGAAGCCGAGGTGGGCGGAGGTCAGGATCACCGTCGTGGAGGCGGTCTCGGCGGCGAAGCCCTGCGGCGACTGGATCTCGGTAAGGCCCTTGCCCATGGTGCGGATGATCCGCCAGCCGCCGAGGTAGGTGCCGAGGCCGATCGCGAGGCCCGCGGAGGCGACCACCCACAGGGGCGGGCCCGCGTCCGGGCCGAGCGCGCCGGCCGAGATCAGGGTGAGGGTGATGACGCCCATGGTCTTCTGCGCGTCGTTGGTGCCGTGGGCCAGGGAGACGAGGGAGGCGGAGGCGATCTGGCCGATCCGGAAGCCCTTGCGCACGGACTCCTCGCGGGCGCGGACGGTGAGCCGGTAGGCGAGCCAGGTGGCGAGCAGCGCGGCGACCCCGGCCACGACCGGCGAGGCCACGGCCGGCACCAGCACCTTCTCGACGACCTTGGCGAAGTCCACCCCGCGGCTGCCCGCCCCCACCCAGACGGCTCCGATCAGCCCGCCGAACAAGGCGTGTGAGGAGCTGGAGGGCAGTCCGAGGAGCCAGGTCAGCAGGTTCCACAGGATCGCCCCGACGAGCCCCGCGAAGATCATCCCGGGGGTGACGAGGGTGTCGTCCACGATGCCGCCGGAGATCGTCCTGGCGACCTCGGTGGACAGGAAGGCACCGACGACGTTGAGGACACCGCTGATCAGGACCGCTGTACGGGGCGCGAGCGCGCCCGTGGCGATGGACGTGGCCATCGCGTTCGCCGTGTCGTGGAATCCGTTGGTGAAGTCGAAGGCGAGCGCCGTGACGATGACGACGGCCACGAGGAACGTGATGTGGTCCATTGCAGCATGCAAACAAGTCCGGGCCGAGGGCGGGCAACGGCGGGGCGCAGGCTGCTCAAGGTTCACGCAGGTGGCCGTGGCGTGCGCCCTCTACGATCACCGCCATGAGCATCCGCTGGACGTACGCCTTCGTCGACCGGCCCCGCGCGGCCTTCGGCTCCGCCTGCGACTTCTGGACGGCGGTGACCGCCACCCGGCTCTCCGAACTGCGCGGCGAGCACTCCGAGTTCGTCACGCTGCTCCCGGACGGCGCCGACGCGTGCGTCAAGGCCCAGGCGGTGGGGGCGGGTCCGGGCGGCGCGCACCTCGACTTCTGCGTGGACGACATACGGGAGTTCGCCGACGCGGCGGTGCGGCTCGGGGCGCGCGTGATGCTGGACTCCGATTCGCTCGTCGTGCTGCGTTCGCCGGGCGGGCAGTTGTTCTGCGCGGACCCCTGGCGCGGGCAGTCGTCCCGGCCGGGTGTGGTGCGGGGCAGCCGGCTCGACCAGGTGTGCGTGGACGTGCCGCCGTCGGCGTACTCCGCCGAAGTCGCCTTCTGGAGCGGGCTGCTGACCGGCTGGGAGTCACGGCCGGGCGCCCTCCCCGAGTTCCATGTGCTGGAGCCGCCGCCGGGCCTGCCGGTCCGTCTGCTCCTGCAACGGCTGGGCACGGAACGCCCGGTCTCCGCCCACCTCGACCTCGCCTGCGCGGACGTCGAGGCGACCCGGGCCTGGCACGAGACGCTCGGGGCCGAGTGCGTGGCCGGCTTCTCCGGCTGGACGGTGATGCGCGACCCGGCGGGCGGCACCTACTGCCTGACCACCCGGGACCCGCACACGGGCCGGCCACCGGCCCGGCGCCTGTCCGGTACCTGACGTACGGCTCCTGCGGACGCGGTGCATGCCGACGGAGCTTGCGGCCGGTGGCGCTTCCGGCGGCGACCCTCGACCGGACCGCACGGGCTCTCAGGGGTGCCGCGGGCTCACGAATGCTTCGGGGCTCGGGGTACTTCGAGCCTTGGGGTACTTCGCGCCTCAGTGGGCTTCGCGCCTCAGTGGGCTTCGCGCCTCAGGGGTGCTTCGTGATGGTTTCTCCGGGGGCCTGTTCCGGCGGGGACGTCACGGGTCCCGTGGCCACGGGAGGGGAGGAGCCCTGGGCCGGCCGGGCCGTCTCGACGTGCCCGGCCGTCCGGGCGTCCTTCTCCGGGTGGCCGGCTTCCGCGGCCTCCGTGTCGTAGGCCCCGCAGTCGGGGTTGCGGCACGGGCCCGCCACCCACTTCGGGACCCATGTGCCCAGCGTCTTGTGCCGCCGGACGACTGTTTCCACTGGCTGTCCGCAGGTCGGACAGACGTGCTCGTCGCTGCCCATGCTTTCAGGGTAGGCCGGTGAGGGCCTCAGCGCTTCCTGCTGTACGTGCGCACCACCACGCCGTTGCCGAACGCGCGCACGGACTCCAGGGCGAACTCCGAGATCGCGAAACCCGTCTCGAACATGGGCATGCCCGTGCCGTACACCAGCGGATAGGACTTGATGATCAGCTCGTCGATCTCGTCGACCAGCGCGCCCGCGACCTTCGCCCCGCCGCAGAGGTAGATGCCGAACTCGCTGTCCTCCGCCTTCAGTTCCCGGACCTTGCCGATCGGGTCGTCCGAGATGATCTCCACGTTCGGATCGGGCGAGTCCTTCAGGGTGCTGGACACGACGTACTCGCGCAGGTGGGCGTACGGGCTGGTGATGCCCTCCCGCAGGGCCAGGTCGTAGCTCCCCCGGCCCTGGATGAGCATGTCGAACCGCTTGTTCGGCAGGTCGTCGATACCGAGGGCCCGGCGGCCGTGGGTGGCCACGGTCTCCGGATATTCGCTTCCCAGGTAGGCGAGGTACTCCTCGTCGAGGAAGCTCATCATCGCCGTCGCGTCCCCGTCCGGGTCTCCGATGAAGCCGTCGAGGGAGCAGGCGATGAAGTACGTGAGCTTGCGCAAATCCGTCTCTTTCCGTCGGCCGTCGCTGCAACAACTCCAGTTGTAGTACTCCCGCTGTAGTGGTTGCAAGGGATTATCGGCAGGCAGGGGAAAGTGGCAGAGGGGACTCCGCATGGCAGCGGCTCGGCCGCAGGAGGGCAGCCGCAATAGGGCGGCTGCAATAGGCGGCCCCAGGAGGGTCAGGCGGTCCTCGCCGTACGGGGCTCGCGCCACATCGGCCACATCGCCGGGCCGTCGGGGAGGTCGAGGACCGGGCCGGAGAGCTCGAAGCCGAGACGTTCGTACAGCGTGCGGCTGCGGGCGCTGCTCGCCTCCAGGTAGGCGGGCAGCCCTTCGCGGTCGCAGCGGTCCAGGACCGACTCGATGAGCGCGGTGCCGAGACCCTCACCCTGACGGCCAGGGGCCACGCCGATCATCCACAGGTACTCGTGGGCCCGCCCGGAGGGATGGATCGCGGCTGTGAGCCGGCCGATCTCCTCGATGCGCGCGTTGTCCGGGTCGACGGCCTCCCGCACCTGGGCCGGCCCGTCGTCCTCACCGGCGTCGGCGGGGCCCTGCCCGCCGTGGCCGTCATCGCCGGGACCCTCCTCGGCCGGCATCGAGAGCCACAGCGCGCAGGCGGACCCGTCCTCCGTGACGTCGATACGGCCGGACGCGAGCACGATGTCGGTGAAGGCGGCCATGAGCCCGGGGTGCTTGGCCCGGCGCTCCGCGGCCGCGGGGAAGACCCAGCCGCTCACGGGATCGTCCTGGAAGGCCTCGTCCAGGAGCCGGACGATCAGCTCCCGGTCCGCCGCGCCCGCCGTCCGGATCGCCACGCCCATGATCCCCGCCCCTTCGCCCGTGCCGGTCATCGGTGCCGGTCACCGGTGCCGTCACCGAGCCGACGGGCGTTGATCGTAGGGCGGCCGGGGGCCGGCGCGGAGCGTGGGCCCGGACCTTGGCGCAAACCCGTCGAACGCGTGTCCAAACCGAGGTGCGTACACGAGTGAGGGGCGGGCCCCGCACACCGTGGGGCAGTGCGGGACCCGCCGGCCGGGGTCCGGCGACCGTGCGGTGTCAGGATCCGCACGGCTCCGGAGCCCCGGGGTCTGGCCCTCCGGTCGCCCGAAGGGTTCTGTCTCGGTGCGGGCCTCGGTTCACCCGCAGGACCGTCGGCAGCCACGCCGCCGGTCCTCGCTGCCGCCGGCGTCCGGGTGCCCCCGGCGTCCGGGTGCCGCCGGCTTCCGGGTGCCGCCGGCTTCCGGGTGCCGCCGGCTTCCGGGTGCCGTCGGCATCCCGTGCCGCCGGCCGTCAACTGCTGCGCCGGGTCACGAACTCGGCGAGGGCCAGCAGCCCGCCCGCCGCCTCCGGATCCGGCACCGCGTGCGCCAGGTGCTGCATCGCGCGGGCCATCCGGTCGGCCGCCTGGTCCTGTGCCCAGTCACGGCCGCCCGCGCGCTCCACGGTCCGGGCGATGTGGTCCAGGTCCTCCTTGTCGCCGGGTCGGGCGTACAGATCGGCGAGTTCGGCGGCCTCCGGGGTGCCGGAGACGAAGGCCGCGACGACCGGCAGGGACTTCTTGCGGGTGGCCAGGTCCGCGCCGACGGGCTTGCCGGTGCGGCTCGGGTCGCCCCATATGCCGATGACGTCGTCGATGAGCTGGAAGGCCAGCCCGGCCTCCCGGCCGAACGCGTCCAGCGCCGCCACGTCCGACTCCCCGGCGCCCGCGTACAGCGCCCCGATCGCGCAGGCGCTGCCCAGCAGGGCACCCGTCTTGGCCTCCGCCATGGCGAGCACCTCGTCCAGCGTGACCTCGGCCGGGACGCGCCGCTCCAGTGACGTGTCCGCGTGCTGCCCCGCGCACAGTTCGACCACGCAGTCCGCGAGCCGGACGGCTGCGGGTCGGGAGGCCGGATGCGGGTCCTCGGCGAGGAGCCGCAGGGCCAGCGCCTGGAGGGCGTCTCCGGCGAGGATCGCGTCGGCGTCCCCGAACACGGCCCAGGCGGTGGGCCGGTGACGACGGGTGGCGTCGCGGTCCATCACGTCGTCGTGCAGCAGGGTGAAGTTGTGGACCAGCTCCACCGCGGCGGCCGCCCGCACCGCCCGGGCCCGCGCCTCGGGTCCCCCCAGGGCGGCCGCCGCGGCGAGGACCAGCGCGGGACGGATCGCCTTGCCCGAGCCGCTCTCGGCCGGTGTGCCGTCCGCCCGCTCCCAGCCGAAGTGGTAGTACGCGACGCGGCGCAGCGGCCCGGGCCGTGCGTCGAGCGCGGAGCGCAGCACCGGGTCGACCTCCGCCCGCGCCCGCTCCAGGAGCATGACCGCCTCGTGCCCCTCGGCCCCTCCCGGCCGGCCGTCCTGCCCGTCGGATCCCCGCCCTTCCGGAGCCCCGGCCGCCCTCCGGGGCTCGGCGCCACGCAGCCCACCGGGGGCGGGCAGCGTCGGCTCCGTCCTGGACTCCGTGAGGGATTCACCCATCGGACCGCCTCGGAGAAGGAACGGACGGTGGCGCCTGGGCCGTTGCCGGGCGCGTACCCCCAGGGTGTACCCGCCCCGCCCGGGCGGGACACGGCCGGCCTGCCGGGAGCGTCACCGCCAGCGGCCGATCTCGACGTTCTCCAGCACACCGAGCGCGTCCGGTACCAGGACCGCTGCCGAGTAGTAGGCCGTGACCAGGTACTTGATGATGGCCTGTTCGTTGATGCCCATGAAGCGCACCGACAGGCTGGGCTCGATCTCGTCCGGGATGCCCGAGGCCCGCAGACCGATGACGCCCTGGTCGCTCTCGCCGGTACGCATGGCGATGATCGACGTCGTGCGGGCCTCCGTCACCGGGATCTTGTTGCACGGGAAGATCGGCACCCCGCGCCAGGTGGGGATGCGGTTCCCGGCCATGTCGATGGTCTCCGGGACCAGCCCCCGCTTGTTGAGCTCGCGGCCGAACGCGGCGATCGCGCGCGGGTGGGCGAGCAGCAGCTTGGTGCCGCGGCGCCGGCTGAGCAGCTCGTCCAGGTCGTCCGGGCTGGGCACGCCGTCGTGCGGCTGGATCCGCTGGTCGTACTCGCAGTTGTGCAGGAGCCCGAAGTCGCGGTTGTTGATGAGCTCGTGCTCCTGGCGCTCTTTCAGCGCCTCGACCGTGAGCCGGATCTGCTGCTCGGTCTGGTTCATCGGCTGGTTGTACAGGTCGGCCACGCGCGTGTGGATGCGCAGCACGGTCTGCGCGACGCTCAGTTCGTACTCGCGCGGCCTGGCCTCGTAGTCGACGAACGTGTGCGGGATGTCCGGCTCGCCGGAGTGGCCGGCGGCGAGGTCGATCTCCTTCTCGCCGTACTTGTTGGAGCGCTGCGAGGGGATCGAGCGGATGTGCTGGAGGTGCTCGCGCAGCGAGTCCGAGCGCTCGGCGATCTGCGCGAACTCCTGGCGGGGCAGCACCAGGACCGTGCACGCGGTGAGCGCGCGGGCCGTGTACTCCCAGATGGCGTCCTCGTTCAGCAGCGCGTCGTCGCCGAAGTAGGCGCCGTCGGCGAGGACTCCGAGGGACTCGTCGTCGCCGTAGGGGCCCGTGCCGACCTTCTCGACGCGGCCGTGCGCGAGCAGGTACACCTCGTCGGACGGGCTGCCGAAGGAGGCGATCACCTCGCCCGCCGGGACCTCCCGCTGCTCGCAGCGGCGGGCGATCTCGAAGAGCACCTCCTCGTCCTCGTAGGAGCGCAGCGCCGGCAGTTCGCCCAGCTCCGCGGGGATGATCTCGACGCGGTCGCCGGTTTTGACGAACGTCAGCCGGCCGTCGCCCACGGCGAACGTCAGCCGCCGGTTCACCCGGTACGTACCACCCTGGATGTCGACCCAGGGCAGCATCCGCAGCAGCCAGCGGGAGCTGATCTCCTGCATCTGCGGCACGGACTTGGTCGTGGTGGCCAGGTTCCGCGCGGCCGCCGTGCCGAGACTCTGCTGCGGCTTGGTCTGCTCGGTGCGGACCTCTTCGCCTACCGACATAGAGAACTGCCCTCCCGGTTGTGACCGACGCCCATTTGCCTCGGGCATCGATGTGCACGACCAGCCTTCCTCACGCAGCGCAGCGATGGTATTACCCGAAAGAGCGGGAATGGATCTTCGTACTGTTGGGCAGGAGGCGCCCGTTTTCGGCGGTGTTCGAAAGCGCCTCGGCGAGGCCTGGCGAGGCTTTCAGAGGCACCCAGCCGGGGCTCCGGACCGGCTGGCGACAACCCGTGGGAACTTGGCGGCCGTGCCTCTGGGGGGCTTCAGGGGCCGGTTCTAGCGTGGTGAGCCGTTCCCCTGCCGCCTCCAGAAACGGCCCCGCCATGCAGTACGTCGCGCCGATCGGCATCGGCATCCTCTACGCCCTGCTGATGTCCCTGGTCCGGGAACCGCACCGGCGCCGCCTGAACGCGGTCATGGTGGCCGGGGCCGGCGCCGCGTACCTCAGCGGTGGCGGCCTGGGCGGCTGGGAGTTCGCCTTCACCGCGCTGCTGACGTACGTGGCCTTCCGCGGTCTGGAGTCGTGGACGTGGATCGGCGTCGGCTGGCTGCTGCACACGGTGTGGGACGTCGTCCACCACATCAAGGGCAACCCGATCATCCCGTTCGCCCACACGTCCTCGCTGGGCTGCGCGATCTGCGACCCGGTGATCGCGCTGTGGTGCCTGCGCGGCGGCCCCTCGCTCGTCGAGTGGGCGCGGAACCGGCGCGGATCCGGGCGGACGGGTCCCGGCGCGGCGAGCGGCGAGGACCCCGGCCGCGACGAGGCCGGGCGCGGCGGGACGGCCGGTGCCGCCTCTCCCACCCTCGGGTGACAATGGCCCGGTGACCAGCCCCGACACCCCCGGCCTCGCCGGTCTGCGGCCCCGGCTGCCCTCGCCGGTGCAGGAGGCCGCCGACGACCGGTTCGAACGCCGGGGTGTGCGGCTGCTGCTCAAGCGGGACGACCTGATCCACCCGGAGCTGATCGGCAACAAGTGGCGCAAGCTGGCGCCGAATCTGGCGGCGGCGGACGGCCGTACCGTCGTCACCTTCGGCGGTGCCTGGTCCAACCACCTGCGCGCCACGGCCGCGGCCGGCCGCCTGCTCGGCATCCCCACGGTCGGTGTCGTCCGCGGCGACGAGCTGGCCGGCCGGCCCCTCAACCCTTCGCTGGCCCGGTGCGCGGCCGACGGCATGCGGCTGCACTTCGCCGACCGGGCGTCCTACCGCCGCAAGTCCGAGGCAGGAGTCCTGGCCGGGCTCCTGCGGGCGGCGGACGCCGAGGACGCGTACGTCGTCCCCGAGGGCGGCAGCAACGCGCAAGCCGTCCGCGGCTGCCGGGAGCTCGGCGCCGAGCTGCGCGACCGGGCCGACGTCGTCGCCGTGGCCTGCGGCACCGGCGGCACGCTGGCGGGCCTGGCCGCCGGTCTGGCACCGGGGCAGCGCGCGCTGGGCGTGCCGGTCCTCAAGGGCGGCTTTCTGGCCGCCGACACGGAGGCCCTGCAGCGGGAGGCCTTCGGCGGCCGGCGCGGCGACTGGGACATGGACGACCGGTTCCATTTCGGCGGCTACGCGCGCGTGCCCGGGGAGCTCGACGCCTTCGCCGCGGACTTCGAGCAGCGCCACGGACTGCCCGTCGAACGCCTGTACGTCGCCAAGCTGCTGTACGGGCTCGTCACCCTGGCCGACGAGGGCGCCTTCCCGCGCGGGACGACGGTGGCGGCCGTGATCACCGGCCGCCCCTTCCCTGACCCGGCCTGACGGGGCCTGACAGAGCCAGCCCGGGCGGCCCGGGCCTGCCACTGCGTCACATCGTTCCCTGCGGCAGCATCGTCCCCCGCCGCCACAGGGACTCCTGCCGCCACTCACTTCCCGCCGCTACGTCGCCTCCCGGAAGGCAGCCGCCTCCTCCAGGTCCAGGCGGCGCAGCAGCGTGCGCAGCATCTCGTCGTCGATGTAGCGGCCGTCCCGGAGCCTGACGAACACCTCGCGCTCGGCGCTGATCATCTCCCGGGACAGGCGACGGTAGGTGTCGTCGACCGACTCCCCGGTGACCGGGTTGGCCTGCCCCAGCCGTTCCCAGACGGCGTTGCGGCGGCGTTCCAGGACGGTGCGCAGCCGGTCGGCGAGCGGGGCGGGCAGGGCGTTGCGCTCGTCGGCGAGGAGTTCGTCAAGGCGCCGCTCGGCGGCCCGCGAGGCCTGCGCCTGGGCATTGGCCTCGGCGAGCGTCTCGGCCTGTGTGTCCCGCCCGGGGAACCTCAGCAGCCGGATCAGCGGGGGCAGGGTCAGTCCCTGCACGACCAGGGTCCCGATGACGGTCGTGAAGGTCAGGAAGAGGATGAGATTGCGCTGCGGGAACGGCTCACCGTCGTGCAGGGTGAGCGGGATCGAGAAGGCGATCGCCAGCGAGACCACACCCCGCATGCCGGCCCACGCGATGACGAACGGCCCCTTCCACGTCAGCTGTCCCTCGCGCTCCCGGATGCGCGCCGACATCAGCCGGGGCAGGAAGGTGGCCGGGTACACCCAGACGAAGCGGGCTGCGACGACGACCAGGAAGACGGCGACGGCGTACCAGGCGGCTTCGACGCCCTCGTACTCGCCGAGGCCGCGGAGCACCACCGGCAGCTGCAGTCCGATCAGCGCGAACACCGCGGACTCCAGGACGAAGGCGACCATCTTCCACACCGCCTCCTCCTGCAGACGCGTGGCGAAGTCGACCTCCCACGCGCGGTGTCCCAGGTAGAGCGCCACCACGACGACCGCGAGGACACCGGAGGCGTGCAGCTGCTCGGCGACGGCGTAGGCGACGAACGGGATCAGCAGGGAGAGCGTGTTCTGCAGCAGCGCTTCCTTCACGTGCGTGCGCAGCCAGTGGATCGGCGCCATCAGCACCAGTCCGACCACGACGCCGCCGATCGCGGCGAGCAGGAACTCGCCGATGCCCCCGGCCCAGGTGGCGCCCTCCCCGACGGCGGCGGCCAGGGCCACGCGGTAGGCGGTGATCGCGGTGGCGTCGTTCAGCAGGGACTCGCCCTGGAGGATCGTGGTGATCCGTGACGGCAGGCCGACCCGGCGGGCCACCGCGGTCGCCGCGACCGCGTCCGGCGGTGCCACGACCGCACCGAAGACCAGGGCCGCGGTCAGCGGCATGTCCGGCACGATCACGTACACGGCCCAGCCGACCACGAAGGTCGCGAACAGCACGTACCCGACGGACAGCATCGCGACCGGCCGCAGCTGCGCCCGCAGGTCGAGGTAGGAGCTGTCGGTGGCGGCCGTGTGCAGCAGCGGGGGCAGGATGAGCGGCAGGACGACGTGCGGGTCGAGGGTGTAGTCGGGCACGCCGGGCATGTAACTGACCGCCAGCCCGGCCGCGACCAGCAGCAGCGGCGCGGGCACCGGAGTCCGCCGCGCGGCCGCGGCGATCGCGGCACTACCCGCCACCAGCAACAGCAGTGGCATCACGTCCATCGTCCTCGCCCGCCCTCATTTTCCGACGCGGTCTTCCGCTCGACCGTCGTAACCTGGCAATCATGAAACAGTGCACGCACGCCGACGCGCTGCCGCACCCCGAACCCGGCCCGCTCAGCGAGACGTGTCCGGAGTGCCTGGCGGAGGGCATGGATCCGGTGCAACTACGGCTGTGCCTCAGCTGCGGTCACGTCGGCTGCTGCGACTCCTCGCCGGGGCGGCACGCCGCGCGGCACCACACGGAGTCCGGTCATCCCGTCATGCGGACGCACGAACCCGGGGAGACCTGGCGTTGGTGCTTCGTCGACCATGTCCTCGTGTGAGGGGGCACCAGCCCGGCTCAGGACGGTCCGACCAGGACGGTTCGAGCGTCTGACGTCTGGGTACGTCAATCCGGCGCGCGCTCTTCCCATTTGGGCCCGCCCAACCCCTAGACACGGAGCGTGTCCACAGGTTTACTGTGAGTGACGGCAAGGGGTTGGGGTCCCGGGGACAGGATCGTCGAGAGCGCGATAGCGTCACCGCTGAACCACGTATCGCGTTACCCCGGGGGGCGACCCTCGGCCCTGAAACGCTTGTACCACCATGGAGGTGAGGGTGTCCCAGATCGCAGGCGAGCCCGCGACCCAGGACTTCGTGGAAGTCCGGCTGCCGGCCGCGGGTGCCTACCTGTCGGTGCTGCGTACGGCCACGGCCGGTCTCGCGGCCCGTTTGGACTTCACCCTCGACGAGATCGAGGACCTGCGCATCGCGGTGGACGAGGCCTGCGCGATCCTGCTCCAGCAGGCCGTGCCCGGCTCGGTGCTCAGTTGCGTCTTCCGCCTCGTCGACGACTCACTCGAGGTCACCGTCTCGGCGCCGACCACCGATGGTCATGCCCCTTCGCGGGACACCTTCGCCTGGACCGTCCTGTCCGCCCTCGCGGGCAAGGTCTCCTCTGCCGTGGACAAGGACAAAACCGTTTCGATCAGCCTCTACAAACAGCGCGGCGCGGGACCCGGGCCGGCGTGAGGAACGAGGACGGGCCGGTGCGGGACGAAGAGCGCGGCACACGAGAGCTGCCGGCCGAGGGCACGGGCACGGGCCTGAGCGGTCCGGCCGGAGCCCGGCGCATGGCGGAGGGCATCGACGGCATCCCCGAGCAGGCCCGCCCGCATCCCGAGGACGACTCCGCGGGGGCCGTCCTCCCGGGCGGCGGGCGGCACGGCCAGGACGGTGCCGTGCGGAGCGCGCCTCCGGGCGGGGGGATCGGCACGGCCCCGGCCCAGGGGGTTCCCCCCACTCGCGCGAAGTCGAGAGGGGCGGAGGAGGCGAGGGCTCGGGGAAGGGCGACGGGCGGGACGATGAGCGAGCACGAGCGACACTCCGAGGACGAGGCGCCGAGCGCGCAGCACGCGCACGGCGCGCAGCACGGCGCCCCGGACCGCAGCGGCGCGCGCGAGATGTTCCTCAAACTGCGCACGCTGAGCAGCGGCAGCCCGGAGTACGCGGAGCTGCGCAACCAGCTGGTCCGCATGCACCTGCCGCTCGTCGAGCATCTCGCGCGCCGTTTCCGCAACCGCGGCGAGCCGCTGGACGACCTGACCCAGGTCGCCACGATCGGACTGATCAAGTCGGTCGACCGCTTCGACCCGGACCGCGGCGTGGAGTTCTCCACGTACGCGACCCCGACGGTCGTCGGCGAGATCAAGCGGCACTTCCGCGACAAGGGCTGGGCGGTGCGGGTGCCGCGCCGGCTGCAGGAGCTGCGGCTGTCGCTGACCACGGCGACGGCCGAGCTGTCGCAGCTGCACGGCCGCTCCCCCACGGTCCACGAGCTCGCCGAGAAGCTGGCCATCTCCGAGGAGGAGGTCCTGGAGGGCCTGGAGTCGGCCAACGCGTACTCCACGCTGTCCCTGGACGTCCCCGACACCGATGACGAGTCCCCGGCGGTCGCCGACACCCTCGGCGCGGAGGACGAGGCGCTGGAAGGCGTGGAGTACCGGGAGTCGCTCAAGCCGCTGCTGGAGGACCTCCCGCCGCGCGAGAAGCGGATCCTGCTGCTGCGCTTCTTCGGGAACATGACCCAGTCGCAGATCGCGCAGGAGGTCGGCATCTCGCAGATGCACGTCTCCCGGCTGCTGGCGCGCACGCTGGCGCAGCTCAGGGAGAAGCTCCTCGTCGAGGAGTGACGGCCTCTCCCGGCCCCTTCGCCGTGCCGCCTGCCGTCCTGCCGTCTACTTCTGAGTACCGCCGGCGTTGCCGGGCCCGCGGATCCCGAGGGCCCGGGTCGTCTCGGGGTTGATCAGCAGGACGAGCGAGGCGACGGCGACCACGGCCAGGGCGATCCCGCCCGGGATGGCCATGCTGTCGGCCTGGAGCAGGTTGTAGGCCACCGGCAGCGCCATGAGCTGGGTGATGACGGCCGGGCCGCGGGCCCAGCTGCGCAGGGCGAGCAGCCCGCGCGCGGCGAGCAGCGGCAGCAGCGCGAGCACGACCAGCGTGATGCCCCCGGTGACGGCCTGCTGCCGGTCGTCCGGGTGCCCCGTGAAGCCGAGGACGAGGATCCAGACCCCGCCGACGACCAGCGCGAGCCCCTCCAGGGCGGCCAGCAGCGCCGCGTACGTGAGGCGCCGCGGGCGGGGGCCGGTGATCTCCGGGGTGGTGGGGGTCTGCTCACTGCTCACCCCTGAAGGGTAGCCCTCGCGTCGTGCGCCCCCGTGCCGAGGTTCACCCCTGCTCTCTTACCTGATCCCCACCTCGGTCTGGGCCCGGTACCACCCAGTAGGTACGCTGCCAGTCATGCGTGCACTTCTTGTGGTCAATCCGGCGGCAACCACTACGAGCGCGCGCACACGCGACGTACTGATCCACGCGCTCGCCAGTGAGATGAAGCTGGAGGCGGTCACCACCGAGTACCGCGGCCATGCGCGCGACCTGGGCCGGCAGGCCGCGGACAGTGACGACATCGACCTGGTGGTCGCCCTCGGCGGCGACGGCACGGTCAACGAGGTGGTCAACGGTCTGCTCCACGCCGGCCCGGCTCCGGGGCATCTCCCCGGTCTCGCCGTGGTCCCCGGCGGCTCCACCAATGTCTTCGCCCGCGCCCTCGGCCTGCCGAACGACGCCGTGGAGGCCACCGGCGCCCTGCTGGACGCCCTGCGCGACGGCAGCGAACGCACGGTCGGCCTCGGGCTGACCTCGGGGACGCCGGGCACGGCGGACGAGTCGGTGCCGGCCCGCTGGTTCACCTTCAACGCGGGCCTCGGCTTCGACGCCGGCGTGGTGGGCCGGGTGGAGCAGCACCGCGAGCGCGGCCGGAAATCCACACACGCTCTCTACGTCCGCCAGGTCGTGCGCCAGCTCTTCGGCGAGCCCCACCGCCGGAACGGGACGATCACCCTGGAACGGGCCGGCGCGGACCCCGTCCACGATCTGGTGCTGTCCATAGTCTCGAACACCTCCCCGTGGACGTTTCTGGGGAATCGCCCGATCTACGCGGCGCCTAAGGCCTCGTTCGATACCGGCCTCGACATCTTCGCTCTCAGCCGCCTGTCGACCGCCGCTGTTGCCCGGTATGGCACCCAGTTGCTCACTTCGTCCCCGGAGCGGGGACCCCAGGGCAAGCACGCCACCTCCCTGCACGACTTGACCGAGTTCACCTTGCATTCGAAGGTGCCGCTCCCCCTCCAGATGGACGGTGACCACCTGGGGCTGCGAACCAGCGTGACGTTCACAGGCGTACGCCGTGCACTGCGTGTGATTGTGTGAGCAGAACTGGCGAAAGTCCTTTCACTCGAACGTTTAGGCCAGGATCCACCCCATGGAAGTACGGCTGTGACCTAGTCGACACCGAAGAATCAAAAAAAACTTTCCAGAAGGGGTTGTATCCGCCGCTGAGGTTTGCGAGTCTCTACGTGGCGATCGGGACGGCCCGCAACACCGGCCTCCACTGATCACCAGAACCCCTCTTCAACTCACAGGACCCACGCCAGGGAACCTGGCGGTCGGCCCTTCACTTGTTGAGGGATTCGTGAAAGCGTTCACATTCACAAGCATCTGCACGTAATACCAAGGAGAGGTAGCAGCCATGGACTGGCGTCACAACGCCGTTTGCCGCGAGGAAGACCCCGAGCTCTTCTTCCCCATCGGCAACACCGGTCCTGCGCTGCTGCAGATCGAGGAAGCCAAGGCCGTCTGCCGTCGCTGCCCGGTGATCGAGCAGTGTCTGCAGTGGGCGCTCGAGTCCGGCCAGGACTCCGGCGTCTGGGGTGGTCTCAGCGAGGACGAGCGCCGCGCCATGAAGCGCCGCGCCGCTCGCAACCGGGCCCGTCAGGCCTCCGCCTGACAACCCACCCCTGCTGACAGCCTGAGCTTGGCGGCGCGTGCAGCGAGCACGCATCTCCCGCCCCCGAGCCGCAGCGCGCAGTTCCCCCGATGCGCTTAGTTAAGCAGCAACGAGCTTTAGCCCCGGGCCACTTGGTGGCCCGGGGCTCATTGCTTTTCTCAGCCGCTTCCCGCGGGCGGGTGCGGCCCGGCATGTGACGGCCACCTTAAGCCGGAGGCCGACCGCTCACCTTGGGCCGGAAGCCGACCGCTCACCCCGCGCCGGAAGCCGACCGCTCACCCTGCGTCGGAGGCGGGACTCGGCTACTTCTGCGCGCGCACCGGGATGTCCAGGATCACGCGGGTGCCGCGGTCCGGGGCCGGGACCATGTCGAAGGTGCCGCCCAACTCCCCCTCGACCAGGGTGCGGACGATCTGCAGGCCGAGGTTGCCGGCGGTGTGCGGATCGAAACCCTCCGGCAGTCCGACGCCGTCGTCCTGCACGGTGACGAGCAGACGCGCCTCCTTCGTGGTGCCGCCGCGGACCGCCGACACCTCTACGGTGCCGGTGTCGCCTTCGCGGAAGCCGTGCTCCAGCGCGTTCTGCAGGACTTCGGTCAGCACCATCGACAGCGGGGTCGCGACCTCGGCGTCCAGGATGCCGAAGCGTCCGGTGCGCCGGCCCGCGACCTTGCCCGGGGAGATCTCCGCGACCATCGCGAGGACCCGGTCGGCGATGTCGTCGAACTCGACGCGCTCGTCCAGGTTCTGGGAGAGGGTCTCGTGCACGATCGCAATCGACCCGACCCGCCGCACCGCCTCCTCCAGGGCCTCGCGCCCGCGGTCGGACTCGATGCGCCGGGCCTGGAGGCGGAGCAGGGCCGCCACGGTCTGGAGGTTGTTCTTGACCCGGTGGTGGATCTCCCGGATCGTCGCGTCCTTCGTGATCAACTCGCGCTCGCGGCGACGCAGTTCGGTGACGTCCCGGAGCAGTACGAGCGAGCCGATGCGGGTGCCCTTGGGCTTCAGGGGAATCGCGCGGAACTGGATGACCCCGTCGTGGGCCTCGATCTCGAACTCGCGCGGCGCCCAGCCGCTGGCCACCTTGGCCAGGGCCTCGTCCACCGGGCCCCGGGTCGGGGCCAGTTCGGCCGTGGTCCTGCCGAGGTGCTGTCCGACGAGGTCGGAGGCGAGGCCGAGCCGGTGGTAGGCGGACAGCGCGTTGGGCGAGGCGTACTGGACGAGGCCGTCGGCGTCGAGCCGGATGAGGCCGTCGCCGACGCGGGGCGAGGCGTCCATGTCGAGCTGCTGATTGGCGAACGGGAAGGAACCGGCCGCGATCATCTGCGCCAGGTCGGAGGCGCTCTGCAGATAGGTGAGCTCCAGCCGGCTCGGGGTGCGCACCGTGAGGAGGTTGGTGTTGCGCGCGATGACGCCGAGGACCCTGCCCTCCCGCCGTACGGGGATCGACTCGACCCGGACGGGCACCTCCTCGCGCCACTCGGGGTCCCCTTCGCGCACGATGCGGCCCTCGTCCAGGGCGGCGTCCAGCATGGGGCGGCGGCCCCGCGGGACGAGGTGGCCCACCATGTCGTCCTGGTACGAGGTCGGGCCGGTGTTGGGCCGCATCTGGGCGACCGAGACGTACCGGGTGCCGTCGCTGGTGGGGACCCAGAGGACCAGGTCGGCGAAGGAGAGGTCGGAGAGCAACTGCCACTCCGAGACCAGCAGGTGCAGCCACTCGAGGTCGGTGTCGTCGAGGGCGGTGTGCTGGCGTACGAGTTCGTTCATGGAGGGCACGTGGCGAGCGTACCCGGGCGTTTGTACGGCTCTGAAATACCCGGAGCCCGAAAAACACCCGCGGGCCGCGGCGCCTGAGAGGGACCCTCAACCCTCCCGGCACCGCAGCCCGGAGCAATATCGGCCGTGGGGTGTGCGGTCCCGGTCGGCCGAAGGATGAGGAGCCGGGGCAGTCAGGGCAGAGAGCCTCGGTTCCTCGGTCCGTCCTCCTGTGCGGGGAGGACGGAGGTCTGGTGCGCGTGGTGCACGCGCTCTCATCACGCATTGTGGACTAGACCACTCGGGGTGTCCATGCGTGGGAGGCTGTTCGTTGTTGTTAATTCCGCGACCCGTCGGACGCACGGGCGTCCATCACGCAGCCTAACCCGTGTGGGTTCCTGTGCGGGGCCAGATGGACAGGGCAATTTCCGCGACGGCCTCCAGTTCCTCCCGGCTCGCCCCGTCGCGTGCCTGTTGTGACATGCCCTGGATCATCGCGCCGGTGTGCCGGGCCAGCGCGGCGGCGTCGGTGTCCGCTGGGAGCACGCCGGCGGCGACATCGGCTTTGATCCGCTGCTCGAAGGCGGCGATGTTGGCGTTGCGGCGGTCCCGCAACGACTGCTCGACCTCGGGGGTGGAGCAGTTCGCGGCGGCGTGCACGACGAGGCAGCCGTGCGGGTGACCCGGCTCCGTGTAAGCGGTGGCGGCCTCGCGCAGCGTGCGGGCAACGGCGTCCCGGGCGGTGGGCTCCTCGGCCAGGGCGCGCTCGGTGAACGAGCCGTAGCGCGTGCCGTACACGCGCACGACCTCGTCGAAGAGGGACCGCTTGTCCCCGAAGGCCGCGTAGAGGCTGGGGGCGCCGATGTCCATGACGCGGGTGAGGTCGGAGACGGACGTGGCCTCGTAGCCGTGCTCCCAGAAGGCCAGGAGCGCCTTCTCCAGGGCCGTCTCGCGGTCGAAGGAGCGAGGGCGCCCGCGGGGCCTTGGTGCGGCCTTGGCCCGGGTCTTGGCGGTTCCGTCGTCGTTCACCATGGGGTGCATTTTATAGCGGGCACTAGAGAAATGTCGGCGGGCTGTTGTACGGTCATTTTTGTAGCGACCGCTAGAGAAATGCGAAGGGGGGCGCCGTCATGGGCGTGCTCACAGGCAGGACGGCACTGGTCACGGGGGCGAGCCGAGGCATCGGCCGGGGAATCGCCGAGCGGCTGGGAAGGGACGGCGCACGCGTCGCCGTGCACTACGGGAGGAACGAGGCCGCGGCGAAGGAGACGGTCGCCGCGATCGAGGCGGCGGGCGGCTCGGCATTCGCTGTCGGTGTCGAACTGGGCGTGCCCGGCGACGCCGAGGCGCTGTGGGAGGAGTTCGACCGGCACGCGGACGGGCTCGACATCCTGGTGAACAACGCGGCCATCGGCAACACGCGCCCCATCGCGCAGCTGGAGGAGCGGGAGTTCGACGAGGCCTTCGCGGTGAACGTGAAGGCGCCGTTCTTCATCCTCAAGCACGGCATGGCGCGCCTGCGGGACGGCGGCCGGGTCGTCAACATCTCATCCGGGCTGGCCCGCACGGCGGTGATGCCGGACAACGTGGCGTACGCGATGACGAAGGGCGCGCTGGACGTGCTCTCCCGTGACCTGTCCAAGGTGCTGGGGGCACGGGGCATCACGGTGAACTCGGTGGCGCCGGGCATCATCGACACGGACAACACGGCCGAGCTGCTGCACGGCAGCGAAGACGGCTGGGCGAAGGCCGCGGCGATATCGGCGCTGGGCGGAGTGGGCGAGCCCGCCGAGGTCGCCGACGTGGTGGCGTTCCTGGTCTCGGACGGAGGCCGGTGGGTGACGGGGAGCTGGGTGGATGTGACAGGGGGCTCGCTGACCTAGCCCGGCCGAGCCCGCCTCGCAGTGCACGGTCCGCGCCCGCCCCCTACCTCCCCTGCACCACCTAACTCCCCTGCACCCCCTCCCTCACCCACTCACCGGGTCTCGGTCACCTTCGCCGGCGCGCGCGGTGCGTCCGGCTCCTGGCCGCGGGCGATGGTGACCTCGTAGGCCAGGAGCCGCAGCGGGATGATCTCCGGGGCGGGCTGGACCTCCTCGGTGACGCCCTGGGTGGGCGGGACGAAGCCGGCCGAGGCCTGCTCGACCTGGTGCTCGGGGCCGATGACGACGAGGTCGGCGCCGCGGCCGCGCAGCCGGTCCAGTACGGGCTGGGGCGCTTCACCGCCCTTGCCGTCGGTCACCATGGCGATGACCGGGGAGACGTTGTCGACCATGGCGAGCGGTCCATGCAGCAGATCGGAGCGGCGGTCCGTGCAGCAGGTCGGCGCGGCGCCCCGCACCCTGGGAGGGACGCCCTCGCTCTGTTAGATTGGTCTAAACCACACGGCCCTCCCGGGTCCTCCAGTCCCAGTCGCAGTCCCAGTCGAGCATCCTCCTCAGATCGGCAGGCCCAGCGTGGAAGTTGTCATCGTTCCGGACGCCAAGGCGGGTGGCGAGCTCATCGCCGAGGCCATGGCTCAGCTGCTCCGACGCAAGCCCGACGCCCTGCTCGGCGTGGCCACGGGCTCGACGCCGCTGCCGGTGTACGAGGCGCTGGCGGCCAAGGTGCGTTCCGGTGCCGTGGACGCCGGGCGGGCGCGGATCGCCCAGCTCGACGAGTACGTGGGGCTGCCCGCCGACCATCCGGAGTCGTACCGGTCGGTGCTGCGGCGGGAGGTGCTGGAGCCGCTCGGGATCGGGATGGACCAGTTCACGGGCCCGGACGGCACGGCGCAGGACGTGCAGGGGGCGTGCGAGGCGTACGACAGGGCCCTCGCGGAGGCCGGCGGTGTGGACCTCCAGCTGCTCGGGATCGGGACCGACGGGCACATAGGCTTCAACGAGCCGTGCTCGTCGCTGGCCTCGCGGACCCGGATCAAGACGCTGACCGAGCAGACCCGGATCGACAACGCCCGGTTCTTCGACGGTGACATCGACCAGGTGCCGCACCACGTGATCACGCAGGGCATCGGCACCATCCTGGAGGCGCGGCACCTGGTGCTGCTCGCCACCGGCGAGGGCAAGGCGGACGCGGTGGCGGCGACGGTGGAGGGACCGGTCGCGGCGGTGTGCCCGGCGTCCGCGCTCCAGCTCCACCCGCACGCGACCGTCGTCGTCGACGAGGCCGCCGCGTCGAAGCTGAAGCTGGCGGACTACTTCCGGCACACGTACGCCAACAAGCCGGACTGGCAGGGGATCTAGGGCCTGTCGTTTGAATCGCGCCCCAGACGCGTGGTCCGGCACGGAACAGCACCGTCACTTTCCTGCGACCCGATCCAGACGACAGGCCCCAGCCCGGGTCGTCAGATGTCGTCGTCGGCCGGTTCGTCCTGGGCCAGCCAGCCGGCCACCCACAGGGGCATCACCCAGTGGGTGACGAGGACGGCGATGAGCAAGGGGGCCGCGTAGGCCTTGGGGGCGTCGCCGGCGATGCCGCCCGTGACCAGCAGGGTGGCGGCAGCGGCGGCCAGTAGCAGGGTCGTCACGCGGTGGGCCCGGGCCAGGACGCGGCTGCGTTCGGCGGACTGCCGCTCGTCCAGGACGTGGGCGCGCAGCTCCAGCAGGCCCCGGGTGGCGCCGTTGATCACGCCGGTCGCGACCATCCAGGGGAGCAGCAGCACCGCCATCACGGCGATGGTCCACAGCGGTTCGTCCTCGGCGAGGAACAGGTGGGTCATCAGGCCGCCGATGGCCAGCGTGAGCGCGACATGGGCGGTGACGGCCAGCCGGCGACGGGCCGCCGTGGCGTACCAGGCCGCTCCGCGGCGGTCGTTCATCAGCCGCAGCATGGTCCGGTCGTAGCGGGTCAGGCGTGTCGTCGTCATGGCTGGTTCCTCCCGTAGACCTCGTCCGTGAGCGGCCGGAACGGTTCGAGGGAGAACAGCGCCTCGACCGGCAGTCCGAAGAACTTCGAGATCTTCAGCGCCAGGTCGAGGCTCGGGTTGTACTGCCCCCGCTCGATGTAGCCGATGGTCTGGTAGTGGGCTCCCACTGCCTCGGCCAGGCTCTGGCGCGACACCTTCCGTTCGGCACGCGCCATCGCCAACCTGTTGTGCACCTGCTCGCTCATGTATAAGAAGTACTACATTCGGTCGCAGGCTCACAACCACGTTCATCGGGGAGGGACTCGGAGGACGGGTTCAGAGGAGGGCTCGGAGGAAGGACTCAGCGGCCCACCGCTCCGGCGATCACCTCGGCCGCGGCGCGACCGCAGACGCGGGCGGCGCCGTGGGTGGCGATGTGCAGGGCACCGCGCGGGGCGGCCTGCGGGACGCCCATCTCGACGACGATCGTGTCTGGGCGGGCGGCCAGCAGGGTGTCGAGGGCGTCGGCCATCCAGGGATGGCGGTGCTCGTCGCGGACGACGGCGACGATGCGGCGCGGACCGGCCGCCTGCAGGGCCGCCCGGCCGGCATCCCGCCCGGACTCGCTCTGCGTGCCGTCGCCGGCGGAGAAGCTGCCGGTCACCGTGCCGGGCAGGAGGTGGATCAGCTCGGCGGCGACGCCCCAGGGGGTCTCGTCGCCGACGGCGATGTTGGCGACGGGGGCGAGGGCGGCGACGTAGGGGGGTTCGGTGAGGGGCTCGAAGGCCTCGGGGCTGCCGAGGCCGGGAGCGGGGGTCACCGTCAGGGCGCGGCGGGCGGCGCGCAGGCCGATCGCGCTGCCGTGGCCCTCCTCGGCAGACGGGCCGGCCGTGCCGGTCCAGCGGGCCAGGGACCGGACGCGGTCGGCGGCCTCGGCGAGGCGTGCCTCGGGAAGTTCGCCGGAGCGGACGGCTCCGACCAGGGCGTCCCGCAGGCGGAGCACGGTGGCGTCGTCGGACAGGCCGCCGCCCACGCAGATCGCGTCGGCTCCGGCGGCGACGGCGAGGACGCTGCCGCGTTCGATGCCGTAGGTGCCGGCGATGGCGCGCATCTCCATGCCGTCGGTGACGATCAGGCCGTCGTAGCCGAGTTCGCCGCGCAGCAGGCCGGTCAGGATGCGGCGGGAGAGGGTGGCCGGGTGGTCGGGGTCGAGCGCCGGGACCAGGATGTGGGCGCTCATGACGGCCCGGGTGCCGGCGGCGATGGCGGCGCGGAAGGGGGCCAGTTCGCGCTCGGCCAGCACCTCGGCGGAGACGTCGATGCGCGGCAGGGCGTGGTGGGAGTCGATGGCCGTGTCGCCGTGGCCCGGGAAGTGCTTGGTGCAGGCGGCGACGCCGGCGGACTGCAGGCCGGTGACGTAGGCGGCGGTGTGCCGGGCGGCCAGGGCGGTGTCGGCGCCGAAGGAGCGCACGCCGATGACCGGGTTGCGCGGGTCGGAGTTGACGTCGGCGGAGGGGGCCCAGTTGAGGTTGACGCCGCAGGCGGCGAGGCGGCGGCCCAGTTCGTGGGCGACCTGCTGGGTCAGCTCCACGTCGTCGACCGCGCCGAGGGCGCGGTTGCCGGGGAAGGAGGAGCCGTTGCGCACCTCCAGGCGGGTCACGTCGCCGCCCTCCTCGTCGATCGCGACGAGGACGTCGTCGCGCTCGGCCCGCAGCTGGGCGGTGAGGGCGGCCAGTTGGTCCGGTGAGGCGATGTTGCGGCCGAAGAGCCCGACGGAGGCGAGGCCCTCACCGAGCCGGCGCAGCAGCCAGTCGGGAGCGGTGGTGCCGGTGAAGCCGGGCTGCAGGACGGTCAGGGCGTCGCGGGTGAGCGTGTCGGTGCCGCTGGCGAGTGTCGTCATCGGGTGAGGTCATCCCTTCACGGCGCCCGCGGTCAGGCCCGCGGCCATCTTGCGCTGGACGAGGAGGAAGAGGGCGACGATCGGCACGGCCATCATCGTGGCTCCGGCCATCATCGGGGCGTATTCGGTGCCGTGCTTGGTGGTGAAGTTGCCGAGCCAGACGGTCGCGGTCTGGTTCTTCTGGCTGAGGAGCATCAGGGCGTAGAGGTACTCGTTCCAGGCCTGGATGAAGGCGTAGACCGAGGTGGCGACCATGCCCGGGGCCAGGAGCGGGAAGACCACCCGCAGGAAGGCGCTGGTGCGGGAGCAGCCGTCGACCATGGCCGCCTCCTCCAGTTCCTTCGGGATGTTGACGATGAAGCCGCGCAGCGTCCAGACCGTGAAGGGCAGGACGAAGGTGAGGTAGGTGATGATGAGGCCGGTGAGGCGGTCGTACTGGCCGAGGTCGTTCAGGAGCAGGAAGACCGGGATGATCATGGCGACCAGCGGCACCATCTGCACCGCGAGGATGCCCACGATCACGATCTTGCGACCCCGGAAGGCGAACCGGGAGATGGCGAGCGCGGCCAGCAGCCCGACCACCATGCCGATGACGACCACGGCCAGCGACACCACCATGCTGCGGCCGACCGGGCCCCAGAAGTCGGCGATGTCCAGCGCCCGGCCGAAGTTGTCGAAGGTCAGGCCGGTGGGCAGCAGGCTCGGGTCGGGGTCGATGGCGTCCTTGGCCGGCTTGAACGCCGTGTTGAGCATCCAGTACAGCGGGAAGCCGGCGGTGACGAAGACGAGGAGACCGAGGACGTTCCACCACAGCTTCGGCGCCCGGCGGCCCGTCAGGGTGCTGCTCATTCGACCTCTCCGATCTTCAGCATCTGCCGCATGTAGACGGCGACCACGCCGAGCAGCAGCAGGACGGTGATCAGCGCGATGGCCGAGCCCTGGGCGTAGTCGTTGACCACGAAGGCACGGTCGTAGGAGTAGGTGTTGAGGACCTGGAACTCCGGCTCGGGGTGGCCGTTGCGCATGACGAACACCTGCGGGAAGACGCCCATGTCCCAGATGACCGACAGGGTCGTGAGCATCACGATGATCGGCTTGAGGACGGGCAGGGTGACGTAGCGGAAGACGCCCCAGGAGCCGGCGCCGTCCAGGCGGGCCGCCTCCTCCAGCTCCTTCGGCACCTGGGTGAGGCCCGCGCTGAGCGTGATGACCACGAACGGCACGGCTCCCCACACCACCAGCAGCATGATCACGGCCAGGCCCTCGGGGCCGCTCGCGAACCAGTTGTGGCCGATCATGTCGACGCCGGGCAGCTTGCTCAGCAGGGCGTTGAAGACGCCGTAGTCCGAGTCGAAGAGCCACTTGAAGACCGTGGTCGCCACGATCACGGGCATGCCCCAGCTGGCCACCAGCACGATGTTGATCAGCATCTTCAGCCAGCCCGAGACGCGCTGGAGCAGCAGCGCGAGCGCCATGCCGATGACCATGGTGAGGACGACGGCGCCGCCCGCGAAGATCACGGTGCGCAGCACGACGGCCCAGAACTCGCCGTCGCCGAGCACCTTGGCGAAGTTGTCGAAGCCGACGGTCTCGGCCGGCTGGAAGCCCCACAGCTGGGACTGCCCGAACTTCTGGAACGACAGGGTGACCAGTCGGGCCAGCGGATAGCCCATGACCAGGGCCAGGATCAGCAGGCAGGGGGCGAGCAGCAGCCAGGGGACGGCGGCACCGCCCGAGGTGCGCCGCCCGCGGGGCCGCCGCCCGGCGGGGGGCGGCACAGGTACCGGCCGCGGTGGCGGCACCTTGGCGGGGGTGGTGATGTCTGCGGCACTCATCGCGCGCTCCTTGGCGGTCCCTCAGGTCCTGACGACGGCGGGGCTCCCGTGAGGGAGCCCCGCCCGTGTGTCACTTGGTGTTGATGACCTTGTCGATCGCGGCGTCCGCCTCCTTGGCGGCGGCCTCGACGGACTTCTTGCCGGTGCCGATGCTCTGCAGCATGGTCTGCAGGATCTGCGCCTTCTCGACCTGGCCCCAGCCGGGTGCCATCGGGACGAACCAGTTGGCCTCGGCCGCGGTGGCGGGCACGGCCGTCTTCGGGTCGTTCTTGAGCGTCGCGAGGTCCGTCTTGTTGTTGGGCAGGTTGCCCTTGGCCATCAGGCCCTTCTGCCCGGAGGAGCCGGCGAACGCGTTGATCCACTCGGCGGCCAGGTCCTGCGCGTCGGACTTCACCGGCACGGCGAGGTCGGAGCCGCCCAGGAAGACGGGCATGTTCTTGCCGGACGGGCCGGGCATCACGAAGTTCTCGAGGTTGCCCTTGAGCTTGCCGGTCTTGTCGTTCTTCGGGTCCTCGGCGGTGGCGCCCTCCCAGGCGGCCGCGAAGATCATGGCGGACTTGCCCTGGCCGTAGACGATGTAGCGGTCGGACTCGTCCTTGGTCTTGTCGCCGTGCATGTACTTGTCGACGACGTTCTTGAACTCGTTCAGGCCCTTGAGGGACTCGGGCGAGGAGAGCGAGGCCTTCCACTGGCCGCCCGACTCGGTGGCGATGGCGCCGCCGGCGTCGTAGACGAAGGACATGGCCGCGTACCAGTCGCGGGTGGGCTGGTACCAGGCGTTGAACTTGTCGCCCTGCTTCTTCTGGATCTTGTCCAGGGCGTCGGTCAGCTCCTTGTACGTCTTCGGAGCCGTCTTCACGCCGACCGAGGCGGCGACGTCCTTGCGCCAGTTGGCGACGCGGCCGCCGGCGTAGTAGGGGACGCCGTAGGTCTTGCCCTCGTAGGTCACCGAGGCCTTCAGGCCGTCCAGCCAGGCGTCCGCGTTGTCGAACTTGCCCTGGTCGAGGGGGGCGAAGGCGCCCTTGACCATGTAGCCGAGCATCTCGGTGTTGCCCATCTCGACCACGTCGGGGGCCTTGTCCGTGGCCAGGACGGCGTCGAGCTTGGCGTTCTTGTCCGGCCAGCCGTAGTACTCGTGGTTGATCTTCAGGCCCGGGTGCTTCTTCTTCACCGCGTCGTCGGCGGCCTTCACCAGCTCCGGCCAGTTGTTCTGGGCGTCGACGGTGAGCCAGACGGTCAGCTCCTTGGCGTCCGCGCCGCCCTTGTCCGCGCCCCCGTCGCCCTCGCCGCCGCACGCCGCGATGGAGACCATCATGCCCGCGATACCGATCGCGGCTGTCAGCTTGCGCTTCACGCCACCCTCCTCAGGGATCCCACAACCCCCCTGGCTCCCCGCAGTGAACGTGGGGCCGGGCCTGGACCATTGGTGTAGACCAGTACGGGGAGCTTGGCCCAGGCCAACCAGCCTGTCAAGGCTCGCGAGAAGGCTCTGACCAGCCGTTATGCGACCTACATATGCAGGAACCTTTAAGTAAGAAGCCAGCGAAAACCCGCTTGCACAGGCCATACTTCAGGTAGACCACTTGTCATGGTGGACTAGACCAAACAAGGCGCCGACGGTATACAAGTGAGATCGTTCGGCGGACCGAGCCGGGAAGGCGGAGCATGAGCACCGACGTCAGCAGTGCGGAGAACGAGAACGGGGTGCCCGTCCGTACCGCACGTGTGCCCAAGTACTACCGCCTGAAGAAGCACCTGCTCGACATGACGGAGACCCAGGCGCCCGGCACGCCCGTCCCGCCCGAGCGCACCCTCGCGGCGGAGTTCGACACCTCCCGCACGACCGTGCGCCAGGCGCTGCAGGAACTCGTCGTCGAGGGCCGGCTGGAACGCATCCAGGGCAAGGGCACCTTCGTCGCCAAGCCGAAGGTCTCGCAGGCCCTGCAACTGACCTCCTACACCGAGGACATGCGCGCCCAGGGCCTGGAGCCGACCTCGCAGCTGCTGGACATCGGCTACATCACCGCCGACGACCGGCTCGCCGGGCTGCTCGACATCACGCCGGGCGGGCGCGTGCTGCGCATCGAGCGCCTGCGCATGGCCAACGGCGAGCCCATGGCCATCGAGACCACCCACCTCAGCGCGAAGCGCTTCCCCGCCCTGCGCCGGTCCCTGGTGAAGTACACGTCCCTCTACACCGCGCTCGCCGAGGTCTACGACGTCCATCTCGCCGAGGCCGAGGAGACCATCGAGACGTCCCTGGCCACCCCGCGCGAGGCCGGCCTGCTCGGCACGGACGTCGGTCTGCCGATGCTGATGCTCTCCCGGCACTCGCTGGACCGCGACGGCCAGCCGGTGGAGTGGGTGCGGTCGGTCTACCGGGGCGACCGGTACAAGTTCGTGGCCCGCCTGAAGCGCCCCCAGGACTGACCGGCCCGCGACGGGACTCCGGTTTCTTTTGGGTACCGCATTGCGGACGAGGGGTTCCGCTGCCGCCGCACCCTGACCTAGATTGCCTGCGCATTGCCCAGGTGATCACTCGAGGGGACGGAGCCGCCTGATGTCGCAACCCCCACAAGTCAGCAGAGGACCGGTGGTGACGCCGATGCGCGTCGTCATCGCCGTCTGTCTCATAGCGCCCTTCATCGCCATGCTGTGGGTCGGCTCGTACGCGAAGACCGACCCGGCCTTCATCGGCATCCCGTTCTTCTACTGGTACCAGATGGCGTGGGTGCTGATCTCCACGGCACTGACGATGATCGCTTTCAAGCTGTGGCAGCGTGACCAGCGCGCCCGCTCGGCCGCGAAGGGCGGTGCGTCGGAGTGAAGGACGGCGTGAACGGCGTCGCACTCGCCGTCTTCATCTTCTTCTTCCTGGCCGTCACGGTCATGGGCTTCCTCGCCGCGCGCTGGCGCAAGGCCGAGAACGAGCACAGCCTGGACGAATGGGGCCTGGGCGGCCGCTCGTTCGGCACCTGGATCACCTGGTTCCTGCTCGGCGGCGACCTGTACACGGCGTACACCTTCGTGGCCGTGCCGGCGGCGATCTACGCGGCGGGCGCCGCGGGCTTCTTCGCGGTGCCCTACACGATCCTGGTCTACCCGCTGATCTTCACGTTCCTGCCGCGCCTGTGGTCGGTCTCCCACAAGCACGGCTACGTGACGACCTCCGACTTCGTGCGCGGCCGTTTCGGCTCCAAGGGCCTGTCCCTTGCGGTGGCGCTGACCGGCATCCTGGCGACGATGCCCTACATCGCGCTGCAACTGGTCGGCATCCAGGCCGTGCTGGACGTGATGGGCGTCGGCGGCGGCGAGAACACCAACTGGTTCATCAAGGACCTGCCGCTGCTGATCGCCTTCGGCGTGCTGGCCGCCTACACCTACTCGTCGGGTCTGCGGGCGCCCGCGCTCATCGCGTTCGTGAAGGACACGCTGATCTACATCGTCATCGCGGTGGCGATCATCTACATCCCGATCAAACTGGGCGGCTTCGACGACATCTTCGCCAAGGCGGGCGACGCGTTCAGCCAGACCAACCCGGCGACGGGCGCGCCGCGCGGTGCGCTGACACCGCCGGAGGCGGGCCAGTGGACCTACGCCACGCTGGCGTTGGGCTCCGCCCTGGCGTTGTTCATGTACCCGCACTCGATCACGGCGACGCTGTCCTCCAAGAGCCGTGAGGTGATCCGCCGCAACACCACGATCCTGCCGCTGTACTCGCTGATGCTGGGCCTGCTCGCCCTGCTCGGCTTCATGGCGATCGCGGCCGGCATCAAGGTGCAGAACGGCCAGCTGGCGATCCCGCAGCTGTTCGAGACGATGTTCCCGGACTGGTTCGCGGGTGTGGCGTTCGCGGCGATCGGCATCGGCGCGCTGGTGCCGGCGGCCATCATGTCCATCGCTGCCGCGAACCTCTTCACGCGCAACATCTACAAGGACTTCATCAAGCCGGATGCCACGCCCGCGCAGGAGACCAAGGTCTCCAAGCTGGTGTCCCTGCTGGTGAAGGTGGGCGCGCTGGTCTTCGTCCTCACCATGGACAAGACGGTCGCCATCAACTTCCAGCTGCTGGGCGGCATCTGGATCCTGCAGACCTTCCCGGCCCTGGTGGGCGGCCTGTTCACCCGCTGGTTCCACCGCTGGGCGCTGCTCGCCGGCTGGGCGGTCGGCATGGTCTACGGCACGGTCGCCGCGTACGGCGTCGCCTCGCCCACGCAGAAGCACTTCGGCGGCTCCTCCAAGGAGATCCCCGGCATCGGCGAGATCGGCTACATCGGCCTCACGGCGTTCGTGCTGAACGTGGTGGTGACGGTGGTCCTGACGTTCGTCCTCAAGGCCGTGAAGGCCCCCGACGGCATCGACGAGACCAAGCCGGAGGACTACACGGCCGACGCGGGCGACCCCGGGGTGCAGGTGGAGCTTCCGCCGGCCACGGCGGGCACCTCGCACTGAGCCGGGCACCGGACTGGCCGTGCATGAGCCGGACACCGGACGGGCCGTGCACTGAGCCGGGCACCGGACGGGCCGTCGGAGAGGCATCCGGCGGCCCGTCGGCGTCCCCGGCGCGGCGCTAGTCGCGGGTGCGGGTGGCCATCTCGTCCCAGAAGCGGTCCAGTTCCCGGACGCGCATGCTCACCCAGGGTGGCGTCTTGCGGCGCAGCAGCCGGGGGAACCAGCGGCGCAGGCGCCCGGGCAGCAGGGCCTGCTGCTGGCGGCAGAACGGCTCCCGGATCTCTCCCCGGGGCACACCCCTGGGCGGGTACGGGCAGAGCTGGAACTTGCAGTCCGGCAGGCAGGTGGTGCCGGGTGCGGGCGGCGCGGCCGTACCGACCCGCGCGCCGGGCTGCAGCGGCTCACGGTTCTCGCGCAGGCACGGCGGCAGCGGCCTGCCGGACTGCTCCGAACGGATCATCCGCTCCTCCACCTCGCCGGGCTTTCCGTCCCGTTCGATGAGGTTCAGCAGCACGAGCACGTCCGCGACGAGACGCTGGGCCCGTCCGTCGAGGGTGCTCCAGCCGACCGACGGCGGGATCCACAGGTTGTGCTTGCGGTATCCGCCGGAGTCGATGGCGCGGGATCCGATGTTGTCGGCCACACCCTTCTCGTCGATCCACAGGAAACGCTCGGGCTGCCCGGTCTCCAGGGCGAGGGCCACCAGGTCGCCCGCCTCGGCGACGAACGGGTGCAGCAGCCGCCGCGGCGAGCTGCCGTTCGCTCCGGGCGGCCGGTTCACCGTGCCGGCCATGGCCAGCCAGCGCTGCACGGTCTGCACCGCCGTGGCGCCGCCGATCGTCGGGACCGGCTCATGCGAACGGTCGTGATTCCCGTTCTGCCGGGCCGTGAGGAAGCCGTCCCCCTCGTGCCGGCCCGCCCGGTCCGGGAGCCGCCACAGACACAGCGCCTGCAACAGGCTGAGCTGCGCGTACCAGCAACGGGACTGCTGCAGGACGGTCTCCGCCTGCCGGATCAGATCGACCCGCCGTCCGGGGTCCGTGTGCGGATGACGCCGGCGCCGGTTGGCCGCGTACTTGAAGCCCTGGGCCAGCGCCGCCTCAAGGGCGAGCGGCAGGTCGGGGCTGCCGCCCGTGTGGGCCGGGTCGAGGTGGCGCAGCCACTTGGTGAGGCGCTCCTCGGCCTCTCCGCGATGGGAGTCGTCGACCGACCCCAGCAGCATGGGCAGCATCCAGGCGCGCATCACGAACTCCCGCAGCAGCTCGACGCGGTGCCTCTCGTACTGCCGGTTGAACTCCTCCCGCTCGGCCTGCAACCGGGCGACGGACGCGTCGGACGCTTCTCGCGCACGGACGGATCTGGCCCGGCCCATGCGCACGGTCCACGCCTCGAACTCCCGCGTCCGCTCGGCCTTCATCTCGCGGACCTTGGCGTTGTACTCCCCTATGGGGTCGCTGTTGAGACCGACCCACTTGCGGATCACGGCGAACGCCTCGTTGCCGCCGTTGCCGAATTCCTGAGCGGCGGCCAGACGTATGGAGTACGAGGGCTCCGCTATGCCCACCCGGAGGAGCTGCTCGTACATGGGCGTGGTGTCGATCTTCTTCGAGGCCCCCTCCAGCGCCGCGCCCAGCTGCCTGAGCAGCCTCAGCTTCGCGTCCTCCAGTGAGCTCTGGTCCCCCTTGATGCGGGGCCAGTCGTCCGACACCCGCTCGATGATGCCGCTCAGCCGTCCGGCGTCGGCCTCCACGCTCTCGACCTCCAGGGCGGCCGCGTACAGATCGAGGGTCTTCGGGTCGTCCGGTCGCTGCCGAGCGGCCGCGCAGAGCCTCTCGGAGGGGGCGCGCCCGAGCACGGGGACCCGTCGCAGCAACTCCTCCCTGCCCACCGGGAGTCCGAACCGGTTCATGCCGTCCCGGGCGGAACGGTCCGCGGACCGGCGACGGGACATCAGCACCAGGGCCACGAGGAGCTCACGCCCGGGTCCGGGCGGCTGCAGCGCCTGTCCGATCAGCTCGTACGCGTCGGCCTCCTCCAGCCCGCTCAGCAGCCGGAAGCCGAAGTAGGCCTGCAGGATGCTGTGCGGGAAGCGCGCCCTCTTCTCGAAGCCCTCCAGCAGCCCCAGCTTGTCCGCGTTGCCCACCAGCCGGGCGAGCACGGCGTGCGACTGGGTCATGTTCCCCTTGTGCAGCCGCTTGCTCTCCTCGTCGCCGAGCGCGGCGCACAGCGCGGTCCAGATCCGTTCCCGGTGCCACTCGGTGAAGGCGTCCCCCCGCTCGCCGTACCGGTCGGGTGCCCGCGCCCTGGTCCACAGATGCCCTGCCCGGATTCGCGCGTTCCGCGCCCGGCTGGGGTGGACGTCCTCGCCGAGCAGCTCGGCGAAGTCCACTTCCAGTTTGTCCTGCAGCAGCCCGACGCAGGCCAGGGCGGAGACCACCGCGAGGGTGTCCCGGCGCTCCTGCGGCGTCAGGGCGACGTTCTCGCGCAGCCGGCCCTCCTCCAGGGAGCGGGACCAGGTGTCCAGCAGCCACAGCCTGAGGGTGCTGCGGTCCCGGCTGCGGGTGTTCAGGCGTTTCGGGTCGTCGGTCGGCCGGTCGCGCTCCAGGGCTCCGTGCTGGTGCAGTTCACGGGCGATCTGCAGATAGACGGGCGACTCGGTCACCTCCGCCGTCTCCACGATCCAGTCCACGCGGCGCTCGTCCGTCTCCGGCACGGAGTCCTTGACGAAGCGCAACGCCTCCTCCTCGCTGAGCGGTTCCAGCTCCACGATCGCGGCGGGCGTGGTGTCCAGCGGGGTGTGCGGCCGGGAGGCGATGACCACCGGGAGCCGCTCCTCGTGGGCGCGCTCGATGGCACGGCGGATGATGTTGTCCCGGTTCTGCTGCAAGCTGCCGTCGAGCAGCGCCTCTTCGAGGCCGTCGGCGAGCACGACCAGCTTGTCGTCGGCGAGCAGTTGCTGCCACACCCGGTCGATCTTGGTGCGCGACAGGATGCCCTGGGGCGCCTCCTCGACGAAACGCCGCTTGGCCATGCGCTCGAAGTTCAGGTCGGTTTCGCCGTCGGCGTCCCGCAGCCGGATCGGCACGGGCACCGCGCGCTCCTTGGCCAGGAGTTCGGTGAGCCGTACCAGGACCGCGGTCTTTCCCGTGCCGACACCGCCCACGAGCAGATAGGGCCGGCGGGTCGTGCGCTGCCGCAGCCGTTGGGCGATGACCTGGGCGAGCTCCTCGCGGCCCACGATCTGAATGGGGTCCTGTCCGGCGGTGAGCACGAGTCCGTGGGGGTTCTTGCGCGCCTTCGCCAGGTACCGCCGCTTGTTCCAGCTGTACCACCAGAACAGGAAGAGCGCGGCGGCGACCGAGGCGGTGAGGACCGGACCGATGAACCGCACCAGGGCCTCGACGCCCGGGTCCTTCTGCCATCTCTCGACCGGGGTCTCCCCGGTGACCGCCAGCATGTGCACGCCGGCCCCGATCCAGCCGAAGACCACGAGCGCGCCCACCGCCCAGACGGCCCGGACGAGGTTGGTGTAGGGAACCATCTGCGCCACTTCTTGGGGCGGGTGGAGCCGCGGCGGGCCTCCAGCCGGATGGTCAGACTGTGCCAGCAGCCGACGCCGGTACGGCGGATCCGCCCCGCCATCCGACGCGCGTCCAGCGTCGCCATCGGGGCGTTGCGCGGACGCTCCTTGCCGGGGGTACGGCGGACGACCCTCGTCATGGTGCCACCTCCCTCCGAGCGCGATGTTCCGGTACGGAGGACCTGGTGGGTGCGGCACCTACCTCCATGGAAGCACTCTGGGCAGCCCCCGCAACCGGTGGCGGCGGGTTCCGGAGACCGTCTCCGGAACCGGTGCGGCGCCCTGCGGGAGATCACTCTCCTCATCTGACAGTTGACACTCCGAAACCAGCGCGACACAACATCTGGGGGTGGCATCCGAACCCGGCACAAGATGTATGCTCATGCTCGCTGTCGCCGCAGGGGAATCCGGTGCGAATCCGGAACTGTCCCGCAACGGTGTACTTGTGCATGTTCCGTGCGCAAGCGTCAGTCCGAGGACCTGCCGACAGTGCACCCGGCCACCCGGCCGGTGTGCCTGACGTCCGGGCCTCGTGGAATGGGCCGGTGGACGCGGCGCCGCGTGCGCTCGTGTGCTGCCCCTGCCCTCGGCGAGGCCCCGTGCCGAGCGAGGGAGAGCCCCACGTGACCATCGCGCCAGCCGATCCGGTCTCATCCGCCGAGGACGCGCACGACGCTCCCGGTGCCGCGCTGTTGCGGACCCTGACCGAGCTGACCGCCGACCTCCCCGACGCCGACCCGGGCAGGGTCGCCGCCGCCGCGCTGCGCGGCCGGTCCGCGCGGGCGGACGAGACGGAGTTGCGCGAGCTGGCGACCGAGGCGGCCGCCGGTCTCATCTCCGAGGACCCCGCCTACTCCCGGCTGGCCGCCCGGCTGCTGACCATCGGCATCCGCGCCGAGGCCGCCTCCCAGGGCGTCACCTCCTTCACGGAGTCGGTCGCCGTGGGCCACCGCGAAGGGCTCATCGCCGACCGGACCGCCGACTTCGTCCGGCGGCACGCGGCCCGGCTCGACGCCCTGATCGACACCGCCGCCGACGACCGCTTCGGCTACTTCGGCCTGCGCACGCTGCACAGCCGCTACCTGCTCCGGCACCCGATCACCCGCAAGGTGGTCGAGACGCCCCAGCACTTCATGCTGCGCGTGGCGAGCGGCCTCGCCGAGGACGACACCGCGCGGGCCGTGGACGAAGTCGCGGCGCTCTACCGGCTGATGAGCCGTCTCGACTACCTCCCCTCCTCCCCCACGCTCTTCAACTCCGGCACCCGGCACCCCCAGATGTCGTCCTGCTACCTCCTGGACTCCCCCCAGGACGAGCTGGACTCCATCTACGACCGCTACCACCAGGTCGCCCGCCTGTCGAAGCACGCCGGCGGCATCGGCATCGCCTACTCCCGCATCCGCGCCCGGGGTTCGCTGATCCGCGGCACGAACGGCCACTCCAACGGCATCGTCCCGTTCCTGAAGACCCTCGACGCCTCGGTCGCCGCCGTGAACCAGGGCGGTCGCCGCAAGGGCGCCGCAGCGGTCTACCTGGAGACCTGGCACGCCGACATCGAGGAGTTCCTGGAACTGCGCGACAACACCGGCGAGGACGCCCGGCGCACGCACAACCTGAACCTCGCGCACTGGGTCCCGGACGAGTTCATGCGCCGCGTGAACGCCGACGCGCAGTGGTCGCTGTTCTCCCCCGCGGACGTGCCCGAGCTGGTCGACCTGTGGGGCGAGGAGTTCGACGCCGCGTACCGGGCGGCCGAGGCGAAGGGCCTGGCACGGAAGACGCTGCCCGCGCGCGAACTGTACGGCCGCATGATGCGCACCCTCGCGCAGACCGGCAACGGCTGGATGACCTTCAAGGACGCCGCCAACCGCACCGCCAACCAGACGGCCGAGCCGGGCCACGTCGTGCACTCCTCCAACCTCTGCACCGAGATCCTGGAGGTGACCAGCGACGGGGAGACGGCGGTCTGCAACCTCGGCTCGGTCAACCTCGGCGCGTTCGTGACCGGCGGGGACATCGACTGGGAGCGCCTGGACGAGACCGTCCGCACGGCCGTGACGTTCCTCGACCGGGTCGTCGACATCAACTTCTACCCGACCGAGCAGGCGGGCCGCTCCAACGCCCGCTGGCGTCCGGTCGGCCTCGGCGCGATGGGCCTCCAGGACGTCTTCTTCCAGCTGCGCCTGCCCTTCGACTCGCCCGAGGCGAAGGCCCTGTCCACCCGTATCGCCGAGCGCATCATGCTCGCCGCCTACGAGGCCTCCGCCGACCTCGCCGAGCGGAGCGGCCCGCTGCCGGCCTGGGAGAAGACCCGTGCGGCCCGGGGCGTGCTGCACCCCGACCACTACGACGTGGACCTGACCTGGCCCGAGCGCTGGGCCGCCCTGCGCGAGCGGATCGCCACGACCGGCATGCGCAACTCCCTGCTCCTCGCCATCGCGCCCACGGCCACGATCGCCTCCATCGCGGGCGTGTACGAGTGCATCGAGCCGCAGGTGTCCAACCTGTTCAAGCGCGAGACGCTGTCGGGTGAGTTCCTCCAGGTCAACTCCTACCTGGTGGACGAGCTCAAGCGGCTCGGCGTGTGGGACGCCCGCAGCCGTGAGGCCCTGCGCGAGGCCAACGGCTCGGTGCAGGGCTTCGCCTGGATCCCCGAGGACGTGCGTGCCCTCTACCGCACGGCCTGGGAGATCCCGCAGCGCGGCCTGATCGACATGGCGGCGGCCAGGACCCCGTTCCTGGACCAGTCCCAGTCCCTGAACCTCTTCCTGGAGACGCCGACCATCGGAAAGCTCTCCTCGATGTACGCCTACGCCTGGAAGTCCGGGCTGAAGACCACCTACTACCTGCGCTCGCGCCCGGCGACCCGTATCGCCCGCGCCGCCCGCGCCGCCGTCCCCGTGCAGGCCACCCCCGACCCCGAGGCGGTCGCCTGCTCCCTGGAAAACCCCGAGTCCTGCGAGGCCTGCCAGTAATGAGCACCCAGAACCTTCTCGACCCCGGCTTCGAGCTCACCCTGCGCCCCATGCGCTACCCGGACTTCTACGAGCGCTACCGGGACGCCATCAAGAACACCTGGACCGTGGAGGAGGTCGACCTCCACTCGGACGTCGCCGACCTCGCCAAGCTCTCCCCCGCGGAGCAGCACCTCATCGGCCGGCTGGTGGCGTTCTTCGCGACGGGCGACTCGATCGTCGCGAACAACCTGGTGCTGACGCTGTACAAGCACATCAACTCCCCTGAAGCGCGCCTGTATCTGTCGCGGCAGCTCTTCGAGGAGGCCGTGCACGTCCAGTTCTATCTGACGCTGCTCGACACCTATCTCCCCGACCCGGAGGACCGCGCGGCGGCCTTCGCGGCGGTGGAGAACATCCCGTCCATCCGGGAGAAGGCGGAGTTCTGCTTCCGGTGGATGGACTCGGTCGAGAAGCTGGACCGGCTGGAGTCACAGGCCGACCGGCGCCGCTTCCTGCTCAACCTCATCTGCTTCGCGGCCTGCATCGAGGGCCTGTTCTTCTACGGCGCCTTCGCCTACGTGTACTGGTTCCGCAGCCGGGGGCTGCTGCACGGCCTGGCCACCGGCACCAACTGGGTGTTCCGGGACGAGACCATGCACATGTCGTTCGCGTTCGACGTGGTCGACACCGTCCGCAAGGAGGAGCCGGAGCTGTTCGACGACCGGCTCCGGCAGGAGGTGACGGACATGCTCCGCGAGGCCGTCGAGGCCGAGCTGCAGTTCGCGCGCGACCTGTGCGGTGACGGCCTCCCGGGCATGAACACCGAGTCGATGCGGCAGTACCTGGAGTGCGTCGCCGACCAGCGGCTGACCCGCCTGGGCTTCGCTCCGGTGTACGGCTCCGAGAACCCCTTCTCCTTCATGGAGCTCCAGGGGGTTCAGGAGCTGACCAACTTCTTCGAGCGGCGGCCCTCCGCGTACCAGGTGGCGGTGGAGGGCACCGTCGACCTGGACGAGGACTTCTGAGCCGCGGCGTCCTCACGGGCCTCCTGGGCCTCCCGGATCTGCCGGTCGATGCGCCGGTCGCGCACGAGGCCGAGCACGGACGGGAGGACCAGGAGGACCAGCGTCCCGAGTACGAAGACCATGGCGATGAGTGTCTGT
This sequence comes from Streptomyces sp. XY006, assembly GCF_002237655.1. Lineage (GTDB taxonomy): Bacteria > Actinomycetota > Actinomycetes > Streptomycetales > Streptomycetaceae > Streptomyces > Streptomyces levis. Next base: position 52,784 of record NZ_NOKT01000034.1, read on the forward strand.
GTCTGGTTCGTGTTCATGGACACCACTGTCGCGCCGAATGGTCCTTACCGTCAGTGGCAGTACTGCCGTAGACCCTCGAATTACTGCCATCGGCGAGGCACACTGGGGACATGCTGCAGAACGTGGCCGTCGCCCTCCTCGACGGCGTGAACCCCTTCGAACTCGGCGTGGTGTGCGAGGTCTTCGGCACCGACCGCAGTGACGACGGCCTGCCGGTGTACGACTTCGCCGTCGCCTCGGCCGAGGGCCCGTCGCTGCGCATGAACTCGGGCTTGTCGCTGCGGGTGGACCACGGCCTGGAGCGCCTGGAGACGGCCGACCTGATCGCCGTGCCGGCCGGGCGCAGCTTCTCGACCCGGGACTTCCCGCCCGAGCTGCTGGACGCCCTGCGCCGCGGTGTCGACCGCGGCGCCCGGGTGCTCAGCGTCTGCTCCGGCGCCTATGTGCTGGCCGCGGCCGGGCTGCTGGACGGGCGGCGCTGCGCCGTGCACTGGAAGCACGCCGACGACCTCGCCCGCCGGTACCCGCGCGTGGCCGTCGAGCCGGACGTGCTCTACGTCGACGAGGACCCGGTGATCACCTCCGCGGGCACCGCCGCCGGCATCGACGCCTGCCTGCACCTGGTCCGCAAGGAGCAGGGCTCCGAGGTCGCCAACAAGATCGCCCGCCGGATGGTGGTGCCGCCGCACCGCGACGGCGGCCAGGCGCAGTACATCGAGCGCCCGCTGCCACACTCCGAGGCCGACACGATCGGCGAGGTGCTGGCGTGGATGGAACGCCACCTCGACGAGGAGGTGACCGTCGAGCAGCTCGCCGCCCGCGCCCACATGTCCCCGCGCACGTTCGCCCGCCGCTTCCAGCAGGAGACGGGCACGACTCCCTACCGCTGGGTGCTGGGCCAGCGGGTGCTGCTGGCCCAGCGGCTGCTGGAGGCGACGGACGAGACGATGGACGCGATCGCCGGCCGGACGGGGTTCGGCAACGCGGCCGCGCTGCGCCACCACTTCGTCCGGGCGGTCGGCACCACGCCGAACGCCTACCGGCGCACGTTCAAGGGCCCCGAGGCGGCCTGAGGCCGGCGGTTCTCACCTCGCCACCGGTCGGACCCGCAGGTCGTGCGGCCGCAGCGTGATGCCGACCCGCGTGCTGTCGTTCGACCCGGACACCTGCTCGAAGCGGTACTTCGTGGCCAGCGCCGCCGTGATCAGCGTCAGCTGGGCCATCGAGAAGTGGTCGCTGGGGCACTTGCGGTTGCCCGTGCTGAACGGGCTCATGGCGTGCTTCGGGATCGCCTTGACCCGCTCCGGCAGCCAGCGGTCCGGGTCGAACTCCAGGTTCCGCTCGTAGGACTTCGCATCGCGCTGGATCGCGTACGGGCTGTATACGATGTCCGCCCCGGCCGGAATGCGGTATCCGCCGAGTTCCGTGTCGCGTACCGCCCGGCGCGTCAGAATCCACACCGCCGGACTCAAACGCATGGACTCGACCACCACATTGTTGGTGTGCCTGAGCTCTCGGACGTCGGCGAATGCCACCGGCCTCCCACCCGTGACCGCTTGCACTTCGTCGCGCACCCGGTCGGCGTGTTCGGGGTGCTCCGCGAGCATATGCAACAGCCACATGATCGTGGATGCCACGGTTTCGCTGCCCGGGGTCAGGATCGCGACGACCTGATCATGGATCTCCTGTTCCCCGATGGGGTCGCCATTCTCGTCCTTCGCCTCCAGCAATGCCGTCAGCAAATCGTCCGGCTTTTGACCGCTTGCGCGGCGCTCGGCGACGATCTCGTCGACCAGGAGATGCAAATCGGCCAGGGCCCGGTTGAATTCGCGGTTGGCCGGGAGCGGAAGGTTGTACAGAGGCCCGAGCGGGACCACCATCCGCCGGTACATCCCTCGGAACACGGTGGCCAGGGCGACGCACAGCCGCTCCGCCCGCTCGTCCATGAAGTCGCCGCGCAGCAGGCAGCGGGCCGCGATGCGCACGGCCACCCGGAAGGACTCCGAGGTGCAGTCGACGGTCTCGCCGGGCTGCCAGCGCTCGGTGAGCGCGTGCGCCTCCTCCTCCATGATCGGCCCGTACGCGGGGATGGCGTCGAGCCGGAAGGCCGGCTGGATGGTGCGCCGCTGGCGGCGGTGGCGCGGGCCGTTCGCCGTGGCCACGCCCTCCTTGCCGAGCAGCCCCTCCAGGGACTCCCACAGCGGCCCGGCGATGATGAAGTCGCTGCTCAGGGCCAGCGCGCCGGTGAGGGCCGGGGTGGTGACGGCGTAGACCGTCTTCGGGCCCAGCTTCAGACGGACCACGTCGCCGTGGTCGCGCAGCCGGGACATGAACGCCAGCGGGTCGCGCACCAGCTTCCAGCCGTGGCCGAGCACGGGGACGCCGCCCCCGGCCCGGGGCGGTTCACGCAGTTCCGGAGCCAGGGGTGCTTCGGGCTTCACAGACTCGACGGTCATTTCTCACCTGCCGCTTCGTTGTTGACGTACGGGGGCGTGGACCGGTCGTCCCAGCTGTCGACCATGTACCGGCCGGACTCGTGATGGAACCAGTAGACGGAACTGAACCAGTTCCGCATATCGCTCAGGCAGAGGCGCACGGCGGCTCTCAGTTCCTTTCCGCGTACAGTGCCGTCGTCGAGACCGTCGGCGAATCGCAAGGCCTTCTGCTCGACGTCGAGAAATTCGGTGATGCATTCCTCGACCCGGCGGCGCACTTCCACGACCGCCTCTTCCAGCGTCAGCCCTTCATGGGTGATGAGACTGATTCCGAGATTGTGCACCTCGTCGCCCGCTATCTCCTTCGGCAGCGAGCAGAGGTCGTTGTACCAGGCGGCGAATTCCTGGCTCAGCAGGGCCGCCCGCCGATAGGCCGGGTGCTTTCTCACGGCCTCGGGGAGTTCACACCCCGCGGCCGGCTCCAGCAGGTCCGTCCATATCCAGTGCGCGAAGGTGAGCCGGCGCAGCCGGAGGTATTCCTCGACCGTCGGCACGATGCCGTGCGTGCGATTGTGGAACTCCCGGTCGTAGGCCTCGATCACGGCGTGGAAGTGCCGGGCGAACCGGAGGTTCCACGTCTGCGGCAGGAACCCGTACAGCCGCAGCACACTGTCGGCGAACCCGGCGACCAGTGGGTCCTCGTGGTGCAGGTGCTCCCCGGGGGAGTCGAGGGCGGCGTGCAACCGGTCCCGCAGCGTCCGCCAGGCGAGCGGGCGCCCGTGCACGATGTCGCGGTCGTGGCGGTCGTCCCAGACGAAGAACCAGGCGCTGTAGTCCGCTATGGCCTGCATCACCTCGTCGGGGGCGCCGATGTAGTAGCCGGCCATGAGGTCCGTGTAGCACAGGCCGTCGGCATATTCCTTCACCTTCTCGGCGGGCATGAGCCGCTTTTCGAGCAGCCACGCGCGCGTCTTCTCCTGGCACTTCGGCCAATACGGGTGGAGTTGCCGGGGAAACGCCGCCTCGATCACAGGGAGAGAGAGCGACGGTGGAACTGCGATGGTGGTCGGTGTCGACGTGGTGCCGTGTGACAAAGCATGCACGAACTAACCCCTCTCAGCCGCCAGTTGGCGCGGGCGCCCCTCCCTTCGTGCCGGGCGTGCGCCGTTGCATACCCCGCTCATCCCATTCAGCACTACAACTGACCGTTCTGGGAACGCATTTGCTTCATTCACTACCCCACAGTGCCGGGATCCTCCCGGTGTGTGACTGACACCGGATCACCAGGAGAGCGGAAGCGATCGAACGTGCGACGCACAGACGAACGACACAGGCGAACGGCGCCTGTTCCGGGCGGGAGACCCGAACAGACGCCGTTCGCCTGGTGCGTGGGAGGTGTCAGTCGTTGGCCACCACGGGGTAGCGGGGCTCGTTCTCGGCCATCTGCCGCAGAGCGTCCTTGCGCTCGCGCTTGGAGAGCCGGTCGATGTACAGGTAGCCGTACAGGTGGTCGGTCTCGTGCTGCAAACACCGAGCGAAGTATCCGGTGCCGCGCACCTTGATCGGGTTGCCCTTCTCGTCCTGCCCGGTCACCTCGGCGTAGTCGGGCCGGGCGAGCGGCGCGTACGCCGTCGGCACGGACAGGCAGCCCTCGTTGCTGTCGTCCAGCCGGCGCTTGTCGGCGGGCAGTTCGACGAGCTTGGGGTTGCAGACGACACCGGTGTGCCGCACGCCCTCGTCGTCCGGGCAGTCGTAGACGAAGACCTTCGCGTCGACGCCGATCTGGTTGGCGGCCAGGCCCACGCCCTCGGCGGTGCGCTGGCTGGCGAACATGTCCGCGACGAGCTGCTGCAGCTCCTCGCCGAAGTCGGTGACGTCCTGGCACTCCTTGTGCAGCACCGGGTTCCCGACCACCGTGATCGGCCGCGAGGTACCCCGCTCCCGCCAGGCCGCCTCGCGCTCCTCGCAGTCCTCCGTGTCGATCACGTACCCCTCGTCATCGACGGGGAGCACGCCCGCACGCTGCTGATCGGTGTCCTGCTGAGCCATGACGTCCGTACGCCTTCCTGAACAAATCCAACCCGGGATGCTGATACAGGGTACGGGGAAGGCGCCCCCTCAGGGACGCGGGGAACTGCGCGATCAGCCCCACGGCGCCGCACCCGTCGGACGACCTAGCACACCTCTTCCAAATCCCGCCAGTCCCGAGAATCCGGACTGTCCGCCACCCACCCGTCCAGCAGCCCCCGGACCAGCGAGGCCGGCGCGGCCAGGCCGCACTCCCGCTCGGGCACCCACAGCTGCCCGTCCGTCCGGTGGCCCAGCGGCCCGGGGTGGCCCGGCTCGCTGTGATCGTGCGGATCGAGGTGCTCCCCGTCGCCCTCGTCCGACGGCATCCGGGACTCCGAGCACATCCGGCACAGCAGCCGCACCGAGGACGACCAGTCCTCCGCGGCGAACCCGGCGTCCGCTGCCAGTTGCTCCAGCGCGTCCCGGTCGGCCTCCGTCGCCGCCTCCAGCAGCACGACCCACGTCGGCACGGGCGACGGCGCCCACAGCTCGATCTCGTCGAAGACCGGGTAGGTGTGCCCGGCGGCCGTGGTCCGCTCCCCGTGCGGCACCCCGTCGTGCAGCACGACCTCGCCCCAGCGCCGCCCCGACGACGGCAGCGGGATGGACAGCACCTCGATCCGCGCGGGATCCAGCCGCCGTCCCCACACGACCTCGGCCTCGCCCTCCGGCGACAGCCGTACGGCCGCGCTGCCGAGGTCCATGCCGACGGGCTCCCCGGAGTCGTTCGCGGCACCCGGCACCCGCAGCCCGTAGGCCTGCCAGGCGCGGCGGGCCAGCGGCCAGTCCTGGAGGGCGGTGGCTGCGATGCCGACGTTCCACCAGTCGGGCGCGCCGGTGTCCCGGTCGAGCAGGGCCACGGCGCGCAGTCCGGCGGCCCTGGCCTGCTCCCAGTCATGCCGGAACTTGTGCAGCAGGGCGAGGTTGAACCAGGACTCCGACAGCCAGGGCTCCAGATCGGCGGCACGTGTCAGCAGTGCGCCCGCGTCCTCGTACCGGCCGTCGCCGATGAGGGTGAATGCCCGGTCTGTGGCCTGCCGCCAGGAGGCGGAGGGCCGGTGCCGTCCCTTGCCGAAGATCCTCACGATTCCCGCCTGCCAGTTCCGTGCGGTGGGCTGGCCGTAGCTGTGTTTCGAGCCCCCGGACACCTTCTCCTTCGCATCCAACCACGTACGGCCTCGGGGGCGCTCATTACCCATGGGTTACCCAGCCACGGGCAGCGTCAGACTGCTCCTTGCCAGTACCCGGGCCAGTGATTCCACCACTTCCGGCGCGTACTCCCCGGCCGTGGCGAGCCGGAGTTCCTCCAGCGCGGTCAGCGGCCCGCCCGGGCCTCCTTCCCGGGACTTCTCCTCGTACGCGTTCACGGCGCGGACGATCCGGGCGGCGAGCGGCTGCTCCGCGTACGGGTCGGCCTGCCGTTCCACGACCACGGCGACGGCCTCGTCGACGCCCGTCTGCCGGACCACCGCCCCGCCCAGGAGCGCGATCCGGCGCTGTTCCGCGGCGGGCAGGGCGGCGGTGGCGCCCGCCGGCACGGGGTCGACGAGGCTCAGCTGGCCGATGTCGTGCATGAGGGCCGCGTACTCCAGCACGGCCAGCTCGGGCTCGGTGAGGCCCAGGTCACGCCCGACGGCGAGGCTGAGCGCGGCGACCCGGCGGGCGTGACCGCAGGGGGTGTAGCCGGCGACCTCGGTGGCCCTCGCGAGGGAGGCGATGGTCTGCCGGTAGGTCGCCCGGACGGCCGCGTAGCGGCGGAACGACATCTGGGCGAGCAGCAGGGGCACGGAGAAGACGGGCAGCGCCCAGAGCCCCACGACGGCGACCGCCAGGGCCATCACCGCCCCGGTGGCGATGACGGCGGAGCCGATGCCGCGAACGGCCCGCAGCTCGTCCCGCAGCACCGGACCGAACGGCCAGCCGGTGCGGGAGTGCGCCAGCGCGGCGGCGAGCACCGCGTCGCACAGCGCGGTCAGCGACAGCAGCGCGAGGAGCAGCAACGCGTAGGCGGGTCCGCCCCAGTCGTCGAACATGCCCCGGTTGTACGGGGGCTGGAAGCACACGGCGACGAAGCCGACGGTGAGCACGCGGCGCGCGAGGTGGTCGAGGGTGGGGCCCTGCCCGCGGGCCACGTGCGGCACGCTGCCGAGCAGCGAGGCGGCGAGGACGACGGCGACGACCTGGGCGGGACCGTGGTGTGTGGGCTGACCGCCGGCCTCGCCGAGCAGCGCGTACGACAGGGCCGCGGCGGATCCGAGCGGTGCCGGCTCCCTGACCTGGGTGTCGTCGCGCCGGGTGAGCTCGCCGACGGTGACGAGGACGCCGAAGGCGAGGGCGACCCGGCGTTCCTCCAGCCCGCTGTAGAGGGTGACGGCGAGGCAGCATGCGGCGAGGACGGCGGCACAGGCGTGGACGAGGGTGAGCAGCGGGGGCGGCCGATAGGCACTCATCGCCGCGCCCCCGGCGCCCCGGGCATGGGCGCCGCGGACGGCCCGGACACGGGCGCCCCCGGCCTCGGCACGCCCCGGGCCCCATCGCCACCCTGACCGGCCTGGCCGTCCTCTCCGCCCTGACCGGTCCGGCTGTCCTGGCCGCCATGGCCGGTCCGACCGCTCTGGCCGGTCCGGTCGCCCGGGCCGGTCCGGTCGCCCTGGCCTGTCCGGTCACCCTGGCTGCTGTGGTCGCCCTCGCCTGCCCGACCGCTCCGGCCGGTGCCGCCGCCCGGGCCGTTGCCGTGGTCCTCGGCTGTCCGGCCGCCCAGGTCCTCCGTCTCGTCCGCCGTCACCGCCGGGCGCCACCCCGTCCGTTCCACGGCCCCGACCAGGGCCGTGACCATCACCGGGTCGAACTGGCTGCCCGCACACCGCTCCAGCTCCGCCAGGGCCACCGGCACGGGACGGGCCCGGCTGTAGCAGCGCGTGGAGGTCATGGCGTCGAAGGCGTCCGCGACCGCGACCACCCGTGCGGACTCCGGGATCTGACGGCCCACCAGCCCGTACGGGTACCCGCTGCCGTCCAGCCGCTCGTGGTGGTGCAGCACGGCGGCCCGGGCCTCGCCGAGGAAGCCGATGCCGCGCACCATCTCGTGCCCGTACTCGGGGTGCAGCTCGATCACCCGCCGCTCCTCGGGCGTGAGCGGCCCGTTCTTGCGGAGCAGCCGGGTGGGCACGCCCAGCTTGCCCACGTCGTGCAGGATCCCGGCGAAGCGGAGCACCTCGACGCGCGCGTCGTCCATGCCCAGCTCGCGCGCGATCATCATGGACGCCTGCCCGACGCGCTCGCTGTGCCCGCGTGTGTAGCCGTCCTTGATGTCGACGGCCTGCACCAGCGCCCGGATGGTCGCCTGATGGGCCGCCCGTTCCCGGTGGTACTGGGCGAACGCCCACCACGAGACGCACATCGGCAGCAGCACGAGCAGCGCGGCCACGGGCCCGTACGGGCTGCGCCACAGCACGGCCATCATCAGCCCGGCCAGCCCGTGCACGGCGATCGGCGCGAGGGAGCGCGCCACCAGACCCCGCCAGGCCCGCCGTACCGGCACCCGCTCGGCGACGGCCAGGATGCCGCCGTCCAGTACCGCCAGCACCACGCAGAACGCCAGCACGGCCGCCCCGGCCGGACCGAGCGCGTAGGGGACGTCCCCCGCGACGACCGCGTCCCGGCCGCCGAGCAGCCAGTGCACCCGGGCCGCCGCCCACACGCCGAGGACGAGCTGCGCGGCCCGCCAGAGCCGGCGCAGCGCCACCGGCCGCTGCGCCACGTGGGACAGCAGCGCGCCCGGCACGGCCACGAGGGCCGCGGCGGGCGCGGGCAGCAGAAACGCACCGGCGAGCAGTACGGGGTAGAAGGTCCCGGCCGGGTGGGAGATCCCCACGAACCGGGAGCGCGCGACGCGCTCACAGCCGGCGTACAGCGTGGCCAGCAGCGCGACCGCCCACCAGGGCGCGCGAACGCCCGGCAGCGGCAGCAGGCAGAGGACCGCGGCGACGACGACACAGGCGACATACACACGTGTCCGTGCCGGTACCGCTTCCATGCGCCCCTCCCCGGCCATGTCCGCCATGTCCGTCAGGCCCGGAGCCTAGGACGACGGGAGGGGGCTCCGCGGGCCGATAACCCGCGGATTAGCACGTTCGAGTGATGCGTTCGAGTCCCGGGACCGGGTTCAGGACTCCTGCGGCGTGGCCGGCGAGGCCGTCACGTCCTGGTCGGGGACCGCCTGGCCGGAGCGGATGAGGTCGATCCGCCCCATGACCTTGGCGCGCAGGTCCCCGGGCACGTCGTCATGTCCGCAGCAGCGCTTGACGAGCTTCTTCACGGCCTGCTCCAGGCCGTACTTCTCCAGACACGGCGAGCACTCCTCGAAGTGGTGCTCGAACTTCACGCAGTCCGAGTCCGGCATCTCATGGTCGAGGAACTCGTAGAGATGATCGAGGATTTCGCTGCAATCCGTCTCGTGCGGCTCTCCGCAGCTCATGACCCCGAGCCTTTCGCTTCGTTCGACTCTCCGGCGCCGGCCGGAACCATCCCCCGCTCACGGGCGTAGTCCTCCAGCATGCCGCGCAGCTGACGGCGGCCGCGGTGCAGACGGGACATCACCGTTCCGATGGGTGTCCCCATGATGTCGGCGATCTCCTTGTAGGCAAAGCCCTCGACATCCGCCAGGTAGACGGCGATGCGGAACTCCTCGGGAATCGCCTGGAGCGCTTCCTTCACGTCCGAGTCGGGCAAGTGGTCGAGCGCCTGCGACTCCGCGGAGCGCAAGCCCGTCGACATGTGCGACTCGGCGCGGGCGAGCTGCCAGTCCTCGATCTCCTCGGCCGCCGAGCGCTGCGGTTCCCGCTGCTTCTTGCGGTACGAGTTGATGAAGGTGTTGGTGAGGATCCGGTACAGCCACGCCTTGAGGTTGGTGCCCTCACGGAACTGGTGGAAGGACGCGTACGCCTTGGCGTACGTCTCCTGCACCAGGTCCTCGGCGTCGGCCGGGTTGCGCGTCATGCGCAGCGCGGCCGAGTACATCTGGTCGAGGAACTCGAGCGCGTCCCGCTCGAAGCGCGCGCTGCGCTCGGTCGCGGTCTCCGTGCTCGTGCCGCCCTGGTCCTCGGGCTGCTCCGCCTGGCCGTTGTCGGCCCCTGCGTCGGTCCCAGTGACCGGACCCACCTCCTCGAATGCTCTCGTGAGACCGAGGCCGGTCTCACCCGAATCGGAGGATAGACGACGATCCGGTCCGCCCGCCGCCCGAATCGGGGCGGTCCTGGCCGCGTGCAGCACCGTCCAGTCCAGGTCGGCGCGGCTGCTGCGGCTCGGGCAGATGGTCGAACCCATGCGGCGGACTCCCTCTCCTACGGCGTCGGTGCTGGTCCCCAGCACGTACGTCCCGCACAACAGCGACCGCCGCCCCGGCATTCCCGAAGCTTTACCCGAGTGACCCGGTCCACCGGGCGACCGCGTCCGTGATGACCGCCACGGCCCGGTCCTGCGAGATCTCCGCACGTCCGGGCACAGCGAAGCCGTGATCCCCGTACGGAACCTCCACGAGCTCGTAGGCGCCCTCGGGAAACTCCTCCGGCCTGCCGAACGGGTCGTTCCCGCCCTGCACGACCAGGGTGGGCACGCCGGAGCCCAGCAGTTCCGCGGCCCGGGACTTCTCCGGCTTGCCGGGCGGGTGGAGCGGGAAGCTCAGCGCGAGGACCGCGTGGGCGCCCAGCTCACCGGCGGTACGGCAGGCGACCCGGGCCCCGGCGCTGCGGCCGCCGGAGACCACCGGCAGTCCGGGGGCCGCCAGCGCGGGCCAGATGCCCCGCCAGCCGGTGTCCAGGGTCTTGGGCGCGGGCGCCAGCTTCTTCCCCGCCACCCGCCAGGGCTGCTCCACCCGGGCCACGGTCACGCCGTGGGCGGGCAGGACCTCGGCCAGGGCCTTCAGGTCGCGGGCCTCGATGCCGCCGCCCGCGCCGTGGCTGACGGCGAGCACCAGCCGGGGCTTCCCGGCCGGGTGCCAGGTGATCCGGGCGGTCCCGGCCTCGGTCTCGACGGTCTCGGTCTCGACGGCCTCCGTGGTCTCACGTGCCGCGCCGGTCCCGTCCTTCGTACTGCTCACATCGCTCACGCCGCTCACGCCGCTCACATCGCTCACGTCAGAAGAGTGTGCCCTCCTCGGGGCCCTCCAGCTCCTTCAGCAGCTCCGGTCCGTTGTTGCGGACGTTGCTGACCGCCGTGGTGACCGGGTAGGCGCGCATCAGCCCGGCCGGCGGCGCGGCGAGCAGCTCGCGCAGGTCGTCGGCGTCCGTGCGGGACGGGTCGAGCCAGGCGTCCCAGCGGTCGGGCGTCAGCATCAGCGGCATCCGGGGGTGGATGTCGGCCAGCGCCCGGGGGCCTTCGGCCGGGCCCACCGCGAGCGGGCTCGTCTCGGCCTCGGTGGTGATGACGGAGCACGTCACCCACCAGGCCTGCGGGTGGTCGTCCGGCAGCGTCTTGTCCCGCCAGAACTCGTACAGCCCGGCCATCGCGAAGACCGACCCGTCCGCCGGGGTCACGAAGTAGGGCTGCTTGCGGGGCCGCTTCTTCTTCCCCTCGACCTCCAGCTCGCGCTCCTGCGTGCCGGTGACCCACTCGTAGTAGCCGTCGGCGGGCAGGATGCAGCGCCGGGAGGTGAAGGCGCGGCGGTAGGACGGCTTCTCGTGGACGGTCTCCGCGCGGGCGTTGATCATCCGGGCGCCGCCCTCGGGCGTCTTCGACCAGGACGGCACGAGCCCCCACTTGAGCGTGCGCAGCTGCCGGACCGGCCGCGGGTCGTCCGTGTCCTTCAGGGGGCGGTCCAGGACGGCGTAGACCTCCTTGGTGGGGGCCACGTTGTAGTCCGGTGCGAGGGTCTCCTCGGGCTCCCACTTCTCGATCTCGAAGATTCCCGCGAGATCCTCGGGCCTACGACTCGCCGCGTACCGTCCGCACATGTCCTGCACCCCTCCGGCCTGCGGAGACGCGGGTCCGTGCGACGTCTCCTCGCTGCTCTGGTGTCCCGGTCGCCGGGACACGTCCAAGAATCGCAGACGGCGCCGAGCGCGCTCGAACGCGTACCGGCCTCAGGAGAGGGTCGCCGGACGTGCCGGGCCGGTGCCGCTGCCGCGGCAGGCGGGCGGGTCACCGCCGTCCTTGCAGAGCTCCGCGGTGAACTGCGCACCGGCGAGCAGCGCGAGGTTGGACAGCCACAGCCAGATGAGGAAGACCACGACGCCCGCGAGCGAGCCGTAGAGCCTGCTGTACGCGCTCAGGGTGGAGGTGTACAGCGCGAAGCCGGTCGAGACGAGCAGCCACAGGACGGCGGCGACGACACCGCCGGGCAGATAGAGCCCGCGCCGGCGTGCCGGGGCCGGGCCGGTGTGGAAGACGACCACGACGAGCAGCGCCACCAGGCACAGCAGCAGGGGCCAGCGCAGCACGCTCCAGCTCCAGGCCGCCGTGCTGCCCAGGCCGAGCGCCCGGCCCACGCTCTCGGCCAGCGGCCCGGTCAGCAGCAGCGCGAGGGAGCCGGTGAGGAGCAGCGCGAGCAGGGCCAGCGCGGTGAGGACGATCCGGTGGGCCCTGCGCCAGGGCGACCGGTGGTCCTCGATCCGGTGCATGCGGTGCAGGGCGCGGCGGAAGACGGCGAGGTAGGTGGAGGCGGACCACAGCGCGCTGACGGTGCCGGCCGTCAGCAGCGGCCAGGCTCCGCCGTCCGGGCCGAGCATCCGGGACAGGGCCGCATGCAGGTCCCCGGCGGACTCGGCGGGCACGTACGCGGTGACGTGCGTGACGAACTCCTTCGCCGTGTCCGGGCTGATCAGGCCGAACGCGAGGACCGTGGCCAGCATCGCCGGCAGCACGGCCAGGATGGCGTAGTACGTCAGGGCCGCCGCGAAGTCCGTGATGTCGTCGTTCCACAGCGAGACGGGGGTGCGCCGCAGCGCGGGCCACCAGGCGGCGGCCCTCCGGGAGACGGCCCTCCGGCGGGCGGCGGCCGGGCGGGCCCCGGGGCGAGCTGCGACGGGGCGCGGGTCGGCGGGGTGCGGATCAGCGGACACGGGACATCCGCCGGGGCGCCACGCCGAGGCGCGGACGGGTGCGCGCGGGGCGCGGGGTCCCGGCGGCCGGGGTCTGCCTGCTCATGATGGTGCCTTCCGTCTCGGCTCGTCGGCGAGGTGCCGGTGCGTGCTCGGACCCCTGCGGCCGCCGTTGTGACGCGCATGCCCGGAAACGGCCCCGCGGAACGCCCAGGGGCCGGGGCGCCTGCTGCCGGCCCCGGCCCCGCACTGATGAGCCGTCAGGACGCGGGCATCAGCACCGAGTCGATGATGTAGACGTTGGCGTTGGCGGTCTTGACGTTGCCGCAGACCACCTTGGCCGAGTCGTCGACCGTGTAGGACTCGCCGGAGCCGGAGGTGGTGAGCTTCGACTTCTCCAGGGTCTCGAAGGAGCCGTTCTCCAGGTCCTTCGGCGCCAGCTTCCGGCCCACGACGTGGTAGGTGAGGATCTTCGTGAGCTGGGCCTTGTCGTTGAGGACCTGGTCCAGGGTGGCCTTGGGAATCTTGGCGAAGGCGTCGTCGGTCGGGGCGAACACGGTGATGTTCTCGGCGTTGTTGAGCGTGTCGACCAGCCCGGCCTTCTTCACGGCGCTCACCAGGGTGGACAGGGCCGGGTTGTTGGACGCGGCGGTGGCCACCGGGTCCTGGGCCATGCCGTCGAAGGAACCGGCTCCGCTCGTGGGCACCGCCGAACAGGCCGCGCCGAAGGGCCCGTCCGTGCCGGTGGCGGTGTCCGAGCCGGACATGCCGTCGTCGGAGGCCCCGGCCGGGGCGGACGCCTTCGGGGAGGACCCGGCCTCGGCGGAGTCACTGCCGCTGTCGGAGCAGGCGCTCAGGGACAGCGGCAGGACGGCCGCGGCGGCCAGGGCGAGAGCTGCACGGCGGATACGGGTGTTCATGTGGTTCTCCTGTGGATTGCCGCAGCGGGTGCCGCGGAAGCTGGAAAAAGGGGAAGGGGCCGGGTGGTCGCCGGGGGAGGTCAGTCGACGGTGACCACGACGGAGTGCCATCCGGTCGCGCCGTCGGGGACGGTCCGGGCGCGCCGTTCGGTCTGGGTGCTCCCGGTCCGGTCGGTGGCCCGGACGGTGAGGGTGTGGCCGCCCTTGGTGGCCTGCCAGGGGAAGGACCACTGACGCCAGGTGTCACGGCTGTCCTCGGCGGCGAGCCGGGCCCGTCGCCACGGGCCGTCGTCGACCCGGACCTCGACCCGGTCGATGCCCCGCCGCTGCGCCCAGGCGACTCCGGCGACCATGACCGTGCCGGCCCGGGGCCGGGCGAAGGGCCTGGGGGTGTCGATGCGCGACTGGGTCTTCACGGGGGCCTGCCGGGCCCAGCCCCGCTCGGCCCAGTAGGGGTCGTAGGACGCGAACGTCGTCAGCTCGATGTCCTCGATCCACTTGCAGGCGGAGACGTAGCCGTAGAGGCCGGGCACCACCATGCGGACGGGGAAGCCGTGCGCGAAGGGCAGTGGCTCTCCGTTCATCCCGACGGCGAGCAGCGCGTCCCGGCCGTCCATGACGTCCTCGACGGGGCTGCCGAGGGTCATGCCGTCCACCGAGCGGGCCACGAGCTGGTCGGCCGGGCCGCCCGCGGAGGGCGGTTCGACTCCGCACTCGGCGAGCAGGTCGGCCAGGCGGACGCCGAGCCAGCGGGCGTTGCCCACGTAGGGTCCGCCGACCTCGTTGGAGACGCAGGTGAGCGTGATGTCGCGCTCGACCAGCTCGCGCCGCAGCAGGTCGTCGAAGGAGAGCGTGCGCGGACGCCGTACGCCCTTGCCGTGGATGCGCAGCCGCCAGGCCGTGGCGTCCACCTTCGGGACCACCAGGGCGGTGTCCACCCGGTAGAAGGAGCGGTTCGGCGTGACGAAGGCGCTGACGCCGGGTATCCGCAGCCCGGCTCCCCGGGGGACGGCCGGGGCGGGCGACGCGGGCGCCGGCAGCACCAGCCGGCCGCGGCTCGCCACCGCGTCCCGATGGCCGGAGGAGTTCAGGGACCGGCCCAGCACCCCGGCACCGGCCGAGGCCGCGGCAGCGACGGAGGCCGCCACCACGAAACCCCGCCGGTCCCAGTCCACGACGGAGCCCTCGTGGGCATCTCCCGCGGCGATGGAACCCGCGGCGCGCTCACGGGGGGCCGGCCGGCCCGCCAGCGCATGGAGGACGACGGCTCCGGCGCCCGCGCCCACGAGCGCCGGCAGGGCGTCGGACAGGCCGCGGGAGTCGGGGCGGGTCGTCGCCGCGAGCGCGCCGATCACGCCGAACACCAGGACCCCGGCTGCCCCGGCCCGCCGGAAACGCAGCGCACCGATTCCCAGGGCCATCGCGAAAAGCGCGAGCAGGACGAGAATTCCGAGTTGCAGAACCAGCTTGTCGTCGGTGCCGAAATTCCGGATCGCCCAGTCCTTCACCCCGGCCGGGGTGCGGTCGATCACCGCGCCGCCCACCGCGACGACGGGCCCGGCCTCCGGGCGGACCGCCGCCGACACCAGCTCGGCGACGGCGAGCGCGGCGAAGCCGGACACGGCCCCGGCGAGCGCGGCCGCCGCCCGGCGGAGGCCGCCGGAGGTCCCGCGAGATTTCCTGTCGTCGTCGATCACGTGGGGAATCCGGTCCGGCGGCCGGTCCGGATTGGCCGTTTCCCCGATCGAGTGAATCTTATCTCCGCACCCATCCGCACGCCGCTCGGCTACGGAGAGAAAGGCACGAAGAGAAAGACACGGAGAGAAAGGCACGCAGAAAGCACGCAGAGGAATGCACGGTGAGGAATCCACGGAGAGGAAAGCCTGGAGGGAAATCCCGGAGGGAGAGCAGGAAAGGGCTCGCACCGGGAGCGGCCGTGCTCCGCTCAGGCGGGCAGCCGCAGCACGGCGACCGGCTCGGACGTCGGCTGCCGGGAGCCGCCCGACGGTTCCACCGTGACCCCGAGGCCCGAGGCCCCGTCGACCGCTCCGCTCATCAGGACGGTCTGAGCGGTGCGGCCGGGATCCATCAGTCCGGCCGGCCGCATGGTGCCGCGGTCGTCGAACCACAGCTGGTACACCTTGCCGGCGCCGGGCGGCGCCATCCCGGAGACGGCGAACACGGCCCGGTCCAGGCTGCGCGAGACCACGACCGTGCCGACGGCGCCGTCGCCGAGCGCGGCGCTGCGGGTCCTGGCGTCCGGCGCGGCCAGCACCGCGGCGATCCGGTCGGTCCCCTGCCGCTCCCCGGCGGCCTGGCGGGCCTCGCGCAGCGCGTCCTCGGCCCGCTGGTGCTGCCACACCGCCGTGCCGCCGAGCGCGGCGGCCAGCGCGACGCAGGCGGCCAGAGCCCACCGGGAGAGCAGCCGGCCTCGCGGCCCGGCCCGGCCGGCGCGGACCGCCGTCAGCACACCCGGCGGCTCCTGGCGGACGGAGGAGACGCGGTGCAGCACCCGTTCGCGCAGGGCCGCGGGAGGCGTCTCGGTGGCGGCGAGCCCCAGCCGGGCCGCGGTGGCGGACAGCTCGGCGGTCTCCTGCGCGCAGGGCTCGCAGGCCTCCAGGTGCCGTTCGAACGCGGCGCGTTCCCCGTCGGCCAGGGCGTGCAGGGCGTAGGCCCCCGTCATCATGTGCAGCTCTGCGGTCGTGCTCACGCGGTCACCCCCAGGCAGTCGCGCAGGCGGATCAGCCCGTCACGCAGCCGTGTCTTGGCCGTGCCCAGCGGAAGGGCGAGCGCCTGTGCCACCTGGCGGTAGGTCAGGCCGCGGTAGTAGGCGAGCGTGATGGCCTGCCGCTGCACCTCGGTCAGCGTGCGCAGGCAGCGCCGTACCTGCTCCCGCTCCAGCCGGGCCTCGACCTGCTCGGTCACCTCGTCGAACTCGGGGGTGCGGGCCAGCAGCGCGGCCTTGTGGTCCCGGGCCGCCGCGGCCTCGACCGAGCGGACCCGGTCCACGGCGCGGCGGTGCGCGAGCGTGAGGATCCAGTTGAGGGCCGTCCCGCGGTCGGACCGGTAGCGGGGCGCGGTCCGCCACACCTCCACCAGGACCTCCTGCGCCACTTCCTCCGACTGCGCCCGGTCGCGCAGCACGGCCCGTGCGACCCCCAGCACGGATCCGGCCACGGCGTCGTAGACGGAGGCGAACGCGTCCTCGTCGCCCAGGGCTACGCGTCCCACCAGCTCCTGCAGGTCCGGTTCCGACGAGGGACTTCTGCCGATGTACACGGCTTCTCTCACAGGGGCCTCCGCTGTTGGGACATCTCCGGACGTAATCCGGTCCCGGTGAGGCGGCGGATTGGTCCCCGCGTCGGGGAAACCGCAGGTGCGCCGTCGGACGTCTCCCAGGGGGCCCCGGGTTCTCAGGCTTCTTGGATACCGTCCGCACGTACGTGCCACACTGCCAGATCCCGTTCGACCGCAGGGAGCCGACGCCGCACATGGACAGCACCGCAACCGCCTCACTCGCCTCCCTCTGGGACGAGGTCTCCGGTACGCAGCCCGACCCCGACCTGTGGGTGGTGATCGCGGCCCTGGGACTGGCGCTGGCCGTGGTGATCCCGCACGGACTGTGGCGCATCTCCCGCAACGCCATCACCATCGCGCACGAGGGCGGTCACGGGCTCGTGGCCCTGCTCACCGGCCGTACCCTCACGGGCATACGCCTGCACTCGGACACCAGCGGCCTGACCGTCAGCCGCGGCAAGCCGCACGGCATCGGCATGATCCTCACGGCGGCCGCCGGCTACACCGCCCCACCCCTGCTGGGCCTCGGCGGCGCGGCGCTGCTCGGCGCGGGCCGCATCACGCTCCTGCTGTGGCTGGCCACGGCCCTGCTGCTCGCCATGCTCGTGATGATCCGCAACGCCTACGGCGCCCTGACGATGATCATCACCGGTGGTCTGTTCGTGGTGGTGTCCTGGCTGGCCGGCCCTCAGGTGCAGGCGGCGTTCGCGTACGTGGTGGTGTGGTTCCTGCTGCTGGGCGGGGTGCGCCCGGCCTTCGAACTGCAGGCGAAGCGGGCCCGGGGCGGGGCGGGCGACTCGGACGCGGACCAGCTGTCCCGGCTGACGCACGTGCCGGCGGGCCTGTGGTTCTTCCTGTTCCACGCCGTGTCGCTGTGCTCGCTGATCGGGGGCGGGCGCTGGCTGCTGGGATGGTGACCGCGGCCGGCCCGGGCGCGAGCGGCGCGACGCAGCGGCCCTGGGACCACCGCCTGCTTATAAAGTAAAGGCATGGTCCCGAACACCGCAGACACCGCCCTCTGGCCCGCCCCGCACGCGAGCGGAGCCGTCGACGCGACGGTCCACGTGCCCGGGTCCAAGTCGGTCACCAACCGCGCCCTCGTGCTCGCCGCCCTCGCCTCCGAGCCCGGCTGGCTGCGCCGCCCGCTGCGCTCCCGCGACACCCTGCTGATGGCCGGCGCGCTGCGCGCGATGGGCATCGAGATCGAGGAGGGCGTGGGCCCCGACGGCACCGGCGAGGCCTGGCGGGTGCTGCCCACGGGCCTGCGCGGCCCGGCCACGGTCGACGTGGGCAACGCCGGCACGGTGATGCGGTTCCTGCCGCCCGTCGCCGCGCTCGCCGACGGCCCCGTCCGCTTCGACGGCGACCCCCGCTCCTACGAGCGCCCGCTGAACGGCGTCATCGACGCGCTGCGTCAGCTCGGCGCCCGGATCGACGACGACGGCCGCGGCGCGCTGCCGCTGACCGTGCACGGCGGCGGTGCCCTGGACGGCGGCCCGGTCGCGATCGACGCGTCCTCCTCGTCGCAGTTCGTCAGCGCCCTGCTGCTGTCCGGCCCGCGCTTCAACCAGGGCGTCGAGGTCCGTCACACCGGCGCCACGCTCCCCTCGCTGCCGCACATCCGCATGACCGTGGACATGCTGCGCGCGGTCGGCGCCCAGGTGGACACCCCCGAGTCGGGCGGCGAGCCGAACGTCTGGCGGGTCACGCCGGGCGCCCTGCTCGGCCGGGACCTGGTGATCGAGCCGGACCTGTCCAACGCGCAGCCGTTCCTGGCGGCGGCCCTGGTCACGGGCGGCAGGGTCACCATCCCGGACTGGCCGGCCCGCACCACCCAGCCCGGTGACCGGCTCCGCGAGATCTTCACCGAGATGGGCGGCTCCTGCGAACTGACCGAGTACGGGCTGGTGTTCACCGGCTCCGGCTCGATCCACGGCATCGACGTCGACCTGAGCGAGGTCGGCGAGCTGACCCCGGGCATCGCTGCGGTCGCGGCCCTGGCCGACTCCCCGTCGACCCTGCGGGGCGTGGCCCACCTGCGCCTGCACGAGACGGACCGGCTGGCGGCGCTGACCAAGGAGATCAACGAGCTCGGCGGTGACGTGACGGAGACGGCCGACGGCCTGCACATCCGCCCGCGCCGGCTGCACGGCGGGATCTTCCACACCTACGACGACCACCGCATGGCCACGGCCGGCGCGATCATCGGCCTGGCGGTGGAGGGCGTGCAGATCGAGAACGTGGCGACGACGGCCAAGACCCTGCCCGACTTCCCCGACCTGTGGACCGGGATGCTCGGGGCGTAGGACGCGGGGACCAGGTCATGCGCCGCTACGGCAAGCACACCGACGAGGACGACATCCGCACCCGCCCGGGCCGCCGGAACACCCGGCCGCGGACGAACATCCGGCCCAAGCACGAGGACGCCGCCGAGGGCCTCGTCCTCACCGTCGACCGGGGCCGCCTGACCTGCCTCGTCGAGGACCGCGTCGTCATGGCGATGAAGGCCCGGGAACTGGGCCGCAAGGCCGCGGTCGTCGGCGACCGCGTCGCCCTCGTGGGCGACATGTCCGGGAAGAAGGACACCCTGGCGCGGATCGTGCGCATCGAGGAGCGCACGTCCGTGCTGCGCCGCACGGCGGACGACGACGATCCGTACGAGCGCGTGGTCGTCGCCAACGCCGACCAGCTGGCCGTCGTCACGGCCCTGGCCGACCCGGAGCCCCGCCCCCGCCTGATCGACCGCTGCCTGGTCGCGGCCTACGACGGTGGCCTGGAACCGCTGCTGGTGCTGACCAAGTCGGACCTCGCCCCGCCGGAGAAGCTGCTGGAGCTCTACGGCGACCTCGACATTCCGTACGTCGTCACGAGTCGCGCGGAACTGGAGAGCGGCGCCGCCGTCGCCCGGGTGCGCGAGCAGCTCGACGGCAGGATCACCGCGTTCGTCGGGCACTCCGGGGTCGGCAAGACGACCCTGGTCAACGCGCTGGTGCCCGAGGAGCGGCGGCGTTCGACCGGGCACGTGAACGCGGTGACGGGCCGTGGCCGGCACACCACCACCTCGGCGCTGGCGCTGCCGCTGGCCGGCGGCGACGGCTGGGTGATCGACACTCCGGGCGTGCGGTCCTTCGGGCTCAACCACGTCGACCCGTCCCGGGTCATCCACGCCTTCCCCGACCTGGAGCCGGGCACCGAGGGCTGCCCGCGCGCCTGCAGTCACGACGAGCCGGACTGCGCCCTGGACGCCTGGGTGGCCGAGGGGCACGCGGACCCGGCACGGCTGTACTCGCTGCGCCGGCTGCTGGCCACGCGGGAGCGCACGGAAGGCGACTGACCTCCGCGTTGTTTGTCCTGCCGTGCGGACGGTAAGTGCATAATCGCACCAAGCCGGATGCAAGCCAGAGCAAAACGAGACGAAGCGGTCACTGAACGTGGGCTACGGGAGGACGACAGATGGCGTGGCTGCTGGTCATCGTGGCCGGGTTGCTCGAGACCGGTTTCGCCGTGTGCCTGAAGCTGTCGCACGGCTTCACACGGCTGTGGCCGACGATCGCGTTCTGCATCTTCGCCCTCGGCAGTTTCGGTCTGCTGACCCTGTCGCTGAAGAAGCTCGACGTGGGGCCCGCCTACGCGGTGTGGACCGGCATCGGGGCGGCGGGGACGGCCATCTACGGCATGGTGTTCCTGGGCGACCTGGTGTCGACGCTGAAGCTCGTGTCCATCAGCCTCGTCATCATCGGTGTCATCGGGCTGCAGTTGTCGGGGTCCGCGCACTGACCCTCTGTCAGCCGGCCCGCCGGTGAAGGGCGCTGCGGACCAGGTCGGCCACGCCGCCCTCGCCCGGGGGCGCCGCCACGCAGGACAGGGCCAGCCGGACGGCGAGTTCACAGGAGCGGGCCAGGTCGGCCGTGTCGGACCTGAGCGCGCCGGGTCCGGCCAGGACGGTCACGGCCCGGTCGCGCACGAGCGAGACGAAGTCGCCGGGCGTGGGCAACGGTCCGTCGGCGCGGCGCTGGGCCGGCACGGCTGAGGTCGACGGGACGGCCGACAGGGTCGGCGACGGCAGGCGTTCGCTCCAGCAGCCGGTGACCATGGCGCGGACGAGGGCGTTGTCCCGGGCCGCGGAGGTGACCCACTCGGCGGTGGCGGTGATCCGGTCGCGCGGGTCGCTGTGCGCCGCCAGCGCGCGGTCGACCCCGGCGAGATAGCCGTCGGCCTCCCTGCGCACGAGCGCCCGGGCGAGGCCGTCCTTGCTGCCGAACTCGTTGTACAGCGTCTGCCGGGACACTCCGGCCGCAGCCGCCACGTCCACCATCCGCACGGCGGACCACGGCCGGCGCGCCAGCGCCGCGAAAGCGGCGTCCAGTAGAGATTCCCGCGCTGCAGGCATCTTCGCCTCCCCTTGGGGCGAGCGGCTCTGCGCCCAGATTTGACGCGGGTGGGACCACTGTCAAGGGTTCGCGAGCGCTCGCAGGGGCGCGTTTCGGCCGTGTCGCGCGGGGTGTTGCAGCGTTGCCGGGCCGCGCCGCCGAACCCCTCACAAAACCCCCGGTGGCCCCAGCCCCACCTCGGCAGATAGGTTCGTCACATGCCCGACTACCTCGACGACCTGCGTCTCGCTCACGTCCTCGCGGACGCCGCCGACGCCGCGACGACGGACCGGTTCAAGGCCCTCGACCTCAAGGTCGAGACCAAACCGGACATGACCCCGGTGAGCGAGGCGGACAAGGCGGCGGAAGAGCTCATCCGCGGCCAGCTCCAGCGCGCCCGCCCCCGGGACGCGATCCTCGGCGAGGAGTACGGCGTGGAGGGCACCGGCCCGCGCCGCTGGGTGATCGACCCGATCGACGGCACCAAGAACTACGTCCGGGGCGTCCCCGTCTGGGCCACGCTCATCTCGCTCATGGAGGCCGGCGAGGGCGGCTTCCAGCCGGTCGTCGGGGTCGTCTCCGCCCCCGCCCTGGGCCGCCGCTGGTGGGCCGCGAAGGGCCACGGCGCCTTCACCGGCCGCTCCCTGACCAAGGCCTCCCGGCTGCACGTCTCCCGCGTCTCGCAGCTCTCCGACGCCTCCTTCGCGTACTCCTCGCTCAGCGGCTGGGAGGAGCAGGGCCGCCTGGACGGCTTCCTGGACCTGACCCGTGCGGTGTGGCGCACGCGCGCGTACGGCGACTTCTGGCCGTACATGATGGTCGCGGAGGGCTCGATCGACATGTGCGCCGAGCCGGAGCTGTCCCTGTGGGACATGGCCGCCACCGCGATCGTCGTCACCGAGGCCGGCGGCACCTTCACGGGCCTGGACGCCCGCCCGGGCCCGCACAGCGGCAACGCGGCCGCATCGAACGGCCTGCTGCACGACGAGTTGCTCGGATATCTCAACCAGCGCTACTGAACGCCCTCTTGTTGACCCTCCCTTTGCCTGCCACCCTGAGAGTCCCCCCACTTGTGAACTTGTGAAAAGTGGAACAAAGGCGGGGACACTCCCAGGAGGTGGCTCCATCCATGCTCGTCCGTGACGCCATGAGCACCGTCGTCCTCACCATCGGCCCGGCCCACACACTGCGCCAGGCCGCCGCGCTGATGTCCGCCCGCAAGGTCGGCGCGGCCATCGTCCTCGACCCGGACGCCGGTGGCATCGGCATCCTCACCGAACGCGACATCCTCAACTCCGTGGGCCGGGGCCAGGACCCGGACACCGAACGCGCCCACGCCCACACCACCAACGACGTCGTCTTCGCCGCCCCGACCTGGACCCTGGAGGAGGCGGCCGGCGCCATGGCGCACGGCGGTTTCCGTCATCTCATCGTGCTGGACCGCGACGAGCCCGCCGGCGTCGTCTCGGTCCGCGACATCATCCGCTGCTGGGCACCGGCACGTCAGCAGGTGCCCGCCTGACGGCACGGGAGCACACGAACGGGCCGGGCCCCCTCAGGGGACCCGGCCCGTCCACTACCGCAAGCGGTCCAGTGCTGGAGTTCAGCCGCGCAGGGCCTGTACCGCGGCCTCCAGCCGCTTGCCGTAGTCGCCGTCGGCCCGACGGAAGTTGTCGATCGCCCGCTCGACGATGTCGTCGCGCGAGACCTTGGCGATGAAGCCCGCCAGGTTCGCGATCAGGCGCTCCTTCTCGTCCTCCGACATGAGCCGGTAGAGGTTGCCCGCCTGGACGAAGTCGTCGTCCTCGGCGTGCACCGGGGCCGGGTGGTTGCCCGTGGCGCCGCTCACGGCCGTGGCGGACCACAGCGGACGGTCCGTCTGGAACGGGCCGCCGAAGCTGTTCGGCTCGTAGTTCTTCGCGCCTCCGTGACGGCCGTCGTAGAGGACCCCGTCACGGGAGTGGGTGCGCGCCACGGTGGCGTGCGGGCGGTTCACCGGCAGGTGGTCGGCGTTGATGCCGACGCGGTAGCGGTGGGCGTCGCCGTAGGCGAAGAGGCGACCCTGGAGCATCTTGTCCGGGGAGGGGCCGATGCCCGGCACGAAGTGGGCGGGGCTGAAGATCGACTGCTCGACCTCGGCGAAGATGTTCTCCGGGTTGCGGTTGAGCTCCAGCTTGCCGATCTCGACGACCGGGTAGTCCGCGTGCGGCCAGACCTTGGTCAGGTCGAACGGGTTGAAGCGGTACGTCGCCGCCTCGGCCACCGGCATGATCTGCACGCCGACGGTCCAGCTCGGGTACTCGCCGCGCTCGATGGCCTCGCGCAGGTCGCGCTGGTGGGAGTCGGGGTCCTCACCGGCGAGCCGGGCAGCCTCCGCGCTGGTCAGGGTCTTGATGCCCTGGTCCGTCTTGAAGTGGTACTTCACCCAGAACGCCTCGCCGGCCGCGTTGCTCCACTGGAAGGTGTGCGAGCCGAAGCCGTCCATGTGACGGTAGGAGGCCGGGATGCCCCGGTCGCCGAACAGCCAGGTCACCTGGTGCGTGGACTCGGGCGACAGGCTCCAGAAGTCCCAGACGTTGTCCGCCTCGGTCGAGCCGGTGTACGGGTCGCGCTTCTGGGTGTGGATGAAGTCGGGGAACTTGATGGCGTCCTTGATGAAGAACACCGGGGTGTTGTTGCCGACGAGGTCGTAGTTGCCCTCCTCGGTGTAGAACTTCAGCGCGAAACCGCGCGGGTCACGGACGGCGTCCGCCGCACCCAGGTTGCCGGCCACCGTCGAGAAGCGCAGAAAGACCTCGGTCTGCTTGCCGACCTCGGAGAGGAAGGCCGCGCGGGTGTACGGCGTGACGTCGGCGGTCACCGTGAAGGTGCCGTAGGCGCCGGCGCCGCGGGCGTGCACCACGCGCTCCGGGATCCGCTCGCGATTGAAGTGGGCGAGCTTCTCCAGCAGGAGCTGGTCCTGGACGAGCACCGGGCCGCCGACGCCCGCGGTCTCGCTGTTCTGATTGTCGGCGACCGGAGCCCCGGCCTCCGTCGTAAGCGGTCCCTGCGTCACGTGCGCCTCCTGCACCATTCCTGACCAAACCTGTCCCTTGGCCAAAGCCGTTCTCGATCCTACAATAGACATTGTCTAAAGCAAGCGAGACTCTAATCTCACACCTGTTCGGGACCTGGTCCCCTTAGCTGTTAGGCTGTTGGCCATGAGTGACCTTCTGGAACGCCTGCGCGGACGCGGATGGCGGATGACCGCGCAGCGGCGCGTCGTGGCCGAGGTCCTCGACGGCGAACACGTCCATCTGACGGCCGACGAGGTCCACGCCCGGGCCGTCGCCAAGCTGCCCGAGATCTCCCGGGCGACCGTCTACAACACGCTCGGTGAGCTCGTGACCCTCGGCGAGGTGCTGGAGGTCTCCACCGACCAGCGCGCCAAGCGGTACGACCCGAACGCCCACCGGCCGCACCACCACCTGGTCTGCGCCCAGTGCGGCGCGATCCGCGACGTCCACCCGGTGGGCAACCCCCTGGCGGACCTCCCGGCCTCGGAGCGCTTCGGCTTCACGGTCTCGGAGGTCGAGGTGACGTACCGCGGCGTCTGCCCGAACTGCGCGGCGGCCTAGCCCTACGCACGTGAAAGCCCCGGCACCTGAGGTGCCGGGGCTTTTCCCTGCTCACACGGACCGCACCACTACGGCTACGGCCAGGCCCGGCCGGACCCTGGAAAACACCGAGGGCCGGAACCCTTTCGGATTCCGGCCCTCGGCCTTCAGTAGCGGGGACAGGATTTGAACCTGCGACCTCTGGGTTATGAGCCCAGCGAGCTACCGAGCTGCTCCACCCCGCGTCGGTGAATGCAACGTTACGTCAAGACCGAGCACGGATGCAAATCGCTTAACGCCGCCCCCTCGCCCCACAGCCCGGGGCCACCGGGGGTGGAGCCGGCCCGACTGGTGGCAAGCCCACCGAGATGGACCCGGAGCCGACCCCTGGGGGGCGACCGGGGCGGGAGCAGGCTGACCGGATGGACCCAGCCGACCAAGGGCCGGCCGACCGAGGGGGCAGGATGCCCAGGGCCTAGCCGATCGCCGGGCCCACCGGGGGCAGGCCAGCCTCGGGGCCGGCCGACCCGGATGGACCCGGCAGGCCAGGGGCCGGCCGACCTCCCGGGGACCGCCGGGGCCCGGCCTGCCAGGGGCGGGCCGGGCTCGGGTCGGTCGGTGCGGTCAGGCCGAGAGTTCCTGGCGCAATGCGTCTCGGAGTCGGGCCGCGCGTTCCGTCACCGAGCCAGGGCCCAGGGACACGGCTCGGTCGGCCCAGCGCTGGCCCTCCGCCAGTTCTCCCCGACGCGCGTAGACCAGGGCCAGCCGCAACGCCGCCCGTCCGTGACCGGCGTCGGCCGCCCGCGTCCACCACACCGCGGCCTCGGGCTCACTCCCCTCCCGGGCCAGCAGCAACCCGAGATTGAACGCGCCGTTGCGGGACCCGGCCTCGGCCGCCTCCCGGTACCACCGGGCCGCCTCGACGACGTCGCCCCGGGCCGCCGCCAGCATGCCGACCCGCACCTGGGCACGCCGGTGCCCTTGAGAGGCAGCCCGCTCGTACCACTCCTCGCACTCGCTGCGCCGGTGCACCGGCTCGCCGAGCTCGTGGGCCGGCTCCGGCGGCCGCCGGGCGTCGAGCACGGTCGCCAGCCGGTACGCGGCCTCCGCGCTTCCGCCCCCGGCCGCACACCGCAGGTGCCGCTCGGCCTCCTGCTCGTCGCCGTCCCGCAGCCGCGCGATGCCGACCTGCAGCGCGGCCTCGGTGTGCCCGGCCGCGGCGGCCCGCTCGTACCAGCGCAGCGCGGCCCGGTCCTCGCCGCGCCCGGCGTGCAGGATGCCGAGATTGAACGCGGCGTCCACGCTCCCGGCCTCCGCGGCCTTGGAGAACCACGGCTCCGCACCCGTCTCGTCCCCGCCCTGCAGCAGCAGGATCGCCAGCGCGTTGGCGGCCTCCCGGTGCCCGGCGTACGCCGCGCGCCGGTACCACTGCTCGGCCTGCGCCGTGCGCCCCTGCTCGGCGCAGAGCAGCCCGAGGTTGTACGCGCCGTTCACGTCGCCCGCGTCCATGGCGGCCCGGTACCACCGCTCGGCGGTCTGGGTCTCGCCCCGCTCGGCGTGCAGCGCGCCCAGCGCGTTCGCCGCGTTGCCGTCGCCGTCCTGCGCGGCACGCAGCCACCACACGGCGGCGTTCTCCGTGTCGCCCGCGTCGCGCAGCAGGAACCCGAGCGCGCAGGCGGCCCGCGCCTCCCCGTCCTTGGCGGACGTCAGGTACCAGCGCCCGGCCTCCTTGAGCTCACCGCGCCGCTCCAGGATCGACCCGAGGTGCAGGGCGGCCCGCCGGTGCCCGCGCGCGGCGGCCTGCCGGTACCACTGCTCGGCCTCCTCGGGTGCCTGGACACCGTTGTCGGCGTCGGTCTCCCGCGCCGCCTTCCGGTCCAGGGCCCGGGCCAGCCGGTACGCGGCCTCGCGGTGCCCGCGCTCGGCCGCCACGCGCATCCACTGCTCGGCCGCCGCGTCACCGCGGTGCTCCAGCAGGTCGGCGAGGGCGTACGCACCCAGGGTGTGGCCCTGCTCGGCGGACTGGCGCAGCCAGTACTCGGCGGCGGGCTCGTCACCGCGCTCGCGGTGGTGCCGCCCGAGGGCGTGCGCGGCCGCGGCCGATCCCGCGACGGCGGCGATCCGCCACCAGCCGGCGGCCTCGTCGGCGTAGCCGCGCTGGTGGAGCAGGACGCCCAGATTGTTGGCGGCGGCCCGGTCGCCCGCCGCGGTGGCGGCACGCAGATGGGGTTCGGCACCGTCGAGATCACCACGGCGCAGCAGCATGGCCCCGAGGACACTCATCGCCTCGACGTCGCCGGCCTCCGCGGCGAGCCGCTGACGCAGCTCTTCGGCCGCCTCGTCGGCGATTTCCCCGGTCTCGTCCGGGGTCTCGGTGTCCTCCCGGCTGGAAGGCTGCACAAAACGCCCTGTCTCGAACAGAGTTGCCTTGTCCCCCATAACGTCCATCGTCGCACCACCTGCAACCTGGGTACACCTGGTATACCGCAGCCAGTGAGGTCACTACAGCGTTTTGTCGACATGCCCACAGAGAGACAAGTCAAACACAGATCGCCCAACTCCCCCCGGCGGCGCGGCCGTAACCTGCACCCATACATGCGTTCACACATCACGAAGGCCCGGATTCCTTTGTGGAATCCGGGCCTTCGTGGCCGCTCCGTCACTCGGACATCGCGACTTCAGTAGCGGGGACAGGATTTGAACCTGCGACCTCTGGGTTATGAGCCCAGCGAGCTACCGAGCTGCTCCACCCCGCGCCGTTGTGTTCACTACCGTATCACGGCGCGGGACGGGCATTTCACCAGGCCAGGGCCTAGCTGCTCGGTTTGGGGCTGGGGCTGCCGCTGGGCTTGCTCTCGCCGCCCCCGGCACCCGAGCCCGATCCGCTCGCCTCGGCCTGCGCGTCCTCGGCCCGCTGCAGAGCGTCCTCCAGGTCCTTCTGCGCCCGGCCGTACGCCTCCCAGTCGTTCTCCTTCAGGGCCTCCTGGCCGGCGTCGAACGCCTTCTGGGCGTCCTGCAGGGCCTGTTGGACCGTCGGGTTCTCGGACGTCGGCGGCGGTGGCGTGTCGCCCTCCTCCGGTGGCTCGGGCGTCGCGCCCTCCGCTCCGAAGACCTTGTTGAGGGCCTCGTCGAGCGTGTTCTCGAAGGCGGTCTGGCCTCCGTAGGTGACCAGCACCTTGCGCAGCAGCGGGTACTTCAGCCCGCCACCGCGGACGTAGACCGGCTCCACGTAGAGCAGTCCGCCGTCCAGCGGCACCGTCAGCAGGTTGCCGTACTCGACTTCGGAGTCGCCGCCTCTCAGGAGCCTGATGGACTCGGCGATGTCCTCTTGGGAGTTGAACTGGCTCTGGACCTGCTTGGGTCCGTTGACCGTGGTGTTCGTCGGCAGTTTCAGGATTCTGATCTTGCCGTAGTCACTCGTGCCCGCCTCGGCGTCGACCGCCATGAACGCGCTGAGGTTGTCCCGGCCGTTGGGCGTGAAGGTCGTCGTCAGGGAGAACGCCTGCGCCTGCTGGTCGGGCATCTTCATGCTCAGGTAGTACGGCGGCACCGCGTTGCCCGACCGGTTCGTCGGGTCGTCCGGCACCTGCCACACCTCGCTGCCGCTGAGGAACGTGGTCGCGTCCTTCACGTGGTAGCGCGTGAGCAGCTCCCGCTGGACCTTGAACAGGTCCTGCGGGTAACGCAGGTGGTCCATCAGCGACTTGGAGATGTCGCTCTTGGGCTCCACCGTGTCGGGGAAGGCCTTCATCCAGGTCTTGAGGACCGGGTCCTTCGTGTCCCACTGGAAGAGCTTGACCTCGCCGGTGTACGCGTCGACGGTCGCCTTCACCGAGTTGCGGATGTAGTTGACCTGGTTCTGCTGGGCCACCACCGCGCGGTTGTCGTTGGTGGCGGTCAGCGAGTCGGCCGTGGTGTCCCCGAGGGTCGTGCGCGAGGAGTACGGGTAGCCGTTCGTCGTCGTGTAGGCGTCGACGATCCACTGGATCCGGCCGTCCACGACCGCCGGGTAGGCGTCGCCGTCGATGGTCAGCCAGGGGGCGACCGCCTCGACGCGCTCCTTGGGCGTGCGGTTGTACAGGATCCGCGAACCGTCGCCGATGGCGCCGGAGTACAGAATCTGCGGCTCGCCGAACGCCACCGCGTACGCGGCCCGGTTGACCGGGTTGGAGAGGTTGACCCCGCTGTCGCCCTTGTAGCTGGTGGTCTTCTCGCCGTTGTCGTCGGAGTAGTCGATCTCCTTCTGGGGACCGCCGACGATCGAGTACGTGGTGGTCTTCTCGCCGTAGTAGACCCGCTGCTCGTACGTGCCGAGGTCGCCCTCGGAGGGCAGGTCGGACTCCGTGAAGTTCGGACGGCCCTGCGCGTCGGCGCTGGTGCCCTCGGCGGCGACCACTCCGTATCCGTGGGTGTAGCGGAAGTGGTTGTTGATCCAGTTCTTCTTCGGGATGCCCGCGAGGTTCAGCTCACGCAGGCCGATGACCGTGTCCTGGTCCTTGCCGTCCTTGGCGTAGCGGTCGACGTCCAGGTTGTTCGGGAACGCGTAGTAGTTCCTGATCTGCTGGAGCTGCTGGAACGTCGGCGAGACGATGTTCGGGTCCATGATCCGGATGCTCGCCGTGGCGTCGACGTCGTCGCGGAGCTTGGTCTTGTCCTCGGTCGTGCTCGTGCCCGTGTAGTCCGTGACCTTGGTGCCGTCGATCCCGTAGGCCTTGCGCGTCGCCTCCAGGTTCTTCTCGACGTACGGCGCCTCCTTGGCCTGCTCGTTCGGCTGGACCTGGAACTTCTGCACGATCGCCGGGTACAGGCCGCCGATGAGGATCGCGGAGAGCACCATCAGGCCGAAGCCGATCACGGGCAGCTGCCAGGTGCGCCGCCACAGGGTGGCGAAGAACAGCAGCGCGCAGATGACGGCGATGCAGAACAGGATCGTCTTGGCCGGCAGGTAGGCGTTGGCGTCGACGTAGCGCAGACCGGTCCAGTTGTCCGTCGCCCGGAAGTCACTGGACTTCACGGCGAGCCCGTACCGGTCGAGCCAGTACGCGACCGCCTTCAGGGCGACGAAGATCCCGATGAGCACGGACAGGTGTCCCGTGGCCGCGGCCGTGGCGCGCGCGCCGGGGCTGGTGACGCGCAGCCCGCCGTAGAGGTAGTGCGTGAGCGCGGCGGCGATCACGGAGAGGATCGCGGCGGCGAAGCCGAAGCCGAGCAGGAACCGGTACCAGGGCAGGTCGAAGGCGTAGAAGGAGACGTCCAGCTTGAACTGGGGGTCCTTCTGCCCGAAGGGCACGCCGTTGACCCACATCAGCCAGGTGCGCCACTGGCCGGACGCGGAGGCGCCGGCGATCAGGCCCACCAGGGCGGTGATGCCGAAGAGCAGCCACTTCTTGTAGGGCGCGATGCCCATGCGGTAGCGGTCGAGGTTCTGCTGCTCCATCGACATGGCGCTCAGCGGCGGCCGCAGCCGGTGCGCCAGCCAGATGTTGACGCCGACCGCGACGGCCATCAGCAGGCCGAAGACGAAGAAGAGCCCGATCTTCGTCCACAGGGTGGTGGTGAAGACCGACGAGTAGTTCACCGACCGGTACCAGAGCCAGTCCGTCCAAAACCCCGCGAACATGGTGAACGCCATGCCGAGGACGGCCAGGACGCCCAGCGTCATGAGCAGGGTCCGGACACGCCGGGACGGGCGGCCCACTCTCATCCGCGGCCCTGTCGGGCCTCCGCCGCGGTCCGGCATCTGGAAAGCCAAGGTGCGCACCTCGAAGTTCGCTGTTGATTCGTCGGGCCCGCGTCTTCACGGGCCGTCCGTGGCCCCCGTGATCGTGGGCCCCCACCTATGCAACTTACTCACCGTTTACTCGGTTCCCGATTCCGGCCAGGAACGAGAGAGGATTGTGACCATGTCCAACACTCCCATGGCTGCGAACCCGCTCACCCGGGCCGTGCTCGAGATCGACGAGTACGTCTCCGGCCTCGGCTGGGACCAGCCGGCCCGCCTCTTCGCCCTCGTCGACACCGCACGGCTGCGCGCCGAACAGCCCTCGCTCGCGGACCGCCTCGGTCTGGGCGAGGAGCCGGAGAACTCCGGCCTCACCCCGATCGAGCAGGACGAGATTCCAACGGGCAAGCCGCTCGACGAGTTCCTCGCCACCATCGCCTGGCCCGACGCGGTGGCCGGCTGCGCCCTCGCCGTGGAGCGCCTGATGCTGCCCCCGTCCGCCGAGGCCCAGGTCCCCAAGGACCTGACCGGGGCGGCGCTGACGAAGTGGGTGGCGGAGCACCCGGACCGTCAGGAGGTCCGGATGACGGTCGCGGTGCTGCGCGACGGCACCCGCGACTCGGCCCTGCGGCTGCGCGAGAAGGACACGCCCACCGAGGTGCTGACCGGCTCCGACCTGGTCCCGGGCCTGGCGGAGGCGCTGTCCGCGACCTTCGAGGAGGAGTAGCCGCGAGGGAGAGGGGCCCGGCCGCCCTCTCGTCTACCTGCCGCACCGTGGCAGGGGCCCGCTGCGCCGGGCCCCCTGCCGCCCGTTCGCTACGTGCCGCACCTCGGAAGGTCCGCGGTGTCGCCGCTGCGGATGTCCTTCAGGGCGCCGAGCGCGTCCTGGATGGTGTTCACCTTGACGAGCGTGAGGCCCTCGGGGGTGTCCTTGGCGGCCGCCGCGCAGTTGTCGGCGGGCGTCAGGAAGTACCGGGCGCCCTTCGCCCGCGCGCCGACGGTCTTCATCTCGATGCCGCCGATCGGGCCGACCTTGCCCTGGTCGTCGATCGTGCCGGTGCCGGCCACGAACCTGCCGCCGGTCAGGCTGCCCGGGGTCAGCTTGTCGTAGATGCCGAGCGCGAACATCAGGCCGGCGCTCGGTCCGCCGACGTCGGCCAGCTTGATGTCGATGGTGAACGGGAACGTGTGGTCGGTCCCGGCGGAGATCCCGACGATGGCGCGCTTCTCCCCCGCGTCGTCGGACGTCGTGGTGGTGATCGTGATGTCCTCGGTCCGGGTCGGCGTCCGCTTCTCCTTCTCGGCCGCGGCCTGTTCCTTGGCGGGCACGATGGTGAAGCGGACGTCCTGGCCGGGCTCGTGCCGGGTGACCAGCTTCGCGACGTCGGCCGGCTGCTTGACGGCCGTGCCGTCGACGGCCTTGATCACGTCCCCCGCGTGCAGCTTGTTCTCGGCCGGGGAGCCCTTGACGACCGTCGAGACGATCACCCACGACTTCACCGGCACGTCGAGTTCCTTCAGCGCGGCGACCTTGGCGCTCTCCTGGGACTGGCTGAACTCCTCGGCGTTCTCCTGGGTGGACTGCTCCTCGGTCTTGCCGTCCGGGTAGAGCGTCTCGTGCGGCACGACCTTGTTGTCGTGCGCGAGCCAGCCGTAGACGGCCTCGACCAGGTTCATCCGGTAGTCCGCGCTCGTGACCCGGACCGTGGTCATGTTCAGATGGCCGCTGGTGGCGTACGTCTTGCGTCCCGCGATCTGCAGCACCGGCTCGCCGTCGTGATCGCCGAGCGTGTTCACCGTCGGCCCCGGGGACATCTCCGAGTACGGCACGGGGATGAACACTCCCGCGCACAGAAGCGCGATCAGCATCAGGGTGGAGGCGAGCATCGTCGCGGTGCGGCGTGGCATGACTCGACAGTACGGGACGGTCCTGTCAGCGCACCGTCAGGGCCGCCCGTCCGGGGCGGCCCTGTACACTCACACGCGTGTGACCTGCTGTTTCTTCGGTCTTCAGCTGCCCGGGCGGGGCTTCTCCATCGCCTCGCGGAAGCGGGCGTAGCCGATGAGCTCCGGGCCGTCGTTACGGACCTTGCGGGTCCGGTTGGCCCAACTTCCCCACAGCCCCGCGCCGATCGCAGCCACAAGCGGAATCAGCAACCAGGCGAGCGCCGCCATGCCGACCTCCAACCCCATCGAGCGTCCGCGAACTGACTGATCAGCAGATTAACCATCCGCAGTGACAACGCTCACGCCAGGGGTGGGGTTACGCAACCGGAGGACGGCTCCCCGGATCAGCAGGCGCCGACCCACTCCTCGGTGCCGTCGGAGAACCTCTGGTGCTTCCAGATGGGCACCTCGTGCTTGAGGTCGTCGATGAGCTTGCGGCAGGCCTCGAAGGCCTCGCCGCGGTGGGGGCAGGAGACGGCGACGACCACGGCGAGGTCCCCGATCCGCAGGTCGCCCACCCGGTGCACGGCCGCCAGGGCCCGCACCGGGAACTCGGCGGCCACCTTCTCGGCGATCCGCCGCATCTCGGCCTCGGCGCTGGGGTGGCACGAATAGCCGAGCTCCGCCACGTCGGCGCCGCCGTCGTGGTTGCGCACGGTGCCCACGAAGAGCGCGGTGCCGCCGGACGCGTCGTCCCCGACGGCGCGGAACACCTCGTCCACGGACAGGGGCGTGTCCCGGATCCCGATCAGCTTGACGGGGTCCTGCGCTGCCCGCTCACCGGGGTGATCGCTCGTGGATGCCATGGCCCCATCGTGCCGCACGGGACCGACAGCACGAAATAGAGCTATCGACCGGCACGCGCGCGGGGAGGTTGGAGTGTCCTACAGGGAGCGCATCGGAGTGTTCTGCAGGGAGCGCGTCGAAGTGTTCTACAGGGCGCGCAGGGCCGGTCCGAAGGCGCGGCGCGGCGCCCGTCAGATACGCCGCCGTGCCTTCCGGGCGCGCCGTACCACCGCCGCCGCGCCCAGCAGCGCCACCGTGGCGCCCGCGGCGCCCGCGGCCGTCGCGTCCTTGCGGCCCAGTCGCCGTCCGGCGACGGTGTGCCGTCCGGAGACCTCCTCCAGGAGTTGCGCCAGCACTTCCTCGTTCGTGTAGCGCGGCCGCCACCCGGCGTCGTGCAGCCGGCTGCCGCTCACCACCCAGGGGTACATCGTGTAGGCCAGGTCCCCCGCCGGGGAGGGCGTGAGGCCGATCCGGTGCAGCCGGGCCGCCGCGCCCAGCGCCACCGCCGACGGCAGCTCCATCCGGCGGATCCCGCTGAGCTCCTCGACCTCCTCCTGCTCCAGCCACCCGTCACAGCCGACGGCGAGTTCCCCGTCGACCTTCTCCAGGACGGCGTACTCCAGCGCGCTGCACAGGTCCTCGACGTGGCAGAACTGCCACGCGGGCCGCGACCCGGCGACGACCAGCAGCCGAGGCGACTCGAAATACCTGGTCAGGGCCGTGTCGGTGCCGCCGACCAGAACGGCCGGCCGCACCACGGTGACGTTCAGCCCCGGGTGGGCCCGCGGTGCCCGCCGGGCCAGCCGCTCGATCTCCAGCAGGTCTCCGACGCCCGTGGCCTCCGCCGTGGCGCGCAGCTCGGCGTCCTCCGACAGCGGCAGCTCGTTGTCCGGCAGCGCGCCGTAGACCATCGACGAGGTGCACAGCACGACCCGGTGCACTCCGGCCGCCGCTGCCGCCGTCAGGACCGTCTGTGTCCCCCGTACGTTGTAGGCCGTTCGGGCGGCGGCGTCGGTCTCCAGGTCGAGATCCAGTGCCAGGTGCACCACGACGTCGGCGCCGCGCAGCTTGTCGGCGATGGCCGGATCCCGCACATCGAGGATGTGCCACTGCGCGGCGGCGCACTCCCCGCGCCGCTCGTCGATGGCCAGAACCTGTCTCACCTCGTCGGACGCCGCGAGCTGCTCGGTCAGCAGCGCTCCGACGCCGTACGCGGCGCCGGTGACCGCGACCACGGGGCCACGCCCCGCGGGACGCGCGGAACTGGTTGACTGGTTTCGCGCTGCGCGAACCTGCGGATCTGGGGAACTCACCGGGCGTCTCCAGCGGTTGTCTTCAGTACGAGCGCGAGCGACGCGTGCGTACCAGGTGGCATCCATCCTGCCGCAGGCCGTCAGTCGGCGAAGCACCGAGGCCCGATCCGCCCCGGGTGTCTACGCTGGGTGGTGTTGTCGGGCAGCCGTGCCGCCGGAAAGAACCGGCGGCCCTACCAGCCGAGGAATCCCGTGAGTGACACCCCATTCGGATTCGGCCTTCCGCCGGAGGAGCCGGACGACGGCGACGAGGGCAAGAAGAAGGACCAGCAGAGCGGTGGTGGTCAGGGACCGGCCAACCCGTTCGGCTTCGGCGGCCTGCCCGGAGCCGGAGGCTTTGGCGGCGGCCCCGGTGGCCCCGGTGCGGACAATCCGTTCGCAGCCATGTTCGGCTCTCTGAACCCCAACGACCTGGGCGCCGCGTTCCAGCAGCTGGGCCAGATGCTCTCCTACGAGGGCGGCCCGGTGAACTGGGACATGGCCAAGCAGATCGCCCGCCAGACGGTCTCCCAGGGCTCCCCCGACGGCACCAAGGACAGCAGCGTCGGCCCCGCCGAGCGCCGGGCCGTCGAGGAGGCCGTCCGCCTGGCGGACCTGTGGCTCGACGACGCCACGTCCCTGCCGTCGGGCGCCGGCTCCGCCGTGGCCTGGAGCCGCGCGGAGTGGGTCGAGGCGACCCTGCCCGCCTGGAAGGAGCTCGTCGACCCGGTCGCCGAGCGCGTCGGCACCGCCATGGGCGACGTCCTGCCGGAGGAGATGCAGGCCATGGCCGGCCCGCTGATCGGCATGATGCGCTCGATGGGCGGCGCCATGTTCGGCACGCAGATCGGGCAGGCCGTCGGCGTGCTCGCGGGCGAGGTCGTCGGCTCGTCCGACATCGGCCTGCCGCTCGGCCCGGCCGGCAAGGCCGCGCTGCTGCCGGTGAACATCGAGACGTTCGGCAAGGACCTCAGCGTCCCCCAGGAGGAGGTACGGCTCTACCTCGCCCTGCGCGAGGCCGCCCACCAGCGCCTCTTCGCGCACGTGCCGTGGCTGCGCTCGCACCTGTTCGGCGCGGTCGACGGCTACGCCCGCGGCATCAAGGTCGACACGGCCAAGCTGGAGGACGTGGTCGGCCAGTTCGACCCGCAGAACCCCGAGCAGCTGCAGGAAGCGCTGCAGCAGGGCATGTTCCAGCCCGAGGACACGCCCGAGCAGAAGGCCGCTCTGGCCCGTCTGGAGACGGCGCTGGCGCTCGTCGAGGGCTGGGTCGACGCGGTGGTCCACGCGGCCGCGAAGCCCCGCCTGGGGTCCGCGGACGCGCTGCGCGAGACGCTGCGCCGCCGCCGCGCCTCGGGCGGCCCGGCCGAGCAGACGTTCGCCACGCTGATCGGCCTGGAGCTGCGCCCGCGCCGGCTGCGGGACGCCTCCCGTCTGTGGGCCTCGCTCACGGACGCGCGCGGTGTCGACGGCCGGGACGCCCTGTGGCACCACCCGGACATGCTGCCGACGGCGACCGACCTGGACGACCCGGACGGCTTCGTGCACCGCGAGCAGATCGACTTCTCCGAGCTGGACAAGATGCTCGGCGAGGCGGCGGACAAGCCCGACCTGCGCAAGAAGGACGAGGGCCCGGACGAGAACAAGGGCGACGACGCCGGGTGAGCCTGTACGACGACGCGGTCCACGTGCTGAAGAGCTACGAGGACCAGCCGGAGCTGCGCCAGGCCTACCTCGACCACCTCGCCGATCACCCGGACGGCCTCTGGAAGGCCTGCCACGCCGGCCACATCACGGCCAGCGCCCTGGTGATCGACCCCGAGGGCGGCCGGGTGCTGCTCACCCTGCACAGGAAGCTGAAGATGTGGCTGCAGATGGGCGGCCACTGCGAGCCCGGTGACGCCACCCTGGCGGCGGCGGCCCTGCGCGAGGCGACGGAGGAGTCCGGCGTCTCGGGTCTGGCCCTGCTGCCGGGCGGCCCGGTGCGCCTGGACCGGCACCCGATCCCGGCGCCGTGCCACTGGCACCTCGACGTCCAGTACGCCGTCGTGGCACCGCCCGGCGCCGCGCACGCGATCAGCGACGAGTCGCTCGACGTGCGCTGGTTCGCCTACGACGAGGTGGCGGACGTGGCGGACGACTCGGTGGTGCGACTGCTGGCGTCGACCCGGGCGAGGCTCACGAAGTGAGCTGATGTCGGGGCGGCCGCGCAGCCGGCCGCCCCCTCAGGGGAGCGGGGAACTGCGCGACCGGCGACGACCGGCCCGCGGCCGACACCGTCCCCCGCCTCCTCACCCGATCGGCCGAACCGCGGGGCACGAAGCACTCAGCTCCAGACGTTCCCCTGGTTCTGCCCCCGCGCCCCCTGCTGGCCCATGCCGTACTGCGCGGCGAGACCCGAGCCGACCTGGGCGTTCTGCGGCGGCAGCAGCTCGCTGGGCTGCACCAGCGCGAAGCCCGTGCCCATGAAGCTCAGCTCCCAGCCCTCGCCCGTGCTGCCGCGGCGGCGCCACACGCCCGAGGAGTGCGTCTGGGCCTGCATCTGCACCCGCAGGCTGGTCGACCAGGCGACGATCGCGTCGGCGTCGCAGTTGACGTACTTGTCGGGCGTCACGTGCATCAGCAGCGGCATGCCCGAGGTCATCAGCGCGACCTTGCCCCGGCCGGAGATGTTGAGCTGGTACTTCCCCGAGCCGGAGATGCCGTAGAGGCTGTCCACGGCGATGACCTCGTGGTGCAGGGAGGAGTCCATCGCCAGCACGTAGCTGCTGTCGACGGTGAGGCCGTCCTGGTCCACGTCCATCACGTGGACGTGCTGCTTGAGGTTGGCGAGGTAGACCGTGCCCTGCCCGTGGCAGCGCATCAGGTCGAGTCCCTCGCCCGTGTGCGCACGCGTGCGTGCCTGGTCGTTGCTCTGGTACTCGGCGTCGAACTCGACGAGCCCCTGGTAGGCGACCATGGTGCCCTTGCGGGCCAGGATGTCGTCGTGGCCCTCCAGGGCGACGCGCAGCATCTGCTTGTTCTGCAGACTCCAGCGTTCCTGGGTCTGCTGCTCGTTGTAGGCGAAAATCGGGCTCTGCATGACGTTCTGGCTCCCCCTCAGCCCCGGAACCGGAGACGGTCGGTGCTGTCCTCGCTGGGCTGGACGACGACGATGCCCTGACCGGAGAAGGCCATCTGGTAGGCCTCGCCGCTGCCGCGGCCGATCAGCGACTGGGCCCGGAAGCTGCGCTTGCCCTTCACCTTGAGGTTCGGGGACCAGGCGACGAGCGCGTCGGGGTCGACGTACGTCTCGTCCTCGCCGCCGCCGCAGTCGACGACGATCGGCTTGCCCCGGGAGGTCAGCGCCACCCAGCCCTGCCCGGAGATCTTGGTGTTCCACAGGCCCTGCCCGGCGAACTTGGCCAGGCCCTTGACCCGCTCCACGCCCCAGGTGAGGTGGGCGTCGAAGGCGAGCAGGTTGGTGGCGTTGACGGAGATGCCGTCGCCGTCGAGGTTGATCACGACGACGTTCGCCCCGTAGTCGGCGAGGTAGAGCAGGCCGTCGCCGGAGCACTTCATCAGGGGCGCGCCCTCGCCGGTCAGCCAGTCCTTGGCGATCTGGCGTACGGCCGGCGGGTTGGGCTCGTACTGGACGAACCCTTCGTAGGCGACCATCGACCCCACGCGCGCGAGGAGGTCGTTCCCGGTCTGCATGGCGACCTTCAGCATGTGGTTGCCGTGGTTCTCCATGCGGGCGGTGACGGGTGCGGGGGCGTGGCCCGCGAGCTGCTGTGTCATGACGGGCTCCCTCAGACCTCGTACGGCTGGACGACGATGAAGTTGCCGGGTGCGCCCCGGAACTGGAGGTTGACGCTCTCGCCGGTGTCGCCCGGGTAGGCGTTGCGGCGCATCCGCACCTGGCTGGAGACGACGACCTGGGCGGCGGCCGACCAGGCGACCACGGCGTTGCAGTCGGCGAACGTGGTGGGCGTGACGGGCAGCACCACGGGCGTGCCGTGCGTCTTCACGACGATCGTGCCGGTGCCCTGGAACTGCATGGTGAACAGCGCGCCGCCGGGGATGCCGTGTCCCTCGATGCGGCGGACCTCGTACTGGAGGCTCTCGTCGAAGGCGAGCACGTTCTCGGCGGAGACGCAGACGGCGTCGCCCTGGAGCTCGATGGGGTGCAGCATCGTCGAGTTCTCGGCGAGGAAGACCTGCCCCTGGCCCGTACAGCGCATCAGCTGCATCTCCTGGCCGGTCGCGTTGCCCACGATCCGGCCGGCGAAGCCCGCGCCCTTGTAGCTGAAGTCGACCTTGCCCTGGTAGAGCACCATGCTGCCCTGCCGCGCCAGCACGGGCTGTCCGCCGATGCCGAGGTCGACCCGGACGAGCTTCTTGTTCTGCTGCGTCCAGCGCTGCCCGGTGGGGGTCTCCTTGAACTGCTGGAGCGCGGCGGCCACGCCCGGGCCCTGGCCGGCCCCGGTCTGCGGGACGCCCTGCGGCGGGACTCCGTGCGGGGGAACGCCGGGCTGGGGGACGCCGTGCTGCGGGGCGCCGTAGGGGGCCTGGCCGAACGGCGGCTGCTGGCCGTAGCCCGGGGGCGGGGTGGGTTGGCCGTAACCGGGCGGCGGGGCGGGGGCCTGGGGTGCCTGGGGCTGGCCGTATCCGGGCGGCGGCGGGGCCGTCTGGCCGGGGGCCTGGCCGTACGGCGGCGGCTGCGGCGGCTGCTGGCCCGGCTGGCCGTACGGCGCGGGGGCCGGGGCCGGGGGCGGGACCGGGGAGCCGGCGGGCGGGGTGTTCAAGGGCGCGACGATGGTCGGCGCGGCGTGCACCTGGGGCGCGGGCACCGGAGCCGGCGGCGGGGTGGCGCCTGGCGGTGTGGCTGCGGGCGGCGTGGCTCCGGGCGGCGTGGCTCCGGGCGGG
>NZ_NOKT01000035.1 GCF_002237655.1 Streptomyces sp. XY006
CGCAGCGGCCGGGGCCGCCTCGGGCACCTGCGCGTGCGCCACCGGGCCGGCCCCCGGCGCCTGCGCCTGCGCCGCCAGGTCGGCCCCGGGCGCCTGCGCGGTCACCGCCGGGTCGGCCCCCGCCGCCTGCGCGTGCGCCGCCACCTCGGCCTCGGCCTCGGGCGCCGTCAGGCCGGTCTCGGGTGCCTGCGCCGGGATCGTCTGGGCCGCCTCGGACGCCACCCGGGTCACCACGGCCTGGGCCGCTCCCACCGGTTCCGGAGTCGGAACAACCGTTTCGGCAGGCGCCGCCCCGGCGCTCGACTGGGGGTGCGGTACGGGCTGTGCGCCCCAGGGCGCCGCCGGGGCCGACGGCATCTCCGCGCCGCGCGCGGCGTCGAGGTACTCGGGGCCGGGCGACGGCACGGGCTGGCGCACCGGCGCGTCCGCGGGGCCGCGGTCGGCCAGCGAGCGGACCGGGCTGGCCGAGCTGTCGGGCAGCGGCGGCCCGAGGTGCAGCGGGCGGCGCGGGGTGATGGGCGGGATCGGCGGCGGGTCGGGCAGGCGGACGCCGCTGAGGTCGACCGAGCCGCTGTCGCGGCCGGAGAGCTCGTGCGGGCCCGGCTGGTGCGCGGTCTCGACGACCGGCTCCGGCGCGGGCGGGGCGACCTCGTGACCCCAGGCGCCCTGGGCGCCCGGCAGCAGGAGGTCTTCGTCCTCGGCAGCGGGTTCGGAGAGGTAGGTGTACGAGCCGTGCGCGGCGCCCGGCTCTTCCACCATGCCTGAGTTCTCCGGCAGTCCCTCGCCCGGGACCTGGCCGGTGTCGGTCATGCGTACCCCTCGCCCATCGGTTAGTGCTCCTACGACCAGCTCACCCGGAACGGCGCACCGACCGCCCCACAGTGAAGAACGAGCGTGCGTCCCCAGCGGCACGAGCGGCTCGCCTCGAAAAGGCGACAAAGCCATTCACTGGCATTGTTGCGGCCGTGGCACCCTCACGGCAGCTTGATCCGCGACGGTTCCGCTGTGGACTGCGCCACGTTGCGCCTCCTCCGGTTCTGCCGTACCACACCCACCCCAAAAGGGGCGGGTTTTCCGGACATTGGCCGACGAACTGCCGGACGTCCGCGTGCGGTGCAGCGATCGGCCAGCCTACCGCGCGCAGTACGACAAACCGATCACGGGGACGGTCGCGGAGTCAGCCGCCGCGCTTGGGCAGAACGCCGCTGAGCAGGAACGCGACGCTCCGTTCCTTCTCCGACCAGGCCCTGGTGTCGAGTTCGACGGACTGCAGCAGGGCGCACTCGACGCCGTAGCCGTGCTCGGTCAGGTCGCGGCCGATGAGTTCGGCGGCGTCGCGGGTGGCGGCGTGCGTGACGATGCGCTGCGGGCGCCGGTCGGCGACCGCCGAGACGACCGCCGCTCCCCCGCCGCCGACGCGCACGACGTCCGGTTCGGGGAGGTTCTCCAGGACGTGCGGGGCGGTGCCGTGCACGATCTGGAGCTGGACGCCGAGGCGGCGGGCGGCGGCGTCGGTGCGGGCGCAGGCGGCCGGGTCGCTGTCGACGGCGAGGACGGCGGCGCCGGCGCGTGCCGCCTCGACGGCGAAGGCGCCGCTGCCGCAGCCGATGTCCCACACGAGGTCGCCGACGCGGGGCCCGAGGCGGGCGAGTTGGGAGGCGCGCAGCAGCTGGGTCTCGCCCTCGCCGAGGTCGCCGCCGTAGGCCTCGGCGGGCAGGGACCAGCCGCGCGGCCCGGCGGAGGGGTCGCGGCCGGCGAGCCAGCCGCCGGTCTCCCCGGCCGTGTCGGGCCGGGTCGGGCCGCCGAGGACGATGACGACGTTGGGGTCGCGCCAGGTGTGGTCGGCGGCCCGGTCGGAGGTGACGATGGTGACGCGCTCGTGGTCGGTGCCGAGTTCCTCGCAGATGACGAAGGAGCGGTGGACTCCTTCGAGGAGCAGACCGAGTTCGGCGGGGCCGGCGCCGGGTGAGGTGAGCACCGCCACCTTGGGGTGGGCGCGGCACACGTTCACGGCGCGGCGCAGCGTGCGCGGGTGTGCGACGACCACTTCCGCGTCGTCCCAGGGCATGCCGGCGCGTGCGAAGGCGGTGGCGACGGAGGAGACGGCGGGGACGACCTCCACCTCCAGGCCGAACTCGGGCGCGCGCAGGGTGCGTACGACGCCGAAGAAGCCGGGGTCGCCGTCGGCGAGCACGACGGCCGTGCCGCGGTGGGCGGCGATGCGGCGGGCGGCGAGGGCGACGCTGCCGAGGCGGATGCGCTCGGCGCCCGCGGGTACCTCGGGCAGTGCCAGGTGGTGGGCGGCGCCCGCCACGAGTGTCGCGGCGCCCAGGGCGGAGCGTGCCGCGGCGGTCAGCGGCGAGCCGTCCCAGCCGATCACCGTGACCCGGTCGGCCATCGTCGTCAGTCTCCAGGGGTTTGCGCAGGTCGTCTGTGTGTCGTGTCGGGGTGCAGCCCGCGGGCGGGCTCCGTGAGGGTACCCGGTGGAGGTTGCGGCGGGGGCGCCGGTGGGGGCGTCGCCGTCGCCCGCCGGGGGGTTCCGGTCAGTTCCAGTCGCCGAAGGAGGTGAATCCGCCGGGCAGCTGGTCGCCGACGCCCTCCAGGTCCTCCGGGAGCAGGCTCCACACGATGAGGTCGGTGCGCACCTCGGTCCACTCGCCGTTGTCGGTGCGGGTCCGCGCTATCCAGGCGCCGCGCAGCACGCCCTCGCTGATACAGCCGATCTTCTGGGCGACCTGCTGGGAGGCGGTGTTGTCGGCGGCGGTGCGCAGT
The DNA here is from genome assembly GCF_002237655.1 of Streptomyces sp. XY006. Taxonomy (GTDB): domain Bacteria; phylum Actinomycetota; class Actinomycetes; order Streptomycetales; family Streptomycetaceae; genus Streptomyces; species Streptomyces levis. Next base: position 2,773 of record NZ_NOKT01000035.1, read on the forward strand.
TCCAGGCGCTCGAACTTCTGGTCGTTGAACAGCCAGCGCGCGGTGACGAGCGCGGCCTCGGAGGCGTAGCCCTCACCCCGGGCCCACGGGGCGATGACGTAGGAGATCTCGCTGGAGCGGATGCGCCAGTCGGTGTTCTTGAGGTGGACGATGCCGACCAGGCGCTGGGTGAGGAACTCGGTGACGGCGAAGACGATGCCGCGGCCCTCGGTCCGTTCGGCGGGGGCCTGTTCGGTGATCCAGGAGCGGGCGTGGGCCTCGGTGTAGGGGTGCGGGACGGAGGTCCAGGCGGTGACGAGCTCGTCGTTCATCATGTCGGCGAACGCCGGGATGTCCGGCTCCTCGAAGGGGCGCAGGACCAACCGCTCCGTGTTGATGGAGACGTTGGGGAAGGTGCTCGTCATGCGCCGCTCCGTAACCTTCGGGAACCTTCGGGGCCTGCTGAACTGCCCAGCATGCAGCATGAAAGCACTGATCCGCACCACGGGGTCCTCCCCCACCGGGTGAGGGAGGACCCCGAGTTCACGGCTGCCGGGCGGGGGCTCAGAAGGAGGCGAGCACCGAGCCGGCGTACTTGTCCTGGATGAACTTCTTCACCTCGGGCGAGGTGAGGAGCTTCGCGAGCTTCTTCACGCGCGGGTCGTCCTCGTTGCCCTTCTTCACGGCGAGGAAGTTGCCGTAGGGGTTGTTCTTCGGCGACTCCAGGACGAGGGCGTCCTGCGCGGGCTTGAGGTCGGACTCGATGGCGTAGTTGCCGTTGACGACGGCGGCGTCCACGTCGTCCAGGGAGCGCGGGGTCTGGGCCGCCTCCAGCTCCTTGAACTTGAGGTTCTTGGGGTTCTTGGTGATGTCGGAGGGGGTCGCCTCGTTGCCGACGCCCGCCTTGAGGGTGATGAGCCCGTTGGCGGCGAGGAGCTTGAGGGCGCGGGCCTCGTTGACGGTGTCGTTGGGGATGGCGACGGTCGCACCGCTCTTCAGGTCGTCGGTCTTCTTCACCTTGTGGGAGTAGAGGCCGAGCGGCTCCAGGTGCACCGTGACGACGGGCACGATGTCCGTGCCGTTCTTCTTGTTGAAGTCGTCGAGGTACGGCTTGTTCTGGAAGTAGTTGGCGCCGACGGAGCCGTCCTGCGTCGCCGTGTTCGGCGTGACGTAGTCGGTGAACTCCTTGACCTCGAGGTCCAGGCCCTCCTTCTTCGCCAGGTTGTCCTTCACGTAGGTGAGGATCTCGGCGTGCGGGACGGGGCTGGCGGCGACGATCAGAGGGCCGTCGGTGGAGGAGGAGCTGTCGCCGCCGCAGGCGGTGAGCCCGAGGGTGAGGGCTCCGGCGGCGAGGACGGCAGTGGTGATCTTGGCGGTGTTACGCACGAAAAGTGCCTTTCCTTATGGCCTTGCGAGGGTGCGACCCCGTTGTGGGTGAACGGGGGGTCTAGGAGGCGGCTTTGAGCAGCCGCAGTCGCGGGGCGGGTCCCGAGTGGGCGCCGCGGCGGTGCAGGGAGCGGGCCGCGTAGTCGCCGGCGAACTGGATGAGGGAGATGACGACGGCGAGGATCGCGACGGTGATCCACATCAGCCCGGTCTCGAAGCGCTGGTAGCCGTAGCGGATGGCGATGTCGCCGAGGCCGCCGGCGCCGACCGTGCCCGCCATGGCCGAGTAGCCGATGAGGGCGACGACCGTGGTGGTGGTGCTGGAGATCAGCGACGGCAGGGACTCGGGGACGAGGACCTTGCGCACGATCGTCCAGGTGTTGCCGCCCATGGCCTGCACGGCCTCGACGAGCCCGTGGTCCACCTCGCGCACGGCCGTCTCGACCAGCCGCGCGAAGAACGGGATGGCGCCGACGGCGAGCGGCACGATGGCGGCCTCGCGGCCGATGGTCGTGCCGGTGATCCAGCGGGTGAAGGACATCAGCGCGACCATCAGGATGATGAACGGCAGGGAGCGCGCGATGTTCACGATCTGCCCGATGACCTTGTTGGCGGCGAGGTTCTGCAGTAGGCCGCCGCGGTCGGTCAGGACCAGCAGGATGCCGAGCGGGAGGCCGCCGACGACGGCGATGAGCGTGGACCAGCCGACCATGTAGAGCGTGTCCCAACACGCCTGCTCCAGCAGCGGCTGCATCTCGGACCAGGTCACTTGGCACCTTCCTTCACCAGCGCGGACTCGTGGCCCGGGACGTCGATCTGCAGGCCCTTCTCGCGCAGGAAGCCGATCGGCACGACGTTGTCCTCGTAGCGGCCGGGCAGTTCGATGCGCATCCGGCCGACCTGGAGGCCGCCGACGGTGTCGATGGCGGCACCGAGGATCGATATGTCGATGTTGTAGGTGCGGGCGAGCTGCGAGATGACGGGCTGGGTGGCGCTCTCGCCCTGGAAGGTGACGTCGACGACCGTGCGGTCGGCGCCGGAGGCCTCGCCGTCGAGCGGGAACAGCGCGGCGGCCAGTTCGGAGCCGGGGGTGGCCAGGAGGTCGCTGACCGTGCCCGACTCGACGATGCGGCCGTTCTCCATGAGGGCGGCCGAGTCGCAGACCGACTTCACGACGTCCATCTCGTGCGTGATGAGCAGCACGGTCAGGCCGAGCTGCCGGTTCAGGTCGCGCAGCAGGGCCAGGATGGAGCGGGTGGTCTCCGGGTCGAGGGCGCTGGTCGCCTCGTCGGAGAGCAGCACCTTGGGGTCGCCGGCGAGGGCGCGGGCGATGCCGACGCGCTGCTTCTGCCCGCCGGAGAGCTGCGCCGGGTAGGCCTTGGCCTGGTCGGCGAGGCCGACGAGGTCGAGCAGTTCCAGGGCCTTGCGGGAGCGCTCCTTGCCGGTCTTGCCGAGGATCTCCAGGGGCAGTTCGACGTTGTCCTGGACGGTCCGGGAGGACAGCAGGTTGAAGTGCTGGAAGACCATGCCGATCCGGCTGCGCGCCCGGCGCAGTTCCTTCCCGGCGCGCGGGCCGCGGCCGGCCAGGGCGGTGAGGTCCTGCCCGTCGACGCTCACGGTGCCGGAGGTGGGGCGTTCCAGCAGGTTGACGCAGCGGATGAGCGAGGACTTGCCGGCGCCGGACTGGCCGATGACGCCGTACACCTCGCCTTCGCGGACGTGCAGGTCGACGCCGTCCAGGGCGGTGACCTCGCGGCCGCGTGCACGGTAGACCTTGGTGAGGTCCGTGGTGGTGATCACGTGGGTTTCCGTCACAGTCGAGTGCGCGGGCGTGGGTGGTCCCGGGCACGGGTGCGTTCGTTCGGGGACGCAGCACGGTTCTCGCTGGAGCGTGGAACCGGAGAACATGTGCGCGGGCGGCTCGGTGTCGCGCGGCGCTCAGAGCGCGCGGACAGGCCGCGGTCTCGCTTCGGGGCGCGAGCTCAGGGTGGTGCGGGGGCCCTCTAGCAGGCGCACATTCGACACATACAACGAGCACCGGGCGTCATGGTCGCCTCGGTCGCCGGAATGCGGTCGCTCGTCGTGGTCATGCGGTCAGTAAAACACGCGTACGGTCCTGACCGGCCGCCGCTGTCCGGATGCTGGACAGCGGTGGGACGGGAGCTGTGGTGCGTCAGGGGCGCGGGGCGATCTCCACGCCCTGCTCGGTGACCAGTGCGGACAAGGCCGACAGGTCCTTCACCACCAGGTCGGCGTGGAGTTCGTCGGCCCGGTGGGTTGTGGTCAACGCCACGGTGGTCATGCCGGCGGCGCGGCCGGCCGCGAGACCGGCGGGGGCGTCCTCGAAGACGACGCAGTCGGCGGGATCGACGCCGAGCGAGCGGGCGGCGAGCAGGTAGGGCTCGGGGTCGGGCTTGCCGCGCGTGACGTCGTCGGCGGCGACGAGCGTCTTGGGCAGGATGCCGACGGCCTCCAGCCGGGCCTCGGCGAGGCGCCGGGTGGCGGAGGTGACGACGGCCCAGCGCTCGGCGGGCAGGGAGTCGAGGAAGGCGCGGGTGCCGGGCAGCAGCTCGACCCCGCCGCCGGGGACGTCGTCGACCTCCAGGTCCTCGATGCGCGCGACGGCCTCCGGGACGATGCCGGGGGGCAGCAGGTCGGCGGCTATCTCGGCGGCCGGACGGCCGTGCAGCTCGACCCGCGCGAAGGCCTCGGGCGTGATCCCGTACTCGGCGGCCCACCGGGCCCAGCAGCGGTCCACCGAGGCGAGGGAGGAGACCAGGGTTCCGTCGTTGTCGAACAGCAGGGCGTGCGCGCGGATCTTCATGTCCTCGACCCTACGGTGCGGGCCAGGGGCGGAGGCATCGGGCCTTTTCGGCCGTAATAAGGTCGCTGCATGCTCACTGTCCTGACGCTGGTGACCGGCGTCGCCGCGCTGCTGCTCGCCGCCTGGTGCGGCTGGGCGGCCTACCGTGACCAGCCGACGAAGGACTGGCACTTCATCGGGATGGCCGTGGTCACGCTGCTGTCGCTGATCCAGCTGGTGACCGGGATCGTGCTGCTGGCGCGGGGCGAGCAGCCGGAGCAGGGCACGACGATCTTCGTGGCGTATCTGCTGGGGGCGTTCGCGTGTGTGCCGGCGGCGGGGTTCATGTCGCTGGCCGAGCGCACCCGGTGGGGTTCGGTGACGGTCGCCGCGGGCGGCGTGGTGCTGGCGGTGCTGGAGGTGCGGCTCTATGACATCTGGGCGGGCTGAGGTGAGCCGGCGGCGCCTGGCGTCCGGTCCGGGGACGCTGCTGGTGTGGCTCTACGGCGTGATGGTCGTGGGCGCGGTGTCGCGGTCGGCGTACCAGATCGCGACGGAGTTCGACCGGGCGCCGCTGGCCTACTCGCTGTCGGCCGTGGCCGGGGTGGTGTACGGGTTCATCACGTACTCGCTGGTGCGGGGCGGGGAGACGGCGCGCAGGGCGGCACTGGCGTGTTGTGTCGCCGAGCTGGTGGGCGTGCTGACGGTGGGGACGTGGACCTTGATCGAACCCTCGGCGTTCCCGGACGCGACCGTGTGGTCGGACTTCGGGATGGGGTATCTGTTCATCCCGGTGCTGTTGCCGGTGACCGCGATCTACTGGCTCCGGCGGTCGCGTGCGCGACAGGGGGATGCGGGCTGAGGGGCGCCGGCGCCTGCGGGTGCGTCGTGGTTGTCCGCGCAGTTCCCCGCGCCCCTGAGGGCGTGGCTCAAGCCGTCGCCGCGTAGGTGCCCGCCGGCTTTTCCAGGACGATCATCGGTACGCCGTCCGCGCCCTGGGACGTGCCCACCGTCTCGTAGCCGACCTTGCGGTAGAGGCGGAGGTTGCCCTCGCTGCGGTGGCCCGTGTGCAGGCGGAAACGGGTGGCGCCGTGCTGGTCGGCCAGGGCCGACTCGGCCGCGCGGAGCAGCCGGGCGCCGATGCCGTGGCCCTGGAGGCGGGGGTGGACGCAGAGCTTGCCGATCGCGGCCGCGCCGTCCTCGGTGACCGAGCCGCGCACCGAGCCGACGACCTCCTCGCCGAGCCGGGCGACGAAGACGCAGTCCCGCGCGACTTCCTCGCGGACCGAGTCGAGGGTTTGGACGAGCGGGTCGATGCGGTAGTTCCCGTACAGCGCCGCCTCCGTCTGGAAGCACAGGTACTGCAGCCTGAAGATCTGCTCCGCGTCCTGCTCGGTCGCCGCAGAGATGGTCACGCTCATGCCCATGTGCGCACGCCTCCCGCTCATCTGATCACCGGTGGTCCCTCACTCCTATCCCCGTCCTCAGCGGGCCGCAACCTCCGGTGTGAGCAATCTGCGCAGACATCCCAGGCATCTGGAACGTTCCGGGCCAAGACTCCCCTGTGAGATACCCAACTCCCCTGCGATTTCCCGGTATGTCAGGTCCTCGGGCGACAGCAGGGCCTCCATCAGCCGGGGGCAGCGGCCCGGGAGGCGGCGGACGGCCGCGCGCAGGGCCCGGCCGCGGGCCGCGGCCAGGGCCAGCTCCTCGGGGTCGCCGCCGCCGTCGTCCACCGGTTCGAGGGCGTACGGCCGTTCGAGGCGGCTGGCGCGGCGGCTGCGGCGCGCCTCGGAGCGGACGGCCCGGCGCAGCCACTCCTCGGGGTCGACCGGCGGCCGGTCGGCGTCGAGGCGCTCCAGCAGGCGGAGCCAGACCGCCTGCTCCAGATCGCCGGGCTCGGTTCCGGCGGCATATGCCTCGGCCGAGGCCTCGGCGGTGAGCAGGGGGCGCAGGGCGGTGACCAGGTCGTGCGTCATATGCGGAGCGACGCAGCCGCCCGGGCGGCGGGTTGCCCGGGCGGCCGAACCTCACTCGAACGGCGGGGGCGCGCTCGCGTATTGACGCTCAGCCGTTGCGGAAGTCCTCCCGGGCCAGCAGCCCGGTGTCGGGCTGGTCGGTGAAGACGCCGTCGATGCCGGTCGCGAAGTACGTCCGGTAGGCGCCGAAGACGTCGCCGTAGGCGTCCGCGTCCGTGCCCTTGCGGAAGTCCGCCGGCAGGAAGGGGTTCTCGTTGCGCAGGGTGTACGGGTGCAGGATCAGCCCGACCTTGTGGGCGTCGGCGACGAGCGTGGTCGGCCGGGTGAGGTTGCCCTGGGCGTCACGCGGGATGACCAGGTCCAGGGTCGGTCCGATGCCCTGCGCGTAGGAGGCGATCTCCCGCAGGCCGGCCGGCTTGACCAGGTCGGCCACCGTGCGCGGGTCGCCGGTCTCGACGAAGTCCCAGGGGCGCGAGTCCGCCGACGACAGCAGCACCACCAGCGGGTTGTCGACGAGCTTGTTCAGCCGCTCGATGCTGGTCGGCTCGAACGACTGCAGGATGACCGGGGAGGTGCGCCGGTCCTTGCGGTACTTGCGCAGCAGCTTGGCGACGCGCTCCTCCAGGGCGAGGCCCTGCTTGCGGAAGTAGGTGGGGTGCTTGAGCTCGGGGTAGATCCACACCTGCTTGCCGCGCTTGCGGGTCTGCTCGTCCTGCCAGCGCAGCACCTCTTCGAAGGTGGGGATCTCCCAGCGCCCGTTGTACAGGGTGTTGTGCGGGCGGTTGGCCGGGATGCGCTCGATCGCGCGCAGGGTCTTCAGCTCGGCGAGGGTGAAGTCCTCGGTGAACCAGCCGGTGGTGGAGACGCCGTCGAGGACCTTGGTCTTCCTGCGGCCGGCGAACTCGGGGTGGGCGGCGACGTCGGTGGTACCGCCGATCTCCGGCTCGTGGCGGCAGACCAGGTGGCCGTCCTTCGTCGGGACCAGGTCGCCCGCCTCGACGATGTCGGCGCCCATGTCGAGGGCCAGCTGGTAGGAGCCGAGGGTGTGCTCCGGGCGGTAGCCGCTGGCGCCGCGGTGGCCGATGATCGTCGGCTTGGGCAGGCTGCCGACTCCCCCGCCGCCGTGCCGGGCGCCGTCGGCCCGGGCCGGGCCGGCCATGCCGAGGACCGCTCCGCCGGCGCCGAGCACCGCCGCGCCGAGCAGGGCCCGCCGTCCGGCCCCACCCGTCGTTCCGCCCGCGATTCCGCCCGTAATTGCGTTCGACTCCTGCGTTCCCATGAGCGCCCTCCCTGCCGTCGGCTCGTCAGTGCGGGCCGATCGTAGGGGCGCGTACATGACCGGCGGGAGACCGCGGGCGGAACACGCGGGTGACTGGGAATGTCACTAGTGGCTGGTGAGGCCGCTGAACTGACGGTTCATCGCCTCCCGCCGGATTCGGCGCGGCGGTTGCGGGAACGCGTCCGGCAGGCGCCTCAGGCGATGTGTGTCACACCATGTCGACCGCGTTACGGACCGTCGGCGGCGTGCCACCGCAGGTAAACACGCGTCAACAGTGCGTAAGGCCTCGGTGAAGTCGCCGTGCCCGATGTGCGCGATCCCGGGGCCCGCGAGTATCGTCCTCACCTGCACAGACTCATAGTGAATCCCTTGACACCGGAGGGCCCGTTGTCCCGCTTCGCGCTCATCAAGGCAGTGCTCGGCCCGGTCATGCGCCTGATGTTCCGCCCACAGGTGGAGGGCGCGGAGCACATTCCCGGCGACGGTCCCGTCATCCTGGCCGGCAATCACCTGACCTTCATCGACTCGATGATCCTGCCGCTGGTCTGCGACCGTCAGGTCTTCTTCATCGGCAAGGACGAGTACGTGACCGGCAAGGGCCTCAAGGGCCGGCTGATGGCCTGGTTCTTCACCGGCGTCGGCATGATCCCGGTGGACCGGGACGGCGGCCGGGGCGGCGTCGCCGCGCTGATGACCGGGCGCCGGGTGCTGGAGGAGGGGCGGGTGTTCGGCATCTACCCCGAGGGCACGCGCTCGCCCGACGGCCGGCTGTACCGGGGGCGGACGGGGATCGCCCGGCTGACCCTGATGACGGGGGCGCCGGTGGTGCCGTTCGCCATGATCGGCACGGACAAGCTGCAGCCGGGCGGGGCGGGTCTGCCCCGGCCGGGCAAGGTCACGGTGCGCTTCGGCGAGGCCATGGAGTTCTCCCGCTACGAGGGGATGGACCGGGACCGGTACGTGCTGCGGGCGGTGACCGACTCGGTGATGGCCGAGGTCATGCGGCTGTCCGGGCAGGAGTACGTCGACATGTACGCGAGCAAGGCGAAGGAAGCGGCTTAGGTTCTGCCGGGGCGCCGCGGGCTCGGAGGGCCGTGGAGCGTCGGCGGCTCGGGGGGCCGTGGAGCGTCGGCGGCCGCGGGTTGTGGTGGGCTTGTCGCGTAGTTCCCCGCGCCCCTGAGGGCATGACCCCCGGGGGCGTTCGGCGTGTGGGCCCCGTGCCCCTGAGGGCGTGACCCCCAGGGGCGTTTCCTGGCTCGGCGTGTCACGGCTGTTTCGTCGGGCCGCCTTCCAGGCTCTGGCCTCGTAGCAGGAACCATGCCGCCACCGCCGCCGCCAGCAGGACGGCCGCGCCGGCGCCCGCCGCGAGCGCCAGCCCGTCGACGAAGGCCGTGCGGGCCACGTCCAGCATCGCGGCGGCACTGTGCGCCGGCAGGGCCTCGGCCGCCTCGACGGCGCCGCCCAGCGACTCGTGCGCGGCGTCCGGCGTGCCGGCGGGGCCGGTGAAGCCGCGGTAGACGCCGGTGACGATCGAGCCGAGTACGGCGATCCCGAGGGCCGCGCCGAGTTCGTAGGCCGTCTCGGACACGGCGGACGCGGAGCCCGCCTGTTCCTTGGGCACGCTGGAGAGGATCACGTCGGCGGTCACGGTGAAGGACAGGCCGGCGCCGACGCCGACCACCAGCAGCGCGGCCCCGAGGAGCGGGTAGCCGGTGGACTGGCCGATCACCGTGAGCGCGGCCAGCGCGAGGCCGATCGCCGCGAGCCCGCCGGAGACGACGACGCGCACCGAGAAGCGGCGGGCCGCACGTCCCGCGATCAGACCGGCCACCACCGCGCCGATCGCGGCGGGCAGTTCGGCCAGACCCGCCTCGAACGGGCGCCTGCCCTGGACGAGTTGCAGGTACTGCGAGAGGAAGAACACCAGGCCGGACAGGCCGAGGATGGTCAGCAGGTCGGCGAGCACCGCCCCGCTGAAGCCGCGGTTGCGGAACAGCCGCATGTCCAGCAGCGGGGCCGGGAGCCGCAGCTGACGGCGGACGAACCCGTACAGGGCCGCCGCGCCCAGCAGACCGGCGGCCAGGGTGCTCCAGGCGAAGCCGTGGGTCGCCGCCTCCTTGACGGCGTACACGATGCCGATCATGCCGAGCAGTGACAGCACCACGCTGACCAGGTCCCAGGGGCCGGGGTTCGCGGTGCGCGACTCGGGCAGCAGCCTGCTCCCGACGAGCACCAGCACGATCATCACGGGCAGGTTGATCAGGAAGACCGAGCCCCACCAGAAGTGCTCCAGCAGGAATCCGCCGACGATCGGCCCGACGGCCGTACCGGCGGAGGCGGTGGCGCCCCAGATGCCGACGGCGAGACTGCGCTCGCGCGGGTCGTGGAAGAGGTTGCGGATCAGCGCGAGGGTGGCCGGCATCAGGGTCGCGCCGGCGACGCCGAGCAGCGCCCGGGCGACGATCATCATCTCGGGCGTGGTGGCGTAGGCGTTGAGGACGGATATCGCGCCGAACGCCGTGGCGCCCACGAGCAGGATCCGCTTGCGGCCGATGCGGTCGCCGAGGCTGCCCATGGAGACGAGCAGGCCGGCGATGACGAACGAGTAGACGTCGCCGATCCACAGCAGCTGCGTGCCGGACGGCTTGAGGTCCTCGCTGATGTAGGGGGTCGCGAGACCGAGGACGGTCGCGTCGACGGCCACCAGCAGCACGGCGAGCACGAGGACGCCGAGCGCGAGCCAGCGGCCCGGGCGCTTCACCGCCTCGGTCGTGGTCGTCGGCTGCAGGGTGCTGGTCATGTTTCCTCTCTCCTGAGTGCGCCGCCGAGCAGCAGCTCGACGATCATGTGCGGGAAGTCCTTGGGGGCGCCCTTGCCGCTCTGCACCAGCCAGGCGCCGGAGGCCAGCAGGCCGTACAGCGCCTCGGTGAGCCAGGCGGGCGTGAGGTCGATGCGGAACTCGCCGTCGAGCTGGCCGCGCCGGAACACGGCGGAGATCCGCTCGTCGATCAGCGCCCAGCCGGCGTTCTGCTCCTCGCCCTCGAACAGCTGGTTCTCGGTGTAGAGGAAGGCGAGCAGTCCGGCGGCGGGCTCGATGGCGCCGACGAGCCGGCGTACGGCGTCGCTCGCCGTGCCCTCGTCCAGCCGTGCCGCGTCCAGCGCGGCCTCGCACTCGGCGATGCCGAGCGACTCCAGCGCGCGGACGAGCGCGTCCCGTCCGGCGAACTGCCGGTGCAGCGTGGCCCGGCTGATCCCGGCGGCCTTGGCGACCTCGTCCATGGTCGCGGTGGATTTGCGGGTCAGCAGGGCCGCGGCGGAGCGCAGCACGTGGTCACGATCGACAGCCATGAGACAACGGTACCCCATGTGAGACATCAATGTCTCACTCTGGGCATGCGTGACTCACGGCTGTCGGGTCAGGAGGGGTGAGAGATCAGTGCCAGGGCAGCTGTCCGCGCCGCTCCCAGTAGGCGCGCGGGTCCTCGGCCAGGGTGGCGAGCCGGGTCAGCTGGGCGTCGTCGAGGTCGACGACGGCGGCGTGCAGGTTCGAGGCCAGCTGCTGGGTGGTGGCGGCACCGGAGAGGACGACACCGGCCCAGGGCTGCCGCAGGACGACGGCCAGGGCGACGGCGTCGCAGCCCAGGCCGGTCTGCCCGGCGATCTCCTTCAGGACGTCCGGGGCGTGCGGCCCGGCGAGGCGCCCGTTGGCCATGCCCTCCTTGACGATCACGGTGAGCCCGGCGTCGTGCGCCTCGGCGAGGGCGGGGCCGGCGGAGGTCTCCAGCGCGTTGTACGTGGACTGCACGGTGCGGAAGAGGGGTTCGCCGTCAACCGTCACGGCGAGGGCGGCGCGGATCGCGTCGGCCTGGGCCGGGCCGCTGGTGGAGAAGCCGACGGTCAGGCCCCGGGCGGCGGCCTCCGCGAGCTTCGCGTGCAGTTCCTTGTCGGTGAGGGCCGGGCTGTCCGGGGTCACCGAGTGGATCTGGTAGAGGTCGAGGCGGTCGCCGAGCAGGGCGTCGGTCTCGGCGCGCTGCCGCTCGTAGGTGGCGAGGGTGTGGTCCTTGACCTCGTGCGTGTCGGCGTCGGTGGACCAGTCGGCGGTGTAGGTGTAGCCCCACTTGCTGCCGACGACGATGTCGTCCAGGCCGGGCCGGTTCTTCAGCCAGTCGGCGAGGAACTCCTCCGAGCGGCCGTAGGAGCGGGCCGCGTCGAAGTAGCGGACGCCCTGGGCGTAGGCGGCGTCGAGCAGTTCGTGGGTGCGGGCGCGGAGGGCGTGGACGCTGCGGTCCTCCCCGAGGTCCTCGTCCCGGTTGAGGTTGATGTAGCCGGGGCGTCCGACCGCGGCGAGGCCGAGACCGATGTGGCAGGTGGGGGTGGTCGCTGAGGCCAGGCGGGCGAAGGGCATCGGGGGCTCCGTTCGGTCGGCTCCGGTTCGGCTCCGGTAGGGCTCCGGTTCGGCTCCGACCCAACGTAACCCGCGATGACCTTCGCCTCAGGCTCGGGACGGGCGGTGTTCCGGCGGGTGCGGGAGGTGTGCGGCTGGTCGCGCGGTCCCCGCACACCTGAGGGGCGTACCCCTCAGGTCCGCTGCCCGGCCACCGCCCACTCGTGCTGGGCCGCCACGTCGGCCTTCACCTCGGCCAGCTGGACGGCCACCGCGCTCGGGGCCGTGCCGCCCCGGCCGTCGCGGGAGGCCAGGGCCCCGGGGACGTTCAGGACGGAGCGGACCTCGGGCGTCAGGTGGGACGAGATCTTCGCGAACTGTTCGTCCGTCAGCTCGTCCAGCTCCTTGCCCTCGGCCTCGGCGGCCTTCACGCACTCGCCGGCGACCTCGTGGGCCACGCGGAACGGCACGCCCTGCTTCACCAGCCACTCGGCGATGTCGGTGGCGAGGGAGAAGCCGGCCGGGGCCAGTTCCTCCATGCGCTCACGGTGGACGGTGAGGGTGGCCATCATGCCGGTGAAGGCGGGCAGCAGGACCTCCAGCTGGTCGATGGAGTCGAAGACCGGCTCCTTGTCCTCCTGGAGATCGCGGTTGTAGGCGAGCGGGAGGGCCTTGAGGGTGGCCAGCAGGCCCGTCAGGTTGCCGATCAGGCGGCCGGACTTGCCGCGGGCCAGCTCCGCGATGTCCGGGTTCTTCTTCTGCGGCATGATCGACGAGCCGGTCGAGAAGGCGTCGTGCAGGGTCACGAAGGAGAACTCCTTCGTGTTCCAGAGGATGACCTCCTCGGCGATCCGGGAGAGGTTGACCCCGATCATCGCCGTGATGAACGCGAACTCGGCGACGAAGTCCCGGGAGGCCGTGCCGTCGATCGAGTTGGCCACCGAACCCCCTTCGAACCCGAGGTCCTTCGCCACGGCCTCCGGGTCCAGCCCGAGGGAGGAACCGGCCAGGGCGCCCGAGCCGTACGGCGACACGGCCGTGCGCGTGTCCCACTGGCGCAGCCGCTCGGCGTCCCGGGAGAGGGACTGGACGTGGGCGAGGACGTGGTGCGCGAACAGGACCGGCTGGGCGTGCTGCAGGTGCGTGCGGCCGGGCATCGCCACGTCGGGGTGGGCCTCGGCGAGGCCGATCAGCGCGTCCTGGAGCTCGGCGATCAGGCCGCCGATGACCCGGGCGTGGTCGCGCAGGTACATCCGGAAGAGCGTGGCGACCTGGTCGTTGCGGGAGCGGCCCGCGCGGAGCTTGCCGCCGAGGTCGGGGCCGAGGCGCTCCAGCAGACCCCGCTCCAGCGCCGTGTGGACGTCCTCGTCGGCGATCGTGCCCGTGAAGGAGCCGTCGGCGACGTCCGCCTCCAGCCGGTCGAGGCCGGCGATCATCCGGGTCAGCTCGGCGTCCGTGAGGAGGCCGGCCTGGTGCAGCACGCGCGCGTGGGCACGCGAACCGGCGATGTCGTACGGCGCGAGCCGCCAGTCGAAGTGGACGGACGCGGACAGCTTCGCCAGGGCCTCGGCGGGACCGTCGGCGAAACGGCCGCCCCAGAGCCGGACGTCACCGCTGTTGCTGCTCACCTGCTGCGCTCCTCACTGGGTGGGATGGGCACCGCCACGGGCAGTGTACTGCATGATTATGCAGAGTTCTGCATGATTCGTCAATCGAGGGGATCGAGGCCTGAACCAAGGGCGCGGACGAGGGTGCGGACGAGGGTGCGGACCGAGGCCGCACCCGGGATCGGTTTCCGGCCAGAGCAGGGGAATTCGCGGGCCCGTTGAACGCGGGAAACCGCTTACCCGTACCTCTCGCCGAACGCAGGCGCCGCGTTTGTACACCCACGACCCACCGACCCCTAGTGAGGCACCCCCATGTCCAGGGCTCTTCCGAAGTACAACAAGCGCCGCGTCGCGTTCATCGGCGGCGCGGCCGCGGTGGCGCTGTCCGGCACGGCGATCGCCGGCTTCGCGCTCGCCGGGGAGACGTCCGAGAACGGCGGGACGAACGCCCGGACGCTGGCGGGCCCCGGCACCATCACCTGCCCCGACGTCACCCCGCAGCTGCCCGACATCCCCGCCTCGGCCCGGGCGGAGGTCGACAGCAACCTCGCCCAGCTGAACACCCAGATCCAGGAGGCCAACAAACGCCTCGTCGACACGGTCGGGCAGGGCGGGCCCAACTTCGTCCAGAACGCCATCCTCGGCCCGCTGGAGGACAAGCGCGTCGCCGCCCTCAACCGCATCGAGACCGCGATCGGACGGGCCGCCGCCAAGCCCGAGGGCCTGGAGGCCTTCGCGGCCTGTCAGCTCAGCGCCGACGGCGGTGCGGGAGCGGGCGAGGCGGGCGCCGGGGCCGGAGGTGACGCCGGGGCGGAGGAAGGCGCCGGCGCGGAGGAAGGCGCCGGAGGCGAGGCCGGTGCGGGTGCCGGTGCCGGTGCCGGTGCCGGAGAGGGTGGCGCGGGCGCCGAGGAAGGGGGCGCGGGTGCCGAAGAGGGCGGTGCGGGTGAGGCGGGCGGGGCCGGTGCCGGCGCGATCAGCTGCCCCGACGTCGCCTCGCGGCTGCCCGCGATCCCGGCCTCCGCCCAGGCCGAGGTCGACCGCAACCTGCGTCAGCTGGACACCCAGATCCAGGAGGCCGACAAGCGCCTCGTCGACACGGTCGGACAGGGCGGGCCCAACTTCGTCCAGAACGCCATCCTCGGCCCGCTGGAGGACAAGCGCGTCGCGGCCATCAACCGCATCGCCACCGCCATCGGCCGCACCGCCGAGCGGCCGGCCGGTCTGGACTCCCTGGCCGCCTGCACGCTCACCAAGTGACGTGACAGGCGCCGTGGCCGCCCCGTGGGAGCGCCGGCCGGGGCGGCCACGGTCCGGGCGGGATCCGGCAGAGGTGACCGGATCCCGCAATTCCTTAGACAGTCAAAAGACTTGCTCCCATAATCGTTAGACATGGGAAAGACTTATGAGGGGATAGACGGCCGGCTCCGCTCGTTCATCGAGGCACAGCCGGTCTTCTTCACCGCCACCGCGCCCCTGTCCGCCGACGGCACGATCAACCTCTCCCCCAAGGGCCTCAAGGGCTCCTTCGCGGTGCTCGACGAACACACCGTGGCCTATCTGGACTTCGCCGGCTCCAACGCCGAGACCATCGCCCATGTGCGTGAGAACGGGCGGATTACCCTGATGTGGTGCGCCTTCCAGGGCCCGCCCACCATCGTGCGCGTGCACGGCAGGGGCGAGCCGGTCTTCCGCGACGACCCCCGGTTCGCGGAACTGCTCGCCCGTTTCCCGGACATCGACCCCGCCCCGCACGGCCTGCGCGCGATCATCGTCGTCACCGCCGAACTGGTCCGCGACACCTGTGGCTACGCGGTGCCCTTCATGGCCTACGAGGAGGACCGGGACCTGCACGGCAAGCGGTTCGCCCGGGAGGACGACGCCTCGCTCGGGGCGTACTTCGCCAAGAAGGAGCACGTCGCCACCAGCCTGGACGGACTACCCGGGCTGCCGTTGCCGCTGCCGCCCTCTACGGTCTGAGGCATGCGCCCCGGTGCCGTCGCCCTCGCCGTCTGTGCCCTTCTGCTGCTCGGCGCCGGGCCGCCCGCGCCGCCGCTGCCGGCCCGGATGGCGGACACCGGCGGCGGCACCCAGCTCATCACCGCGGTGGCCCCGCGGAAGAACGCGACGACGGGCATGGTCACCTGGTGGAACCGGACCGGGGGCGGCCGGTGGGTGAAGGCGGGTTCCGCACCGGCGCGCTTCGGGGCGAACGGGCTGGTCGACGGCGGCGCCCGCGAGCAGGGCACCGAGACCACGCCGACGGGTCTGTACGACCTGCCGTACGCGTTCGGCATCGATGCGGCGCCGCGCGGGACGGCGTATCCGTACCGCCGGGTGCGGCAGGACTCCTGGTGGTGCCAGGACAACGACTCGCGCTCCTACAACCGCTGGAGCGAGCCCCGTGCCGCCGACTGCCGGGCCGCCGAGTCCGAGCATCTGATCACCTACCGGACGCAGTACGCGCACGCGCTGGTCATCGGCTTCAACTACGAGCGTCCCGTGCGGGGACGCGGCGCGGGCATCTTCCTCCATGTCCACGGACGGGGCCCGACGGCCGGCTGCGTGTCCGTCTCCCGGGCCGCGATGCGGCGGATCCTGGCCTGGGCGGATCCCGAGCGGCGGCCGCACATCGCCGTCGGAACGGAGAGCGGGAGCACGGCTGTCACCCGCTGGTGAACAGTCGCGGGACGAGCCGGGGTTACCACCGGTCACGGCTGGTTCGCACACGACTCGGTGCACGGCTGAACACTCCCGTGTCCCGGCACGTATCTGTGGGCCAAGGGTCAAGTCCCCACGGAGGAACCGTGACCACCACGCTCGCAGGCGGCCGTGCCGCCCGCCGCCAGACGATGCGCCGCATCCGCCCGCGCCGCTCCCCGGCCGTTCCGCTGCTGATCGCCCTGTGGGCGGGAGCGGCGGCCGTGCTGTGGCTGTGGTGGGACAACACACCGTCCCTCGCGGACACCACGAGCAAGATCGTGGCGGCCGGCCGGATCACGGGCCTGCTCGCCGGCTATCTGATGGCGCTGGTGGTGCTCCAGATGGCGCGCGTGCCGGCCCTGGAGCGACGGGTGGGCACCGACCGGGTCGCGCGCTGGCACGCCATGACCGGCCGCTACACCCTCTGCCTGGTCCTCGCCCACGTCTTCCTCATCATGTGGGGCTACGCCCTGCAGGCGGGCAAGGGGCTCGGCGACGTCGTGCAGCAGACCGTAGACTCCGTCAACCAGCTGCCGGACATGGGCAAGGCGGCCATCGGCACCGGTCTGCTGTTCCTCATCGGGATCCTGTCGATCGGCGGCGTGCGCCGGCTGATCGGGTACGACACCTGGTACCACGTGCACCTGCTCACCTACGCGGCGGTGTACCTGACGTTCTGGCACCAGATCACCACGGGCAACGAGTTCGCCGTCGAGCCCACCGCCAAGACCTTCTGGTACGGGCTGTACGGCGTGGTGACGGCGCTGGTGGTCTGGTACCGGATCCTCACCCCGATCCGGCTGAACCTGCGGCACCGCATGCGCGTCGAGGCGGTCATCGAGGAGACCCCGGGCATCGTGTCCGTACTGATCGGCGGCCGCAAGCTGCACCGGATGGGCGCCGAGGCCGGGCACTTCTTCCGCTGGCGGTTCATGGCGCCGGGCATGCGCTTCAGCTCCCACCCGTACTCCCTGTCGGCGGCGCCGCGCCCGGACATGCTGCGGATCACCGTCAAGGCGATCGGCGACCACACCGAGCGGCTGCGCGATCTGACACCCGGCACCCGGGTCTGGGCGGAGGGCCCCTACGGCGCGATGACCGCGCAGCGCCGCAGCCGGGGCAAGGTGCTGCTGGTGGCGGGCGGTGTCGGGATCACCCCGATGCGGGCGCTGTTCGAGACGCTGCCCGGCGCGTCCGGTGACATCACGCTGCTCTACCGCGCCAACAGCACCCAGGACCTGGCCCTGTGGGGCGAGCTCGCCAAGATCGCCGACGAGCGCGGCGCGCGGCTGATGTACGCGGTCAACAGCCCGGACGGGGAACGCCCCGACATCTCCGCCGAGTCCCTCCAGCGGAAGATCCCGGACATCGGCGACCACGACGTCTTCATGTGCGGGCCGCCCGGCTTCGCGCAGTCCGTCTACGAGGCACTGCGCGGCGCGGGAGTCCCCGCCCGCCGTATCCATCACGAGTCGTTCGAGATGTGAGCGACGGGACATCAACGGCCCTTCAGGAGTTTGGGAAACGATGAGGAAGTCTCACCCCGTCCGGCGTGCCGTGCTCGCCGGCGCAGCCACCGTCTCCGGCATCGTGCTGCTGCTGTCGCTGAAGCCCGCCTCCGACCCGGGATCCGCCCAGGCGGCGGGCGGCCAGCTCCCGCCGGCGGCGGCCGGGCAGGCCCCGCAGGGCGGCGTGAACGGCGCGGTCACCGGTGACGCGGCCCAGACGCAGTACGGTCCGGTCCAGGTCCGCGTGACCATGAGCAACGGCAAGATCACCAAGGCCGAGGCGGTCCAGACCCCCAAGGGCGGCCAGAGCGACCAGATCACCGCCAACGCCGTGCCGCGCCTCAACCAGGCGGCCGTCGCGGCGCAGAGCGCGGACATCGACGCCGTGTCCGGGGCGACGTACACCAGCGCCGGCTACAAGAAGTCACTGCAGTCCGCCCTGGACAAGGCGAAGGCCTCGGCGGGCGCCGCGCAGGGCGGGGGCGCGGGCACGGCCCGGACCGTGACGGGCGATGTCGCGCAGACGCAGTACGGGCCGGTCCAGGTCCGGATCACCGTCGCCGGCGGGAAGATCACCAAGGCCGAGGCGGTCCAGGCCCCCAAGGGCGGCCGCAGCGACCAGATCACCTCCAGCTCCGTCCCCCGCCTCAACCAGGCCGCCGTCGCCACCGGCACCGCACAGATCGACTCCGTCTCCGGAGCCACCTACACCAGCGCCGGCTACAAGAAGTCCCTCCAGTCCGCCCTGGACAAGGCCCCGTCCGGGGGCGGCTCCTCGCAGGCCGCAGGTGAGGGAGGCGGCCGGGAGCAGACCGGGACCGGGACGTTCACCGGCAGCGTGGCGCAGACCGAGTACGGGCCGGTGCAGGTCCGGATCACCGTCGCCGGCGGGAAGATCACCAAGGCCGAGGCGGTCCAGGCCCCCAAGGGCGGCCGCAGCGACCAGATCACCTCCAGCTCGGTCCCCCGCCTCAACCAGGCCGCCGTCGCCACCGGCACCGCACAGATCGACTCCGTCTCCGGAGCCACCTACACCAGCGCCGGCTACAAGAAGTCCCTCCAGTCGGCGCTGGACCAGGCCGGTGGCTGACACGGTGGCCGACTCCGCGCAGGCTCCCGCCGCGGTGCGTCACGTGGAGGAGACGATGGGGACCGTCTTCTCCCTCGACGTCCGCGGCGGGGATCCGGCCGCCGTGCGCGCGGCCCTGGACGAGGTCGTGGCCGGGCTGCACCGCGTCGACGAGGTGTTCAGCACCTACCGCGAGGACAGCCAGGTCTCCCGGCTGCAGCGCGGCGAGGTGAGCGTCGGGCAGTGCGATCCCGAGGTCGCCGAGGTGCTGGAGCTGGCGGCTCAGGCGGAGCGGGTGAGCGACGGCTGGTTCAGCATGTCGTACCAGGGCCGCCTCGATCCGACCGGCATCGTCAAGGGCTGGGCCGTCGAACGGGCGGCGCGGCGGCTGGCGGAGGTGCCCGGGGTGTGCGGGGTGAGCGTCAACGGCGGCGGAGACGTCCAGCTGCTGGGGACGCCGGAGCCGCAGCGGCCCTGGCGGGTCGGGGTGTCGGACCCCCTGCGCCCGGGCGGGCTGGCGGCGGTCGTCTCCGCGGCCGGGGTGCGGGAGCTGTCGGTGGCGACGTCCGGTACGGCGGAGCGGGGCGCGCACATCGTCGACCCGCGCACGGGGCGTTCGGCCGTGACCGACCTGGTCGCCGTGACGGTGGTGGGGCCCCGGCTGACGTGGGCGGACTGCTGGGCGACGGCGGCGTTCGCGATGGGCTCGCGGGAGGGCCTGGCCTGGCTGGAGTCACTCCCGGAGGTGGAGGCGCTACTGATCACAGCCGGCGACGAGGTCCGCTGCACAGCCGGCCTGGCAGCCCGCCTAGGCTGAGGACGCCCCTCAGGACGCGCCCCTCAGGGGCGCGGGGAACTGCGCGAACAGCCACAACGCACCCCCACCCACCCACCACCTCAGGCACCACGCCGCCGAGGGGCGCGGGGAACTGCGCGAACGGCCACAACGCACCCGCACCCGCCCGCCCACCGTCACCCGTACGGCGGGCGCTCAGTGCCCGTTCTGCGCCAGCCGCAGCAAATGGTCGGCCAGGGCCTGCCCACCCGTAGGCTCCCGGCTGATCAGCAGCAGCGTGTCGTCCCCGGCGATCGTCCCCAGGATGTCGTGGAGCTCGGCCTGGTCGATCGCCGAGGCCAGGAACTGCGCGGCCCCCGGAGGGGTCCGCAGGACCACGAGGTTCGCCGAGGCCTCCGCGGAGATCAGCAGCTCCTGCGAGAGCCGCCGCATCCGCTCCTCCTTCGCCGACCCGCCCAGCGGCGCCCGCGGCGTGCGGAACCCGCCCTCGCTCGGCACCGCGTAGATCAGGTCCCCGTCGGTGTTGCGGATCTTGACCGCGTTCAGCTCGTCCAGGTCCCGGGAGAGCGTCGCCTGCGTGACGCTCAGCCCGTCGTCGGCGAGCAGCTTCGCCAGCTGGCTCTGCGAGCGGACCGGCTGCCGGTTGAGGATGTCCACGATCCGGCGGTGCCGTGCGGTGCGGGTCTGCGGCACGGCGGGCCCGTTCGCCCCCGGCTGCTCGTGGTCCTGCGCCTGGCTCATCGTCGTCTCATTCCCCGGATCGTCCGTCCCCGTTCACTGCCTGGAGGATGCCGGGAAGTGCCCCCAGGAACGCGTCCACCTCGGCGTCGCGGAGGTTCAGCGGCGGCATCAGCCGGACGACGTCGGGGGCGGGCGCGTTCACCAGGAAACCGGCCTCCTGAGCCGCCTGGCGCACCTGCGGCGCGAGCGGCTCGGTGAGCACGATACCCAGGAGGAGTCCCGCGCCCCGGACGGAATCGATCAACTGGTGGCCGAGGCCCTCGATTCCGTCCCGCAACTTCTCGCTCTGCCGCTTGACGTTCTCCAGCAACCCCTCGTTCTCGATGGTGTCGAGGACGGCGAGTCCGGCGGCGCAGGCGACGGGGTTGCCGCCGAAGGTCGTGCCGTGGTGGCCCGGCTGGAGCAGCTCCGCGGCGCGCCCGAAGGCGACGGTCGCGCCGAGCGGCAGCCCGCCGCCGAGCTGCTTGGCCAGGGTCACCACGTCGGGCAGGACGCCCTCGTGGGCCTGGTACTCGAACCAGTGCCCGGTCCGGCCGATGCCGGTCTGCACCTCGTCCAGGACGAGGAGCGCCCCGGTCGCGGCGGTGATGGCCCGGGCGGCCTTGAGATATCCGGCGGGCGGGACGACCACGCCGAGCTCGCCCTGGATCGGCTCCAGGACGACGAGCGCGGTCTCATCCGTCACCGCCGCGGCCAGGGCCTGGGCGTCGCCGAACGGCACGTGGGTGACGTCGCCGGGCAGCGGCAGGAACGGTTCGCGCTTGCCCTGCTGGCCCGTGAGCGCCAGGGCGCCCATGGTCCGCCCGTGGAAGGCGCCCTCGGTGGCCACGATGTGGGTGCGCCCGGTCAGCCGGCCGATCTTGAAGGCGGCCTCGTTGGCCTCGGCGCCGGAGTTGCAGAAGAAGACCCGGCCGTCCCGGCCGAAGAGCCGCAGCAGCCGTTCGGCGAGCGTCACGGTCGGGTCGGCCATGAAGAAGTTGGAGATGTGGCCGAGGGAGCCGATCTGCCGGGTCACGGCCTCGACGATCGCCGGGTGGGCGTGGCCGAGGGCGTTGGTCGCGATGCCGCCGACGAAGTCCAGGTAGCGGGTGCCGTCGGCGTCCCAGACCGCGGTGCCCTCGCCGCGGACGAGGGGCAGCAACGGGGTGCCGTAGTTGTTCATGAGCGCGCCCCGCCACCGCTCGGCGAGTTCCTCGTTGGCGGTCATGCCGCATCCCCCTTCTCGTCGGGCACGACCATCGTGCCGATCCCCTCGTCGGTGAAGATCTCCAGCAGGATCGAGTGCTGGACCCGGCCGTCGATGACGCGGGCGGTGGTCACGCCGTTGCGCACCGCGTGCAGGCAGCCCTCCATCTTGGGCACCATGCCGGAGGACAGGTCCGGCAGCAGCCGCTCCAGCTCGGTGGCGGTGAGGCGGCTGATCACCTCGTCGCTGTGCGGCCAGTCCTCGTAGAGTCCCTCGACGTCCGTGAGGACCATGAGGGTTTCGGCGCCCAGTGCAGCAGCGAGTGCCGCAGCCGCCGTATCAGCATTGACGTTGTAGACATGTCCGTCGTCCTGGGAGCGGGCGATCGAGGAGACGACCGGGATGCGGCCGTCGGCGAGCAGGGCCTCGATGGCGCCCGTGTCGATCGCGGTGATCTCGCCGACCCGGCCGATGTCGACCAGTTCGCCGTCGATCTCCGGCTGGTGCTTGGTGGCGGTGATGGTGTGCGCGTCCTCGCCGGTCAGGCCGACGGCGAGCGGCCCGTGCCGGTTGAGCAGCCCGACCAGTTCGCGCTGGACCTGGCCGGCCAGCACCATGCGGACGACGTCCATGGCGTCCTCGGTGGTGACCCTGAGGCCCGCCTTGAACTCGCTGACGATGCCGTGCTGGTCGAGGGCGGCGCTGATCTGCGGGCCGCCGCCGTGCACGACGACGGGCTTGAGGCCGGCGTGGTGCAGGAAGACCACGTCCTGGGCGAAGGCGGCCTTGAGGTCCTCGTCGACCATGGCGTTGCCGCCGAACTTGATGACGACCGTCTTGCCGTTGTGCCGGACCAGCCAGGGCAGGGCCTCGATGAGGATCTGTGCCTTGGGCAGGGCGGTGTGCTTGCGCGTGGATCCGCTGCTCATGAGGAGTAGGCGCTGTTCTCGTGGACGTAGTCGGCGGTGAGGTCGTTGGTCCAGATGGTGGCGGTCTCGGACCCGGCGGCGAGGTCGGCGACGATGTGCACCTCGCGGTAGCGCATGTCGACCTTCTCGCGGTCCTCGCCGACGCCGCCGTTCTTGCAGACCCAGACGCCGTTGATGGCGACGTTGAGCCGGTCCGGCTCGAAGGCGGCCTTGGTCGTGCCGATGGCGGAGAGCACCCGGCCCCAGTTGGGGTCCTCGCCGTGGATGGCGCACTTGAGGAGGTTGTTGCGGGCGATGGAGCGGCCCACCTCGACGGCGTCGTCCTCGGTCGCGGCGCCCACCACCTCGACCTTGATGTCCTTGCTGGCGCCCTCGGCGTCCCGGATGAGCTGCTGGCCGAGGTCGTCGCAGACCTGCCGCACGGCCTCGGCGAACTCCTCGTACCCGGGGGTGATGCCGGAGGAGCCGGAGGCCAGCAGCAGCACGGTGTCGTTGGTGGACATGCAGCCGTCGGAGTCGACCCGGTCGAAGGTGACCTTCGTGGCGGCGCGCAGCGCCTTGTCCAGGCTCTCGTCGTCCAGGTCCGCGTCGGTGGTGAGCACGACGAGCATGGTGGCGAGGCCGGGGGCGAGCATGCCCGCGCCCTTGGCCATGCCGCCGACGGTCCAGCCGTCCTTGGTGACGACGGACGTCTTGTGGACGGTGTCGGTGGTCTTGATGGCGATGGCGGCCTTCTCGCCGCCGTGCTCGCTCAGGGCCGCCGCGGCCTGCTCCACGCCCGGGAGCAGCTTGTCCATGGGCAGCAGGACGCCGATGAGGCCGGTCGAGCAGACGGCGATCTCGATGGCGCCGCGCCCGAGGACCTCGGCGGCCTTCTCGGCGGTGGCGTGCGTGTCCTGGAAGCCCTTCGGGCCTGTGCAGGCGTTGGCGCCGCCGGAGTTGAGGACGACCGCGGACACCTGGCCGCTCTTGAGGACCTGTTCGGACCACAGGACGGGGGCGGCCTTCACCCGGTTGGAGGTGAAGACGCCGGCGGCGGCGCGGCGGGGCCCGGTGTTGACCACGAGGGCCAGGTCGGGATTGCCGTTCTCCTTGATCCCGGCGGCGATGCCCGCCGCCGTGAATCCCTTCGCTGCCGTCACGCTCACGGCGCAACTCCGATCGTCGTCAGTCCGGTGGTCTCGTCGAGACCCAGGGCGATGTTCATGCTCTGGACGGCACCGCCCGCGGTGCCCTTGGTGAGGTTGTCGATGGCGCTGATCACGATGATCCGGCCGGCGGCCTCGTCGTACGCGACCTGCAGCTGAACGGCGTTCGAACCGTGGACGGACGCCGTGGCGGGCCACTGCCCCTCGGGGAGCAGGTGCACGAAGGGCTCGTCCGCGTAGGCCTTCTCGTAGGCGGCGCGCAGCACCTCGCCGGTGACGCCGTCCGTCGCCTTGGCGCTGCAGGTGGCGAGGATGCCGCGCGGCATCGGCGCGAGGGTGGGCGTGAAGGACACGGAGACCGTCCCGCCCGCCGCCGCGCTGAGGTTCTGGGTGATCTCGGGGGTGTGCCGGTGCCCGCCACCGACGCCGTAGGGGGACATCGAGCCCATGACCTCGCTGCCCAGCAGGTGCGGTTTGGGCGCCTTGCCCGCGCCGGAGGTGCCGGACGCCGCGACGATCACCGCCTCGGGCCCGGCCAGACCCGCCGCGTAGGCCGGGACGAGGGCGAGGGAGACGGCCGTGGGGTAGCAGCCGGGTACCGCGATGCGCTTGGACCCCTCCAGCGCGGCGCGGGCACCCGGCAGTTCGGGAAGGCCGTAGGGCCAGGTCCCGGCGTGGGGCGAGCCGTAGAACTTCTCCCAGGCGGCGGCGTCGGTGAGGCGGAAGTCCGCGCCCATGTCGACGACCAGCACGTCCGGGCCGAGCCGCTCGGCGACGGCGGCGGACTGTCCGTGCGGCAGCGCCAGGAAGACCACGTCGTGGCCGTCGAGGACCTCCGGGGTCGTCTCCTGCAGCTCACGGCCGGCCAGCGGCAGCAGGTGCGGCTGGAGCGCGCCGAGCCGCTGGCCGGCGTTGGAGTTGCCGGTCAGGGCGCCGATCTCGACCTCGGGGTGGGCCAGGAGCAGACGCAGCAGTTCCCCGCCCGCGTATCCACTCGCTCCGGCCACTGCCGCTCGTACCGCCATGGAATCCTCCTCCTCAGAGAGCATGACTATACGTTTCGCTGCACGTTTATGCAATCCATGATGCAATCCTCTCCGCCGCGCGCGCGTGGGCCGCTGCCCGGAGGACAGCGGCCCACGAGGAGGTCGGGCGCTAACCCTGTCTGATCCGCAGGAACGTCACGGAGTTCGCCGGGAAGGTGTAGGTGAACTTCGGGGCCACGCCCCGGAAGGTCGACGTCACCGGAGTCACCGGTGCGTCCGTCTCGGTGTTCACCGCGTCCTGGTCGGCGGCCAGCGTGGTCACGCGGGCCGTGGAGGCGACCCTGGTCCCGCCGAGGTCGACGGCGGTGCGGGCCTCGGCCGGCTGGGCGTTGACCACCTTGACGATCAGGTCACCGGTCCGCGCGTCGCGGGTGACGACCTGGCGGAACGGCTCGGCCGGCTTGTCGTCGGTGAAGCGGCCCCACTCCTGGCCGTCGAGGAACAGGGTGACCTGGCGGCCACGCACCTCGATGCGGATGTCGTAGGCCCGGCCCGTCTCGATCGACCCGGCCTTGGTCAGCAGGGTGCTCTTGCCGCCGTCCACGGCCTGTTCGACCGCGGACTGGGTGTTGTTCCAGCCGCCCAGGTTCCACCAGTAGTAGTTGCCGGTGTCCTTGACGCCGAAGGCGACGAGGAAGCCCTCCTTGCCGGACTTCTTGGTGGCTTTCACCCGCAGGTCGTAGTCCTTCCAGGCCGGGTCGCCCGCCGTGACCATGGTGTTCTCGGCGGCGGTGTCGGTCTGGACGTACTGCCCGTCCTGGACGCTCCAGTCGCCGGCGCCGCTGTGCCGCCACTGCGCGGCGCCACCGGAGAAGTCGTCGCTCAGCAGCGTCGAGCCGTCCGCCGAGGTGACCTTCACGTCGTCGTACGCGGCGCTGGTCGCCCAGGTCGACAGGCCGACGGCGCCGGTGATCGGGCCGCTGACCTCCGGGGTGGTCGTGGCCTTCGAGGGGATCACGCGGTCGCCGACGTTGGTCATGAACAGCTTCTGGACCTCGTAGTTGGCCGAGTTCCAGGAGGCCCGGTTGTTGAACCAGATCATGTCGGGGCGCCACTGCACGTAGTCCTCGTTGGCGAGCAGCGGGGCGTACGAGGCCAGCTTCACGACGTCCGCGTTGCGCTCCAGGCCGGTCATGAAGGCGGCCTCGGCCAGGCCGTTCCTCCAGGCGTTGCCCTGGGAGGCGTACTCGCCGAGGAAGACCTTGGGGCCCGTGCGGTCGTAGGAGTCGTAGCGGTCGTTGTGCCGCAGGAACCAGTCGGGGCTGTTGTAGTAGTGCTCGTCGACCATGTCGACCCCGCCCTCGCGGTTGAGCTGCCAGGCGGTGTCGAAGATCGCGCCGGCGTCGTCCGGGCCCGAGTTGGAGATGACCGTGATGCCGGGGTACTTCGCCTTGATGGCGGCCCGGAACTTCTCGAAGCGGGCGAAGAACTCGCGCGGGAGGTTCTCCTCGTTGCCGACGCCGATGTGGGTCAGGTGGAAGGGCTTGGGGTGGCCCATCGCGGCGCGCACCTTGCCCCACTTCGAGGTCGCCGGGCCGTTGGCGAAATCGATCAGGTCGAGGGTGTCCTGGACGTGCCGCTGGAGCAGGGCGTCGTCCTCCGTGGCCTTGTTCTGGCCGCAGCCGGTCACCAGGGCCGGGACGACGGGCAGCGGCATCGCGCCGATGTCCTCGGAGAAGCGGAAGTACTCGTAGTAGCCGAGGCCGTAACTCTGGTTGTAGCCCCAGAAGTTGGCGTTGGTGGCGCGCTCCTCGACCGGTCCGACGGTGTCCTTCCACTGGTAGCTGCGCCTGCGCTGCCAGCCGCTCGCCTCGCTGTAGTCCTCCATGGACCCGGTGTTGACCAGGCAGCCGCCGGGGAAGCGCACGAAGCCGGGCTTCAGGGCGGCGATCTTCTCTGCGAGGTCCTTGCGCAGGCCGTTGGGCTGGTTCTTGTAGGTGTCGCGCGGGAACAGCGACACCTCGTCGAGCGCGGCGGCGTGCGCGGTGGCCACGGCGAGCCGGCCGCGGCTGCTGGTGCGGGTCGCGGTGAAGGTGCCCTTGTACTTGGTCCAGCCGCCCTCGACGGCGACCTGGCGGGCGGTCGCCAGGCTGCCCGCCGTGTCCTTCAGCGAGACCGTGAGCGTGCTGCCGCTCTCGGCGCGGGCCCACACGGAGAAGTCGTACTTCTTGCCCTGCTCGACCCGGATGCCGGTGTTGTAGCCGGCGTTGGTGACGGACGAACCGGCGCCCAGGGAGAGGTAGTTGCGGTTGCGCGCGTTGAGCCGCCCGGAGTCGTTCACCACCTGGGCCGTGCCGGCCGCCGTCCAGGAGGTCAGGGGCGTGTAGGCGCCGTTGTCGGCCGTGGAGTACTCGAAGGATCGGTTCTGCACGAGCTCGGCGTACAGACCGCCGTCGGCGGCCCGGTTGATGTCCTCGAAGAAGACGCCGTACATCGTGTCGTCGATCGTCGCGCCCCGGGCGGACGGGTCGACGGTGATCGCGTAGTCGGTGACGTCCTCGGCGTGGGCGGGGGCCGGTACGAGGGCTGCTGCCGTCAGGAGGGCGGTGGCCGTGAAGCCGGCTCTCCATCCGGTGCGGGCGGTGCGTGGCATGGATACTCCGCGGCTCTCTGGTAGAGGAGTGTTCGAAATATCAGACGCTGGTCAACACTTCGAACGGCAAGATAGGGAGGGGGCAGGTGCGCGTCAATGGGTCGCGCACCACCGGACGGGACGGAGAACGGGGCGCGATGGGCGAGTTCTGGCCAGTGCCGGACGTGCTGGCGTATCTGGCCGGGCACTGGCGCGTGACCCGGTCGGTGCGGGATCTCGCGAGCGGCGCGGAGGGCGAGTTCACGGGCAGCACAGTGTTCGAGGCCCGGGAGGACGGCGGGCTGCTGCACCGGGAGTCGGGCACGTTCGTCTGGCAGGGCGTGGCCCGGCCCGCCGAGCGGACGCTGCGGTTCCTGCCGGGCCCGGACGGCACGGCGGACGTACGGTTCGCCGACGGCCGGCCCTTCCACGACCTGGACCTGACGTCCGGACGGCACGTCGCCGACCACCCCTGCGCCGCGGACCTCTACCGCGGCGAGTTCGCGGCCCTCGACGCGGACCACTGGCACACGGTGTGGCGCGTCCGCGGCCCCGCGAAGGACCTGGTGCTGCGCACGGAGTACGCACGCGAGGCGTGAGCCGGAGGAAAGACACCGGCCACGGCACGGGCCCGCCGCGCGGCGAGCAGACGCACTAGGCGCGCGAACGCTGAGTCAGGCTCCCGTCGAAGCGCAGGTTCCAGCGCCCCCCGCGGCCCGTCACCGTCGTCGTCGACAGCGGGCGGACGTCGATGTTCCAGTACGTCGAGGGCGGCGCCTTCAGGGCGTACACCAGGGCGGCGCGGATCACGGACGGCTCGGCCACCGCCACCACCCGGCAGCCGTCCTCCACGGGCCGCGTGTCGAGCCAGCCGCCGATCCGGGTGATGAAGTCCATCAGGGACTCACCGCCGTGCGGCGTGGCCCGCGGATCGGCGAGCCACGCGTCCACGGCCTCGGGCTCCCGGGCCATCGCCTCGCCCAGGGTCAGCCCGCGCCACCGGCCCATGTCGCAGTCGCGCAGCCCCAGTTGCACCAGCGGCGCGTACCCGAGCCCCTCCCCCGTCGCCCGGCTGCGCGGGGCCGGCGAGCAGTAGCGCAGGTCGGCCGCCGCGAGCGGCAGCAGTTCATGGGCGGCGCGCTCCACCTCGCCCCAGCCGGCCTGGTCCAGCGGCCGGTCGTCCTCGAAACGTTCGGCGAGCAGCGAGGAGCTGCGCGCGGCGGCGACGAACGTGACCCGAAGTGACATGCGGCGATCGTGAGCGCCACAAGACCGCAGGTCAAGAGGTGTTACCTGGGAGTTACCGAGGGTGCGGTGCCCCTCACTGATCGAAGAGGAGCACCATCCAGTGCTCGGGCCGGGCCAGCGGCGCGAAGCCGATCTTCTCGTAGACGCCGTGCGCGTCGTGCGTGGCGAGCAGCACCCGCCGCACCCCGAACGACCGCACCTCCTCCCGCACGGCCGTCACGAGCGCGGTGCCGACGCCCTTGCCGCGCACCGACGGGTCGACGTACACGTCGCACAGCCACGCGAAGGTCGCCCGGTCGGTGACGACCCGGGCGTAGGCCACCTGCTCCCCCGAGGCGGTGTCGTACACGCCGAAGTTGAGCGAGCCCTCGATCGCCCGGTCCTGCTTCTCGCGGGCGCGGCCCAGTGCCCAGTACGCGTCGGTGGACAGCCAGCGGTGCACGCGCTCGGCGTCCACGCGCGACGGATCGGTGGATATCTCGTAGCCCTCGGGCAGGCGCGGCGTGTCGGTCATGACGGGATGCTCGCAAAATCACCTGCCCGGGGTCGAGCGGTTATCCCAGTACCTCCTCGCACGCGGTGCGCAGCCGCCGTACGCCTTCCGCGATCTCCCCGGTCCCGGCGACCGCCGCGAAGCTCAGCCGCAGGTGCGCGGCGGGCGGTTCGGCGCTGAAGTAGGGCCGCCCGGGCGTGACGGCGACGCCGGCGCGCAGGGCGGCCGCCGTCAGGGCCGTCTCGTCCGTGCCGTCGGGCAGGCGCGGCCACAGGTGGTAGCCGCCGGACGGGATGTGCGCGAGCTCCAGGTGGGGCAGGTGCAGCCCGAGCGCGCCGGTCATCGCCTGCCGGCGCGCCGTCAGCTCCGCGGAGACGGCCCGCAGGTGCCGGGGCCAGGCGGGTGATCCGACGAGTTCCAGCGCGGCCTCCTGGAGCGGGCGCGGCACGAAGAAGGTGTCGACGACCTGGATGGCGCGCAGCCGCTCCAGGACCGGCCCGCGGGCGGCCAGCGCGCTGACCCGGAAGCTCGGCGAGGTGGCCTTGGTGAGCGAGGAGACGTGGACGACGACGCCGTCGGGGTCGTCGGCGGCCAGCGGGCGCGGCAGCGGCCCGGCGTCCTCGTGCACCAGCCGCCGCACGAAGTCGTCCTCGACGACGAACGCGCCCGCCGCCCGGGCGATGCGCAGCACCTCGGCGCGCCGCTCGGGCGCGAGCACGGCACCGGTGGGGTTCTGGAAGAGCGGCTGGCAGACGAAGGCCGGGGCTCCGGTGGCCTTGAACGCGTCGGCGAGCAGGGCCGGTCTCACCCCGTCGGCGTCCACGGGGACGGGCACCGGGCGCAGGCCGGCCGCCCGGGCGATGGCGAGCATGCCGGGGTAGGTCGGCGACTCGACCAGCACGGGGGCGCCGGGCGGGGCGAGGGCGCGCAGGGCGGTGGTGAGCGCGGACTGGCCGCCCGCGGTCACCAGCACCTCGGCGGCCGTGACGGAACCGCCGATGGTCCGCGCGAACCACTCGCGCAGCTCCGGCAGTCCCTCCATGGGCGGCCGCCCCCAGGCACCGGGGCGGCGCCCGGCCCGTGACAGGGCGGCGGCCATCGCCCGCTCGGGCTGGAGCGAGGGGTGCAGATAGCCGCCGTTGAACTCGATCACGCCGGGCGGCGGCGCGGCCAGCGAGACCAGCACCCCGGAGGCGTCCACCGAGCGGGGCACGAGGTCGGCGGCGCCCTCGGCGCTGAGCGCGACCTCCTGCCAGGAGGTGTCGCCGGCGGGAGCCGGAGCCGGCCGGGACCGCGCCCGGAACGCGCCCGCGCCGGGGCGGGTGACCACGAGCCCCTCGGCGGCGAGCTGCGCCAGTGCCCGGGACACCGTCACCGGACTGACCCGGAACCGCTCGACCAGCGCCCGACTGGACGGCAGCTTTCCACCCGGTGAGTAGCGGTCGAGCTCCCGCCGCAGCTGTTCCGCCAGTTCAGCCACACTGCTACGCTCTTGCATGAGAGCACAGAGTAGCGCTACTGCCGCACCTCGGATAGCAGTCGCCGCCCCGGAGCGGGACCGCCCCGGCTTCGGCACCCTCCAGGCGGCCCTGGGCGTCATCGCCTTCTCCCTCACCTTCCCCGCCACCGCGTGGGGTCTCGAGGGGTTCGGGCCCTGGTCGCTCGTCGCCGTGCGCAGCGTCCTGGCCGCGCTGATCGCGGGCGGTGCTCTGCTGGTCCTGCGGGTGCCGCTGCCCGCCCGCCGGCACTGGCCGGGCCTGGCCGTCGTCGCGGCCGGTGTCGTCCTCGGCTTCCCGCTGCTGACGACGCTGGCGCTGCAGACCTCGACCACGGCGCACGCGGCCGTCGTGGTCGGGCTGCTCCCGCTGACCACCGCGCTCTGCTCCGCGCTGCGCGTCGGCACCCGGCCCTCGCGCACCTTCTGGGCCGCGGCCCTCGCGGGCGCGGCGGCGGTGGCCGCCTTCACCGTGCAGCAGAGCGGCGGCGCCCTGTCCACCGCCGACCTGTACCTCTTCGCGGCGCTGCTGGTGTGCGCGGCCGGCTACACCGAGGGCGGCCGGCTGGCCCGGGTCATGCCGGGCTGGCAGGTGATCGGCTGGGCGCTGGTGCTGTGCCTGCCGCTGACCGTGCCCGTGGCCGCCCTGGCGCTGGCCCAGGAGCCCTGGCAGCCGACCGCGCACAGCGTCGCCGGGCTGCTGTGGGTCGCGGCGGGCTCGCAGTTCCTCGGGCTGGTCGTCTGGTACCGGGGCATGGCGGCCATCGGCATCCCGAAGGCCAGCCAGTTGCAGCTCGCTCAGCCCCTGCTCACACTGGTGTGGTCGGTGCTGCTGCTGGGCGAGCACCTGACGGTGGCCGCCCCGCTGACGGCGGCGGCGGTGCTCGTCTGCATCGCCGTCACACAACGGGCGCGCGGCTGAGCAGGGCGGTGCACGGCCCCTGCCGACCCGCGTCCCCGGCCGTAGACTCAAGGCCACGGACCGCTGCTCCGCTCCCTGTGAGGAGGCCCCAGATGCGCGCAACCGTGGGCGACCAGCTTGTCCAGCACGGCAGGGTGGTCGGTCAGCACGACAAGGTGGGCGAGATCGTCGAGGTGCTCGGCCAGGAGGGCAACCCCCCGTACCGCGTCCGGTTCGAGGACGGGCACGAGGGCGTGTGCTCCCCGGGGCCCGACACCGAGATCCGCCACCGGGAGACCACCACCGGGCCGTGACTCAGCGCGGGGGGTCCGCCGGTTGCCCGTAGTGGTCGGCGACCACCCTCGCCATCGCCCCGACCCGGTCGGCCGCCACGTCCCTGGCGGCGAAGAACACGTGCCCGCGCACCTGCGTGTACTCCTTGGCGAGCGCCAGGTGCCGGGACAGTTCGGACGGTTCCTGCCAGGCCGCCGGCTGTGCGGGATCGCCCGCCTTGTACAGCGCCTCCCCCACGTAGAGCTGGGTGGAGCTGCCGCGTGCCACCTCCGCCCACCAGGGCAGCAGCTTGGCGTAGTCGGCGGCGGCGAAGCCGATGTTCCAGTACAGCTGCGGGACGATGTAGTCGATCCAGCCCTCCCGCACCCACTTGCGGGTGTCCGCGTGCAGATCGTCGTACGTCTCCACGCCGGCCCGGCTGTCCGAACCCGCCGGGTCCGTCGAGGCGTTGCGCCACACGCCGAAGGGGCTGATGCCGAAGCGGACGCCGGGCCGGATCTCCTTCACGCGGTCGGCGGTCTCGCGCACCAGCCGGTCGATGTTGTCCCGCCGCCAGGCGGCCCGGTCCGGGAAGCCGCCGCCGTGCTCCTCGTAGGCGTCGTCGTCGTCGAACGTCTCCCCCGCCACCGGGTAGGGATAGAAGTAGTCGTCGAAGTGCACGCCGTCGACGGGGTAGCGCGCCACCGCGTCCAGCATCGCGTCCTCGACGAAGGCCCGGACCTCGGGCAGCCCCGGGTTGTAGAAGAGTTTCCCGCCGTAGGCGACGACCCAGTCCGGGTTGCGGCGGGCGGGGTGCGAGGCCGCGAGACGGGTCGGGTCGGCGTGGGCGGCGACCCGGTAGGGGTTGAACCAGGCGTGCAGCTTCAGGCCCCGGGCGTGGGCTTCCTCCACGGCCGTGCCCAGCGGGTCCCAGCCGGGGTCCTTGCCCTGGGTGCCGGTGAGGTACTGCGACCACGGCTCGTACGGCGAGGGCCACAGGGCGTCCGCCGTGGGCCGGACCTGGAAGACGACGGTGTTGAGCCGGTTGCGGACCGCCGTGTCGAGATGGGTGAGGAGTTCGGCGCGCTGCTGCGACGCGGACAGGCCCGGCTTCGACGGCCAGTCCCGGTTGGCCACGGTCGCCAGCCACACCCCCCGCATCTCGGAGGCCGGCGCCCCGCCCCTGCGCCCGGGCGCGGCCGATGCCGTGGGTGTCATGGCGAAAGCCGACAGCGCCGCCACGGCGAACGCCCTGCGTGAGACTCGTCCCATGCGCGTGCCCCAAATGCCGTGGATCCGCCCGGTCGCGGATCGCCTGGCGCCCAGCATGCCCGAACCGGACCCGCCCCCCGCGATCGATCATCGATACTTGGCGGTAACGTGCACGAACGGAGCAGGCGCCGGGACCCGGCTGGCCTGCCCGGTCGTGGATCAGCAGCGAAAGGGACGATGTGACGGACATCCCAGCGGGAGACATTGCACGCGTCGGAGTCGTGGGCTGCGGTCAGATGGGCGCGGGGATCGCCGAGGTGTGCGCCCGGGCCGGCCTGGACGTCATGGTCGCCGAGACCACCGGCGAAGCCCTGGAGATCGGCCGCACCCGGCTGTTCGGCTCCCTGGCCAAGGCCGCCGAGCGCGGCAAGATCACCGAGGAGGAGCAGGAGGCCACGCTGGCCCGCCTGAGCTTCACCACGGACCTCGGCGAGTTCGCCGACCGTGACCTGGTGATCGAGGCGGTCGTCGAGAACGAGCAGGTCAAGACCGAGATCTTCCAGGTCCTGGACCAGGTCGTGACCCGGCCGGACGCCATCCTGGCCTCCAACACCTCGTCCATCCCGCTGGTGAAGCTGGCGGTGGCGACCTCGCGGCCGGACCAGGTCATCGGCGTCCACTTCTTCAACCCGGCGCCGGTGCAGAAGCTCGTCGAGCTGATCCCGGCGCTCACCACGTCCGAGGGCACGATCAGCCGGGCCCAGCTGTTCACCGAGAAGCTGCTCGGCAAGCACGCGATCCGTGCCCAGGACCGTTCCGGCTTCGTGGTCAACGCGCTGCTGATCCCGTACCTGCTCTCCGCGATCCGGATGTTCGAGACGGGCATCGCCAGCCGTGAGGACATCGACAACGGCATGGAGATGGGCTGCGCCCACCCGATGGGCCCGCTGAAGCTCTCCGACCTCATCGGCCTGGACACGGTCGCCTCGGTCGCGCAGTCGATGTACGAGGAGTACAAGGAGCCGCTGTACGCCGCTCCCCCGCTGCTGCAGCGCATGGTCGACGCGGGCCGGCTGGGCCGCAAGACGGGCTCGGGCTTCTACACGTACGGCTGACCGCCCGGGCGCGGTCCTCGTCCCGACGCCGCCGCTCCTCCGGCCACGGCCGGAAGCGGCGGCGTCCGCGTTCCGCCGCCTGTTCGTTGAGGCGGCTGGTTACAGACGGTCAGATTTCGGCCAAGCGGCGGGCCCGGCACCTGGGTTGGTGCCGGGCCCGCGGCATTCACACACCGTGTGCGCGCCGGGCTCGCATATGCCCCTCGCACACTCTCCCCAGGCGCCCACCAGGGGAGTTGACTCCTGTGCGCACACCAGGGATGTGACATGACTACGGAAAGGAGCGGACTCGTGACCGTCGATCCCGAGCATCCCGTCGTCCATGGAGAACTCGCAGAGTTACGGCGCCGCCTCGATGTGGCGTACGCCCGCGTCGAGGGCGGCCTGGCACTGCTCAGTCACCGCACCGAGGAGACCGCCAAGGAGATCGAGGAACTCAACACCCGGATCCACACACTGGAACACGCGCGCTGGCCGCTGCCCGCGGTCGCCGCCCTCACCGCCGTGGGTGCCCTCGTCGTGGCGATCTGGCAGGCGTTCGGACGGTAGAAGGCCACGTCGGGTCAGGGCAACGTGTCCTGTCCGAGCCTGAGATGGTGCAGCAGAAGTAACGCGGCCGCCATGTTGGCGGCCGGGACCTCGCCGCGGGCGACCAGGTCGGGGACGAGCTTGAGGGGCACCCACTCCCGGCGGTCCGACTCGAAGTCGTCCACGGGGTGCCCGACGTACTCGCCCCGGTCGGCCCAGTACACGTGGTGCCGGGCGTCGGTGAGCCCGTTGGACGGCTCCACGCTCATGAGGTGGTGCAGCGGTCCCGGCCGCCAGCCGGTCTCCTCCTCCAGTTCCCTGGCGGCCGCGCGGGCGATGTCCTCGCCGTCCTCGACGACGCCCGCCGCGAGTTCCCACCCCCAGCTGTCCGTGATGAAGCGGTGCCGCCACAGCAGCAGCACCTCGTTGGCCTCGTTGACCACCGTGGCCACGGCGACCGGCCGCAGTCGTATGAGGAAGTGGTCGAGGTGCCGGCCGTCCGGCAGTTCGACATCCGCGAGATTGACGCTGAACCAGCGGTTTGAGTACACAGTTTGTTCGTTGCGTTTCGTCCACTGCACGGT
Organism: Streptomyces sp. XY006; assembly: GCF_002237655.1. Lineage (GTDB taxonomy): Bacteria > Actinomycetota > Actinomycetes > Streptomycetales > Streptomycetaceae > Streptomyces > Streptomyces levis. Next base: position 37,734 of record NZ_NOKT01000035.1, read on the forward strand.
TCTGCCACCTTCCGTCGAGTAAGGGGCAATATCGCAGCAGGGACGTGGTGACAGCAGGCGCACAGGAAGCGGCTCGGGACAGGCGGGGGCCGCAGCCCGGGATCTACAACGGTACGCGCAGGGCCCCGTCGATGAGTTCGGCGGCCTCGGACGTACCGGCGCACCCGCTGCGCACCAGGTGTTCGCGCACCGCGCGCAGCCGGTCGCGCAACCGCTGGGACTCCATGCCACGGGCCTGCTCGGCCATCTGCACGGCGATGGCGACGGCCTTGTCGGCGTTGCCCTGGCGCAGCTCGATGGTGCTGAGCATCGCGAGCCGGTGCACACGCCCCCGGTCGTGCGCCGGGTTGTCGACGGCGGCCGCGGCATGCTCCCCGGCGGCTGCGATCTCCCCGAGGCTGAGCAGCGCCTCCGCCACCTGGACGTTGACCAGGCCCGGCTGGACATAGCCGGTCTCGTCGGGCTCGTAGCCGCGCCGGATGCGCTCGGCCGCCTGCTCGGCGCGCCGGATGCAGGACAGGGCGCTGCCGCCGTCGCCGAGATGCGCGTACGCCTTGGCCTGCATCGCGTAGAGGTCGGAGGCGAGCGCCGGGGTGATGTGCTTGCCGGCGGCGCGCAGCGCGGCCTCGGCGAAGGCGACGGCCTGCCGGTACTCCCGCATGAACAGCGACTGGTTGACCAGCAGGGCGATGACGTACGCCCCGAGCCCCCGGTCCCCGCTGGCCTTGGCCAGGCGCAGCGCCTGGTGGAAGTAGCGCTGGGCGAGCCCGTGGGCGTCGGAGTCGTAGGCGCAGATGCCGGCGACGGCGACCAGCCCGCCGGTGGCGCGGTGCAGTTGGCGGCCGGTCTCGTCGGTGTAGCTGCCGCGCAGCAGCGGGGCGGCCTCGGCGTTGAGGAAGCCGACGATCCGGGCGCGCGTCGCGATGCCCCCGGCCTTGCGGTACATCTGCTCGTAGTGCGTGCGGGCGGCCCGCAGCATCTCCAGGTCGCCCGGGGTGACCCGGTGTCTGCCGCCCCGGGAGACGTCGACGTCCTCGGGCGGGTTCTCCCACTCCCACACGGGCATGACGGCGGGTGTGCCGGTGAGGGCGGGGGCGCCCAGGATGTGCGGGCGCTGCTGCTGGTCGGAGCGCCACAGGGCGGTGGCCCGCTCGACGAACCCGGAGAGCGAGCCGGTGTGCGGGGCGGACGGCTCGCCGGGCACGCCGAGTCCGATGTCGTCGAGGGTGACCTGCCGTTGCAGCCGGGCGGCCAGCACCTCGCAGATGAGGTCGGGCACCTGCCCGCGCGGGCGCTGCCCCTTCAACCACCGGGCAACGGCGGTGTGTTCGTAGCGCAGGGACAGGCCTCGTGCCCGTCCCGCCTGATTCACGTGTGCGGCCAGCCCCGCGTGCGAGATCCCCGCCTCGTCCAGGATCGCGTCGAGCAGAGTATTGGGCTGCATGTGGGCCCCCCGGGTGGCTCGGTGCGGACAGGTTAGTGGTTCCGGGTTCACACGGGGTGTGAACGGAGTGCTCGAATCCGCGCTGTGTGCGCGCTGTCGCTCTGCGTCGCCGGCCGGTTGACTGAAATGCCTCGCAAGAGGCCGGCCGGGCCGCCGGCTCCCCCTCGTACAGTGCGGCGGCCCGCTTCCGCCGTCCGCCCGGCCGCCTGCCCGACACTCCGTGGCGGGGCGGACGGCATCGCCGGCCGTGCGTCGTGCGTCGCGGTGCCTAGGGTGCCGTGGTGGTCCGCGGTGCTCAGGGTGCCGTGGTGGTCCGCGGGTGCGTTGTGGTCGTTCGCGCCGTTCCCTGCGCCCCCCGGTGGGCCGGCCGTCCGTTCCTCAGGACGAGCAGCGCGATGTCGTCCGGCGGTGTGCCCCGGATGTGGTGCCGCAGCGCGGTCGAGATCCTGCCGACGACGCCCTGCGCGGAGAGCGGCCCGTCCGCCGCCGCCCCCGTCAGCGCCGTCGCCAGCGGGAAGAACGCGCCACGGGTGTCCCGGGCGTCCTGCGCACCGTCCGTGAAGAGGAACAGCGCGTCATCGGGTTCGAGGCGGCCGAGCCCGACCGTCGGCAGAACCGGCGGCAGCGGGAAGAGGCCCAGCGGCGGATGCGGGTCGCCGGCGGCGAGTTGTTCCGCCCGTGTGCCGCTCAGCCGGTACGGCCAGGGATGGCCGCAGTTCAGCGCGAGCATCTCGCCGTCGGCCCGGATCTCCACGAGGAGCAGGGTCACGAACTCCTCGATGTCGCCGGCGGGATGCTCCAGACGCAGATGCCGGTCCAGGGCGCGCTCCAGCCGGCGCAGCACATCCCCGAGGTCCTTCTCGTCGTGCGCGGCCTCGCGGAAGCAGCCGAGCACGGCGGCGACCGTGCCGAACGCGCCGATCCCGTGGCCGCGGACGTCGCCCATCACGGCCCGCACACCGTGCTCCGTGGCCACGACCTCGTACAGGTCGCCGCCGATCGCGGCCCCGCGCTCCGCCGCCACCTGGACGGCGGCGACGTCCAGCCCGTCGACGCGGGACGGCGGCGGACGCAGCAGCGCGCTCTGTGCGGCGCCCGCGACCCGGCGCAGCTGCCGCAGCTCGCGCGTCAGCGACCGCCGTACGTGGAGGATCAGCCCGGTGCCGACCGCGAAGAACACGGCGCTGGTGAGGATGCGCGCGGGGAGATCGTTCTGCTGGGCGAGCGGACAGGCCAGCTTGTACGTGACAGCCGCCGCGCCCCACACCGTCGGCAGTCCGAGCCAACGCACCCGACCACGGACGCGGATCATGCCGATGGCCCCCCATCAGGCCCCTGACACACAGAATCGGACCGGCCCGAGAAGGCCGGTCCGATTCTGTGGGACAGTCCGCCCGAAAAGGCAGGATCAGCCACCTTTACCACTCAAAAGAGTGAGGTGACCCGCCCCGCCAGGGGCGCGGGGAACTGCGCGACCAGCCACAGCGGACCCGCAGCCGGAGTCACCGCGCAGCCCCCACGGCGCTAACTCCGCAGCTCGGCTCCCACCCGCTCACCAGCGAGAGCGACGGCCGCGTCCCGGGCCGCGGACGCCTCGTCCACGGTCAGCGTCCGGTCGGCCGCCCGGAACCGCAGCGCGTAGGCGAGCGACTTCCGGCCCTCACCGAGCTGCTCGGCGTTCTCGTACACGTCGAACAGCCGGATGGACTCCAGCAGTTCACCGGCCCCGTCCCGCAACGCCGCCTCGACGTCCGCGGCCGGCACGAACGCGTCGACGACCAGGGCGACGTCCTGCGTGGCGACGGGGAACGTGGAGATCCGCGGCGCCGACACCGTGGCGTCACCCGCCGACTCCACGGCGTCCAGGTCGAGTTCCATCGCGCAGGTGCGCGCGGGCAGCCCCAGCGCCTTCACGACCCGCGGGTGCAGCTCACCGGCGTGCCCCACGACCCGCTCGGCACCATCCACGGTGACGGCCAGCTCGGCGCAGCGGCCCGGGTGCCACGGCCCGTACTGACCCTTGCGGATGATCAGCTCGGCACCGGCCTCGCGGGCGACGGACCGCGCCGCCTCGACCGCGTCGGCCCAGTCCGCCGGACGGCCCTTGCCCCACCAGCCGGCCTGCTCGCGCGCACCGGCGAGCACGACGGCGACGTGCCGCGGCTGCTCGGGCAGTGCCGCGTTCAGCTCGGCGAGCTCCTCGTCGGTGGGGCGGCGGTCGACGGGCAGCACCGCGGCGATCCGCTGCTCCTCGCGCGGCCGGAAGACCAGGCCCGTCTCGAACAGCGCGAGGTCGTGCGAGCCCCGGCCGTCGTTGCGGCGCAGCGCGGCGAGCAGCCCCGGCAGCAGCGTCGTGCGCAGCGCGGGCTCCTCGTCGCTCAGCGGGTTGCTGAGCTTCACGACACGGCGGGCCGGGTCGTCCTTGTCCAGGGCGAGCTGGTCGAAGACCGGTTCGCCGATGAACGGGTAGTTCGGCGCCTCGACGTATCCGGCGCCGGCCAGGGCGCGGCCGACGCGCCGGTGCAGCCGCTGCCGGTCCGTGAGGCCCAGGCCGGCCGGCGGCTTGGGCAGCGTGGAGGGCAGGTTCTCGTAGCCCTCCAGGCGGATGACCTCTTCGGCCAGGTCGTTCGGGTCGGTCAGGTCCGGCCGCCAGGACGGCACGGTGACCAGGAGCTCGTCCTGCCCGTAGACGTCGCAGCCGATCTCCTGGAGCCGCCGGACGACGGTCTCGCGGCCGTAGGCGACGCCCGCGACCTTGTCCGGGTGGTCGGCCGGGATGGTGATGGTGCGCGGTGCGGTCGGGGCGAGGACCTCGGTGACACCGGCCTCGGCCGTGCCGCCGGCGAGGAGGACCAGCAGGTCGACCGTGCGCTGCGCGGCAGCGGCGGCGGCCTGCGGGTCGACACCGCGCTCGAAGCGCCGGGACGCCTCGGAGGAGAGCTTGTGCCGGCGGGCCGTGCGCGCGATCGACACCGCGTCGAAGTGGGCCGCCTCGATGACCACGTCGGCCGTGGCGTTCTCCACGTCGTCGTGGTCGGCGATCTCCGTGTTGGCGCCGCCCATGACACCGGCGAGACCGATCGGCCCGCGGTCGTCGGTGATCACCAGGTCCTCGGCGTCCAGGGTGCGCTCGACGCCGTCGAGGGTGGTGAGCTTCTCGCCCGGCTCGGCCCGGCGCACGCCGATGGTGCCCTGGACCAGGCCGCGGTCGTAGGCGTGCAGCGGCTGGCCGAGCTCCATCATCACGTAGTTGGTGACGTCGACGGCGAGCGAGATCGGGCGCATGCCGACCTTCTGCAGCCTGCGCTGCAGCCAGATCGGGGAGCGGGCCTCGGCGCTCAGGCCGGTCACCGTACGGGCGGTGAAGCGGTCGCAGCCGGTGGGGTCGGAGATCCGCACCGGGTAGCCGTAGGCGTTCGGGCCGGGCACGTCGATCAGCGCCGGGTCGCGCAGCGGCAGGCCGTAGGCGATGGCCGTCTCGCGGGCGACGCCGCGGATGGACAGGCAGTAGCCGCGGTCGGGCGTGACGGCGATGTCGAGGACCTCGTCGACCAGCTCGAGCAGCTCGACGGCGTCCTTGCCGACCTCGGTCTCCGGCGGCAGCACGATGATGCCCTTGGTGCCGTCGTCGCCCATGTTCAGCTCGTCGCTGGAGCAGATCATGCCGCGCGACATCTTGCCGTAGGTCTTGCGCTCGGCGATCTGGAAGTCACCGGGCAGGACCGAGCCGGGCAGGGCCACGACGACCTTGTCGCCGACGGCGAAGTTGCGGGCGCCGCAGACGATCTCCTGGGGCTCGCCCGTGCCGTTGGCCCGGCCGACGTCGACGGTGCAGAAGCGGATCGGCTTCTTGAACTCCGTCAGCTCCTCGATGGTCAGCACCTGGCCGACCACCAGCGGGCCCTTGAGGTCGGCGCCGAGCCGCTCGACGGTCTCGACCTCCAGACCGGCCGAAATGAGCTTGGCCTGGACGTCCCGGCCGGTCTCCGTCGCCGGCAGGTCGACGTACTCCCGCAGCCAAGAAAGCGGGACCCGCATCAGATCTCCATCCCGAACGGCCGGGTGAACCGGACGTCACCCTCGACCATGTCTCGCATGTCCTCGACGTTGTGGCGGAACATCAGCATCCGCTCGATGCCGAACCCGAAGGCGAAGCCGCTGTACTTCTCCGGGTCGACACCGCAGGCCCGCAGCACGCGGGGGTTGACCATGCCGCAGCCGCCGAGCTCGATCCAGCCCTCGGACGAGCAGGTGCGGCAGGAACGGTCGGGGTTGCCGACGGACTCGCCCTTGCAGACGTAGCAGAGCATGTCCATCTCGGCGCTGGGCTCGGTGAACGGGAAGTAGTTCGGCCGCAGCCGGGTCTTCATGTCCGCGCCGAACAGCGACTGGACCATGTGGTCCAGGGTGCCCTTGAGGTCGGCCATCGTCAGGCCCTCGTCCACCGCGAGCAGCTCGATCTGGTGGAAGACCGGCGTGTGGGTGGCGTCCAGCTCGTCGGTGCGGAACACCCGGCCGGGGCAGACGATGTACACGGGCAGCTCACGGTCGAGCAGGGCGCGCGCCTGGACCGGGGAGGTGTGCGTGCGCAGCACGACGCCGGAGCCGGACTCCTCGGTGCCCTCGGGGCCCTGCACGAAGAAGGTGTCCTGCATCTGCCGGGCCGGGTGGTCGGGCAGGAAGTTGAGCGCGTCGAAGTTGAACCACTCCGCCTCGGCCTCCGGCCCCTCGGCGACCTCGTAGCCCATGGCCACGAAGACGTCCGCGACCCGCTCCATCATGGTCGTGAGCGGGTGCCGGGCGCCGGACGGTACGCGGTCGTAGGGCAGCGTGACGTCCACCGCCTCCTCGACCAGCACCCGCGCGTCGCGCTCGGCCTCCAGCTCGGCCTGGCGCGCGGCGAGCCCCTTGTTGACGGCGCCGCGGGCCTGGCCGACGCGCTTGCCGGCCTCGGCCTTGGCGTGCGGGGGCAGGGCGCCGATCTCGCGGTTGGCGAGGGCCAGCGGCGAGGCGGGGCCGGTGTGGGCGACCTTGGCCTCGTGGAGCGCGTCGAGGGAGTCCGCGGCGGCGAAGGCGGCGAGCGCCTCGTCCCGCATGCGCTCGATCTCTTCCGGTTTCAACGTCTCGACCTCGACCGGGTCGTACGACTTATTCGGTGCCGACATCTCTTCCCGTGCTTCCGATTGTCCCCCAGCTGTCGCTGGGAGGTGCCCCGAGGCTGAAGGTCCCCGTCACCGGCTCCGACGGCCGTCCGCGGGACACAAAGGTGCCAGGGGCCGAGTCTAACGGGGTGGAGGTGGACGAATGCGCCCGTGGTCCTCAGGCGAGATACGCCGGAGCCGCCACGGGCAACGTAAATCGGAACTCGGCGCCGGCGCCGGGGGCGCGGCCGACCGTGATGGTGCCGCCGTGGGCCTCGACGATGCCCTTGACGATGTACAGCCCGAGACCCGTGCCGCCGCGCTTGCTGCCCCGCCAGAAGCGGGTGAAGACGCGGTTCATGGACTCCTCCGGGATGCCGGGCCCCTCGTCGCTCACTGTGACCGACGTGCCGGTGTCCTCGCCCTCGCGGGGGGACGCCGTGGCCGTGATGTCGATCGTGACAGTTCCCTCGCCGTGCCGCACGGCATTTTCGAGCAGGTTGCTGAGCACCTGGTCGATCTTGTCGGGGTCGGCCCACAGGGCGGGCAGCGGCTGCTGGACGCGCAGCAGGAAGCGGTCGGCGGGCTGCCCGGCCGCGACGTAGGCCTGGATGTGCCGTCCTACGGCGGCGCCCATGTCGACGGGCTGGCGGCGCACCTCCAGGCGGCCGGAGTCGATCCGGGAGATGTCGAGCAGCTCGGCGATGAGCCGGGTGACGCGGTCGGCGTCGGCGTCGACGGTCTCCAGCATCAGCCGCTTCTGGTCGTCCGTGAACCGTTCCCACTTGGCCAGCAGCGTGGCGGTGAAGCCCTTGACGGAGGTGAGCGGGGAGCGCAGCTCGTGGGCGACGGTGGCGATCAGCTCGGCGTGGCTGCGCTCGGTGCGGCGCCGGGCCTCGGTGTCGCGCAGGGTGACGACCAGACGCCGCACGGGTCCGGTGGGGCGGGTGCGGACGTAGCGCGCGGAGACCAGCACCTCGCGCCCGCCGGGCAGCAGGAGGTTGCGCTCGGGCTGGCCGACCCGGATGGCGAGGCCGCCGTAGGGGTCGGTCAGCTGCCACCAGCGGCGCCCTTCGAGGTCCTCTAACGGCAGCGCCTTCTCCAGCCGCTGCCCGAGGGCGTCCCGGGCGCGCACGGCGGTGATGCGCTCGGCTGCGGCGTTGAAGCAGATGACGCGGCCCTGCTCGTCGGCGACGACCAGCCCGTCGGGCAGCTGGTCCGGGTCGATGCCGAGGCCGGCGAGGTCACCGGACGGCCGGGACGCGGCGGGTGGGCTCCCGGCGTCCCGGGCTCCCGGTGCGCTGCTCGTGCCGACGCTCATCCCCGTACCCCACCTCTCAGGCTCCGCGGAGGGTCCCTGAGCTGGTCACCCTACTAGTTCCCGGTGACGGAGCGGCACCCTCCGGGGGCGCGCTGTGCACGCGCCGACGCATAGAGACATACGGCGGCGGCGGTGGCGAGGTTCAGGCTCTCGGCCTTCCCGTGGATCGGGACCCGCACGACGGCGTCGGTGAGGGCGCGGGTCTCCTCGGGCAGGCCCCAGGCCTCGTTGCCGAAGACCCAGGCGGTGGGTCCGCCCATGGTGCCCTTGTCGAGCTCCTCGTCGAGGTCCCGGTCGCCGGCCCCGTCGGCGGCGAGCACGCGGACACCGGCGCCGCGCAGCGCCCCGACGGCCTGCTCCACGGGGACACCGACGGCGACGGGCAGGTGGAACAGGGAGCCGACGGAGGCGCGGACGGCCTTGGGGTTGTACACGTCGACGGAGGCGTCGGTCAGCACGACGGCCTCGGCGCCGGCGGCGTCGGCGCAGCGCAGCACGGTGCCGGCGTTGCCGGGGTCGCGGACGTTGGCGAGGAGGGCGACGAGCCGCGGGCGGGCGGCGAGCACCTCCTCGAAGGGTGTGTCGAGGAACCGGCAGACCCCGACGAGTCCCTGCGGGGTGACGGTGGTGGAGATGTCGGCGATGACCTGCTCGGCGGCGAGGTGCACCCGGGCTCCGGCGTCCCGGGCGGCACCGACGATGTCGGCGTACCGCTCGGCGGCCTCCAGCGTGGCGAACAGCTCCACCAGCGTGGCCGCACCGCCGGACCGGTGTCCGGCCGCCTCCCGCACCGCCTGCGGCCCCTCCGCGAGGAACAGCCGCTCCTTCCCCCGGAAGTTCCGCTTGGCCAGCCGGCGTGCCGCCAGGACACGGGAGGAGCGGGGGGAGATGAGCTCGGGGGTGGCAGGGGACATCCTGTTCGCTTTCTCGGTAGCTGCACAGCAGGACCCGCAGGCCGTTCGGCCTGCGGGTCCTGTCAGTCACATCGGCTCGAAGCCGGCGTCAGGCCGCCTTGGGGGCGTTGACGTCGCTCGGCAGCGCCTTCTGGGCGACCTCGACGAGCGCGGCGAACGCACCGGCGTCGTTGACGGCCAGCTCGGCCAGGATCTTGCGGTCGACCTCGATGTTCGCGGCCTTCAGACCCTGGATGAAGCGGTTGTAGGTCATGCCGTTGGCGCGGGCAGCGGCGTTGATGCGCTGGATCCACAGCTGGCGGAAGTCACCCTTGCGCTTCTTGCGGTCGTTGTAGTTGTAGACCAGCGAGTGGGTGACCTGCTCCTTGGCCTTGCGGTACAGGCGCGAACGCTGACCGCGGTAGCCGGAGGCCTGCTCGAGGATCGCCCGGCGCTTCTTGTGGGCGTTGACTGCCCGCTTGACGCGTGCCACTTCTTAACTCCTTGTAGCGGGGCCGCGGTGATCCTCACACGGCCCGAATTCGATTGGGTCCCGGTCCTGACGTACGGCGCTCACGCGCCGGGCGTCACTTGCCGAGAAGCTTCTTGATCTTCGCGGCGTCGCCCGGGGCCATCTCGGCGTTGCCGGTGAGGCGACGCGTCACACGGGACGACTTGTGCTCGAGCAGGTGGCGCTTGCCGGCGCGCTCGCGGAGCACCTTGCCGGAGCCGGTGATCTTGAAGCGCTTGCTGGCACCGCTGTGCGACTTGTTCTTCGGCATAGCGCCGTTCTCTCCTCGTCGGTGGCGCTCCGGTGCCCGGTCGTGAAACCGGGCACGGTGGAGCGTCGTCTTGTATCGGTTGCTTCCTGGGACTGGCGTCCCGGGGAGTCACGCCTCGGCGGGCTCCTCAGCCGGCGCCTCGGTCTCCGCGGCGTTCTGCGACTTGCCGGGGTTGGCCTTCGCGTCCGCCTTGCGGGCTTCCTGCGCCTGGCGAGCCTCGGCCATCGCCTCGGTCTTCTTCTTGTGCGGACCGAGGACCATGATCATGTTCCGGCCGTCCTGCTTCGGGTTCGACTCGACGAAACCGAGGTCCTGGACGTCCTCCGCGAGACGCTGCAGCAGCCGGTAGCCCAGCTCGGGCCGGGACTGCTCGCGACCACGGAACATGATCGTGATCTTGACCTTGTCGCCCTGCTTGAGGAACCGAACGACGTGACCCTTCTTGGTGTCATAGTCGTGCGGGTCGATCTTCGGCCGGAGCTTCATCTCCTTGATGACCGTGTGCGCCTGGTTCTTGCGCGCCTCACGGGCCTTCATGGCCGACTCGTACTTGAACTTCCCGTAGTCCATGAGCTTGCACACGGGCGGACGGGCGTTCGCCGCGACCTCGACCAGGTCCAGGTCGTACTCCTGCGCAAGCTCCAGTGCCTTGGCCAGGGGGACGATGCCCACCTGCTCGCCACTGGGACCGACAAGTCGCACCTCGGGAACGCGAATCCGGTCGTTGATGCGGGGCTCGGCGCTGATGGATCCTCCTCGGTAGCACCACGCGACGGTCTGGCGGACGGCCGCGTAACGTCTCTGTTCGATAGACCTAACCGCGCCGAAGCACAAAAAATGCCCCGGACGATTCCCAGGCGGGGCTCCTCGAACTACCGGAGCACCGCCGCGGGAAGCCGCGGGGCGCGCTTTCGGACGGATCGCCGACGCTGGGACGGGACCGTCTGACCGGTGACCCGACGCCCTGAGGGCGGTCAGGTGGGAGTTCGAAAGCCTCCACTTGTGGGTCGGGCTCGCGGGCCGTGAGGCATACGGGTCCGACCGGTCGTTACACGAGGTTACCAGCAATGGCCAGGAAGGGCTAATTGGGGCGCGTCGGGGCCTGGTGCGGCACGCGCCCGTGCTGCGCCTATCGTGTGGGGCATGAGTGAGACCCCTCCTGAGTCCCCCGACTTCGACGCCATGGCCCGCGACATCGCGGAGGTCCCGGCGGTCGAGGTGATCGTGACCGTCGCCGTCAACCTGATGAGCGCGGCCGCCGTGAAGCTCGGTCTGACCGAGGAGGGCGAGAAGCACAAGGACCTGGACGAGGCCCGCAAGCTGGTGCACGCGCTGGCCGGCCTGCTGGACGCGTCCACGACCGAGATCAGCTCGTTCCACGCGGCTCCCCTGCGCGACGGCCTGAAGTCGCTGCAGCTGGCGTTCCGCGAGGCCTCCCTCGTCCCGGACGAGCCCGGCCAGGGCCCGGGCGAGAAGTACACGGGCCCGGTCTACGGCTAGCGGGTCACCGTACGAAGAGGGGCTCGCCCGGGGGCGTCGCCTCGGCCGGCAGCAGTGCCAGGTCGAGACCGCGCACCAGGCGGGCCCTCAGTGTTTCGTCGGCGGCCAGGCGCTCGGCGACGGCCCGTGCGGCCTCGGCCCGGTCCGCGGCCGGGTCGAGCACCAGGGCCAGGGTGCCGTCGGCCCGTCCGGGTCCGAGGTGGGCCCGCAGCACGGCCGGCTCGGCGGCCACGGCCTCGCGTACGGCGCCGACGACGGCCGGGTCGGCGAGCGGGTCGGTGGTGGTGCGGCCCTCCGCCAGGGCGAGCAGGGCGGGGCCGGTCAGCTCGAACGGCACGGGTCCGGCCAGGTCCAGCACGACCGTGTCGGCCTTCTCGTGCGCGGCGGCCTGCAGGGCCTGGTGCAGCGGTACGGCGACGGGGCGTGCCTCGGGATCCCAGCGGGCGAGGGAGTCCGTGGAGGTGAAGGCGGGCAGGGCGGTGCGGTTCCCGGCCTTGAGGGTCGGTACGGCCATGTCGCTGGTCTTCTCGCGGCGCAGTCCCCGCTCGTCCTCCTCGACCTCGCCGAGCACGGCCACGACGGGGACGAGCAGCCGGGCGCCCTTGAGCGCCTCCAGGACCGGCCCCACGGCGGTGCGGTCGGCGGACCAGGCGGCGAGGGCCGCGCTCAGCCGGGGGTCTGCGGAGCCGTCGTCGTCGGAGAAGCCGGGGTCGGGGATGTTCTTGTTCGCCACGGTCGTCGACCCTATCGGCCGAGCGCCGCGCCCCGGGCGGCGGCTCGGAAGTCCTGAGGGCCGGAGCGAAGGCTCAGAAATCCCGGGGGCCGGTGCGAGGGCTCAGAAGTCCTGAGGGCCGGTGCGGCGGCCGCGCCACAGGACGACGGCCGCGACCAGCAGCACGCCGCCGGCGCCGCCCGCGAGGGGGGCGGCCCAGTCGGCGGTGTCGTCGCCGGAGGAGGCGGCGTCCGGGCCGCTGCCGAAGTACTTCTCGCCGTAGGACGCCGACCGCAGGCCCTCGGGCTTCAGGCGGGCGGCGGCCCTGATGGCGGCGGCCGGGTCGACGAAGCCGAAGCCGCGGGAGTCGTCGCGGCCGCCGACGGGGGCGTTGCGGGCGGTGTCCTCCAGAAGCGTCTTGATCTGGGCCGGGGTCAGACCGGGGTGAGCGGCCTTGACCAGGGCGGCGGCTCCGGAGACGAACGCGGCGGCGGCACTGGTGCCCCAGCCCTCGTAGTACTTGTGGTCCGGGTCGGCGATGACGACGTCGACGCCGGGTGCGCTGACGGTGGCGTACCAGCGGCGGGTGGAGAAGGAGGCGCGGGTTCCGGCGCGGTCGACGGCGGTGGCGGCGATGACGCCCGGGTAGGCGGCCGGGTAGGAGATGCGGTCGCCCTTCTCGCCGCCGTTGCCGGCCGAGGCGACGACGACCACGCCCTTCTTCAGGGCGTACTGGATCGCCTGGTCCTCGGTGGGCTCGGGGTGGGCGGAGGCGGAGTCGTCGCCGAGGGAGAGGTTGATGACGTCGGCGCCGTGGTCGGCGGCCCAGCGGATGCCCTCGGCGAGGGCGTTGCCGCGGGTGCTGCGGGCCTTGGCGCGGGAGGGGTCGCCGTCCTCCAGGATCACGCGCACGGGGAGGATCTTCGCCTCGGGGGCGATGCCGAGGACGCCGTCGGCGTTGCCCGGCCCGTGTCCGTGCCCGGCGATGATGCCGGCCATGGCGGTGCCGTGGCGAGCCCAGGCGCGGTCGCCGGGTTCGGCCCCGAAGCGGACCAGGTCCTTGCCGGGCAGGACGTTGCCGGCCAGGTCGGGGTGGTCGGCCTCGACGCCGGTGTCCAGGACGGCGACGGTGACGCCCGCGCCCTTCGTGGTCTGCCAGGCCTCCGTGGTGTGCATGGCCTCCAGGGCCCACTGCTGGGCGCGGATGCCGTCGGCGTGGGCGGGGGCGGCCGGGACCAGGGTCAGGCCGGCGGCGAGGAGCACGCTCAGGAGTCCGCCCGCGCGGGAGGTGAGGGCTTTCACGACGGCTGCTCCGTTTTCACGACGGCCGCTCCGTGGCCGAGCGGGCGTTCTTGCGGAGGTCGCGTTCGACGCGGTCGGCGAGGCCCTTGGCCTCGTGGCCGAGGCCGGCCTGGGCGGGGGGCGTGGCAGCGCCGGATTCCATCGCGTCCTCGGCGGGCTGGGGATCGTCGACGGTACGGCCGTCGGCCCAGCCGGAGACGGCGTAGACCACGACCGGGGCCTCGGTGAGCACCGAGACGGTCCAGGAGGCCCGCTGTTTCGCCCCGAAGTCCGCGGCGGGGGTGTCCTTCGCGGCGTACGGCAGGGGCATCAGGTCGGCGCGGCGGTCCAGGCGTTCGTTGCGGAAACGGTTCGCGAGGGCGGTCATGGCCGGGGCGTCGGCCGTGGTGAAGAGCAGGCCGACGGTGGTCACGTGGCTCTCGGTGGCGTCGGTGTAGGTGGCGCGCAGGAGGCGTGCGCAGCCGACGGGCGCGAGGGCCTTGCGCAGCAGGGGGTCGAAGGCGTCCTTGCAGCCGCTGTCCGGGGCGACGGCTATCCGGGTCCAGGTGCGGTCGGCTCCGCCGGGACCGGCGCCCCGGCCCTGCACGGTACGGGGGAACAGCTGGTCGACCGGGACGCTGTGCCAGAGGCTCCCGGCGGCGCTGAACGTGCTGCGCGCGCCCTCCCCGCCGGAGTCCCCCACGAGCCAGCTCCCGGTGACCGCGCCCGAGATCAGCCCGAGCCCGAGCACCAGGCAGACGGCGGCTGCGGCAGCCTGCGACGCCCGCCGCCGCCCGAGCGGCCGGGGCCGGGCGTCGCCGTCGTAGCCCTCGGGCTCCCCGAACGACACGAAGGGGCGCGAGGCGCCGGGGACGGCACCGGGGCTGAGCGGGGCGCTCCAGGAGAGCGCGGGGTCGGGGAACACAGGGTCCGGCTCCGCGCCCGGCGGGGCGGAAGGTGCGGGGCGGTGGCCGGGACCGGGCGGCATGGGCCGACCCGCGGGCCGCGGCGGCGTGGTGCCGCGCGGGGGCGCCGTGTCGCGCGGGGACGTGGTGTCGCGCGGGGCCGTGGTGTCCCGCGGGGGCTCGGTGGGAGCGGGCGGAGTCGGAGCGGACGAGGTGGGCCGACCCCCGGGCCGCTGCGGGGGCGTGGTGCCGCGCGAGGGCTCGATGGAAGCGGGCGGGGTGGGGGGCCGGCCGACACCGGGACCGGCCCCGGTGTCGCCACCGGCCCGTGCGGCACTGCCGGTACCGGCGTCGTGCCGCGGCTCGTACGTCGGGCGCGGCGGGGTGTCGGAGCGGGCGGACGCAGAGGGGGCGGAGGGGGCGGAGGGGGCTGCTGAGGTTTGGGGGGTCGCGGACGAGGCCTGCGCGACGGGGCGGCGACCGGCGGACCCGGCGGCACCTGAGGAGTCGGCGGACCGAGGGGCGTCGGCGGGTGAAGGCTCCCCGGGGGCCGGGCGCAGGCGGGCGGTGGTCTCCGACGACGGTTCGCCGGGGGCCCGGGCAGGGCGGGACGGCGGCGTCTGAGTGCCGCCCCGCGCGGTCAGGCGGAAGGGGCGGGCCGGGGTCTCCCGGGCGGGAGCGCGGTCGGCGTTGCCGCTGGGCGGGGTGTCCGGGAGGCGGGAGGACGCGCGGGGCGGCGGCGGTGAGGCCGGCTCGGGGCGCCGGGGCGCAGGCGCCCCGAAGCTCGGAAAGCGTGGGTGGCCGTGCGGGCTGCGGTCGTCCGTGCCGGAGCCGCTGTGACCGGCAGAGCCCGCCGTGCCGTCCGTGCCGGAGCCGCTGCCTTCCGCCGCCGACGCGTCTCCGGCGGCAATGGCGCCACGGCCCTCCGTAGCGGCAAAGGCGCCACGGCCCTCCCTGACGGCGAGGCCGTCTCGGTTCTCCGGGGCGGGGAAGGCGCCTCGGCCCTCCCCGGCGGCGAAAGCGCCACGGCCCTCCGTAGCGGCGAAGGCGTCACGGCCCTCCCCGGCGGCGAAGGCGTCGCGGTTCTCCGGGGCGGACGCTGTGTCCGGGGCGTCCGTCGGGGTCGGTGGGTGGGTGGGGCGTGGGGGGAAGGAGGCGCGTCGCGCTTCCGTGCTCATGCACCCCCCGTTTCCCCGGCCCGGGCCGCTTCGCGCGCGGGCCGGTGTCGTTCTGCCCGAGGCCCGGCACCGACTCGTCCGGGCACACATACCCGTACGGACGGAGCGTCATCCCGGCACGGCTGCGCGGCCGGCGGCGTCCGCCGTACGTGCGCGTCACTCTACGGCTTGTCCGTGGGCGAACGGGAACCAGTCCACGAGCCCGGGGCATCTGCCCGGAACGTCCCCCTACCCTGCGGTAATCCGGTCTGGCAGGCTGCGTTCATGACTGCGCGCGCCGCCGACCGGGCCCGTTACGACCGGGCCACCGCCCATCTCGACGCCCCTCTCGCGATCGTGGATCTGGACGCCTTCGACGCCAACGCCGACGACCTGGTCCGCCGCGCCGGGGGCAAGCCGATCCGGGTCGCCAGCAAGTCCGTGCGGTGCCGGGCGCTGCTGGAACGCGTCCTGGCCCGGGACGGCTTCGCGGGGATCATGTCGTTCACGCTCGCCGAGTCGCTGTGGCTGGCCCGGTCGGGGTTCGAGGACGTGCTGCTGGCCTACCCGTCCGCGGACCGCGCCGCGTACGCCGAGCTCGCCGGTGATCCCAAGCTGGCCGCCGCCGTGACCGTCATGGTCGACGACGTGGCCCAGCTGGACCTGATCGACGCCTCCCGCGGCGGCGGGCGCGAAGTGGTGCGCGTGTGCCTGGAGTTGGACACGTCCCTGAAGCTGCTCGGCGGCCGGGTGCGGGTCGGGGCCCGGCGCTCGCCGCTGCACTCCCCCGCCGAGGTCGCCGACGTGGCCCGCGCGGTGGTCCGGCGGCCGGGTTTCGAGGTCGTGGGGATCATGGCGTACGAGGGTCATGTCGCCGGGGTCGGGGACGCCGTGGCGGGGCGGCCGCTGCGCTCGCGCGCCATCCGGCTGATGCAGGCCGCCGCCAGGCGCGAACTGGCCGAGCGGCGCGCGGAGGTGGTGCGGGCGGTGCGGGCCGTGGTGCCGGCGCTGGAGTTCGTCAACGGCGGGGGCACCGGCTCGGTGCAGCACACGGCCGCCGAGGACGCCGTCACCGAGATCGCGGCCGGGTCGGGGCTGTACGTACCGCGGCTGTTCGACAACTACACGTCGTTCCGCGGCAGGCCGGCCGCCCTCTTCGCGCAGCCCGTGGTGCGACGCCCGGGGGTCGGGGTCGTGACGGTGCTCGGCGGCGGCTACCCCGCCTCCGGCGTGGCCGGGCCGGACCGGTCGCCCGTGCCGTATCTGCCCGAGGGGCTGCGCTACGACCCGCAGGAGGGGGCCGGTGAGGTGCAGACGCCGCTGCTCGGCTCGCCCGCCGACGATCTGCTGATCGGCGACAAGGTGTGGTTCCGGCACGCGAAGGCCGGTGAGCTGTGCGAGCGGTTCGACGCGCTGCACCTGGTGGAGGGCGACGCGGTCACGGCGACCGTGCCGACCTACCGGGGCGAGGGCCACACGTTCCTGTAGCCGGGCCGCGGGTCAGCCGGTCGGGCCGATGCTGCTGCCCACGCCGCCGCCGGTGCCCGCGTCGCCGACCGGGCGGATGCCCTTGGTGATGCGGTCCATGTCGGCGAGCGGGGGCCCGTCCGCGCCCGCGTCGAAGACGAACCGGACCAGGACCGGCGACTCGGTGCCGACGCTGGAGGGGAAGACGAGCGACTGGACGTAGCCGCCCGGGCCCTTGGCGGTGTGCACCCGCCAGCGCACGTAGTACCCGGCGCGGCCCGCCACCGCGACCGGCCCCTGCTTCACGAGCTCGTGGGACTCCATGCCCCCGTAGGGCTTCTGGCCGATCGCGTCGCGGTCGTAGGCGTCCTCGGCCGCGTCGGAGATGTCCGCCTTGGCCAGGGCCTCGGGGGAGGTCTCGTCGTTCGCGGTCACGGTGCGGGAGACGACCAGGCCGTGGCGGCAGACGGTGCCGTCGCCGGGGCAGTCGTACGTGCCGTCCGTGGTCATGACGACGTCGTCCTGGGCGACGTACTGGGGGCGGACCCAGCCGTCGACGAGCGGGAAGGTGACGCCGTTGAGCTGGTCCTCGACGACCGAGGGGTCGTCCGCGGACGGCTCGGAGGCGGACTCCTCGGCGGTCGGTCCGGGTGGCTCGGGCGCGACGGAGGCGGTGGCCGTCGGGGCCGTCCTGGTCTTTGCCCCGCCGTCGTCTCCGCTGCCCAGGACCGCGGCGCCGGTGACGATCGCCGCGACCAGGACGGCCCCCGCCGCCACCAGGGCGACGGTCCTGGCCCGCCCGGTGCCGCCGCCCGGGGGCGTGGGCACCGGGACGGTGGGGGCCTCGGGCGTGCGGCGGTGCTCGGTCCAGGCCGCACCGTCCCACCAGCGCTGCAGATGCGGTGCGTGCGGGTCGGGATACCAGCCGGGCGGAGGCGTCATGCTCATCCCGGCACTGTAGGCCGCGGCCCGGGCCGAGCGGACACGGCCTACAGGGGTGTGACGTACGCCCCCGAGATTCCGCCGTCGACGAGGAAGTCGGTGGCGTTCACGAAGGAGGAGTCGTCGCTGGCGAGGAAGGCCACGGCGGCGGCGATCTCCTCGGCCTCGGCGAACCGGCCCAGCGGGATGTGCACCAGGCGGCGCGCGGCCCGCTCCGGGTCCTTGGCGAACAGCTCCTGCAGCAGCGGGGTGTTGACCGGGCCGGGGCACAGGGCGTTGACCCGGATGCCCTCACGGGCGAACTGCACGCCGAGCTCCCGGGACATGGCGAGGACGCCGCCCTTGGAGGCGGTGTAGGAGATCTGCGAGGTGGCCGCGCCCATCCGGGCCACGAAGGAGGCCGTGTTGATGATCGAGCCCTTGCCCTGGCGGCGCATGTAGGGGATGGCGGCCTTGCAGCACAGGTAGACGGAGGTGAGGTTGACCTCCTGGACGCGCTTCCAGGCCTCCAGGCCGGTCTCCAGGATGGAGTCGTCGTCGGGCGGGGAGATGCCGGCGTTGTTGAAGGCGACGTCGACGCTGCCGTAGGTGTCGTAGGCGGTTTTGAACAGGGCCTCGACCTCCTCGGGGTCGGTCACGTCGACCTTCACGAAGGTGCCGCCGGTCTCCTCGGCTGCGGCCTTGCCGCGGGTCTCGTCGACGTCGCCGCAGACGACGTGCGCGCCCTCGGAGGCGAGGCGGCGGGCGGCGGCGAGTCCGATGCCGCTGCCGGCTCCGGTGACGACGGCGGTACGGCCGACCAGCCGGCGGCAGATGCTTTCCTGGGCAGTCACAGTGCGGGGCCCTCCGTGCTGATGAAGACGTTCTTGGTTTCGGTGAAGGCGGCCAGGGCGTCGGGGCCGAGCTCGCGGCCGACGCCGGACTGCTTGTAGCCGCCGAAGGGGGTCCAGTAGCGGACGCTGGAGTGGGAGTTGACGGACAGGTTGCCGGCGCGGACGGCCCGGGAGACGCGCAGGGCGCGGCCGACGTCGCGGGTCCAGATGGAGCCGGACAGGCCGTAGGGGGTGTCGTTGGCGAGGCGGACGCCGTCCTCCTCGTCGGTGAAGGGCAGCAGGACGGCCACGGGGCCGAAGATCTCCTCGCAGGCCGCGCGCGAGTCCGGCCGCTCGCCGGTGAGGACGGTCGGCGGGAACCAGAAGCCGGGTCCGTCGGGGGCGCTGCCGCGCAGGGCAGGGGCGTCGTCGGGCACGAAGCCGCGGACGCGGTCGAGCTGCTGCCGGGAGATGAGCGGGCCCATCTGGGTCTTCTCGTCGGCCGGGTCGCCCACCACCACGGCGGCCAGGGCGTCGGCGAGCAGCGCGCGGACCTCGTCGTACACCGACTCCTGGACCAGGACGCGGGTGCGGGCGCAGCAGTCCTGGCCGGAGTTGTCGAGGAACGAGAAGGGGTCGACGGCGGTCTTGAGGTCGGCGTCGGCGAAGACGATGTTGGGGCTCT
The DNA here is from genome assembly GCF_002237655.1 of Streptomyces sp. XY006. Lineage (GTDB taxonomy): Bacteria > Actinomycetota > Actinomycetes > Streptomycetales > Streptomycetaceae > Streptomyces > Streptomyces levis. The sequence continues at coordinate 56,776 of NZ_NOKT01000035.1, forward strand.
TGCCGCCGAGTTCGAGGGTGACCGGCTTGACCTGCTCGGCGGCGAGCGCGGCGACACGCGTGCCGGTGCGGGTGGAGCCGGTGAAGACGATCTTGGCGACGCCGGGGTGCCGGACCAGCGCGTCGCCCGTGATGTCGCCGCGTCCGGGCAGGACCTGGAAGAGGTGCTCGGGCAGGCCTGCTTCCAGGGCGAGTTCGGCCAGGCGCAGTGCAGTGAGCGGGGTGGTCTCGGCGGGCTTGAGGAGGACGGCGTTGCCGGCCGCGAGGGCGGGGGCGGTGCCCCAGGCGGCGATCGGCAGGGGGAAGTTCCAGGGGGCGATCACGCCGACGACGCCGAGCGGTTCGAGGATCGTGACGTCGAGGCCGCCGGGCACGGGAATCTGCCGTCCGGTGAGCCGCTCCACTCCCCCGGCCGCGTAGTCCAGCAGGTCGCGGACGTTGCCGGCCTCCCAGCGGGCGTTGCCGATCAGGTGGCCGGCCTCGCGGACCTCCAGACGGGCCAGTTCCTCCAGGTGGTCGTCGACGACGGCCGCGAAGCGGCGCAGCATCCGGGCGCGGTCCGCGGGGGCCAGGGCGGCCCAGGTCCGCTGTGCTCCGGCGGCCCGGGTGACGGCCGTGTCGACGTCGGCCGGGCTCGCTCCGGCGACGGCGGCGACGACCTCCTCGGTCGCGGGGTTCAGTACTTCCAGAAGATGCTCGGAAGACAACACGGGCCTCACATGCGTTCGAAGGAGCGGCGCAGCTCCCAGTCGGTCACCGCGGCGTCGAAGGCGTCCAGTTCGACGCGCGCCATGTTGCGGTAGTGCGCGACGACCTCGTCCCCGAAGGCCGCCCTGGCGATGGCGCTGTGCTCCCAGAGCTCGGCGGCCTCGCGCAGGGTGGTGGGGACGTGGGCGAAGTCGGCGGTGTAGGCGTTGCCGGGGCAGGGCTCGGGCAGTTCCAGCTTCTGCTCGATGCCGTGCAGTCCGGCCGCGACCAGTCCGGCGACGGCGAGGTAGGGGTTGACGTCGCCGCCGGGCAGGCGGTTCTCGAAGCGCATCGAGCGGCCGTGGCCGACCACGCGCAGCGCGCAGGTGCGGTTGTCGTGGCCCCAGGCGACGGCGGTCGGGGCGAAGGAGCCGGGCTGGAACCGCTTGTAGGAGTTGATGTTCGGGGCGTAGAGCAGGGAGAACTCGCGCAGGGCGGCGAGCTGGCCGGCGAGGAAGTGCCGCATGACGTCGGACATGCCGCCCGGGCCGTCGCCGGCCATGGCGTTGGTGCCGTCGGCGTCGGCGAGCGAGAGGTGGATGTGGCAGGAGTTGCCCTCGCGCTCGTTGTACTTCGCCATGAAGGTGATCGACATGCCGTCCTGGGCGGCGATCTCCTTGGCGCCGGTCTTGTACACCGCGTGCTGGTCGCAGGTGACCAGGGCCTCGTCGTAGCGGAAGGCGATCTCGTGCTGGCCGGGGTTGCACTCGCCCTTGGCGGACTCGACGGTCAGGCCGGCGCCGGCCATCTCGTTGCGGATGCGGCGCAGCAGGGGCTCGATGCGGCCGGTGCCGAGGACGGAGTAGTCGATGTTGTACTGGTTGGCCGGGGTCAGGCCGCGGTAGTTCGCGTCCCAGGCCTGTTCGTAGGTGTCCTTGAAGACGATGAACTCCAGCTCCGTGCCGACCTGGGCGGTGTAGCCGAGCTCGGCCAGGCGGTCCAGCTGGCGGCGCAGGATCTGGCGGGGGGCGGCGACGACCGGGGAGCCGTCCTCCCAGGCGAGGTCGGCGAGGACCATGGCCGTGCCCTCGTTCCAGGGCACCCGGCGCAGGGTGGCCAGGTCCGGGTGCATGGCGAAGTCGCCGTAGCCGCGGTCCCAGGAGGACATGGCGTACCCGTCGACGGTGTTCATCTCGGTGTCGACGGCGAGCAGGTAGTTGCAGCCCTCGGTGCCGTGCTGGAGGACTTCGTCGAGGAAGAAGCGTGCGGCGAACCGCTTGCCCTGGAGCCGCCCTTGCATGTCGGGGAAGGCCAGGACGACAGTGTCGATCTCACCGCCGGCGACGAGGGCGTGCAGCTCCTCGACGCTCAGCGGGGGTGTGCGGTCTGCCACGGGAGAGCCTCCTTCGGCTTCTTTCGGCGAGCCGGGAGCCATAAGGTATTGCGGAGAACCATTGCTTGGGAAGGGGGTACGGCCACATGCCGGAGGAAGCGGTCGGCGGAGTGCAGGACCGGCTGACGCCGGTGCTGCGGCCGGTGCGCGCGGGCAACGGCTTCGAGGAGGCGCTGGAGCAGATCCTCCAGGTCGTGCGGCTGGGCCTGGTGGCGGGGGGCGAGCGGCTGCCGGCCGAGCGCGAGCTGGCGGAGCGGCTCGGGATCAGCCGGGTGACGCTGCGCGAGGTGCTGAAGGTGCTCCAGGACCAGGGCCTGGTCGAGTCGCGGCGCGGGCGCTACGGGGGCACGTTCGTGCTGCCGCGCACCGACGCGGGCGGCGAGGACGAGCTGCGGCGCCGGATCGCCGAGACCGACATAGAGGACGTGCTGCGGTTCCGCGAGGTGCTGGAGGTGGGGGCGGCCGGGCTGTGCGCGGCGCACGGACTGACCGGGGAGCAGGAGGCACGGCTGCGTGCGGCGCTGGCGGGCACGCACGACGCGCCGCTGAGCGACTACCGGCGCCGGGACACGCTGCTGCACCTCACGCTCGCCGAGCTGTCCGGCTCGCCCACGCTGACCGCCCAGTACGCGGCGGTGCGCGCGAGCGTCAACGACCTGCTCGACTGCATCCCGCTCCTGGTGCGCAACCTGGAGCACTCCCAGCGGCAGCACACGGCCCTGGTGGAGGCCGTGATCGAGGGCGACGCCGACCAGGCGCGGGAGATCATGCGCGAGCACTGCGGGGGCACGGCGGCGCTGCTGCGCGGATTCCTGGGCTGAGCCGGCCGGGCGGCCGGGGCCCGGTGAGGATTTCCGGACCCGGTGAGGATTTACGGGCGATTAACGCACGGGTCTTGCCTTCCCTCGGTCGGCACCGCAAAGGTATGGCCTCATTCCATTGAGTCGTAGCGCGCTCGGCCCCGTGACCGCCGCCCCGTCGGGAGTCTGCCCATGTCCGAGGAACCCACCATCACACCCGTCGCCCCGGAGGGCGACGACTATCTGGAGCGCAGAGCGCTCCGCCGCGGCAGCGCCGGCTGGGTGCTGCTGACCGGCCTCGGTGTCGCCTACGTCGTCTCCGGCGACTACTCGGGCTGGAACTTCGGCCTGGCCGAGGGCGGCTTCGGGGGTCTGGCCATCGCCATGGTGCTGATGGGCGCCATGTACGCCTGCATGGTCTTCGCCCTCGCCGAGCTGTCCTCGATCCTGCCCACGGCGGGCGGCGGCTACGGCTTCGCCCGCCGCGCGCTGGGCCCCTGGGGCGGCTTCCTGACCGGTACGGCCATCCTCATCGAGTACGTCCTGGCACCCGCCGCGATCGTCATCTTCATCGGCGACTACGTCGAGTCGCTCGGCCTGTTCGGGCTGGAGTCGGGCTGGCCGATGTACCTGGTCTGCTTCGCGATCTTCCTCGGCATCCACCTCTGGGGCGTGGGCGAGGCGCTGCGCTTCAGCTTCGTCGTCACCGGCATCGCGGTGGCCGCCCTGATCGTGTTCGCGCTGGCCGCGCTGCCGGACTTCTCCTTCGGGGCGCTGGACGACATCCCGGTCGACGCCTCGGCCGCCGGGTCGAACTCCTGGCTGCCGTTCGGGCTGCTCGGCATCTGGGCGGCCTTCCCGTTCGGCATGTGGTTCTTCCTGGGCGTCGAGGGCGTGCCGCTGGCCGCCGAGGAGACCCGGGAACCGGCCCGTACGCTGCCGAAGGCGATCCGCTGGTCGATGGGCATCCTGGTGGTGCTCGCGGTGGTGACGTTCTTCGCGGCGGCCGGGGCGCGCGGTTCCGCCGCGATCCAGGAGGCGGGCAATCCGCTGGTGGAGGCGCTCCAGCCGGACGGCGAGGCGACGACCCTGAGCCGGATCGTCAACTACGCGGGTCTCGCGGGCCTGGTGGCGTCGTTCTTCTCGCTCATCTACGCGGGCTCGCGCCAGCTGTTCGCCCTCTCCCGCGCGGGCTACCTGCCCCGCTTCCTGTCCCTGACCAGCCGCCGCAAGGCGCCCTACCTGGGGCTGCTCGTGCCCGGCACGATCGGCTTCCTGCTGGCCGCGGTGTCCGGCAACGGCGCCCGCATGCTGAACGTCGCCGTCTTCGGCGCGACCATCTCCTACGCGCTGATGTCCCTGTCGCACATCGTGCTGCGCCGCCGCGAGCCGGAGCTGCCCCGGCCGTACCGCACGCCGGGCGGGGTGCTGACCTCGTCGATCGCGCTGGTCCTGGCGTGTGCGGCGCTGGTGGCGACGTTCCTGGTGGACGTGACGGCCGCGTTCATCGCGCTGGTGGTGTACGCCGTGGCCGTCGCGTACTTCGGCCTGTACAGCCGGAAGCGGCTGGTGGCGAAGGCGCCGGAGGAGGAGTTCGCGGCGCTGGCCGCGGCCGAGGCAGAGTTGGCACGGGACTGAGTCGAGGAGTCGAGGAGTCGAGGAGGAGTCGCTGTGGCCAGGCCGTTGATCGGGGTCAGCACCTATCTGGAGTCCGGTGCGCGCTGGGGCGTGTGGGAGCTGGAGGCGGCTCTGCTGCCGGTCGGGTACCCGCGGCTGGTGCAGCGGGCCGGCGGCCTGGCCGCGATGCTGCCCCCGGACGACCCGCAGCAGGCCGCCGGGGCCGTGGCCCGGCTGGACGGGCTGGTCATCGCGGGCGGTCCCGACGTGGAGCCGGTGCGCTACGGCGCGGAGCGCGAACCCCGGACGGGGCCCCCGGCGCCGGAGCGGGACGCGTGGGAACTGGCCCTGATCGACGCCGCCCTGGCCGCGGGCGTGCCGCTGCTGGGGATCTGCCGGGGCATGCAGCTGCTGAACGTCGCGCTGGGCGGCACGCTGGTGCAGCACCTGGACGGGCACGCGGAGGTCGTCGGCGTGTTCGGCGGGCACCCCGTCAAGCCGGTGCCGGGCACGCTGTACGCGGGGATCGTGCCGGAGGAGACCTCGGTGCCGACCTACCACCACCAGGCCGTGGACCGCCTCGGCGAGGGCCTGGTGCCGTCGGCATACGCCGCGGACGGCACGGTGGAGGCACTGGAACTCCCCACCCCGGGCTGGGTGCTCGGGGTGCAGTGGCACCCGGAGATGGGCGACGACGTGCGAGTGATGCGGGCCTTGGTGGAGGCGGCGACGCCGCGGTGACCCACGGCGGCGATGCCGGCGTGCCCATGGCGACGCCGGGATGCCCCATGGCGAGCGTGCAGGCGGCGGGGCGCTCCGCGGCGGGCATGCGAGCTGCGGGCACCGGGCCTCGCGACGCCGGGGTGCCCCGCGGCGAGCGTGCGGGCGGCGAGCCTCACAACGCCCGGCGCCCGCACCCCGCGAGGCCCGCTAGTCCCGGGTCAGCGACAGCAAGTCCCGGGCCGGGCCGGCCGGGCGGTATCCCGGCGCCCGCCCGCCGCGAGGCCCGCTAGCCGCCGTGTCAGCCACAGCACATCCCGCGCCAGGACCGCCGGACGGTGTCCCGGCGCCCGCCCGCACCCCGCGAGGCCCGCTAGTCCCGGGTCAGCGACAGCAAGTCCCGGGCCGGGCCGGCCGGGCGGTATCCCGTTGGCCATACCGCGCGCAGGTCCCGCGCCAGGGCCACCCCGGCCACCGGCACCCGGACCAGCCGCCGCATCGCCAGTTCCTCCCCCACCGCCAGTTCGCTCAGCACCGCCGGTCCCGCCCCGCCGACCGCCGCGGCCTTCACCGCGGTCGTCGAGGACAACTCGATCAGCGGCCGGGCCAGTCCGCCCAGCGCCGCGTCCAGCACCTGGCGCGTCCCGGAGCCCTTCTCCCGCAGGATCAGCGGTGTCGAGGCCAGTTCCTCGGCCGCCACCGGCCGCCCGCGACGGCCCCAGGGGTGCCCGGGCGCGGTGACCACGATGAGCCGGTCATGGGCGATGACCACCGAGTCCAGCCCGGCCGGCACCGAAAGCCCCTCCACGAAGCCCAGGTCCGCCTCGCCCGACAGCAGCCGCTCCGCGACCACCGTGGAGTTGCCCGCGAGCAGGGACACCGCCGTGTCGGGCCGCTGCGCCCGCAGCGCGAGCAGCCAGCCCGGCAGCAGGTACTCCGCGATCGTCATGCTCGCCGCCACCCGCAGCCGCGAGTCCCGGCGGTCGCGCAGCGCCTGCGCCCCCGCGTCGAACGCCTCCGCCGCCTCCACGATCCGCCGCGCCCAGTCCGTCACCAGCGCACCGGCGTCCGTCAGCCGGGACCCGCGGGGCGAACGGTCGACCAGCGCCACGCCGAGCTGCCGCTCCATCGACCGGATCCGGCTGCTGGCCGCGGGCTGGGTGATGCCGAGCTCCCGCGCCGCCCCGCCGAGGCTGCCCACCCGCGCCACCGCCAGCAGCAGCTCCAGGGCACCGAGGTCCGGCACCCGGTGCGCCAGCGACCCGGCGACCGACGGACCGGCCTGCTCCTCCGTGTTGCTCATAAGGCCAGCTTATGTCGCCATAGAGGCGAACTCCCTGGTGGTGTGCCTGCCCCGGCCCGACCGTGGAGTCATGGTCACCGCAGCCCCGCCCCTCGCGCGCCCGCCGTCCGTCCGGCACCTCGGGCCCAACTGGTACGCCACCGTGATGGGCACGGCCGTCGTGGCCACCGCCGGAGCCGCCCTCCCGGCGCACATCGCCGGGCTGCGCGGCGTGCTCGCCGGCGTCTGGGTCCTCTCCCTGATCCTGCTCCTGGCACTGCTCGCCGCCCGCTCCGCGCACTGGGCCCGCCACCGCGACCAGGCCCGCGCCCACCTGCTGGACCCGGCGGCGGCGCCCTTCTACGGCTGCCTCGCCATGGCCCTGCTCGCCGTCGGCGGCGGCGCTCTCGCCGTCGGCCGGGACGTGATCGGCCTGCGGGCCGCGGTGGCGCTCGACGCCGTGCTGTTCACCCTCGGCACGGCCGTCGGGCTGGCCGCCGCCGTCGCCGTCCCGTACCTGATGGCCGTGCGCCACCGGGTCACGCCGGGGCAGGCCACGCCCGTGTGGCTGCTGCCGCTGGTCGCGCCCATGGTGTCGGCCGCCGTGGGGCCGCAGCTGGTGCCGCACTTGCCTCCCGGTCAGGCCCGTCGAACCCTCCTGCTGGTCTGCTTCGCGCTGTTCGGGCTCAGCCTGCTCGCGACCCTGCTGATGCTGCCGCTGGTCTTCGCCCGGCTGCTCACCGGCGGGCCGCTGCCCCTCGCCCTCACCCCGACGCTGTTCCTGGTGCTGGGCCCGCTCGGTCAGTCCACCACCGCCGTCGGCGCCTTCGCGGACGTCGCCCCCGGCGTCGTACCGGAGCCCTACAGCCAGGGCTTCGGCGCCCTCGCCGTGCTCTACGGCGTGCCCGTGATGGGGTTCGCGCTGCTGTGGTTCTGCCTGGCCGGCGCGCATGTGTGGCGGGCCCGGCGGCAGGGGATGCGGTTCGTGATGACCTGGTGGTCCTTCACCTTCCCGGTCGGCACCTGCGTCACGGGTGCCGGGGCGCTGGGCCGGCACACCGGGCTCGTGGCCTACACGGTGCCTGCGGTGCTGCTCTACGGGGTGCTGGTCGCCGCCTGGGGCGTGGCCGTCGCGGGCACCGTGCGCGGGCTGGTCAGGGGCGAGCTGCTCGCAGGGCCCGGCCCAGCACCCGCGGTGCCTCGGCCAGCGAGGGCCCGTACCACGTCAGGTGCCGTCCGCTGACGAGCGCGCACGGCAGGCCGGGGAAGGCCTCCGGGCCGTCGTCGGCCGTGAAGCGGTACGGCTCGTCCGGCAGGACCACCACGTCCGGCGCCGCCGCGCGCAGTTCCTCCAGCGGGACGCGCGGGTAGCGCTCGGGGTGCGCCGCGTGCACGTGGTCGACGCCGAGGCGGGCCAGGACGTCACCGGCGAAGGTGTCGCGGCCCAGGACCATCCACGGGCGGCGCCAGACCGGCACGACCGCCGTGCGCCGGACCTCCGGCGGCGGCAGGGCCGACCAGGTCTCCTCCGCCTCGTCGAGCCAGCGGGGCCGGGCCGTCACGCCACAGGCGGTCAGGACCCGGTCCAGTTCCCGGAAGGCCTGCGGCACGTCGCGGACCTCGGTCACCAGGACCTCCAGGCCCGCCGCGCGCAGGGCCGCGAGGTCGGCCTCGCGGTTCTCCTCCTCGTTGGCGATCACCAGGTCGGGCGCGAGGGAGACGATGCGGTCGGTCTTCGGGTTCTTGGTGCCGCCGACGCGCACCACGTCCAGGTCGGGCGGATGCGTGCACCAGTCGGTGGCCCCGGCCAGCACGCCGGGCGCGGACCGGGCCACGGCCTCGGTCAGCGAGGGGACGAGCGAGACGGCCCTCACCGGCGTGGCCGGTCCCGGACCGCCTCGATGTGCTCCGCCACGGCCACGACGATCACGCGGGTGTCCGACTCCGTGGCCCGCCAGCGGTGCCGTACGCCGCCGGTGAGATACAGCGTGTCGCCGCGGCCCAGCCGGTAGGCGCGGCCCTCCGCCTCGATCTCCACGGCGCCGTCGGCGACGTACATCAACTGGTCGTTGCGGTACTGGAATTCGCGGCCGGCGTCATGGTCGCCGATGAACTCCGAGGCGTGCATCTGGTGGTGTCCGCGCACCAGCGACCGGGTCCGCGGCTGGTGGGCCGGCGACTCGGTGCCGTCCGCGCGGACGACGTCCACGCTGCACGCCGGATCGGCCGCGGCGAGGAGTTCGACGGCGGTGGTGCGCAGGGCGTCGGCGACCTTCTCCAGGGAACTGGTGCTGGGCCGCGCCCGGTCGTTCTCGATCTGGCTCAGGAACGGGACCGACAGGCCGCTGCGCTCGGCCACGACGGCGAGGGTGAGCTCCAGCGCGCGGCGGCGCCGGCGCACGGCCGCGCCCACCCGCAGGGGCTGCTCTTTGTGGTCGCCCATCGCTCCGGCTCCCTCCTTCGCCCGTCGATCCGCGTCCCGTGCGCCGATGGCCCGGCGCACGGCTTCTGTTGAGTTGTCTGCACCCTACGCATGTTCGGCAAACCGTTTCATGCGCCCGTCACATCGACGTCGTCCGGGGCGGGGCGCGACCTCACAGATCGCGCCAGGAAACCGCCGCCCGCGAGGCCGGGGCGGGGATTCCTCCTGCGGGAGGAACAGGGAGGGAGAGGGGGTTCGGGGGGTGGTGTAGCGCTGTGTGGTTGTCCGGATCCTGATCGTGGATCCGGGGGTGCGGGGCGGGACGCGGGCGTGTCGCGCGTCCCACCCCGGAACCCTACTGCGGTGTCATCCGGTTCACCATGTCCGGGTGCCGCTCCAGCCACGCGGCAACGGCCTCTTCCTCGTGGCCCTGGCCGCGGTCCTTGATCTCGCTCTCCAGACTGCCGAGCTCGTCCTCGCTCATCCTGAAGTTCTTGATCCACTTCGTGAGCTGCGGGTACTGCTCGGGGAACTTCTCGTGGGAGATGGTGCGGATCGTGTTGCCGAAGGCCTTCTTCGGGTCCTTCAGCTTGGTCAGCTCGTAGTCGCTGTACGCCCAGTGCGGCGACCACAGGGTGACGGCGATCGGTTCCTTCTTGGCGTAGGCGCGCTTCAGCTCGGCCAGCATGGCCGGGGTGGAGCCGTCGACGACCTCGTACTCCTCGTCCAGGCCGTAGGCGGGCAGGACCTTGTTCTTCGCCAGGTCCATCTCGCCGGTGCCCGGCTCGATGCCGATGATCTTCCCCTTGAAGGTGCCGGACTTGCCCTTGAGGTCCGCCAGGGAGTCGACGCCCTTCACGTAGGACGGCACGGCGATCTCCAGGGAGGTCGGTTCGTACCAGGTGCCGAGGTCCTTGAGCCGGTCCTTGTTCTTGTCCCAGTAGTTCTTCTGGGCGTGGGGCAGCCAGGCGTCGAAGTTGAGGTCGAGGTCGCCCGAGGCCAGACCCGTGTAGACCGGGCCGACGTCCATCTGCTTGAGGTTCAGCCGGTAGCCGCGCCGCTCCAGGACGTTCTTCCACAGGTAGGTGACGGCGATGTCCTCGTCCCAGGGGAACCAGGCCACGTCCAGCGGCCGGGCGGCCTCGGCGGGCGCGGCGTTCTCCACCGGGGCCATCTTGTCGGCGTACCCGGGGTGCTGCTTCAGCCAGGCGCGGGCGGCGTCCTGCTGCTTGCCCTTGCCCGCCTTGTTGATCTCGGCTTCGAGGCTGGTGAGCTCCTTCTCGCTCATCTCGAAGTCCTTCAGCCATCCGGCGACCGTCGGGTCGTCGTCGGCGAAGCCCTTGCGGGACAGGGTGTGCACGCCGTCGCCCTCGCCCCAGGCGCCCTTCGGGTCCTTCAGCTTCCTGAGGTCGTAGTCGTTGTACGCCCAGTGCGGCGACCAGAGCGTGACGACGATCGGCTTCTTCTGGGCGTACGCGCGCTTGAGCTCGGCCAGCATCGCGGGCGTGGAGCTGTCGACGACCTCGTACTCCTTGTCGAGGCCGTACTCCTTGAGGACCTTGCTCTTCAGCAGGGCCATCTCGCCGGCGCTGGACTCGATGCCGGTGATCTTGCCGCCGAACTCGGAGGCCTTGCCCTTGAGGTCGGCCAGGGAGTCGATGCCCTTCATGTAGGAGGGCACGGAGAGCTCCAGGGACGTCTTGTCGTACCAGGCGCCGAGGTCGTCGAGCTGCTCGCCGTACTTCTTCCAGTACTGGGCGTGGGTCGTGGGCAGCCACGCGTCGGTCTGGAAGTCGACGTCGCCCTGGGCGAGGGAGGTGTACAGCGGGCCCGCGTCGAACTGCTTGGCCTCGACCTCGTAGCCGCGCTGCTCCAGGACCTCCTTCCACAGGAACGTGGAGGCGACGCCCTCGTCCCAGGGGATGTAGCCGATGCTGATCTTCTTGCCCTGTCCGACGTCCTTGCCGTTCGCCGCGGCCTGAGTGCCGGTGCCGCCGAGGACGCCCATGCCGCCCGCGGCGAGCGCGAGGACGACGACGCCGATCACGGCGACGGCCGGGCGCGGCCGGTACGACCAGATCTTCAGCCCCTGGGCGGCGCGCAGCCGGGCGGCGGCGCGGCGTCCGAGCGGGGAGACCTGGGTGCCGAGCGCGCTGGTCATGCGGTCCAGGTAGATGGCCAGGATCACGATGGCGACGCCGGCCTCGGAGCCCAGCCCGACGTTGAGCTGGCCGATGGCCTCGTTGACGTCGCCGCCGAGGCCGCCGGTGCCGACCATGCCGGCGATCGCGGCCATGGACAGGCCCAGCATGATGACCTGGTTGACGCCGGCCATGACGGTGGGCAGGGCGAGCGGGAGCTGGACGCGCAGCAGCGTGTTGCGGGGCGAGGTGCCGAACGCCTCGGCCGCCTCGACGAGTTCCTTGTCGACCTGCCGGATGCCCAGCTCGGTCATGCGCACGCCCGGGGCGAGCGCGAAGATCAGGGTGGCGACGATGCCCGCGGGGGCGCCGGTGCCGAAGAACAGGATCGCCGGGATGAGGTAGATCATCGCGGGCAGCGTCTGCATGAAGTCCAGCACGGGCCGGACCAGACCGCTGACGCGGTCCGAGCGGGCCGCCCAGATGCCCAGGGGCAGGGCGATCACCAGGGCGATGACCGTCGCCACCAGGACGAGCGCCAGGGTGATCATCGCGTTCTCCCACAGTCCGAGGGAGTCGATGAACGCGAATCCGGCGAAGGCGAGGAGGCCGGCGAGGGTGCCGCGCAGCCAGAAGGCGATGACGGCGAAGATGCCCGCGAGGAGCAGCGGTTCGGGGGCCTGGAGGACGGCGTTGATGCCGTCGTAGAGGCCGAGGAAGACGGTCTTGCAGAAGTCGAACAGCCACGCCATGTGGGTGGTGAGCCAGTCGACCGCGTCGTTGACCCAGGTGCCGAGCGGGATCCTAGGCACGGGCGGTCACCTTCTCTCCGCCCTTGTCGCGCGGGGAGTCGCAGGGCCGCGGGGCGGTGTCCTCCGCGTCGCCGAGGAAGCCGACCAGGCGCTGCCGGGGGACGACGCCGAGCTGCCGGTTGTCCGCGTCGACGACCGCGACGGGGTGGGTGAGCCGGGCGCTGATCGCGCACAGCTCGGTGAACGCGGTGTCCGGTGTGGCGGTCTCGCAGTGGCAGCCGGGGTCCTCGGCGGTGACCGAGGGGTCCATGAGCTCGCCGGCGGTCAGCACGCGGGAGCGGTCGACGTCCTGGGTGAAGGAGGCGACGTAGTCGTCGGCGGGCCGCAGCAGGATGTCCTGGGCGGTGCCGTTCTGGACGATGCGGCCGTCGCGCATGACGGCGATGCGGTCGCCCAGGCGCATGGCCTCGTTCAGGTCGTGCGTGATGAAGACGATCGTCTTCTTGAGCTTCTGCTGGAGTTCCAGCAGCTGGTCCTGCATGTCCCGGCGGATCAGCGGGTCCAGGGCGCTGAAGGACTCGTCCATCAGCAGCAGGTCGGCGTCCGTGGCCAGGGCCCGGGCGAGGCCGACGCGCTGCTGCATGCCGCCGGACAGCTCGTCGGGCCAGGACTTCTCCCAGCCGGCCAGGCCGCACAGGGCGAGCGCCTCGTCGGCGCGGCGTTCGCGCTCGGCGCGGGGCACGCCCTGCACTTCCAGACCGTAGGCGGCGTTCTCGCGGACGCTGCGGTGCGGGAAGAGCGCGAAGTGCTGGAACACCATGCTGATCTTCCTGGAGCGGACCTCGCGCAGCTCGCGCCCGCTCAGCGCGGTCAGGTCCTGGCCGTCGAAGCGCACGTGTCCCGCGGTCGGTTCGAGCAGGCCGTTCAGCATGCGCAGCAGGGTGGACTTGCCGGAGCCCGACAGCCCCATGACGACGAAGATCTGGCCCGGTTCGACGGTGAAGGAGGCGTCGATCACCGCGGCGGTCGTGCCCTCGGCGCGCAGGTCCTCCCGGCCGGCTCCCTCGCGCAGCCGCTCGACCGCCCGTTCCGGTCTCCTGCCGAACACTTTGTACAGGCTCTCCGCCTGAAGGGTCGCTGACACGTGCACCTCTGTTTCGTTGGCAACAGAACGGAGCGAGGGCCGGGCGCAAACAGTTGAAATGCGCAACCAGCCTCGCTCCGGGGCCGCGCCTCCCCCCGATCCCGTTTGGCAAACGGAAAGGTGGGACGGTTCACACAGGACGCGCAGGGCGCAACGCGTTGCGCAGCGGCGACCGGCTGTCGGTGGCGTGCGGCATGATGCGTGGCGTGACCGGACGACTGATGCTCCTCGACACCGCCTCCCTGTACTTCCGCGCCTACTTCGGCGTGCCCGAGTCGGTCAGGGCACCGGACGGCACACCGGTGAACGCCGTGCGCGGCCTGCTCGACTTCATCGACCGCCTGGTCAAGGACCATCGCCCGGACGCCCTGGTGGCCTGCATGGACGCGGACTGGCGGCCGCAGTGGCGGGTGGAGCTCATCCCCTCCTACAAGGCCCACCGCGTCGCCGAGGAGCACGCGGCCGGCCCGGACGAGGAGGAGGTGCCCGACACCCTGTCGCCGCAGGTGCCGGTGATCGAGGCCGTGCTGGACGCGGTGGGCATCGCCCGCGTGGGCGTCGCGGGGTACGAGGCGGACGACGTGATCGGCACGTTCACCGCGCGGGCCGAGGGCCCGGTCGACATCGTCACGGGCGACCGCGACCTGTACCAGCTGGTGGACGACGCGCGCGGGGTGCGCGTGCTCTACCCGCTGAAGGGCGTGGGCACCCTGCAGCTCACCGATGAGGCGGTGCTGCGTGCGAAGTATGGGGTCGACGGGAAGGGGTACGCGGATCTGGCCCTGCTGCGGGGCGACCCCAGCGACGGCCTGCCGGGAGTGCCGGGCGTCGGTGAGAAGACGGCCGCCAAGCTCCTCGCCGAGTACGGGGACCTGGCCGGGATCCTGGCGGCGGTCGAGGACCGGCGGTCGAAGCTGACGCCGACGCAGCGCAGGCGGCTGGACGAGGCACGCCCGTATCTCGCGGTCGCGCCGAAGGTGGTCCGGGTCGCGGACGACGTGCCGCTCCCGGAGGTCTCGACGGCGTTGCCGCGGGCCCCCCGTGACCCGGCGGCGCTGGAGGCGCTGGCGGCCCGCTGGGGACTGGGCGGGTCGCTGGAGCGTCTGTTGACGACGCTCGGGGCGTGACCTTCGTGCCGGAGAGGTGTGAAGCGGGGGCGGGGTGCTAACTTAGGTAACCCTAACTATGCGAGACAGGGAGGTCCTCATGGCAGAGCGACCCGGACGCCAGCCGCGCAAGCCGCACTCCGCTCAGGTCGTCCGCACCGAGCGGCTGACCCCGCACATGCAGCGTGTGGTGCTCGGCGGTGAGGGCCTCGCCGACTTCGCGGCGGACACGTGCACCGATCACTATGTGAAGCTGCTGTTCCCGCCCGAGGGCGTGACCTACCCGGAACCTTTCGACCTGCAGCGCGTCCGTGACGAGCTGCCGCGCGAACAGTGGCCGGTGACCCGGACGTACACGGTGCGGCAGTGGGACGCCGAGCACCGTGAGCTGACGCTGGACTTCGTGATCCACGGGGACGAGGGCCTGGCCGGCCCGTGGGCGGCGCGGGTCCAGCCGGGCGAGACGGTGCTGTTCATGGGACCGGGCGGGGCCTACGCGCCGGACCCGGAGGCCGACTGGCATCTGCTCGTCGGGGACGAGAGCGCGCTGCCCGCGATCGCCTGCGCCCTGGAGTCGCTGCCGCGCGGGGCCACGGCGTATGCCTTCGTGGAGATCTCCGGCCCCGAGGAGGAGCAGAAGATCGACTCCGATGTGGAGGTCGTCTGGCTGCACCGCGGTGCCCGGCCGCTCGGCGAGGCGCTGGTGGAGGCCGTGCGGAACCTGGACTTCCCGGCCGGACGGGTGCAGGCCTTCGTCCACGGCGAGGCGCACTTCGTGAAGGAACTGCGCCGGCTGCTGCGGGTCGAGCGCGGCATCCCGCGCGAGGACCTGTCGATCTCCGGCTACTGGCGGCTCGGCCACAACGAGGACGGCTGGCAGGCCTCCAAGCGGGAGTGGAACGCCCGCATCGAGGCGGAACAGGAGAAGGCCCCCGCCGCCTGAGCCCCTTTGGCGCACCGGCCATCGCGTGACGCCGCCGCACGGGCCGTCGCGTGGGGAACCTCGCCGCGCACGCCGCGTGACGTTCCGCCCCGAACGCCGCGTCCTTCCCCCGTGCCATACGGTTGCTCAGTCCCAGCGCACCCGTGCGTGCAGATGCACTCGCCATCGACGGCCCCCCAGCGATTTCGGCGGCCCGCCGGGCCTCGTACGCTGGGCCGCGATGAGACGCAAGACCCGCACCCCGCCCTCTCCCCTGCCGCAGCGCCACGGCGTGGACCCGGTGCGGGTGCGGCTGCCCGCCACGGGCTCGTGGGCCACCGTCCGCGAGCATCTGGTCGAGCGGCTGAGCGGGGCGGGCGCCGGAACCGTCGACGGCATGTTCGACGCGGGCCTGATCGTCGGGGCGGACGGCCGGCCCGTCGCGCCGGACGCCCCCTACGTGCCCGGGATGTTCGTGTGGTTCCACCGCGAACTGCCCGCCGAGGTGCCGGTGCCGTTCCCGCTGGAGGTCGTGTACCGGGACGAGCACATCGTCGTCGCGGACAAGCCCCACTTCCTCGCCACCACCCCGCGTGGCGGCCACGTCGCCGAGACCGCCCTGGCCCGGCTCCGCCGGGAACTGGACCTCCCGACGCTCAGCGCCGCACACCGGCTGGACCGGCTCACCGCGGGGCTCGTGCTGTTCACCGTGCGCCCCGAGGAACGCGGCGCGTACCAGACGCTGTTCCGCGACCGGCGGGTCCGCAAGGAGTACGAGGCCGTCGCCCCGTACGACCCCGCCCTGGCCCTGCACCGCACCGTGCGCAGCCGGATCGTCAAGGAGCGCGGCGTGCTGACCGCCCGGGAGGTGCCGGGCGAGCCCAACGCGGAGAGCCGCGTGGAACTCCTCGGGCACCGCCCGCGCGTGGAACTCCTCGGACACCGCCCGGCGGAAGCCGCCGCGGAGGGTACCGGCCCCCTGGGCCGGTACCGGCTGGTCCCCGCCACCGGGCAGACCCACCAGCTGCGGGTCCACATGACCGCGCTGGGCGTGCCGATCCTCGGCGACCCGCTCTACCCCGAGGTGACGGGACCCGTGCCGGCCGGTGACTTCCGGCGGCCGCTGCAACTGCTGGCCCGGGCGCTGGAGTTCACCGACCCGGTCACGGGCGGGGAGCACCGGTTCTGCAGCGGCCGGGTGCTCACCGCCTGGGCGTCGTACGACCGGTGGGCCGCCGGGGCGTACGACGGCCCGCGGGACGGTCAGTAACCGCGCCACCAGAGCAGGAAACGCTGCCAGGCGCCCTTCCGCCGTACCGGCTCCCCGGCCGCGGGCGGCGGGGGCACCGGAACGGGCTGCGGCTGCACGAGAACCGGCTCGGGCTGCGGTTGGGGCTGGGGCTGGGGCTGCGGCTGGGGTTGCGCGGCCGCCGGGGCGGCGGGCTTCGGATCCGACTGCGAGATGCTGATCTGCCAGTCGGAACGCTGCGTGGGCACCGCCTTGTGGTGCGGCGTCTCCGACACGTCCTGCGGCGGCTTGGGCGCGAACTGCACGGGCAGCTCCACCAGATGCCGCGAGGCGATGGACGCCGTCCAGCGCAACTCGTCCTGGTCGCAGTCGAGTTCGACGTCCGGCAGCCGCAGCAGCAGCGCGTCCACGCCGACGTCGGCGATGGAACGGCCGATGTCCTGACCCGGGCACTCGTGCGGCCCGCCGCCGAACGCCAGGTGGGACCGGTTGCCCTGCATGCTGGCCTTCAGGTCCGGCCGCACCCGGGGGTCCACGTTGGCCGGCAGCGGGGCGAACAGCAGTCCGTCACCGCGGCGGATGCGCTGCCCGCCCAGTTCCGTCTCCTGCTTGGCGAAGTACGCGAAGACCGTGCTGAACGGCGGCTCGTTCCACAGGGACTGCTCCACCGCCTCCGGCACCGTCATCTGGCCGCCATTGAGCTGGGCCCGGAAGCGGGGGTCGATCAGCACCGTCAGCAGCACGTTGGACAGCAGGTTCGTGGTGGCCTCGTAGGCGGCGAAGAGGACCAGCCGCAGGTGCTCCCTGACCTCGTCGTCGGTCAGCCGCGCCGGGTGCGTGATCAGGTAGCTGGCGAGGTCCTCCTCCGGCTGGGCGCGGCGCCGGGCGGTGAGCCGGCTCAGCGTCTCCATGACGTACGTGTGGCTGGCGATGGCGGTCTCGGTGCCCTTGAGCGCGTCGCGCGCGCACTCCACGAGCCGGTCGTTGTACTCGTCGGGCATGCCGAGGATCTCGCACATCACGGCCATCGGCAGGTGCTCGGTGAACTGGCCGACGAGATCGGCCTCGCCCCGCTCGCAGAAGCGGTTGACGATGACCTGGGTGCTGCGGTTGATGTAGCGCCGCAGACTGCGGAAGTCGATGGTCGAGATGGCGCCCATGACCGCTCCGCGCAGCCGCTTGTGCTCGTCGCCCTCGGCGTGCGAGGCGATGGGCTGCCAGGCGATGTGCGGCATCAGGGGGTGGTCGGGCTTGACCAGCCCCTCCCGCAGCGGGGTCCAGATGCGGCTGTCCCGGCAGAACTGCGAGGGCGAGCGCACCATGTGCAGGTTCTCGGTGTGGCCGAGGACGATCCAGATCGGTACGTCGTCGTGGAGCAGCACGGGCGCGACGGGGCCGTGTTCCTCCCGCAGCTTCTCGTACAGCGTTCCCAGGTCCTCCGACTCGTGCAGCCGGTGCAGCCCTCCGGGCCCGAGGCCGTGCGCGGGGCAGCCGGGGGGCGGATCGAGCCGGGGCCGGTCCGTACCGGTCGGGGCGTGGGATTCAGGCGTCACAGTGGTCGCTCCGAAACTTTCCAGGTGTCTGGGGGGGGAGGTGGGTCGGGGGGTGGGGCGGGATCAGGTGTGCGCGCCCTGCATGGCGAGCGAGTGCAGGAACCGCATCAGCGTCATCAGGACGTCCCGGCTGGAGGCGCGGCGGCGGGCGTCGCACTCCATGATCGGGATGTCCGGGGTGAGGTCGAGGGCCGTGCGCAGTTCCTCGATGTCGTAACGGGGCGCGTCGGGGAAGGTGTTGATGGCGACCACGAAGGGCACGCCGCGCTCCTCCAGGCGCCCCATGACGTCGAAGCTGACCTCCAGCCGGCGGGTGTCGACCAGGACCACCGCGCCGAGCGCGCCCTCGAACAGGCCGTTCCACAGGAACCAGAAGCGCTGCTGTCCGGGCGTGCCGAAGAGGTAGAGCACGAGCTGCTCGGTGATGCTGATGCGCCCGAAGTCCATGGCGACGGTGGTGGCCGTCTTGGACGCGGAGCCGAAGTTGTCGTCGACACCGATGCCGGCCTGCGTCATGGTCTCCTCGGTGGTCAGCGGTGTGATCTCGCTGACGGAGCCGACCATGGTCGTCTTGCCGACGCCGAAGCCACCCACGATCACGATCTTGGCCGCGGCCTGCGCCGTGTGGGGCAGCTGGTCCTCGGCCCGGGGGCCCGGGATGGTGTCAGAGCCGTTGAAGTCCATTCATCACCGCTTCGAGAAGGGACCGGTCGGAACGCGCCTTGCGGACGATGGGGGCGCGTGCCTGTACCAGTTCCGCCGTCAGCATCTCGGTGAGCAGCACGCCCATCGCGCTGAACGGCAGGTGGAGGTAGGCCGACAGCTCGGCCACGGACAGCGGGGCGGCGCAGAGCCGGAGCAGCGCCGCCTGCTCGGGGGAGGCGGAGGGCGGCGGGTCCGCGGCACGCGCCACGATTAACGTCACCAGGTCGAGCTCGGCGCGTTCGCCGTCCGGGCCGGCCACCACGTACATCCGCTCGGGATTCCTGACCTTGCCCTCGCCCTCCTGGGCGGGCTGCGGGGGCGGCTCGGGTGCGGGGCTGCGCCGCTGGCGTTGCGGAGGGGTCATACGATCTGCCCGTTTCGCCGGGGCGGACTGGTCAGGTGGCCGCCGATCCGGACGACGAGGTCGCGCATCATCGCGCTCATCCGGCCCGGTTCGCACCGCACGTCGGAGAGGACCGCGAGGAAGGCGTTGGCGCCGGCGTTCATCAGGTAGAAGTAGCCGCGGTCGATCTCGATCATGACGAGCTTCATCTCCCCGTCGCCGACGCTGAGTTCCTGGCAGACGCTGCCGGCCAGGGACTGCAGGCCGGCGCAGGCCGCGGCGACCCGGTCGGCCGCGTCGGGCTCGCCGCCGTAGCGGGCGATGCGCAGGCCGTCGGCCGAGAGCACCACGATCATCTCGATGCCCGGCACGCCGTCGGCGAGTTGCTTGAGCATCCAGTCGAAGTTGCCTCGCTGCTGGATCACTTGAGGTCCCCCTCGTCATCGGCCTCGGTCGGGGCCGGGTCATTGAGCAGGTGCAGGTACTTGGTGGGGTTGCGGATGAAGTCGGTCGGGTGGGTGCCGGGCTCGATGCCCTGCTTGAGCCCCTCCCAGAAGGCCTCCAGACCCTTGCCGGGGGCGTCGGGAGCGCTCATGTCCCGCAGGGGCGGCACCTCGGGCTCCTTGGCCGCGGCCCAGGGGTTGTACTCGCCCCGTTCCTCGGCCTCCCGGTCCTCCTTCTCGTAGGCGGCCTGCTGGGCGAGTCGCTCGGCGAGCGGCATCTTCACCCGGCTGCGGCGCTGCGGCAGGCCGTTGGCCGTCCACTCGGTGACCTCGGGGACGTCGTCGTCCTCCAGCGAGACCGTGGCCGGGATCTTCGGCATGGTGGGGCGGCGCCTCTTCGGGGCGCGCTTCGGCCCCTCGGGGATGCCGACCGTCATGGGGATGCCGGTGGCGCCGATGCCGTGGGCGAGTCCCACACCGGGCGCGTGGGTGATCATCTCGCTCGGCACGATGAGGATGGCCCGGACCCCGCCGTAGGCGGAGGCGCGCAGCGAGACCTCCATGTTGTACGCCGTGCACAGCCGGCCGACGACGGCCAGGCCCAGGCGCGGGTGCTCGCCGATGTCCTGGAGGTCGACGCCCGCCTTGGCGGCCTCCAGCATGCCCTCGATCCGGGTCCGGGCCTCCTCGTTGAGGTTGACGCCGCCGTCCTCGATCTCGATGCAGACGCCGGTCTGCACCTCGGTGGCGGTGACGTGGACCTTGGTCTGGGGCGGCGAGTAGCGCGTGGCGTTGTCGAGGAGCTCGGCGGCGGCGTGGATGACCGGCTCGACGTAGATGCCCTTGACGCTGACCTTGGCGATGGAGGCCAGCTGGATGCGCCGGTACTCCAGGATGCGGGACATGGCGCCGCGCAGCGTGCTGTAGAGCGAGACCGGCTCGGGCCACTGGCGACCGGGGCGGCCGCCGCCGAGGACGGAGACGGAGTCGGCGAGGCGGCCGATCAGCGCGTTGCCGTGGTCGATGCGCAGCAGGTCGTCGAAGACCTCGGGGTTGCGGCCGTGGTCCTCCTCCATCTCCCTGAGTTCCTGGGCCTGCTGGTGGATGATCGCCTGCACACGGCGGGCGACACTGACGAAGGACCGCGCCGCGGCGTCCCGCATGACCACTTCGTGGTCGACGATCTTCAGGGCCGTCAGGAGCGTCTCGTGCAGCGGCGCGGGCAGGTCGCGGTACTCGGGGTGCGCGAGGCCCAGCTTGCGAATCGCCTCTCTGGGGGATTCTCCGGTGTGCAGCAGGTTGAGCGCGGCGGGGAAGATCTCCCGGGAGAACCGGAGGAACTCCCTTTCGTGGGCGGCGATCCGCTGTTCCAGAGACGCGCTGTGCCGGGCGTGCTCACCCTGCTGCCTGCGCAGCGCACGGCCGCGGCGCACCGCCACCACCGTCATGGCGATGACCAGCACGGTGGCGATGCCACCCACCCAGCCGACGGCGGGCCGGGCCGGCGCCGACACCAGGGCGACGGCGGCTCCGGTCGCCGCGGCCATCGCTATGGCGGGCAGCAACAGCAGGCGGGCGTAGGGACGTTCACCGCGGACAGGGGGGGATTGAACACTCACCATGTAGGCCTTCTGACAGAAGTCGGCTGGGGTTCAGGGGAACGTGCAGAGGGGTAGGTCATGAGACTGTCGGACTTTCCACACATGGGGGAACAAGCGCACGAATTCACCTCAAGCCGGTGCGCTGCGGGCGAGCTTAGTCCGACCGGATCATCGCCGTGTCATACTTAGCAAGCGCCTGAAAGCGGACACGGAGGGATAGTAGGCTCGCTCGTTTACACGCTGCGACACCATTCGAATGCGCACCGTAGCCACGAACAGACATACGAAAGCCCACTCACCGTGACGGGTGAATGGACTTCAGTACGAGGCGGGTGCGGTCACCCCACCGACGAGTAGGCGACGACGCCCCGCAGCAACAGATCGACGGCCTTGCGCGCGTTCTTCACGACGGAGGACCCCTGCGGCGCCGCCGCCGCGATCTGCCCCAGCACGTCGATGACCTGCTTGCACCACCGCACGAAGTCCCCCGCGGGCATCTCCGCCTCGCGCAGCACCTCGTCGAGCCCCTTCCCGGAGGCCCACATGTAGGCGGGCCAGGCGAAGCCGAGATCGGGCTCGCGCTGCCCGACCCCTTCGGTCTGGGTGATCCGGAACTCCTCCTCCAGCGCGTCCAGCCGGCCCCAGATCCGCACCATCTCGCCCAGCGCGGCCTTGGCCTTGCCCGTCGGCAGCTTCGGCGCCATCGCGTCGTCCCCGACACGCGCCTCGTACACCAACGCGGAGACGCATCCGGCCAGTTCGGCCGGGCCGAGCCCCTCCCAGACGCCCTCGCGCAGGCACTCGCTCGCGAGCAGGTCCAGCTCGCCGTACAGCCGCGCGAGCCGCTTGCCGTGCTCGGTGACCTCGTCGGCGCGCAGGTAGTCCAGCTCGGTCAGCAGCGCGACGATACGGTCGAACGTCCGGGCGATGGTGTTCGTGCGGCCCTCGATCCGCCGCTCCAGCTGCGAGGTGTCCCGCAGCAGCCGGTGGTACCGCTCGGCCCAGCGGGCGTGGTCCTCCCGGTCGCTGCACCCGTGGCACGGATGCGCGCGCAGCTCGGTCCGCAGCCGGGCGATCTCGCGGTCGTCCGCCGCCTGGGAGCGCCGCTTGCGGTGCCGGTCGGCGGGGATGTGCCCGGCCTTGGTGCGCAGCGCCGACGCCAGATCCCGGCGGGACTGCGGGGAGCGGGGGTTGAAGGACTTCGGGATCCGCATCCGCTCCAACGGCTCGACGGGGACCGGGAAGTCGATGGAGGCCAGCCGCTTCACCTGCCGCTCGGCGGTCAGCACCAGCGGACGCGGCCCGTCGTGGTGGTCGAAGCCGCGGTGGCCGTTCGAACGGCCCGCGGGCAGGCCCGGGTCCAGCACCAGCGCCAGGCCGGCGTACTTGCCGGTGGGCACGTGGATGACGTCACCCGGCTTGAGCTTCTCCAGCGCGACGGCGGCCTCCGCGCGCCGCTGTGCCGCGCCCTGCCGGGCCAGTTCGTTCTCCCGGTCCTTCAGCTCGCGGCGCAGCCGCGCGTACTCCTCGAAGTCGCCGAGGTGGCAGGTCATGGAGGCCTTGTAGCCCTCCAGACCCTCCTCGTTGCGCTGCACCTGCCGCGAGATCCCGACGACCGACTTGTCCGCCTGGAACTGCGCGAAGGACGTCTCCAGCAGCTCGCGCGAGCGGTGCCGGCCGAACTGCTCGACCAGGTTGACCGCCATGTTGTACGACGGCCTGAAGCTGGAGCGCAGCGGGTACGTGCGCGTGCCCGCGAGACCGGCCAGGTGCTCGGGGTTCATCCCGCGCTGCCACAGCACCACCGCGTGGCCCTCGACATCGATGCCGCGCCGCCCGGCCCGGCCCGTCAGCTGGGTGAACTCGCCCGGGGTGATGTCCGCGTGCTGCTCGCCGTTCCACTTGACGAGCTTCTCCAGGACCACCGAGCGGGCGGGCATGTTGATGCCGAGGGCGAGGGTCTCGGTCGCGAACACGGCCTTGACCAGGCCGCGGACGAACAGCTCCTCGACGACCTCCTTGAAGGTCGGCAGCATGCCCGCGTGGTGGGCGGCGATGCCGCGCTCCAGACCCTCCAGCCACTCGTAGTAGCCCAGGACGTGCAGGTCCTCGCGCGGGATGGACGCCGTGCGCTCCTCCACGAGGGAGCGGACCCGCTGCCGCGCCTCCTCGTCGTTGAGCCGCAGGCCCGCGTACAGGCACTGCTGGACGGCGGCCTCGCAGGCGGCGCGGCTGAAGATGAAGGTGATGGCGGGCAGCAGCCCCTCGGCGTCGAGCCGCTCGATGACCTCGGGCCGGCTGGGCGTCCACACCCGGGACCGCTGCCTGCGCTCACGCTCGCGGTCGGCCTCGCGCAGCCGGCCGCGCCGGCGGTCCTGGTACGACGGCCGGCTCGCCTCCATGCGCGCCATGCGCGTCAGGTCGGGGTTGACGGCCTTCTTGTGGCCCTCGCCCTCCTCGAAGAGGTCGTACATCCGCCGGCCGGCCAGCACGTGCTGGAACAGCGGCACCGGCCGGTGCTCGGAGACGATCACCTCGGTGTCGCCGCGGACCGTGTCGAGCCAGTCGCCGAACTCCTCGGCGTTCGACACGGTCGCCGAGAGCGAGACCAGCGTGACCGACTCGGGCAGGTGGATGATCACCTCTTCCCAGACGGCGCCCCGGAACCGGTCGGAGAGGTAGTGCACCTCGTCCATGACCACGTAGCCGAGGCCCAGGAGGGTCTGGGAACCGGCGTACAGCATGTTCCGCAGCACCTCGGTGGTCATCACGACCACCGGGGCGTCGGAGTTGACGCTGTTGTCGCCGGTGAGCAGGCCCACCTTGTCCGTGCCGTAGCGGCGGCACAGGTCGGCGTACTTCTGGTTCGACAGCGCCTTGATGGGTGTCGTGTAGAAGCACTTCTTGCCCTGCTGGAGGGCGAGGTGGACGGCGAACTCGCCGACGATCGTCTTGCCGGAGCCGGTGGGCGCGGCCACCAGCACGCCCTTCCCCGCTTCGAGCGCCTGGCAGGCCTCGATCTGGAAGGGGTCGAGGCCGAAGTCGTACATCTCGCGGAAGGAGGCGAGCGCGGTGGCCTGCTCGGCAGCGCGCTTGCGGGCTGCCGCGTACCGCTCGGCCGGTGAGAGGTCCTCTGTCATCGTGCTTTCGAGCGTACCGGGCCGCACTGACAACAGGACGATCATTATCCGGATCCGCTCCCGGCAAACCCGGGATCGGCGCAGCTCAGGGGCGGCGGACCTCAGGGGCCGACGACCCGCACGCCCCCGCGCACGCAGCGCGCCGTCAGCGGCAGCGGGCCGAGCGGCTCCCCGTCGGCGTAGCCGGTGACGTCCTCGGCGGCGATCTCGACCCGGGCCGCGCGCACCACGGTCACCTTCGGGTGGTCGACGTGCGTGCCCCGGTACACCCTCGGGAACACCCGCAGCAGCGTCGCACGGCTGCAGTCGCCGACCACGGTGATGTCGAACAGCCCGTCGGTCAGGTCGGCGCCGGGGCAGATCCGCATGCCGCCGCCGTAGGAGGAGCCGTTGCCGACGGCCACGAGGGTGGCCTCGATCTCGCGCACCTCGCCGTCGTCGAGCCGGATGCGGTACGGAAGGGGCCGGAACGCGGCCAGTTCGGCGATCATCGCCAGGTCGTACTTCAGCCGTCCGGCGGGGCGGCGCATACGGTTGCCCCGGTCGTTGACGCGGGAGTCGAAGCCGGAGGCGAGGACCGTGCCGAACCAGCGGTCGCCGACCCGGCCGAGGTCGACGTCCCGGATGCGGTCGCACCTGAGGGCGTCGGCGATCATGCGGCCCGCCGCGTCCGGCCGGCGCACGGGCAGGCCGAGGGCGCGGGCGAAGTCGTTGCCGGTGCCGGCCGCGACCAGGCCGAGCGGGGTGCGTGTGCCCGCGACCGCCCGCAGCGCGAGGCCGGCCATGCCGTCGCCGCCGACGGCGATCAGCGCCCCGGTGCCGCCCTCGACGGCGGCACGGGCGCGGACGAGGGCGTCGTCGGCGTCCTCCCCCACGACGGTACGCACCGAGAAGCCGGCCGCCCGCAACGCGGAAGCGGCCGGCTGCGCCGCGCGGGCGCCCCGGCCGCGGCCCGCGGTGGGGTTGACGAAGAGGGTGATCTCGCTGGTCACGAGAGTGACCTTACGAGCTGCCCGGTGATCCTCAGGTCACGTCGTCATAACCGTTGACCCGCTCCGTCCGGTCGGCGCTCGCCTGCTCGGGCAGGGCGGCCCGGCTGGTGGTCACGGGCTCGATCTCGCCGATGTCCTCGGGGGTGAGGTCCAGTTCGGAGGCCTCGTCGTCAGCCGGGCCGAGGGCCTCGCGGCGGCTGCGGCGGTGGTCGTTCACCAGGGAGAAGGCGACTGCGGCGAAGTACAGGATCCAGATCGGCGCCGCGAGCGCCAGCATGGTCAGCGGGTCGGTGCTGGGCGTGGCGATGGCGGCGAAGACCGTGATGCCCATGATCATGCCGCGCCACCAGCCGAGCATCCGCTTGCCGGTGATCACGCCGGTGAGGTTGAGCATGACCAGCAGCAGCGGCAGCTCGAAGGAGAGGCCGAAGACGAGCACCATCCGCATGACCAGGTCGAGCAGGTCGTCCAGCGGGAGGAGGTTGGACGTGCCGCCCGGCGTGAACTCGAGCAGCACCTTCGCGGTGGTGGGCAGGACCGTGTACGCGAAGTAGGCGCCGACGAGGAACAGCGGGGCGCCCGTGGCGACGAAGGCGTAGGCGTACTTCTTCTCGTGGCGGTGCAGTCCGGGGGCGACGAAGGCCCACAGCTGGTAGAGCCAGACCGGCGAGGCCAGCACGACACCGGCCATCAGGGACACCTTCAGGGCCAGCGTGAACGGCGTCAGCAGGCCGTTGATGGTGATCTGGGCACAGGGTTCGGTGCCCACCTGCGACTTGGCCAGTTCCGCGAAGGTCTTGTCACAGCCGACCGAATCGAGGATCGGCTCGGTGATCAAGTTGATGATGTCGTTGTAGAAGAAGGCGGCGAAGACCGTGACGACGACGATCGCCAGAATCGCCTTGGCGAGCCGGTTGCGGAGCTCGCGAAGGTGCTCCGCGAGGGGCATCCGCCCCTCGGGGTCCCTCTCCTTCTTGCGGGCAGACTTCAGCAACCCACGTTCCCATCTCGTGCGGCGGGCCGGAGGTCACCGGCCCTGCGTCAGCGCTTGGTCGTGTCCGTCGGCTCGTTGACCGGGCGCGAGCTGGTCACGTCACCGGGAGCGGCCTGGATGGTGCGCTGCGCGGGCTCGTCGCCGTTGGGCGGGCCGGCCGGGGTCGTGGACGACTTGTTCTCGTCCTTCATCGCCTTGGCCTCGCTCTTGAGGATGCGGGCCGACTTGCCCAGCGACCGAGCCATGTCCGGAAGCTTCTTCGCGCCGAACAGCAGGATGATGACGACGAGGATGAGAATGATCTCGGGGGCTCCGAGCCTTCCGAACATAAGTCTTTACCTTCTCACCGAGGCGGCTGTGTGGGGTGCTGTCCGACCAGCCGGACAAACGTCCGAACGATCGTCACGACAGCGATCGTAACGCCCGGGGGTGAACGTGAGGCAATCCCTCTGCAACCCCTGTGCGTACTCCCGTCCGCGACCAGTGCCTCGTTAACCGGGTCGCGACCAGCAGCGTACCTGCCCGAACCGTCGAGGTGACAGGGCGAAGTGGCCCAAAACGCGGCTCAAGGGCGCCTGTCCGACGACTCACAAGGCGTCCACCGCCCGGGCGGCGCTCTCCGTGGCCCGCTCCAGGTCCTCGGCGGCGCGGCTGATCCGGCGCGCCGAGTCCGTGACCTGCCTGCCCAGACGCTGTGCCTCCACGAACACCCGCACGGCGAGCACCCCCAGCACGGCGAGACCCAGGAAACCCACAGCGATCGCGAACATCGGCCAGAACATGACGCCGAGCCTAGACCGTGCCGCGGGGCCGGACGCCGCGACCCTCTAGACGGTGGAGTGGAGCCGCAGCGTCCGCACACCGCCGCCGGTGAGCAGCTCCACGATCCGCTCCCCCGCCGGCTTGCGGACGGCCGCCCCGCACTCCGGGCAGGTGAAGGAGTAGAAGGTCGTCCGGCTCGTGGCGCCGATGGCCAGGCGCAGGGCGCTCGCGGTGAGCTCGAAGCGCTCCCGGCAGTCGGGGCAGCCCGCCCGGAACACCACCGGGGAGACGCTTCTCATCCCGGCGAACGCGGACTCCACCGTCATGCCCGGCACACCGGACGTCGCCGACTCGGTCACAGCCCTCGCTCCTCTTTCTCGGGTCGTTCGCCTGCGCCGCCCGACCGGGCGGCCTCGCCCGGCTGCCCGCGCGGTGGACGGCTCGGCTCACTCGCGCCGGCCGCCCGGCCCGTCCGGAACCGCCTGCGCCGCCGGAACGGCCCGCGCCGCGGGCGGCCCGGCCGGCTCGGGGACGTCGACGGCCCCCA
>NZ_NOKT01000036.1 GCF_002237655.1 Streptomyces sp. XY006
GCGTTCTTCATGTTCCTCTACCTGGAGGTCCTGGACGCGTCCTTCTCCTTCGACGGTGTGATCGGCGCCTTCGCCATCACCAACGACATCGTCCTGATGGCCCTCGGCCTGGGCATCGGCGCCATGTACGTCCGGTCGCTCACGGTCTACCTGGTCCGCCAGGGCACCCTGGACGACTACGTCTACCTGGAGCACGGCGCGCACTACGCCATCGGCGCGCTCGCCATGATCCTGCTGGTCACCATCCAGTACGAGATCAACGAGATCATCACCGGCCTCATCGGAGTTGTCCTGATCGGCGCCTCCTTCTGGTCCTCCGTCCGCCGCAACCGCGCCCTCGCGGCGGCCGAGGGACAGTCCGGCTCGGACGACAAGACTGAGGTCTCGTCCGGGGTGTGACAGCCCTCCGGGTGAGGAACGCTCTCGACGGGGCGGCCACCGAGGCGACTCCTCGGCGGCCGCCCCGTCGGTCGTCAAGGGCCGCGGGCAGGGCGACGACCCGCGGTCTCCAAGTGAACGTGGGGGCGGAATGGGCCTGTTCGACGGACTCCGGCGCGGCACTGTGCAGTTCGACTCGGGTGGTGCGTCGACCAACGCGATCGAGCTGACCAAGCGGCGCGCGCAGATATCACTCACCAAGCAGGACGCGGCCACCGGCCATCTGCGGGTCAACCTCAGCTGGCGGATGCGCACCTCCGACATCGGCGGCTCCCAGCGCGAGAGCCTGCTGCGGCATCCCTTGCGGGCCCTCAAGCCACCGGAGGTCGTAGGACACAGCCAGAGCATGGTCAACGTCGACCTCGACCTGGGCTGCCTCTACGAGCTCCAGGACGGCACCAAGGGCGTCGTGCAGCCGCTCGGCGGGTACTTCGGCGACGTCAACGCCCCGCCGTACGTCAAGCTCAGCGGCGATGACCGGTTCGGCTCGGGGTCCGGCGAGACGATGTACATCAACCTGGACCACCGCGACAGCATCAAGCGGCTCCTGGTCTTCGTCTACATCTACGACCAGACGCCCGCCTTCGACCGCGCCCAGGCCATCGTCACGCTCTACCCGAGCAACGGCCCCCGCATCGAGATCCACCTGGACGAACGTCAGCCGCAGGCCCGCTCCTGCGCGGTCGTCATGATCGAGAAGGTCAAGAACGAGATCGTCGTCCGCCGCGAGGCCAAGTTCGTCTACGGCTTCCAGGCGGAACTGGACCGGCTCTACGGGTGGGGGCTGCAGTGGGGGCGGGGCTACAAGACGAAGGTCGACCGCTGAGCCCGCGGCATCTCCGCGGGCCCGGTGGTCTCGGCGGCCTTGGCGGTCCGGGGGTTTGCGGCGGCCTGGGCGGTCCGGGGGGCCTCGGCGGTGTCGCCGGACTCAGCGGCCGATGAACTGCGGGCCCTGCGGGGGCAGCCGGAAGTCCGGGTCGGGGGCCGCGGTGACCGGCTGCGGGTAGCCGTAGCCGGACTGCCCGCCCGCAGCGGCCGGTGCCTGTGGGTAGCCGTAGGCGGGACGGCTCGTGGGCTGCGGATAGCCGTAGGCCGGCTGGGTCGCCGGGGGCTGCTGGGGCGGGTAGCCGTACCCGGACTGCGCGGGCACCGCGGTCGGCTGCTCCGGCGGCAGCGGCCGGGACGTCTCTCCGGAGGACTGCGCGGCGGCCTGCTGCCGGGGCCCGGGGGCCGTGGGCTGGGCGGAACCGGCCGTCGTGGGAGGCGCGGGCACGGTCGTGGTCGGCTCCTGGGCCGCCTCCGACTCGTCCACGGAGATGCCGAAGTCGGTCGCCAGGCCCTTCAGCCCGTTCGAGTAGCCCTCGCCCAGCGCCCGGAACTTCCAGCCCTCGCCGCGCCGGTACAGCTCGCCGCAGATCAGCGCGGTCTCCTCGCCCGTCTCCGGCTTGACGTCGAAGTACGCCAGCGCCTCCGTGCCGGCGTCGGCCGCGTCGTACAGCAGGATGCGCAGCTCCCGTACGCGGTCGAACGTCACGCCGTCCGCCGAGGCGACCAGCAGAATCCGGCTGACTTCCGGCTCGACACCGGTGAGCTCTGTCTGGATCGTGTCGGTCAGGCCCTCGGCGACCCGCTTCTTGCCGAGCCGCCACACCTTCCCGGAGGGGTGCCGGGGCTGGTTGTAGAAGACGAAGTCCTCGTCGGAGCGCACACGACCGTCGGGGCCGAGGAGCAGCGCGGAGGCGTCGACGTCCGGAACCCCCTGCCCGGGTGTCCAGCGCAGCACGGCGCGCACCGTGGTGGCCTCCAGCGGGACGTTCGACCCCTTCAGCATCGCGTGCGTCATGCGGTCATCCTGCCTTCTCGGTCCTGCTCACGACAACGCGGGGTGCCGGGTGCCACGAGCGGCGCGGACGGCCGCCGGGGACTACCGTCGTCATGGCCGGGTACTGGCTGTGATTGCCCGCGTTACCTGAAATTCATGCCTGACGGGAACCTCCGACATGGACTTCTACGTACTATTACCGGCCACCTTTCATCGATTCACAGGCCGCACCACCACCACGGGGGAGTTCCATGCGTCATTTCGGGCACATCGCCCCTGAGGTGCGGAAGCGTCTCTTCCACCGGGAGCCGTGCGTGTTCACGCCCGACTCCCCGGCCCGGCTGCTCTCCGCGGCCTTGGGCGCCACGCTCTACAGCCCGGCCACCCGGCCCCGCCTCGCCGACGACGTCCTCAAGCAGGCCGGTCGCGGCGTGGTCTCGATGGTGCTCTGCCTGGAGGACTCCATCGACGACGCGGAAGTGGGCCCCGGCGAGGAGAATCTCGTCCGGCAGCTCACGGCCCTGGCCGGCCTGCCGGACGCGGATCTGCCGCTGCTGTTCATCCGCGTCCGCGCCCCCGAGCAGATACCCGACCTCGTACGGCGCCTCGGCCCCGCCGTCCGGCTGCTGTCCGGGTTCGTCCTGCCGAAGTTCACCGCCGAACGCGGCATCCCGTTCCTCGAGGCCCTGTCGACCGCCGAGGCCGAAAGCGGCCGTCGCCTTTTCGCCATGCCGGTCCTCGAATCCCCCGAGCTGCTCTACCGCGAGTCGCGGGTCGAGACCCTGGAGGGCATCTTCCGCGCGGTCGACAAGTACCGCGACCGCGTCCTCGCCCTGCGCCTCGGCGTGACGGACTTCTGCTCCTCCTACGGGCTGCGCCGGGGCCCCGACATGACCGCCTACGACGTGCAGGTCGTCGCCTCCGTGATCGCCGACGTGGTGAACATGCTGGGCCGCGCCGACGGCACGGGCTTCACGGTGACGGGGCCGGTGTGGGAGTACTTCCGGGTCCAGGAGCGCATGTTCAAGCCGCTGCTGCGGCAGAGCCCCTTCCTGGAGGTGCAGGCCGCCGAGCTGCGCGAGAAGCTGATCGAGCACGCCATGGACGGGCTGCTGCGCGAGATCTCCCTGGACCAGGCCAACGGCCTGCTGGGCAAGACGTGCATCCACCCCTCCCACGTCCTGCCGGTGCACGCCCTGTCGGTCGTCAGCCACGAGGAGTTCTCGGACGCCCAGGACATCCTGCGCCCCGAGCGCGGCGGCGGGGGTGTGCTGAGATCGGCGTACACCAACAAGATGAACGAGGTGAAGCCGCACCGCGCCTGGGCGGAGCGGACGCTTCTGCGCGCCGAGGTGTTCGGCGTGGCCAACGAGGACATCGGCTTCGTGGAACTGCTCGCGGCGGGTCTGCCGAGCTGACTCCTCGAACCAGGTACACCGGTGAACGCGACGCAGGGAATCCATGGAGAAGGCAGTGAACGAGGGGCCGCACCACGAGGTGCGCGACGGCGTCTGGTCGGGCAGCTGGGTCGCCGAGCGGCTCGGCGTCGAGCTGGCCGGTGACGACCGGCTGACCGACCTGCTGGGGCTGGCGCTGCGCCGCAACCCCAAGCGGGCCCACCTGCTCGTGTCGAACGTGCTGGGCAAGCACGTGCCGCAGTCGCCGTCCGTCGTCCACGGCCACGGGGTCGCGCTCGGCCGCCGCGTGCGGGACCTGCTCGGCGACGACGAGGCCCGCAAGGCCGTCGTCCTCGGCTACGCGGAGACCGCGACGGGCCTCGGCCACTCCGTCGCCGACGGCCTCGGCCTCGCCCCCTGCCTGCACTCCACCCGCCGCCCGGTCGCCGGGCTCGCCCCGGCGGGCGGCTTCGAGGAGTCCCACTCGCACGCCACCTCGCATCTGCTGCTGCCGGAGGATCCCGCGCTGCTCGCCGGTGACGGGCCGCTGGTCCTGGTCGACGACGAGTTCTCCACGGGGAACACGGTGCTGAACACCGTGCGCGATCTTCACGCGCGGTACCCGCGGCGGCGGTACGTCGTGGTGGCGCTGGTGGACATGCGGTCCGCTGCCGATGCCGGCCGGCTGGAGGACTTCGCCCGCGAGATCGGTGCGCGGGTGGATCTCGTGGCGGCGGCTTCGGGGACGGTGCGGCTGCCGGAGGGGGTGCTGGAGAAGGGGCAGGAGCTGGTGGCGCGGTACGCGTCCGAGAGTGCGGCGGAGAGTCCGTCGGCGGGTGCGGCGCCGTCGTGGTCGCTCGCGCAGTCTTCAGCGCCTCTTGAGGGCGTTGCCGACACGCCCCTTTCAGGGGCGCGGGGAAATGCGCGACCAGCCCCCAGCGGCCCGCACCCGGACGACGAGGGCACCGCCCCCTACGCCACCCGCGTCGACCTGCAGTGGCCCGCCGGTCTCCCCGACGGGGGCCGGCACGGCTTCACCCCCGCCCACCGGGAACGCCTGGAAGCCGCCCTGCCCGGCATGGCCGCCCGGATCGCCGACGCGCTGCCGCGGGGAGCTCGGCGCGTGCACGTGCTGGGCTTCGAGGAGCTGATGTACGCCCCGCTGCGGCTCGCCGAGGCTTTGGAGCGGACCACGGACGCCGAGGTGCGCTACTCCACCACCACCCGCTCGCCCGTCCTCGCCGTGGACGACCCGGGCTACGCGATACGCACCCGCCTCGCCTTCCCCGCCCACGACGACCCCGCCGACGGCCCGGGCGAGCGGTACGCCTACAACGTCGCCGGTGCCGGTTTCGACGCCGTCGTCGCCGTCGTCGACTCCGCCGCGGACACCCCGGCGCTGCACGCCCCCGACGGACTGCTGGCCCGCCTCGCGGCCCACACCCCGCGGGTCCTCCTCGCCGTCGTGCCGTCGTACGTCCCGAAGACCCCGCCCGCCCCCGAAAGGCCCTTCATGCTGCCCGAGCCCCTGCGCGGCCCCGCCTTCTCCTCGTACGCGCCCGAGGAGGTCGGCTGGCTGCTCCAGGACCTCTCGGACGTGACACTGGAGGCGCCGACCGAGGAGCGCGAGGAGGCCATCCAGAGCGGCGGCGCCCACTACGCGGAGTCGCTGCCCGTGGAGTACCAGCCGAGCGAGCAGTACCAGGCTCTCTTCCACGCCGCGCTGGAGGACTCGGCGGCCCGGATCGCGCAAGCGGTCGGCGTCGTCACCGAGACCGTCCTCGCCGAGCGGTCGCCGCGCCCGGTGCTGGTCTCCCTGGCCCGGGCCGGCACCCCCGTGGGCATCCTCATGCGCCGCTGGGCCCGGTACCGGCACGGCCTCGACCTGCCGCACTACGCCGTGTCGATCGTCCGGGGCCGCGGCATCGACGCCAACGCGCTGCGCTGGCTCGCCGAGCACCACGACCCCCGGGACGTCGTCTTCGTCGACGGCTGGACCGGCAAGGGCGCCATCACCCGCGAACTCGCCCAGGCGCTCACGGAGTTCGAGAAGTCCGACGGCATCACCGGCTTCGACCCGGAGATCGCCGTCCTGGCCGACCCCGGCTCCTGCGTACGGACCTACGGCACCCGCGAGGACTTCCTCATCCCCTCCGCCTGCCTCAACTCCACGGTCTCCGGCCTGATCTCACGGACCGTGCTGCGCGCGGACCTGGTCGGCCCGCACGACTTCCACGGCGCGAAGTTCTACCGCGAACTCGCCGCGACCGACGTCTCGGTGACCTTCCTGGACGCCGTCTCCGCCCGGTTCCCGGAGGTCGCGGACGCCGCCTGCGCCCAGGCCGGGGAACTGCTCGCCGCCGACCGCTCGCCCACCTGGGAGGGCTGGGCCGCGGTCGAACGCATCAGTGAGGAGTACGGCATCCACGACGTCAACCTCGTCAAGCCCGGCGTGGGCGAGACCACCCGCGTGATGCTGCGCCGCGTGCCGTGGAAGGTCCTGGCGCGCGCCGGGGCGGGCAGCGACCTGGACCACGTCCGCCTGCTCGCCGAGCAACGGGGCGTGCCCGTCGAGGAGGTGGCCGACCTGCCCTACACCTGCGTCGGCCTGATCCACCCCCAGTACACCCGGGGCGCGACCGGCGCCGACGGCAAGGCGGTGACGGTCTGATGCCGGTGATCGTCGCGAGCGACCTCGACCGCACCCTGATCTACTCCGCCGCGGCCCTGGCGCTGACCATGCCGGACGCGCGGGCGCCCCGGCTGCTGTGCGTGGAGGTGCACGAGAGCAGGCCGCTGTCGTACATGACCGAGACGGCGGCGCGGCTCCTGGCCGAACTGGGCGACGAGGCCGTGTTCGTGCCGACGACGACCCGGACGCGCAAGCAGTACCAGCGCATCAACCTGCCCGGCCCGGCGCCCACATACGCGATCTGCGCCAACGGCGGGCACCTCCTGGTCGACGGCGTCTCCGACCCCGACTGGCACGCGCAGGTGACCGCGCGGCTGGCCGACCAGTGCGCGCCCCTGGCCGAGGTGCAGGAACACCTGCTCAGGGCGGCCGACCCGGTGTGGGTGCGCAAGCACCGCGTCGCCGACGACCTCTTCGCCTACCTCGTCGTGGAGCGTGAACTGCTGCACGAGGACTGGGTGAAGGAGCTCGCGGTGTGGGCGGAGAACCGCGGCTGGACCGTGTCCCTGCAGGGCCGCAAGATCTACGCGGTGCCCAAGCCGCTCACCAAGAGCGCGGCGATGCGGGAGGTCGCGCGGCGCACCGGCGCGGGTCTCACGCTGGCCGCGGGGGACTCGCTGCTCGACACCGACCTGCTCCTCGCGGCGGACCAGGGCTGGCGGCCCGGCCACGGGGAGCTGGCCGACACGGGCTTCACGGCTCCCTCGATCAGGGTGCTGCCCGACCGGGGGGTTCTCGCCGGGGAGCGGATCCTGCGGGAGATGCTGGGGGCAGTGCGGGACGCCTGAGCGTCCGGGTGGGGTGGTCGTCGTGCGGGTGCGGCGCCGTCGTGGCTGATCGCGCAGTTCCCCGCGCCCCTTCGGGGCGCGTCCCCTTGGGGCGCCGTCGCAGCCGTATCGCGATGAACACCGCCACCGCCAGGGCCGCGACGGCCAGGACCACCTTGGAGTAGGTGGAGACGATGTCGGACACGGTGTGCCAGTTCGCGCCGAGGAAGTAGCCCGCGAGGACGAACACTGTGTTCCAGATCGCGCTGCCCAGGGTCGTCAGGGCCAGGAACACCGGCAGGCGCATGCGCTCGACACCCGCCGGCACGGAGATCAGGCTGCGGAAGATCGGGATCATCCGGCCGAAGAACACGGCCTTGGTGCCGTGCTTGAGGAACCACGCCTCGGTCTTCTCGATGTCCGAGACCTTGACCAGCGGCAGGCGGCGGGCGACGGCCACCGTCCGGTCACGGCCGAGCAGCGCCCCCACCCCGTACAGCGCGAGCGCGCCGAGCACGGAGCCCGCCGTCGTCCACAGCAGGACGGCGAGCAGGCTCATCCGTCCGCTGCTCGCGGCGAACCCGGCCATGGGCAGGATCACCTCGCTGGGCAGCGGCGGGAACAGGTTCTCCAGGGCGATGGCGAGACCGGCACCCGGCGCGCCCAGCGCGTCCATGAGGTCGTTGACCCACTGCGGTCCGGCGTCCGCGGCGATGGCTGTCATGCCCCCACGCTAGGAAACCGGACCTGAAGGGATCCTGAGGAAAAGGACCTGAGGGCCCGGGGACGGCGTCAGCCGCAGCAGCCGCCACCGCAGCAGCCGCCTCCGCCGCCACCGCCCGCGCGGGGCGCCGGGGCGGGAGCGGAGGCCGAGCCGGCCACGGCGACCGTCGACAGGAGCTTCACCGTGTCGTCGTGCCCCGAGGGGCAGGCCGCGGGGTCGGAGGACTGGGCCATGGGGCGGCTGAGTTCGAACGTGTCGCCGCAGGTACGGCAGCGGTACTCGTAGCGAGGCATGGGCACAGGTTAACCGGCGCGGTCAGTGGGCCGCCGTGCCCCGTTCCTCGCGGATCAGGGCGACCACGTGCGCCACGGACCGGCGGACCGCTTCCGTCTCCATGAGGAAGTGCCAGTAGTCGGGGTGGCGGCCCTCCAGGGTCGCGACGGCGCGTTCCAGGCGGGCCACCGCGTCGTCCAGGGGGCGGGCGTGGCGCGGGTCGGGGGTGTTGCGGCCGGC
The DNA here is from genome assembly GCF_002237655.1 of Streptomyces sp. XY006. Classification (GTDB taxonomy): domain Bacteria; phylum Actinomycetota; class Actinomycetes; order Streptomycetales; family Streptomycetaceae; genus Streptomyces; species Streptomyces levis. Next base: position 8,354 of record NZ_NOKT01000036.1, read on the forward strand.
CATGGCCAGGCGCTGGGCGTCGCGGATGGCGAAGCGGGTGCGTTCGATCTCCTGCTGGGGGTCCTTCTGCACGGCGTTCAGCCGGTGCAGGCGGTCGCCGGCGGCCGAGACGGCCTCGTCGGTGGTGTTCAGCAGGGCCCGCACGGTCGACAGCAGGGCGGTCGCGTCGGCCCAGCGCTGTTCGTCGCGGGCGGTGCGGGCCTCGGCGAGTTTCGTCTCCGCCTGGCGGACGTTCTCGGCGGCCGTGTCGGGAACGCTCTGCAGGTCCTGCCAGCAGGCGGCGGTGAAGCGGCGGCGCAGCTCGCTGAGGATCGGGTCGACCTGTTCGGAGCGGGTGGTCAGGGCCTGGGCGCGGGTGCGCAGGGAGACGAGCCGGTGGTCGATCTCGGCGGCGCGCTCGGGCAGCCGCTCGGCCTCGACCCGGACCGCCTCCGCCTCGCGGGTGACGCGCTCGGCCCGCTCCAGGGTCTGCGGTACGCCGTGCTGACCGGCGCCCTGGTTCAGCTTCGTGAGCTCGGGGGAGAGGGCGGCCAGCCGGGCGGCGAGGTCGTCCGCCTTCAGGCCCGTGGCGCGGACCGAGTCGAGGGCGTTGGAGGCGGCGAGCAGGGCCTGGCGGGCGCGTTCCACCGCGGGGGCGAGGCGGGCCAGCTGCGTCTCGGCCTTGCCGAGCAGCGGGCCGAGGCCGTCGGCGAACCGGTCCAGCTCCTGCTTGACGCGGCCGAGCTCCTCCTTGGCCGCCGTCAGCTCGCTGCGGGCGCGGGAGGCGGCGGAGGCCTCCAGGTCGTCGCGGTCGAGGTCGTGGGCGTCGACGGCGTCGATGTACCGGTGGCTGGCCTCGTCGATGCGCCGCCCGAGGGCGTCGAAGTCGCCGACGGCGCGCCGGGCGGCCGGGGAGTCGTCGACGGCGGTGATCGTCTCGATGGAGATGCGCAGGTCGCGCTGGGCGGTGTCGAGCTCGTAGAAGGCCGCCGCGGCGGCGTCCTTCGCGGCCTGCGCCTCGGCCCGCTGGTTGTCGGCCCGGCCGCCGAACCAGCGGCGGGTGCCGCCGCCCGCGAAGGCGGCGGGCAGGGCCAGCGCGGCCAGCAGGGGCAGGGTTACGAGCGTGAGCGTGTCGCGGAGCGGGCCCGGTCCCCGGGTGAGGCGGCGGCGCGGACGGCGTGCGCGCGGCACCGACGGCGAGTACGGCTGCGCTGGTGTCGCCGTCACATCCCTCTCCCGTGCTGTGGTCCACCCTGCCCGGTGTCATTCTCCCACCGGTTAAGGACGAACACACGGGCCGGTTAGTTCGCCGTTCGGACCGTCACTTTGCCGTCACCGGTGCGGGCGGACACCACGTGGGCGCTGTTCTCGTCGCGGGGCACGGTCACGTCGACGCCGCCGTCCCCGGTCTCGGTGCTCACGCGGTAGCCGGCCCGGGGCAGGGCGATGGTCACGGAGCCGTCCCCGCTGCGGGAGTCCACGCGGTCGGGTACGGCGCCGAGTTCGAGGTGGACGGAGCCGTCGCCGGTGTGGGTGCGCACGTCGCGGGAGGAGACGTCCGCCCGGATGGAACCGTCGCCGGTGCGCATCCGCAGCGGGCCGGTGGTGCCGGAGACGCGGATCGATCCGTCGCCGGTGCGCAGCTCGACGGGGCCGGTGGTGTCGGTGACGCGGACGGAGCCGTCGCCCGTGCGGATGTTCAGCGGATCGCGGAAGCCCCGGGCGCGGACGCTGCCGTCGCCGTCCCGGACGTTCACGGTGATGCCGCGGGGCACCTCGATGCGGTGCCTGGCGGAGCAGTCGGCGACGAAGCCCGAGCACTTCAGCCGCAGGACCAGCCGGTCGTCCTTCATGGTCCAGGTGACGCCGGGGTCCTCGCCGAGGACGACCGAGCCCTGGAACCACCGGGTGACCTCGATCTTCCCGCGCGCATGGCCGTCGGCGGCGACGATCTCCAGGGCGGAGTCGTCGGAGTCGACGGTGAGGGTGCGGCCCTGGAGGCCGAAGGACCGGCGCTCGGGCTCCTTGTCGTCCCCGGCGGAGGCACCGCAGGCGCCGAGCCCGGCGACGAGCCCCACGACGGCACCGGCGACGGCGGCCGTGCGGACGAGGGCGGGGCGGGACGTGCGGGTGCTGCGGGTGGCGGTGCCGGCGGTGGTGCCGGCAGTGGTGCCGGCGGTGCGTGCGGTGCGGGCCATGACGATTTCCCCCTGGCGGACGACGGGCGCTCTCGGGCGCTCTACGACCGTACGAACGCGGGGCCCGCCGGGGGATCCGGGCGGCTCCCGGATCCGGGGTGGGGATAACCCCCGGCACCACCGGCGATACGGGTTTGCGGGACCGCGCCCCGGGCAATGTAGGCTGTCGACTCGTCCTGGGCGCGTGACCCGGGAGCCGGGTGCGTAGCTCAGGGGTAGAGCGCCTGCCTTACAAGCAGGATGTCGGCGGTTCGAAACCGTCCGCGCCCACCTAGTCAAGCAGCAGGTCAGAGGCCCCCCGGAGCTTTTCCGCGGGGCCTCTTCTGCTGCCGGAATCCACATAGAGTCCACAACCCCAAACGATCATGTTTCTTTGCCACTCATTTGGGGGAGCCTCTCGACCCCGTGCCCGATTGGACACCGAATTGCTGCTCATCGCGGACGCCCAGCGGGTGCCCCTCGCTGAACTGGTTCGCTGACAGGAGCCAGCGTCACCAGTGGATGGCCTGCCCCTCCGGCGTGACGGTGACGGTGAACCTCTCCAGCATCGGGGCGCCGGCCGCGCACCAGCGGCGGAACGCCTCCTCCACGGCGTCCCACAGCGGCTCCGGGCCGCCCTGCCGGACGAGCCACCGGCCGCCGTCCTGGTACACCGCGGCCCACGAGCCGGTCTCGACGTCGACCAGGACGTCCTCGGTGCGCCCGTCCCTCCCCAGCGTCAGCCGCTGGGCGCCCGGCACGGCGAGCTGCACGACGAACCGGGACGCCCAGTTGTCCAGCACCTCCGTGCCGACGGTCGTCTCGCCCTCCTTGCCGTCCTCCAGGTCGGGGAGCAGGCCGAGCGGCGGCGGCAGGTGCGGGCGGGCGAGCATGAAGTTCACTCCGCCGCCGAGCAGCGGACCGGATGCTGTGCCGTCGCGGCGCACCGTCAGCCGCGCGAGCTCGGAGGAGCCGAGCCATCCGCTGATGGTCGCCAGGATCAGGCCGCCTGGCCGGGTCTGCTCGATCCACCCGGCCGGCACGGTGCGCACGGCGCACGTGGCGATCACCCGGTCGTAGGGGGCGTCCTCGCTGTGGCCGAGGAGCCCGTCGCCGGTGATGAGCGTGGGGTAGAGGCCGACGTGGCCGAGCGCGGCTCGGGCCAGGGTGGCTACGTCCTGGTCGTACTCGATGGAGGTGACGTGGTCCTCGCCGAGCCGTGCACAGAGCAGGGCGGTCGAGTAGCCGGTGCCGGTCCCGATCTCCAGGACCTGGTGGCCGTCCTCGACCTGGAGGTCCTCCAGCATGCGCAGGACGAGGGAGGGCAGTGTGCTGGAGCTGGTCGGCTCCCGGCTGATCCGGCCGCGGATGTCCGCGGGCACGATCGTGCCGGCGATCTGTGTCACCAGCGACTCGTCGGTGTAGCAGCCCTCCAGCCAGCCCGGCTCTCCTGGCCGGACGGGTTGCCACGCGGTGAAGTCCGAGCCGTGCGCGCGCCGGAAGAAGCCGCCGCGCAGGAACTCGTGCCGGGGGACGGCCGCGGCTGCCCGCTTCCACGGCTCGGTGCGCAGGCTGCCGGTGGACGTCAGCCTGTCCAGGAGCAGCCGGTGGAGCTGTGCTTCTTCGGTCACGGTGTCCTCTCCAGAAGGTCGGCCAGGGCCGCGGTCATGGGCAGGCCGGTCTCGGTCTCCAGCCAGTGCCACTGGCCGGAGGGATTGCACTCCAGGAACCACCATCGGCCGTCCTCGCCGACGGCGAAGTCGAAAGCGCCGAAGACGAGCCCGAAGCCGCGCATGTAGCGGTGAAGTGCCGGGCGGATGCCGGGCGGTGCCTCGACGACCGTGTAGGTCAGGCGGCTGTAATCGGTGCGCCAGTCGAGGAGGTCGGAGTCGATGCGGATGCAGAACACGTCACCACCGATGACGGTCGCCCGCACGTCGGCGACCTTGGGGACGCGCTCCTGGAAGAGGTGCGCGGTGCCCGCGACGTCATCGGTGATGTCCGCCTCGGCGACCTCGGCGACCTTCACCACGGACGAGACGCCGCCGACCAGATACACCGGGTTCCACAGCGGCTCGTAGATGACCGAGCCGTGCCGCTTGATGAACAGCCGGGCGGCGTCGGGGCTTGAGGTGATGAGGGTGGGCGGCAGCAGGAACCCGGCCTTCGCCGCTGCGGCCAGCCCGGCCGGCTTGAACTCCGCATCGCCGATGCGGTGCGGGTGGTTCACGTACAGGCAGTCGGGCAGGGAGGCCAGGACTCCGCCGAGCCCGTACCGGGCCTGGGTGACGGCGAACTGGGCGTCCTGCTCGTCGAGGTGCGGGAAGGCGAAACCGGACGGGCGCCGGTAGTACAGGGCCCGCACGTTCGCGAGGTCCGCGGTGCGGGAGGGCGTGAGGAGACGGCCGCGGAGGCCGTGCTCGGTGATCTCTGCCTCCAGCGACAGTGATGCGGGGAAGTCCCCCGAGTCGAGCCGCACGACCGGGACGTCCCGGCCGTGCAGCTCGTTGATCACCACGTCGGCGGTGGGGTCGTGCAGGCTGGTGACGACCAACACCGGACGCGGACCGCTCACTGGTCGGTGTCGTTCCCGGTGTCGGTGTCCCCGCCGCCCTGCCCGTCAGGGCTGGTGCCCGTCGACGGGTTGGTGCCCGAGCTGGTGCCGTGCTTGCCCATCTGCACCACCTGGCCGGCAGCGTCGTAGAACACCGCGGTCTGTGTGGCCGGGTCCAGGGCGACGCGGGCGTAGGCGGGGGCCACGGTGGGGTAGGGCGCCATGCGGCCGAGACCCCACGGGCGGGCGGTGACGAGGCCCTGCGGGAGGGCCAGGCTGGTGGGCAGACGGTCGGAGTGGACGAACATGCTGCTCCTCGTGTCGTCTTGAAGGGTGTGGGACCCGCCCCGGCGCTCGACCTGTCCAGGGTTGGGGACCGGGGCGGGAGTCCAATGGCGAGCTCAGGTGCGCCGAGCCTGGCGGTGCTCCTCGCTCAGCTGGTGTGCCGCGGTGCACGGGAGCCGGAGGTTCTTCCCCTGCTGGTCCACGGCCGTGCACGTTGGGCAGGTGACGCAGTGGTCTGATAGGCGCACGTACGCGTCGCACCACGAGGCCTCGACGACCGGCGATGCGGAAAGCGTCACGGTGCCCCCTGGGAAGCGAGGCTCCGCAGGCCCATCCGGTCGGGGCACGCCTCAGTGCGCAGGCACGCGTCGCAGTGCGACACGTGCAGCTTGTAGGTGTCGGACGCCTTTTCCCGGACGCACTTCCCGCAGCCGCGGGGGAAGATCTGCCCCCCGCGGGGGCTGGGACGGGAGCCCAGATCGCGTGCCGTGTACGGGATGAGACCGGCACCGCACCACACGCAGATCGTGCCCTCGGTCTGCCGCTGCGACAGCGAGGACACGTTCGGCAGCGGCAGCAGTGCGAGAGCGCCGACGTCCGGGCTGGTCGTCTCGCTGCGCATGGGTGGGGCCTCCACGATCGCGGTGATCCGTCTCACACAAACGACCGTAGGTAGGCGCCGTCGATCTCACCCGAGCTGACAGTTCGGGTGAGCCACTGGCTCGGCGCGCTTACACGAGCCCGATGCGCACCGCCAGCTGCTCCGCCTGCCGGGCATGCATCGCCCGAGCCCGGCGGATCACCGTCAACACCAGCTGTCGTGCGAGTGGAGTCCGCGCGAGGTCCTCCGGCGCGATCGACTCCAGTCCGAGGAGGGCGAGCAGGGCTGCCGCATCATCCCGGCGCTGGCTATGACAGGCTGCGATTTCCAAGCCGAAGGTGAACTCCCGCTCCAGCGACGGCAGCCCACTGGTGTCGATGGCGTCCGCTGTGTGCAGGGCCTCGCCCGTCTCGCCGGCCTCCATCTCGATCGACAGGGCGTGCAGCGCTACGTTGGTCGGCCCGAACACCGTCCAACCGACGTTGCTGTCGTCGGGCACCACACGGGCCGCCGTCGCCGCATGATCCCTGAGCCGGTCGCGCGCCTCCCACCACCGGCGCCGACGAGCCGACCCCACTACCGCGACGAGCTGCAGAGCGCCGGCCATCGCCGTTCGGTCCACCTCCGGGATGCGGGCGCCGGCCACCTGCTCGGCCGCGCGCAGCGCCAGTTCCTCCGCTTCACCAGGCTGGCCGGCAGCGAGCAGGACGTGCCCCAGGTTCCACTGCGCCGCAGCGATGCGCAGGGGGTCGTCTGCGTCTTCGGCTGCGCGCATCGCCCGGTCGGCGGCGAGCGTGGCGAGGTCGACGCGGCCCGTGCGGCGCAGGTAGGAGCGGAGCAGGCAGTACAGGTCCGCGGCGGCTCGCAGGACGGCACGCCGCTCGACAGGGTCCGATCCGACGCGCGCGGCGCGTGCGGCGTGCTCAACATCGGCGACCAGCCGTGGCAGGGTCTCCGCCGCCCTCGTGAATCGCTCGGCGTCGGTCTGCCAGCTCCGCCAGGCTGCCTCGACCCGGTCCCTCAGCTCGGCGGCCGTTACGGGCTCGGTGCTTCGGGGCGGCCCGTAGCCGAGTAACGCGCGCCCTACGCCGGCCTCGGCGGTGTCTGCCGTCTCTTCCTCGGCGGGCGGCGTCTCGGAGAGTAGCGCTGCCGTGGGCACGCCCAGTTCTTGGGCGAGGGCGAACAGAATCTGCAGCGACGGGACCTTAAGGCCCCGTTCGATCTGCGACAGGTAGTCCGGCGAAATTCCGACCAGCCCGGCGACTGCGTCTTGGCGGCGTCCTCCGCGGTAGTGCCTGATGCGATCCCCGATCGGGAGGTCTGCTGCAACCATGCACCTGCTCCTCGCTCCTCGTTCCGAGCGTAGGGTGCCCGCTGCGTGGGGACCGGGACTTTGGGAAGAGGGGAGGCGCTGGTGCCGGAACTGGTGCTGTGGGACATCGACCACACGTTGATGGCGACGCGCGGACTTGGCGGCGAACTGTGGGGTGAGGCGTTCGAGCAGGTAACAGGGGTGGCGCTGCGAGAGCAGGCGTCGGTGACTGGGTCGACGGAGCGGGTGATCCTTCGGGAGACGGCGCGCCTGCACGGCCTCCCTTACAGTGAAGACCTCTTCGTGCGGTTCGCTGACGCCCTCGGCGCGGTTCACGTCCGCCGGGCAGCCGAGATGCGTGACCGGGGCCACGCCCTGCCTGGTGCAGCCGCTGTCCTGGCCGCTCTCGCGGAGCGGAGTGTCCGCCAGTCCGTCGTGACTGGCAACATCCGCCAGGCCGCCGAGGTCAAGCTCGCCGTGTTCGGCCTGGACGCGTACCTGCGACTCGACGAGGGCGCCTACGGGGAGGACGGCGAGGGGCGTCCTGAGCTACTGCACGCCGCTCTGAAACGGGCGGGTGTGTCCGCTCAGGGCGCGGTGTTCGTGGGCGACACTCCTGCGGATGTCGCTGGCGGGCGTGAGGCGGGTGTTCGGGTGGTGGCGGTGGCGACGGGTCGTACCGCGGCGAGTGAGCTTCGAGCGGCAGGCGCCCACTTCGTGCTGGACGAGTTGTCGGACACAGGCCAGGCGCTCGCCGCGATCGAGGCATGACGAAAGGGCCACCCCCTCCCGCCCGAAGGCGAGAGAGGGCACAGGCTCAGGGGTACTGGCGGCGGGTCGGGTCCAGTCCGGCTGCGAGAGGGGCAGGCGGCCCGGGATCCGGGTCTCCCTCGGCTGGCTCGCAGCTCCGGCCCGTGAGGCGGGAGATCTGGTTGCGGCCCTTGCCCTCCGCGTGCAGTTCGCGAATGCGCTGCAGCTCGGCCTCCGTTACCGGGTTGGTGTTCTGGTTCGCCATCTTCACCTCCGCAGGCTCCATATCGGGCGATACGCTCTTGGCCTCATCGCGGCGGGGGCGCGATGCCGCAGAGCCACAGCGCCCCGCCGCCTGACGTGGAGGGGTGCCACATGGTGGACGTCAACGTGCGGCCGGACATCGACGCCGCAGCAGCGAAGCTCAACAGCGCCTTCGGGTCCAAGCGGGAGATTCAGCGGCTGCCCGAGGTGCTGTGGGAGGGCGAGACGGTCGAGATGCTCGCCACCGGCGTCTACGGCAAGGGCAACGGCCTGGTGGCCATGACCAGTCAGCGGCTGATCTTCCTCAAGCACGGCATCATGTCGCAGCAGGTGGAGGACTTCCCGTACAGCCGGATCAGCTCCGTACAGTGGTCGGGCGGCATGCTGATGGGCACGCTCATCGTGTTCGCGTCGAACAACAAGGCCGAGATCAAGCAGGTTCCGAAGGACCAGGGGAAGATCCTGGCGGATGCGCTGCGCGCCCGCCTGGCCGGCAGCGTCCCGGGTGCTCCGGCTCCGGCTGTGGCTCCCGCTGCCCCTGCTCCGGCAGGTGGGGACATCGCGTCTCGTCTGGCCACGCTGGACCAGCTGCGGGCGGCGGGTGCGATCACGGATGAGGAGTACCGGGACCGCCGGACGAAGATCCTGGACAGTCTGTAGGTCGTTGGCTCACGACGGACCCCTCAGCCAGGGGTGTTGGCTGAGGGCTCCGTGTGGTCTGTGAATGTTTGTGGGCATGCCAGATCTGCGGCCCATGTTGAGGCGTGATCACCGAGATTGCAACTACTTCCGTAGTGGCTGCGTTGACGGTGGGCATGTGAAGGCCCGGCCGTACGGTGCGGACGGCCGGGCCAGATCAGGGGTGGGTCAGCAGGACTCGTCGAGCTTGACGGAGTAGATGGCGACACGGAGGGCGTCGGTGGCGCCGGGCGCCGGGTCCTGGCGGCAGACCTTCCAGTTGCTGTTGTCGAGGATCCATCGGCCCTCGGGGGACGCGTCCTCCTCGTTGACCATGAAGCCCTCGCTGCGCAGCAGGCTCTGTGCCTCGCCGTGGTTCATGCCGACGACGTCGGGGACCTCGCTGGTCTCCGGCTCGGCGTCGTCGGAGCTGGCCTCGGTGGTGGGCGCGTCCGTGTCGGGCTCGGTGGTGCTGGTGTCCTGCTTCGTCTGGCCGCTGGTTTCCTCGGCGGCGGTGGTGTCCGGCTTGCTGGAGCCGGTGTCCTCGGTGCCTTCGCAGGCAGTGAGCGTGAGGAGTGCAGCGGCGCTGAGTGCGCCGATGGTGTAGCGGATGCGCATGGTTCGTCCCCCCAGGGCAGTGAGTGCTGAGGGAGCATCATGCTGCCGGTGCGGGTGCCGTGTGGCGCCTGTGTCGATTCTGTGACGAACTGGGGGTACGCGAGCTTGGCGCGCAGCCCGGTTCGGGGGGACTTGCGTCGGGCCATGGTGGCGGTCCTCTCTCTTCGGTGGGATGGGGCAGGAGCGGTCGTCCTTTCGGCCAAGCAGTCCGGCCGCCCCGGGTAGATGGGCCGGTAGACGTGCAGGTCAGGCTGCGGTAGATGGCGCGAGAGACGCCTCCCGCGGCGCGGTCGGGGAAGGGGCTTCGAGGTCCCTGCGGCGCACTCAAGGAGACCGTTGACGCGGTGATTACCGCGACAGGTTTGAGGGTCCAGGGGCTCAGCCTGATACGCCGGTAGCCATCGACCCGGCAACGGGTGCCCCCGCTCCAGCGACGCCAGCGGAGTAGCCCGCGCGCGCCGGGCCGCACGCTGTACGCATGGCCTCAGCGACCCCTGTGACGATCTATCCACCCGACGAGGACGGCGGCCGGCGGGTGCGCATCGACGGCGCGATTGTCGGCCGGGCGTTCTCCGTGCGGAACGTGGCCCGATTCATGCAGGAGGCCGGGTTGCAGGAGTTCGACGAGATGGACGTGGTCCGGACCAGGCTGATCGAGTGGCGGGGCGGCGCGCCCGAGGATTGGGAGCCACCCCGCCGGTGAACGTCAGCCGTCAGTCTTGATGGCGAAGAACATGAGCGGGACCCCGGCCATCAGCGCAGCAACGAAGCTTCCGGCGCCCGCGACGGTCGCGTGGTAGAGCGACAGATCGCCGACAACGCCTCCGAAGATCCCCGCGCAGAGGGCGATGTTGATGCACGCCGACATGAGCAACGTGATGAGGATCGCCCTTGAAGCAGTCGGCCGGGCGGGGCGGTTCTGTGTACTGTCCAAAGCAGGTCTCGTTTCTCTGGATTCGTGACTGGAGGGGCCCGTCGGTGCGCTGTAGGAGGTGACGCCGACGGGCTCTTGCGTTGGGTGAATCCTGGGGTAGGCACATGCCGGAATGCCAACACGATCAGGGCTTCCGTGAGCTATCTCTCACCGCACTTAAGCGGGACATTTGGCGCGAAAATGATGCTGTGTCAGTTACCGCAACGGATGAGCCCTCGAAGGCCGTTCAGGCTCAGGCAGCCACGACACCACCGTCCGTCCAGATCTGCCCGCAACCAGGGCAGTGCGCGACCGGCGCCCGCCCCTCGCCACCGTGCACGTCGATGGCCCCGCCGCACACACCGCTGCTCCAACGTCCGCTTCTACGAGGCGATGCCGAGGGCCCGCTCGATCCGCTCGGCGGCGCCGGCCGCGACGGTGACGATGCGCTGCTCCTCCTGCCCGGTGATCCGCCGGTACGGCCCGGGCGCTCGCTCGATCCTGGCCAGCAGCCACAGCACGGAACGCGAGGCGGTCCGGCGGCCCGTGTGCCTCCAACGCTTCGGGTCGCGCTGGGCCGCGGCCGCGATGTCGTCGGCGCACTGGACGAGGGCGGCCTCGACGGCGCGCATGGTGTCGAGGATGTGGAGGCGGACCGGGACGGGCCGGTCGCCGAGCTGGATCTGGTCGGGTTCGAAACCGTCCGCGCCCACGGACACCGACCAGTCGGAGGCCCCCGGGGAATCCCCGGGGGCCTCTTCCTTCACCGCGTCCCGTCCTGTTCCGTCACTGTGTGCCGTCCGGGTCCCCGGGTGGGGGCTCGTGGGCGTGTTTCAGCTCCGAGCGGGCTGCCACCCGGTCGGGGCCGGTGAGTTCGGACCAGTAGCGGTGCGTGCTCACGAACACCGCGAGTTCGTGCTCCCGCCGCCGGAGTTTCTCCACCTCGGCCTGTTCGTCGGCGGTCCAGCCGGGGGAGGCGGGACGTTCCACCTTGCGCCAGCCGTTGTCGTCGCTGAAGCCGTCCAGCGGCTCCACCGACCAGGGAAGTCGCTTCAGAAGGGCCGACAGCTCGGCCCGGACCTGATGGAGTTCCTCCTGACCGGCGAGGAGGTCACTCGGAAAGTCATAGGTCGTAGCCACGGCCCAATGATACGCCTGTTCGAATTAGCGGAGCGAGTTCCTTCCTGTGGTTCATGCGAACGGGTGTACCAGCCGCAGCTCGCCCACGACCCGGTCCGTCACCGGGGCCGCGATCCCGTGCCGTGCGGCCGCGCGGAGCAACGCACCGCCGATGGCGTCCAGTTCCAGCGGCCGGCCCGCCTCCGCGTCGCGCTGCATCGACGACTTCGTCGCGGGCGGGAACGCCTCGTAGCGGGCGAGGGCCCGGGCCGGGTCCGACGGGCCGCCGCACGCCCGGCTGATCGCCGCCGTCTCCTCCACCAGCGCCGTCAGTTCGTCGCGGTGCCGGGTGCGTACCTCCCCGAGGGGGAGGCCGTAGCGGGTGGTCAGCAGGGCGAAGGGGGCCAGGAACGACATCTTCGCCCACAGGGCCGCCGTCTCGTCGTCCTGGACGTGGGTGGCGGGACCTGCGGCGGCGAGGGCCTCGGCCAGGGCGTCGAGACGGGCGCGCGGAACGTCCGTACCGGCCAGGTCGATCTCCGCGAAGGGGCTGGTGTGCTCGACGACGCCCGGAGCGGGACGGGTCGACTCGACCCGGATGACGGCGGGGGCGACCCGGTCGGGGCGGTAACGGGCGCGCAGCGCCGCCGGGTGTTCGACACCGTTCAGGAACGGCACGATCAGGGCGTCGCCCGCAGCGGCGGCGGGCACGCGCCGCAGGGCCGCGTCGAGGGCGGTGTGCTTGACGGTCACCAGGCAGGCGTCGACCGGTTCGCGCAGCTCGGTACCGGCCTCGACGCGGGCCGTGAAGTCGCCGAACAGGGCGCTGCGGACCCGGATGCCGTCGGTGCGCAGGGTCTGCGCCGTCTCCTCGCCGGACAGGCAGATCACGCGGTGGCCGGCGCGGGAGAGCAGGGCGGCGAGCAGGCCGCCCACGCCACCCGGGCCGAGGACGGCCACGGTCGGTTCGTTCGTGGAGTGCGCCACGGGGGTTCCTCTCGTCGGTCGGCCCCGGGATGGTGGCCGCCTCGACGTGATCATGGCAGGAAACGCTGTCGCGGGAGGGGCGGAAGGGCGAGACTGGGGGCATGTGCCGGAGTATCAAGACGCTTCGTCCGCCCGTGCTGCCCGAAGAGGCCACGGAGGCGGACATCCGCGCTGCCGCGTTGCAGTACGTGCGGAAGGTTTCGGGCTTCCGAGCGCCCGCCGCTCACAACCAGGAGGTGTTCGACCGCGCCGTGGAGGCCGTCGCGCAGGCCACGGCCGAGCTGCTCGACGGCCTGGAGGTCCGGGGCGCCGGGGCGGGCCGCCGGGCGGGCTGAGACCTGCCGCCGGGCAGGCCGGGACCCGCTGCCGGGCCGGACGGGAGCCGCCCGGCCGTTCCGCCGGCCTCGCGGGCCCGCATCCCTCATGCCGGTTCCGGCTGTGGCTCCGCTCGGGGGGCCGGGACGGTGGCGCCCTCCCACAGCCGGATGAGGCGCTGGTAGCCGTAGACCACCGAGGCCATCATCAGCAGCACGAGCGGTCCGGCGAGCCACGGGTACCGGGCCATCTCCAGGGGCGCGAAGCGGTACGCCGTCAGGAGCGCGGCGAAGACCACGGTGCCGTAGCCGACGAGCAGCACCCCCGCCCGGTCCCAGCCGTGGTCGAACGTGCGCAGCCCGGCCTCGATGGTGTACGCGAACACCACACCGGCGACGAGGTCCACGCCGTAGTGCCAGCCGAAGCCGAGCGTCGCGGCGAGGGTGGCGACCAGCCAGAACGCGCCCGCGAGGCGCAGCGCGCGCGGGCCCTTGCGGGAGTGGATGAAGATCGCGGTGGCCCACGCCGTGTGCAGGCTGGGCATGCAGTTGCGCGGGGTGATCTCGTCGAAGGGCAGGGGGTGGGGCGTGGCGACCGGCGGCAGTGTGTGCGGCCACAGGTCGGCCGCCGCCCAGCCCCCGCCCTCGGGGCCGTAGGCGAACATCGGCCCGACCACGGGATAGATCATGTAGATCGCCGGCCCGACGAGGCCGATCACCAGGAACGTGCGCACCAGGTGGTGGCGCGGGAAGCGCCGCTCGGCCGCCACATGGCGCAGCTGGTACAGCGCGACGACGACCGCGGCCACCGCGAGCTGCGCGTAGACGTAGTCGAGGGCGTGCTCACCGACCGGGCCACTGGCCTCAAGGAGCCGGCCCGCCGGCCACGACGGGTTGCCCAGGGCGTGATCGGCCATGGCGAGGTACGGGTCGAGGGTGACCGGCAGGGTCTTCGAGGTGATCAGCAGCCAGGTGTCGCCGGTCTTGCGGCCGGTGACCAGCAGCAGGCCGAGCCCCACGCCCTTCAGCAGCAGGAGGCGTTCCGCCCCGGTGCGGCGGGTGAGGGCGATGACGGCGAGGGCCAGGACGACCCACAGGGCGCCGTTGCCGAAGGGGTGGCCGTCCGTCAGGTCGGTGCCGATCGCCCAGCGGACCGTCAGGAAGACGAGGTCGATGCCGAGCGCCGCGCCCAGGGCGATCAGCCGTTGCCGCCAGGTGAGCACCACCATCGTCAGCGCCATGGCGGCGTACAGCAGGAAGCCCGACTTGGGGGCGTGGATCACTTCGCGGGCCTGCTGGGTGATCGGCCCGGGTATCCCCAGGTGGTGCGCGACGATCTGGAGCGCGAGGAGGAAGCCCAGGGTGATCACGCCCGCCGTGGCCCACAGCACCGCGCGCCGGCGCTGTGGCGCGGCGAGCGCCCCCCGTTCCGTGGGTGTGCTCTCCGAGGCTTCCCGCGACGCCGTTGTCGTCAATGTCCCAGCCGCTTCCAGGTCTTGGTTCGATCGTGGTGAGGAGTCCGAGCCGGCTACGACGGCCTCGGCTCGCGCCGCATCAGGTACGCCGCCCCGGCCCCGCCCGCGAACAGCGCCCCGACCGACACCGCCGTCCCCAGCCAGCTCGCGCCCAGCCAGTGGGCGCCGAAATAGCCGAGGGCGACGCTGTAGCAGGCCCAGGTCAGGCCGGCCAGGGCGGACCAGGGGAGGAAGTCGCGGGCGCGCCGGTGCGCGGCACCCGCGCCGAGGGAGACGACCGAGCGGCCGGCGGGAGCGAAGCGGGCGAGGACGACGAGCGCGCCGCCGCCCCGGGCGAGTGCCGCGCCGAGACGTTCCTGCGCGGTGGTCAGCCGCCGGGAACGCGACAGGGCCCGCTCCAGCCGGGCGCCGCCGCGCCAGGCGAGCCGGTAGGCGACCAGGTCACCGAGGACGGAGGCGGTCGCCGCGCACAGGATCAGCACGAGGATGTCGGGCACGTCGGTCGCCGTGCCCGCTGCCGCCGCCGTGGCCGCCGTGATCACCAGGACACCGCTGGGCAGCACCGGCAGGAACACGTCCAGCAGCACGGACAGGGCGACCACCGCATAGATCCATGGGCCGCCGATCAGCGACCCCACCTGCTCCAGCACCGCGACTCCCCGTGATCCCCCGTGGGCCAGACCGTGCCGCGATGACGCGGGGGGAGCGGCAGGGGTGGCCGATGACAGCCATACAGCGTACGCGGGGGTGTGACGGGCGGTTCACGGGGGGCTCGTATGTTCGGTACGGAGTGTTCACCTCGTCCCGGGTCGTCACCTTGTCACCCGGCTGCCGCACCCCGGAGGGCGGTGCGCACGGGCGTCCCGTAGCAACGGAGAAGACGCGCGGTCACCTGAGGCCGCACCGGGTGAGGAACGGTGGAGACGATGCTGGCTGGGATGTGCGCGGGAGCCGTCGCCGCCGCCCTGTTCGCGAGCGGCCCGGGCGGTGCCGGGGGCTGTGTGCTGCGGACGGAGGCCCGGTTCGCCCCGCCGGGCGCCGCCGAGCGGTCGCCGGCGCTGACCTACGACCGTGCTCTCGTGCCCCCGGGCGCGTGGATCGAGGTCCGCCGGCACACGGCACGGGACGGTGCCACGACCGTCCGGCTGAGGGTGACCGGGATGAGGCCCGGGCACGCCTACGGCGTCCACGTGCACGCCCGGCCCTGCGGCGCCGACCCGCAGGCCGCCGGCGGGCACTACCAGCACCGGCCCTCGGACGATCCGCACGAGGTCGGGCCGCACAACGAGGTCTGGCTGGACTTCACGGCCGACCGGCACGGCAGGGGCGCGGCGAGCGCCCGGCACCCGTGGGGTTTCCGGCAGGGGGAGGCGTCCTCGGTGGTGCTCCACGACGTGCCGGGCGGCGCGGGAGCGCGGGTGGCCTGCCTCACGGTGCCGTTCGGCTGAGCGGCCGGGAGCGGGCAGCACGCCGGAGGGGCCGCCCCCCGAGGGCCGCGTCCGGTCCGGGCAACGGGAACGGCGCCTCCCCGAGAACGGGAAGACGCCGTCGGTGTCCGCCGGGCACGGAGGGGTCAGACCGCCACCGGTGCCTGGTCGGCCCTCCGCTGCCCCGGCTCGGCGGCGCCCCGCCTCAGCAGCCGGTCCAGGCCGAACGCGCCGGAGCCCGTGAAGATCAGCAGGAACATGGCCCAGCAGTAGATGGCCGCGCCCTCGCCGTTGTTCTGGATGGGCCACAGCGCCTCCGGCTGGTGGACCTTGAAGTACGCGTAGGCCATCGCGCCGGAGGAGACGAACGCGGCGACCCGCGTGCCGAGGCCCAGCAGGACAAGGGTGCCGCCGACGAGTTCGATGACGGCGGCGTACCAGTTCGGCCAGGCGCCGGTCGCGGCCGTGCCGCCCTTGCCGTCCGCGCCACCGAGGACGCCGAAGAGCGCGACGGCGCCGTGGCAGGCGAACAACAGGCCGATGACGATCCGGAACAGCGCCAGTGCGTAGGGCTGGGCGCCGTTGAGGCGAGCGGTCATGTGGGGGTCTCCTTCGGTCGGCCGGCCTGGGGAGGGCCGGTCGGGGGACAGAACCGATCGCCCCACGTTAGGTCTGCCTAATAGATGCTTGCAAGTTCAACATTTGGCCACTGGTTTACCTCTGGTCGCAGCTCAGTGTCGGCCCCCGCCGCACGTAGCGCCCCGCGCGCCACCGCGTCCGCGTCCGAAAGAGTGACCGAATCCACCCCCGGGCGGGCGCCCGCCGCCGTCACCCAGTGCACGCCCTCCGTCGGCACGCCGAACGCGAACCGTCTTCTGTGAACACCGTTTTGACGGTCTATCAGATGGTAGGGGCGTGGCGTCACATCCAACCCCCCTGTTTCGTAACGGTCGATGGTGTGCGGGCGGCACTGCCCCGTCCGGAGCAGACCGGCGAGGAGCGCGTCGGCCGTGTGGCGCAGGTCGGGTTCCGGCAGCCGGGCCTCTATGAGGGTGGTCACAGAGACGGCCGAACCGGGGACGTCCGGAGAGTCCGCCGTCCAGGCCCCGGCCTCCTCCCTCACCCGCAGCCGCGGTCCGAGCACCTCCACCACCCCCGCCTCCACCAGGGCGGCGAGCTCCTCGATGCGGCGCCGGGGCGGGCCGATGGACAGGAAGGCGTTCAACGGCGTGTACCAGCGGTCCAGATGATCCCGGCGGGAGGCGCCGGCGAGTCCGCCGTGGTCGACGACCAGCCGGAGTTCGTTGCGCAGATCGCGCAGGACGTCGAGGGCCGCCTTCAACGGGCCGTGCACATTGCCCAGGGCGGCCTGCGCGGCGTCCTCGCGCAGGTACGGCAGCAGCCAGTCGCGCCAGGCGCCCGGACCGGTGAAGTCCCGCCCGGCGTACGGCCGGGAGATCCGCTCCCAGGACCACCGGTCGGCCTCCGCCACGCCGAACTCGTCGAGCACCAGGGCCTCCCGCGGGTCCCCGTGCGCGACGGCGAGGAAGCGGTCGGTGAACTCCCGCCGCGCGCACTCCGCCTCGCGCAGCAGGGTGCGGTAGTAGACCGTCTCCACCTCCTTCGCCACCAGCGGCCATATCTCCGCCCGGAAGTCGGGCGCCTCCCCGGAGTCCGCGCGCTTGCGGAAGCCCGCGATCACCTCGGGCGTGAGGACGAGCGGCACGTGCCGGCCGTAGGGGCCCTTGGCGTTGTCGCCGCGCGCCTGGTACGGCACACCCCGCCGCGAACCGGCGTACAGCCGCGGCTCCCGCCCGGAGGGGAGGTAGCGCAGGCCCCGTTCGCCGGGTACGAAGCGGCCGCCGCGGCCGGTCGTCAGCAGGGCCATGTGGTCGAAGAAGTTCAGTCCGAGGCCGCGCAACAGGACGGGTTCGCCCGGGAGCACGCCGGACAGGTCGACGTCGGCCGGGTTGGCGGGCGGGACGTGGCGCAGTCCGTGCCGGGCGGCATGGGCCGCGAGGCGTGCCTGGTCCGGGCCGGCGGTGGTCGGCAGATGCCCCTGGGCCAGGACCACCGCGGACAGGCCGGTCAGGGTGCTGCCGTCGTCGAGGGCGAGGGTCTGGCGGCCGTCGGGGCCGTCGTCGAGGCGGGTCGCGCGGGCCCGGTGCGTCTCGATGCGGACGGCGGGCGGTGCCAGCCGCACGACCTCGGCGAACACCCACTCCAGATAGCGCCCGTACTCGGCCCGGGCCGGGTACTCGTCCGGGCCCAGCGCGCCGTCCGCCCACTCGTACAGGCTCGGACCCGGGCGGATCGGGCCCGAGCAGTCCACACTGTCGTCGGTGAACAGGGTGACCTGGCAGGCCACGGTGTTCATCAGCAGTTCGGGCGACTGGGCGGTGCGCCAGACACGGCCGGGGCCGGGCGGGTCGGGGTCGATCACATGGACCGTCAGCCGGGCACCGGGAGGCAGGAGTTCCGGGGCGGAGGCGCACAGGCGTTCAAGGACGCTGGTGCCGCGGGGCCCGGCCCCGACGAGGGCGACGGAGAGCGACCCCGCCGTCCCGAGTGGTGCGGATGCCTCTGCCGGTGCGGATTCCTCGGGCGACGCAGACAAGGGTGGGGCTCCAGGGCGTGGGGGTGTGCGGGGCGGAGGTCCGCTTGAGGGGAAGCGGACGGTCCGCCTCATCATGCCGTCGCCGGGAGCGGTAATTGAGGCCGTGGGGAAGGATCGACGTCTGCTGTGACATGCGTCACCAACAGCATGGGCCAGAGCGTCGACAACCGGGTGGAAAGCGCGAGTTACGGGGCAAGCTCGGAATCCAGCAGGGTCGTCAGCCGGGGGCCCGTGCCCTGCCGCGGCTTGGCGTGCTCCAGCCGGAGCCGGGCCGAACGGCCGCGCAGGGTCAGGGTCATGAGCTGGTTGCCGAACCAGGGCCCGCCCGTCTTGCGCCAGCCGACCGGCGGGCGGGACAGCCGGCCGTGCCGGGCCAGGAGGCGGCCGAAGCCGCGCGCCGCCGCACTCCAGCCGGCCCGGAAGGCCAGCCGCATCGACAGCGGCACCGAGTTGTGGACGGGGGAGCAGACCAGCTGCACCACCCGGGCGGCCGGTGACGGCCCGGACCGCCACGAGGGCTCGGCGATGTAGGCGTGGTGGACGTCCCCGGACAGCACGCAGACCGTCGCCGGCGCGTCCGCCCCCGAGCCCGCCTCGGCGATCAGCTCCGCCAGCCGGGCGAAGGACTCGGGGAACGCCGACCAGTGCTCCAGGTCGGCGGCCCGCCGCACCTGCTCGCTCAGCCGGGCCCAGCGCGAGCCCCGCTCACCCCGGCACAGCGCCGCGTTCCACCCCTCCGCGTCGTGCACCAGGTGCGGCAGCAGCCAGGGCAGCGAGGTGCCGATCAGCAGGTGGTCGTAGGCGCCGGGGGAGTCGAGGACCTGCTCGCGCAGCCACTTCTCCTCACCCGGGTCGAGCATCGAGCGCTCGCCCTCGTCGAGGACGCGGGCCGCCCGGCTGTCCACCATCACGAGCCGCACGCGGCCGAAGTCGCGCCGGTAGCTCCAGCGGGCCGTGGCCGGGTCGGCGTCGGCCCGGGCGGTGAAGGTACGCAGCACGTCGGTGCCGTCGGGCAGGGAGCGGACCTGCTCGTAGACCGGGTCGGCGGCCAGTTCCGCCGGGGAGAGGTTCCCCAGGTGCTGGTGGACCCAGTACGACATCAGGCCGCTCAGCAGCCGCTCCCGCCACCAGCCGGTGGCCCGCATGTCGGCGAGCCAGGCGGCGGAGGTGTTCCAGTCGTCGATGACGTCGTGGTCGTCGAAGATCATGAAACTCGGGACCGTGGACAGCAGCCAGCGGATGCGCGGGTCGAGCCAGGACTCGTAGTAGAGGTGCGTGTACTCCTCGTAGTCCGCGACCCCGCTGCCCGGCGGCTCCTTCAGGTCGCGGCGGGCCGCCAGCCAGCGCTGCGTGGCGTCGGAGGTCTCGTCGGCGTACACCTGGTCGCCGAGCAGCAGCAGCACGTGCGGCCGCTCGCCCTCCGGGTCGGCCGCGAGGCGGGTGGCGAGCGCGTCGAGGGCGTCCGGCCCGACCGGGTCGTCACCGCCCGCCGGCGGGGACGCCCAGCGGCAGGAGCCGAAGGCGACGTGGAGGGCGCCGTCGGGGCCCGGCGCGTGGATCGCGGAGGGCGGGAAGGGCGAGCCGGGCAGCGGCCACACGCGGGTGTCGTCGAGGAGGACCTCGTACGTCGTCGTCGTACCCGCCGTGAGGCCGGTGACCGGGACGAGCGCGTAGTGGTGGCCCGCGATCTGGAAGGTGCGGGCCGTGCCGCCGGCGCCGTCGGCGCAGCGCACCTCGGCCGTGCACGGGCGGCTCGTCTCGACCCAGACGGTCGCGGACGAGCCGTCGGTGTACCTCAGCAGTGGTCCGAGGCGCAGTCCGGCCATGGCGTTCCCCTCTCCGTCGCCCCGTACGGTACGGAACGACGGAGGTCGGCGGGGAGGTTCCGACACGAAATCCTCGCGTGTCAGCAGCTCGCGAGGTAGTTCGTCAGGGCGGACTTCTCGGCGGAGTCGACCGAGAGGCCGTAGTAGTACTTCACCTGGACCCAGGCGCGGACGTAGGTGCAGCGGTACGCCGTCCGGGAGGGCATCCAGGTGGCGGGGTCCTGGTCGCCCTTGGCCTGGTTGACGTTGTCGGTGACCGCGATGAGCTGCGGGCGGGTCAGGTCGTTGGCGAAGGACTGGCGGCGGGAGGTCGTCCAGGAGTCGGCCCCCGAGTCCCACGCCTCGGCCAGCGGGACCAGGTGGTCGATGTCGACGTCGGAGGCGGCGGACCAGGTGGCGCCGTCGTAGGGGGAGTACCAGCTGCCGCTGGTGGCGGCGCAGGAGGAGTCCTGGACGACGTTGGTGCCGTCGCGCTTGAGGACGACCTCGCGGGTGTTGCAGGCGCCGGACTGGGTGATCCAGTGCGGGAAGAGGTCGCGGTTGTAGCCGGTGCGGTCCTCGGTGGTGACGGTGAGCGTGGCCAGGTAGGAGCGGGCCGTGGCGCCGCTGACCGGGGTGGGGAGGGCGGCGGAGGCCGCGGGGGCGTTGAAGAGGGCCGCAGAGGATATGAGGGCGGTGAACGCCGCGGCCACGCTGAGCCGTCGACGCGCGTAGAACCTGGGCATGCGAACTCCCTGGGGAGAGGGGGGTGTTGGCGGGCGAGCGAGGGAATGCTCGCGGTGCCGTGTTGCGCACAGGTGTGCGTCCGGTGAGAAGTTAGTGACGCGTGCATGACATGACAAGATTCAAGACGGAACTTTTCACTCCAGGACCGTCGCGTACCATGGACGGCGCAGAAGGGGAGTAGCTCTTCGCCGGACCGTCGACATACTGCTCAGCCCGCCTGAGCCGGCGCCCGGAGGCAGGTCCTTATCCCGGACCGGCCAGCGAGACCTTCGGCAAGCAGTGCACGCCCGTGCCCTACGGCACGGGCGCCGAGTGCGCTGCCGTGCCGAGGTGTCGCGTCGAAAATCTTCGACAGGATCAGCACTCTCGGTGGGGCAGCCCCGACCGATTGAGGAACCCTTGATCAGCCTGACCGTGACGGCCGTCGTCTTCGGCGTCGTCTTCCTCGCCGAACTGCCGGACAAGACCGCCCTCGCCGGGCTCGTCCTCGGCACCCGGTACCGCGCCTCCTACGTCTTCGCCGGGGTGGCCGCCGCCTTCGCGCTGCACGTGGCGCTCGCGGTCGCGGCCGGCAGCGTGCTGACCCTGCTGCCGCAGCAGATCGTGCACGCGCTGACCGGCGTGCTCTTCCTCGGTGGCGCCGCGGTGCTGCTGCTGAAGAAGGGCGAGGACGAGGAGGAGGTCCGCAAACCGGAGAACCAGTCCTTCTGGAAGGTCTCGGGCGCGGGCTTCATGCTCATCCTGGTCGCCGAGTTCGGCGATCTCACCCAGATCATGACCGCGAATCTCGCCGCCCGCTACGACGACCCGCTCTCCGTCGGGCTGGGCGCGGTGCTGGCGCTGTGGGCGGTGGCCGGGCTCGGCATCGTCGGCGGAAAGGCGCTGATGAAGAAGGTGCCGCTGCGGCTGATCACGCAGATCGCGGCGCTGCTGATGCTGGGTCTCGGGGTGTGGAGCCTGTGGGAGGCCGTGACGGGGTGAGCTGAACAGTGGGTGAACGTCCGCAGGGGGCCCCTGGCGCGGACCCCGGCTTGTTTTGTACCGTAGAGAAACAAAGTGGCCTCCGCCCGTTTTCCCTGACCGGCGGGCGGGGCCGCCTTGTCCCCCCGGGTGCGACGGACGCGACCCGCCGTCCGCCCCCTCCCGCGCTGGAACGCGCCCCGAGCCTTGGAGCTGCCGATGACGGCCACCGCCGTGCTCACCGCCCGCGCCCTCCTGCTGGACATGGACGGCACCCTGGTCAACTCCGACGCCGCCGTGGAACGCGTCTGGCGGCGCTGGGCCGAACGGCACGGGCTCGACGGGGACGAGGTCATGAAGGTCGTCCACGGGCGGCAGGGCTACGCCTCGATGGCGCTGCTGCTGCCCGGCCGGCCGATGGAGCAGAACCACGCCGACAACGCCCGGATGCTCGCCGAGGAGACGGCCGACACGGACGGTGTCGTCGCGATCCCGGGGGCGCCGGAGTTCCTGGCCTCGCTGCGGGGGCTGCCGCACGCGCTGGTGACCTCCGCGGACGTGCCGCTGTCCACGGCGCGGATGGCCGCGGCCGGCCTTCACCTGCCCGAGGTGCGGGTGACCGCGGAGTCCGTCGGGGCGAGCAAGCCGGACCCTGAGGGCTTCCTCAAGGGCGCCGCCGAGCTGGGCGTCGACCCCGCGGACTGTGTCGTCTTCGAGGACTCCGGAGCCGGCATCGCGGCCGGGCGCGCCGCCGGGATGACGGTCGTCGGGGTCGGGCCCCGGGCCGCGTTCCACGAGCCGGACGTGGTGGTGCAGGACCTCAGGCAGGTGCGGGTGCGCGCTGCGGAGGACGGGACGATCCGGCTGCACATCGGCTGACAGGGCCGCCCGCCGGGCCCGGTCGCCACGGGTGGCGGGGCTGAGGTGCGGCGCTCGGTGGGCGGCCTGGCCGGCGGCCCCTCGGTCGGCCGGGGTGGTCTGCTCGGCGGGTGGCGCTCAGCCGACGTGGGCGGCGATCGCGCGTGCGCAGGCCAGAGGCTCCGTGCGGGTGGTGTCGACCTCCACGTCGTAGGTCAGGCCCTCGTGCACGATCCGGGCCTGGGCCGCGGCCATCCCCCGGACCCGGTCGCCGCGCGCGATCTCGCGTCCCGCCGCGACCTCGCCGTCGCACCGGACGCCGACCCACAGCACGTCCAGGCCGGCCAGGGCCTGCTCCCAGCGCCGGCGGGACGCCGGTCCGCCGAGGAAGACGTCGTCGACCACGACCCGGGCGCCCGCCCGGGCCATCGCCGCGATGCCCTGCGACCAGGCCGTGTCCAGGGCACGGAACTCCCCGCCCACGCTGACACCGCCGTCCGGCGCGAAGGCGATGCCGGTCTCCGAGTCCCGCAGCCGCGCCGGCATCGCATCGACGAAGTCGTCGACCGAGAAGGCCAGCCACGGGTCGGGCAGCACCTCCTGGAGGCACCGGGCGATGCTCGACTTGCCCGAGCTGGAACCGCCGTTGAGAACGATCACTCGCATGGTCACGGCGTCACCGTACGGCGGACGGGCCGGTCAGGGCTCCCGGGTTTCCGCCTCCAGCTTCTCCCGGGTCTGCCGGTCGTAGACGCCGAGGTCGTCGGTCTGGACG
Source organism: Streptomyces sp. XY006 (assembly GCF_002237655.1). Classification (GTDB taxonomy): domain Bacteria; phylum Actinomycetota; class Actinomycetes; order Streptomycetales; family Streptomycetaceae; genus Streptomyces; species Streptomyces levis. Next base: position 31,569 of record NZ_NOKT01000036.1, read on the forward strand.
CCGCGGGACCACTGGTAGGTGCGGACGGCGTCCTCCAGCCGCTGGTTGTAGGAGCCGTCGGCCTCGTCGTTGTAGAGGAGCAACTGCCGCAGGCGCAGCTGGAGTTCGGTGACCTCCGGGCCGCTGTCGCCGCGGCGCAGGACGGTGGGGCCGCCGTTCTGGCCCGCGTTCTCCGGTACGCCCGGGCCCGTCGGCGCGGCGGACGTCGCCGAGGACGACGGCCCGGGCGACCGCGAGGGGCTCGGCGAGGCGCTGGACACGGACGGCGACGGTGAGGGCGACGCGCTCGCGCTCGGGGACGGCGACGCGGGCGACGCGGAGGGGGACGACGGGCCCGCGGACGGCGTGCCCTCCGGGGACACGGACGCCGCGCTGCTCGGCGGGGCGTCCGGCACGCTCGCCCGGAGGTCGTCCGGCAGCGCCGTGTCCCGGGAGGGGCTCTCGTAGGTGAACAGCCCGGTCGCGTACCCGGCCGCCGCGACCACGCCGACGCAGGCGGCGGCAGCGGCGACCAGGGCCGTACGGCGCCGGCGCCGGGGCCGGTCCGCCCCCGGGCCGTCCGCTTCGGGAGCGCCGGGCTCCGCCCCCGAGCCGTCGAAGAGGCGCAGGTCGGTGACGCTGGGCTCGCTGGTGCCCGGCACGAGGGGAGCGGACAGCGCCGTGGTGTCCGCAGCCACGGGCAGCGCGGCGGTCGCGTCGGGGTCGACCGGGTGGAACGGGGTGGTGGCGTCGGCGTCGGTGGGGGAGCCCGGCGGCGCCGAGGAGGCCGGTGGCACCGAGGAGCCCGCTGGCACCGAGGAGGCCGGTGGGGCGGGAGCGGCGGGGGTGGTCACGGTTCCCACGGTTCCTCCGGCGGGAGCCGCCTCAGAGGTGGGCGCACCCTCCGCCGACGACGGCACCGGCGAGGCGGCGGCCGCCCCCGCAGCGCCCACAGACCCCGCAGCTTCCGCGTTCGCCGCAGGCCCCGCAGGCCTCACGTCCCCCGAGAGCCCCTCGTGCCTCTCATGCCCCTCACGCCCCTCTGCCCCCTGTCGCGACGCGGCGTTCTCCCCCGCCGGGACGTCCCGGCCGGACCCGGTCGGGCCGGTGATCTCCACGTACGGGCGGATCCGCAGGGGATCGAAGTCCTCCGCCGCCGCTGCCTCCGCCGTGCGGGCGTCGCGCAGGGCCTCGGCGGCGCGGTGGGTGCAGGCGCAGGAAGGGGTGTTGTCCCGCTGTCTGGGCGCGCCGCACTCCGGGCACGGGTGGCCGTCAGGCTGCTCCACGCGTTCCTCCCTCCCCTCGCGAACTCCAGAGATTATCCAGATCTTCTCCACAGTGCGGCGGGCGAGCCCCCGGAAGGACGGCTTCCAAAGGGGCTCGGCGGGCCATACCCCCGCACACCGGTCACGATGGAAAAAGTCACAGGACCCCGGGAGGTCTCATGGGCGGGGACACGCACGCCACCAAGCCGTCGTCCGCGGGCGCCGCGTCCGGGGAGCAGGTGCCCGGGAACGTGCTGGTCTCCATCGGGGCCCTGCTGCTCGGGATGCTGCTCGCCGCCCTCGACCAGACGATCGTCTCGACCGCGCTGCCGACGATCGTCAGCGATCTCGGCGGGCTGGATCACCTGTCCTGGGTGGTCACGGCGTATCTGCTGGCCGCGACCGCCGCGACCCCGCTGTGGGGCAAACTCGGCGACCAGTACGGGCGCAAGCCGCTGTTCCAGACCGCGATCGTGATCTTCCTGGTCGGATCCGCGCTGTGCGGCGCGGCGCAGGACATGGCGCAGCTGATCGCGTTCCGGGCGGTGCAGGGGCTCGGCGGCGGCGGGCTGATCGTGCTGTCGATGGCGATCGTCGGCGACCTCGTGCCCCCGCGCGAACGCGGCCGCTACCAGGGGCTGTTCGGGGCCGTCTTCGGCGCGACCAGCGTGCTCGGGCCGCTGCTCGGCGGGCTGCTCACCCAGCACGCGAGCTGGCGGTGGGTGTTCTACGTCAATCTGCCCGTCGGCGTCGTCGCGCTGGCCGTGATCGCCGTGGTCCTGCGCATCCCGCGCACCCGGCAGCGGCACGTCATCGACTACCTGGGCACCTTCCTCATCGCGGCCGTCGCCACCTGCCTGGTGCTGGTCGCCTCCCTCGGCGGCACGACCTGGGCCTGGGGCTCCGTGCAGATCGTCGGCCTGGCGGTCCTGGGCGTCGTCCTCGCCGCCGCCTTCGTGGCCGTGGAGCGCTGGGCCGCCGAACCGGTGCTGCCGCTGCGGCTGTTCCGCGTGCGGACCTTCACGCTGTCCGCCGTGATCAGCTTCGTCGTCGGCTTCGCGATGTTCGGCGCGATGACCTACCTGCCGACGTTCCTCCAGGTCGTCCAGGGGGTGAGCCCCACCATGTCCGGGGTGCACATGCTCCCGATGGTGCTGGGGCTGCTGCTGGCCTCGACCGCCTCCGGGCAGATCGTCAGCCGCACCGGCCGCTGGAAGGTGTTCCCGATCGCCGGCACCGGGATCACCACGCTCGGGCTGCTCCTGCTGCACCAGCTCGACGAGAACAGCTCCACGGCCGAACTGAGCGGCTTCTTCTTCGTCTTCGGGCTCGGGCTCGGGCTGGTGATGCAGGTCCTCGTGCTCATCGTGCAGAACGCCGTCCCCTACGCCGACCTGGGCGTGGCCACCTCCGGCGCGACCTTCTTCCGCTCCATCGGCGCCTCGTTCGGCGTCGCCGTCTTCGGCACGGTCTTCGCGGGCCGGCTCGGCGAGCAGCTCACGGACGCCTTCCGGGGAGCGACGCTCCCGCCCGGCGCCTCGGTGGACACGCTGGAGGCCGACCCGCGGGGCATCGCCGCCCTGCCGCCCGACCTGCGCCCGCCGGCCCTGCACGCCTACGCCACGGCCATCACCGACGTGTTCCTCTACGCCGCCCCCGTCGCCCTCCTCGGCTTCGTGCTGGCCTGGTTCCTCAAGGAGGACCGGCTGCGCGGCTCGGTCACCGTGCCCGACGCCACCCAGACCCTCGCCAGCAACCCCGTCGAGCGGTCCTCCCACGACGAGGTCTGCCGCGCCCTGTCGGTGCTCGGCACCCGGGAGGGCCGGCGCGAGATCTACCGGACGATCACCGCCCGGGCGGGCTACGACCTGCTGCCCGCCGCGAGCTGGCTGCTGCTGCGGATCCGCCGCTACGGCTCGGTGGAGCCGGGCGTGCTGGCCGAGCGCGGGCCCGTGGACCTGCCCGTGATCATGGACGCCGCGCGGCAGGTCGAGGAACGGCGGCTCGCCCTGCGGCAGGGCCTCGACCTCGTGCTGACCGACGAGGGGCGCGAGGTCGCCGAGCGGCTGGCCCAGGCGCGTGAGGACTCCCTCGCCGCGCTGCTCGGCGACTGGTGGGGGCCGGACCGGCCGACCGACCTGGAACGGCTCGTGCGGGAGCTGAACGGCGAGCTGTGCGGGGCGCGGCGCGAGCAGCCGGACGCCCCGCGGGCGGTGCGGCGGCCCGTCTGACCTCAGGCGAGCCGTCTGCTGAACCAGTGCTCCGCGTACGGGTCGGCGTTGTGCGGCGCGGTCTCGCGGTAGCCGAGCCGGGCGTACAGGGCGCGGGCCTCCACGAGGTCGCCGCGGGTGTCGAGGACCATCCGCGTGGCTCCGAGCGCGCGGGCGGCGTCCTCGGCGGCCCGGACCAGCAGGGGCGCGCCGCCCTTGCCGCGCATCGCCGCGTGCACGAAGACCCGCTTGAGCTCGGCCGTCGTGGCGTCCAGCAGCCGTACGCCCGCGGTGCCGGCCGGCTCGCCGCCGTACCGGGCGACCAGCAACCGCCCGCGCGGCGGCGCGAGGTCCGCGCCCGGCTGCCTCGCGATCTCCCGCTCCAGTTCGTCGGGGTCGGTGCGCCGCCCTTCGCGCAGCAGGTACCAGCGGTCGCTCACCTCGGTGTAGTACGCCCGCCAGAGCGCGGCGGCGACCGGGGAGTCGTACGGTTCCGGGAGCACGGTCCAGGTGGTCATGACCCGCATTCTCGACAGGCGTCCCTCCCGTCACACAACCGTTTATCCGGGGGCGTCCGGGCGCCCCGGCCGGCCGGGGCGCCGTTTGGCGGCGGGCTTTGGGGCAACCCGAACTGCGAACCGGCTCGCGAGGACGGCCGGTTGGGCCGAGAACCCGGAAGGCATTCATGTCCACTGGCCTGATCATTGCTCTGATCGTGATCGCGGCGGTCGTCGTCATCATCGCGGCCGTCATGACCCTGCGCGCCCGCGGGCCTCGGCGTGGCCCGAGCCTGAAGCGGCGCTTCGGACCCGAGTACGAGCGGGTCGTCGCCCGGCACGACGGTGACACCAAGGCCGCCGAGCGCGAGCTGACCGAGCGCGTGCAGCGCCACGGCGACCTGCGCGTGCGGCCGTTGGAGCCGGCCCAGCGCGAGCAGTACGAGGCGCGCTGGACGGCCGCCCAGGAGCGGTTCGTCGACTCGCCGCGAGACGCGGTCGCCGAGGCGGACCGGCTGATCGGCGAGCTGGCCGGCGCCCGGGGCTTCCCGGACGGCGGGCAGTACGAGGAGCAGCTCGCCGCGCTGTCCGTGCACCACGCCCACCACGTGGACGGCTACCGGCGGGTGCACCGTGCGGCGCACCTGCGCGCGGAGGACGCGCGCGACGGCGGCCAGGGTACGGAAGACATGCGCGAGGCCATGGTGGCGGCCCGCGCGCTGTTCGAGGAACTGGTGCGGCCCGGTCACCACGACGGTGGCCGGCACGAGGAGGGCCGGCACGAGGGGCACCAGCGTGCCGGGCTGAACGGCGGCCGCAAGACCGAGGCCCGCGGCGGCCACATGCCGTGGGCGATGAACCGACGCCAGGCGAAGGAGAGCTGAGGCGATGACCGACATGACCCGACCGCCCGGCGACCACACACCGACCGCGCCCGACGCCCGCGGCGAGAGCGCCCTGGGCACCGGCCACGGCACCACGGCCCCGGGCACCCACCAGGGCACCGACGCGGACCGCGCGGCGGCCCCCGGCACGGGCACGCCCGGTACGGCGTCACCGCGCGGCGACGAGCCCGGCACCGGCACGCCGGTGAGGGAAGCGCCCCACGGGGACGCCCTGGGCATGGGGACGTCCGGCAGGGAAGCGCCCCACGGGGACGCCCTGGGCATGGGGACGTCCGGCAGGGACGCGCCCCGCGGGGACGCCCTGGGCATGGGGACGTCCGGCAGGGACGCGCCCCGCGGGGACGCCCTGGGCATGGGGACGTCCGGCAGGGAAGCGCCCCACGGGGACGCCCTGGGCATGGGGACGTCCGGCAGGGAAGCGCCCCACGGGGACGCCCTGGGCACGGGGACGTCCGGCAGGGAAGCGCCCCACGGAGACGCCCTGGGCACGGGAACGTCCGGCAGGGAAGCGCCCCACGGAGACGCCCTGGGCACGGGAACGTCCGGCAGGGAAGCGCCCCATGGAGACGCCCTCGGTGCCGTGACGCCCGGCAGGGAAGGCTCCCGCGGGGACGCCCTCGGCGCCGGAGCCTCCGGCCGGGGTGAGGCCCGTGGCGAGGTGCACGGCACTCGCGACCGGCTCTTCCCGCACGACGACTCGGGCAAGTTCGGCGAGCGGCTGCAGCACGCGGTCGCGGGGTTCGTCGACGGGCCCCGGGCCGCCGTCGAGGAGGCCGATCACCTGCTGGAGGAGATCGCGGCCCGGTTCACCGAGGCCGTGACCGAGCGCCGCCGCACCCTGCGCCACTCCTGGCAGTCGGTGGAGGGCGGCGAGGGCCGGCCCGTGTCGTCCGCCGACACCGAGCAGCTCCGGCTGGCCCTGAAGGACTACCGGGAGCTGGCGGAACGGCTGTTGCACGTGTGACCCGGGTGAACGGCCCGGTCAGCGATCCGCCCGGCGCTCCCGCCACTGCCGTACGACGTCCTCGACGTCGTACGGCTTCTTTCCCAGCGGGGGGCCGGGCGGCGGCTTGAACATCATCTCGCGGATCTTGTCGTTGATCTCGCCGATGATCTTCCGGACCATCGGCTCGGAGGGCGCCGCGTACGCGGCCTGGAGCGCGTCCTCCGCCTCCTTGCGCAGCGCCAGCGCCGGAGGGAGCACGGAGAGGCCCTCGCGGGCCATCTTCCGCTTCACCCACCACAGTTCGTCGTAGGTGTTCTCCACGTCGTGCGGGAGCGGGCGGCCTGCCCCCGGCAGCCGGTCGAACTCCCCGCGCGCCTCCGCGTCGCGGATCTGCTTGTCGACCCAGGACCCGAAGTCCACCCCGGGTGGCTTTCGCTCGGTCATGAGGCCATTGTGCCGGACACGGCGCAACTGGGCGTTCTATCATTCGGCGGGCTTGCAGACCCACCGGGACGTCTCAGGAGGAGCGCACGTGCTCGAACTCACCATGGCCGCCGTGTCCGCGGCGGAGGAGGGTGCCACGGCCGGCATGCTCATGGCCGACGCGCCCAGCGAGCCGGGTGCCGTGCTGCGGGTGGGCCGCGACAAGTCGGTGTGCCGGCTCAGCACCCCGGACGACTGGCTGTTCGTCTCCCGCGTCCACCTGGAGTTCCTGTGCGGGCCCGACGGCACCTGGCAGGTCACCTGGCTGCGCGGCTCCCAGCCCGACCCGTCCTCCGAGGTCCGCCTGACGATCGGCGAGTACACCCAGCCGCTCGCCTACGGCGGCACCGTCCCGCTGCCCCGGGGCGGCAGCGGTGAGCTGGTCGTGCAGGACCGCACCGCCCCGCGGAGCGTCAACGTGGGCTTCTTCCACGAGGTGTGACGGCCGGGGCGTACGGCATCGGACGGCCCTGGGTCACGGCACCCGACGGCCCGCGCTCACACCACCCGGGCCAGCGCGAAGCCGTCGTAGCCCTTCATGCCGACCGTCTGGATCGCCGTGCCGCTCAGCCTCGGATGCTCGGCGATCAGGTCGATCGCGGCGCGGGTGCCCGTCACGTCGGGAGCGGTGGCGGCGGCGTCGACGACCCGGCCGCCGCGCACCACGTTGTCGAGGACGATCAGGCTGCCCGTGCTGGTGAGCTTGAGCGCCCACTCCACGTAGTGCGGGTTGTTGACCTTGTCGGCGTCGATGAAGACCAGGTCGAACGGCGGCGGGTTCTCGTCGGCCAGCTGGGGCAGTGACTCCAGGGCCGGCCCGACCCGCACCTCGACGAGCCGGTCGAGCCCGGCGCGGGCGATGTTGCGGACGGCGACCTCGGCGTGCCGGGGGTCGTACTCCAGGGAGACCAGCCGCCCGTCGGCGGGCAGGGCGCGGGCCAGCCAGATGGTGCTGTACCCGCCGAGCGTGCCGATCTCCAGGATGTGGCGTGCGCCCTGGATCTGGGCCAGGAGCTGCAGGAGCTTGCCCTGGTTGCCCGCCACGTTGATGTGCGGAAGCCCGGCGGCGTCGCTGTCGCGCAGGGCGGCCGCCAGGGCTTCGTCGTCCGGGGCGAGCCGGTCGGTGAAGTAGGCGTCGACCTCGTCCCAGACGTGCGACTCGCTCATGCATCCCTGCCTCTCGTACGTCCGCGCATGGTTAGCGTGTCTAACTACTGGCGCTGACGACGATAGTTGGTGCGGCCTTCGCTGTCAGTGGCTTCTCACTCCGCGTGTCGACCGGCCACCGAGGGCGCCGAGCCGGGCAGCGGGCGTCCCGCCGACTCCGCCATGCGCCACACCGCGAAACCGCCGATCACGGCCGCGGCCATCATGTAGTACGCGGGCATCATCATGTCCCCGGTCGCGCCGATCAGGGCCGTGACCACCAGCGGGGTCGTGCCGCCGAACAGCGACACGGAGACGTTGAAGCCGATGGACAGCGAGCCGTAGCGGACCCTGGTCGGGAACAGCGCCGGCAGGGCCGAGGGCATCGCGGCCGTGAAGCAGACCAGCAGCAGGCCCAGGGCGCCCATGCCGAGCGCGACCGCGAGCAGGCTGCCCTCGCGGATCAGCAGCAGGGCCGGGACGGACAGCAGCAGGAAGCCCGCGCAGCCCGCGGCGATCACCGGGCGGCGGCCGACGCGGTCGGTGAGCGCGCCGGCGAACGGCTGGACGATCATCATCAGCGTCATCACACCGAGCACGACGAGCAGACCGTGCGTCTCGTCGTAGTGGAGCTCGCTGGTCAGGTAGCTCGGCATGTACGACAGCAGCATGTAGTCGGTGACGTTGAAGACCAGCACCAGGCCGACGCAGAGCAGCAGCGCCCGCCACTGGCCGGTGACCATCTCGCGCAGCGGCACCTTGGGCCGGTCCTTCTCGGCCTTGGCGACCTCGGCGGCGAAGGCCGGGGTCTCCTCCAGGCGCATCCGCAGGTACAGGCCGATGAGGCCCATCGGGCCCGCGATCAGGAACGGCACGCGCCAGCCCCAGGACGTGAGGTCGTCGGCGGAGAGCAGGGCGGTCATCAGCGTGACCAGGCCCGCGCCGCCGATGTAGCCGGCGAGCGTGCCGAACTCCAGCCAGCTGCCGAGGAAGCCGCGCCGCTTGTCGGGGGCGTACTCGGCGATGAAGGTCGAGGCGCCGGCGTACTCGCCGCCGGTGGAGAAGCCCTGCACCAGGCGGGCCGCGAGCAGCAGGACCGGCGCGCCGACACCGATCGTCGCGTACGACGGGATCAGACCGATCGCGAAGGTGCCCACGGCCATCATGATCATGGTCAGGGCGAGGACCTTCTGGCGGCCGACGCGGTCGCCGAGCGGGCCGAAGACCATGCCGCCGAGGGGGCGGACCAGGAAGGCCGCGGCGAAGGCGCCGAAGGTGGAGAGCAACTGGGCGGTGGGGTTGCCGGAGGGGAAGAAGACCTTGCCCAGCGTGACCGCGATGTAGCTGTAGACACCGAAGTCGAACCATTCCATCGCGTTGCCCAGCGCGGCCGCCTTCACCGCGCGCCGGACGAGCGCGGGGTCGGTGACGGTGGCGTCGGGGGCTTTCGCGGAACGGTTCTTCAGGACGGACGCGGGGGTGACGACTGAGGCAGTCGACAAGACTCGCTCGCCTACCTTTCGACGGGGACAGGGACGCGGTCCCGCGCGGCGGCGCTGTCGTACGGGCCGAAAAGCGACGATAGGCGGGTTTACGCCGGTTACGGGCGGTGTGCCGATCGTTGCAGGCTGCACGTAAAACGTGGTTGCGCTGGTGCGTCTGCCCACTCGGGCGCGGTTCCCACCAGATCGCGATGTGACCCTTCTCGCGTCGCGGAGAGGCGGGTGCAAGTCGCCCGGATTATCGTCATCCGGAAAAAGGACGACATATGTCAGGTGAACCCGGGGTGGCCCGCGTCTTCCCCCCGGGGGCGCCGTACGCCCCTTAGGGTTCGCGGAGGAAATCCCGCATCTCGGACATGCGGGATGAACCGGGGCGGGAGGCCGACGAGGCGTGATGAGTGCGGATCACGGCGGACGACCGGCGGAAGCCTTCGGAGCGACAGCCGTCGGGGGAGCCCACCCGCGCCTGAGAGCCGCCCGGCTCGGCCTGTGGCTGATCGCCGCCGTCCTCGCGGCCCGGCAGGTCGCCGTCGTCCTCGCCACCCCGCGCGGCGAACGGCTCACGGACCTGGAGACCTGGCTCGGACCGGACGGCGTCCTGCACATGACCGGCTCCCTCTACGACTCGACCCGCTTCACCGGCACGCCCTTCGGCGGCCTCGTCCTCAAGCCCCTCACCCGTGCGGCCGAACAGGCCCTCGGCTGGGGCTGGACCTTCGGCACACTGCTGCTGGTCGTCGCCCTCGGCCTGATCGCCGCCCGGGCGCTGCCCCAGCCGGTCGGCCGCCGCACGGCGCTGCTGGCCGCCCCCGTCGCCATCAGCCTGCTCATGCTGTCCCTGCCGGTCCGCAACACCCTGTGGCTCGGCCAGACCAGCATCGTGCCGGTCCTGCTCGTCCTGCTGGGCTGCTTCGTCGCCCGCGGCCAGCGGCTCAGCGGTCTGCTCATCGGCGTCGCGGCGGCGCTCCAGCCCACCCTGCTGCTGTTCACGCCCCTGCTGTGGTGCACCGGCCGCAGACGCGCCGCCCTCGCCGCCGGCGCCACCTTCGCCGCCGGCACCGGCCTCGCCTGGGCGGCCATGCCGCACGACTCCCACCGTTACTGGGTCCACCACATGGCGGGCGCGGGCCTCGGCGGCCCGGCCGACGACCTCGCCAACCAGTCCCTGCACGGCGCCCTGCTCCGGCTCGGCCTGAGCGGCCCGCCGGAGATCGCCCTCTTCCTCACCCTCGGCGCGGCCGTCGCCGTCCTGGCCCTGCGCCGGGCGGTGCGCTGCTTCCGCGACGGCCAGCCGCTGCTCGCCGTCGCCGTCACCGGCTGCGCCGCGATCGTCGTCTCGCCCACGGCCTGGCAGCACCAGCTGCTGTGGGTGCTGCTCACCGTCGTCGGCAGGGTGGGCCGCCGCGCCTCGGACCGGTACGTGTGGCCGGTGACGGTCGTCCTGGTGACGACCCTGCCGGCGAAGATGATCCTGCCGAACCTGACGGTCCTCGCGCCGCTGCGGGACAACGTCGTCCTGCTGGCCGCCCTCGCCGCCGCCACCGCCGTGCCGTTCCTGTCGCGCACCTCGCCGTACTACCGGACGCCCCTGCCGGCGCGGTACGCGCCCGCCGCCGCGTCCCGCTTCCGGCACGTGCCACTGCTGCCGTTCCTGCGCCGGGTCCTCACCCGGCCGAACCTGCTGCTCGAACTGCTCCTGCTGCGGGTCACCTACGCCGCCTACTCCCAGGTCCGCCTCGCCGCCACCGGGGGCAGCAACTCGGCCGGGCGGGCCGAGGCCGAGGAACACGGCGCGCAGATCCACGGCCTGGAACGGGCCCTGCGCATCGACATCGAGCACTGGGCCAACCACACGGTCGCCGGGATCGGCTGGCTGCGCGACTTCTTCGACCAGTACTACACGTCCTTCCACTTCGTCGTCCCGCTGACCGTCCTCGCGGTCCTCTACTGGCGCCGCCCCGCCGACTACCGCTGGGCCCGCTCCGCCCTCGGCATCACCACCCTGCTAGCCCTGGCCGGCTTCTGGCTCTACCCGCTGGCCCCGCCCCGGCTGATGCCGACCATGGGGTTCATCGACACCGTCCACGGCGTGCAGGACTTCTCCCAGCCCGACTACGGCACGCTCACGGCCCTCACCAACCAGTACGCGGCCATGCCCTCCCTGCACTTCGGCTGGTCCCTGTGGTGCGGCGTGGTGATCGCGGTGCTGGCGCCGCGGTGGTGGCTGAAGGCGCTGGGGATGCTGCACCCGCTCCTCACGGCCTCGGCGATCGTGGTCACGGCCAATCACTGGGTGCTGGACGCGGTGGGGGGAGCGGTGGTGGTGGCCGCGGGGTTCGGGCTGACGTATGTGCTGCAGGGGCCGCGGGCCGTCACCGCCGCAGCGGCCGGAAACGATCGGGAACCGGAGCGAAAGCCGGTACACCGATGAGGAGTTGACCCTCCCCAGGCATCCCCGTGGGTGCGGAGTGCGTCTCACCAAGCGGATCCGCGCTCCCCGCGTCTGTGGAGGCAGCCATCACCCAGCACAGGGACGCCACGGGCACGATCCCCGGCCCCCGCCGCCCGCACCCCTCGTCACCCCGGCCGGAACCGCCGGCAGGCCGCTGGAGACAGGCGGCCCCCATCGCGTCACCGGCCCTGGCCGCCCTGGCCCTCGGTCTGTGGGGCATCGAGCGGCAGGGCAGCATGTGGCGCGACGAGTCCGTCACGTATCAGGTCGCGCACCGGCCGCTCGGTGAACTGTGGGGCCTGCTCGGCGAGATCGACGCCGTGCACGGCCTGTACTACCTCCTCATGCACGCCGTGTTCGCGGTGTGGGACGGCGGGCTCGTCGCCCTGAGGCTGCCCTCGGTGCTCGGCATGGCCCTGGCCGCGGCCGGGGTAGGAGCGATCGGCGCACGGCTTTCGGGCCACCGGGCGGGCCTCCTCGCCGGGCTGGTCTTCGCGGTACTGCCGATCGTCCAGCAGTACGCCCAGGAAGGACGCTCGTACGCCCTGGTCACGGCGGGTGTCACCTGGTCCACGTACTTCTTCCTGCGTGCCACGGCCGGCTCCGGCCGCCGCTGGTGGACGGCTTACGCCGTCGCCCTGGCCGTCGCTTGCTGGCTGCACGAGTTCGCCGCGCCGGCGCTGGTCGCGCACGGGGTGACGCTGTGGTGGTCCGGTGCGGGACGGCGGGAGGTGCGCCGATGGGCGGTCGCGGTGGCCGCCGTCGTCCTGAGTCTGCTTCCCCTGGCGGTGATCAGCGTCGGCCAGGCCGAGGCCCAACTGGGGTGGCTGGGCCGCCCGAAGGCGGGCGCGTGGCTGCTCTTCGCGGGGCTCTCGGTGCCTTCGGCGCTGCTGTGCCGCCTCCTCGTAACGGTCCGCCACCCCGGTGCGGCCGCCCTCACCCGCCTCGCACTGCCGCTGCTGATCGCCCCGGCCGGGCTGCTGATGACGATCTCACTCGTGAGGCCGTGGTACGTCGACCGGTACGTGCTGTACGGCATGACGGGCCTGGCGCTGCCGGCCGGGGCGGCGCTGGCGTGGGCGATCGGGCGACGCCACCGGCTCGTCCCGCCGCTGAGGCTTGTCACGGAGTGCGTGGCGGCGACTCTGGCGGTCGCGGTGCTGCTGCCGTGGTCGTCGCGCGTGCGCTCCCCCGAGAGCCGCAAGGACGACGTGGTGGCGGTGGCGCGCACGGTGGAGCGATCGGCACGCCCGGGGGACGGGGTCCTGTTCATGCCGTCCCGACGCCGCGAGTGGCTCCTGCCGTACCCCGAGGTCTACGACCGCCTGCACGACCTCGCCCTGGCGCGGCCCCCGGAGCAGTCCGACACCCTGCACGGCACGGAACTCACGCCGTCCGCCCTGCGCCGCACCATCCTGGCCTCCGACCGGCTCATCGCCTTGCAGGACCCGGCGGGACAGCCACGGGACCCCTTCCCGGGCGAGAAGTTGAAACGCCGGGTCCTGAGGGAGTACTTCACGGAGTGTGAGCGGGTTCGGGTGCACGGGGCGCAGGTGGTGGTGTACGTACGGCGGGGGGTCAGTACCTGCTGAAGACGGCCATGTCGTTCCCGAAGGTGCATTCGAACCAGACGGTCTTCCCGCCGCCGGACTCCAGCGACACGCCCCACTTGTCGACCACGGCGTCCAGCAGGAGCAGACCCCGGCCGCCCTCGGACTCGTCCGCCAAGGAGGCCGGGGTACGCGGCAGTTCGTCGCTGCCGTCCGTGACCTCCACCCGTACGCCGGCCCGCTGTCGCAGCAACAGCACCTCGCAGCGCCGGTCGGGGACGTGCCGTACGACGTTGGCGAGCAGCTCGGTCACGCCCAGCTCCACGGCGTCGGACAGCTCGGGCATGCCCCACGCGGAGAGGAACGAGCGGGCGATACGGCGGATGTGCCGGGGGGCGTGCGCGCCGACGGTGAGGCGCAACGCGTACCGGGCGGGAATGTATTCGTTCACGGGACGAGGCTGACGTGCGGTGACTACCCTCGGCTACGGAACGGATACAACCGGTCCCGTGGTGGGCCGGGTTGCGTGAGAGGGGCTTCTGCCGTGACCCACATCAACGCCCTTGACCCGGGTGCCTCCCCGCTCGACTACTACGGCTACGAGCTGCGCCGCCACAGGGAGGCGGCCGGGCTGACGCTGAAGCAACTCGGGGGGATCCTCAACTACACCGGCTCACTCGTGGGGCAGATCGAGACGGCCCGCAAGGTCCCGACGCCGGAGTTCAGCGAACGGGCGGATGCGGCGCTGGGCACGGACGGCATGTTCTCCCGGCTCGTTGACCTGGTGCTGCGCAGTCGGCTTCCGGCCTGGTTCCAGCAGGTGGCGGAGCTGGAGGTGCGGGCCACGGAGATCTGCTCCTTCCAGACGCACATGGTCCTCGGGCTGCTCCAGACCCCGGGGTACGCGCGGGCCGTACTCGGCGCGCTGGACCAGACGGACCTGGACGACCGCACGGAGGTGCGTCTGGCTCGCCGGAGGGTCTTCGAGAGGGCGGACCCGCCGGTCTTCTGGGCCGTCCTCAGTGAAGCCGCTCTGCACCTGGAGATCGGCGGTCCGCAGGTCATGCGGGAGCAACTGGCACACCTGTTGTCGTTCCAGGGCAACCCCCGGATCAACGTCCAGGTGCTGCCGTTCTCCGCGGGTGCGCACGCCGGACTGCAAGGCTCGTTCGACGTCTACCGCTTTGCCGGCGACCCCACCATCGTCTACACGGAGGGGTACGGCAGCGGGTATCCGACCGCGAACCCGGACACGGCCAGGGAGTGTTCGCTCCGTTACGATCACCTGCGGGCTGCCGCGCTTTCCCTCAACGACTCGGCGGAGCTCATCCGGCGCGTAATGGAGGAACGCTATGGAGATGCAGTGGCGTAAGTCGTCCTACAGCGGTGACCAAGGCGGTCAATGCCTCGAAGTCGCCGAAACCCCGCACGCCGCCGTCGCGATACGCGACTCCAAGAACCCGGCGGGACCGGTGCTCACGCTCGACCCCGCCGCGTTCACCACCTTCGTCGACTGGACGTCTACAACCGCTGAATGATCGTGCCGGTGGCCAGGCCGCCGCCCGCGCACATCGTGATCAGCGCGAACTCCTTGTCCGCGCGCTCCAGTTCATGCAGCGCCGTCGTGATGAGCCGGGCCCCGGTGGCCCCCACCGGGTGCCCGAGCGCGATCGCGCCGCCGTTGACGTTCACCTTCTCCAGGTCCTGCTCGAAGACCCGCGCCCAGCTCAGCACGACCGACGCGAACGCCTCGTTGATCTCGACGAGGTCGATGTCCCGCAGGGACATCCCGGCCTTGCCCAGCACCGCGTTGGTCGCGTCGATCGGGCCGTCGAGGTGGAAGTGGGGGTCGGAGCCCACCAGGGCCTGCGCCACGATCCGGGCCCGGGGCCGCAGCTTCAGGGCCCTGGCCATCCGCTTCGACGCCCACATGATCGCCGCCGCCCCGTCCGAGATCTGCGACGAGTTGCCGGCCGTGTGCACCGCCGTCGGCATGATCGGCTTCAGTGAGGCGAGTGCCTCCGCGGACGTGTCGCGCAGGCCCTCGTCCCTGTCGACCAGGCGCCACATGCCCTGCCCCGCGTGCTGCTCCTCCTCCGTCGTGGGGACCTGGACCGCGAACGTCTCTCGTTTGAAACGCTCCTCCGCCCAGGCATGCGCGGCCCGTTGCTGGGAGAGCAGTCCCAGCGCGTCGACGTCCGCGCGGGTCAGGCCGCGGTGCCGGGCGATGCGCTCGGCGGCCTCGAACTGGTTGGGCAGGTCGACGTTCCACTCGTCCGGGAACGGCTTGCCGGGCCCGTGCTTGGAGCCCGAGCCGAGCGGCACCCGCGACATGGACTCCACGCCGCAGGAGATGCCGACGTCGATCACGCCCGCCGCGACCATGTTGGCCACCATGTGCGAGGCCTGCTGGGAGGACCCGCACTGCGCGTCCACGGTCGTCGCCGCCGTCTCGTAGGGGAGCCCCATGGTGAGCCAGGCCGTGCGCGCCGGGTTCATGGACTGCTCGCCCGCGTGCGTGACCGTGCCGCCGACGACCTGCTCCACGCAGTCGGCCGGGATGCCGGTGCGGCCCAGCAGCTCGCGGTAGGTCTCACCCAGGAGGTAGGCCGGGTGCAGATGGGCGAGCGCGCCGCCGCGCTTGCCGATGGGGGTGCGGACGGCTTCGACGATCACGGGTTCGGCAGCCATGGGTGCGGGTCCTCTCCGGGAGGGCTCAGCGGAACTAGTACGCGTTCTAGTTCTGGGAGAAGTGTGCTGAGGTCCACTCGCCGACCGCAAGGGTCGTGCGGGCAATTGGGGCGCCCATGGCTCTTGCTACTTGTAGAACCCGTTACTACCGTCACCGCAACTCCGCACAGCTGATGGGCCGTCAGAGATCCGTCGGCGTGTCCAGTCGGTACGAGTGGTGGGAGCCGCCCATGCCCTGTCCCGCGCTGCCCGAGGGGTTCGACTTCACCGATCCGGATCTGCTGCACCGCCGCGTGCCCCTGCCGGAGTTCGCCGAGCTGCGCCGGGCCGAACCGGTCTGCTGGGTGCCGCAGCCCGCGGGCCTGGCCGGCTTCCAGGACGAGGGCTACTGGGCCGTCACCCGGCACGCCGACGTCAAGTACGTCTCCACGCACCCCGAGTTGTTCTCGTCGACCCTCAACACGGCGATCATCCGCTTCAACGAGCACATCCAGCGCGAGGCCATCGACGCGCAACGGCTGATCCTGCTCAACATGGACCCGCCCGAGCACACCCGGGTCCGGCAGATCGTGCAGCGCGGTTTCACGCCCCGGGCGATCCGGGCGCTGGAGGAGCGGCTGCGGGCCCGGGCCCACGCCATCGTCGAGCACGCCGCCGCGCAGGACGGGCCGTTCGACTTCGTCACCCAGGTCGCCTGTGAACTGCCCCTGCAGGCCATCGCCGAGCTCATCGGCGTGCCGCAGGAGGACCGGGACAAGATCTTCGACTGGTCCAACAAGATGATCGCGTACGACGACCCCGAGTACGCCCTCACCGAGGAGGTCGGCGCCGAGTCGGCCACGGAGATCATCGCCTACGCGATGAACATGGCGGCCGACCGCAAGCAGTGCCCCGCCCACGACATCGTCACGCAGCTGGTCGCGGCGGAGGACGAGGGCAACCTCAGCTCCGACGAGTTCGGCTTCTTCGTGCTGATGCTCGCCGTCGCGGGCAACGAGACCACCCGCAACGCCATCACGCACGGCATGCACGCCTTCCTCACCCACCCCGGCCAGTGGGAGCTGTACAAGCAGGAGCGCCCGGCGACGGCGGCGGAGGAGATCGTCCGCTGGGCGACCCCGGTGGCCGCCTTCCAGCGCACCGCCACCCGGGACACGGAACTGGGCGGCAAGCGGATCCGCGAGGGCGACCGGCTGGGTCTGTTCTACGCCTCCGCCAACCACGACCCCGAGGTCTTCGACGACCCGGACACCTTCGACATCACCCGCGACCCCAACCCGCACCTCGGCTTCGGCGGGGGCGGACCCCACTACTGCCTCGGCAAGTCCCTGGCCGTGCTGGAGATCGACCTCATCTTCACCGCGATCGCCGACGCGATGCCCGGGCTGACCCTGGTCGGGGACCCGCGGCGGCTGCGCTCGGCGTGGATCAACGGGGTGAAGGAGCTGCCGGTCAGCGCGGGCTGACCGCCGCTCCGGGCATGGGCGAAGGCGACGGCCCCGGGGATCAGGGGGCCGCCGCCTTCGGTCAGGGGGGTGGGTCCGGCTCGGTGCCAGTGGTCGGCCGGTTCAGTGCCAGTGGCCGGCCGGCTCAGTACCAGTGGTTGGTCTGCCAGAACTCCCAGGCGCCGCAGGCACTGCCGTAGCGGTCCTTCATGTAGTCCAGGCCCCACTCGATCTGCGTGGCCGCGTTGGTCTTCCAGTCGGACCCGGCCGAGGCCATCTTGGAGCCCGGCAGGGCCTGGACCAGGCCGTAGGCGCCGCTGGAGGCGTTCTGCGCGTTCACGTCCCAGTGGCTCTCCTGCTCGACGATCTTCGAGAAGCACTGGTACTGCGCGTCGTCGCCGATCATCTTCTGCGCGACCGCCTGCGCCGAGGAGGCTCCCGTGGGCGCGGCCTGGGCGGGCCCGGCGGCGATCAGGGTGCCGCAGGTGGCGGCGGCCAGGGCAGCGGCGGCGAGGGCCTTCTTCGGGGTGGCGGCGCGGCGGAGGACGGAAGCGGCGGGCACAGGCGACCTTTCGACGGTGGGCGGGGCGGTGCTCCACAGAAACAGGCCCGCCGGGATGCCCGCAATGAACCCTTTTACTAGGTATGGCCGCATGGGCGGGGCGCTCGGTTCCCCTGACCGGGCCTTGTGCCTACGGCCCCGCTTCGTACGTGACGCGGGTCATGTGGGGGGCTTCACTCCCCGGCTTCTCTTCGGGCCGGTCGAACGTGACCGGCGTCTCGAAGGCCGCCCGCCGTGTGGCCCGGCGCAGCGCCCGCAGGACCGCCGGGCCGAGGGTGAGGGTCAGGACGACCGTGACGAGCGCCCGGCCCAGGTCCCAGCCGAGCGAGGTCGCCAGGCAGTAGGCGACGAAACGGGCCAGGTTCGTGGCCACACCGGCGTGCGGGTCGAAGGCGACGTTCGAGGCGAGGGCGCTCATGAAGGGCCAGCCCGCCAGGTTCATCACCGTGCCGTAGGCGAAGGCCGCGAGGAAGCCGTACGCCGCGAGCAGCGCGAGCTCCGCCCGGCCACGCAGCCGGTCCGGGCCGGGCAGCAGTCCCGCGGCCATGGCGAACCAGCCCATCGCCAGCATCTGGAACGGCAGCCAGGGCCCCACTCCGCCCGTGAGCAGCGCGGAGGCGAACATCGTCACCGAGCCGAGGACGAAACCGAAGCCCGGCCCCAGCACCCGGCCACTCAGCACCATCAGGAAGAACATCGGCTCGATCCCGGCCGTCCCGGCGCCGATCGGCCGCAGGGCCGCGCCCGCCGCGGCCAGCACACCGAGCATCGCCACCGCCTTCGGGCCCAGCCCCGACTCCGAGATCGCCGCGCCCACGACCGCCACCAGCAGCACCAGCAGGCCCGCGAAGAGCCAGGGCGCGTCCTGCGCGTGCGCGCCGAGCCGCGAGTCCGGCGGCGCGAGGAACGGCCAGCCGAAGCCGGCCACCCCGACGGCACTGACCAGGACGAGGGCGGCGAGCGAGCGGGGGCCGAGGCGGACGGCCCGCGCCTGCCGCTGCGGGCTCACGCGGCGCCCTCGGGACCGAGGGCCGCGCGGACCTGGGAGACCGTGAGCCACTGCTGCGGGGCCAGGATCTTGGTGACCTGCGGGGCGAAGGACGGGGAGGAGACCACGACGTCCGCCGTCGGGCCGTCCGCGATCACCTCGCCCTCGGCGAGCAGCACCACCCGGTGCGCGAGCTCCGCCGCCAGTTCCACGTCGTGCGTGGCCAGCACGATGGCGTGGCCCGCGGAGGCCAGGCCGCGCACCACCGTGACCAGCCGGGCCTTCGCCGCGTAGTCCAGGCCCCGGGTCGGCTCGTCCAGCAGGAGCAGCGGGGGCCGGGCCGTCAGCACCACGGCCAGGGCCAGCGCGAGCCGCTGCCCCTCCGACAGGTCCCGCGGGTGGGTGTCGTCGGTGACGCCCGGGAGCAGCTCGGTGACCAGGGCCCGGCAGGTGCCGGGGGCCGCGCCCGCGTCCCGGTCGGCCGCCGCGCACTCGGCGGCGACGGTGTCGGCGTAGAGCAGGTCGCGGGGTTCCTGCGGGACCAGGCCGACCTTGCGGACGAGGTCCTTCGGGGCGGTGCGGTGCGGGACGGCTTCGCCGAGGAGGACCGTTCCCGAGCTGGGGGTGACCAGGCCGACCAGGGAGTTGAGCAGGGTGGACTTGCCGGCGCCGTTGCGGCCCATGAGGGCGATGGTCTCGCCGGGGGTGATGGTGAGGTCGACGTCGCGGAGGGCCCGGATGCGGGTGCGGGTGACCGAGAGGGCCTTGAGTGCGCCTACCGGGGTGGGGGGCGTGGAGCGTTCGCGGGTGCGGGTGGGCTGGGGCTGGTCGCGCAGTTCCCCGCGCCCCTGAGGGGCGTCGCTCTCCAGGCGGCGTCTGAGGTCTGCCGCCCTGCGCCTCGCGTCGCGGACCGTCATCGGGAGCGGGGTCCAGCCCGCCAGGCGGCCCAGGGCCACCACCGGTGGGTACACCGGCGAGACGGCCATCACCTCGGCCGGGGCGCCCACCACCGGGGCGGCGCCCGGGCCAGGCAGCAGGACGACCTGGTCGGCGTACTGGATGACCCGTTCCAGACGGTGCTCGGCCATGAGGACCGTCGTGCCGAGGTCGTGCACGAGCCGCTGGAGCACCGCCAGGACCTCCTCGGCCGCCGCCGGGTCCAGGGCGGAGGTCGGCTCGTCCAGGACCAGGACGTCCGGGTGCGGGGTGAGCACCGAGCCGATCGCGACCCGCTGCCGCTGGCCGCCGGAGAGCGTGGCGATCGGGCGGTGGCGCAGGTCCGCGAGGCCGAGCAGGTCGAGCGTCTCCTCGACGCGGCGGCGCATCACGTCCGGGGCGAGGCCCAGCGACTCCATGCCGTAGGCGAGTTCGTCCTCGACGGTGTCGGTGACGAAGTGCGCGAGCGGGTCCTGGCCGACCGTGCCCACCACGTCGGCCAGTTCACGCGGCTTGTGGGTGCGGGTGTCGCGGCCGGCGACGGTGACCCGGCCGCGCAGCGTGCCGCCGGTGAAGTGCGGGACGAGACCGCTGACCGCGCCCAGGACGGTCGACTTGCCCACCCCGGACGGGCCCGCCAGCAGGACGAGTTCACCCTCGGGGACCTCGAAGTCGACGCCCCGGACGGTCGGTTCGGCGGCCCCGTCGTAGGTGACGGACACGTCCTCGAAGCGGATCACGACGGCTCCTTGGGATCGGGGGCGACGAACGCGGGCAGCAGGCCGAGGAGGACGGCCGCCGCCGGCCAGAGGGGAAGAACCGGCGCGACGAGCGGCACCACGCCCGGATGCAGGGCGGCGGGATCGCGCACGGAGGCGAGCGTGAGCAGGGCCGCGACCGCCACGCCCGAGGCGACGACCAGCCAGGCGCGCACGTCCCAGCGGTCCGGGCGGTAGCGGGTGCGCAGGGAACGGCGGCCGCCGAGCCTCAGGCCCGCGAGGGCGGCGGCGACACCGGCCAGCAGCACGGGCAGGCCGTAGGTGCCGCCCTCGGCCGTGAGCAGCCCGTACGTTCCCGCGCACACACCGAGCAGACCGCCGAGGGTGAGGGCGGCGGTGGTGCGGCGTACTGCGGCGGGCACCCGGGCGGTACGGCCGTAGCCGCGGGCGTCCATCGCCGCGGCGAGGGAGACCGAACGCTCCAGGGCGCCCTCCAGCACCGGCAGGCCCACCTGCAGCAGGCCCCGCACGCCCTTGTCGGGACGGCCGCGCAGACGGCGGGCGGCGCGCAGGCGCTGGACGTCGGCGATGAGGTGGGGGGCGAAGGTGAGGGCCACGACGACCGCGACGCCCACCTCGTAGAGCGCGCCCGGGAGGGACTTCAGCAGGCGGGAGGGGTTGGCGAGGGCGTTCGCGGCGCCCACGCAGATCAACAGCGTGGCCAGTTTCAGACCGTCGTACAGCGCGAAGGTCACGGCCTCCGCGGTGACCTCGCCGCCGAGGCGGATGCCCTGCGCCCAGGCGGGCAGCGCGACCTCGGGGAGGGTGAACAGGGTGTGCGTGCCCGGGATGGGGGAGCCGAGGAGCACCGCGAACAGAAGACGGATCAGCAGCACCGCCAGGCCGAGCTTCACGAAGGCGCCGTAGGAGCGGGACCAGGGGGTGTCCGGGCGGCGGGTGGCCACGACGTACGCGGAGACGGCGACGAGCAGGGCGAGCAGGAGGGGGTTGGTGGTGCGGGTGGCCGCGGTGCCCAGGGAGAGGGCCCACAGCCACCACGCGCCGGGGTGGAGCGGCCTACCCACGTCGGCGTACCTGCCAGATCGCCGCTCCGCCCAGGAGGACGACCAGACCGAGGCCCGCCACCAGACCGAGCGACGGGCCGCCGTCCGGCCGGTCCTGCCGCTCCGCCGCCGGCTTCCGCTCCTTCTGCGCGACCTGCTCGCCGCAGCCTTGCTCCGGGTAGCCCGAGATCGCGCACAGCAGGGCGTTGGTGTCGTAGCGCAGCGGCTTGGCCACGGCGGCGAGGGCGTCGGCGGTCGTCGCGTCGGGGGAGACCCGGGCGCAGGCCGTACGGGCCGGGGGCGGCGTCTCGCCCTCGGGGGCGTCCGCCGGGGTGCCGAAGTCCAGGACCAGGGCGACGCGTTTGGTGCCCTCCTTCGCCGGTGTCCGCGCGCAGATCGTCTCGAACGCGGCCCGGCCGCGCGGGCGGGCCGCGTCCGAGGAGTCCTCGCTCACCGCGAAGCGCAGGCCCTGGACGTCGCCGTCCGCGGGGCGGGCCGTGGACGGGCCCTGGGTGGCGTAGACCCAGCGGTCGCCGTCGCGCTCCCAGAACGACCAGTAGCGGTAACCGGCGGCCTGGGCCGCCTGGCCCGCGCCCGCGACCAGCAGGAGCGAGGCCAGGAGGAGCAGAACGGCCCGGCGGATCACGGCTGCTGCTTCCGGCGGCCGGTGAACAGGAACCCGATGCCGATGCCCGCGACGAGGCAGACCCCGACGTACCACCACACGCCGAACACCGAGTCGGAGTCCTTCTTCTCGTCCTTGGCGTCCTTCCCGTCCGCGTCGGATGCCGCGGCGGCCTGCGGGGCCGGGCCCGTCTCGTTGAGCTGCTTCACCAGGTCGGCGCCGCCGAAGTCGCGCGGGTCCGTGCCCGTCGCGTGGGCGGCGAGGATCAGCTGGGCGTAGGCGGCGGGGCCGCTCTGCGCCGCCCAGGCCGCGGAGTTCTTCTCCAGCCACCGCACGGACTTCTCCGCCTGCCCGGTCTCGCCCCGCGCGGCCAGCGCCACGACCGCGTCCGCGGTGTTGCCGAAGTCGGGCTGTGGCTCGGCACCGGCCAGGGCCGACATCAGGTGGTCGTCGTCCTTGCCGAGGGCGGAGGTGAGGTACGCGGCCCCGTTCGCCGCCGCCTGCTCCGGCGTGCGCGGCTCGGCGCAGCTCGCGCCGGACTTCTTCGTGCCGGCCTTCACCACCATGCCCTGGCCCAGGGCGCCGAGGACACCGGCCGCCGTGGCGTCCGCGTTGGCGGTCAGTCCGCCCTTCTTGTCCGGCTGGAACGCGAACGCCCCGGCGCCGTCCCCGTCGCAGGGCAGGGCGAGCTTCAGCAGCGCGTCGTAGGGCGACTTGCCGCCCTTCTCCACCTGGTCCGGCTTCTCGCCCGCGGCGGCGAGCGCGCCGACGACGACCGACGTGGAGTTGGTGTCGCTGGCGCCGCCGGGCGCGTAGCCCCAGCCGCCGTCCTCGTTCTGGACCGACTTCAGCCAGGCGACGGCCTTGCCGGTGACCCCGTCGTGCCCGCCGAGCGCGGCCAGGGCCTGCACGGCGGCGGAGGTGGCGTTGGTGTCGAGCGGCGTCTGGGCGTCGCAGGCGGCGGTGGGGTCGGGGCGGTAGGAGGCGAAGCCGCCGTCGGCGCACTGCTGGCGCACCAGCCACTCGACGGACTGCGCGGCCGGCCGCACACCGGCCGTGTCCTGCGCGAGCAACGCGAGCGACTGGCGCCAGACACCGTCGTACTTCGGATCCGAGTCGCCGTACAGGGCGGAGGGGAACGCCTGGGACGGCGAGGGGGACGGGTCGGCGGCGGCCGGGGTGGCGGCGCCGATCACGGCGACGGCGGCCAGGACCGCGGCGCTGCGGCGGACGTTCATGATCGGCGGGTGCCTCTCCCTGTGGGGGAGCCGGGCAGCGCGGGACACCCCGGCGGCTCGGCTCCGTATACCTCGACGGTGCCGTGCGCCGGCGGGCTGCCGGGCACGTGAGCCGGTCACGAACCGTACGCGGCGATCCGGCTCGCCGCCGTGGGCGGCTTACGGTTGCGGGTCAGCGCCGGAATTGCACCGGCTTCCCCCCGTACGGTGTGATGACGACCCGCTCACTGTACCCGCCCGTAGGGAACCGCCCGAGGGCGGCGGGTGCGGCCGGGATGCCGGTAAGTGAACTCCGGTGAACCGCAGCGGAGTTGATCCGCTGAGCGGCCTGGACCGGCTAACGTGGGGCCTCCCGACCACACACAGGAGCGTCCATGACCGACCAGGCGGAGAACGCGGAGAACTCCGAGCAGGAGCCGTTCGACAAGATCGACACCTCGGTGCCGCACTCGGCCCGGATCTGGAACTACTGGCTCGGCGGCAAGGACAACTACGAGGTCGACCGGGTCGCCGGTGACGCGTTCCGCGAGATCTTCCCCGGCATCGAGACCGGAGCCCGCGCCGCCCGCTACTTCCTCGCCCGCGCCGTCCGCCACCTCGCCGCCGAGGAGGGCATCCGGCAGTTCCTGGACATCGGCACCGGCCTGCCCAACGTGGACAACACCCACCAGATCGCCCAGCGCGTGGCCCCGGAGAGCCGGATCGTCTACGTCGACAACGACCCGCTGGTCCTCGCCCACGCCCGCGCGCTGCTCACCAGCACCCCGGAAGGCGTCACCAACTACGTCGACGCCGACCTGCGCCGGCCGGACACGATCATCCGGGAGGCCGGCAAGACCCTGGACTTCGACCGGCCCGTCGCGCTGATGCTCATGGGCATCCTGGGGCACATCGAGGACCACGACGAGGCCCGCTCCATCGTGCGGCAGCTCGTGGACGCCCTGCCCTCCGGCAGCTTCCTCGTGAGCTACGACTCCACCGACACCAGCGAGGACTACGTCCGGGCCATCAGCCAGTACAACGAGGGCGGCTCGATCCCCTACATCCTGCGCAGCCCGGAGCAGATCGCCCGCCACTTCGACGGGCTCGACCTGCTCGAACCCGGCGTGACGTCCTGCTCCCGCTGGCGCCCCGACGCGGCGGCCCTGGGCCTGCCCGCCGAGGTGCACCAGTACGGCGGAGTGGCCCGCAAGGCCTGAGTCAGGTCTCCTGCAGTACGCGGTGCAGGATGGTCGGAGTCTCGTCCGGTGACTCGGCTTCGACCACCAGCCGGTTCATCGCGTCCCAGTGGCGCTCGATGTCCGCGGGCCGGTCCGGGTACAGGGCGGTGGTCAGCTTCTCCAGGCAGACGATGTCCGGCAGCTGCCCGCCGGGCAGGCGCAGGATGGTCACCGGGCCGCCCTCCGCCGCGTGCCCGCCGGAGGAGAACGGCAGGATCTGCAGCGTGACCTGCGGCAGTCGGCAGACCTCGATGAGCTGCCTGAGCTGGGCGCGCATCACCCGGATCCCGCCCACCGGGCGGCGCAGCGCCGCCTCGTCGAGCACGGCCCACAGCCGGGTGGGCGGCTGCCGGTACAGGATCCGCCGGCGGGTCATCCGCAGCGCGACCCGGCGCTCGATCTCCGCCGGACCGGCGTCGGGGTGGGCGACCCGCAGGGAGGCGCGGGCGTAGTCGGGGGTCTGCAGCAGGCCGGGCACGCGCTGGACCTGGTAGCAGCGGACCAGGCTCGCCGCCTGCTCGGCCCCGAGGTACGTCTGCATCCAGGTGGGCACGACATCGCTGTAGTAGCGCCACCAGGGCGGGGTGTTGGCCTGCTCCGCGAGGGCCAGCAGCGTGGCGCGCTCGGCCTCCTCGGTGACGCCGTAGAGGGTGAGCAGATCGGCGACGTCCCGCAGTTTGAAGCCGTGCCGCCCGGCCTCCATGCGGCTGATCTTGGACGAGGAGGAGCGGATGACGTCCCCCGCGTCCGCGCGGCCGATGCCCCGCTCCTCACGCAGCCGGCGCAGCCGGGCGCCGAGCACCAGCCGCGGCACCATGGGCCCGGCCGACCGGGCGTCCAGGGCCCCGCTGCCGGTCGTGACGGATGCGGCCTCTTCGGTGCCCATGGGCATCTCTCCCGGTGCGAGCGTTGCGTCCGACCATCCTAGGGGGCGCAGCACACCACCAAATGCCTTGTGGTGACGGACAGTTCACCGGATCCGACCTAGACCGCCACGTACCTGGCCGGGTCGCTGCCCGGCAGCGCCTCCGCGTGGCCCAGCTTCACCAGGCGGCGCAGATGGGCCTCGGCCTCCGAGACGGCGATGGTGCGGGAGCCGTGCGGGATCCGGCGCCAGGGGCGGTTCCACTCCATGCGCTCGGCGAGCTGCCAGGGCGTGAGGGGTTCGCGGAGCAGGGCCAGCAGGCCGGTGAGACGGCTCTGATGGTGGGCGAGCAACTCCCGTACCCGGTCGACGGCGTGGGGGAAGGCGTGCTGGTGGGCCGGGAGGACCTCCGCGGGGGCCAGGCGGCCGACGCGTTCGAGGGAGTCCAGATAGTCCCCGAGGGGGTCCGTCACGGTCGTGTCGTCCGGGTCCTCGTAGAGGCCGATGTGCGGGCTGATCCCGGGGAGCAGGTGATCGCCGGAGAACAGGCGCCCGCGGCCCGGGAGGTGCGCCGGGTGGTCCTCCTCCAGGTGGAGGCAGACGTGGCCCGGCGTGTGGCCCGGGGTCCAGATCGCGCGCAGGCGGCGGCCCGGGAGGTCCAGCAGCTCGCCGGGCGCGATGTCGCGGTCGGGCAGGGCGGGGGAGAGGCCGGGCAGGGCGCGGGGCCGGGCCGCGCGCAGCGGGGCGAGGTGCTCCTCGGGTGCCCCGGCGGCGGCGAGCTTGTCCGTCATGTACGCGAGCCAGCGCTCGGGAGCGGCCTCCCGGGTGCGCCGGACGACCGCGGTGTCCGCCGCGTGCATCGCGATCCACGCGCCCGACGCCTCCCGGACCCGGCCGGACAGGCCGTGGTGGTCCGGGTGGTGGTGGGTGACGACCACGCCGTGGATCTCGCCGACCGAGGTGCCGCAGGCGGTCAGGCCCCGCACGAGCGTGTCCCAGGCGCCGGGGTCGTCCCAGCCGGTGTCGATCAGCACCGGCCCGCGGTCGGTGTCGACGACGTACACCAGCGTGTGGCCCAGCGGGTTGTCCGGGATGGGGACCCGGAGGGAGCGGACCCCTCCGCCGTGCTCGAACGCCTCGGTCATCTGCCCTCCGCTCCCCGGCCATTGCTCACTATAACTGGAACTGGTATCAGTTCTGAAACACCGTCAGAAACGAGGGCAGTGGCCATGGCCGAGCTCGTGGAACACGGACAGCTGTTCATCGGCGGGGAGTGGACCGACCCGCTGGGCCGGGACGTCATCGAGGTGATCTCGCCGCACACGGAGGAGGCCATCGGGCGCGTCCCGCACGCCTCGACGGCCGACGTGGACCGTGCCGTGGCGGCGGCGCGGCGGGCGTTCGACGAGGGGCCCTGGCCGCGGCTGAGCCTCGACGAGCGCATCGAGGTCGTCGGCAGGATCAAGGACGGCATCGCCGCCCGGCACGACGAGATCGCCCGGGTGATCTCGGCGCAGAACGGCTCGCCGTACTCCTGGAGCGTCCTCGCCCAGGCCCTCGGCGCGGTCATGGTGTGGGACGCGGCGATCACCGTGGCCCGCGGCTTCACCCACGAGGAGCGGCGCGACGGCGTCCTCGGCCGGATCCTGGTGCGGCGCGAGCCGGTCGGGGTCGTCGCGGCCGTCGTCCCCTGGAACGTCCCGCAGTTCACCGCCGCCGCCAAGCTCGCCCCCGCCCTGCTCGCCGGCTGCACGGCCGTCCTCAAGCCCTCGCCCGAGTCGCCGCTCGACGCGTACCTGCTCGGCGAGATCGCCCGCGAGGCCGGGCTGCCGGAGGGCGTGCTGTCGATCCTGCCCGCCGACCGGGAGGTGAGCGAGTACCTGGTCGGGCACCCGGACATCGACAAGGTGTCCTTCACCGGCTCGGTCGCGGCCGGCCGGCGCGTGATGGAGGTCGCGGCCCGCAACCTCACGCGCGTGACCCTCGAACTGGGCGGCAAGTCGGCGGCCGTCGTGCTGCCCGACGCGGACGTCGGGACGGCCGTCGCGGGCATCGCCCCCGCGGCCTGGATGAACAACGGCCAGGCCTGCGTCGCCCAGACCCGTGTCCTCCTGCCGCGCGCCCGCTACGACGAGTTCGCCGACGCCCTGGCCGCCGCGGCCGGTGCCCTCACGGTCGGCGACCCGCTGGACCCGGCGACCGAGGTGGGCCCGCTGGTGGCGAAGCGGCAGCAGCGGCGCGCCCTCGACTACATCCGCATCGGCCAGGAGGAGGGCGCCAAGATCCTCACCGGCGGCGGCCGCCCGCCCGGCCTGGAGCGCGGCTGGTACGTCGAACCCACCCTCTTCGGCGACGTCGACAACTCCATGCGCATCGCCCGCGAGGAGATCTTCGGCCCGGTGATCTGCCTGCTGCCCTACGACGACGAGTCCGACGCCGTGCGGATCGCCGACGACTCCGACTACGGGCTCAGCGGCAGTGTCTGGACGGCGGACGTCGAGCACGGCCTCGACATCGCCCGCCGGGTCCGCACGGGCACCTACTCCGTCAACACCTTCAGCCTGGACATGCTCGGCCCCTTCGGCGGCTACAAGAACTCCGGGCTGGGACGGGAGTTCGGGCCCGAGGGGTACGGCGAGTACCTGGAGCACAAGATGATCCACCTGCCGGCGGACGCGTGACGATGGGCGACCGCTGGCACGTCGAGGTCGACCGCTCCCTGTGCATCGGCTCCGCCCAGTGCGTCCACCACGCGCCCGGCGCCTTCCGCCTGGACACCGCCCGCCAGTCCCACCCGGTGGCCCCGGACGCGGACGCCGGCGAACAGGTGCTTCAGGCGGCCGAGAGCTGCCCGGTGGAGGCCATCACGATCGCGCTGGACAGCGGGGAGCCGGTGTTCCCGCCGGAGGAGTAGGTCACGGGTGGGCGTCCGGGTCCGTCAGACCGATCAGCCGGCAGACCGTCTCGATGTCGATCTTGACCTGGGCGATGGAGGCACGGCCCGACAGCCAGGTGATCAGGGCCGAGTGCCAGGTGTGCTCGATGACCCGGACCGCCGACAACTGCTCCGGGGTCGGGTCCTCCTGGCCCATCGCGTCCAGGATGATCGCCGTGGTCTGCCGGGAGACCTGGTCGACCTCCGGGCTCACGCTGCGGTCGGCGAAGGTCAGCGCGCGGACCATCGCGTCGGCCAGGTGCGGCTCGCGCTGCAGGGCCCGGAAGGCCCGCATCAGCGTCTCGGCGACCCGCTCGGCCGCCGTGGCGCCCTGCGGCGGCTTCTTGCGGAGCGTGCCGTGCATGTGCTCCAGCTGGTCCTGCATCGTCGCGACCAGCAGATGGATCTTGGAGGGGAAGTAGCGGTACAGCGTGCCGAGCGCCACCTGCGAGGACTCCGCGACCTCGCGCATCTGCACGGCGTCGAAACCGCCCCGGCTGGCCAGCTGCGCGCTCGCGTGCAGGATGCGGCGACGACGGGCCTCCTGCCGCTCCGTCAGCGGTGCGGAGGCTGCGGCTCCGGCTTCCACCTTGGCCGGCTTGGCCACCTTGTTCACGTCGGCGTTCACCTGGGCTTCCGCGGGCATGGTCCGGTCCCGTTCCGTGACCGTCCGTGAGGACGAGTGATCAGACAGCATGGCACGGCACCGGCCGTGGCGTGAATCACCTGATCCACTGGTCACAGCGCCCTTACCTGCCGGTAGATTCGGAGCCTCCGAACGATCAAGTCTGAAACTTGTTCTAGATTAGCGTCCCGGCGTAATCTCGCGGGACAGAGCAGGGAGAAGGGGGCCCAGAGTGACCGCTGAGGCCAGGGAGGCCGGGGCTCCGGAGGACCCCGCTGCCGACGGCTTGCGACCGCTCGACATCGCGCTCCTGACCTACAAAGGGAACCCGTTCTGTGGCGGTCAGGGCGTCTACGTCCGGCACCTCTCCCGTGAACTGGCCCGCCTCGGCCACCGCGTCGAGGTCATCGGCGCCCAGCCGTACCCCGTCCTCGACGAGGGCTACGACGGCCTGAGCCTCACCGA
Organism: Streptomyces sp. XY006; assembly: GCF_002237655.1. Taxonomy (GTDB): domain Bacteria; phylum Actinomycetota; class Actinomycetes; order Streptomycetales; family Streptomycetaceae; genus Streptomyces; species Streptomyces levis. Next base: position 60,882 of record NZ_NOKT01000036.1, read on the forward strand.
GCTGCCCAGCCTCGACCTGTACCGCCAGCCCGACCCCTTCCGCACGCCCGGGCGCGACGAGTACCGCGACTGGATCGACGCGCTGGAAGTGGCCACGATGTGGACCGGCGGCTTCCCCGAGCCCCTGACGTTCTCGCTGCGCGCCCGCCGCCACCTGCGTGCCCGCCGCGGCGAGTTCGACGTCGTCCACGACAACCAGACCCTCGGTTACGGCCTGCTGGGTGACGTCGGCGCACCGCTGGTGACGACCATCCACCACCCCATCACCGTGGACCGGCAGTTGGAGCTGGACGCGGCGGAAGGCCGGCAGCGCCGCTGGTCGGTGCGGCGCTGGTACGCCTTCACGCGCATGCAGAAGCGGGTCGCGCGGCGGCTGCCGTCCGTGCTCACCGTCTCCGGCACGTCCCGCCAGGAGATCGTCGACCACCTCGGCGTCCGGCAGGACCGGATCCACGTCGTCCACATCGGCGCCGACACCGACCTGTTCTCGCCCGACCCCTCGGTGCCGGTGGTGCCCGGGCGCATCGTGACGACGTCCAGCGCGGACGTGCCGCTGAAGGGCCTGGTGTACCTGGTCGAGGCGCTGGCCAAGGTGCGGGCCGAACACCCCGGGGCGCACCTCGTCGTGGTCGGCAAGCGCCCGGCGGAGGGCCCGGTCGCCCAGGCGGTGGAACGCTACGGGCTGGAAGGCGCCGTGGAGTTCGTCAAGGGCATCTCCGACGCGGAACTCGTCGACCTGGTGCGCTCGGCGCAGGTCGCGTGCGTGCCCTCCCTCTACGAGGGCTTCTCCCTGCCGGCCGCGGAGGCCATGGCGACGGGGACGCCGCTGCTCGCGACGACCGGGGGAGCGATCCCCGAGGTCGCCGGGCGGGACGGCGAGACCTGCCTCGCGGTGCCGCCCGGGGACTCCGAGGCCCTGGCCGCCGGGCTGAGCCGCCTGCTGGGCGACCCGGACCTGCGCGCCCGGCTCGGCGCGGCCGGCCGCGTACGGGTACTGCGCCACTTCACCTGGGCCCGGGCTGCGGAGGGCACGGTCGCCCGCTACCGCGAGGCGATCGACCGGGCCGCGGCCCGGACGCAGGGCCGCACGACCCCGGACCGGGGCCCCGCCCCCGCCCCTCGGACGGTGTCACCGGGCACCGGCTCCCCGGCCGCCGGACCCGCGGCGTCCTCGGCCGGTGCCGTCCCCACCGCGGCCGCGACCGGGGCCGCTTCCCCCTCCTCCGCGTCCCCGGCGGGTGCCGTTCCCCCGGCCCCCGCCGATGCAACAGGCGTCAACTCCGAAAGCAGGGCCACGTGCTGACCGTCGACTTCTCCCGGTTCCCGCTCGCCCCGGGCGACCGCGTCCTGGACCTCGGCTGCGGTGCCGGACGGCACGCGTTCGAGTGCTACCGGCGCGGCGCTCAGGTCGTCGCGCTGGACCGGAACGCCGACGAGATCCGCGAGGTCGCGAAGTGGTTCGCGGCGATGAAGGAGGCGGGGGAGGCGCCCGCGGGGGCCACGGCCACCGCCATGGAGGGCGACGCGCTCGCCCTGCCCTTCCCCGACGAGTCCTTCGACGTCGTCATCATCTCCGAGGTGATGGAGCACATCCCCGACGACAAGGGCGTCCTCGCCGAGATGGTGCGGGTGCTGAAGCCCGGCGGACGCATCGCCGTCACCGTGCCGCGCTACGGCCCCGAGAAGGTCTGCTGGGCCCTGTCCGACGCCTACCACGAGGTCGAGGGCGGCCACATCCGCATCTACAAGGCCGACGAACTGCTCGAGCGGATCCGCGAGGCGGGCCTCGAACCGTACGGCACCCACCACGCCCACGCGCTGCACTCGCCCTACTGGTGGCTGAAGTGCGCGTTCGGCGTCGACAACGACAAGGCCCTGCCGGTGCGGGCGTACCACAAGCTGCTGGTCTGGGACATCATGAAGAAGCCCCTGGCCACCCGGGTCGCCGAGCAGGCGCTCAACCCGCTCATCGGCAAGAGCTTCGTGGCGTACGCGACCAAGCCGCACCTGCCGCGTCCGGCCGGTACCGGGGCGGACGCCCAGTGACCACTCCCCGGACGGAACACCTGGTCCTGCCCGGGGTCCTCACCGCCGGGCAGGCCGCCGAGACCGTCGCCGGCCTCCTCGCCGTGCAGCGCGAGGACGGCGCGATCCCCTGGTTCCGGGGGCACCACCTCGACCCGTGGGACCACGTCGAGGCCGCGATGGCCCTGGACGCGGCCGGTGAGCACGAGGCCGCCGAGCGGGCCTACCTGTGGCTGGCCCGGCACCAGAACGAGGACGGCTCCTGGTACGCGGCCTACGCCGACGGGGACTTCGCCGACGTCACCGACCGCGGCCGCGAGACCAACTTCGTCGCCTACACAGCCGTCGGCGTCTGGCACCACTACCTGTCCACCGGCGACGACACGTTCCTGGAGCGGATGTGGCCGACGGTGTACGCGGCCGTGGAGTTCGTGCTCCGGCTGCAGCAGCCCGGCGGGCAGATCGGCTGGCGGCGCGACGACGACGGCACACAGACCGCCGACGCCCTGCTGACCGGCTCCTCCTCGATCCACCACGCGCTGCGCTGCGCCCTGGCCATCGCCGAGCAGCGGGAGGAGCCGCAGCCCGACTGGGAACTGGCGGCCGGCGCGCTGCGGCACGCGATACGGCACCACCCCGAGCGGTTCCTGGACAAGAACCGGTACTCGATGGACTGGTACTACCCGGTGCTGGGCGGCGCGCTGACCGGGGTGGAGGCCAAGGCCCGGATCGAGCAGGACTGGGAGCGGTTCGTCGTCCCGGGGCTGGGCGTGCGCTGCGTGGTGCCCAACCCGTGGGTGACGGGCGGCGAGTCCGCCGAACTCGCCCTGGCCCTCTGGGCGATGGGGGAGTCCGACCGGGCGCTTGAGGTGCTCCAGTCGATTCAGCACCTGCGCGACCCGGACAGCGGGCTCTACTGGACCGGGTACGTCTTCGACGACGACGCGATCTGGCCGCGTGAGCTCACCACCTGGACGGCCGGGTCACTGCTGCTCGCCGTCGCCGCGCTGGGAGGCCACGAGGCGACGTGCCAGGTGTTCGGCGGTGCCGAGTTGCCTTCGGGGCTCGAGTCGGACTGCTGCGCCTAGGAGCTCGGACGTCCGCCCGGGGCGCGGGTTGCGCGTGGCTTGTCGCGCGGCTCCCCCGCGCCCCGGGGGCGTCAGTGCCGGTGTGCTCGATTGGCGATCGCGTGGCCGACGAACAGGTAGACCACCGCCGCCAGGCCGTAGCCGCAGACCACTCGCGCCCAGGCCTCGTCGAACGTGAACAGGTCGTGCGACCAGCCGGCCAGCCAGCGGGCCGCGTCGTGGATGAACTGGACGAAGTCGTTCGCCCGGTTCGCGTCGAGCAGATACATCAGGATCCACAGGCCCAGGATGAGGGCCATGATGTCGGCTACGACCGCGATGATCGTGCCGGCTTGACTCGCGCCGTTGCGATATCGAGGGGACATACCTTCCGGATTGCCGCCGAACTCCGGATGAAACCACGGCATTCGCTCAGGAGTTCAACTCGGCGAGCACCCGCAGCGTCTCCCGGTCCGGGGACAGCACCAGCAGGTCCGTCACCGGCCCCTTGCGCCACGACTCCAGCCGCTCGGCGATGCGTTCGCGCGGGCCGACCAGGGAGATCTCGTCGGCGAAGGCGTCCGGGACCGCCCGGACGGCCTCCTCGCGGCGGCCCTCGGCGAACAGCCGCTGGATCCTGCGGGCCTCCTCCTCGTACCCCATGCGGGCCATCAGGTCGGCGTGGAAGTTCCGGGACGCGTGGCCCATCCCGCCGATGTAGAAGCCGAGCATCGCCTTGACCGGCAGCAGCCCCTCGGCGACGTCGGAGCAGACCCGGGCCTGTGCCATCGGAGCGACCAGGAAGCCCTCGGGGAGTGCGGCCACGGCCGGGCCGTACACCTCGGGCCGGGTCGGCGCCCAGTACAGCGGCAGCCAGCCGTCGGCGATCCGGACCGTCTGCGCGACGTTCTTCGGCCCCTCCGCCCCGAGCAGGATCGGCAGATCGGCGCGCAGCGGGTGCGTGATGGGCTTGAGGGGCCTGCCGAGGCCGGTGGCGTCCGGGCCCCGGTAGGGGTGCGCGTGGAAGCGGCCGGGCAGTTCGACGGGGGCCTCGCGGCGCAGCGCCTGCCGCAGGACGGCGACGTACTCGCGGGTGGCGGTGAGCGGCGAGGCGGGGAACGGGCGGCCGTACCAGCCCTCCACCACCTGCGGGCCGGACAGTCCGAGGCCCAGCAGCAGGCGGCCGCCGCAGAGGTGGTCCAGGGTCAGGGCGTGCATCGCGGTCGTCGTCGGCGGGCGGGCCGCCATCTGCGCGACCGCCGTGCCGAGGCGGATCCGGGAGGTGTGCGCGGCGATCCAGGCGAGCGGCGTGAAGGCGTCCGAGCCCCAGGACTCCGCCGTCCAGACGGAGTCGTAGCCGAGTCGCTCCGCCTCCCGCGCGAGGGGCACATGGCCGGGGGAGGGGCCGCGGCCCCAGTAGCCGAGCGCGAGTCCGAGCCGCATGCCTGCCTCCTGACGGTGTGTCAGCCGACGGGGCGACGACTGTACGGCAACGGCCCCCCGCCCGGAAGGGCGAGGGGCCGTGCGCGAGACGGCGGGCTCAGCCGCGCTGGATGCCCGAGGTGTCCTGCAGGACACCTCGGCGGCCGTCCTGCGTCTGGGCGACCAGGGCCGCGCCGCGCTGCTCGACGGCCAGGTACCAGGTGCCCGGCGCCAGTTCGGCGATGGGCGTCGGGGAGCCGTCCTCCGCGAACAGCGGACGCGGCACCGGCACGGCGAACCAGAACGGGGAGAAGTCCCCGGCCGGCGGCTGCGGGGCCTGGGCCTGCTGCGGCTGGGGCTGGCCACCGAAGGGCTGCCCGGGCTGCGGCTGGCCGTAGCCACCGGGCTGCTGGGCGCCCGGGTAGCCGTAACCGCCCTGCGGCTGGCCGCCGTAGGGCTGCGGAGCGGCGGGGCGCGGAGCCGGGACGAGGGCGCCCTTGAGGGCGGGGACCAGGGGGGTGGCGAGGGCCGCGGCGGCGAGTAGCAGGGCAGCGATCAGGCCGAGGATGAGACCCGAACCGGCGCCGACTTCCGCGCCAGCCAGATTGTCACTGAATGCGCCCAGTGGGTCGATGATGGTCCAGAGTGAGGTCCACGCGGCGAACAGCGCAAGGGCAACGCCGAGCTGGCCGAGGTCGAGTCCGATGACCTTGCGCTCCGGAAGAGCGCGGGAAAGGACGATCAGGGCCGCGCCGATGATGCCGCCGACGTACATGCTCATCACCAAGCCGAGGTTGTCCCAGGCGTTAGGGATGTCGCTGCCGGAGCTGTCGTACGTGTCGAGGAACGACGCGATCAACAGCAACACCGCTGCTCCGATCACCACGCCGTCGCCCCGAGTGAGGGAGCGGATATTCACTTCAGGTCCTTCGTAGGTCGTCTCGTCGTCGGTAGAGGCGTCGCTGTCACCATGTCGCCGTCCGGACGCGGTGTGAAGCGCGGGGGTGGCCCCTCATCGTAGGAGGACCCTATCGTCCGCCCCATCAGGGTGTCCGCCGGGATCTGCCGGTCCGCACCTACCCGCGCAGGAAACTCACGATTCCCTCAGAGATCCCTTGCGCCGCCTTCTGTCGCCAGGCGCCGCTGGTGAGCAACGCCGCGTCCTTGCTATCGCGCATGTTGCCGCACTCGATGAACACCTTGGGAACCGTTGACAGATTGAGACCGCCCAGGTCCTTACGCGTGACGAGGCCGGTGCCGTCGCCGATGTAGTTGGAGGGCGCGCTGCCCGTCACGGCCACGAAGCGGCCCGCCACGCGCTCGCCGAGGTCCCGGGACGGGGCGACGATCGCCCGGGTGTCCGCGGCGCCCGCCCGGACCGAACCGGGCAGGATGACGTGGAAGCCGCGGTTGCCGGCGCCCGAGCCGTCCGCGTGGACCGACACCACCGCGTCGGCCTTCGCCTCGTTGCCGATCCGGGCCCGCTCGTCCACGCACGGGCCGAACGGCCGGTCGGCGTCCTGCGTCAGCTTCACCGTGGCGCCCTGCTCCTCCAGCAGCGCGCGCATCCGGTGCGCCACGTCCAGGGTGAACTTCGCCTCGGTGTACCCGTCGTTGGTGGAGGTGCCGGTGGTGTCGCACTCCTTGCGGTTCGTGCCGATGTCCACCTGGCGGTTGATCTCGCCGGTGTGCCGGAAGTTGCCCGGGTTGTGCCCCGGGTCGATGACGACGACCTTGCCCTTGAGCGGGCCGGAGGCGGCGGGCGCGGAGCTGCGGGAGCCCGTGGGTGCCGGTGAGGTTTCCGGGCGCTTGCCGTCCTCGGTGGGGGAGACGGGCGCGGCGCTCGCGGACGCCCGCGCGCTCGCCCCGCCCGTACCGCCGCCGTCCCCCGAGCCGCCGGCCGTCTCGTAGACCAGCCAGCCGAGCAGCGCCCCCGGCACCAGCGCGGCGAGCGCCACGGTCATGAGGCCGCGACGAGAGCGGCGGGGCTGGGGCGGTTCGAAGTCCGGGCCTGCGTACGACACGCCTGCCACCCTAGCGGCCGTCACGGGGCCCGGCGGCCCGCGGCGCCCCGACGGGTGGCCCGGCCGCCCGTCAGGTCGCGGTCCCGCCTGTCTCGCCGTGGCGTACCGCCTCCTTCACCCGGGCCTCCACCTCCTGGCGCGGGGTCTGCTCCTGCTTGGCGTACGCCGTCACCGCCGCCTGGACGTCCCGGGCGAGGTCGCGCCAGGCGCGCCAGGCGGTCTCCCACGTGGTGGTCTGCTGGTCGCTCCACTTGGTCTGGGTGGGCGGACCGTACGCGTCCTGCAGATGACGCACGCGGGCGTACGCCTCGTCCGCCGCGCGCTGCTTCTCCACGAGCTCTGCGAAGGTGTGTGCCACGCGCCCGGATCCTTGGGCAGCGGCACGCGCCCGCCCACGCGCCACGCCGCCCGTGGGCCGACCGGGCGCGGGCGGACGGGGCGCAGTTCACCCGCCCAGCCGTCCCCTCAGACGCCCGGGCCCGTGCGCCGCAGCACCCGCAGCGAGTCCGTCGCCGAGACCTCCGTGAAGGCGCCCGAGGCGAGCGCCCGGAGGTAGACGCGGTACGGGGCCTGGCCGGTGAACTCGTCCTGCGGGTCCGGGAAGACGTCGTGGATGAGGAGCAGCCCGCCCTCGGCGACGTGCGGGGCCCAGCCCTCGTAGTCGGCCGTGGCGTGCTCGTCGGTGTGACCGCCGTCGATGAAGACGAAGCCGAGCGGTGTGCCCCAGAACGCGGCGATCTGCGGGGAGCGGCCGACCAGGGCCACCACGTGGTCCTCCAGCCCGGCCCGGTACAGGGTGCGGCGGAACGTCGGCAGCGTGTCCATCACCCCGAGCTCGGGGTCGACCGTCCCCGGGTCGTGGTACTCCCAGCCGGGCTGCTGCTCCTCGCTGCCGCGGTGGTGGTCCACGGTCAGCGCGCTCACCCCGGCCTCGCGGGCCGCGTCGGCCAGCAGGACCGTGGAGCGCCCGCAGTACGTGCCGACCTCCAGCAGCGGCAGCCCCAGCCGCCCGGCCTCCAGGGCCGCCGCGTACACGGCCAGCCCCTCGTGCACGGGCATGAATCCCTTCGCCGCCTCGAACGCGGCCAGGATCTCGGGCTTCGGGGCCGCGGGCATGGGGTTCCTCTCGGTCGTACGACACTCCGGGCGCCCATGCTGCCGTACCCCCTGCCGGGGGACGACAGGGGGTACGGGCGGCGGCGGGTACGGCGGGCGGCGGGTCAGGCGGAGACCGTCTCCCCGGGCAGCGACAGGTCCAGGTCGACCGGCCGGTCGCCGGCGTGGGTCGCGGACGAGGCGAGGGGGCCGTGGCCCGTGGCGCGTGCGGCCACGACGTAGGAGCCCTGCGCGGGGACGGCGAGCGCGTAGCTGCCGTCCGCGGCGGACAGGGTCGCCCCGGCCTGCCGGCCCCGGCGGTCGATCAGGGTGACGTTGGCGCGGGCGACCGGGGAGCCGTCGGCGGCCAGCACCCGGCCCCGGAAGCCGCGCGGCACCTGCTCGGCCCGCTCCAGCGCCGCGTCCTCCTCGCTGCTGGCGCGCAACTGCGGCTTGTCCGAGGGGCGGCGGCCCGGCAGGAACAGCGCCAGGAGCAGACCGACGGCCACCGCGCCCGTCGCGATCAGGAAGGAGACCCGGAAGCCGTGCATGGTCGGGACCTCGACACCGCCCACGGTGTTCGCGGTGTTCGCCAGCACCATGCCGATCACGGCGCTCGACACCGAGGTGCCGATGGAGCGCATCAGGGTGTTGAGGCCGTTGGCCGCACCCGTCTCCGACGCCGGGACCGCGCCCACGATCAGCGCGGGCAGCGAGGAGTAGGCCAGGCCGATGCCCGCGCCGAGCAGGACCGAGATGACCAGGCTCTGCCAGGCGGCGCTCATCAGGCCGAGGCCGGCACCGTAGCCGATCGCGATGATCAGCAGGCCGAGGATCAGGGTGACCTTGGGGCCGTGGCGCGCGGACAGCCGGGCGTAGACCGGCGCCGTGAACATCATCGTCAGGCCGAGCGGCGCGACGAGCAGGCCCGCGACGACCATCGACTGGCCGAGGCCGTAGCCGGTGGACGTCGGCAGCTGGAGCAGCTGGGGCAGGACCAGGGAGACGACGTAGAACGAGACGCCGACCATGATCGAGGCGAGGTTGGTGAAGAGCACGGCCGGGCGGGCCGTGGTGCGCAGGTCGACCAGCGGTGCCTTGACGCGCAGTTCCATCACGCCCCACAGCACGAGCACGACCGCCGACGCGGCGAACAGGCCGAGCGTGGTGCCGGAGGCCCAGCCCCAGTCGCTGCCCTTGGTGATCGGCAGCAGGAACAGCACGAGCCCGGCGGACAGGCCGAACGCGCCCGGCAGGTCGAAGGAGCCCTCGGCGCGCGCCGGGGACTCCGGCACGACGAGGAGGGTGAGGGCGATCGAGAGCACGCCGAGTCCGGCGGCGCCGTAGAACAGGGCGTGCCAGTCGCTGTGCTGGGCGACCAGGGCGGCGGCGGGCAGGGCGAGGCCGCCGCCGACGCCTATGGAGGAGCTCATCAGGGCCATCGCCGAGCCGAGCCGCTCGCGGGGCAGCATGTCGCGCATCAGGCCGATGCCGAGCGGGATGGCGCCCATCGCGAAGCCCTGGAGCGTACGGCCGGTGATCATCGGCAGCAGGTCGCTGGTGAGCGCGCTGACCAGCGCGCCCACGACCATCACCGCGAGGCTGAGGATCAGCATGCGGCGCTTGCCGTAGAGGTCGCCGAGGCGGCCCATGATCGGGGTGGCCACCGCACCCGAGAGGAGGGTCGAGGTCAGGACCCAGGTGGCGTTGCCGGGGGTGGTGTCCAGCAGCTGCGGCAGGTCCTTGATCACCGGGACGAGCAGCGTCTGCATCACCGCGACAACGATGCCCGCGAAGGCGAGCACCGGGACCACGGCCCCGCTCGCGGTGCCGGCGGGGCGTGCTGCCGTCGTCTGCGTCATTGAGGAGGGCCTCCAGGCCGGGGGTCGGTGCGGGCACGGTTACATGGGGTGTGAACCTTGTATGCGCAGGCAACTATTCCGTTGCTTCGGCACTCTAACGAAATCTTGACCTTCTCTTGGGACAGCGGCCGGATCCGCCGGGTGGCCCTAGGTCGAAATCCCGATGCCAGGAGCGTGAAGTGGTTGAGAGCATGACACCCATGGTCGATGCCGCCGAGATGACCCGTACACCCCGCCGCACCTCGCCCCCCACCTGGCTCGTCCTGGCGCTCACCTGCGCCGGGCAGTTCCTCGTCGTCCTGGACGTCTCCGTCGTCAACGTGGCGCTGCCCTCCATGCGCAGCGGGCTCGGACTGAGTGAGCAGGGCCTGCAGTGGGTGGTCAACGCCTACGCGATCGCCTTCGCCGGGTTCATGCTGCTCGGCGGCCGCGCCGGGGACCTCTACGGCCGCAAGCGGATGTTCCTCGTCGGGCTCGGCCTGTTCACGCTGGCCTCGCTGGCCGGCGGGCTGGCACAGGCCGAGTGGCAGCTGCTCCTCGCCCGCGCCGTGCAAGGGCTCGGGGCGGCCGTGCTGGCGCCCTCGACGCTGACCATCCTCACCGCCTCCGTGCCCGAGGGCGCCGCGCGGGCCCGGGCCATAGGGACCTGGACGGCGGTCGGGGCCGGCGGGGGCGCGGCCGGCGGTCTGGTCGGCGGACTGCTGGTGGAGGCGCTGTCCTGGCGCTGGGTGCTGCTGATCAACGTGCCCGTCGGCGCGGTGGTGCTGTGCGCCGCCGCCTGGTTCCTCACCGAGGGCCGGGCCGGGGACGGACGGCGCCTCGACCTGCCCGGCGCCGTACTGGTCACGGCCGGGCTCGGCACCCTCGCCTACGGCATCTCCCAGACGGAGGCACAGGGCTGGACGGCCCGGGCCACCCTGCTGCCGCTGCTCGCCGGAGCGGCCCTGATCGGGCTGTTCCTCGCGGTCGAGGCCCGCACCGCGAGTCCGCTGATGCCGCTCGGCCTGCTGCGCCTGCGCTCGGTCTCCTCGTCCAACGTCGCCATGTTCCTGAGCGGTTCCGCGATGTTCTGCATGTGGTTCTTCATGACCCTCTACGCGCAGAACGTCCTCGGCTACACCCCGCTGGAGGCCGGGCTCGCCCTGGTCCCGAGCTCCCTCGCTGTCGTCCTCGGCTCCAAGCTGGCGCCCCGGCTGATGCGGCCGGTCGGCCCGCGCAACGTGGCCGTGCTCGGCACGCTGATCGCGGTGGCCGGTTTCGCCTGGCAGTCCGCGATGACCCCCGACGCGGCCTACGCGACCGCCATCCTCTTCCCCGGCATCCTGATGATGCTCGGCGCGGGCCTGGCGGCGACCCCGCTCGCCTCCCTGGCCACGTCCGGTGCGGCTCCCCAGGAGGCCGGACTGGTCTCCGGGCTCGTCAACACCTCCCGCACGATGGGCGGTTCCCTCGGCCTGGCCGTCCTCTCCACCCTGGCGGCGGCCCGCTCCGCCGGAAGCACGACACCGCAGGCCCTGACGGAGGGCTACGCGCTCGCCTTCCGGGTGGGCGCCGGGGTGCTGGCGGCCGGCGTGGCCCTGATGTGGCTCTGGCTCCCCCGCGAGGCGAAGCCGGAGGAACCCTAGGCCAGCCGCGCGCCACGGCCCGGGAAGAAAGTGCCCGTCGCGCGGTCCGGAACAACCCCACGGCGGCCCCCGGGCGGTGCGCCGCACGCCGTTCACGGCCAGGGCAGAGTGACCCGTCGCAGGGGCGCGACCCGGGCGCGCGGTGGGCCGTCGGACGCCTTCCGTGCGGTCCCGGAAACCGGGGCTGACCTGGTCTTTCGTGCCGCGCCCGCCTAGGGTCGGCAGTCGCGGAAGGGGGCCGGATGGACCGGAACATACGCACTGTCGACGACGTACTCGCCCTGCTCGACGGGCTGTTCGCACCCGAGGCCGACCGGTGGTCGCGGCGGGGGGCCGACTGGTGGGACGGGTTCTATGCCGAGCGGTCCCGGCCGGTGCCGTTCTTCGTGGCGAAGCCGGACGAGAACCTGGTGCGTCACGTGGAGGACGGGCGCGCCGGGCCGGGGCGCGCGCTCGACCTGGGCTGCGGTCCGGGACGCAACGCCCTCTATCTGGCGGCCCGCGGCTTCGAGGTCGACGCGGTCGACCTGTCCCCGGCGGCCCTGGACTGGGCCCGGGACCGGGCCCGCGAGGCCGGGGTGGAGGGCGTGCGGTTCCACTGCGGGGACGCCTTCGCCCTCGCCGGAACGGAACTGACCGGCCCCTACGACCTCGTCTACGACTCCGGCTGCTTCCACCACCTCCCCCCGCACCGGCGGATCAGCTACCTGGCCCTGCTGGAGCAAGTCCTGGCTCCCGGAGGCCTGTTCGGCCTCACCTGCTTCGCCGCCGGGGCCGGTGGCATGGGCTCGGAGGTGCCCGACGCGGACTTCTACCGTGAGGGCGCCGGACTGCGGGGCGGCCTCGCCTACACGCCCGAGGCGCTGCGCGAGATCTTCTCCGGCCTGAGCACGCTCGAACTGCGGCGGATGCGCGACGAGCCGGAGGAGTCGGACCGCTTCGGCGAGTCCTTCCTGTGGACCGCGCTGTTCCGGCGGGCGCCGGACCCGGCCTCGTAGCGGGTCAGGCGCTCCGGGGCGGGCGGGACGAGGCGAGCAGGGAGGTCAGGGTCTCGGTGAAGGCCGCGGCCGAGTGGTCGGCGTGCGCACGGATACGCGCCGCGACGGTCGCGGCCCCGCCGCCCTCCAGCAGCCGCACGAGCCGGTCCAGGTCCCGGTCGCGGCCCTGCCGGCCTTCACTGCCCTCCTGGGTGGACAGGTAGAAGTCCGTCGCGTCGTACGCCATGTGGAAGACGTGCTTCTTCACATCGCTCAGCGTCAGGTAGTCGTCGTGCGTCTTGGGCGTCGGCTCGGGCGCCCCGACGCACACCGCCGGGGTGCCGGCGCCCCAGGCGTTGACCGCCAGGTGGTAGGTGTCGGTGATGACCAGCCGGTAGCGCGGCAGCACCGCGAACAGGTCGCCGATGGTGTGCTCGCCCGGGCGGGCCGGGATGTGGGCGACCGGGGCGGGGACGTCCCGGTCGAACCAGGGCAGCCACTCCAGCGGGGCGCCCAGCCGGTCGGACAGGGCCTGGCAGTGGGCGGGCAGCCAGTCCGGGACGGGCGTACGGGCGCCGAGGAAGACGCCGATGGCGCCGCCCTGCGGCACCGACCGCGACCACGCCGTGACCGGCAGGTGGCCGAGGTCGCCGGGGCGGGACAGCAGCGCCGCGTCCGCGCCGAAGTGGTCGGTCGTGCGGTCCCCGCGCAGGTGCGTGATCTTCGCCGCCGAGAGCGGGTCGCGCACCCACATGCGGTGGCTGCGCCGCACCAGGCGGGTGAAGAGCAGGCCGTACTCCTTGTCCTCGTAGTCGGACTGGGAGTTGTGCAGGACGGTGCCGCCGTAGCTGAGGGTCCGGGCGAGGAGCTCGTTGGGCTGGTCCGCGAGGAGCAGGGTGCGGTTGAGCAGGCCCCGGGCGGCGTCCCGGTCGGCGGCGATGCCGAAGTCGAGCAGCCGGTTCGTCGCGTCCTGCGCCAGGTAGTGCCGGGTGTGCAGGAAGTCGCCCCAGAACACGACCGCGTCGTGGTCGCGCAACGCGTCCAGGTTCTCGGCCAGCGGCTGGAAGGCGAACGGCATGTCGGTGCCGCGCGCGCACGCTCGCAGGGGCACGGTGTCAGGCGTGTGCAGCGTGTACCAGGTGGCGTCGAAGGCGCCGCCCGCCCGCCGCCGCAGGGACTCGAACGCCAAGTCGACGCTCAGCATGCCGGTGTTGCGGTACCCGATGTTCGGCGCGGTGATGACGGCGACGCGTGCCATGTGCTCCGTTTCCCCTGGTGGTCGCGGCTGGTCACGGCTGGTCGCCCAGCCGTTGCCGGCGCCGATCCGGTGCGGCGCGGACCTGCGGCCAACGTACACGCCGGCACCGCGGCCGGGGCAACCAGCCCGGCGGCGCCCCACCCGGCATCTGACACAACGTCAGGAGGCTTCACAAGTGTGGGGGCCTCGGCTATACAGAGGGCGCGGGACTGGAACGCGTTCCAGTTCAACGCGTTCCAGTTCAGCCCCCAGACGGCCTCGGTGCGGCCGACGGTGCGGACGGCCGTGCCGAGGTCCTTCCCACGGCGAGCAGGAGCCCCATGCCCATCGACGCAGCCAAGGCGCTCGCCGCCGAACCCCGGACCGGCGAACTCTCCTGGGGCCCCAGGGACGTGCAGCTCTACCACCTCGGCATCGGCGCCGGCACCCCCGCCACCGACCCCGACGAACTGCGCTACACCCTGGAGTCCCGGCTGCACGTCCTGCCCAGCTTCGCCACCGTCGCGGGGGGCGGGAAGCCCGGGGTGACCAGCGGGCTGTCCATGCCCGGCGTCGACGTCGACCTCGCCCGGGTCCTGCACGGCGGTCAGAGCCTGGTGATCCACCGGCCCCTGCCCACGACGGGCACCGCCACCGCGACCCACCGGATCGCCGCCGTGTACGACAAGGGCAAGGCGGCCGTCCTCGTGCTGCGCACCGACGTCGGCGACACCGAGGGCCCGCTGTGGACCAACGACGCGCAGATCTACGTCCGCGGCGAGGGCGGCTGGGGCGGCGACCGCGGCCCCTCCGCCCGCCCGGAGCCCCCCGCCGGCGACCCGGACCGCACCGTCGAACGCCCGGTCCGCGAGGACCAGGCCCTGCTCTACCGGCTCTCCGGCGACTACAACCCCCTGCACGCCGACCCCGAGTTCGCCCAGCGCGCCGGCTTCGAGCGGCCCATCCTGCACGGCCTGTGCACCTACGGCATGACGCTCAAGTCGGTCGTCGACACGCTGCTCGGCGGGGACGTCACCCGGGTCCGGTCGTACCGCACCCGCTTCGCCGGGGTCGTGTACCCGGGGGAGACGCTGCGGATCCGCATGTGGCACGCGCCGGAGTCCACCCGGGCCGCCGTCACCGCCGTCGAGCGCGGCGACGCGCCCGTCCTGGCCGACACGATCGTCGAACACACCTGAGTCCGCACCGCCGTCCGAGGGGAGCCGCACCATGCGCGCAGCCGTACTGCACGAGATCGGCCAGGACAAGCTGGAGGTCCTCGACGACGTCGAGGCGGTGGGGTTCGGACCCGGCAAGGTGCGCATCCGGGTGCGCGCGACGGGGCTGTGCCACTCGGACCTGTCCGCGATGAGCGGGGTGCTGCCGCAGCCCGCGCCGTTCGTGCCCGGCCACGAGGGGGCGGGCGAGATCCTCGAAGTCGGCGAGGGCGTGCGGAACGTGCAGGCCGGGGACCGGGTCGTGGTGTGCTGGCTGCCCGCCTGCGGCGCCTGTCCGGCCTGCGAGCGCGGCCAGACCGAGCTGTGCCTGGCGGGGTTCATGAACGCGGGCACCCCCAACTTCAAGCGCCCCGGCGGCGACGTCTTCGGCTTCGCCGGCACCGGAACCTTCGCCGAGGAGGTCGTCGTCGACGCCGGCTGCGCGGTGCCGATCCCCGACGACGTGCCCTTCGACATCGCCGCCCTCATCGGCTGCGGCGTGACGACCGGCCTGGGCGCCGCGCTCAACACCGCCGACCTGGAGGCCGGTTCGTCGGTGGCGGTGATCGGCTGCGGGGGCGTCGGCATCTCGGCGATCCAGGGCGCCCGGCTGCGCGGCGCCGCCGAGATCGTCGCCGTCGACCCGGTCGCCGCCCGGCGCGAGGCGGCCGTCCGCTTCGGCGCCACCCGGGCCGTCGCTCCCGAGGAACTGCCCGACGCCAAACAGCAGATCACCGGCGGCGAGGGCTTCGACCACGTCTTCGAGGTCGTCGGCAAGGCCGCCACGGCCCGCGCCGCCTACGACGCCACCCGGCGCGGCGGCACCCTCGTCGTGGTCGGCGCCGGCGCCATGGACGACGTCCTGCAGCTCAACATGTTCGAGCTGTTCTTCGACGAGAAGCGGATCCTGCCCTCGCTGTACGGCGGCGGGGACGTCCTGCGCTCCTACGCCCGCACCATCGCCCTGTGGCGGGCCGGACGCGTCGACCTGGCCGGCCTGATCACCCACCGGGTCCCGTTCGTCGAGGTCAACGAGGCCCTGGACCAGATGCGGACCGGAACCGCCCTGCGCACCTGCATCGAGCTGTGAGGCCGGACGCCATGCCGCTGCCGCTGAGGGGACTGTCCGCGATCGTCACGGGGGCGGGGCGCGGGCTCGGCCGGGCCGAGGCGCTGGAACTCGCCCGGCTGGGCGCCGCGGTCGTCGTCAACGACTACGGGCGGCCCGGCCGTGACGGCAGCGGCGCGGCATCGGCCGGGCCCGCCGAGGAGGTCGCCGCCGAGATCCGGGCCGCGGGCGGGGCCGCCCTCGCCCACACCGGGGACGTCTCCGACTTCGAGCAGGCCCGGGACCTGGTCGAGTCGGCCGTCGCCGCGTACGGCCGACTCGACATCCTGGTCAACAACGCGGGCATCCTGCGCGACCGGATGGTCTTCTCGATGACCGAGGAGGAATGGGACTCGGTCCTCCGCGTGCACCTCAAGGGGCACTTCAACACCACCCGCTTCGCCGCCGCGCACTGGCGGGAGCGGTCCAAGCGGGCCGGGCGGCCGGTGTTCGGGCGGATCGTCAACACCTCCTCCGAGGCGTTCCTCGCCGGTTCCGCCGGGCAGCCCAACTACGCGGCGGCCAAGGGCGGGATCGTCGGCCTCACCACCTCCACGGCCCTCGCCCTCGCCCGGTACGGGGTGACCGCCAACGCCATCTGCCCGCGCGCCCGCACGCGGATGACCGAGGACGTCTTCGCGGGCGTCGAGCGGCCCGCCGAGGGCGGCCTCGACCCGCTCGCCCCCGAGCACGTCGCCCCGCTCGTCGGCTATCTGGCCTCGCCCGCCGCAGCGCACGTGAACGGGCAACTGCTGGTGGTGCACGGCGGGATGGTCGCCGTCGTCGAACGGCCGCGGGTCGCCGCCGTGTTCGACAGCAAGCAGGACACCTTCACCTACGACGAACTGGACGCCGCCCTCGGGCCGTACTACGCGGACCGGCCGGCGGGGGAGACCTTCGCGGCGGCGGAGGTGCTGGGGCTGAGACGCGGGTGATCCCCTGCTGCGCAGAACGGCCCCTCCCGCCGGGTCTTCCGTTCTAGTGGTCGTCGCAACACCCCAGCTCAGGGGATGCGATGGACTTCAAGATCCGGGAGGACCGGGGGCAGGCTCCAGGCCGTAGGGCCCTGGTCCGTGAACGGGAGGAATACTTCCGGCTCATGGACCAGGGCGTCAGCAGCATGGAGGCTTGCCGGATCGTCGGCATCAACCGGCGTACCGGGAAGCGGTGGCGCAACGGACGCCAGGCCACGGGAAGCACGCGCGGTGCGCCGCCGATCCGCCGGCCGCTCTCCTCGGCTGGCCCGTCGCGGTATCTGCGCGAGGCCGACCGCATCCACATCGCCGACCGGCTGCGGGAGAAGGCGTCGATCCGGCAGATAGCTTCTGAGCTGGGCCGGAGCCCTTCCACCATCAGCCGGGAGATACGCCGCAACGGCATGCCACTGCGCGGGGACGCCTCCCGCTGGGCCTACCGCCCGCATGCCGCCCAGTCCCGTGCCGACGCCCGCCGGCCTCGGCCGAAGCCGGGCAAGATCGGCCAGAACCCGGAACTGCGGGACTTCATCCAGCACCACCTCGAACGACGCTGGAGCCCCGAGCAGATCTGCCAGGCTCTGCGGGCGCGCTTCCCCGACCGGCCGGAGATACACGTGACCCACGAGACCGTCTACCAGGCCCTCTACGTCCAGGGCCGCGGCGAACTGCGCCGGGAGCTGGCCAAAGCACTGCGCACGGGCCGCACGATGCGCAGGCCGCACCGGCAGTCCTACCGGCGCCAGCCCCGCATGGCCAAGGACATGGTGATGATCAGCGACCGGCCCGCCGAGGCCGCCGACCGGGCCATCCCCGGACACTGGGAGGGAGACCTCATCATCGGCAAGGCCCACAAATCCGCCATCGGCACGCTGGTGGAGCGCTCCAGCCGCTTCGTCACCCTGGTGCACCTGCCCGACGGCCGCCGGCCCTCACAGATGCGGGACGCGCTCATCGAGACCGTCTCGACCCTGCCCGCCCAGCTCAGACGCTCCCTCACCTGGGACCAGGGCTCAGAGATGCACCTGCACACGCAGTTCAGCATCGCGACGGACATGCCCGTCTACTTCTGCGATCCCGGCAGCCCCTGGCAGCGCGGGTCCAACGAGAACACGAACGGCCTGCTGCGGCAGTACTTCCCCAAGGGCACCGACCTGGCCGCTCACACGCCCCAGGACCTGGCGGCCGTCGCCGCCGAGCTGAACAGCCGGCCACGCAAAACGCTCGGCTGGGAAACCCCAGCCGAGCGTCTCGCTAAGCTCCTGGCGACAGCCAGTTGATCAACTTGTGTTGCAACGACCCCTGGAATGCGCCGGTGGGGGGAGGGGCCGTTCGCAGTCGCCCGACTGATGCGCAGTCAGGTGACTGACGTGCCGTCAGGCCGCGGTCACGGCCTGGTCGGTCTCCGCCACCGGCTTGCGGTGGCGTCCGCGCGGAGCCGTCTCGCTGTCCTGCGTGGAAACCTCTCCGCGGTGCCGGCCGTGGCCGGTGGAGGCTTGCTGGACGTCGGCAACAGGCGGCTGGTTCTGGCTGGCGTCGCTCATCGGATGGAATTCACCCCGTCAACATGATCTTTTTTCAGCCGGGTGAGTCTAACCAACGCCCCACGGCCGTGATCCAGGCGGCCACGCGAACCGGCACTAGTTCGTTACAAGGCGTCCCAACGGCGCCTCCCGAAGGGGCACCGGGCGGGTGGCCGCGGGCGCCGAGGGCGAGGCGGGCCGGTCGTCGAACCGTTCCGGAAGCGGGGCCGCCGCCCCGGGATCGGGGTGCGGGGCCGCCGGCCCGGGGCCGGGGTGCGGGGCCGACGATCCGGGGCCGGGGTGCGCGGTCGCCGGGTTCGGCTCGGGAGGTGGTGGCGCGGTGGCGGTTTCCGGCAGCTCGGGTGCGGGTGGGCGCACCCGTGCCACCCCGCACGGCACCGCCTCCGTCGCGTACGGCAGCCGCAGCACCCCGTCCTCCGTCCACAGGCCGGTCCCCGTCAACCACCCCTCGGGCGCGGGGAGATGGTGCATCCGCCGCTCGGCCGGCCGCCACACCCCGACCCAGCTGCCCGCGGGCCCGTCGATCCGCAGCGCCACCGCACAGCTCTCCGGCGTCAGCACCTGCCCCGGCTGGATCGCGAACGGCGTGACGGAACAGTCCCGCAGCCGCAGGCACTGCGGGAACCGCACCGGCAGCGTGCTGCCCAGCACGCCCCAGCCCAGCCGGCCCTGCCCCGGCGAGGGCGCGTCGGAGCGGACGATCAGCAGCCCGCTGTCCTGATCGGCGAGCAGCAGCCGGTCGTCGCTGTCGGCGGCGATCTGCAGCAGCGGCGACCACGCGCCGCCGCGCTCCAGGTCCACCACGACCGCCTTGGTGCGCCCGCCCGTCTCCCGGTCCAGGGCCAGCAGCCGCCCCGCGCGGTCCAGCCAGACCCCGCCCGAGCCGCGGCCGGGCAGCTCCGCCACCCGCTCGGGCCCGAAGGCGCCGCCCGCGACCAGCCAGACCGACGTCGAGCGCGGGCCGACCGCCAGGGCGTACGCCTTCTCCCCTCCGGGCGCGGGCGGCAGCAGCCGCAGCCGGGCGCCGTCGTCCGGGCACTCGACCGCGCCCAGGGGCAGCTCGCCGGTGCCGGGCCCGGTCGGATACAGCAGCGAGAAGGCGTGCCGTCCGGCCACCCGGCGGTGGATGAGGACCCGCCCGTCGCCCATCGGCTGCACCTCGGTGCCTGGCTCCTCCGGCTGGTTGCGGGGCAGGGGCACCGCGTAGGGCTCGGGGCCGTCGAGGGTCCAGCGCTCCGGGAACCAGGCGTCCCCGGCCGACGCGAGACGGGCGCCGTACCGGCCGTCCGCGCTGAGCGCGCAGCCGGCCGGCGCGGCACCCTCCCCGTCCTCGTGTTCCGCCGAAGGCTCGATCGCACAGGCAGTCATCGTTCGGTCACCTCCAGTGACGAACGTAGTTTTCGCACGAACGGGCGGGGAATTCCCTGGCACCCCACTTCACACATAAGGGTGTTCCAGGAACGATTCGCCTGAGGGAAAGGGGGCGTTTGTGCTGAGCGGGGCGAGCGCGGGCGGGCGGGGGCGGCGGCGGTTCAACGCCACAGATCAGACGGGTAGCCTTGCACCCGTGCCCCGTCTGTCTGAAGTCATCGCCGCGCTGGAGACCCTGTGGCCCGCCGAGCGGGCCGAGTCCTGGGACGCGGTCGGCACCGTCGTGGGCGACCCGGACCAGCAGGTCACGCGCGTGCTGTTCGCCGTCGACCCGGTCCAGGAGATCGTCGACGAGGCGGTGAAGCTGGGCGCCGGCCTGCTCGTCACCCACCACCCCCTCTACCTGCGGGGCACGACGACGGTCGCGGCGACGCACTTCAAGGGCCGCGTCGTCCACACGCTCATCAAGAACGACATCGCGCTGCACGTCGCCCACACCAACGCCGACACCGCCGACCCGGGCGTCTCCGACGCCCTCGCGGGCGCCCTGGACCTCAGGGTGACCGGGCCGCTCGTGCCGGACCCCACCGACCCCGAGGGTCGGCGGGGCCTGGGCCGCGTCTGCGCGCTGGACCACCCGCTGACCGTCCGCGAGCTCGCCGCCCGCGCCGCCGAGCGGCTGCCCGCCACCGCGCAGGGCATCCGCGTCGCCGGCGACCCCGAGGCGCTGGTGCGCACGGTCGCCGTCAGCGGCGGCTCCGGCGACAGCCTCTTCGACCAGGTGCGCGCGGCGGGCGTCGACGCCTTCCTCACCGCGGACCTGCGCCACCACCCCGTGTCGGAGGCCCGCGCCCACAGCCCCCTCGCGCTGCTCGACGCGGCGCACTGGGCCACCGAGTGGCCCTGGTGCGAGCTGGCCGCGAGCCAGCTCGACGAGATCTCCGACCGGCATGGATGGGACCTGCGGGTCCACGTCTCCACGACGGTCACCGACCCCTGGACCGCCCACGCGGCCTCGACCACTTCTGACCCCCTGGGAGCCCCGAACTGAACGCCGCGCCCGCCGACCAGATCCGCCTCCTCGACGTCCAGGACCTCGACGTCCGCCTCCAGCAGCTGGCACACCGGCGGAAGTCGCTGCCCGAGCACGCCGAGATCGAGTCGCTGACCAAGGACCACACGCAGCTGCGCGACCTGCTCGTCGCCGCGCAGACCGAGGAGAGCGACACCGCACGCGAGCAGACCAAGGCCGAGCAGGACGTGGACCAGGTGCGCCAGCGCGCCACCCGCGACCAGCAGCGCCTGGACTCCGGTGCCGTCACCTCCCCCAAGGACCTGGAGAACCTCCAGCGCGAGATCGCCTCGCTCGCCAAGCGGCAGGGCGATCTGGAGGACGTGGTGCTGGAGGTCATGGAGCGCCGGGAGTCCGCGCAGGAGCGGGTCGCCGAGCTGACCGAGCGGGTCTCCTCGGTCCAGGGGAAGATCGACGACGCGACCGCGCGGCGTGACGCGGCCTTCGAGGAGATCGACGCCGAGGTCGCGACGGTCACCAAGGAGCGCGAGGTCGTCGCCGCGTCCATCCCCGACGACCTGCTCAAGCTCTACGACAAGCTGCGCGGGCAGCAGGGCGGCATCGGCGCGGCGAAGCTGTACGCGCGCAGCTGCCAGGGCTGCCGCCAGGAGCTGGCGATCACCGAGCTGAACGAGATCCGCAAGGCGGCGCCCGACACGGTGGTGCGCTGCGAGAACTGCCGCCGCATCCTGGTGCGCACGTCCGAGTCCGGTCTCTAGATCCAGGGAGCCGTTGCGGTGCGGGAGTTCATCGTCGAGGCGGACGGCGGGTCGCGGGGCAACCCGGGGCCCGCGGGCTACGGGGCCGTGGTGAGCGACGCGGCGACGGGGCAGACGCTGCGGGAGGCCGCCGAGTACATCGGCGTCGCCACGAACAACGTCGCCGAGTACCGGGGCCTGCTGGCCGGCCTGCGCGCCGCCCACGAGCTGGACCCGGACGCCACGGTCCGCGTCCGGATGGACTCCAAGCTCGTCGTCGAGCAGATGTCGGGCCGCTGGAAGATCAAGCACCCCGCGATGAAGCCCCTCGCGGCGGAAGCGGCCCGGATCTTCCCGCCCGGGCGGGTGACGTACGAGTGGATCCCGCGCGAGCGCAACAAGCACGCCGACCGACTCGCCAACGAGGCGATGGACGCCGGGGCGAAGGGCGAGCAGTGGTCGGAGCCGACTTCGACGGCTGAACTGGACACGCCGACGACGTCGACGACGACGCCTGAGCAGCCGCCCGGAGACGCGACGGCCGGGGCGGCGCGGGTACGGGACGCCCTGGCGGCCGGACGCGCTGCCACGCCGGCCACCGGCTCGGGGCCGGACCCCGTGCCGCCCTCCGGCCGCGAGGCGACGAGCGTCGCGGACGGCGAGGGGCGTGAGGCGGCGCAGACCGAGGCGGACGCGCCAACCGACCGGCACGGTGGTGCCGTCCGCCCGGCGGCTGCCGCCGATGCGCGCGCCGCGCGGGCCGTGGCGGCCGGCGGCGCCGGGACGGCGGACGC
>NZ_NOKT01000037.1 GCF_002237655.1 Streptomyces sp. XY006
GACCGCAGCCACCAGCCCCTGTCACCGCCCGAGCCGAAAACTGAAACGAACCACGACTCACGTGGCGAGACGTGAACTCAAGACCAGATCACTAGCAGCGGCCCCGCGTTCCGGAAGCGGCGCCGAGCTCTAGGTCATCTCCCAGACGAGGAACTCGGCGGGCGTCACGGCTTCGGCCTCCAGGCCCTTGGCGCCGGTGATCCGGGCCGCGTCGCCGGTGCCCAGCTCCTCGCCGTCCAGGCGTACCTCGCCGCGCACCACGTGCACATAGGCGTACGCCGCGTCCGGCACCGCGGTCCGCTCCCCCGCTCCCAGCCGCCGTACGTGCAGCATCGCGCCGGCCTCGGGGAGGGCGTAGGGCGTGGAGTCGGCGATGCCGCGGACGACCTCGTAGCGCGGTTCGCCGCCGGGCCGCAGCGGGGCGAGCCACATCTGCAGGAAGGTCAGGGGCTCCGGCCCGTCGTTGCGCTCCACGTGCCGCACGCCGCCCGCCGAGCTGAGCCGCTGCACGTCGCCGTGGCGGACGACCGACTCGTGCCCGGTGGAGTCGCGGTGCGTCAGCTCGCCCTCCACCACCCACGTCACGATCTCGGTGTGGCTGTGGGGGTGCTCGTCGAACCCGGCACCCGGGGCCAGCCGCTCCTCGTTGCAGGCGAGCACCGCGCCGAAGCGGAGGTTGTCCGGGTCGTAGTGGGCCCCGAAGGAGAAGGCGTGCCGGGTCTCGATTCCGGCCGCCGGGTCGCCGCCACGGTAGCGCTCGTCAGCGCGCCGAATGTCCATCACGGGGACCACCGTAGACCCGGCGGCGCACCCTCCCGTCCGGATAAGGCAGTCTTGTCCCCGTGCCCGAACCCGAAACCAGCAAGAACGCAGCCGCAGCCCCCGACGTCCACGCCCACGCGGCGACGCTGAAGCGCCTGGAGAAGTCGTCCGGATCGCTCGCCGCGCAGGCCATCGCGCGGATGGACGAGACGCTGCCCTGGTACCGGGCCATGCCCCCGGAGAACCGTTCCTGGATCGGTCTGGTCGCGCAGGCGGGCATCGCCGCGTTCACCGAGTGGTTCCGGCATCCGGACGCCCCGCAGGCCATCTCCACCGACGTGTTCGGCACCGCGCCGCGCGAGCTGACCCGGGCCATCACCCTGCGGCAGACCGTGGAGATGGTCCGCACCACCATCGAGGTGATGGAGTCCGCGATCGACGAGGTCGCGGCCCCCGGCGACGAGAGCGTCCTGCGCGAGGCGCTGCTGGTGTACGCCCGCGAGATCGCCTTCGCCACCGCCCAGGTGTACGCCCAGGCCGCGGAGGCACGCGGTGCCTGGGACGCCCGGCTGGAGTCCCTGGTCGTGAACGCCGTGCTCAGCGGCGAGGCCGACGAGGGCGCGGTGTCGCGGGCCGCCGCCCTCGGCTGGAACTCGCCCGAGCACGTGTGCGTGGTGCTCGGCACGGCACCCGACGGGGACAGCGAACTGACCGTCGAGGCCATACGGCGCGCGTCCCGGCACGCCAAGCTCCAGGTGCTGACCGGGGTGCTGGGCGACCGGCTGGTCGTCATCGCGGGCGGCAGCGACAACCCGCTGGCCGTGGCCAAGTCGCTCATCGGCCCGTTCGCCGCCGGTCCGGTCGTGGCCGGCCCGGTGGTGCCCGATCTGCAGGCCGCGACCCGGTCCGCGCAGGCCGCCGCCGCGGGCCTCAAGGCGTGTTCGGCCTGGCAGGACGCCCCGCGCCCGGTCCTCGCCGACGACCTGCTCCCGGAGCGTGCCATCGCCGGTGACCCCTCGGCCCGTGAGCAGCTGGTGGAGGAGATCTACAGACCGCTGGAGGAGGCCGGGGCGGCGCTGCTGGAAACCCTCAGCGTCTATCTCGAACAGGCGAGCAGCCTCGAAGGCGCGGCCCGGATGCTGTTCGTGCATCCCAACACCGTCCGCTACCGGCTTCGACGTGTGACTGACGTCACCGGCTGGTCACCCTCCGATGTACGCTCTGCCTTCACGCTGCGGATCGCGCTGATCCTGGGGCGTCTGGTCGATGGAGATCTCCAGCCCTAAGGTTTTGTCGAAGCTCGACAAAACCCCCTCGTGTTCTTCGTCCCTGTCCCCACGGGCGGCCGTGCCCGTACCCAAGAGAGAGTGTGAGAGTGCTCGTACTCGTCGCTCCCGGCCAGGGCGCCCAGACGCCCGGCTTCCTGACTGAATGGCTCGACCTCCCCGGTGTCCGCGGTGCCCTGGAGGCATGGTCCGACGCCGCGGGGATCGACCTGATCCGTTACGGCACCGAGGCCGACGCGGAGGAGATCCGCGACACCGCGGTGGCGCAGCCGCTGCTCGTCGCGGCCGGCATGGTGTCCGCGTCCCTGCTGTTCGAGGACCCGGCCGACCTCCCGCGCAAGGTCGGCGCCCTCGCCGGTCACAGCGTCGGCGAGTTCACCGCCGCCTCGCTCGCCGGGGTGCTCCCGCACGAGGAGGCGCTGCGCCTGGTCCGCACCCGCGGTCTCGCCATGGCCCAGGCCGCCGCCGTCACCGAGACGGGCATGGCCGCGCTGCTGGGCGGCGACCCCGCCGTGACGGTCCCGCACCTGGAGAAGCTGGGCCTGACCCCGGCGAACATCAACGGCGCGGGCCAGATCGTCGCGGCCGGCACCAAGGAGCAGCTCGCCGCGCTGGAGGCGGACAAGCCCGAGGGCGTGCGCAAGGTCGTCGCGCTGAAGGTCGCGGGCGCGTTCCACACGCACCACATGGCCCCCGCGGTCGAGACGCTGGCGAAGGCCGCCGCCGACGCCCGGGGCACCGGCGACCCGAAGGTCACCTACGTCTCCAACAAGGACGGGCAGGCCGTCGCCGCCGGCGCCGAGGTGCTGGAGCGGCTGGTCGGCCAGGTCGCCAACCCGGTCCGCTGGGACCTGTGCATGGAGACCTTCAAGGAACTCGGGGTCACGGCCCTGATCGAGGTCTGCCCGGGCGGCACCCTCACCGGTCTGGCCAAGCGTGCCCTGCCGGGCGTGAAGACGCTGGCCCTGAAGTCCCCCGCCGACCTCGACGCCGCTCGCGAGCTCATCGCCGAGCAGAGTGCCTGACAAGGAGCCCGAGAGCATGGCGAAGATCAAGCCCAGCAAGGGCGCCCCGTACGCACGGATCCTCGGCGTCGGCGGCTACCGCCCGACCCGGGTCGTGCCGAACGAGGTGATCCTGGAGACGATCGAGTCGTCCGACGAGTGGATCCGCTCGCGCTCCGGCATCGAGACGCGGCACTGGGCCTCCGACGAGGAGACCGTCGCCCAGATGTCGATCGAGGCGTCCGGCAAGGCCATCGCGGACGCGGGCATCTCCGTGGAGCAGATCGGCGGCGTGATCGTCTCGACGGTCTCGCACTTCAAGCAGACGCCGGCCGTCGCCACCGAGATCGCCGACAAGCTGGGCACGGACAAGGCCGCCGCCTTCGACATCTCCGCGGGCTGCGCGGGCTTCGGCTACGGCCTGACCCTCGCCAAGGGCATGATCGTCGAGGGCTCGGCGGAGTACGTCCTGGTGATCGGCGTCGAGCGGCTGAGCGACCTGACCGACCTGGAGGACCGGGCGACGGCCTTCCTGTTCGGCGACGGTGCCGGCGCGGTCGTGGTCGGCCCGTCCCAGGAGCCCGCGATCGGCCCGACCGTGTGGGGCTCCGAGGGCGACAAGTCCGACACCATCAAGCAGACCGTGCCGTGGACGGACTACCGCGACGGGACGGTCGAGAAGTTCCCCGCGATCACCCAGGAAGGCCAGGCGGTGTTCCGCTGGGCCGTGTTCGAGATGGCGAAGGTCGCCCAGCAGGCGCTGGACGCGGCCGGGATCACCGCGGACGACCTGGACGTCTTCATCCCGCACCAGGCCAACGTGCGGATCATCGACTCGATGGTGAAGACCCTGAAACTGCCGGAGCACGTCACGGTCGCGCGTGACATCCGCACCACCGGCAACACCTCGGCCGCCTCGATCCCGCTCGCGATGGAGCGGCTCCTGGCGACCGGCGAGGCGAAGAGCGGCGACACCGCGCTCGTCATCGGCTTCGGGGCGGGTCTCGTCTACGCCGCGACTGTCGTTACCCTCCCCTAGGCACTCCGTGCCGGATCATGCGGTCCGGGACGGGAAGAACCACCTGCCACACCCTCTGGATATCTACGAAGGAGCGCCAACATGGCCGCCACTCAGGAAGAGATCGTCGCCGGTCTCGCCGAGATCGTGAACGAGATCGCCGGCATCCCGGTTGAGGACGTCCAGCTGGACAAGTCCTTCACCGACGACCTGGACGTCGACTCGCTGTCCATGGTCGAGGTCGTCGTCGCCGCCGAAGAGCGCTTCGACGTCAAGATCCCGGACGAGGACGTCAAGAACCTCAAGACCGTCGGCGACGCGACCGACTACATCCTCAAGCACCAGGGCTGATCGACCGATCAGGCCCTTGGGCTGACTGCCCCGCCACCCGGCGGTGGCGCCGCTTAATCCTCGGATCCGTTGGAGAAAGAATTCCCGTGAGCTCGACCAATCGCACCGTGGTCGTCACCGGTATCGGCGCAACCACACCGCTGGGTGGCGACGCAGCCTCTACCTGGGAGGGCCTGGTCGCCGGACGTTCCGGCGTCAAGCCCCTGGAGCAGGACTGGGCGGCCGACCAGGCCGTCAAGATCGCGGCCCCCGTCGCCGTGGAGCCGACCGAGGTCATCCCCCGGCCGCAGGCCCGCCGACTGGACCGCTCGGCGCAGTTCGCGCTGGTCGCGGCCAAGGAGGCCTGGGCCGACGCCGGTTTCGAGGCGAAGGCCGGCGAGGACCCGAACGTCGACCCCGACCGGCTGGGCGCGGTCATCGCCTCCGGCATCGGCGGCGTGACGACGCTGCTCGACCAGTACGACGTGCTGAAGGAGAAGGGCGTCCGCCGCGTCTCCCCGCACACCGTTCCCATGCTGATGCCCAACAGCCCGTCGGCCAACGTCGGTCTGGCCGTGGGCGCCCGGGCGGGCGTGCACACCCCGGTCTCCGCCTGCGCGTCGGGCGCCGAGGCCATCGGCTACGCCATCGAGATGATCCGCACCGGCCGCGCCGACGTCGTCGTCGCGGGGGGCACGGAGGCGGCGATCCACCCGCTGCCCATCGCCGCGTTCGGCAACATGATGGCGATGTCCAAGAACAACGACGACCCGCAGGGCGCGTCGCGTCCCTACGACACCGCCCGCGACGGCTTCGTCCTCGGTGAGGGCGCCGGTGTCGTCGTCCTGGAGTCCGCCGAGCACGCCGCCAAGCGCGGGGCCCGGGTGTACGCCGAGGCGGTCGGGCAGGGCATCTCGGCCGACGCGCACGACATCGTGCAGCCGGAGCCGGAGGGGCGGGGCATCTCGCACGCCCTGCAGAACCTGCTGGAGCGCACCGACCTGGACCCGGCGGAGATCGTGCACGTCAACGCGCACGCGACGTCGACGCCGGCCGGTGACATCGCCGAGCTGAAGGCGCTGCGGAAGGTGTTCGGTGACGACACCGACCACATCGCGGTGTCGGCGACGAAGTCGATGACCGGGCATCTGCTCGGTGGCGCGGGCGGTGTCGAGACGGTGGCGACGGTGCTCGCGCTGTACCACCGGGTGGCTCCGCCGACGATCAACGTGGAGAACCTGGACCCCGAGGCCGAGGCGAATGCCGACGTCGTTCGGGGGGAGGCCCGGAAGCTGCCCGTCGACGGCCGCATCGCCGCGCTGAACGACTCGTTCGGGTTCGGTGGGCACAACGTGGTGCTGGCGTTCCGGACGGTTTGATTCGCCTTTACGGCGAGTGGCCCGGACTCTATGTGAGTTCGGGCCACTCGCCGTTTTGCGTCGTGTTGTGTGCCGGGTGCGGGCCGGTGCGGGTTGTTCGCGCAGTTCCCCGCGCCCCTGAGGGGCGCGTTCCCTCAAGGCGTTCACACCACCTGGTGCAACCAGCGGACCGGGGCGCCTTCGCCTGCGTAGCGGAAGGGTTCCAGTTCGTCGTCCCAGGGCTTGCCGAGGAGTTTGCCGAGTTCGGCTTCCAGGTCGGTCTCGCCGCGCTGGGAGCGCTGGAGGGCCGCTCTGAGACGGTCCTCGGGGATGAGGATGTCGCCGTGCATGCCGGTGACGGCGTGGTAGATGCCCAGGTCGGGGGTGCAGCTGTAGCGCTCTCCCTCGGCGGTGGGGCAGGGTTCCGCGGTGACCTCGAAGCGCAGCAGGTGCCAGCCGCGCAGCGCGGAGGCCAGCTTGGACGCCGTGCCCACCTGGCCCTGCCAGGAGAACTCCGAGCGCCAGGTGCCGGGCGCGGCGGGCTGCCGGATCCAGTCCAGGCTGACGCGAGTGCCGAGCACCCCGGCGATGGCCCACTCGACGTGCGGGCACAGCGCGCGCGGCGCGGAGTGCACGTACAGAACTCCACGTGTCGTCACCGGAACCTCCGGGCAGAGCGGACCATCTTGGAACAGGCGGAACGGCGGTGACCGGGCGGGTCACGTTGATGGCGAGGCTACCGTGCGGGGGCGCGAGGAGTGTGACGTACGGTCGGTCCAGGTGCCGGGAAACCACCGCCATTCACCCAGGGGGACGCTTGTACGGGTGTGAGCCGTTGCACCTGACCGGCCGGGAACCCTCGTGCGTTGTCATGGGTTGGGGAGACAGGGACGGCACGGCGAGGGGACGGAGCGGAGATGCGGACGCGGAGCCATCGCGCACGGAGTGTGCTCGCCGTGGTCGCCGCGGCCGTGCTGGGCGTGGCCGGGTGTGACGCCGTGGGCGGCGACTCCGCCGCCCCGTCCGGGCGGGCGACACCCTCCCCGAAGCCCACGCCCCTGTGGGACCGCAGCCCGAGTTCGGTCGCGGCCGTCGGTGACTCCATCACGCGGGCGTTCGACGCGTGTGACGTGCTGTCGGACTGTCCGGAGGCGTCCTGGGCGACGGGTACCAGCCCCGAGGTGGACTCGCTGGCGGTGCGGCTGCTGGGGCGGACCGAGGCGCCCCGGCGGAGCTGGAACTACGCCGTGACGGGCGCGCGGATGGCCGATCTGCCCGGGCAGATGGCCCGGGCCGTGCGGCGGAAACCGCAGCTGGTGACGGTGATGGTGGGGGCGAACGACGCCTGCCGGGCCACGCCCTCGGCGATGACCCCGGTCTCGGCCTTCCGCGCGGACTTCGAGGACGCGCTGCGCTCCCTGCGCAAGGCCCTGCCCAAGGCCCAGGTGTTCGTGGCGAGCGTGCCCGATCTGAAGCGGCTGTGGTCCGAGGGCCGTTCCAGTGCCATGGCCAAGCAGGTCTGGCAACTGGGCATCTGCCCGTCGATGCTGGGCGACGCGGACGCCCTGGACGCGTCGGCGAGCCTGCGGCGCGACACGGTGAGCAAGCGCGTGGCGGACTACAACAAGGTCCTCCAGGAGGTCTGCGCCGAGGACGAGCGGTGCCGCCACGACGGCGGTGCGGTCCACGACTACCGCTTCGGCACGGCCCAGTTGAGCCGCTGGGACTACTTCCACCCGAGCGTGAACGGACAGGCCCGGTTGGCGGAGATCGCGTACCGCACCGTCACGGCGGCGAAGCCCCTGACCTAGAGTTCCGCACATGAACGAACTCTTCGGCACACTTCCCGACGGGACCCCGGTGCACCGCTGGACGCTGGAGCGGGCGGGCGTACGCGTGCGGGTGCTGTCGTACGGCGGGATCGTGCAGTCGGCCGAGGCGCCGGACCGGACCGGGCGGACCGCCGATGTGGTGCTGGGGTTCCCGGACCTCGACGGGTACCTGGCCCATCCGGAGCCGTATCTCGGGGCCCTGATCGGGCGGTACGCCAACCGGATCGCCGGCGGCCGTTTCCCGCTGGAAGGGCGGACGTACGCCCTGGAGACGAACAACGGGCCCAACTCGCTGCACGGCGGGGCGCGTGGCTTCGACCGGCGGGTGTGGGACGTCACCCCGGTCGAGCACGGGGTGCGGCTGTCGCGGGTCAGTCCGCACGGCGAGGAGGGGTTCCCCGGCCGGCTGGAGGTCTCGGCGACGTACACGCTCCTGGCGAGCGGGGCGCTGCGGATCGCGTACGAGGCGGTGACGGACGCGCCGACCGTGGTGAACCTGACGAACCACAGCTACTTCAACCTCGCCGGGTCCGGGGACGCGGGCGGTCAGGAACTGCGGCTGGCGGCTTCCCGCTACACGCCGGTCGACGCGGACCTGATCCCGGCCGGCGGCCCGGAGGACGTGGCGGGCACGCGCTTCGACTTCCGTGCGGCCCGCAAGGTGGGCAGCGGCTACGACCACAACTTCGTGCTGGACAAGGGCGTGACGGAGACGGCGGTGGAGGTCGGCGAGCTGCACGACCCGGCGTCGGGGCGGGTGCTGACGGTGGCGACCACCGAGCCCGGGCTCCAGCTCTACACCGGCGACCACCTGGGCGAGCCGTTCGCCCCCGGTGACGGCATCGCGCTGGAGACCCAGCACTTCCCCGACTCGCCGAACCGGCCCGGCTTCCCGACGACCGTGCTGCGGCCGGGCGAGGTGTTCCGCTCGGAGACGGTGTACGGCTTCGGCGTGCGGTAGCCCCGGGCGGAGCCTTTCCCGCGCTCACGGCCCCGGTCCGGAGGTCAGGTCCCGGACCGGGGCTGCTGAGGGGGGACCTTGTCCCGGATCAGACGTTAATCGTCGCGGTGATCCTGCGGTCGGCGATCGAGCGTCCGATCTGGATCTCGTACGAACCCTTCACAAACGACCACGAGCCGGTCGCTTCGTCCCAGATCTCGAAAGCCCGGCGCGGCAGTTCGGCCGTCGCCTCGACCGTCTCGCCGGGGCCGGCCTCCACGCCCGCGAAGCCGGCCAGCCAGCGCGCGGGGCGGGTGGGGTCCGCCTCGACGGGGGCGAGGTAGAGCTGGACGACCTCGCGGCCGGGGCGGTCGCCGGTGTTGCGCAGGCGGACCGTCACGGTGGTTGCGTGCGGTGTCGCGGCGACCTCGACGGACTCGTAGGCCCAGTCGGTGTAGCCGAGGCCGTGGCCGAACGGGTAGGCGGGGGTGCGGCCGTGTTTCTCCCAGGCGCGGTAGCCGATGAAGACGCCTTCCTCGTAGGGGAGTTCGCCGTTCTCGGGGACGACCCGGGTGACCGGGGCGTCGGCCAGGGAGCCCCAGGTGGTGGGCAGGCGGCCGCCGGGTTCGTGCGCGCCGGTGAGGACGTCCGCGAGGGCCGCGCCGCCCTCCTGGCCGGGGAACCAGGACAGCAGCACGGCGGCGACCTCGTCGCGCCAGGGCAGCTCCACCGGGGAACCGGAGTTGACGATCACGACGGTCCGGGGGTTGGCGGCGGCGACGGCGCGCACGAGGTCGTCCTGGTGGCCGGGCAGGCGCAGGTCCGTGCGGTCGAAGCCCTCGGACTCGACGCGTTCGGTGGTGGCGACCACGACGACGGCCGTGTCGGCGGCCCGGGCGGCCTCGGCCGCCTCGGCGATGAGCTCCTCGGGAGGGCGCTGCGGGTCCTGGTGGGCGAGGGTGAAGCCGATGACCCGCACGGGCCGGCCGTCCGGCGGCGGGACCGTGTAGGCGAGGGAGACCTCGACCGGTTCTCCGGCGGTGAGGCCGACGCGGGCGTGCGGCACGGGCGGGCCGAAGAAGGTGAGGAACGGGTCGTCGCCGTCGGGGCGCTGGACGTCGTCGTAGTGGACGGTGCCCGCGACGGTCAGCCGGAAGGGGCCGAGGCCCTTGATGCCGAAGGTGTGCGTGCCGCTCTCGCGCGGGGTGAAGGTGCCGGTCAGCTCGACGCTGTGCAGGTTCTCGTGGGTGACGCCGTCGGGGAGGTCGGCGCCCGTCCACTGGATGTGGCCGCTGGGGGCGGAGCGGGTGCCGAGGACGGTGCCCGCGGCGTCCCGGCACACGGCGCGCAGCTCGAAGCCGGCGTCGGCGACGGGGAGTTCGGTGTTGGGGTCGGCGCCGAGGGTGTAGCTGAGGGTGCCGTCGGGGAGGGCGGCGGTGAGCCCGTCGAGCGGGGAGACGGTGCGGGCCGGGAAGACGGTGGCGGAGCCGCCGCCGAGGACGCGGGCGTCGCGGGCGGCGGCGCCGATGAGCGCGATACGGCCCGGCCGCAGCGGCAGGGCGCCGCCTTCGTTGCGGACCAGGACGAAGGAGCGGCGGGCGATCTCGCGGGCGAGTGCCGCGCCGTCGGCGTCCGGGGGCGGTGCGGTGACGACGGGTTCGGCGCCCTCCAGGACGCCGACCCGGGCGGCGAGGCGCAGCACGCGGCGCACGGCCGCGTCGACGAGGGCCTCGTCGGCCTCGCCGTCGCGCACGGCCCGGGCGAGGTTCTCGCCGTAGACGGTGCCGGGGCCGGGCATGGCGATGTCGAGGCCGCCGGTGAGGGCGCCGGTGGTGGAACGGGCGGCGGTCCAGTCGGAGACGTTGACGCCGTCGAAGCCCCAGGCGCCGCGCAGGACCTCCTCGACCAGGTGGTGGTGCTCGGTCATGGTGGGGCCGTTGACCGAGTTGTAGGCGGTCATGATGCCCCAGGGGTGGGCGTTCGCCACGATCGCCTCGAAGGGGGCCAGGTACAGCTCGCGCAGGGCGCGTTCGCTCACGACGTTGTTCACGGTGAGGCGGTCGGTCTCGGCGTCGTTGGCCACGAAGTGCTTGACGGTGGTGCCCACCCCGCCGGACTGGACGCCCCGGACGTAGGCGGCGCCGATCCGGCCCGTGAGGTACGGGTCCTCGCTGTAGGCCTCGAAGTGGCGGCCGCCCAGCGGGGAGCGGTGCAGGTTGACCGTGGGGGCGAGCAGGACGTGGACGCCCTTGCGGCGGGCTTCCTGGGCGAGCAGGACGCCGGCCCGGTGGGCGAGGCCCGGGTCCCAGGTGGCGGCCAGGGCGGTCGGGGAGGGCAGGGCGACGGACGGGTCGTCGGCGCTCCAGTGCACCCCGCGGACGCCGATCGGGCCGTCGGACATGACCAGCGACGCGAGGCCGGCCTCGGGCAGGGCGGGCAGGCTCCACATGTCCTGGCCGGCCAGGAGCCGGGTCTTGGCGTCCAGGTCGAGCTTGCCGAGGGCCGCCTCGACGGCCGCCTCGCGCCGTTCCTCCGCTGTCTCCGTCACGTCGGCACCTCCACGTCGAAAGCCGCTGGATGTCACCATCGTGCACCCGGGACCTGTAGCACGGTAGGTTTCGTCACCTCCTCGTGATGTTCAGTGTTCCGGCATGTCGTACGGTGACGCCATGACGGCCAGGACGAGGAGCGAGGAGCGGCGCGCGGAGATCGTGCGGGCCGCGCTGGAGGTGATCGCCGAGCGGGGGTACCGGGGAGCGAGCCTGGCGGCGGTCGCCGAGCGGGTCGGGCTCACCCAGCAAGGGCTGCTGCACCACTTCCCGACCAAGGAGGCCCTGCTCGTCGCGGTCCTCCAGGAGCGGGACCGCTGGGACGCGATGCCCGCCGGCCGGCTGCGCCTGGACCTGCTGGCCTCGCTCGTCGAGTACAACGCGATGCGGCCCGCCATCATCCAGACGTTCTCGGCGCTGCTCGGCGAGAGCGTCACCGAAGGGCACCCGGCCCGCGCCTACTTCACCGAACGCTACGTCGGCGTGCGCGCCGGCATGGCGGAGGTGCTGCGCGCCGAGTACGGCGACCGCCTGCCGAGCGGCCTCACCCCCGAGCGCGCCGCCCCGCTCCTCGTGGCGATCCTCGACGGCCTGCAGTACCAGTGGCTGCTGGACCCGGAGACGGTGGACATGGCGGCGGCGTTCCGGGACTTCCTGACCCTGCTGGGCGAGGGCGACGGCTGAGCCTGCGGGCCGGTCCCCGGCGCGCCGCTGCGGGAGGCGGCGGCGAGGATCCCCGACTGAGCCCCATGGCGTGGACCACTGCCGTCACGCGATACTGCCGCCGTCCGGCACCACGCTTCCCCCACCGTGACGGAAGGGCTCAACCCCTTTGAACTCCATACGCGTTCGCCTCGGCGTCCTCGGTCTCGCCCTGCTGACCGGCCTCACCGTTCCCCCCTCCGCGAGCGCCGCCGAGGCGGCCCCCGCCCCCACCGTCGAGGAGCAGCGGCTCGACCGGGCCGCCCCGCAGGAGATCCTGCGGCGCTCCGGATTCGACGCCGTGGCCCCGCGCCTGGCCCGGGCGCTCGAAACGGCCCGCTCCTACGGGCAGGCGCGCCGGGCCGTCTCCCGCGAGGGGGCACAGCTGTGGCGGCGGGCCGTGGACCGGGCGCAGGGGCGCGGCCCCGCCGGCGGCGACCTGAGCCGGGACGACGACCGGCCGCTGTACTGGGCGCGGCTCGGCATGACCCGCGAAGTGCGCACCTGGCAGCCGGAGTTCGCCCTGACCGACGCGCAGCGCGCCGCGCTGCTTGACGAGCTGGAGCGCACCTCGCGCGGCCAGACGGCCATCGCATTCCCGCACGGCAAGGGCCTGAAGCGGATCCTGCTCACCGGCTTCGACCCGTTCACCCTGGACCGGGACATCCGTATCTCCAACCCGTCCGGTGCCACCGCGCTCGCCCTCGACGGCACGGTCGTCGAGACCGCGGACGGCCCGGCCCGGATCGAGACGGCCGTGTTCCCGGTGCGCTGGCGGGACTTCACGGACAGCACCGTGGAGCGGGCCCTGCGGCCCCACCTCGGGAAGGTCGACCTGTTCACGACCGTGAGCCAGGGCCGCGTCGGGCGGTTCGACATCGAGCGGACCAACGGGGCCTGGCGGGGCGGCTTCGGGGACAACGAGAACGTGGGCCGCACCGAGACCGTCCCGGTCACGGACCCGGCCTCACAGCCCCAGTGGACGACGACCACGCTGCCGTATTCGGCGATCGTCGCCGCCCCCACCGGCCGCTTCCCCGTGTACGACAACACGAGCGTGACCGAGATCCCGGCGGGCGGCACGCAGCCCGTGGTGCGCCCCGAGGGGCCGACCCCCGGCTCGACCGCGCGCGCGGGCGGCGGCGGGGACTACCTGTCCAACGAGATCGCCTACCGGGCGACGCTGCTGCGCGACCGGCTGGGCCTGCACGACGTCCTGCCGGGCGGGCACGTGCACACACCGGTGCTGCAGTTCGGCGCCGGGAACACCACCGAGGTCACCGACCCGGAGTTCGTGCGCAACCGGCTGGACATCATCACGCAGGTGAGGACGATCCTGAAGGTGGCCACGGAAGCGGCTAACGAAGCGTCTTGACCGCCTGGTCGCCACCCTCGTCGCCCTCACGGATCTCCTCGCCCAGCAGCTCGCGCGCCATGAGGGTGGCGCCGGCCACCGCGCCCGGCATCAGGAACACCGCGACGAACGGCACCAGGAAGGACACGGCCAGGGGCGTGCCGAAGCCCCAGACGAGGGTCTTGCGGGAGCGCAACAGCGTGAGGCGGGTGCGCAGTTCCACACCGCGGCGCTGGAGGGCGACGGAGGTCAGCTCCTCGGTGAGGAAGAAGCCGGTGACGAAGAACCCGATCACCGGCACGGCCGTCTGGCCGACGACCGGGATGAAGCCGCACGCGAACAGCAGCACGCCCCACAGCGCGGCCCGCACGACGATCCGGAGGCTGTCGCGGGCGGAGATCCACAGTTCCCGCCAGAGCGGCAGCCCGGACTCGGGGGCGTACCCGTCCGGGGACACGTCCCGGTCGACCTTCTCGGAGAGGTTCTCGTAGAAGGGCTGCCCGATCAGCAGCGTCACCGCCGTGAACGTCACGACGGCGAGGAGCAGCGCGAGGGCGAACAGCACGGCGGTCAGGAAGCCGCGGAACAGCCCGAGCCACGGGTTCGACCAGTCGTCGGCGAAGGGCGTCGACCAGGCGACGGCGTCCTCGCCCCACACGCCCAGCGCGACGAGCACCCCCGCGTACAGCACCAGGGTGATCAGGCCCGGGAGCAGCCCGAAGCCGTACTGCCTGCCGTGCCGGGCCACCCATCGCTGGCCCTTGAGCAAGTACCGGAAACCCGTCCCCAGATCGCGCATGGGACGACCCTATCCGGGCCGGTGTCGCGCTCTTGACGCGCTCCGGTCACGCCGCTGTCACAGGCCGCCCGGGCCGGGGCGGGCCCGACGGTGGAGCCGTCCGGGTCACGGGGGACACCAACGCGCCCTTGTTGCCGTTGAGTCGAACCGGTACACCTCGCCGTACCGATCTCAGGAAGCCCCACAGGAGGTACGCGTGCGCACCACGAGAACCGTTCCTGCGAGACCTGCGCTGATCGTCACCCTCGGCCTCGCCACGGCGGGTTCGCTGCTGCTCGCGCCCGGCACCGCCGGCGCCGACCCCAAGCCGGTGGTCCGCGAGGGCGCCCCCGTCGACGACCGGGCGGCCCGGGCTCCCGAGAGCGCGGCCCTGCGGGCCCTGACCGCGCCCGAGGAGACCTCCGCCACGACCGATACCCGGGGCTACCCCCGCCGCCAGGTGCTCTCCCCGGACCCGGAAAACCCCGGCGACAAGTCCCTGAAGCTGGGGCTCGTGCCCTACCACGGGATCGCTCCGAAGCTGAACGCCCTGCAGCGCCTCGGCGACCGGGTGAGCGTGGAGGTGACGGGCCGCTCGGCCGGTGGCCACCGTCTCTACCTGGTCACCGTCACCGCCCCGGAGACCACCCGCGAGGCCCGCGCCCAGGAGCGGATGCGCGACCTCATCGAGCGCGCGCCCGCCACGGCGGCCAAGTCCCCGGAGATCAAGCGCGCCTACAAGACCCCGGTCTTCGTCAACAGCAACATCCACGGCAACGAGTGGGAGGGCACGGACGCCTCCCTGAGGATCATCGAGCAGCTCGCGACCGCCGGGGACGCCGGGACACGGGACCTCCTCGCGCACAGCCGCCTGTACTTCAACATCACCGCCAACCCGGACGGCCGGATCGCCGGCACCCGCGCCAACGCGGGCGGCTTCGACCTGAACCGCGACTTCGTCACGGCCTCCCAGCCCGAGACGCGCGCCATGCGGCGCATCCAGCTCGACACCCAGCCGGCCGTCCTGCTCGACCTGCACGGCTACGTCAACGGCACGCTCATCGAGCCCACCACTCCCCCGCACGGCGAGAACTACGAGTACGACCTCTTCCTGAAGAACACCTACGCCAACGCCCTCGGCATGGAGTCCGCCGTCAACGCCCTCGGCTACACGCCCGCGAAGGACGGCGTGGAACCGGCCCAGATCCCCTTCCGCGACCAGGAGGAGGGCTGGGACGACTGGCCGCCGATCTTCACCCCGCAGTACGCGGCCTTCCACGGCACGGTCGCCGCCCACACCGTGGAGATCCCGCTGGCGGTGAACAACGAGGAGTACGACGAGCTGCCCGTGGCGGAGCTGCGCCGCCGCGCGGCGGTCAACACGGCCGTGGCGGGCGCGGCCGTCCGCGCGACCCTGGACCACGTCAGGCAGCGGCGCGCGACGCTGATCGCCGACCAGATCGAGGTGTTCCGCCGTGGCGCGGCCGGCGCCCCGCAGGTGCCGGTGTCCCCGGACACGGTCCCCGGCGTGCCCGGCATCGGCCCGGAGGACGTCTACACGACCGCCTTCCCCCGCGCCTACGTCATCCCGCCCGGCACCTCGCACGCCCAGCGCTCCGCTCCGGCCGCCGCGCGGCTGGTGGACCATCTCCTCGCCAACGACGTCCGGGTCACCCGCGCCACCCGTCCCTTCCGCCTGGCCGGGCGGACCCATCCCGCCGGCACGTACGTCGTCGACCTGCACCAGCCCAAGCGGGGCATGGCGAACGCGCTGCTGGCGGACGGCCGGGACATCAGCGACAAGGTGTCGGCGATGTACGACATCTCCGGCTGGAGCCTGGGCAGGCTGTGGGGCGCCACGGTCGAGCCGGTGACCTCGGGCAGCCTGCGCGGCGCGCCCCTGCGCCCGGTCACCGAGGCGGCCCCCGTCGCCCAGGTGCCCCCGCACGGCGGTCTGCGTCTGCGCCTGGACGACCCGCGCGAGATCGCGGCCCTCAACTCCCTGCTCCGCGACGGCGTCACCGTGCGCGAGGCCCCGGACGGCAGCGCGATCGTGCCCGCGGCGGCCCGCCGCGCGGCGCTCGCCGCCGCCCGGGCGCACGACGTCGCGTTCACGGCCACCCGGCTCACCGGCACCACCCCGCTGCACCGCCCGCGCGTCGCCGCCGCCGTCACACCGGGTGAGCTGTTCGCGCTGCGGGAGATGGGCTTCGACGTCACGCCGGTCTCCACGGCCGTGCTGAACGCGGGCTTCGACTGGTCCGGCACGGACGTGCTGTTCGTCTCCGCCGGCCTGGACCGCGCCCGGCTGACGGCGCCCGCCCGCGCCGCCCTGGACGCCTTCCTCGACCGTCACGGCCTGGTCGGCCGGGGCGCGACGGGCGCCGCCCTGAACGCGGCGGCGGGCCGGCTGGCCGTCACGCCGGTGGCGGGCGACGAGGACGCGAACGGCGTGGTGCGGGTGACCAACCCGGGCCCGCTGACCCGGGGCGCACCGGACCACACCTTCGTCTACGCCCCGCTCTGGTTCACCGGCCTGGGCGCCGGGGTGCGCGTCGAGCAGGCGTACGCGGCCGGGAACCCGGTGGTCTCCGGCCACTGGCGCCCGCTGCGCGACGGGTCCGGCGGCCCGGCCGCGGCGGCCGGACGGGCCGCGGTCGTCAGCGGTGACCGGACGGTCCTGTTCGGCACGGAACCACTCTTCCGGGGCCACCCGAAGGGGGAATTCGCCCAGGTGGCGAGGGCATTGATCACAGTGGCACAGAGCGTTTCGGTTGAGGAGAGCGGATGACGCAGGAGATCCACGGCACCGTGGCGGACGGCTTCGAGGACGTACGTGAGGAGTTCGCCGCGTTCGTGGCCGGGGAACGGCCCGACTACGAGGGCCAGCTGTGCGCCTACCTCCACGGGCGCAAGGTCGTCGACCTGTGGGCGGGGACCGAAGCGGACGCCCTCTACGGCGTGTTCTCCTCGACCAAGGGCGCCGCGTACCTGGTCGTGGCGCTCCTCGTCCAGGACGGCACGCTCGAACTGGACCGCAAGGTGACGTACTACTGGCCGGAGTTCGCGGCCGAGGGCAAGGGGGCGCTGACCCTGCGCGATCTGCTCGCGCACCGGGCGGGGGTGGTCGGCACGGACACCGGCTTCACGCTCGCGGAGCTGGCGGACGACCGCCAGCTCGCCGAACGCCTCGCCGACCAGCGGCCGTTCTGGCGTCCGGGCACGGCGTTCGGCTACCACGCGCTGGTCAGCGGCGCCCTCGTCGGCGAGGTGGTCCGCAGGGCCACGGGCCGCACGCTCCAGGAGGTCTACCAGGAGCGGATCCGGACCCCGTACGCCCTGGACTTCCACCTGGGCCTGCCCGCTCCGCAGGAACCCCGCTTCCGTACGACGCAGCCGATGGCCCCGACACCGCGGCAGCAGGCCCTGCTGGACGCCGTGCCCACAGGCCCGCACACGCTCGCCTCGATCGCCTTCAACGGCAACGCGGCCGAGCCGACCGACCTGGCCTCGCTGCCCAACATGCCGCTGGTGCGCGCCAAGGGCCCGGCGTCGGTGGGCGGAGTGGCCTCCGCGCGGGGTCTGGCCGGGATGTACGCGGCGGCGATCAGCGAGCTGGGCGACCGGGCACCGCTGCTCAAGCCGGACACGGTGGCGGAGTTCGGCCAGTTCCACTCGGTCGGCTACGACCTGGTGGCCCGGGCCCACAAGTCGTTCGGGCTGGGCTTCCAGACGACCGCTGACACGTGGCACCCGTTCCTCGGCGCCGGGACGATCGGGCACAGCGGGGCGAGCGGGTCCCAGGCCTTCGCGGACCCGTGGAGCGGCCTGGCGTACGGCTACACGCGCCGCCGGTTCGCCTTCCCGGGCGGGGCGGCACCGGAGAACGACCGGCTGGCCCGGGCGGTGCACCGGGCCGCTCTCGCCGTCTGAGCCGGGCACGGACGGAGGCCGCACCCCATGTCCGAGGGTGCGGCCTCCGCCTGGGCGACGACGGTCGTCAGACCAGAGTCACGGTGATGTTCCCGCGCGTCGCCTTCGAGTACGGGCACACCTCGTGCGCCTTCTCGATCAGCGAGCGGGCGGTGCCCCGGTCGACCCGGGGGATGTCGGCCGAGATCTCGACGATGATCCCGAACCCCTCCCCGTTCCTGCCGAGGCCGACCTTCGCGGTGACGGTCGAGCCGGTGAGGTCGGCACCCTCCTGACGGGCGACGACACCGAGCGCGCCCTGGAAGCAGGCGCTGTACCCGGCGGCGAAGAGCTGCTCCGGATTGGTGCCGGCGCCGCTCCCGCCCATCTCCTTGGGCGGGTTGACGACGACGTCGAGCTTGCCGTCGTCGGTGGCCACCCGCCCGTCGCGCCCGTTCTCGGCGGTGGCCACGGCGGTGTACAGGACGTCGGACTGCTGGATCGGCATGCGGTGGTGTTCCTTCGGTCGTCCGCCGCGGCTCGCGCCCGGGCCGGGACGGATTCGGAAAGAAGTTACCGCATGCCGGAAATTCAGCAAAGGGCGGCGGGAGCCGTCAGAGCTTGACGATCATCTTTCCG
This sequence comes from Streptomyces sp. XY006, assembly GCF_002237655.1. Lineage (GTDB taxonomy): Bacteria > Actinomycetota > Actinomycetes > Streptomycetales > Streptomycetaceae > Streptomyces > Streptomyces levis. The sequence continues at coordinate 18,465 of NZ_NOKT01000037.1, forward strand.
GTGTTGTCGCCGCGCAGGACGCCGAGGAACGCCTCCAGGTTGTTCTCGATGCCCTCGACGACCGTCTCGCGGTACTTCAGCTCACCCGAGGCGACCCAGGGGGCGACCTCCCGCACGAACTGCGGCTGCAGGTCGTAGTGGTCCCCGACCAGGAAGCCCTCGATGCGGCCACGGGTCTGGATGAGCCGGGCGAGGTTCCTCGGACCGGGGGCGGGCTCGGTGTTGTTGTAGACGGAGATCATGCCGCAGACCGCGATCCGGCCGCCCTCGTTGAGGGAGCCGATGGCGGCCTCCAGGTGATCGCCGCCCACGTTGTCGAAGTAGACGTCGATGCCGTCGGGTGCGGCGGCGCGCAGCTGCTCGCTCACGGGGCCGTCCTTGTAGTTGAAGGCGGCGTCGAAGCCGTACTCCTCCACGAGGAGCTTGACCTTCTCCTCCGAGCCGGCGGACCCGATGACCCGCGAGGCGCCCTTGAGCTTCGCGATCTGCCCGACCTGGCCGCCCACGGCCCCGGCGGCGCCGGAGACGAAGACGGAGTCGCCCTCCTTGAAGGAGGCGGTGCGCAGCAGGCCCGCGTACGCGGTGAGGCCGGTCATGCCGAGCACACCCAGGTACGCCGAGAGCGGCGCGGCCTGCGGGTCCACCTTCACGGCGTTCTTGGCGGCCACGACGGCGTACTCGCGCCAGCCGAAGAAGTGCAGCACGTGGTCGCCGACGGCGATCCCCTCGGCGTTCGAGGCCACGACCTCGCCGACGGCACCGCCCTGCATGACCTTGCCCAGCTCGAACGGGGCGACGTAGGACTTCGCCGCGCTCATCCGGCCGCGCATGTACGGGTCCACGGAGAGGTACTGGTTCCGGACGAGGACCTGGCCCTCACCGGGCTGCGGGATCTCCGCCTCGACCAGGGCGAAGTCCTCGGGCTTCGGCCAGCCGACGGGACGGCTGAGCAGGTGCCACTCGCGACTGACGGCGGGGAGGGTGGGCGTCTCGGTCATGGTGCGCCTTTCCTTCGGACTCGGGGCGGGTGTTCCAGGCGATGTCGCAGATGTTTCAGTACCTGAAACAACCGTGCTCTGAATATTTCAGGTTGTCAAACAACCGGGTACCCTCGATGGCATGGCCTCCACCACACCGACCTCGCACAGCGGGACGAACCGCCGCCCCGATCCGCTGACCCTCGAAGTCGTGGAGCTGATCGGAGAGGTCGTGGCGCGGTTCCACGAGGACTACGAGTCGGCGGCGGCGGAGCACGCGCTGACGGGCGCGCAGGCACGGCTGCTGAGTCTGCTGTGCCTGGAGCCGCTGCCGATGCGGAGGCTGGCGCAGCGGCTGAAGTGCGAGCCGTCGAACGTGACCGGGATCGTGGACCGGCTGGAGGCGCGGGGGCTGGTGGAGCGGCGTCCGGATCCGGCGGACCGGCGGGTGAAGGTGGCCGCGGCGACGGAGGAGGGGCGGCGGGTGGCGCGGAGTCTGCGGGAGGCTCTGCGGTTCGCGCGGGAGCCGTTGGCGGGGTTGTCGGAGGGGGAGAGGCTGGCGTTGCGGGATGCGCTGCGGGGGATGCTGGGCTGACGCCGCAGGGTGCGCGGGGTTGATGCCGGGGTCGGGGTGTTGCGGAACTCGGCGTTCGAGGTGCCCGGCGTTGCTGCTGGGGCCGGGTGGGTCCGCAACCCGGCGGAGCGGGGTGCGCTGCGCCCACCCGTGCCGCCCCAGCGGCACGACTGCCCGCAGCTGGGGCTACCAGCTCCCCAGCGGCACGACTGCCCGCAGCTGGGGCTACCAGCTCCCCAGCGGCACGACTGCCCGCAGCTGGAGCTACCCGCCTCCAGGCGCTACGTGCACCACCACAGGAACCGGTCGCAGGTCTCCGAGGGGGACGGCTCCGGGTCCGGAGGACGAGTGGTCGGGTCCGTGGTCGGGGTCGGGGCCGGGGCCGTGGCCGTCGGGGGTGAGGGCGGGCGGCTGGGGGACGTGCCCGCCGGGGCCGACGCCGGGTCCTTCGACGCCTCTTCCCCGTCCGGCGACTTCGACGGGTCGTCCTCCGGCGACGCCGAGGCCGACGGGGAGTCGGACGCGCTGGCCGACGGGCTGCCTGACGAGCCCTCAGGAGTGTCGCTCCCGCCGGGCCCCGTGCCCTGCTCGCCCGCTTCCGCCTCCACCGCCTCGCCGTCCGCCGACTCACCGCCGGCCACCGCGGGCTTCGGTGTCGGTTTCTGTGCGTCCATGCCCAGTTCCGCCAGGCTCAGCCCGCCCGCCGCCAGGACGAACCCGGCCGCGATGAACAGCGTCCGGCGCCGGCGCCGACGGTGCGCCGCGGCCTTGCGGTCACGCCGGCTCGACCCGCCCCGGCCGTCACCGGCCGGCCCCTGGCCGCGTCCCCGTCCACGCCGGCGCGCGGCACGCCCCGAGGGCTCACCGTCGGCATCGGCATCCGCATCCGTCTCGTCGACGGTGTCGTCCGCGGGGCCGTCGGCTTCGGCTTCGGCGCCGTCGTCGTACACGCCGTGCCCCGGCTCGGGCCGGCGCAGCGATTCCGCTGAAGTGCCACATCCGGGGCAGGCCAGCGCGCCGTTGAGGTGCCGTCGGCACGGGTCGCAGTAGTCCATGACGCGGGAAGATTAAGTTCCGCGCCGGTCACGTTCCTAGATCCAGCTGTGAAGGTTCTGTAGGGACACACCCCGCCGGTGGTTTCGAAACTGTCGAAACCGTTATGCGCGCGACCCATTGACACCCCCGCCGCCCCGTCCTTACTGTCACGCCAGCATTTCGAACGTGTGCCGAAATATCGAACATGACGTTACGGCGCACAGACGGAACACTGATGTGAAACCGAGCCGACGAAGCTGCGAGGGACAACCGCCGTGCGCATCACCGGAATCAGCACACACGTGGTCGGGACGCCGTGGCGCAACCTGACGTACGTCCAGGTGCACACCGACGAGGGCATCACCGGAGTCGGCGAGACCCGGATGCTGGGACACACCGACGCCCTTCTCGGCTACCTGAGAGAGGCTGAGGCCAACCACATCCTCGGCTCCGACCCGTTCGCCGTCGAGGACCTCGTCAAGCGCATGAAGTACGGCGACTACGGCCGTGCGGGCGAGATCGTGATGTCGGGCATCGCCGTGATCGAGATGGCCTGCTGGGACATCAAGGGCAAGGCCCTGGGCGTCCCCGTCTGGCAGCTGCTGGGCGGCAAGGTCACCGACAAGGTGAAGGCGTACGCCAACGGCTGGTACACCACCGAGCGGACCCCGGAGGCCTACCACAAGGCCGCCCAGGGGGTCATGGAGCGCGGTTACCGGGCGCTCAAGATCGACCCCTTCGGGACCGGCCATTTCGAGCTGGACCACAAGGACACCCTGTACGCGGTCTCCCTGATCGAGGCCGTCCGGGACGCCATCGGCCCCGAGGCCGAGCTGATGCTGGAGATGCACGGCCGCTTCTCCCCGGCCACGGCCGTGCGCCTGGCCAAGGAGCTGGCGCCGTTCAACCCGGCGTGGCTGGAGGAGCCGGTCCCGCCGGAGAACCTCAAGGCGCTGGAGAAGGTGGCCGCCAAGGTCGACATGCCGGTCGCCACCGGTGAGCGCATCCACGACCGGATCGAGTTCCGGGAGCTGTTCGAGAGCCAGGCCGTCGACATCATCCAGCCGGACGTCGGCCACATCGGTGGAATCTGGGAGACCCGGAAGCTCGCCGCGACCGCCGAGACCCACTACATGCTGGTCGCCCCGCACAACGTGGGCGGCTCGGTGCTGACCGCCGCCTCCCTCCAGGTCGGGTTCACCTCCCCGAACTTCAAGATCCTGGAGCACTTCAACGACTTCGCGGACGCGGAGATCAAGAAGGTCGTCAAGGGCGCCCCGCAGGTGAACCCGGAGGACGGCTGCTTCCACCTCTCCGACGCCCCGGGCCTCGGCGTGGAGCTGGACGTGGACGCCGCCGCCGAGTTCCCGCAGCAGCAGGCCCGCTTCGACCTCTGGGCGGAGGGCTGGGAGCAGCGCAAGCCCAAGGGCACCCAGTGACCGTACGGCCCCCGGAAACCCCGAACCGGCCACCGAAACCTTCGAAAACCTCAGGAGCCACGTGAGCACCGCGGTAGTGATCGACGCCCCGGGCGAGCACCGTCTCGTGCCACACGAGCCCCGGCGGCCCGGGGCCGGTGAGGCCCTGGTGCGGGTGCACGCCGCCGGCATCTGCGGCAGCGACCGCGAGGTGTACCAGGGCAACCGCCCCGAGGGCTATGTGCGCTACCCGCTCACCCCGGGCCACGAGTGGTCCGGGACGGTGGAGGCCGTGGGCGCGGACGTCCCCGCCTCCCTGGTCGGCCGGAAGGTCGTCGGGGAGGGCTTCCGCAACTGCCAGGTCTGCGACCGCTGCCACGCGGGCGACACGACCCTGTGCGCGGCCGGGTACGAGGAGACCGGGTTCACCCAGCCGGGCGCGATGGCGGCCACGCTGACCCTTCCGGCGCGTCTGCTGCACGTCCTGCCGGACGGCTGCGACCTCACGGCCGCGGCGCTGCTGGAGCCCGCCGCGTGCATCGCGGCCGCCGCGCTGAAGGCGGATGCACGGCCCGGCGAGAAGGTCGCCGTGGTCGGCACGGGCACGCTCGGCATGTTCGCCGTGCAGTTCCTGAAGGCGAACTCGCCCGCGGAGCTGCTGGTCGTCGGCACCCGCCGGGACCGCGAGGCGCTGGCGCGGCAGTACGGTGCGACGGACTTCCGGACCAAGGACCGGCAACTTCCGGACGACATCGACGTGGTGATCGAGACGGCCGGGTCCGCGGACGCCGCCCGGCTCTCCGCCGCGCTGCTCAGGCGCGGGGGCCGGCTGGTCCTCACGGGCATCCCGGCGCCGGGCGCCGAGGGCCTGGACCCGACCGACCTGGTCGTACGGCAGCTGGAGGTGCACACCGTCTTCGGTGCGCCGCCCGACGCCTGGGCGCACACCGTGCGGGTGTTCGCCGCCGGGCTGCTCGACCCGCTGCCGCTGGTGACGCACGAGCTGCCGCTCGCCGAGTTCTCGCAGGCCATCGAGCTGGTGGGGGCCGGCGATCCGAAGGTGGGCAAGGTGCTGCTCCGCCCGTAGCCGTACGCCGGTACGGGGGCGACCTGACGGCCCCCGTACCGGCGTACACCCAGCCGTGCCGTACCCAGAGCCGCGAACCTCGTCCGAAATATCGAACCGAAGGACATTCCTGTGACCGACGCTTCCGCCCCGGCCGCCCGCAGGCCCGGTGAGCAGGCACTCACCGCGCTGGGCCTGAACGCGCCCGCCCTCGACCCCGCCGACGCCTCGCCGCACTCCTTCCCCGGCGGCGGCCGCTGGCGCACGGAGATCCCCTCGTGCGAGGGCCCCGAGGCGCTGGCCGTGGTGCTCAAGGAGGCCTCGCGGCTGGACGTGCCGATCCACCGGATCAGCCAGGGCAGCGGGGTGTGGATGCTGTCCGACGCCGAGATCACCGAGATGGTGGAGGCGACGGCCGAACGCGACATCGAGCTCTGCCTGTTCACCGGCCCGCGCGGCACGTGGGACATCGGCGCGTCCACGCGCACCGACTCGCGGGGGGCCGGACTGCGCGCCCGCGGCCACGACGCCGTCGCCGGGTGCGTCGAAGACGCCGTCCGCGCCACGGAGTTGGGCGTCAAGTGCCTCCTCGTCGCCGACGAGGGCGTGCTGTGGACGCTGCACCGAGCCCGGGCGGCCGGTCTCCTCCCGGCCGACACCACGCTCAAGGTGAGCGCACTCATCGGCCCGGTCAACCCGGCGGCGTACGCCGTCTACGAGCGCCTCGGCGCCGACTCGGTGAACGTGCCGAGCGATCTGACGCTCGATCACCTCACCGAGATCCGCCGGGTCTCCGCCGCCCCCATGGACATGTACATCGAGGCCCCCGACGACCTCGGCGGCTATGTGCGGATGTACGAGGTCGCCGAGCTGATCCGGCGCGGCGCACCGCTCTATCTGAAGTTCGGCCTGTCGAAGGCGCCCGGGATCTACCCCTACGGGCACCACATGCGGGAGCTGACCCTGGCCACTGCCAAGGAACGCGTGCGGCGCGGCCGGCTCGCCCTGGACCTCCTGGCCCGTCACGGAGCCGACGGTGACATGGCGCCGCTGGGCTCGCGACTGCCCGGCGATCTGCAACGGTTCGAAATCTCGTCATAACGTTCCGGAAACTCTTCTTACAAAAGACGACACAGCCGACCACAATCCCACACACCTCCTCTCGGTCTTTCCGGCACGACCACCCCGGAACGACTTCGCGCCTCCCAGACCGAGCCCTGCACACAGATCAAGGATGATCATCATGCGTAACCGCAGAGCCGCACTCGCCGCCATAGCCGGAGCCGCGTCCCTCGCCCTGACCCTGTCCGCCTGCGGGCAGAACAGCGAGGGCGGCAGCGAGGAGAGCGGGGACAGCGCCAAGGGCGGCACGATCGGCATCGCGATGCCGACCAAGTCGTCCGAGCGCTGGATCGCCGACGGCAACAACGTCAAGAAGGACCTGGAGTCCAAGGGCTACAAGACCCAGCTGGTCTACGGCGAGGACGACCCGGACCAGCAGGTCTCGCAGATCGAGAACCTGATCACGCAGGGCGTCAAGGCGCTGATCGTCGCGGCCATCGACAACAAGTCGATGAACAACGTGCTGCAGCAGGCCAAGGACGCGAACATCCCGGTCATCTCCTACGACCGCCTGATCCTCGGCACGCAGAACGTCGACTACTACGCCTCCTTCGACAACGAGAAGGTCGGCGAGCTGCAGGGCACCTACATCGTCGAGAAGCTCGGCCTGAAGGACGGCTCCAAGAAGGGCCCCTTCAACATCGAGCTGTTCGCCGGCTCCAACGACGACAACAACACCCGCTACTTCTTCCAGGGCGCGATGAACGTCCTGCAGCCCTACATCGACAAGAAGCAGCTCGTCGTCCGCTCCGGCCAGACCAAGCTCAACCAGGTCACCACCCTGCGCTGGGACGGCGGCACCGCCCAGAAGCGCATGGACGACATCCTGACCTCGGCCTACAAGACCGAGCGCGTCGACGCCGTCCTCTCCCCCTACGACGGCATCTCCATCGGCATCCTGTCGGCCCTGAAGTCCGACGACTACGGCTCCAAGAGCAAGCCGCTGCCGGTCGTCACGGGCCAGGACGCCGAGGTCGCCTCGGTGAAGTCGATCATCGCCGACCAGCAGTCGATGACCGTCTACAAGGACACCCGCGAACTCGCGAAGGTGGCCTCCAACATGGTCGACGCCCTGCTGAACGACAAGAAGCCCGAGGTCAACGACACCAAGACCTACGACAACGGCGCCAAGGTCGTCCCCGCCTACCTGCTGGAGCCGGTCGCCGTCGACAAGGGCAACTACCAGAAGGAGGTCGTCGACTCCGGCTACATCAAGGAGAGCGACCTCAAGTAAGCCCCGCCACCCACCGACGATTCACCACTGAATGGAAGGCACGACCATGGCGGGACCCGTCCTGGAAATGCGCTCGATCGTCAAGACCTTTCCCGGCGTCAAGGCGCTGTCGGACGTCACGCTGACCGTCCGGCAGGGCGAGGTCCACGCCATCTGCGGGGAGAACGGCGCCGGCAAGTCGACCCTGATGAAGGTCCTCTCCGGCGTCCACCCGCACGGCACGTACGAGGGCGACATCCTCTTCGAGGGAGAGGTCTGCCAGTTCAAGGACATCCGGGCCAGCGAAGAGCGCGGCATCGTGATCATCCACCAGGAGCTGGCCCTGGTGCCCTACCTCTCGCTCGCGGAGAACATCTTCCTCGGCAACGAGCACGCCACGCGGGGGATCATCAGCTGGACCGAGACCCTGCGGCACGCCACGGAACTACTGCGCCGGGTCGGCCTGTCCGACCACCCGGACACCCGCGTCGCCGACATCGGCGTGGGCAAGCAGCAGCTCGTGGAGATCGCCAAGGCCCTGTCGAAGAAGGTGAAGCTGCTCATCCTCGACGAGCCGACCGCCGCCCTGAACGACGAGGACAGCGGCAAACTCCTGGACCTCATCCTGGAGTTGAAGAACCAGGGCATCACCTCGATCATCATCTCCCATAAGCTCAACGAGATCCGCAAGGTCGCCGACTCGGTGACCATCCTCCGCGACGGCCGGACCATCGAGACCCTCGACGTGAAGGCGCCGGAGACCACCGAGGACCGGATCATCAGCGGCATGGTCGGCCGTGACCTGGAACACCGCTTCCCGGAGCGGTCGCCGCACGAGCCCGAGGAGGGGGCGGCCCCCGCCCTGGAGATCCGCAACTGGACGGTGCACCACCCGATCGACCAGCAGCGCAAGGTCGTCGACGACGTGTCCCTGCAGGTGCGCCGCGGTGAGATCGTCGGCATCGCGGGCCTGATGGGCGCCGGCCGCACCGAGCTCGCGATGAGCGTCTTCGGGCGCACCTACGGCCGGTACGCGGGCGGCACGGTCCTCAAGGACGGCACGGAGATCCGGACGAAGTCCGTCCCGGAGGCGGTCAAGCACGGCATCGCCTACGTCACCGAGGACCGCAAGCACTACGGCCTCAACCTCATCGACACCATCAACCGGAACATCTCGCTGAGCGCCCTGGGCAAGGTGGCCAAGCGCGGTGTGGTCGACGAGCACGAGGAGCGGCAGGTCGCCGAGGGCTTCCGCAAGTCCATGAACATCAAGGCGCCGACCGTCTTCGAGCCGGTGGGCAAGCTGTCCGGCGGCAACCAGCAGAAGGTCGTCCTCAGCAAGTGGATCTTCTCGGGTCCGGACGTGCTGATCCTGGACGAGCCGACGCGCGGTATCGACGTCGGCGCCAAGTACGAGATCTACACGGTCATCGACCAGCTGGCCGCCCAGGGCAAGGCGGTCGTCTTCATCTCCTCCGAGCTGCCCGAACTGCTCGGCATGTGCGACCGCATCTACACGATGGCCGCGGGGCGGCTGACGGGTGAGTTCTCGCGGGCCGAGGCCTCCCAGGAATCGCTGATGCGTCAGATGACGAAGGACAAAGAGGTATCCCGATGAGCACGGACGTGACCGCCAAGAGCCCGGCCCCCGCGCCGCCGGGCAAGAGCGGAGGAGCCGCGGGCGACGGCCTGCTGGCCCTGGTGCTGGACGGCATGCGCCGCAACATGCGGCAGTACGGCATGCTGATCGCGCTGGGCCTGATCGTGGTGCTGTTCGCCGTGTGGACCGACGGCGACCTGCTGCTGCCGCGCAACGTCTCCAACCTGGTGCTGCAGAACAGCTACATCCTGATCCTGGCGATCGGCATGATGCTGGTCATCATCGCTGGCCACATCGACCTGTCGGTCGGCTCGCTGACGGCGTTCGTCGGCTCGATGGCCGCCGTGTTCATGGTCAAACAGGACATGCCGTGGCCGCTCGCGGTGGTGCTGTGCCTCGCCGTGGGCGCGGTCGCGGGCGCGGTCCAGGGGTTCTTCATCGCGTACGGCGGCATACCGTCGTTCATCGTGACCCTGGCGGGCATGCTGATCTTCCGCGGTCTGACGGAGATCTTCCTGGAGGGCCAGACCCTCGGCCCGTTCCCGGACGGGCTGCAGAAGGTCGCCAACGGCTTCCTGCCCGAGGTCGGCCCCGAGACCAACTACCACAACCTCACCCTGCTGCTGGGCTTCGCGATGATCGCCTTCGTGATCTTCCAGGAGGTCCGTGACCGCAAGCGCCAGCAGGAGTTCGCGCTCGACGTCCCGCCCGCCAAGCTGTTCCTGCTGAAGCTGGTCGCGATCGGCGCCGCCATCCTGACGCTGACGCTGCTGCTGGCCAGCTACAAGGGCGCCCCGATCGTGCTGCTCATCCTGGGCGTGCTGCTCGTCGGCTTCGGCTACGTGATGCGCAACGCGATCATCGGCCGGCACATCTACGCGATCGGCGGCAACCTCCCGGCGGCCAAGCTGTCGGGTGTGAAGGACAAGAAGGTCACCTTCCTGGTCTTCCTGAACATGGGCATGCTCGCGGCCCTGGCGGGTCTGGTCTTCGCCGCCCGCTTCAACGCGGCCTCTCCCAAGGCCGGCCTCAACTTCGAACTGGAGGCGATCGCGGCCTCGTTCATCGGCGGCGCGTCGATGAGCGGCGGTGTGGGCACCGTCCTCGGCGCGATCATCGGCGGTCTGGTCCTGGGCGTGCTGAACAACGGCATGAACCTCGTCGGCATCGGCACCGACTGGCAGCAGGTCATCAAGGGCCTGGTGCTCCTGGCGGCCGTCGGCTTCGACGTGTGGAACAAGCGCAAGGTCGGTTCGTAAGTCCATCGGGGCCCCGCCGGAGTGGCGGGGCCCTCTCCTTATACGGGAGCCGCACACATGGAACTGAACAGACGCACGGTCATCGCGGGAGCCGCGGCGGCGGGCATGGCCGCCACCGCGTTCGGCGGCACGGCGCACGCCACGGGAGGCAGGAAGCCGGTGAAGACGCTCTTCGGCAAGCTCGCCGACGGCACCAAGGTCCACAGCTGGTCGCTGGAGAACGGCGGCACCCGCCTGAAGGTCCTCTCCTACGGCGGCATCGTGCAGTCCCTGGAGATCCCCGACCGCCGAGGCCGCTACGCCAACGTCTCCGCCGGCTTCGACAACATCGAGGACTACGTCGCCAAGAGCCCGTACTTCGGCGCCCTGATCGGCCGGTACGGCAACCGCATAGGCCAGGGCAGGTTCACGCTCGACGGCAAGAACTACCAGCTGTCCGTCAACGACGGCGAGCAGAGCCTGCACGGCGGCGCCCAGGGCTTCGACAAGCGCGTCTGGGACGTGGAGCCGTTCGTGCAGGGCTCCGACGTCGGCCTGCACCTGTACTACACGAGCGTCGACGGGGAGATGGGCTACCCGGGCACGCTGAGGACGAAGGTGACGTACACCCTCACCCGGCACGGCGACTGGCGCATCGACTACGAGGCCACCACCGACAAGGCCACCGTCGTCAACCTCACCAGCCACGTCTACTGGAACCTGGCCGGCGAGGGCAGCGGCACGATCGAGGACCACGAGCTGCAGATCGCCGCCTCCCGCTACACGCCCACCGACGCGGGCCTGATCCCCACGGGCGAGCTGGCGAAGGTCGCGGGCACCCCGTTCGACTTCCGCAAGGCCAAGCCGATCGGCCGGGACATCCGCGTCTCCCACCCGCAGCTGGTGACCGCCAAGGGCTTCGACCACAACTGGGTCCTGGACAAGGGCATCACCGCCCGGCCCGAGCACGTGGCCACCCTGCGCGACCCGTCCTCCGGCCGCACGCTGAGGATCTCCACCAACGAGCCGGGCCTGCAGTTCTACTCCGGCAACTTCCTCGACGGCACGCTCACCGGCCCGTCCGGCCGCATCTACCGGCAGGGCGACGCGCTGTGCCTGGAGACGCAGCACTTCCCGGACTCGCCGAACAAGCCGTCGTTCCCGTCGACGGTGCTGCGGCCCGGGCAGACGTACCGGACGACGACGCTCCACACCTTCGGCCACTGACCGGCACCTCCGGCCGTCTTCACAGGTGGCACACAACTTCCTGAGGGAAGCCTCGGTGGTTGAACGTCGTCACCCGGGTCTCCGTATGTAAGGGCGGCCCGCGCTCCCCCGCGCGGGCCGCCCTTGAACGTCGGGTCCGGCCGTCCCCCAACGGGCCCGCCCCATACGGAGGTTCCATGGCCGACAACGTCACGTCGCTGTTCCGCAGTACCGCGGCCCACAGCCCGTCGATGGCGGCTCTGACACGCGAGGGCGGCGAGGGAGCCGGCCCCGTGGACTTCTGTATCCCCTGCAACCCCTACTTCCCCACCCCGGCCATGTTCGAGGACATGGCGGGCAAGCTGCGCGACATCATCACCTACTACCCGAGCAGCGCCGACACCATCACGGCCGAGCTGTGCAGCCTGCTCCAACTGCCGCCGCAGTGCGTCGCCATGGGCAACGGCTCGACCGAGCTGATCACCTGGATCGACCATCTGCTGGTCCGCGAGTCCCTCGCCATCCCCGTCCCCACGTTCGGCCGCTGGACCGACCAGCCCATGGAGACCGGCAAGCGGGTCGACATGTTCCCGCTCCAGGAGTCCAGCGGCTTCGCCCTCGACCTCGCGCAGTACGCCGAGTTCATCCGCGCCCGCGGCACCCGGGTCGCCGTGATCTGCAACCCGAACAACCCCGACGGCGGTTTCCTGCACAAGCACGCCGTCGTGCAGTTCATGGACGCCATGGCCGACCTCGACCTCGTCGTGATCGACGAGTCGTTCCTGGAGTTCGCGGACGCCGAGGCCGAACCCTCCGTCGTGCAGGAGGCGATGCTCCGCCCCAACGTCGTCGTGCTGCGCAGCCTCGGCAAGAACTTCGGCCTGCACGGCATCCGCTTCGGCTACCTCGTCGCCAACCCGGCGCTCGCGGGCCGGGTCCGCTCCATGCTCCCGAAGTGGAACCTCAACTCCTTCGCCGAGCACGTCGTCTTCATGCTCAAGGAGCACGGCGCCGAGTACGCGCAGAGCCTGCAGCAGGTGCGCCGGGACCGCCTCGACATGGCGAGCCAGCTCTCCGCGCTGCCCGGCCTGACGGTCTACCCCTCTCAGGGCAACTTCCTCTTCGTGCGCCTCCCCGTGGGCGCCGAAGGCACCGTGGTCCGGGACCGCATGCTCACCGAGCACCGGATCCTGGTCCGCGAGTGCGGCAACAAGATCGGTTCGTCCAGCCGCTTCCTGCGTCTCGTGGTGCGCCCCCAGGTGGACGTGCGTCGCCTGGTGTCCGGCCTGGAACAGGTGCTCTACGGGACGTCCAGGAGGGGAGCCGCCGTACCCGAGCTGGGCAACGGGACCAGCTACAGCTCGGGTACGGCGGCCGTGGACCGGCTGGTGAGCGAGACGAACGGCTCGGGCACGCGGGGGCTGGCGGCGCAGGCCATGGCGGCCGGCGGCCCCGCGCCCGCCGCGGCACCGGCCGCCGCGAGCACGGGTCTCGGCGGCCCGGATCCCGGTGGTCAGGGCCTCGCCCCCGCTCCGGCGGCCGCGAGCATCGGCGGCCCCGGGCTCGCCCCGGCGCCGGCACCCGCTCCGGCCACCGGCGTCGGCATGCCGCTCCCCGCCGCCGCGTCCGCCGTGCCGGCGGGTGCGGGCGGCGGGATGCCGATGCCGGCCGCGGCACAGATGCCGCAGCCGCAACCGCAACCCCAGCCGGTCCCGCAGATGCCGCAGCCGCAGGTGCCCCAGCCCCAGGTACCGCAGCCGGCGCCCCAGCCGGTGGCCGCGCCCTTCACCGGGCCCACGCCGCCCGGTGTACCGGCCCGCGGGGGCCTGACGGCCGCGCAGGTCCGGGGTACGAACGGACTGACACCGGCGCCGGCCACGGGATGGCCCGCCGCGCAGAGCTGGCCGAACGCGGCGGGAATGGGTCAGGCGGGGTAGCGCGGCGGCCGGTCGTGCGGTCCACGGGCGGCAGTGGGCGACGGGCCGACGCTGCTCCGGTTCAGCAGCCGCAGGCCTATCCCTCGACGTCGAGCGCCGTCCCGTAGAGCCGGTCCACCCGCAGCCGGATGACGACCCGCCGCTCGTCGACCAGCTGCCCCAGGAACGCGTCCTCGTCCTGCGGCACGGCATCCGCCGGGATCATCGCGAGCAGTTCCCGGCCGACCGCGTCCCCGGGGACGGACGTGACCTCGGAGACCTCCGCCTCTCCCTCGGCGACGGCGAACGACCAGACGTCCCGGCCCTGCACGTGCAGCGCCGCATGGGGTTCGCGGCGCAGGTGCGTGACCTTGACGCGGTCGGCCGTGGTCGAGAACCGCAGCGTGCGGGACTCGGCGTCCCAGCTGTACGCCATGGTGGTCAGGTGAGGACGGCCACTGCGCTTGACGGTGGCGAGCGTGCCGAAGCGCTGCGCGGCGAGCAGATCGGAGAGGGCCTCGTCGGACAGGAGGCGGGGCGTCGGTCTGTCAGTCATGCCATCACCAACACCGCTGCGCTGCACGTCATTTCGGGTCGGGTACGCCGATCCATTCCGGCAGGTCGATCTCCGCTCGCACGGTCTTGCCGGGCGGCTCGCCGTCGAGCACCTCCCAGCGGGCGGCGAGCGCGTCGACGAGGACGAACCCGCGGCCGTGCTCGTCGAGGGATGGAGGGGTCCGTACGGCACCGGGCCTGGGCGGACGCGGCGGCCCACTGCGGGAATCGGCCACCTCGACCCGGACACGGCCCGGCCCGAGCTCCAGCCGCAGCGCGAAGTCCCGCCCCGCCACACGCCCGTGCGTCACGGCGTTCGCCGCCAGCTCGGCCACGATGGCGCCGACCGCGTCGGAGACGTCCGTTCCGTAGGGGATGCCCCAGGAGTGCAGCTGGTTCAGCGTGAGCCGGCGGGCGAGCCGGGCGCCGCGCGGAGTGGAGCTGAGGCGCTGCTTGAACACACGTACGGTGACCGGAGGTGGGGCGGTCCTGGGGGTGATCGGCGCTGTCATGCGCCCAATGTGACGTGCGGGGCCGCCGATTCTCCAGGCCAGAGCCGCGTACGCTGCGGCAGCGTACGCGGTCACGGACTGGACAGTACTGATGACGGCCCGTAACCATGCTGCGGGAGGTGACCGACAGTGGTCGATGGCATGGTGGGGACGGGCACGGGTGGCGAGCCGGAGTCGTCGGACAGTCTGCGGACGTTCGGGGCGGTGGTCCAGGGCTTGCGCGAACACGCCGGGCTGAGCCGGGAGGAGTTCGGAGAACTGGTGCGGTTCTCCAAACACACGGTGGCCTCGGTGGAGTTGGGGAGGCGGATGCCGGATCCCACTTTCGTGGCACGCGCGGAGGAGGCCTTGGGTTTGGCGGGGGTCCTCCAGAAGGCAGCGGGACGTCTGGAGCGGCAGCCAGGGCTGGCGGCGTGGTTCCGACGGTGGGCTCAGCTGGAGCAGTTGGCGATCACCCTGTACACGTACGAGTGCCGCATGGTCCCGGGCCTTCTTCAAACAGAGGCCTACGCTCGTCAGCTGTTCGTCGACGAGCTGCCCCCGCTGGGCGACGAGCAGATCGAGGCTCAGTGGACTGCGCGCGCCGAACGACAACGGCTGTTGCGGGAACGACCGAACACCGCCTTCAGCTTCATTCTCGAGGAGCATCTGTTCCTACGGCTCACAGGGGGGACGCGGGTCACTCGAGATCTCATCGACCACGTGTTGGGAATTGCCCAGCTGCGCAACGTCGAGGTTCAGGTGATGCCGTTGAGGCGGGAGTCGCATGCGGGGCTACACGGTCCTATGCAACTGCTGGAGACCCCGGAGAACCACTGGTTCTCCTACCTCGAAGGACAGCAGAACGGCCAGCTGGTCAGCGACCGGAAAGTAGTCAGCGTGCTGCAAAGGCGGTATGCCAGGATGCGAGCACAGGCTCTCTCCTTCTCAGACTCCGTGAGCCTGTTGCAGCGCTTGCGAGGAGACTTATGAGCACCAGCGAACTGGCGTGGTTCAAGTCGAGCTACAGCAGCAGCGGTTCCGGCGACTGCCTGGAGGTCGCCACCCGCCCGGACACCATCCACATCCGGGACTCCAAGAACCGTCAGGGTCCCGAACTCCGGCTCTCCCCCACGGCCTGGTCCGCCTTCCTCACGCACGCCGGCAAGTAACCGGGCCCACCGGTCCCCCCAGCCAGCCGCCATGCCGCTCGGCGCGAGTGGCGCCGCCCCCCACCCACCGTTCGCCGCCAAGCCGGCCCGGCGTGCAGGGGAGGCGCGAGCGCGCCCCCGGAACGCCGACCGGGCCGCTCCTCGCTTCTCTCCCGTGCTGGAGGGGGCCGAGTCAAGGGTGGCCCGCACGGTCATCGCCGAAGGCGACGCGCAGCGCCCCTTACTCGGCGCACAGAAGCACGACACTCACAGGAAGCGAGCGGCCCCGACAGCGCCTCTCAAGGGAACAGCACCCTCACCTCCGCCCTCCGAACTCCCACTCGTGCACCTCGACCTCCGCATACGCGCCCCGGGTAAGGACCGCACCCGCCGCCTCCGCGTCCGCCGCCCGGACCAGTGCCGCCGTACCCACCCACACCTCACCGTCGTCGGACAGCAGCGGCCCGTACGCGATCAGGTCGTCCGCCAGGGACCCCGGCACGTCGAGATCCGCGCCGTCCCCCGAGCCGAACCCGAGCACGAGGTACCGCTTCCCGCCCGCCCGGCCGCCGGGGAACTCCCACATGGTCCGGCCCAGCAGATTCCGCCACCGCCGCAGCAGCACGTCCCGGTACACCCCGGCCTGCTGGTTGGGCTCGTCGAAGGCGAACGCCCGGGCCGCGGCGGGATCCGGAAGGTCCACGATGTGGACACTGCCCGTGGGGGTCTCGCCGTCCGCTGCGAAGGTGGGGCCGCGGGCGATCAGCTCCTCCGCGTACCGGTCCATGTAGGCCCAGTGCGCCTCCCCCAGCGCCAGTCGCAGCGGCAGGGACCCGGGCCGGTCGCGGTGATAGCAGAAGAACTCCATGGCTCATTCAACCCCGCCGCAGCCGGGCTCCCGCGCGTCGCGACGAGTCCCGCGGCCTGCGGCGGTCATAGGGTCGGATCCACGACCGAGGAGGTCCTCTCATGCGCAGCGTGACCTATTCGATGAACGTCTCGCTCGACGGCTACATCGTCGGGCCCGACGGCGACTTCAACTGGGGGGCACCCGGCCCGGACGTCTTCCGCTTCTGGATCGACGACATCCGCCAGGTCGGCGTCCACCTGATGGGGCGGCGGCTGTACGAGACGATGCTGTACTGGGAGACCGCCGAGCAGGAGGCCACCCCGGACGAGGCGGAGCTCGAATGGATCGGGCTCTGGAATCCGCTTCCCAAGGTGGTGTTCTCCACCACGCTGTCGTCCGTGCAGGGCGCTGCCCGCCTGGCCTCCGGCAGCCTGGCGGAGGAGATCGAGCGGCTCCGGGCCGAGCCGGGCGAGGGCGAGATCGCGATCGGCGGCGCCACCCTCGCCGCCCAGGCGGCCGACCTGGACCTGATCGACGAGTACCGGGCCATGGTCTACCCCGTCCTGGTCGGCGGCGGCATCCCCTTCTTCCCCCGCAACGAGCGCCGGGTGGATCTCGAACTCGTCGAGACGCGCACGTTCAGCTCGCAGGTCGTCTACCTCCGCCACCGCGTGGCGCGTGAGACGGTCCGCGGGACCGAGTCGTGACCGGCACCGGGGGCCGGCTCCTGCTCCGGCCCCCGGCCCGTCACTGATCCAGCCCCCCGTCGGGCCGCCGGTCAGCCGGTCAGGACTTGCCCGGGCACTCCTTCCACGCCATGTGGTACACCGTGCTGATGTCCCCGTCCGTCGAGTCCATCGTCATGAAGCTGACCTTGTCGGCCGCCTGCGTACCGGCGTTGACCCGGATCTCGGTGTTGATGTTGAAGTTGCGCTGGACACCGCAGGGCGCGTAGACGAGCTGCGCCCAGTCCGTTTCGTCGGTGGCCTGCCAGTTGTCGTTGTACGGGCCGCTGAAGGGGTGGCTGCGGTGCGCCGTGCTCGGGGAGCCCTGGAAGTAGTACGAGGCCCGCTGGGTGGCGCTCGCTCCGCGCTGGAGTGAGGCGAAGCCCCGGTAGTCGGCGCTGGCGATGGCGTACGTGAAGCCCTGCGGCACGTGGACGATCAGGCTGAGCTGGCAGTTCTTGCGGAACGCGGTGGGGTCGGAGCTCCCGCCGGCCTGGGCGAGGTAGTCGCTGTAGGTGACCGTGAAGGCCGTGTTGTCCTCGGAGACGGCGAGCGCGGTCGTGCCCTGGGGACAGCCGGAGCCGTTCACGGTGGCGACCTTGATGACGATCTTGTCCGGGGGCGGGTCGACGAACCCGGAGGACGGGGATTGTGCGGGAAGTGCGCTGGTGAGCAGTGCGGCGATCGCGCCGCTCAGGAGCAGGCCACCGGCCATGGTTCTCCCATCCGTTCGTGGGGGGTGGAAATGAAGTGGGCATGGGCATGTCAAGACGACCACCCATGCGCGCCCGACCTGTGTCCTTGAGATGGAGGAGCTGTGAAGGCCGGGAGCGGTCGCATCGTACGCAGGGCGACAGACGTCGGCCAGGTCGGTCTCCGGCCATTCACAGGGGCCGGATTTCACATCGCCGGAGGTGAGGAGGGGCACGCCCCGGCCTGCCCTGCTCCCGCCCCCGCCCCGTCGCCGCGCCCGTGCCACCGGGCGCATAAGGTGCGTTACCAGTGCGTCGACCGAGGCCCCCGAGGACGCGATGAGGATCACCCACGGACCCGCCCCCCCGCCGCCCGCTCAGCCGCGGGCGCGGCCCGTCACGGGTTCTCCCAGGCCGCCGGTTCCGCCGCCAGCCGCTCCACCGGCTCGGGCAGCGCCCCGGCCGCGAGGTCGGCGACGGTCACGCCCTCCAGGATCCGGCGCACATTGGCCCGCAGCGCGATCCACAGCGGCAGCAGCGGCTCGGCGGTGCCGGTGTAGGCGAGGCCGGTCGGGCGCTCGCCGCGCACCGAGACGATCGGCCCGTCCACGGCCCGGATCACGTCCGCGACGGTGATCAGGTCCGCCTCCCGGGCCAGGCGGTAGCCGCCGCCCCCGCCGCGGCGGCTGTCGACGACACCACCGCGCCGCAGATCACCGAGGATCCCCTCCAGGAACTTGTGGGGGATGTCCTGCGCGGTGGCGACAGCCTCCGCCTTGACCGGCCCCTGGCCCTGCCGGACGGCCAGTTCCACGACCGCTCGTACCGCGTAGTCCGCACGTGCCGAGATCCTCATAGGACCATTGTCGCGGTCACCCTGTAGACATTGAGCACACGCACCACACAGCACCGCACCGGACGACACCGCACCGCACCCCGCATGACGCACCACGCACGGCATGGCACAACAGGAGGCGCTCCCTTGGAGCTCAGCAGGCGTACCTTCCACGCTCTCGCCGGCACGGCGGCGCTCGGCTTCGCGCTGACCGGCAGCGGGTCGCCGACCTCCGCCAACCCGGCACGGACCGCCCCGACGGGCCCGCCTCCCCCCGTGCCGCGCGCGGACGGCCGGCGGCACGAGATCGGCTTCGACCGGTACTCCCTGCTGGTCGACGGCCGCCGCCTGGTCCTGTGGTCGGGCGAGCTGCACCCCTTCCGGCTGCCCAGCCCGTCGCTCTGGCGGGACATGCTGGAGAAGATGCGCGCCCACGGCTACAACGCGGTCAGCGTCTACGTCGCCTGGAACTACCACTCCCCCGCGCCCGGCCGCTACGACTTCACCGGCGTGCGCGACCTGGACCTGTTCCTGCGCACGGCCGCCGAGACGGGGCTGTACGTGATCGTGCGGCCCGGCCCGTACATCAACGCCGAGGTGGACGCCGGCGGCTTCCCCGGCTGGCTGACCGCCACCGACGGCACGGCCCGCACCTCCGACCCGACGTATCTGCGCTACGTCGACGAGTGGCTCACCGCCGTCAACGCCGTGGTCGCCAAACGCCTGTTCACCCGCGGCACGGGCACGGTCCTGCTCTACCAGATCGAGAACGAGTACGACGCCCACGTCGGCGAGCCGGCCGGGCGCGCCTACATGTCGTACCTGTACGAGAAGGTCCGCGCCGACGGCATCGACGTGCCGCTGTTCCACAACGACAAGGGCAGGAACGGCCATTGGGCGCCCGGGTCGTTCGGCACCGGCGGGGAGAAGGGGCGCTGGCTGTACGGGTTCGACGCCTACCCCGAGCCGGACGAAGTGCCGCCGGACTGGGGGCACTTCGGGCCCGGCGGGGCGAAGGGCGGGGCCACGGCCAGTCCGCGCACGCCCGGGTTCGTGCCGGAGTCCGGGGGCGGCTGGTTCGACCCGTGGGGCGGGGCCTGGTTCGACGGCAAGGGGTACGCCGAGTCGCGCCGCATCCGGGACGCGGCCCATGAGCGGCGCTTCTACCTGACCCACCTCGCCAACGGCATCACGCTGCACAACGTCTACATGACGTACGGCGGCACCTCCTGGGGCTGGCTGCCCGCGCCCGCGGTCTACACCTCGTACGACTACGGGGCCGCCTTCGACGAGGCCCGCAACGCCACCCCGAAGCTCGCCCCGATGCACCAGATCGGGCAGTTGCTGCGCCACGTGCCGGACCTCGCCAAGCTGAACCCGGCGAAGCGGGTGCGCGCCACCGACGAGCGAATCCGGGTCTACCACCTCACCAACCCCGACACCGGCGCCCACGTCTACGTCCTGCGCAACGACACCGGCGAGGCCGTCTCCACCACACTGCCGGACGCCGGGATCGACGTGCCGGTCACCGTCCAGGCCCGGGACGCCAAGCTGATCGCGGCCGGGCTGCGGCTCGGGCGGCGGACGCTGGTGCACTCCACGGTGCAGCCCATGCTGAGCCTGACCGCGGGGCGGCAGGACATCGCCGTGTTCACCGGGCGGCGGGGCGAGATGGCGCAGGTCGTGCTGGAGTGCGCGGACGAGCCGACGCCGATGCGGCTGGACGCGGAGCCCGCGTGGGCCTACAACCTCGGCAAGCTGAACATCACGGCTCCGCTGGGCGCCGGCGGACTGAGCCGGGTGCGTGTCGAGGGCGACGGCGTGGACACGCCGATGCTGGTGCTGTTCGCCGACGACGCCACCGCCCTGCGCCTGTGGCCCTACGAGACGCCGTCGAGCCCGCTCCTCGTCTACGGCCCGGCCCTGCTGCGCTCGGCCGAGCTGCGCGGCTCCACCGTCCACCTCACCGGCGACACCATCGGCGCGACCGGCCTGGAGGTGTGGGGGCCGCCCGGGATCACCCACGTGACGTGGAACGGGCGTGCGGTGCCCACACGGATCAGCGCCTCCGGCAGCCTGCTCGCGCTGCGGCCGCTGCCCGGGGTGGCCCGGCCGGCCCTGCCCGCCCTGGACGGCTGGCGGCGGCGCGCCGAGAACCCGGAGGCCGAGCCGGACTTCGACGACGCGGACTGGACGACGGCCGACAAGACGACGACCTTCAGCACCACGCCCGTGCCCGAGGGGCAGCCGGTGCTGTTCGCCGACGACTACGGCTTCCACTACGGCGACGTCTGGTACCGGGGCACGTGGACGGGCGCGGGCGGGCTCGCGTCGGTGTCCCTCGCCTACAGCACGGGCACGCAGGGCCTGCTGATGGCCTGGCTGGACGGGGAACCGCTGGGCACCCACCGCATGCCCGTGCCGGACCGGAGCCGGGCCCGGCAGGGGACGTGGACCGCGAAGGCCGCCTTCGGCCTGCCGGAGGAGCTGCGGGAGCGGCTGCGCGAGGAACGGCCCGGGACCCGCCATGTGCTGTCCGTGCTCGTACGGCCCATGCAGCACGACATGGACGGCGAGGCGCGCGACACGCACAAGGCCGCGCGCGGGCTGACCGCCGTCACCTTCGAGGGCGCCGAACCGGAGGTGACCTGGCGGATCCAGGGCGCCACCGCGCCCGACCCGGTGCGCGGGCCCCTGAACAACGGCGGGCTGTACGGGGAGCGCGAGGGCTGGCACCTGCCGGAGCACGACGACCGGGACTGGAAGCGGACCGAGCTGCCCCGGGCCGGCCGGCGGCAGGGCGTCACCTGGTACCGCACGGACTTCCGGCTGGACGTCGACCCGGGGGTCGACGCCTCCGTGGGCCTCGTCCTCGACGACGACCCGGGCCGGGCCTACCGCGTGCAGATCTTCCTCAACGGCTGGAACCTCGGCCAGTACATCAACGACGTGGGGCCGCAGCACACGTTCGTGCTGCCGAACGGGATCCTGCGCACACGTGGCGCCAACACACTGGCGCTGGCGGTGCTGTCCGACGGGACCACACCCTCCGGACCGGGGGACGTGCGGCTGACGCTGCTGGGTGCCGCGGCCGGAGGGGTGCCCGTGAAACCGGTGTGACCGGCCGCCGTCACGCCAGCCGGATCACGTTCCAGGACAGCGGCTCCAGGACGGTGGCGAGCGTGCCGTCCTGGAGGGTCGTGCCGTCGACGGGGTGCGGGGTGACCCGCTCGGGGTCGCCGAGGGTGTTGCGGGCGTCCGGGTCGGCGTCCGCGAGGGCGCTGTGCTCGACGACCGAGGTGAGGCCGAGGCCGCCGAGGGTGACCTCCAGCGGCAGCGCCTCGGTGCGGCTCCGGTTGACCGCGAAGACGGTGACCGTGCCGTCCTCGGCGCGCACGGCGGTGGCGTGCAGCAGGTCGGTCTCGCCGTACTTCCTGGTCTCGTACGTCGGGGAGTCCACGCGCACGTCGAGGACCTGTCCGCGGCCGTACCGCGCGGCCTGCGCGAACGGGTGGAACGTCGTCTGCCGCCAGGCCGGGCCGCCCGGCTCGGTCATGATCGGCGCGATCACGTTGACGAGCTGGGCGAGGCAGGCGACGGTGACGCGGTCGG
This sequence comes from Streptomyces sp. XY006, assembly GCF_002237655.1. Classification (GTDB taxonomy): domain Bacteria; phylum Actinomycetota; class Actinomycetes; order Streptomycetales; family Streptomycetaceae; genus Streptomyces; species Streptomyces levis. The sequence goes on from NZ_NOKT01000037.1 coordinate 40,741, forward strand.
CGTGCCGGAGCAGGGCGATGAGGAGCGAGCCGAAGACGACGGCGTCGGTGACGCTGTAGTTGTCCTCCAGCAGGCGCGGCGCCTCCGGCCAGTCGTGCTGCTCGAAGGTCTCGGCGCGGGCCTCCCACTCGGGCAGGTACCAGACGTTCCACTCGTCGAAGGAGAGGTTGATCCTCTTCTTCGACTTCAGCCGCGCGCCCACGTGGTCCGCGGTCGCGACGACGTTGTCGATGAAGGACTCCATGTCGACGGCGGAGGCGAGGAAGGAGTCCACGTCGCCGTCCTCGGGCCAGTAGTAGGCGTGCAGGGAGATGTAGTCGACGAGGTCGTACGTCTCCTCCAGTACCGTCGCCTCCCACGCGGCGAAGGTCGGCATGGACTGGCTGGAGGAGCCGCAGGCGACGAGTTCGACGCCGGGGTCCTGCTGGCGCATGGCGCGGGCGGTCTCGGCGGCGAGCCGGCCGTACTCCTCGGCCGTCTTGTGGCCGGTCTGCCAGGGGCCGTCCATCTCGTTGCCCAGGCACCACAGCCGGATGCCGAAGGGGTCCTTGTCGCCGTGGGTCACGCGCAGGTCGGACAGGGCGGTGCCGCCGGGGTGGTTGGCGTACTCCTGGAGTTCCAGGGCCTCGGCGACGCCGCGGGTGCCGAGGTTGACGGCCATCATCGGCTCGGCCTGGGGGCCGATCTTGCGCAGGAAGCCGATGTACTCGGACAGGCCGAAGCGGTTGGTCTCCGTGGAGTGCCAGGCCAGGTCGAGACGGCGGGGGCGGTCCTCGGCGGGTCCGACCGAGTCCTCCCACTTGTAGCCGGAGACGAAGTTGCCGCCGGGGTAGCGGACGGCTGTGACGCCGAGTTCGCGGACCAGGGCGAGGACGTCCTGGCGCAGGCCCTGGTCGTCGGCCACGGGGTGGTCCGGTTCGAAGACGCCGGTGTAGACGCAGCGGCCGAGGTGTTCCACGAAGCTGCCGAAGAGGCGAGGGCTGACCTCGCCGACGACGAAGGCTGGGTCGAGGGTGAAGCGGGCGGTGTGCATGGTCGCCTTTCGGGGTGGGTGGTTCCGTCTCGGTGGCGGCAGCGCCGCCCTTCTGCACTCGTTCGGCATTTCGGCAGTTGATCGTCACTTCGGACGGGACCGTAAGGTCGAAGCGTCGGCGCGTCAATGGTCCGGTCGCACATCGGACATGACTTTGCGGGCACGAACGGTCGTTCTCCGTTGAACATCGGACGCCGGATCGCATGACGCGCACACTTTCGGGCGCGTAGGCTCGGACGGGCTGCCGAAGCCGCCGGCCGGTGGTGAGAAGGGGGAGCGATGGACATCGCGGGCGCGCGGACGATGGCCGCCCGAGTCACCGCCGCGCTCGGGCGCTCGCGCCGTGGCGCGGCCCTGCGCAGCCTGGCCGCCGACCTCACCGCGGCGGTCCGCGCGAGACCCCAGGCGCCCGCCGACGTACGGTCGTTGTGCCGGGCGCTGTGCGAGGAGATGAGCGCGCGGCGCGGCGGACGCCCCGTGGAACTGCGCTTCGAGCGCTTCCCGGACGAGATAGAAGTGACCGGCCTCTGGGTGGAGTTCCAGGACTTCGACCTGGTCATCGTGGAGGAACGGGCCGAGGCGGTGCAGCAGTTGGTCATCCTCGGGCATGAGCTGTGGCATCTGCACGCCGGGCACGGGCATCACCACGGCGTGGGTGCGGCGGCGGCCCACGCGTTCGCCGACCGGCCGGGCTGGGACGACGTCGCGCTCGCGGTGGCCGCCCGCAACGGCTCGCGGGAGCGGGACGAGGCCGAGGCCGACGCCTTCGGGCACCGGCTCGCGGCGGGGTGCCGGGCGCTGCTGCCGGTCGGGCGCGGGCCGGACGTGCCCCTCGAACCCGTACAGCGGTCGCTGTACTACCGGGGGCCGCGAGGAGGTGCGGCACCGTGACGACGGTGGCGCTGACCCCGGTCGAGTTCGTCAACCAGTTCTATCCGAACTTCTGGTGGATCCCCGCGGGGGTCCTGGCCGCCGCCCTGGCCATCAAGCTGCCGAGCATCATCCGGCTCTGGAAGGACCCGATGCTGCGCGCGGTCGGCGGGCTGCTGCTGCTCGCCTGCGCGGTGTTCGTCTTCGTGGCGCCGTCGACGATCGCGCGGGTCAACCGGCTCACCGGGGTGGCGAACTTCTCGGGCCCATGGGTCTACTCGCTGCTCACCGCGTTCTGCGCCTTCTGCCTGCTGCTGATCATCTCCTGGCGCAACGGCCTGTCCGACCGCTCGGAGCGCACCCGGCGCGCGATGCGCGGGGTCGTGGCGGTCTACTCGGGTGTGATCGTCGCGATGTGGGTGCTGTTCGCCCTCGCGGACGTGCCGGTGGAGCGGCTGCGGGATCTCGACACGTACTACGCGAACACCCCGTACATGCGCGAGGTGATCGTGCTGTACCTGCTCGCGCACACGGCGGCGGCGCTGGTCACCAACGGGCTGATCTGGAACTGGGTGCGCACCGACGGGCTCGACTCGCTGCTGCGCTGGGGCCTGAAGTTCCTCGGGGTCGGCTACGCGGCGCAGTTGTTCTTCGACGCCGCCAAGATCAGTGCCGTGATGGCCCGTTGGTCCGGGCGGAACCTGGACTGGCTGAGCACGGCCGTCGCCCCGCCGCTCGCCTGCCTGTCCGCCGTGCTCATCGCGATCGGCTTCATCCTCCCGCACGCCGGGCAGTACCTGCACGGCCGCTGGCACGTCCGGCTCGCCCACCACGAACTGCGGCCGCTGTACCTGCTGATGAGGACGGTCAACGGCGCCGGGGTGCCGTTCCTGCTGCGTGCGACGCCGGAACTGCGGCTGGTCCGCCGGGAGACGTTCATCCGCGACGTGCTGCTGCCGCTGGCCCGGCACATCGACGAGGACCGGCGCGAACGGTTCCACGACGCCGCGCTCGCCCTCGGCCACCCGCCCGACCGGGCCGAGGTGCTCGCCGCCACCGCGGCGATCCTCGACGCGGCCGACGCCGGGAACCGGACGCCGGAGGACGACGGCGGCGGCGCCCGTGACACCACGGAGCTGCTGCGCGAGATCGGCGCCGTGTCCCGGGCCCTGCGCCGCACCGAGGACCTCCGGGCGATCCGCGCCCTGGCCCGTGACCACACGGAGGGCAGGTCGCTCACCGGCTGAACAAGCCCCCGGAGGCCACTCCTTCGGCGTCCGCGTGCGCCGGGCCCCGGTCCGAGCCACGGACGGGGGCCGCACGGGGGGCCGCGCGCACGGTGCGTGAAGGTACGGTGAGAGCCGTCCGGGACGAGGCCCGCACGGCTCGAAACCGGGGCCGGCGGGGGGTGTTGTGCGCCGCACGGCCGTGGCCGGACGCCGGGGAGTGCCCGCAGGGGGCAAGGAGCCTTCATGGCTGAGTGCGAGGAGTCGCATGTCGCGTAGAGCTGTCGTCATCGGTGCGGGGCTGGCCGGCATGCTGGCCGCGGCGGCCCTGTCCGCCGTCGCGGACGAGGTGGTCGTGCTCGACCGCGACGACCTGCCCGAGGGGCCGGAGCACCGCAAGGGCCTGCCGCAGGGGCGTCACGCGCATCTCCTCATGGCCGGCGGCCTGGCCCCCATGGAGGACCTGGTGCCGGGTGTGAGCATGCGCAAGCACCTGCTCGCCGCCGGTGCGCACGAGATACCGCTGGGCTCGGGCATGGTCGCCCTGACGCCCGAGGGCTGGTTCCGGCGCTGGCGCCATCCCGGCCCGCGGATGCTGACCTGCACCCGGGCCCTGCTCGACTGGGCGGTGCGGGGGGCCGTGCTGGACAACACCGGGGTGGTCGTCCGCAAGGCGCGGGTGCTGGAACTGACGGGGTCGCGGGAGCGGGTGACCGGGGTCCGCCTCTCGACCGCCGCCGGGGAGGAGGACCTCGCCGCCGACTTCGTGGTGGACGCGAGCGGGCGCGGCTCGCGGATCGTGCCGTGGCTGGCGGGGCTGGGCATCGACGACGTGCGCGAGAAGACGGTGGACGCCGGCCTGGTGAACGCCACCCGCCTGTACCGCACGCCCGAGGGGGCGGATCGTTTCCCCTTGACGATGGTGCAGGCCGATCCGTATCAGGGGCGCCCCGGCCGCAGCGGCATGGTGCTGCCGATCGAGGGCGGCCGGTGGATGGTCAGCCTGGCCGGCACGCGGGGCGGGGGCGAACCGCCCTCCGACCCGGACGCGTTCCTGCGGTACACCCTGGACCTGCCCGACCCCATCGTGGGCCGGCTGATCTCCGGCGCGGAACCGCTCACCGAGGTGCACGTCAGCCGCAGCACCAGCAACCACCGCCGCTACCTGGAGAAGGTGCGCGCCTGGCCCGAGCGGCTCGTCGTCCTCGGTGACGCGCTGGCCACGTTCAACCCGGCCTACGGGCAGGGCATGTCGGTGGCCGCGCTGGGCGTCCGGGAGCTGGACCGCGAGCTGCGGCGGGCCGGCCTCGACGCGCCCGGGCTCGCCCGGCGGGTGCAGCGGCGGGCGGCCCGGCCCGTGGAGTCCGCGTGGACGATGGCGGTGAGCCAGGACGTCTGGTACCCGGGGACGCGGGGCGGCTCGCCCGGGGTCGCCGACCGGCTGGTCACGGCCTACACCCGCCGCATGATCCGCACGGCGACCGGCTCGTACCCGGCGGCGTCGGCCCTCTGGGACGTGATGAGCATGACGACGGGGCCGACGCGGCTGCTGCGTCCGTCGACGGTGCTGGCGACGCTGAGCGGACCGCCGTTGCCGCCGGCGGCGGGGGCGCCGCTGACGGAGGAGGAACGGGCGGTCCTGCGACGCCTGGACCGCACGGGAGCCTGAGACGGGGGCGGTGCGGCCGCCCCGGTCGTCATGGCCGTGTTTCGGGCGGACCGCCCCGGCCGGCCCGTCGGCACACCCGCGCGCGGGCTCCCCGGACCCCGCCACCGCCCGCTCGTGAGCCTGTCGTCCCGACCGCCGGGACGCCGGCCGCGACGGCGGGCCGCGGCCTCGCCTCCGTCGTCCGCCTGGTGGTGGCGAACGACGATGACGCTGTCGTGCTCGTGTTCCGTCAGCCGGCGAACGCGGGCTGGGCCGCTCCCTTGCCCGCCCCCGGCACCACGAACAGCGACCCCGCCAGGGCGGGCGGCTCGCTCAGGCCCGTGCGCGCCGTCGTGATGTACAGGTCGGTCAGCCCGGCGCCGCCGAACGCGCAGGCCGTCACCAGCGGCACGGGCAGGTCGATCACCCGGTCCAGCCGGCCCTGCGGGGTGTACCGCCGCACCGCCGCGCCCGCCCACAGGGCGACCCACACGCAGCCGTCGGCGTCCACGGTCAGCCCGTCGGGGAAGCCGGCGCCCTCCTCGATCTCGGCGAGGGTGCGCCGGCCGGACACCCGCCCGTCCGCGTGGTCGAAGACGTCGATGCGCCGGGTGGGGGTGTCGATGTAGTACATGAGCCGCCCGTCGGGGCTCCAGCCGGTGCCGTTGCTGACGGTCACGTCGTCGAGCACGACCTCGACCGAGCCGTCCCCGCCGACCCGGGACAGCGTCCCGCCCCCGGGCGCCTCGTCGTAGCGCATCGTGCCCGCCCACAGCGCGCCGTCGGGCGCGACCGCGGCGTCGTTGGCGCGCCGGCCGGGCACGGGTTCACGGTGCAGCCAGCGGAAGTCGCCGTCGGGGTCGAGGAGCCCGACGCCGTCGCGCAGGTTGAGCACCAGGCCGCCCCCGGCGCGCGGCTTCACGGCCCCGACGTGCTGCTCGGTACGGCGGACCGTGCGCCGTCCGGTGGCCGGGTCGTAGGTGTGCAGGCGCGAGCCGAGGATGTCGATCCACAGCAGCCGGCCGGCCGCCGCGTCCCAGGTCGGGCCCTCGCCGAGCTCGGCCTCCGCGCGCACGGCGATCTCGTACGGCCTGGTCATCCCACGCTCCGGTGGCCGAGGTGCTCGGACAGCTCGGCGGCGCCCTTGGCGGCGAGCTGCTCCAGCTCGGCGCGGCGCTCCTCGCTCCAGCGGATCATCGGCACGGAGATCGACAGGGCGGCGACGACCTGCCCGGTGCGGTCGCGGACCGGCGCGGCCACGCAGCTGACGTCCGGGTTGGACTCGCGGCTCTCCACGGCGAGGCCCCGGTCACGGATCTCGGCGAGAGCCTCGCGCAGAGCGCCCGGGTCGGTGATGCTGTTGGGGGTCATCGCGACCAGCTCGGCGCCGTCGGGGATCCGGGCGGCGAGCTCGTGCTCGGGAAGGGAGGCCAGCAGCATCTTGCCGACGGAGGTGCAGTGCGCGGGCAGCCGGCGGCCGGCGGCCGACACCATCCGCACCGCGTGCGTGGAGTCGACCTTCGCGATGTAGATGACGTCGGTGTCCTCCAGGATCGCCACGTGCACGGTCTCGTCGCAGGTCTCGGCGACGGACCGGGCGACCAGCTGCCCCTCGGCGGCCAGGTCGAGCTGCTCGGCGTAGCGGGCGCCGAGCTGGTAGGGGCGCACACCGAGCCGGTAGCGCCCCGGCTGGCCGGGCACGGGGACGATGTACTTCCGGGCGGCGAGCGTGGTCACCAGCTCGTGCACGGTGGTGCGCGGCAGCTGCAGCTTGCGCACGATGTCGGGGGCGGAGAGCGTCCCGTCCCCGTCGAGGAAGAGCTCGAGAATGTCGAGAGCCCGGGTCACGGCTGGTACGAGTCGTCCCACGACCGGCCCCCTCCCTAATGTGTTCTCAGCGCCCGCGTTCGAGATTTCAACAGGCGATCGGCATGACGAACACAGGCTAGCCATAGAGGTTTGCCCGGGCAATGGGCAGAGGCGGGTCGGTCCGCTACCGCCGCCCCCGTACCGCCCCCAGTTCCCCCCGCAGGCGCTGGGCGCGGAGGACCAGTTCCAGTTCGAAGCGGCGGTCCGGGTCGTCTATTTCGTCGCCCCAGAGTTCGCGGATCTGGCGCAGGCGGTAGCGGACCGTCTGGGGGTGGACGCCCAGGCGGGCGGCGACCTCGGGGGCGCCGCCGCGGGTTTCCAGCCAGGCCAGGAGGGTTTCGGCGAGGCGGCGGCCGTGGGTGGGGCCGCAGTGGGTCAGGGGGGCCAGGCAGCGCAGGGCCAGGTCGTCGATCAGTTCCTCGGGCTGGAGGAGGACCAGGGCCTCGGTGTGTTCGGTGCAGTGCAGGACCTCGCCGGAGGGCAGCAGGTCGCGTTCCATCAAGCGGACCGCCGCCTCCGCCCAGCGCAGCGACTTCGCCGCGTCGGCCAGCGGCACGGGCGGTCCGATCGCGCCGGACCAGCCGGCCAGGGCCCGGTGCAGCAGTTCGTGGCGGCCCGCCGCGTCCGGCTCGGGGACCACCATGCGGGGCTGCTCGTACTCCATGTCGAGCAGGACGCCCTGGCCGACGGCGGGTGCCATCGCCTCGCGGGCCGGGCGCAGCAGGACGCCGACCGCGACCTTCTCCGGCAGCGGCCAGCCGATCCGGGCGGCGCGCTCGGTGAAGGCCTCGGTGGGGTCGCCGCGGTGGTGCTCGGCCAGCAGCAGCTCCATGAGGCGGCGCTGCAGCCGCAGGCGTTCGCCGGCCTGGCGGGCCGCGGCCTCGGCGTAGCCGCGTACGGACTGGTCGACCAGGCCGTCCAGGTACTCGTAGCCCGCGTCGACGAGCTCGTACATCGCCGGGGGCGGGATCTCCACGCGCTGGCCGATGTCGGCGAAGCGGCGCCAGGCCAGACGTACGCCCATGCGGTAGATGGCCTGGAGCGAGTCCAGGGAGCGGCCGTTGAGGCCCTCGCCGCGGCCGAAGTCCTGGAAGACGCCGGGCGGGACGGTCGGGCGTCCCTCCGAGTGCTCCAGGTGCTGCACGAAGACCTCGATGGCGCGGCGGATGCCGACCAGGGCCATCGGCTCGCCGGAGTCGTCGAGGACGACGGGCAGGTGCGGGTACTCGCGCTGGATCTCGCGGAGGATCTCCTCGGCGAGCTCGGGCGCCTCGGCCATGGCGATCGCGGCGAACCGGCGCACCTGGAAGCGCGGTACGTCGTGCCAGGCCGATCGGGTGGTGACGGTTCCGGTGCGGGCGGCCGTCATCCGTCAACTCCCCTGACCGGCCTGCTCGTAGGTGATCAAGGGGGTGTTCGGCTGGTCGGGTGTGGCTTCGAGCAGCGCGACCACGCCCAGCGCGGCCCCCACGGCGAGGGCGGCGGCGAGCGCTACGGTCAGCGCGGCAGCGAGCAGTCTGGACATCGCAGGGTCAGCCTCTCTGTCCGGATTCGTCCGGAGATCGTCCGGAGGTTGCCCCACCCCGGCACCCCGTCCCTGCCTGTCGGGCCCAGTGTCGACAAGCATTGACACCCCGTCAAGAGCCGCCTACGGTTCCCGGCCCAGCCGCACGCGCGCATTCCGCCGCCGTGCCGGCCCTTCCGTACGTCGAGCCGTCCCAAGCCACTGGAGTGCCCGGATGCGCCGTACAACCTCCCCCTTTTCCCTGGTCCTGCTGGGTCTCGGTACGTTCCTGCTGGTGCTGGCACCCCTGCTCGCCTGGTACGTGCAGCCGCGGGCCGCGGTGAACCCGATCGACATCGACACGACCGCCGTCTACGAAGGCCGGGGCAGCGTCTTCGACACCGACCGGATCGAGACGGTGCCCGACCGGAAGATCACCGTCACCCAGCGGGTGCGGGGCAATGTCGCCGACAGCGAGCGCAGCGGCAACGCCGTCTGGGACGTGACGACCACGGTCGACACCGACAGGTCGCTGCCGGCCGCCGATCCGCACGACGCGCTGGACTTCGTGCCGCACCGCTGGGTGATGGACCGCAGGACCACCCGGCCGGTGCACTGCTGCGGGGAGAAGCCCCACATCGAGGGCGAGGCGTACCTGAAGTTCCCGTTCGACGTGCAGAAACGGTCCTACCAGTGGTGGGACAACACCCTCGGCGACACGGTCGTGCTGCACTACCGGGGCACCGAGAAGGTCCAGGGCTACACCGGCTACAAGTTCACCGGCTCGGTGCCGCCCACCAGGACCGGCACCCGGATGGTGCCCGGCACCCTCGTCGACCAGCCGGACCGGCCGCAGGTGCTGGCCGAGGAGTGGTACGCCAACCACGGCTTCGTGCTGATCGTCGACCAGGCCACGGGCCGGGTGCTGTACGCGCAGACCGGGCCGAAGCGCACCCTGCGGGCGCCGGGCGCGAAGAAGGACGCGGCGGTGCTGCTGGACAGCGAGAAGGTCGCCTTCACGACCGCGACACAGAAGGAAGCCGTGCGGCAGGCGGAGCGGGACAGCGGTCAGCTCCGGCTGGTGGGAACGACCTTGCCGATCGGCGCGGGAATCGCCGGTCTGGTGCTCGCCGCGGTGGGCGGCGTTCTGGTGGCCCGTGGGCGGAAGGAGCCGGAGCAGCCCACTCCGTCCGATGTGCCCGGTACGCCCCAGCCGACCCTCACGATGTGATGTGACGTCAGCTCTAACAAAGCCGGAAATTGTCACGTCGGTGAGTAGCCGTGGAGTTCGTCCGGGCGAAAACTGTCCAACCCCACCCGAGCACACCCCGTCCACACTCCCCTCCCAGGAAGAGCTCAGGCCCCCCACAGGCCGTCCCCTCCCCGACGACCCCACCCCCACGTCTTCCCCACCGAGTTCCGCACCCCGAGACGAGTTGGAGCACCCATGCCCCAGCACGTACCGTCCGCGCTGCGCGCCGCGTCCCCCCACGCGCCGCAGCACCCTCCGGCGCTCCCCCCACAGCCGCGCCGGATCGTGTTCCTCGCCCATCGTGATCTCGACAATCCCTCCGCCGGCGGCTCCGAGCTGCTGGTCGACAAGCTCGCCGACGGGCTGACCCGGCTGGGTCACCAGGTGACCCTGCTGTGCGGCGGCCCCGCGGCCTTCCGTGACTACCGGGTCGTGTCGGCGGGCGGTCCCTACGGGCACTACCTGCGCGCCCGGTCGGCCTTCGCCCGCCAGGTCGGCGACTGCGATCTGCTGGTCGAGGTGTGCAACGGCATGCCGTACCTGGCGCCGCTGTGGCACCGGGGGCCGACCCTGTGCCTGGTCAACCACGTCCACACCGACCTGTGGACGATGCGCTTCGGCGGCCCGCTGGCGCCGGCGGCCCGCCTCGGCCGAAGACTCGAACACTGGGCGCTGACCGGGGCGCAGCAGCGCAACCTGCTGGTCGCCGTGTCGTCCTCGACGGCCCACGCCCTGCGGGCGATCGGCGTCGAGCGGGAGCGGATCCGGGTCGTGCACAACGGCGTCGAGGAGCCGGGGCCCCGAGCCGACCGGTCGCCCGAGCCGCTGTTCGTCGCCGTCGGACGGCTCGTCGAGTACAAGCGGATCGATCTGCTGCTGCGGTTGTGGGAGCGGGTGCGGCCGGTGACCGGCGGGCGGTTGGTGATCGTCGGCGACGGGCCGGAGCGCGAGCGGCTGGAGCGGCTGGCCGGGCCCGGTGTGGAGTTCACCGGGTACGTCTCCGAGGCCGAGAAGCACCGGCTGCTGTGCGCGGCCTGGCTGCTGCTGCACCCCTCCGCGGTGGAGGGGTGGGGGCTGGTCGTGACGGAGGCGGCGGCCCGGGAGACCCCGAGTGTGGCCTTCGACGTGCCGGGGCTGAAGGACTCCGTGGTCGACGGTGAGACCGGGGTCCTGGCGCGCGGTGAGTCCTCGTTCGCCGCGGCGTGGTGCGCGCTGGCGCTGTCCGCGCGGCGGCGGGAACTGATGGGCAAGGCGGCCCGGGAGCGGGCGGCGCAGTTCCGGTGGGACCGGACCGTGCGGCAGTTCCGGGTGGTGGCCGCGGAGGCGGTGCGGAGTTGGACTCCGTGACGTCGCCCCTTCGGCGGGTCGGTCGTGCCGTGTCGCGTGTGCGGGTTGTGCGTGGCCGGCCGCGCAGTTCCCCGCGCCCCTGGAAAACCCCGTTGAAAGACCCCTCGTTGCGACGGTCTGTCGCCCTGTTCCGGGCCTTCCTCCGCGAGCAGGAGGACCCCGAGGCCTGCTACTCCCTGCTCGCCCGGGACGCCGTGGACCAGGTGGAGGCCTGTGACGGGCCGGTCGCCGGCCGTACCGTCCTGGACGTCGGCGGGGGCGGCGGGTACTTCACCGAGGAGTTCCGGCGGCGCGGGGCCCATGCCTACCTCTTCGAACCGGACCCGGACGAGCTGGGCGAGAAGCCGCCCGACGGCGCCGTCGTCGCCGACGGCTATCTGCTCCCGCTGCGGGACGGCGTCGCCGACGTCACCTTCTCCTCCAATGTGCTGGAGCACGTCTCCGACCCCGAGACGTTCCTCAGCGAGCTGGCCCGGGTGACCCGGCCCGGCGGGCTGATCTACGTGTCGTTCACCAACTGGCTGTCGCCGTGGGGCGGGCACGAGTGGGCCCCGTGGCACTACCTGGGCGCCGAGCGGGCCCGGGCCCGCTACGCCCGGCGGACCGGCAGGCCCGCGAAGCACACGCTCGGCGAGAACCTGTTCGCGGTGCACATCGGCTCCACCCTGCGGCAGGTGCGCGCCCGGGACGACGTCACGGTCGTCTCGGCGCGTTCCCGCTACTGGCCCTTCCTCGCGGAGAGCGTCGTCAAGGCGCCCGGGATCCGCGAGTTCGCCACCTGGAACCTCCTCCTCATTCTGCGGCGGTGTCCTACATGACAACCACGGTCCAGGCTCCTCCACCGGCAGCCGTCCCGAGCACCGCGACCGCTTCGGGCCCGCCCGACGGCCCCCGGTCGCGGCGCTGGCTGCTGGGTTTCTGGGCCGTGGTGTTCGTGCTGTTCCTGGCGGTGCAGCCGGGGCGGCAGACGTTCGACACCAAACTCGGGGTGACCACCGATCCGGGCCGGTTCCTCGCCGATCTGGGGCAGTTGTGGCACGACCGGGCCGGGTTCGGCGGCATCCAGGACCAGTACGCCGGCTATCTGTGGCCGATGCTGCCGTTCTACTGGGTGTGCGACCTGGTGCGGCTGCCGGTGTGGCTGGCGGAGCGGCTGTGGCTGTCGGTGATCGTGTCCGTCGCCTTCTGGGGGGCGTTGCGGCTGGCGGAGCGGCTGCGGGTGGGCAGCGGGGCCTCGCGGCTGCTCGCGGCCGTGGCGTACGCGCTGTGGCCGCTGTTCACGACCGTCATCGGCTCCACGTCGGCCGCCGCGCTGCCCGGCGCGTTCCTGCCGTGGGTGCTGCTGCCGCTGACCGACGAGCGGTACGCCGCCCGGGTCGCCGCCCTGCGCTCGGCGCTGCTGGTGCCGTTCATGGGCGGGGTGAACGCCTCGGCGACGCTGGCGTCCCTGCTGCCGGTGGGGCTGTACCTGCTGTCCCGGCCACCGGGGCCGCGGATGCGCAAGCTGATCGCCTGGTGGGCCCCGGCGGTGATCGTCGTGACGGCCTGGTGGTGGGTGCCGCTGCTGCTGCTCGGCGTCTACGGGGAGAACTTCCTCCCCTATATAGAGACGGCGCAGACGACCACGGACACCATGTCGGCGACCGAGGCGCTGCGCGGGGCCGGGAACTGGGTCGCCTATCTGCACTTCGGTGAGGCCTGGCTGCCGGCCGGCTGGACCGTGGCCTCCTCCGTCCTGGTGATCGTGAGCTCGGCGCTGGCGGCCGGGCTGGGACTGGCCGGGCTCGCCCGGCGGGACATGCCCGAGCGGCGGTGGCTGGTGCTGACGGTGCTGGTGACCGCGCTGGTGCTGCTCGCCGGGTACGGCGGGGCGTTCGGGGCGCCGTTCCACGAGGTGATGCAGGGCTGGCTGGACGGGTGGCTGTCGCCGTTCCGCAACATCTACAAGTTCCAGACGGGACTGGCGCTGGCCCTCGTGCTGGGCCTGGCCCATCTGGTGGGGGTGGCCGCCGAGCGGCGCGGGGCCCGGCCGGTGCGCGGCCGGCGTTTCGCGCCGCTCGTGGCGGCCGTGCTGATCCTGCCCGGGCTGCTGTGGCCGTACCTCAACGGCTCGATCCTGAACCCCGGTTCCTTCCGGCAGCTGCCCGCCTACTGGCAGGCCACGGCCGACTGGCTGGAGAAGTACTCGCCGGACTCGCGCGCCCTGGTCGTCCCGGCCACCGCGCACGGCGTCTACACCTGGGGCTCCCCCATCGACCAGCCGCTCGACGTGCTCGCCGAGTCGCGCTGGGCGCAGCGCGACTACGTCCCGTTCGGCACGCCCGGCAACCGGCGCGCCATGGACGCCGTCGAGCAGGCCCTGCTGTCCGGTGCCCACGTGCCGGGGCTCGCCGACTACTTGAGCCGGGCCGGGCTGTACTACGTCGTCGTGCGCAACGACCTCGACCCCGACCAGATCGGCTCCGTGCCGACCACGACCGTCAAGCGCACGCTGGAGCAGTCGGGGTACGAGCGGGTCACGGGGCTCGGCCCGGTGATGACCGGCGGCCGGATCGCGCAGGACGCCCCGCTCCAGGTCGAGGGGCTCTACCCGCGGCAGCGGGCCGTGGAGATCTACCGTCCGGCGGGCCCGGACGTCGTCCGGCCCGGGCAGGCCGGCCTCGCCCCGGTCGCCGACACGGCCGTGGTGTCCGGCGGGCCCGAGGCGCTGCTGCCGCTGGCGTCCGGACTGCGCGGGCGGGCCGCCGTCCTGACCGGGGACCACCACCCGGGGCTCGGCACCCCGGCCGTGCAGGTGGTGGGCGACGGGCTGCGCCGGGCCGACACCCGGTTCGGGCTGGTCAACGCCAACACCTCGTACACGTACACGCGCGACGAGCGCAACGCGTCCGGGGCGCAGCAGGACCCGGGTGAGAAGCCGCGCCAGATCCTGCCGGCCGAGGGCACCGAGCACCAGACGGTCGCCGAACTGCGCGGCGCGTCCTCGGTGTCGGCGTCCTCCTACGGCAACTGGCTGTTCCACCTGCCGCAGTACGACCCGGTGAACGCCTTCGACGGCAACCCGGACACCGCCTGGACCGAGGGCGCGCCGGACACGCCGGACGGGCAGTGGCTGCGCATCGGCTTCACCGGCCCCTACGCCATGCCGTCCTCCTTCAAGGTCACGCCGCTGCCCCAGGGAAGCGTGCGCGCGGCGGCGACGAAGGTGCGGGTGGAGACCGAGAAGGGCGAGCGGACCAGCTTCCTGCAGCCGAACGGCAGGACCCAGCGGATCAAGGCGCCCGAGGGCGCCACCCGCTGGATGAAGCTGACCATCGTCGACTCGGTGGAGCGCAGGACCGGCCTCACCGGCGCGGGCTTCTCCGAGATCGACCTGCCCGACGTCCAGGTGACGCGGCTGCTGCGGCTGCCGTCCGACGCGGACGAGGCGAGTGCCGCCGCGACCGTCGTCTCCCTGCACCGCGCGTCCGACCCGACCGGTCTGTCCCCGGCCGGCACCGAGGCGGGCCTGCACCGCCGCTTCACCACGCCGGCCGCCGGCACGTACGAGGTGAGGGCGAGCGCGGTGCCGGTGCCGGGCGCGGCACTCGACGAGCTGCTCTACGAGGTGGCACCCGAGCAGCAGGCCCGGATCGTCGCCACCGCCGACTCCACCGCACGCCTCGGCGCGGGCATCGGGGCGCGCAACCTCACCGACGGCGACCTGACGACGGCGTGGATCGCGGGCGACCGGCCGACGATCCACCTGCGCTGGGAGGGCAAGCAGCCGGTCGGCGAACTGGTCCTGGCCCCCGCGGGCGGACTGTCCGCCCGCGCCTCCGAGGTGCACATCAGCTCCCCGGACGGCGCGGCCATCGCCGGAGTCGACGAGAACGGCTGGGTCCGCTTCCCGCCGATCACCACCGACCGGCTGGACGTCACGGTCACCGGGACGGCCCCGCTGACCCTGCACAACCCTGTCGCCGACGAGGACCTGCGCCTGCCCGTGGGCCTGACCGAGGCCTACATCCCCTCCCTCGACCAGTACCGCACCCCGCAGCCGGACGGCACCCGCGCGTTCTCCCTGCCGTGCGGCAAGGGCCCGGACGTGGCGCTGGACGGCGAGCTGTACCAGTCGAGCGTGAAGGGGACCGTGCGGGACCTGGTGGAGCGGCGGGGCGTGCAGGTGACGCTCTGCCAGGAGGGCCGCGGTGACACCGAGGTGCGGCTGGCGGCGGGCGAGCACCGGCTGGAGGGCGGTGACGCGGGCCCGCTGGCGCTCACGGACGTGACCCTGACGCGCGGGACGGTGCCCGAGGCCGCCGCGGCCGGGCGTGAGCTGCGGGTCCGGGACTGGCTGGGCGACCGGCGCGAGGTGACGGTCGGCTCGGGGGCGGCCGCGTACCTGACCACGTACGAGAACTTCAACGACGGCTGGCGGGCCACGCTGGACGGCAAGGAGCTGACTCCGGTCCGGCTGGACGGCTGGCAGCAGGGCTGGCGGATCCCGGCCGGGGCGGGCGGCGCGGTGAAGCTGTCGTACGAGCCGGCCACCACCTACGACATCGGGCTGATCGGCAGCGGTGTGGGCATCGCGGCGCTGCTGGGCCTGGCGGTGTGGCGCCGCCGCGAGCCCAGCGCGGACGCGCCGCAGCCCGCCCCGCCGCTGCCCGGACTGTGGCTCGGCGCGGTGGCGCTGACGCTGGCCGGGGTGGTGATCGCGGGGTGGCTGGCGCTGCTGGTCCCGGCGCTGGCGCTGCTCGCCGCGCGGCGGCACGCGCTGCTGGTGCCGATCGCGTTCGCCGCCCTGGCCGCGGCGGGGATCGCCGCGGCCTTCGGGGCCGGGGAGCCGGTGGGCGCGGGCACGGGCGCGTTCGGGCACCTGGCCCAACTGCTGGCGCTGATAGGTCTGTTCGCGGGACTGGTGAGCCTGCGCGAGCAGCCGCGGCCGGAGGCGCCGACGCGGCCGTTGCCGAGGACGGACCCCGGGGAGGGCCAGGCCGTATGACGACGCCGGTCCGCATCCCGTTCCCGGTGGTGGACGAGGTCTCCCGGCACTGCCTCCAGGAGGAGGAGCCGGAGACCGTCCACATCGAGGTCCACCTGCCGGGGCCGCTCGACCGGTCACGCCTGCGCAAGGCGTTCCTGGAGGCGCTGCACCGGCATCCGCGGATCCTCATGCGGGAGGCGCCGGGGCCGTGGTACCGGCGGCGCTACGAGTGGGAGCTGACGCGCGAGCCCGACGTGGAGGTGGTGACCTTCGCCCCGCCGGGCCCGCGCGCCGTGCGGGAGGCCAGGGCCCGGGCCCTGGCGCAGGCCCCGCCGCTGTCGCA
Organism: Streptomyces sp. XY006; assembly: GCF_002237655.1. Lineage (GTDB taxonomy): Bacteria > Actinomycetota > Actinomycetes > Streptomycetales > Streptomycetaceae > Streptomyces > Streptomyces levis. The sequence goes on from NZ_NOKT01000037.1 coordinate 56,802, forward strand.
GTCCCCGCCGGTCCGTCTGGAAGTCGTGGACTCGGTCCTCTTCCTCACCATCAACCACACCGCCCTCGACGGCCCGGCCTGCCTGCGGGTCCTGGCCACGGCCGCCGAACTGTACGGCGGCAGGGACAACTCCCCCGCCGCGCCCCCGGTCCGCCCCGCCGAACCGCACCGGGAACCGCCGGACACCCCGACCAACTGGACACCTCCGGCGCGCGTCGCACGGGGCACGCCCGAGCCGTCCCCCGGCAACGGCATGCTGGTCACCGAACTGCCCCTGCCGCACCGCCCCAAGGGCTCCCCCTACACCGTCAACGACCAGCTCATGGTCACCACGGCGCTCACCCTCGCCCACTGGAACCGGGAGCACGGCGCCCGGCCCCGCCCGCTGCGCATCACCATGCCCGTGGACGACCGCCCCCGGGACCTCTCGATGGCCATCGGCAACGGCACCCGCCTGGTGGAGGTCCCCTTCGCGCCGCGGGAACTGCGCGACCCCCACCTGCCGGACCTGCTGCGCCGCACCGCGGAACGCACCCGGGCACTGAAGTCCCTGCCCCGCCCCCAGCTCGGTTACGGCGCCACCCTGCTCACCGCCCCCTGGGCGCCGGTCGCCGCCCGGGCCGCCCTCACCCGCACCCTGCGCCGGGCCGCCGCGCCCTGGACGTCGACGACCCTGCTCAGCAACATCGGCCGCATCCCCTACCCGCTGGACTTCGGCGAGGAGGCCGGCCGCGCGCACGCGGTCTGGTTCTCCGCCCCGGCCCGGATGCCGCGCGGCCTGACCGTGACGACCGCGTCCACGGCCGGCCGCCTGCACCTAGCCCTGCGCTGGTCCCGCACCCTGCTCGGCCCCGGCGACGGCGCCCATCTGCGCGACCTGTTCGAGCACTACCTGCACACCACGGAGGCCACGTCATGACGGCCGTACCGACCACCGCGCCACACCCGAAGGACCTGCGCGACTTCTACGAGAACCCGGCCGTCCCCGTCGCCTCCGGCACCCCGCGCAGCCTGCGCCAGGCGCGCATGCTGGCCCGGGCGCTCGGACCGGCCGCCGGCCGGCCGCGGACCGTCCTGGACATCGGCTGCGGCGACGGCACCGCCGCGGCCACCGCCGCGCCCCTCCTCCCCGGCCACCGCATCGTCGGCGTCGACTGGTCCCAGGACGCGCTGCGCCGCGCCCGCACCCGCGTCCCGTACGCGGTCCGCGGCGAACTCACCGGCGGCGGCCTGCCGTTCGCGTCCGGGTCGGCGGACGCGGTGCTGTTCAGCGAGGTGATCGAGCACCTCGTCGATCCGGACGCCGCGCTGGACGAGATCCGCCGCGTGCTGCGCCCCGGGGGCCATCTGATGCTGTCCACGCCGAACCTGGCCGCCTGGTACAACCGGGCCCTGCTGCTCGCGGGGGTGCAGCCGGTCTTCTCCGAGGTCAGCCTGCGCGGCATCCACGGCCGTCCGGGCTCGGAGGTCGTGGGGCACCTGCGGCTGTACACCCCGCGCGCGCTGCGGGAGTTCGTCGCCGCGTCCGGGTTCACGGTCGTACGGCTGGAGGGCGCTCCCTTCCACGGCGTGCCGCGCCCGCTGCGGCCGCTGGACCGGCTGGCCTGCGCCCGGCCGCAGCTCGCGTCGATCCTGTTGCTGCACGCCCAAAGGACGTAACCCATGTGGTGGGGAGTGGCCGCGGCCCTGCTGGCGAACACCCTGTACAGCCTGGGTTTCGTGCTGGAGAAGCGGGCGCTCACCTCGCTCCCCGAGGTGAGCATCCGGCAGCCGGCCCGGCTGCTGCGCCTGGTCCTCGGCAGCCCGCTGTGGATCGGCGGCTCCCTCGCCCTCGCCGCCGGTTTCGCCGCCCAGCTCGTCGTCTACCGCACCCTGCCGATCGCCGCCGCGCAGGGCATCTTCGTCTCCGGTCTGGTGCTGCTCGTGCTGCTGTCGGCCCGGCTGCTGGGCGAGGAGACCAGCGGCCGGGAGCGGTACGCGCTCGGGGCGATCCTGCTCGCGCTGCTGATGGTGGTGCTGTCGCTGCGCGAGGGCGCCGACAGCGTCAGCCAGGACGCCCCCTACCAGCTGATCCTGCTGGTGTGCGTGCCGTCGCTGGCGGCCGGGGTGTGGCTGTACGGCTCCGCCGAGCGGCGCGCCCGCAACCGGCACCGGCGCCCGACGACCGGCGTCGAGTACGGCGTGGCGGTGGGCCTGCTGTACGGGGTGAGCTCGCTGGCCATCAAGGGCGTCTCCGGCCATCTGACGACGGACGGGATCGGCGGCGCGGTGCTGGACCTGCTGGGCTCCCCGTATCCGTATCTGCTGCTGTTCACCGGCGTGTTCGGCCTGGTGATGTCGCAGGCGGCGCTGCAGCGCTGCCGTGCCTCGCTGATCGTGCCGGTGTGCACGACCGTGACCTGCCTGTTCACGGCCGTGCTCGGCACGCTGTCGTTCGGCGAGGCCCTGCCGCACGAGCCGCTGCGGCTCGCGCTGCGGGTGGCGGGCACGGCCCTCGCGGTCGCCGTGCTGCTGGCCATGCCGAAGCACGACTCCGCTCCCCAACCCACCGCACCGGCCGAGGAGTTGGCATCCCCATGAAGCCCGACGACCCGCTGCTGAAGATCCTGGCGTGCCCGCTCGACAAGGGCCCGCTGCATCTGCTGCCCGAGGAGGCCGGGCACGAGGAGGCGCTGTACAACCCGCGCCTGCACCGCCGTTACCCGATCGTCGACGGCATTCCGCAGCTGCTGCCGTCCTCGGGCGAGCAGGTCCCGGACGAGGTGCACGAGGACCTCCTCAAGAGGATGGCGCCGTGACCAGCCTGGCGGCGCGTCTCGCCCCCTTCCTGCCCGGGCGGCTGGTGGCCGCGACGGCCCGGGCGCTGTATCCCCGCTTCGAGCCGGAGCTGGCCCGGCTCGCCGAGCTGTGCCCGCCGGACTGCGGGACGGCGGTGGACGTCGGCGGCTGGTACGGGCCCTGGACGCACCGGCTGTCCGGCCGCGCCGAGCACGTCGTGGCGATCGAGCCGGTGCCGCATCTGGCCCGGCTGCTGGCGGCCGCCGCCCCGCCGAACGTCCGGGTGGTGCGCGCGGCCGCCTCGGACCGGCCGGGCATCGCCCGCCTGTGGCTGCCGTCGGGCGACTCGGGCGACCGGGGCGTCTCCTCGCTGGTGCGGCGCGACATCCACGGCATGGCCCTGGACGTGCCCAGCGTCACCCTGGACGAGCTGGGACTGCGCCACGTGGGCTTCATCAAGATCGACGTGGACGGCAACGAACCGGCGGTGCTGCGCGGCGCGACCGGTGTGCTGGCGCGCGACCGGCCCGCCCTCTTCGTCGAACTGGAGTCCCGTATCCAGCCGATCGCGCCGGTGGTGACGTATCTGGCCCTGCTGGGCTACGAGGGCTGGGTGCTGCCCGGGGACACCTGGGTGCCGCTGGCCGGGTTCCCGCTGGAGGACCACCAGGCCCGCGCCTCCCACGTCGTCTCGCACGGCCTGCTCCGCCGCGTGCTGCCGACTCCGCTCCTGCGGGGCCCGCGCTACGTCAACTCGGTGCTGTTCCTGCCCGACGGCCGCCGCCCCGGCACCGCCCCGGTGGGCGACGATGGGTCGCATGCCCTCCGGAAAGCACCCCGCTAGCCCCTTCGGTCCGCTCGACTTCCAGCTGGTGCTGCTGCGCCGCATGGCCGACCACAACCCGGGCCTGGTGGAGGACGCCCGGCACGAGCTGGGCGTGTCGATCGCCGGCATGCGCGAGGCCAACAAACGCTGGCAGGCGATGGTCCGCTCCCCGCGCTCCCGCGCGCCCCTGTCCCGGTACCGCTCCGTCCTGGGCGAACCGGAGTCCCGCGCGCCGCGCCGGATCGGCGACCTGGACTGCGAGGCGTGGCTGTGGCCGCTGCCCCTCTGGCCGGACCTGCGCTTCGAGGTGCTGACCGCCCCGAACGGCGCGGTGTGGAACGAGTGGCTGGTCCGCGCCCCGGGCGCGCCGGGCCCGGCTCTGCGCACCCTGGACGACCTCACGCCCTGGTCCTGCACGGTCGACGAGGCGGCCCGCGCCTTCGCCCCGGCGCGCCCCCTGGAGGGCTCGGCACCGACCCGGTGGGGACTGGCGTTCACCGCGCCGGACGCCCGGGGCGTGCGGCGGGACGTCGTCGCCGAGTTCACCTGGGGGCTGCTGCAGCGGGTGGCCGTCACCGGGACTCCGGGCTGAGTTCCCGCCGGCCCGGTCCAGGGCCGGCGGGAACCGGTCGGGGAAGGCGGACCGCAGGAAGGTCGGCAGCCGCAGGGCGGCGTCGCTTCAGGCCGGAGTGGACCGTTCGGCCCGTGCGGGGACGCACCACCGGGCCAGGAGCGCCGCCGCGAGGTAGGCAGCGGCCCCGATGAGCATGCTGGTGCGGATGCCGCTGCCGTAGGTCGCGGCCGAGGCCAGCAGGCTGCCGCCGAGTGCGACACCCGTGGCGCTGCCGATCTGGCGGGTGGTGTTGAACAGGGCGGAGGCGGCACCCGCGTAGGCCGGGGGCGCGGCGCCCATGACGGTGGCGGTCGAGCCGGTGAGGGCGAAGGAGGTGCCGAAACCGGCGGCCATCATGGGAAGCACCAGCGCCGCGTAGGCCGGGTCGGCGCCCGCCGCGGCCCAGCCGGCCAGGCCCAGCGCCGCCAGGAGCATCCCCGAGATCACCAGCGGGCGGTCGCCGGTGCGGCGGCTCAGACGGCCGGAGAGGACGGAGGCGAACATCGTCATCGCCACCGCCGGGAACAGCGCGAGGCCGGTGCCGAGGGCGCTGTATCCGCGCTGGTGCTGGAACTCCAGGCTGGCGGTGAAGACCATGCCGTAGAAGCCGAAGTTGAACAGCAGGCCGATCGCGGCGCCGCCGCCCAGGGCGCGGGAGCGCAGCAGGGCGAGCGGCAGGGCGGGGGTCCGGGCCAGCCGCTCGCGCAGGGCGAAGGCCGCGGCGGACAGCACGGCCAGCCCGAGTCCGGCGAGCACGGCCGGGTCGGACCAGCCGCGCCGCCCCGCCTCGTTGAGCGCCGCCGTCAGCAGCGCCACCGCCGCCACGACCGCGATCTGCGCGGGCACGTCCAGGGCCCGGTCGGCGCGCCGGGGCGAGCGGGACACGTGCCGCAGGGTGAGCGCCAGGCAGGCCGCGCCCACGGGCAGGTTGATCAGGAACACCCAGCGCCAGCCCGCCGTGGAGACCAGCAGGCCGCCCAGCAGCGGTCCGGCGGAGGCCGCGATGCCCGCCATGGCGCCCCACAGTCCGAAGGCCCGGGCGCGTGCGGCCCGTTCCGGGTAGGACTGCTGGAGCAGGGCCAGCGAGCCGGGCACGATCAGCGCCGCGCCGAGCCCTTCCACCAGCCGCGCCACCACCAGGAAGGCGGTGCCGGGCGCGAGGGCGCAGGCGGCCGAGGCCACGGTGAAGAGTGCCACGCCCGCGCAGAACACCCGCCGGTTGCCCAGCCGGTCCCCGAGCGCGCCGCCCGTCAGCAGGAACCCGGCGAGGACGAGCGTGTAGCCGTCGGTGATCCACTGGATGCCGGTCAGCGAGGCCGACAGCTCGCGGCCGATCACCGGCACGGCGACGTTGATGACGGTGACGTCGAGGATCACCATGAAGTACCCGGAGCACACCGCCAGCAGGGGCACCCAGGACCGTCGCTCGGAGGGCATGGCCCTACCTGTACACCAAAAGCCGCACCGCGGGACGTATGCCCCGCTCGTGGCGGTCAGCGGGCGGCGGCCAGCACCGCCCGGACGACCCGGGGCACGGAGTCCGGGTGCACGTGCAGGAACAGGTTCGGCTCGATCAGCTCCAGCTCCATCAGCAGGGGCTCCCCGTCCGGCCCGGTCGCGAGGTCCACCCGCGCGTACAGCAGCTCCGGGTCGCCGGGCACGGCCGCCAGGGCCCGCTCGGCGAGGGCCAGTTCGGCGGCGGTGGGGTCCCAGCGCCGGATGCCGGGGTGGGCGACCTTGTCCGCGTCGTACGGCGTGCCCGGGGTGAGGACGGCGCCCTTGACGCCGGCGTGCAGCAGCCGGCCGCCGAAGAACTGCAGGGCCCGTTCGCCGTGCGTGTCGACGGCGGCCAGATACGGCTGCACCATCGCGGTGAGCCCCTCCGCGTGCATCCGCTCCACCTGCCGCAGGGCGGCGTCGTGTTCCCCGGCCGGGTGGCGGGCGGCGTACCGGGCCCCCGCGCCGGAGGTGGGCTTCACCACGTACTCCCGGTCGGCGGGCAGTTCGACGGGGTCGCCGGGCGCGAGGTAGCGGGTGGGCACGGCGGGCACCCCGGCCCGCGCGAGTTCCCCGAGGTAGCGCTTGTCGGCGTTCCACCGCACCACCTCGACCGGGTTGACGAGCCGGGTCGCCCGCGCGCAGCGCTCGGCCCAGGCCGTGAACTCGGCGGCGCGCCAGCTGTAGTCCCAGGTGGAGCGGATCAGGGCGAGATCGAAGGCCGCCCAGTCGACGGCAGGGTCGTCCCAGGCCACGGCGACGGCGTCGGCTCCGGCGTCGCACAGGGCACCGACCAGCACCGGCAGGTCCCGGTCCTTGTGCTCCTCGCCCCCGGAGTCATAGGTGACGAGCGCGATACGCGGAGCGCCGGCCACGGCGATTCCCCCCTCGGTCAGACAAGCGATCACCGACTTCCGCGGCAGGCTGACAACCCCGGTCGCCGCGGCGTGCCCCGGAGCGCGTCCCGGGCCGGCGGCAGGAGTCGTCCGGCGGCTGGGAGTCGTATGGCGGCTAGGCGTCGTCCGGCGGTCGGGAGTCGTCCGGCGGCTGGGAGTCGTCCGGTTCCCAGTCCAGTAGGCGGACCTTCGCCACCGTGCGGACGTGGCGGCGCATGGCCGCTGCGGCCCGGCGGGGCTGTCCGGCGGCGATCGCGTCGAGGATGGCCCGGTGCTGGGAGAGGGAGCGGGACGGGCGGCCGGGCTGGCGGAGGGACTCGGTGCGGCTCTCGGCGATCTGCTCGGCGATGGAGCGCATGAACTCGGCGAGCAGACCGCTGTGGGCCGCCGCCGTCACCGCCGCGTGGAACAGCCGGTCGCCCTCGACGCCGTGACCGCCCTGCCCGATCTCCTCCGTCATCCGGTCGAGCGCGGACCGCATCGCGGCCAGGTCGTCCTCGGTCCGCCGCTCGGCCGCGAGCTCGGCGAGTTTCGTCTCCAGCGCCTCCCGGGCCTCCAGGACGTCGGGCAGGCGCCGGCGGCGCTCCACCATCCGCTCCACGGGCTCGGCGTCGAGGCTGTCCCGCACGAGGTAGGTGCCTCCGCCGTGGCGCGCCTCCACCAGGCCCTGGACCTCCAGCACCACGATGGCCTGCTTCACCGAGGCCCGGCTCACCCCGAGCCGCTGAGCGAGGTCCCGCTCGGGCGGCAGCCGGTCGCCGGCGCGCAGACCGCCCTCGGCGGCGTACTGGCGCAGCCGCTCAAGCACCTGCTCGTACAGGCGCTGTTTGGCCATGGGGCGCAGGGCGTCGGTCACGGGATCCCCCTCTCGCCGGGAGCGTAACACCGGACCTTCACAGTGGCGGAGTGGCTGAGCCAATTCCTGCGCGACCCCTTGACGGAGACCCGGGCCGCACCCACGCTGTTCGATCAGCGCACCCCAAGTGGCTCAGCCACTCGTCCACTGTCCGGCATCCACCGCGGGTGTGTTCCCAGCCGCTCCGGGGCCCAACGACGGGAGCCCGTATGTCCCCCGAACTCCTCTCCATCCTCGTCCTCGTCGTGGTGTTCGTGATCGCCACCACCCGTTCCGTCAACATGGGCGCGCTCGCCTTCGCGGCCGCCTTCGGTGTCGGCGGGCTGGTCGCGGACCTCGACGCGGACGGCATCTTCGCCGGCTTCCCCGGTGACCTGTTCGTCGTCCTGGTCGGCGTCACGTACCTGTTCGCGATCGCCCGCGCCAACGGCACCACCGACTGGCTGGTGCACACCGCCGTCCGGCTGGTGCGGGGGCGGGTGGCGCTCATCCCCTGGGTGATGTTCGCCCTGACCGGCGCGCTCACGGCCATCGGCGCGGTCAGCCCGGCGGCGGTCGCGATCGTCGCCCCCATCGCCCTGAGCTTCGCCGCGCGCTACGGCATCAGCCCCCTGCTCATGGGCGCGATGGTCGTGCACGGCGCCCAGGCGGGCGGCTTCTCCCCGATCAGCATCTACGGCTCGATCGTCAACGGCATCGTCGAACGCGAGAAGCTCCCGGGCAACGAACTGGTGCTGTTCCTGGCCTCCCTGGCGGCGAACGTGGTGATCGCCGGTGTGGTGTACGTGGTGTGCGGGGGGCTGAGGCTGTGGAAGCGGGGAGCCGTCGACGGGCCTGTCGGGCCTGTCGACGAGTCCTCCGACAAGTCCGGGGACGTACCCGGTGACGTGCCCGGTGACGTGCCCGACGGCGAACGGGCCGCCGCGGGCGGGAACGCCGTGGCGACCACCCGCCTCACCCCCGCCCGCGTCGCCACCCTCGTCTCCCTCCTGGCCCTGGTCCTCGCCGTCCTCGTCCTCGACCTGGACGCCGGCCTGACCGCCATCACCCTCGCGGTCGTCCTCAGCACCCTGTGGCCCGAGGACAGCCGCAAGGCGACCGGCCAGATCGCCTGGCCCACGGTCCTGCTCATCTGCGGCGTCCTCACCTACGTCGGCGTCCTCGACGAGATGGGCACCATCACGTGGGCAGGCGAGGGCGTGGGCGGCATCGGCGTGCCCCTCCTCGCCGCGGTCCTGCTCTGCTACATCGGCGCCCTGGTCTCGGCGTTCGCCTCCTCCGTGGGGATCATGGGCGCCCTGATCCCCCTGGCCGTCCCGTTCCTGGAGCGCGGTGAGATCGGCGCGATCGGCATGGTCGCGGCGCTCGCCGTCTCGGCGACGGTCGTGGACGTGAGCCCGTTCTCGACCAACGGCGCGCTCGTCCTGGCCGCCGCCCCCGACGTCGACCGCGAGCGTTTCTTCCGGCAGCTGATGGTGTACGGAGGGATCGTGGTGGCCGTCGTGCCGGCGGCCGCCTGGCTGGTGATGGTGGTACCCGGCTGGGGCTGACCGGCCCGGTACACCGGCCACCGCCGCCACCACCGGTACCGGCCCCACCGCCACCTGCACCGGCAGCACCGGCACCGGCACCGGCAACCGGACGCAACCGCTAAGGAGATGTGACGCGTGCCCCCTCTCTTCCCGGCCCTGACCGAGCACCCGGCCGACCGGCCCGCCCTCCGGTTCGGCGAGCGCTCCCTGACCTACGCGCAGCTCGCCGCCGCGGCCGGAGCGCTCACGGGCCGCTTCGGCGGGGCCGCGCGGGTCGCCGTCTGGGCGACGCCCACGCTGGAGACGGCCGTCGCCGTCACCGCCGCGCTGCTGGCCGGCGTGCCCGCCGTACCGCTCAACCCCAAGTCGGGCGCCAAGGAGCTCGGGCACATCCTGTCCGACAGCACGCCCGGCCTGGTGCTCGCGGCCCCGGACGCCGAACTCCCCGCCGCCCTCGCGGACCTCGCCCGCGTCGACGTCGACGTGCACGGCACCGGTCCCGCCCCCGAGGACCGCGGCCGGGACGAGGACCCGGCTCTGATCGTGTACACCTCCGGCACCACCGGCCCGCCCAAGGGCGCCGTCATCCCGCGCCGGGCGATCGCCTCCACCCTGGACGCCCTGGCCGACGCCTGGCAGTGGACCGGCGACGACGTCCTCGTGCACGGACTGCCGCTGTTCCACGTCCACGGCCTGGTCCTCGGCACGCTCGGCCCGCTGCGCCGCGGCGGCTCGGTGCGGCACCTGGGCCGGTTCTCCACCCAGGGCGTCGCCCGCGAGCTGACCACGGGCGCGACCATGCTGTTCGGGGTGCCGACGATGTACCACCGGATCGCCGAGGCCGTCACGGGCGAGCCGGAGCTGGTGACGGCGCTGACCGGGGCGCGGCTGCTGGTCTCCGGCTCCGCCGCGCTGCCCGTGCACGACCACGGGCGGATCGCGACGGCGACCGGCCGGCGGGTGATCGAGCGGTACGGCATGACGGAGACGCTGATGAACACCAGCGTCCGTGCCGACGGGGAGGCCCGCCCGGGCACGGTCGGCGTGCCGCTGCCGGGCGTGGAGCTGCGGCTGGTCGAGGAGGACGGCTCGGAGGTCGCCGCGTACGACGGGGAGACGGTGGGCGAGATCCAGGTGCGCGGCCCGAACCTCTTCACCGAGTACCTCAACCGGCCGGACGCCACCGCCGCCGCCTTCACCGCCGACGGCTTCTTCCGCACCGGCGACATGGCGGTGCGCGACCCCGACGGCTACGTCCGGATCGTGGGCCGCAAGGCCACCGACCTGATCAAGAGCGGTGGTTACAAGATCGGGGCCGGTGAGATCGAGAACGCGCTGCTCGAACACCCGGGCGTGCGGGAGGCCGCCGTCACCGGGGAGGCGGACCCGGACCTGGGCGAGCGGATCGTGGCGTGGATCGTGCCGGACGACCCGCAGGCGCCGCCCGGGCTCAAGGAGCTGGCCGACCACGTGGCCGAGCGCCTCGCCCCGCACAAGCGCCCCCGGGTCGTCCACCACCTCGACGCGCTGCCCCGCAACGACATGGGGAAGATCATGAAGCGGGCGCTGACCCATGGCTGAGCGTCTCTCCGCCCGCGAGGTCGTCACCGCCCTCGCCGACGAGGCGACCTTCGACGAACTGCCCCCTCCCGCGCGGATCTCACCGCCCGACGGCCCGCTGGCCTGGCCCGGCTACGACGCCGCCCGCGCCCGGGCCGCGGCCCACACCGGCGAGGAGGAGTCCGTGGTGTGCGGCACCGCCCGCGTGGGTGGCACCCGGGCCGTGCTGATCGCGTTCGAGTTCGGCTTCCTCGGCGGCTCCCTCGGCGAGCGCACCGGCGACCGGCTGGAGGCGGCGTACGCGTACGCCCGGCAGCGGCGGATCCCGGTGGTGCCGCTGGTGGCCACCGGGGGCAGCCGGATGCAGGAGGGCATGCGGGCCCTGACCCAACTCCAGCGGGTGGCCCGGGAGTCGGCGCTCACCCGGGAGGCCGGGCTCGCCCAGGTGGCCGTCCTGCGCGACCCGACGACCGGGGGCGGCTGGGCGACGCTGGGCGCGGGCGCCGACGTGGTCCTCGCACTGCCCGGGGCGCAGGTCGGCTTCGCCGGCTCCCGGGTGCGGCCGGCCGACGCGGACCCGGCGGCGTACACGGCCGAGGCGCAGGTCGCGGCGGGCGCGGCGGACGCGGTCGTCCCGCCGGCGCAGCTGCGCGCGACGCTGGCGCGCTGGCTGCGGCTGCTGACCTGCCCGTCCACCACGCCCGCCCCGCCGCCCGAGCCGCTCGGCGAGACGGCGGTCCTGCCCGCCACCGGCTGGGACGCCGTCCGGCGCGCCCGCTCACCGCTGCGCCCGCGCGCCGCGGCCTACCTCGACGCCTACTTCACCGACCGGGTCTCGATCAGCGGCGACCGCTGCGGCGGGGCCGACCCGGACGGCATGCTGTGCGGCTTCGGCACGCACGAGGGCCGGACGGTCGCCTACGCCGCGCAGACCGGGACGGCGACCCGGCCGGCCGGCTACCGCACCGCCGCCCGGCTGATCCGCCTCGCGGACCGGCTGGGCATCCCGGTGCTGACCCTGGTGGACACCCCGGGCGCCGCCAACGACGCCGAGGCGGAGCGGCAGGGCGCGGGCGCCGCGATCGCCGACGTGTTCGGCGCGGTGGCGAGCGCCCGGACACCGCTGACCACGCTGGTGATCGGGGAGGGCGGCTCGGGCGGCGCGCTGGCCCTGGCCGCACCCGGCAACACCTGGGCCACGCCCGACAGTTACTTCTCGGTGATCGCACCGGAGCTCGCGGCGGCGATCCTCAAGCGCCCGCCCCGCGAGGTGGAGGCGACGGCGGACGGCCTGCGCATCCGGCCGCAGGACCTGGTGGAGCTGGGGGTGATCCGCGGGACGGTCGGACCCTGAGTTACCGGTGGCTGCCTCCCACGTCATCAAGTACCGTCCGTCACAGAGGGAATGCCCAACGCAAGGACGACGGGGGTGCCGTGGACGGGTTGGTCGAGTTCAGAACCGGTGACGGTGCGGTGGTCACGGTCGAGGCGGCCGAGGAGCGCTCCGGCTCCCGCCTGGTCTCCCGGGGCGACGGCACCGTCCAGGCGACCCGCACGTTCGAGGGCGCCCTGGACGGGGTGCGGGCGGCGGCCGAGTCGGCGCTGCGGGTGTTCCGCGACGGCTCCCTGAAACCGGACGGCGTGGAGATCGAGTTCGGGGTCAAACTGGCCGCCGAGACGGGCGCGTTCATCGCCAAGGGCACCGCCGAGGGCCATCTGGTGGTCAGACTGACCTGGTCCCCGGCCACGGCGGAGGCAAGCGCGGCCTCATGAACAGCGCCGAGTGGCACGCCCGGATCGAGTTACGGGGCCGGGTGACCGGAGCGGGCTTCCTCGTCGCGCCCCGCACGGTGCTGACGTGCGCGCATGTCGTGGGCGACGGCGGGGAACTGGCGGTGAGCTTCACGGAGCTGCCGGGCACGCCGCCCGTGCCCGCCCGGATCGTCGCCCACGGCGGCTGGAGCGGCGGCGCCGCCGACCCCGGCGACCTGGCCGTGCTGGAGCTGGACCGGGAGATGCCGATCGCCCCGGCCGCCCTCGCCCCGGTCGGCGCCGCCCACGGCACGCCCCCGCGCAAGCTCGTCGTCTACGGCTACCCGGCCGGCTTCGACGAGGGCACCCTCGCCGAATACCGGGTCACCGCACCGCAGTTGATCATGCGCGAGTGGCTCCAGCTGGAGGCCTGGCACGCCGGCGGCCAGCCCCTGGCCCCCGGCTTCAGCGGAGCCGCGGTCACGCTGGCCGACACCGGCGAGGTCATCGGCATGGTCACGGCGGCGGCCGACGCCCGGGAGGTGCGCACCGGCCGGATGATGCCCACCCAGGTCATGGCCCGCTACTGGCCCGCTCTGCAGGGCCTGGTCCCCACCGCCGACCACACCACCGCCGACCGGGCCCGGCTGCGCGCCCTGGTGGAGAGGGCGGCCCGGGCGGGCGTCGACTGCGACCCGGTGCGGCTGTACAGCGCGGCGGCCGACCCGTTCGACCCGCCGCCGCCCGAGGAGGGGTTCGACTCCCTGTGGTCGGCGGCCCTGTTCGTGCTGTGCGAGCTGGACGGCCCGGGCGCCGCGCGGACCGTCGCCCGCTTCGCCGACCGGGTCGAGGCGCTGCTGCACACCCCGGCCGCCCCAGCCGCGGCGCCCGCGGCGCCCGACTGGTCGCCGATCCTCGTCGAGCTGGGCCACAGCGGGGCGGGCGACCACCTGGTCCGGGTCGAGGTGTCCGCGTACAGCGAGGGCCGACGGCACCCGGTCGACTCCGGCACGGTCGAACAGCACCGGCTGCACGCGTACGTGCAGGACCGCATCGAGGCGGCGTTCCGGTATCTGACGCCCGGGGCCGACGAGCTGGTGGCGTTCGCGCTGCCCCGGGACTGGCTGGACTGGCCCGTCGACCGCTGGGAGAGCGCCCCGGACGACGCCACCCCGCTCGGCTGCCTCTATCCGCTGGTCGTCACCGACCACGCCCGGCGCAAGGCCAGCACCCGGCACGTGCTGACCCGGGCCTGGAAGCGGCTCGACGCCTTCCCGGGCGCGCGGCTGCACCGCGTGGAGTGCGGCGGGCCCGAGGAGCCCGGGCGGCTGCGCATGCGACTGCGGCGGCCCGACGCCTGCCTCGCCGGGTTCGGCACCGCCCCGGCGACCTCCCGCACCCGGCCGCAGTTCGACGTCTCGCTCACCGCGCCGGCCCCGGTGATCGTCTGGTCGCGGGGCGGCTGCGGCTCGGGGCAGGAGGACTGCGCCGGGGCGGACGGCTGCACGGGCAAGGCCTTCCTGGACGCGCTCGACGCGTGCGTGGCGGCCGTACCGCCGGCCGAACTCCCGCGTCACATCCTCGCGTTGCGCGAGGAGGCGCACGCGGAGGAGGACCACTGGGCGCGTGGCATCCAGTTGCTGTGGGACGACCCGCGGGTCTTCGCCGATCCGCACGCCGTCGCCGCCGCGCACGCGGGGTCGCCGGTGGCCTGACCCGCCCGGGGCCGCCGGACGGCGGCCCGACGCGTCCGAGGAACAGCTGCACGAAACGGAGAGCGGAGAACAACCCCCATGCCGCACTGGTCCGTCTACACCGGCGACCACGAGCCGCACGACGGCATCGACGACCTTCCGGCCCCGCCGCCCTGGCGCGCCTTCGACGGCGGGCCCGCGCTGCCGCCGCCGCACGACGGCGACGACACGTCGGCCGTCTCCCCGGACCGGGTGCACCGGGCCAAGTCGTACGTCGCCACCCCGGAGACCGTCCGGCTCGTCAACGCCGCGCTCGTGCTGCGCCGGCCGCTGCTGGTCACCGGCCCGCCCGGCACCGGCAAGTCCTCCCTGGCCTACGCGGTCGCCCGCGAGCTGCGGCTCGGCCCGGTGCTGCGCTGGAACATCACCAGCCGCAGCACCCTCGCCGACGGTCTCTACCAGTACGACCCGCTGTCCCGGCTGTACGCGGCCCGGGAGGGGCGGGACCGGCCCGGCAGCGTCGAGGACCATCTGCGCCTGGGACCGCTCGGCACGGCCCTGCTGCCCTACGACCGGCCGCGCGCGCTGCTCGTCGACGAGATCGACAAGAGCGACCTGGACCTGCCGAACGACCTGCTGAACGTGCTGGAGGAGGGCCAGTACGAGATCCCCGAACTGGTCCGCGCGGCACGCCACTCGGGGGACGGGGCGGCCGAGGTGCTCGCCGACGGCACGGACTCCGCCGTCACCGTCCGGCGCGGCCGGGTCCGCTGCCGGGCGTTCCCGTTCGTCGTGTTGACCAGCAACGGCGAACGCGAGTTCCCGCCGGCGTTCCTGCGGCGCTGTGTCCGGCTGAAGTTGCGCCGCCCCGACCGGGACCAGCTCACCGACATCGTGCGCGCCCACCTGGACACGCCCGACGGCGACGCGGACCGGCTGATCACCCGCTTCCTGGAACGGGCCTCCGGCGGCGAACTGGCCACCGACCAGCTGCTGAACGCGCTCTACCTGACCGGTGTGGCCGGCCTGGACGCCGACTCCCGCGACGACCTGGCCGAACAGCTGATGCCCTACCTCAGCGCCACGGCAGACACAGATGGCTTCTGACCCGATCCCCCCGCCCCCGCCTCAGCCCCCGACCCCGTCCACGGCCCCGCCCCTGTCTACGGCCCCGGGACCGACTCAGGGCACTTCGGCTTCGGTGGTGCGGGACGTCGTCGGGGCCGGGGGTTCCTCCGTCGCTCGGCTTGCGGGTGTTCTGGTTGCGGCGGGGGCCGGGCCGACTCCGCGGGAGATCGCCGAAGTGCTCTGGCTGGCGCGGCAGTTGGAGGGCGAGCCCTCCGACGGGCCGTCGGAGCGGGAGGCGCAGGCCTCGGCACCGGCGGTCGGGAACGGCCACCAGGCCCCGTCCGCCCCGCCCGTACCCCGCGAGGACGCGCCGCCCCTCCCCCCTCGGGAGAAGCCGGCCGGGCGGGTCGACGGGCGGGTGCCGCTGACGCTGCCCGGCCCGCGGTCCCCGGGCCGTCCCGGGAGCGGCGGCGGCACCCCCGTGCTCGCGCCCGCTCCCCCGATGCTCCCCCACCCCCTCGCGCTGCAACGCGCCCTGCGCCCGCTGAAGCGCAAGGTGCCCTCGCCGCACGCGCGAGTGCTGGACGAACGGGCCACGGCCGACCGGATCGCGCGGCTCGGCGCCCACCCCGACGTGTGGCTGCCGGTGCTGCGCCCCGCCCCCGACCGCTGGCTGCGTCTGAACCTCGTGCACGACACGGGCCCGACCATGCCGGTCTGGCGCCCCCTGGTGAGCGAACTGCACACGGCCCTCGCCCAGTCGGGCATCTTCCGCACGGTCACCCTGCACCCGGCCACCCCCGACGGCCGGGCCCGCCACGTCCCCGACCCGGCGGACGGCCGGACCGTCACCCTCGTCGTCAGCGACTGCATGGGCCCGCAGTGGCGCCCGGGCGAGGCCGGCGACCGCTGGTACCGGACCCTGCGCCACTGGGCGCACCGCATGCCCCTGGCCGTGGTGCAGCCCCTGCCCGAGCACCTGTGGGCCTCGACCGCGCTGCCCGCCGAGCCGGGCCTGCTGACGTCCCCGGCCACGGCGGCACCGTCGGCGGCCCTGGCCTTCACCCCGTACGACCCGGCCGTCCCGCCCCCGCAGCGGGCGTTGCCCGTGCCGGTGCTGGAGCCGGGCGCGCCCTGGCTCGCCCACTGGGCGGCCCTGGTCGCCGACCCGGGCGGTGCCCGCACTCCGGGCGCGGCGGCCTGGCTGCCGCCCGCTCCCGCGCCGCCCGCCGAACCCACCCCGGACATCGCCGGCTCCTCCCCCGAGGAACTGGTGCTGCGCTTCCGCGCGACCGCGTCCCCGGAGGCCTTCCGGCTCGCCGGGCACCTCGCCCTGGCGGTCCCGTCGGTCCCGGTGATGCGGCTCGTCCAGCGCGCCGTCGACCGCGACCCGCGCCCCCAGCACCTCGCCGAGGTGATCCTCAGCGGCATGCTCACCGCCGTCCCCGGCCCGCCCGGCTCCTACGCGTTCCGGCCCGGCGTACGGGAGTTGCTGCTGCGCTCCCTGCCCCGTACGGCCCGGGGCCGGACCCGGGAGTTCCTCGCGGAGATCGGCGGGCTGATCGACGAGCGGGCGGGGCTCGCGGCCGGGGAGTTCCGGGCACAGGCCGACGACGGGCAGGACGGCTCGGGCCCGGCGTTCGCCACGGTCAGTGAGGAGACCGTGCGGCGGCTGGGCGGGCAGGACCCGCCGGAGCGGCTGTTCGCCGGGCGCTACCGGCTGACCGGCCGGCGCGGCTGGAACGGCCGCGTCTCCCGGGCCGTGGACGTGCGCACGGACCGGCAGGTGATCGTGCGTCAGTACCGCGCGCAGGCGGCCCCGTACGAGCGGTTCCTGCGGGAGGCGGCCGCGCTGGCCGGGGTGGACGACCCGCACGTGGTCCGGGTGCTCGACTTCGGGGTGGACGGCGACACGCCCTATCTGGTGACCGAGTTCGTGGACGGGCTGACGGTGTCGGAGGTGCTGTCGGGCATCGACTTCCGGACCTTCACCCGCCTGGTGGGCCAGGGCATGGCCGGTCTCGCCGCGCTGCACGCCCACGGCCTGGTGCGGGGCGAGCGGGGGCCGGCGGGCCTGCTGCTGCGGCCCGACGGCACGGTGCTGCTCAGCCGTTTCGCCCTGGGCGAGGAGTCCCGGGGCAAGGACGCCGCGTCGGACGTGGCGGAGTTCCGGTGGCTGCTGAAACAACTGGCGGCGGGCGTGCGGGTACCGCCCGAGCACCGGGAGCTCGTGGACCTTGTCGAGCAGCGCAGGATGCCCGAGGCCGCCGCCCGCGCGGACCGCTCGGCGGAGGCGGGCCCGTGGCCGGCGGCGCGTTCCTTCACCCTGCTCGGCCCGCCCCGCATCAGCGACGGCACGGGGGAGATCGAGCCGCCCTCCCCGGCGGCCCTGGCGCTGCTGTGCATGCTGCTGCTGCGCCCCGGGCGGCGCGTGCCCCACAGCAGGCTGGCCGAGGGCCTGTGGGAGGAGCCCCCGCCCGAGCGCGAGGCCGCCGCCCGCCTGGCGGAACTGGCGCAGGAGGTGCGCCGGGTGCTGCCCCCCGACCGCCTGCTCTCCTTCACGCGCTCCTACGCCCTGCACGCGCCGGACCTGTACGTCGACGTCACGCACTGCGAGGCGCTCGCGGACAGCGACCCCGGGCGCGCCCTCGACCTCTGGTACGGCGACCCCCTCGACGGCGTCCCCGGCCCCGCCGCCGCGGCCGTCCGGGACCGGCTGCGGGCCCTGCGGCGCGACCTCCGGTCGGCCCGGGCACGGGCCGAGGGGGCCGGCGCCCCGGTCATCCTCTTCGAGGCCGACGACCTCACCGGCCACCCCGAGGCGCGCATCACCCTCGAATACGCGGTGCACGAGATGCTCTCCCGCGGCGCCCTGGACGCCCACCGGTTCGACGTGCGGGTCCGCCCCGACGGCTACGCCGTCCACACCGAGCCCGGCACCTACGTGCTGCCCGTCCTGGTCGCCGTGCTGCGCGGCCTGCCCGAGGTGCTCACCGGGCTGGTGGACCCGCCGCCGCTGACGGTCACCTTCTGGGACCGCCCCACCCCGCCCCCGGCGGCCCCGCCCGTACCGGCCGGCATCCAGGTGGTGGTCTCCCCGGCCGTCTACGAGCAGTTCGCCGCCAGCTCCGCCGCCCAGGGCCCGCAGCGTCTCCAGCCGCTGTACCAGGACGGTGCCACGGACACCCCGCCCGTCGCCTGGTACTGCCCGCTCACCCCCGCCGTGGCTCCCGAGCCCGAGGCCCGCGACCTGGTGCAGGGTCCCTTCATCACGCACGACCTGCGCCGGCTCGGGGTGCCGGCCCCGGGCCGCACGGCCGTCGTCCTCACCCGGCCGGACGGCCCGCTCACCCTCTTCGACCCGGCCCAGCCGCACGGCGGCCGGCGGGCGCGGGCCGTGACGTACTACAAGGTGGACCTCACCACCCACCAGTCCCACCACCGGGTCTCCCTGCCGAGTTCCGGCAAAGGCGCCTTCGCGGCCGCGGTCGAGCTGTCCTGGCACGTGGAGGACCCGGTGGCCTTCGTCCGCGCCGAGGTCACCCGGGTCTCCGAGCCGCTGCTGGACCATCTGCTGGAGGAGGCGGCCCGGATCACCCGCCGGCATCCGCTGCGCCGGGCGGGCGCGGCCCAGCGGGCGGTCAACGCGGGGCTGCGCCGCTGGCCGGTGCCGGGCCTGTCGGTGGCGGTGTCGGTGCAGCTGGCCCCCGAGGGCACGGCCCTGCCCGGGCCGCGGGGCCCGGTCCCCGCGCAGCGCCCGCTGGCGGACCTCCTCGCCGAGGCCGACTCCGTGCTGCTCGGCTTCGACGGCCCCCTGGCCCGGCTGTTCTCGGCGCAGGCGGCGGGCGAGGCGGCGCTCGACCTGCTCGCCCTGGTCGCGGAGCACCGCGATCCCCGGGACGTGCCGCCGGCCGCGGTGCGGGAGACGTTCACCCATCCGCTGGACGTGCTGCGGGCCTTCGCCCGGGACCCGCTGGGCCCGCTGCTGCGCGAGCGTCTCGACGCCCTCGAACTGCGCGCGGTTCCGGACGCGCCCACCACGCACAACTCCGTGCCGCTGGTGCGGGTCCTGCACGACTCGGGCCGCCGCGTCAGCGTGGTCTCGGACGCCGGCGCCCCGGCCGTCCACCGCTACCTGGACCCGTACGGCCTGCCCCTGGCCGGCATCCACGCCCGCGGCACGGACCTGTCCCTGCTGACCCCGCACCCGGACTGCCTGCTGCGGGCCATGCACTCCTCCGGCGGCGGCGCCGCGACGGGCGTACTGATCGGATCCACGGTCGCAGAGCTGACCGCCGCCCAGCAGGCGGGCCTGGGCTTCGTCGGGCTCGCCCGCAACGCCACCGCCGGCCGGCTGCTCGAAGAGGCGGGCTGCGAGACGACCGTCACCTCCCTGGCGCCGGTCCTGGAGGCCGCCCGCTCCCTGTAGCGCGGGGCGAACCCCCCGTTCGGCGGCGCCCCGCCCGGCCCCCTCCGGAAGGCGGCCCGATGCCCTCCCGCGCACGATGCGAGGGAGGCCCGCCGCCCGGCGGTCCCACGTCTGCGAGGCCCGCCACCTGGCGGCCCCCCACGGTCTGCGCTCTCGGGAGGACCTGCCATGACCGCCAGTCTGGAGCAGCTGCGCCGCTGCCACTTCGCCGTCGACCTGGGGGCGGCCCGCACGCGGGTCTACGTCAAGGGCGCCGGGCTCGTCGTCGACCAGCCGTCCGCCGCCGCCGTGAACACCCGCACCGGGGCGCTGATCGCGGTCGGCGAGCTCGCCGAGCAGATGACGGGCCGCACACCGCACTACATCCGGGTCGTCCGGCCGGTCTCCGGCGGCACCGTCGTCGACATCGAGATGGCCCAGCGCATGCTGCGCCACCTGCTCGGCGACAAGATGCGCCGGGGCCTGCGCCGCAAGCCGATCCTGCGCGCCGCGGCCTGCACCCCGCACGACGCCGACCCGCTCGCCCAGCGGGCCGCGATCGAGACGCTGGTCGGCCTCGGGGCCCGGCGGGTGGAGCTGGTGGACACGCTGATCGCCGCCGCGGTCGGCTGCGGGCTGCCCGTGGAGCAGCCCGAGGCGACCATGATCATGGTGTGCGGGGCGGCGGCCACGCAGGTGGCGGTGCTGTCCCTGGGGGCGATCGTCACCGCCGAGCGCATCCCGGTGGGCGGCGAGGCCGTCGACCAGGCGATCGTGCAGCACCTGCGCCACGAGCACGAGCTGATGCTGCCGAGCCAGTCGGTACGGCCGCTGCAGCTCGCCCTGTCGGGCAACGGCCTCACCCCGCAGGGCCCGGCCTCGACGGAGATCCACGGTCGGGACGTCGCCACGGGCCTGGCCCGCTCGGTGCAGGTCGACACGGCGGCCGTGCGGGACGCCATCCAGACGCCGCTCACCTCCATCCTGGACGGCATCGGCAAGGTGCTGCGGTCCTGCCCGCCCGACCTGGTCGCCGACCTCGCCGACCGGGGGATCATGATGGTCGGCGGCAGCGCCCTGCTGCCGGGCCTGGACCAGATGCTGCGGCAGGCGACGGGCATGCCCGTGCACATCGCGGAGCGCCCGGACGTGTGCGCCGTGCAGGGGCTGGGCGCCATGCTGGAGGGCAGGATCGAACCGCTGGCGCTGGACCCGCTGGGCAGCTGAGCCCCCCGAACCAGGGGCCGGTCAGAAGCCGGTCAGGGGCCGGTCAGAGGGCGAACCAGCAGCGTACGGTCGTGCCGCTGTCGCCCCGGTGCACGCGCACGAGGTCGGCGATCAGATTGACCAGCAGCATGCCGCGGCCGCCGCGCTGGTCCCGCGGCACGGGCCGGCGCCCCACCAGGACGTCCGCGAGCCGCCCCGCGTCCCGCACCTCGCACACCACGTGCCCGTCCTCGCTCCACACCCGCAGGACGCCGGTCCCGCCGCCGTGCACCACGCTGTTGGTGGTGAGCTCGGCCATGGCGAGGGCCAGGTCGTCCCGCTTGACGCCGGTGAGTCCCAGCCGGGACGCCTCCCCGACGGCGACGTGCCGGGCGTGGGAGAGCGACTCGGCGTCGAAGGAGAAGGCCAGCGCGTGCGCGACCGGGTCGAGGGGCTCGTTGTAGCGGTCGACGACGTCACCGGGGGCGTACGCGGCACTGTCCCGCGCCGTCCGGGCACCCTCGGGGATGACGACCGGGTGGGTCGCGTGGGCGTCGGCGAGCACGTGCTCGGGGAGGTCCCGGGTGTCGTACGGGCACAGGATGGTCGTCGTGCTGCCCCGGAAGGCGGCGTTGATGAGCGCCTCGTGCTGGGCGCAGGCGGGGTATTCGGCGGCGGAGCGTCCGGCCCAGACGGGCTCGCCGACGATCCGCACCCGGCGGCCGGCCGGCTGGGCGTCGGCGAAGGCGCGCAGCACGCCGGGGATGATCCGCCCGGGGTTGCGCCCGGCCTCCCGCATGTCCAGCAGCCGCACCGCCGCGGCGTCGTCGCCCAGGGCCTCCCGGACGAGGGCGAGGTTCTTGCCGGGCACCGCGACCGCCACCGGCTCGCCGGCCGCCAGGCCGTCGCGCACGAAGGGCACCGTGACATCGAGGTACTCCTGCTCGTCACGGTAGAAGAACGCGGGATGGACGAAGGGGTCCAGGGGCCCGAAGGGGTCCGCCACCTCAGCGGTCATGACGCACTCACCTCGATCCCCTCCTGGTCGGGCCACAACAGGTCCAGCGTCCTTCGCAGCGCCGCGGGAGGCCGGCGCACCACGAACCGCCGCCCGTCCCGCAGCCGCCCGGCGGCCGCCGCGAGCGCACCGGCGCCCGCCACGTCCACGAACGTCACGTCGGACAGCTCCAGGTGGTACACGCCCTCGCCCTCACGCACGGCCTGCTCGAGTACACCTTCCCAGATCGCCCGTGTGGTCAGACCCACCTCCCCCGCCGCCCGGACTCCCCGGCGGCCGGGCAGCGGGTACACCGCCAGGCCCGGCCGCGGCCCGCGGGCCTCGGCGGACGGCACCTGGAACGGATTGCTCACACCCTCTCCCCACGCTCCTCGACCACAGCGCTCGTACCCGCCCGACGGGTGCTCATGCCCCACAACCGTGTGTAGTAGGCCGTACGGCGGGCAGGCGCACCTCACACCGGCGTCGACGGGGGCGAGTGACGTGGTGCAGTCCGGCGAGACGGACCCGACCGACGAGGACCGACAAGGCGGTGACATGACCTCTGCGGCATCACCACATCTCACAGGAGGACTGAACACCCTGGTCATCCGCGGCCGCGTCGACGCGGACCGGGCCGAGCTCACCCCCCGCGGCGAGCTCGTCCACGGCTGTGCGGATGTCCTGGCCCGCACGCTGGCCGAGCTGCCGGCCGGCGTCACCCGGGTCGATCTGGACATGGCGGACGTGCACTTCATGGACACGGCCGGGCTGCAGTTCCTGGACGTGCTGGGGGACTTCCGCCGCCGGCGGTCGCTGACCGTCACGGTGACGAACTGGAACGGCCAGCCGCGCCGCATCCTGCAGCTGGCGGGCGTGAACACGGCCGACCCGCTGACCGGCACGGACTCCGCCGACGCGACCCCCGCGGGCCCCGCGGCCCCGGCGGTCGCCCTGGAGCGCGCGGAGCGCCTGCACGTCCTCCAGGAGGAGGTCGACCAGCTGCGCCAGGCCATCGCGTCCCGCCCGGTCATCGACCAGGCCCGCGGCATCCTGATGGCCACGCACGGCTGCTCGTCCGACCAGGCCTGGCACATCCTGCGGGAGACGTCCCAGCTGTCGAACACGAAGCTGCGGGACGTGGCGGCGGCGGTGACGGCGAGCGCGGAGGCGGACGGTCCGGCGCCGCCGGCCGCGCTGCGCACGGCGCTGCAGAGGGCCGCCGCCCGGCGCCGCAGGAGTTGACCTCCCCGGGCCGCGGGCCGGGCCCTGCTGCCGGCGTCCCAGTGGTACCGCGCGCAGGGGCGATCACTCCGGCCGCACCGGGGTACCCGGCAACCGGCACCGGCATGAGGAGACAGACGATGAGCGACCAGACCCCGTCCCAGGCCGAGGGCGACCGCGAGGACGAGCAGGACACGCAGAACCCGCCGGCCCCCACGCCGTCCCAGGCGGAGGGCGAACGCGACGGCACCGAGTCCGGGGACGACAAGGCGACGCGCTAGACGTGCCCGGCACCGGCACACCCCTGCGGCCGCCCGCACACGGCAGCCCCTCGCCCCCGGCCCGCCGCCCCGGCACGCCACGGCTCCCGGGCCGGCGCCCGCACGGCGGCGGGCGGGTCACCTGCCCTCCGCGCGGCCTGCCCGACTCCCCGGCCCGCCCGCGCGGCCGGTGGTGCGCGCGGAGCGGGTCGTGAGGGGGTGGGCCGTGCCCGGGGTGGACACCCGCGGCGCGGCCCCGACCCGCATACTCGGAGGCCCGCGCGGGCGGGACGTAATGTCCTCGGTGTGAGCGATGCGCCTGCCGACCCGGCCCTGCGGGCCGCCTACCGACTGTGCCGACGCCGGACCAAGACCCAGGACCCGGCGGAGTACGCCCTCATCCAGCTGGTTCCCGCACCCCTGCGGCCGGCCCTGCACGCCCTGTGGGCCGCGGCCAACGCCCTGGACGACCTGGGTGACGACCGCACCGCACCGGCCGCCGAACGGGCCGTCCGCGTGGAGGCGTGGATCACCGCCCTGCACCGCGAACTGCCCACCGGCACCAGCCCCGACCCGATCCGCCACGCCCTGGTGGACACGGCGGCCCGCTGGCGCCTGGACCTGTCCGAACTGCACGGCGCCATGACCCAGGTGCGCGACGACACCGAGGGCCGGCGTTTCTCCGACTGGGCGCAGTGGCGCACCTGGGGCCGGGACAACCTGCTGCCCTGGTTCTCCCAGGTCCGCTCGGTCTTCGACCGGGCGGGCGTCCCCGTGGGCCTGCGCCTGGACGCCCGGGACGCGTACGAGGAGTTCCTCGACGGCGTCCGGCTCACGGACATCCTCACCGACCTGTCCGCCGACCTCGCCGAGGGCGACCTGCTGCTGCCCGAGGAGGCCCTCGGCCGGCACCCGGGGGCGGCGGACGATCTGGTCCACCGCCGCTGGAGCCCCGCCGTGGCGGCCCTGGTCGGCGAGTTGACGGGCCTGGCCCGCCGGTGGGCCCGCCAGGAGACCCTCACCCGCGGCATGCACCCCGGCCCCGCGACCGTCCTGCACACGATGACCGCCCTGCTGGGCGCGCAGCTCGACGCCGTCGACGCGGCCGGCCCGGCCCTGCTGCGCAGGCGGCCCCGCCCCTCGCTGCGCGCCCGCGCCCGCATCCTCGCCCCGGCCCGCACGCGCGCGGCCCTGGCCTGGTCGCTGACGCCCCTCTCGCTGCCGCCGTCCCGGCCGCCGGGCGCCCC
>NZ_NOKT01000038.1 GCF_002237655.1 Streptomyces sp. XY006
GCGGCGCGGGCGCCGCGTGCGGCAGCCGGGCGCGCCACCGCGCGCCGGCCACCCGCAGGACCCCGGCGGCGGCGGTGGCCGCACGCCGCCGGCGGGGCACCACCGCGCGGCGGTGCAGCACCGTGTGGTCCTGCCGTGCGATCTCGTCCAGGATGCCGCCGTACAGGGTGAACGCGGCGCGGATGCAGGGCCGTACCCGCGGGTCGAGCATGGCGATGCCGGGCTCCGCCGTCCGGTACACCTCCCGGGTCAGGTCCTCGGCCGCGACGAAGGCCGCCCGGATCCGCGGATCGGTGCGCCCGGTGCGCCTGCTCCACTCCAGCAGCGCCCGGTCGACGCCGTGCGCGGCGAGCAGGTCGGCGGGCAGGTAGACGCGGCCCCGGTCGAGGTCCTCGCCCACGTCCCGCAGGAAGTTGGTGAGCTGGAACGCCACGCCGAGGGCCGCCGCGTGCGGTGCGGCCTCCTCGCGCGGGACGACCGTGCCGAGCACGGGCAGCATCTGCAGGCCGATCACCGCGGCCGAGCCGTGCATGTAGGCCCGCAGGTCGGCGTAGGTCGGGTAGTCCGTGACGGTCAGGTCGGCCCGCATCGAGGCCAGGAAGTCGGCGAACAGGGTGACGTCGATGGCGTACCGGTCGGCGGTGTCGGCCACGGCCCGCACGACCGGTTCGGTGCCGCCGCCGCTGCGCAGCGCGTGCGCGAGGTCGCCCTCCAGCCGCTTCAGCAGCAGGTCGCGTTCGCCGGGGTCGCGGTCGCGGTCCAGGTCGTCGACGATGTCGTCGGCCCAGCGGGCGAAGCCGTACAGCGCGTGCACGGCCGCGCGGCGCTCCAGCGGCAGCAGGCGCGTGGCCAGGAAGTAGGTCCGGCCGTGGCGGGCGTTGAGCCGCCGGCACCGGGCGTAGGCGGCGCGCAGGTCCGGGCCGGTGATCCCGGCGGCGTCCAGTTCACGACGGGTCATGGGCACCTGCGCTGGTCGGGGCGGTCGGGGTCGTCGGAGCCGTCGGAGCCGTCGTGGTCGTCGGGCGGGGGGCCGCGGCACGGGCCGGCCGGGACGTCCGGGGCGTCCGGGGGGTCCGTCCGGGGACGCCGGTGATGCGGGCGGCGGCGAGTTTGCCGCTGATCAGGACGGTCGGCACGCCCACGCCGGGCGTGGTCCCGCAGCCCGCCAGCACGACGTTGTCCAGCCCGCGCACGAGGTTGCGCGGCCGGAACGGGCCGGTCTGCGCGAAGGTGTGGGAGACGGAGAACGGCGTGCCCGCCGCGTGGCCCTGGGCCGTCCAGTCCAGCGGGGTCACCAGGGCCTCCTCCTGCACGCTGTCCGCGAACCCGTCGAGGCCACGCCGCTCCAGCTCGGCGACCAGGCTGTCGCGGTAGCGCGGGCCCAGCTCCCGCCAGGTGGTGGCGGAGGGGCCGACAGCCGTGTTCGGGCAGGGCGCCAGGACGTAGTGGAGGTGGCGGCCCGGCGGGGCCAGGGAGGCGTCGTGCGTCGTCGGGCGGGTGATCAGCAGCGACGGGTCGCTCATCAGCGTCCCCGTGCGGGTCAGTTCGTCGAAGGTCCGCTCCCAGGCGGCGCCGAAGGAGAGCGTGTGGTGGGCGAGGTGGGGCCAGGTCCGGTCGGTGCCCGCGTGCAGGATCACCGCGGACGGCGAGTGCCGCAGCGGGACCGGGCGCACCGGCGCGCGGCCCAGAAGCCGGTGCGCGGTGGACAGTTCGCAGGTGAGCACCACGGCGTCGCACGCGATGCGCTCACCCGAGGCGAGGCGCACGGCCCGCACCCGGCCCGCCGTCCGTTCCAGCCCGCTCACCTCGGACGACCAGCGCAGCTCGGCACCGGCGTCGGACGCCGCGTCGGCCATGGCCCGGGGCAGCGCGTGCATGCCGCCCTTGGGGAACCAGACGCCGGCCACGGTGTCCATGTAGGCGATCACCGCGTAGGCCGCCAGTGCCCGGGCCGGGGCGACCCCGGCGTACAGGGCCTGGAAGGAGAAGACCCGGCGCAGCCGGTCGTCGGAGAGGAAGCGGCCGATCCGGCCGTCCAGCCGCCCGAAGCCGCCGAGCGCGGCCAGCCGGGCGAGGTCCGGGTGCGCGAGCTGGAACGGCGAGTCGAAGTTGGTGTCGATGAACCGGCGCATCTGGGCCCGGTAGAGCCGCTCCAGCCAGTGCCGCAGCCGGCGGTAGCCCGCGGCCTCGGCCGGTCCGGCGAAGCGGCGCACCTCGGCCTCCATGGCGTCGCCGTCGGTGTGGACGTCCAGCGAGGTCCCGTCGGCGAAGCCGGCGCGGTAGGCCGGGTGCAGGGGGACCAGCTCGACGCGGCGGGCGAGGCTGTCGCCGACGGCCGCGAACGCCTCGTCGGCCAGGTGCGGCATCGTCAGCACGGTGGGCCCGGTGTCCACCAGGTAGTCGCCGAGCCGCAGCCGTCCGGCCCGGCCGCCGGGGCCGGGGTCCCGTTCGACGAGGGTGACCTTGCGGCCGGCACCCAGCAGGTGCAGGGCGCAGGCCAGTCCGGACAGCCCCGCACCCACCACGACGACGTGGTCGGTCGGCCCCGTCACCGTTCTCATACGAGCTCCTCGGCGGGGCGCGGGGCGACGCCCGCGGCCCGCTCCACCAGGGCGGCGAACTCCCGCCGTACGTCGGGTCCCGCGCCGGTCGCCTCGAAGTGCCGCAGGGCGGCGGCCGCCAGTTCCGCGGTCCGGGCCTCCACCTCGGCCCGGGCGCCCGTTCGCTCCAGCGCCGCCCGCATGCGTTCCACGGTGTGCTCCGGGCGGGTGTGGCCGCCCGGGGCGAGCACGTCGCAGGCCTCGCGGTCGCCGGAGGCCCGGGCGAGGCGGACGGCGGCGGCGAGCAGCGGGGTGAGTTTGCGGGAGCGCAGGTCGTCCTCGGCCGGTTTCCCGGTCAGGGCCGGGTCACCGAAGGCGCCGAGGAGATCGTCGCGCAACTGGAAGGCCAGGCCGGCGCAGTGGCCGGCGGCCCGCAGCGCCTCCGTCGTGCGGGGGTCGGCGCCGGCCAGGGCCGCGCCCAGGGCGAGGGGCCGGGCGACCGTGTAGCGGGCGCTCTTGAGGGCGGCGATGGTCAGCGCCTCCTCGTCGCCGGACGCGCCGCTCGCCTGGGCGTGCAGGTCGCGGTACTGCCCGGCGACCATCTCGGTGCGCATCGCCCGCCACTCGTGGTGCAGCCGGGCGCCCTGCGGCGACCCGAGCGCCGTCTCCGTCAGCAGGTCGTCCGCCCAGGCGAGCGCCAGATCACCCGCGAGCACGGCGGACGAGATGCCGAACGACTCGGCGGACACCGCGCCCGGCGTGCCGAACGACTCGGCGGACACCGCGCCCGGCGTGCCGAACGACTCCGCGGACACCGCGCCCGTCGTGCCGAACGACTCGGCGGACACCGCGCCCGTCGTGCCGAACGACTCGGCGGGCCCGGCCGGGTGCCTCCCGGCGAGTTCCACGTGGAGTGCCGGGCCGCCCCGGCGCAGGGGCGAGGCGTCCATCACGTCGTCGTGGATGAGGGCGCAGCCCTGGAGCAGTTCGAGGGCCGCTCCCGTGCGCAGCACGGCCGTGGCGTCGCCCGAGCCGCCCGCGGCCCGCCAGCCGCACCAGGCGAACGCCGTCCGCAGCCGCTTGCCTCCCCGCAGGACGAACGCGGCGACGCGCTCGGCCAGGTCGGCGGCGTACACCGCGTCGATGCCGCGGGACTGCCGCAGCCGCGCGTCGAGCACCTGCTCCAGGACGGTCTCCACGGCGCTCGTGGCCCAGGGAGCGGTCAGCGTCGCGTCGTCTCCTTCCGCCGGTCCGGCCACCGTCGGCCGCGGTCCAAGCATGCGCAACCCCTTCTCGTCCGATCATCCGCACATCAGTGCTTCCGGCGGCAGCCGTGCCGTGGATGCGCCGGCCGGTTCTCATCCGCGCTCACGGGCCTGCCGGAAGCGGGCCAGCCCGTCCGCGAGGCCGACGAGCGGCTCCGGGTACCCCAGAACGGCGCGCCGCTCCGCCGGGAGCCGCCAGGGCTCGTGCACCGTCTCCGCGCCGACGCCGGCCAGTTCGGGCACCCAGCGCCGTACGTACGTGCCGTCCGGGTCGTAACGCCTGCCCTGGCGCACCGGGTTGAGGACCCGGTGCGGGCGGGAGTCGGTGCCGGTGCCGGCGACCCACTGCCAGTTCAGCTGGTTGTTGACGATGTCGCCGTCCACCAGCAGGTCGAGGAAGTGCCGGGCGCCGATCCGCCAGTCCACGTACAGCGTCTTGGTCAGGAAGCTCGCCACGACCAGCCGGGCCCGGTTGTGCATCCAGCCCTCGGTGCGCAGCTGCCGCAGGCCCGCGTCGACCAGGGGATAGCCCGTACGGCCCTCCCGCCAGGCGGCGATGTCCCCGGCCGCCTCCTCGGCGCCGCGCCACCGGTCGTGCCGGGTGCGGTAGTCCCGGACCGACGCCTCGGGCCGGGCGGCGAGGACCTGGTGGTGGAAGTCGCGCCAGCACAACTGGCGTTCGAACGCCTCGGCCCCGGCGCCGCCCCGCTCTCGGGCCCGGTGGATCAGCTCCACCGGCGACAGCGCCCCGAAGTGCAGGTACGGGGACAGGCGTGAGGTCGCGTCACCGGCCAGGTCGTCGTGGTGTTCCTCGTAGCGGGACAGGTCCGCCCGGGCCCACCGCGCGAACCGCGCCCGTCCCGCCGTCTCCCCGCCCTCGGCGAGCTGCGGCGACAGGCCCGGCATGCCCGCGCGGGACGGCGGCTCCTCGCCGCGCACGGCGTCGGGGACGCGCACGGCGCGCGGCGCGGGCAGAGGGCCGCGCAGCGACTGCCCGGACCAGCGGCGGAAGTAGGGGGTGAACACGGCGAAGTGGTCGGAGCCCGCCGGGGCGACGGCGCCCGGCGCCACGGCGGTCACCACCGCGTCGTGCACGCGCAGCCGCACCCCGTCGGCGCCCAGGGCCCGGCGCAGCCGCTCCTCGCGGCGGTGGGCGTAGCCGGTGACGCCCGCGGCCATGTGCACCTCCGTGGCGCCGCAGTCGGCGGCGACCGCGCGGACCTCCCGGGCGACCGGACCCGAGCGCACGACCAGCCGCCCGCCGCGGCGGCGCAGCGAGGAGTCCAGGTCGGCCAGGCAGTCGGCGAGGAAGGCGGCACGGTTCGGCGCGTCGAAGCCGGCCGCGTGGACGGCGGGGTCGCGGACGAACAGCGGCACCACCTCGTCCGCCGCCCGCAGCGCGGCGTGCAGCGGCGGGTGGTCGTGCAGGCGCAGGTCCGCGGTGAACAGGACGACCGCGACGGTCATGACGTCACTCCCGGGGTGGATGTCCGACGCTTCCCCGTGCCGTCCGCCGCAGCCCGGGCGATGTTGCGGGCCATGCCGCCGAAGACGACGGAGTGGAACGGGGCGACGCTCCACCAGTAGGCGTGGCCCAGCAGCCCGCGCGGATGGAACAGGGCGCGCTGGCGGTAGACGGTGCCGCCCCGGTCGTCGGTCTCGGTGTACATCTCCAGCCAGGCCAGGCCCGGCAGCCGCATCTCGGCGCGCAGCCGCAGCAGCCGGCCCGGCTCGATCTCCTCCACCCGCCAGAAGTCCAGCGAGTCGCCGACCCGCAGGCGCTCGGTGTCGCGCCGGCCCCGGCGCAGCCCGACCCCGCCGGCGAACCGGTCGAGCCAGCCGCGGACCGCCCAGGCCAGCGGGGAGGAGTACCAGCCGTTGTCGCCGCCGATGCCCTCGACGACCTTCCACAGCGCCGCCGGCGACGCGTCGACCGGCCGCTGCCGCTCGTCCTCGTAGAGGCTGCCGCCCGCCCAGTCCGGGTCGGTGGGCAGCGGGTCGCTGGGGGCGCCGGGCACCGAGGCGGAGGACCAGCGGGTGGCGACCTGCGCCTCGCGCACCCTGCGCAGGGCCAGGGCCAGCGCCTCGTCGAACGGCAGCGGCCGGCCCGGGAGGTCGGGGACGTACCGGGCGATGTCGTGCTCGTGGCAGACCACTTCGTGGCGCAGGGACTCGGTCAGCGGCCGGGCGAGGGAGGCGGGCACCGGGGTGACCAGGCCGACCCAGTGGCTGGACAGCCGGGGGGTCAGGACCGGGACCGGCACGATGAACCGTCGTCGCAGCCCGGCCACGGCGGCGTACCGCAGCATCATGTCCCGGTAGGTGAGGACGTCGGGCCCGCCGATGTCGAACGCCCGGTCGACGTCGTCCGGCATGGTCGCGGAGCCGACGAGGTAGCGCAGCACGTCCCGTACGCCGATGGGCTGGGTGCGGGTGTGCACCCAGCTGGGGGTGACCATGACGGGCAGGCGCTCGGTGAGGTAGCGCAGCATCTCGAAGGACGCCGAGCCCGAGCCGATGACGACGGCCGCCCGCAGCACCGTCGCGGGCACGGGGGAGGCGAGGAAGATCTCCCCGACCTCCGCCCGCGACCGCAGGTGCGGCGAGAGCGACTCCTCGGGCACGTTCCGGGGCGTGAGCCCGCCGAGGTAGACGATCCGCCGTACGCCGGCCGTGTGGGCCTGCTCGGCGAAGATCCGGGCGGCCTCCCGGTCGGTGTCCTCGAACCGGGAGCCGCTGCCGAGGGCGTGCACCAGGTAGTAGGCGACGTCGACGCCGCGCATCGCGGCGGCGACCGACGCCGGGTCCGTGACGTCGCCCCGGACCGTCTCGGCGTGCGGTGCCCAGGGGTGGTCGCGGAGCTTGTCCGGCGAGCGGGCCAGGCACCGGACGCGGTGCCCGGCCTGGAGCAGCTCCGGCACCAGGCGCCCGCCGACGTACCCGGACGCCCCGGTGACCAGACAGTGCAGCCCCTGTCCGTCCTGCGTCATGCTCCGCCTCCCGTCTCCGGCCGCGATCACGGCCCGCCCCTACAGGAGACTTCGCGAGCCGCCCCCGCGGCGGATGCACGGCACCGTGCCCGCGGCCGTTCAGCCGGACGGAGCATCGGCCCCGGCCGGCCGCCGCACCGGCGCGCCCCGGCCCGCCAGGACGCTCGGCCACCACGCCCGCGGCCCGATGTCGATCACCAGCGCGGGCACCAGCAGCGACCGCACCACGAGCGTGTCCAGCAGCACCCCGAAGGCGACGATGAACGCGATCTGCACCAGGAACGCCAGGGGAATCACCATCAGGGCCGCGAACGTCGCGGCGAGCACCACGCCCGCCGAGGTGATCACACCGCCGGTGGTGGTCAGCCCGCGCAGCACGCCCCGCCGGTTGCCGTGCGTGAGCGCCTCCTCCCGCACCCGGGACATCAGGAAGATGTTGTAGTCGACGCCCAGCGCCACCAGGAACACGAAGCCGTACAGCGGCACCGACGCGTCCGTGCCGCTGAAGCCGAGCAGGTGCTCGAAGACGAGCGCCGAGACGCCGAGCGTCGCGAGGAAGTTGAGCCCCACGGTCGCCACCAGCAGCACCGGCACGAGCAGGGAGCGCAGCAGCGCCGTCAGGATCAGCAGGATGACGGCGAGCACGACCGGCACGATGACCGTCCGGTCCCGGGCGGCGGTCCGCTGGGTGTCGTACTGCTGTGCGGTGTAGCCGCCGACCAGCGCGTCGGCCCCGGGGACCGCGTGCACCCGGGTGCGCAGCCGCTCGATCGTGGCCTTGGCCGCGTCGCTGTCGGCGGCGGCCTTCAGGGTGGCGTCGATGCGCACCCGCCCGTCCACCACGAGCGGCTCGCCGCCCCCGGGCCGGCCCGAGGCGGAGACGGCACCGGCCGAGGCCACGCCGTCGGTGCTCCGGGCGGCGGCCGTCACCTCGGCGGTGCGGTCGGCGTCGGCGATGATGACGGCCGGGTTGCCGGAGCCGCCGGGGAAGTGCTCCCCGAGGGTGCGCTGCGCGGCGACGGAGGGCGCGTCGTTGACGAAGATCTCGTCGAGCGGCACGCCCCGGGAGGACAGCGAGGGCGCGAAGGCCGCGCAGGCGGTCAGCACGAGCGCCGTGACGACCCAGGTCCGCCGCGGCCGGCCGTCCACCGTCGCCGCGACCCGCCGCCACACCCCGCTGCCCTCGGTGGACTCCCGCGGCGGCTTCGGCCTGGACGGCCAGTACGCCGTGCGGCCCAGCAGCGCCAGCGCGGCGGGCAGGAAGGTCAGGGTGGTGAGCACCGCGCAGGCGATGCCGATGGCGCCGACCGGCCCGAGGGCGCGGTTGTTGGTGAGGTCGCTCGCGAGCAGGGCGAGCAGCCCGAGTGCCACGGTCGCGGCGCTGGCGGTGATCGCCCCGGAGGACCGGCGCACCGCGGCCCGCGCCGCCTTGAAGCGGTCCCCGCGCACGGCGAGTTCCTCCCGGAAGCGCGCGGCCAGCAGCAGGGCGTAGTCGGTGGCGGCGCCGATCACCAGGATGGACAGGATGCCCTGCACCTGCCCGTCGACCCGGACCACGTCCCGCTCGGCCAGCGCGTAGACGACCGCACAGGCCAGGCCCAGGGCGAAGACTGACCCCAGGATGATCAGGAACGGCAGCAGCACGCTGCGGTAGACGAGCAGCAGGATCAGCAGCACGGCGCCGAGGGCCACGCCCAGCAGCAGTCCGTCGATGCCCGCGAAGGCGTCCGACAGGTCGGCCTGGCCGGCCGCCGGCCCGGCGAGCTGCGCCGTGGTGCCCGGCACGTCCCGGGCCGCCTCGCGCACGGCGTCGAGGACGGCGGGCAGTTCGTCGCCCAGGTCGGGCTCCAGCTGGACGACGGCCTGCAGCGCCTCACGGTCGTCGGAGAGCAGGGCCGGGGAGGGGCGGCCCACCACCCCGGGCTCTCCGGCGAGCGCGGCGACGGCCCGGGTCGCCTCGGCCTGCCGGTCCGCCGTGAGCCGCTGTCCGTCCGCCGTCCACACCACGACGGCCGGGACGGTCTCGGCCTGGTCGAACGCCGCGCGGGCGTCGAGCACCCGGGTGGACTCGGCGCTGCGCGGCAGGAAGGCCGCCTGGTCGTTGGTGGCCACCTCGCCGAGCCTGCCCGCGTAGGGGCCGAGCGTGCCGCCCACCCCCAGCCAGACGAGCAGCAGAACGAGCGGGACGAGCCACCTGGCCCGTCGCGGAGCGGTACTCATGCGCATCCCCAGCCTAGAGAAAATAACTCACCTATAAAGTATCTCAATCATTGAGAGATACTAGGGTGGGGGCATGAGCGGTTCCGGCGTGCCCACGGCATCTCTTCCGGCGGACGACCCCATCGGGTTGCAGGCCTTCGCCGTTCTGCTGCGCCGGATGAACAGCGAGTTCAACCGCATCGCGCAGGAGTTCGCCCAGGCGCACGGCCTGCACCTGACCGACATGCAGGCGCTGATCGCGATCCTCGACGCCGACGCGGATCCCGAGGCGGAGGGCGAGCCCATGACGCCCGGGCGGCTGCGCAAGCAGCTCAACCTCACCTCCGGCGCCGTGACCGCCTGCCTCGACCGGCTGGAACGGGCGGGGCACATCCGCCGGGTCCGGGACGCCGGCGACCGCCGTGTGGTCCATCTGCACTACGCGGACGCGGCCCGGGGCCTGGCCAGGGACTACTTCCGGCCGCTGGCCCGCGGCACCGAGGCAGCCCGCGGCCGGTTCAGCGCCGAGGAGCTGACGGTGGTCGTCCGGTTCCTGGCCGAGATGAACGCGGAACTCGCCCTGCTGCGCCGCGGCGCCGACTGAGGACCCGGGGCCAGCGCATCACCGCATCCACCACCGGCGAAAGTGGGGAAAAGCGGGCATGAAGCTACGAGACGAACTTCCGGTCGACCACCACCTGGCGACCGTCTACCGGTACGGCGCCGGATTCTGCGGCCTGGTGCTGCTGCTGTTCGCGGCCCTCGGCTTCGCCGACGCCCTCAGCCCCTTCGACACCGCCGGGGACACGATCGCCGGCATGACCACCAACGTGGCCCTGAGCGTCATCTCGACCGTGGTCGGACTGGCGCTGCTCGTGGGCGCCGCCATCGGCGGGAACGTCGCCTCCACGCTCAACATGACCATCGGCACGCTGTTCGTCCTGAGCGGCTTCGCGCACGTCTTCGTCCTGGACCGCCCGGCGAACATCCTCGACTTCGGCATGACCAACGTGATCTTCAGCTTCGTCATGGGGCTGCTCATCGCGACCTTCGGCATGTACGGCCGGGTCTCCAGCAAGCTCTCGCACGACAACCCCTACTGGCGGCGCAGGCACCCCGAGCAGGCGGCCCGGGAGCGGGAGGCGGCCGCCGCCCCGGCCGGACCGCCCGAGGCACGCGCGCTGTCCGCGCGGAAGGACACCGAGGACGCGGACCGGCGGCGGGTCCTGGACTGACACCCGCACGCCGGCCGGACGAGCAGGGGCCGGGCCGCCGACGGCCCGGCCCCCACGCCCCGTCGGAACCGGAACGTCAGAACCGGAACGTCAGAACCGGAACGTCAGGACTGGAGCGTCAGAACTGGAGCGCCCAGGCGTCGATCCGCCCGGTGTCGAAGTTCGCGTTGTCGCTGACGCGGAGCTTCCACGTGCCGTTCGCGGTCTCCGAGGAGGCGTTCACGGTGTACGTGGTGTCGATGTTGTCGGCGCTGCCGCCGGTGCCGTAGCCCTTCAGCGTGTAGGCCGTGCCGTCGGGGGCGATCAGCTGGACCTGGAGGTCACCGATGTAGGTGTGGACGATGTGCACCTCGACGGCGAGGGCCGCGGGCGCGTTGCCGGACACGCCGGAGACCGTCACCGGGGACTCGGCGGTGGCGTTGTCCGCGATGGCCTGGTCGGCGGTGTTCTCGAAGCGCGGTCCGGGCGGGGTGGTCGTGCCGCCGCCCACGTACAGCAGCCGGTTGGGCGAACCGGTGCCGGGGCTGGTGACGACGCCGGTGGTGGCGGCGGCGGTCAGCGCGGCGGAGACCTGCGCGGGCGTGGCCGTGGGGTTGGCGGCCAGGTGCAGGGCGGCGGCCCCGGCGACGTGCGGACTCGCCATCGACGTACCGGAGATGGTGTTGGTCGCCGAGTCGCCCGTGCTCCACGCCGAGGTGATCGACGAGCCGGGCGCGAACAGGTCGAGCACGGAACCGTAGTTGGAGTAGCTCGCCTTGGCGTCGGTCGACGTGGTGGCGCCGACCGTGACGGCCTCGGTGACCCGTGCGGGGGACCGGGTGGAGGCGTTGGTGGACTCGTTGCCGGCCGCGACCACGAAGGTGACGCCGGAGGTGATGGCGTTGCGCACGGCCGTGTCGATGGCCGTGTCGCCCGGGCCGCCCAGGGACATGTTCGCCACGGCCGGCTTGACCGCGTTCCGCGCGACCCAGTCGATGCCGGCGACCACCTGCGCGGTGGTGCCCTGGCCGGAGTTGTTCAGCACCCGCACGCCGACGACCTTGGCCTTCTTGGCGACGCCGTAGGCGTTCCCGGCGACCGTGCCGGCGACGTGCGTGCCGTGTCCGTGGCCGTCCTGGGCGGTGTTGTCGTTGTCGACGGCGTCGTAGCCGTAGGAGGCCCGGCCGCCGAAGTCGCCGTGCGTGATGCGGACGCCGGTGTCGATGACGTACGCCGTGACGCCCTGGCCCGCCGAGTCGGGGTAGGTGTACGAGCTGTTGAGCGGCAGGCTCTTCTGGTCGATGCGGTCCAGGCCCCAGGAGGGCGGGCTGGGCTGCGTCGCGGTGATGGAGAACGTCCGGTTCTGCACGACGGACGCGACGGCCGGGTCGGCGGCGAGACGTTTCGCCTCGGACGCGGAGGCCTCGACCTCGTAGCCGTTGAGGGCCTTGGTGTAGGTCCGCTCGATGGCGGCGCCGTACTTCCGCGCGAGGGCGCGGCCCGCGGCGGAACCGGCCTTCTCGGTCTTCAGCGTGACGATGTAGCTGTCGGCGACGGCGTTCGCGGCGCCCTCGTACTGCACGCGTCCCTCGGCGGCGACCGGGGCCGCGCCGGCGGGGAGGGCGGAGACCAGGCTCGCGACGAGCGCCGCGGTGGCCGTCGCGCCGAGCGCGGCCAGTCTTCGCCGGGTGGATCGGTGGGGAGTACGCATCACTGCCATCTGAGGGGTCCTCCTCATCGGTGGTGCGCTGTGGGGTGTGGTGCACGCCCGTTGGAGCACCCGGGAGTCATGGTCATGTCAACCAAGGGGTGACTCCTGTGCGTCAGCCGAAAGATTGAGGCCTCCACAGGAATTGCACAAGGGCCCTGCACCGACCCGCAGGACCCTCATGACGAACCGTCAGTCCCCGAACGCCGTCCTCCGGCTCCGCTTCTCCCAGGCCAGCACCTCGTCCCGCACCCGGTCCAGATGCCCGAGCACCGCGCTGACACCGTCGTCGCCGAGCGGCAGACGCAGGGGCGTGGGATCGGCCTCCAGCGCGGCGAGGATCAGGGCGGCGGCCCTGGCCGGGTCGCCGGGCTGGGTGCCGTCCCCGCCGGAGACGAGGCCGCGCGTCTCGCTCACCCTGCCGTACACGCCGCTGTCCGCGCTGACGCCGGCCCGTCCCGTCGCGAACAGGCCGGTGCGGAAGGCGCCCGGCTCGACCACCAGCACCTTGATCCCGAACTCGGCGACCTCGTCCGCGAGTCCCTCCGACAGGCCCTCCAGGGCGAACTTCGTCGCGCTGTACGCCGAGAAGCCCGCGAAGGACAGCTGCCCGCCCATGCTGCTCATCTGCACGATCGCGCCGGAGCGCCGCTCGCGCATGTGCGGCAGCACGGCCCGGGTCAGGGCGGCCGGGCCGAAGACGTGCACCTCGAACAGCGCCCGCAACTCCGCCTCGGTGGTCTCCTCGAACGCCCCGACGTGGGTCCGGCCCGCGTTGTTGACCAGGACGTCGATCCGCCCGTGCCGTGCCACGACGTCCCGTACGGCGGCCTCCGCGGCGGAGGTGTCGGCCACGTCCAGGCGCAGCGCCTCCACCCGGTCGGGGTGGGCGGCGACCAGGTCGTCCAGCGCCTCGGGGCGCCGGGCCGCGCCGACCACGACGTCGCCCGCGGCCAGGGCGGCCTCGGCGATCGCCCGCCCGAACCCGCTGCTCGCGCCCGTGATGAGCCACACCCTGTCCATGACCGCTCCTCGTCTCCGTTTCCCGCGTTGCCCCAACCACCCTTCCTCGCACGGCGGTTGTCCGTCCAAGACATTCGGTGATAACCGATGGGCATGACGACGAAGGACGTCCATGTGCGGGACCTGCGCTACTTCGTGGCGGTGGCCGAGGAGCTGCACTTCACCCGCGCCGCCGAGCGGCTGCATGTCTCCCAGCCCGCCCTCAGCAAGCAGATCCGCGCCCTGGAACGGCAGATGCGGACCGAGCTGTTCCGCCGCGACCGGCACGGTGTCGCGCTCACCGACGCCGGCACGGCGCTGCTGCCGCACGCGCGCGAGGTCCTGGACGCCTGGCGGGAGGCGGCCGCAGCGGTGGACGCCGTCCGCCAGGCCAGGCGCCACGCGCTCGTCGTGGGCATGAGCACCAGCCCCGTCCGCGGCGGCCTGCTGCCCGCCGTCCGCTCCCGCTTCACGGCGGCCCATCCACAAGTGGCGCTCCGGCTCCGCCAGGTCACCTGGCAGGACCCGACCGCGGGTCTCGCCGACGGGTCCGCCGACGTCGCGTTCGTCTGGCTGCCGCTGCCCGCCCAGGACCGCTACGCCTGGACGGTCGTCGCCGAGGAACCGCTCAGGGTCGCCCTCCCCGACACCCACCCGCTCGCCGGCCGCTCCGGGGTCGACTTCGCGGACCTGCTCGACGAGCCGTTCCTCGCGCTGCCCGAGAGCACGGGCCCGCTGCGCGACTTCTGGCTCGCCCTGGACGCCCGCGGCGGCCGCCCGCCCCGCATCGGCGCCGAGATCGCGAGCACGGAGGAGACGTACGAGGCCCTGACCGCCGGACTCGGCGTCTGCCTCGTGGCGGCGGGCAACGTCCCCCTGCTCGGCATGGGCGGCGTGACGACCCTCCCGGTCCGGGGCCTGCCACCCGGCCGCTACGCCCTGGCCTGGCGCCGCGAGGACGCCGGCCGCCCCCTCGTCCGCTCCTACGCCCAGGCCTGCCGGCAGGCGACGCGACGACCGTGACCGCACAGGCCGGTTGCGGCCGGGGCCCGGCCGGCGAGGGGCCCGTGCTCTCGGCACGGCGGGTGTCCGACGGGTCGTCAGTCGGTTCGCCGCGCCCGCCGTTGTCCCGGCCGCCCGTGATTCCGCCCGCCGGCACCGCCGCTTACGATGCGCAGGCCGCACCGCCGAACCCCGCCCGCCGCCTCAGCAGGAGCACCGCAGCCGTGTCCATACCCCCGCCCCCCGGGCATCCGCAGCCGCAGGACCCGTACGGCCCGCCCCCTGCCGACCCGTCGCGCCTCCACGGTCCGTACGGCACCGCCGGGCGCCCGTACGGCACGCCGGTCTCCGTCAACGCCCTGGCGGTCGCCGCCCTCGTGCTCGGCGTGCTCTGCTTCATCCCCGCCCTCGGGCTGGTGCTGGGGCTGATCGCGCTGCGGCAGGTCAAGAGGTCCGGGCAGAGCGGGCGGGGCCTGGCGATCGCGGGCGTGGTCCTGTCGTCCGTCGGGGTCGTGCTGTGGGCGGTGGTGCTGTCCACGGGGGCCGCGTCCAAGGCGTGGGAGGGGTTCAAGGACGGCGCGCAGGGCAACGAGACCCTGCGGCTGGACAAGGGCGACTGCTTCGACGCGCCGGGCGGCCTGGAGGGCGACACCTACGACGTCGACCGGGTCTCCTGCACGGGCCGGCACGACGGCGAGGTCTTCGGGGTCGTCACGCTGCCGGGCGGCGCCTTCCCGGGCGACGCCGAGCTGACCGACCTCGCCGACGAGCGGTGTCTCGCGCTGCAGGACCAGTACGCCATGGACTCCTGGGCGATGCCCGCCGACGTCGACGTGTACTACCTGTTGCCCTCCAGGGCGAGCTGGCGCTTCGGCGACCGCGCGATCACCTGCCTCTTCGGCCACACCGAGGCCGGCTCCCAGCTGACCGGCTCGCTGCGCGGCGACCCCACCACGCTCGGCACCGACCAGGTCGTCTTCCTGTCCACGGCCAACGCCGTCGACGCGGCCCTCTACGAGGAGCCCGAGGACGCCCCCGAGGACGACCTCGCCGGCCACCGGGCCTGGGCCGCGCAGGTGCACGACGTGCTCGGCGAGCAGATCGAGGCCCTGCGCGGCCACTCGTGGCCCTCCGGTGCCCAAAAGCCCGTCGCCGCCCTGGTCGCGGACCTGGAGGACGCGCGCGAGGAGTGGGCCCGGGCGAGCGAGGCCGCCGACGCGGACACCTACTTCACGCACTACGACACGGCGTACGCCGCCGTCGACGGCCCGGCGACCGTCACGGCCCGCAAGGCCCTCGGTCTGGCCTCGACCCCGCCGGTCTACGACGAGGACGAGGGCGGTGGCTCCGAAGCGCAGGTGTGACAGCGCCCATAGCGGGGAGAAAGTGCCTGCGTAAAGCCCTCAGGGCCGCCATGTCATCACATCGAGTGATTCTCTGGCCTTTGCTTGCATGGCACAACCTACGGTTGCCACGCTGTTGCTGTCTGTACAACCTGATGGGAGCGGCCAGTGACATTCGGTGAGCAGCCGGCGTACTTGCGTGTCGCGGGTGATCTCCGCAGGAAGATCGTCGACGGCCGGCTCCCCCCGCACACCCGGCTCCCCTCCCAGGCCAGGATCCGCCAGGAGTACGGAGTCTCGGACACGGTCGCGCTGGAGGCCCGCAAGGTGCTGATGGCCGAGGGTCTGGTCGAGGGCCGCTCCGGCTCGGGGACGTACGTGCGCGAGCGGCCCGTGCCCCGGCGCATCTCCCGCTCCGGCTACCGCCCGACCGGCGGGGCGACGCCGTTCCGCCAGGAGCAGGCCGACGGCGAGGGGCGCGGCACCTGGGAGTCCAGCAGCGAGCAGTCCGAGGCGAGTGTCGCGGTCGCCGAGCGGCTGGGCATCGAGCCGGGCGACCGCGTGATGTGCACGAAGTATCTGTACCGCGAGAGCGGCGAGGCGATGATGCTCTCCACGTCCTGGGAGCCGCTCGCGGTGACGGGCCGCACGCCCGTGATGCTGCCGGAGGAGGGCCCGCTCGGCGGCATGGGGGTCGTCGAGCGCATGCGCGCGATCGACGTGATCGTGGACAACGTCACCGAGGAGGTCGGCGCCCGCCCCGGCCTCGCCGAGGAACTGCTCGTGCTGGGAGGCGTCCCCGGCCACGTGGTCCTGGTCATCCAGCGCACGTTCTACGCCTCGGGCCGCCCCGTCGAGACGGCCGACGTGGTCGTCCCGGCCGATCGGTACCGGGTCGCCTACCACCTTCCGGTCAAGTAGCGGACGCTCACATCCGCCCCGCGGCGCGCTCCCCGCGCGCCCCGCTCACCCGATGACCGTCACCGGCCCCGCCGCCCGGAGCGGTGCCCGACCCGGGGCCGGCCGTCGTCCGCGCAGGTCGACCGCCGTGTATGCGGTATGCCTGCGCCTTGGTGCGCCGAGGTGCGCGGACGGCGCGTTCGCCCGCGTGCGCCCCCTGTGTCCTGGCTGGTTGCGTACCTCTTGGTGAAAAGCCGTGTTCGCTCCGTGAAGGTTAGGCGTACGCTCGGGCATATGCGCATTGCGGTTTCCTTAGCGGGTGGGGCTCGGCACAGGCCGCGGGCGGGAAGTGGAGGGGCGCGATGAACGACAGCACGGTCACTCTTCCCTGGCTCGTGATACGTCAGGACGACAACGGCAATCGCTACCGCGTCGGGCGGTACGCGACCCGGGCCGAGGCCCAGAAGATCGCCGACAGCCTCGACGGCCGCGGCCACAAGCAGCTGTACTGGGTCGAGCGCCTGGGCCAGAGCGGGCCGGCCATGCGCGACTGACCCGGTGCGGTTGCGCACCGCACCGCGGCGCCTGCCGGGGCGGCGGTTCGCCGCGCTCCCGTAGGCTCCCCGCATGACTGAGCACATCGTCGTCGTGGGTGCCGCGCTGATCGACGACGGGCGGCTGCTGGCCGCCCGGCGCAGCGCTCCCGCGGAGCTGGCCGGGCGCTGGGAGCTGCCCGGCGGCAAGGTGGAGCCCGGGGAGACGGCCGACGCGGCGCTCGTGCGCGAACTGCGCGAGGAACTCGGCGTCGACGCCGAACCCGGTGCCCGCGTCCCGGGCGAGTGGCCCCTGCGCCCGCCCTACGTCCTGCACGTGTGGACCGCGCGACTGCGGCCCGGCTCGCCCGCCCCCGAGCCCCTCCAGGACCACGACGGACTGCGCTGGCTCCGCCCCGCCGAGATCTGGGACGTCGACTGGCTCGACCAGGACGTCCCGGCCGTCCGGCAGACCCTCGCACAGCTCGGAGACCTCCGTACCGGTGTGTCCGAAGGCCCCGGCGCCTGAGGCTCACCGGGGGCGTGCGACGCGAGGCGGCTGCCGTACGGGCGCCCCGTACACCTTCCGTGCCACAGTGCGCCGCGCCGCGCGGTACTCCGCCCTGGATATCGGGTATGTGCCCATTAACCCCACGAAACCGGACATGGGTGGGCCTGCTGGCTGGGAAGTGATCGGCGTGATCGACACCGAGGGTGACTGCGCCGAGTGGACCTTCCCCGGCGAGCCGGACGCCGTGCGCACCGCCCGCCAGGCCGTCCGCCGCCGGCTGCACGGCTGGGACCTGGACAGCCTGGCCGACCTCACGGCCCTGCTCGTCAGCGAGTTGGTCACCAACGCCCTGCGGCACGCCACCGGCCCCATCGGTGTCCGTCTGGTCCGTCCTTCCGGCCTGGACGGCGTCCTGCGGGTCGAGGTCTCCGACCCGCTGCCGGACCCGCCCCGCGAGCGGGCCGCCCGGCCCGAGGACGAAAGCGGCCGTGGACTGCAATTGGTGGCTTCGGCGTCCCGTCGCTGGGGCACCCGGCCGGGCGGTGCGGGCAAGACCGTGTGGTTCGAACTCACGGTGCCGGAGTGAAAAAACGGTGTACGTACCCGGTAATGCTGTAGAGCGATTGGTTCAGGCCAGTGGCGGTTGCCGGCCGACGGGGTTCGACGACGTGTCCCCTGGTTAGAAGACTGGAAGTGTTGTCACGGTCCGGACCGAAAACCATCGGGACCGTGCTGTGATCGTGAACACCGTGTTGTGCGGCACCGTAGTGCTGGATACTGCGGGCAGCCGCCCCTGGTGACCGGTGCCGGGCGCGGTGAGCTGGAGGGGACGGTTCGCGTGAGCGAGATACCAGCGAAGGCCACGGAGTCC
This sequence comes from Streptomyces sp. XY006, assembly GCF_002237655.1. Lineage (GTDB taxonomy): Bacteria > Actinomycetota > Actinomycetes > Streptomycetales > Streptomycetaceae > Streptomyces > Streptomyces levis. The sequence continues at coordinate 18,079 of NZ_NOKT01000038.1, forward strand.
GAGGACCCGTCGGAGGGCGCGAGGGCGAGGGCCGCGGACGGCCCGGCCTCCGCGGTCTCAGGCGCGCTCGCGGCCGAGGGCGTGCTCCCCGGGGACGCCATGTGGCAGAGCAGTCCCCCCGGATCCATCTACGACTACATCAAGGTCGCGTCCTTCTCCATCGGCCCCGACGGGCTGGTCGACCAGTGGAGCCTGCGCGCCGAGCAGCTCTTCGGCATCCCCGCCGCACGCGCCGTCGGCATGGACCCCATCGAGGCGTTCATCGACCCGCGCGACCGCGAGCGCGGCATGCGCAAGATGGCCGAGATCCTCGACGGCCGCGAGTGGACCGGCGTGGTGCCCTTCCGGATGCCGAAGGGCGTGGAGGGGGAGTGCGGTCACGAGGGGCTCGCCGAGGTGTACGTCATGCCGACGCGCACCGAGGACGGCGAGAAGGCCGCGGTGTGCATCGTCGTCGACGTGCGCACGCTGCGCAGCATCGAGACCGACCTCGCCGCCTCGCAGGCCATTTTCAGTCAATCCCCCTTCGGCTTCCTGCTGATCGACCCCGACCTGCGGGTCCGCCGCGTCAACCAGCGCTTCGCGTCCATCTTCGGCGGGGCGCCCGACGACCACCGCGGCAAGGGCGTCCACGACTACCTGCAGCGCGGGGAGGCCGAACGGGTCGCCGCCACACTGCGCCGGGTGCTGGAGACCGGCAGCTCCATCACCGACATGCACGTCACGGGGTTCGTGCCGGGCTCCGACGAGCGCCGCCACTGGTCCGTCAACCTCTACCGCGTGCACAGCGGTTCGGGCCGCCCCATCGGCGTCGCCTGGCTCGGGATCGACATCACCGCCCGCCGCGCCGCCGCCCGCGAGGCCGCCGCCGCCCGGCGCAACCTGGCCCTGCTGAACGAGGCGGGTGCCCGCATCGGCAACTCCCTCGACCTGGAGACCACGGCCCGTCAGCTCCTCGACGTCGTCGTCCCCGGCTTCTGCGACCTGGCCACCGTCGACCTCTACCAGGGGCTGCTGGCCGGCGACGAGACCCCGCCCGGTCTCGCCGACGGCAGCGCCGAACTGCGCCGCGTGGCCTTCGCGAGCGCCGTGTCCGACGCGCCGTTCGCCGGTACGGGCGTACCCGTCTCGGTCGGCGCCGTCCACCACTACCCGTTCAACTCGCCCTGCGCGGACGCCCTGCGCACGGCCCGCCCGCAGATCGTGCCCCCCGAGGACGGCGGACTCGTGCAGTCCACGCTCGCCGTGCCGATGGTCGCCCACGACACCGTCGTCGGACTCGCGCAGTTCGCGCGGGCCAAGGGCAGCGAGCCCTTCGGCGACCGGGACCGGGACCTGGCCGTCGAACTCGCCGCGCGCGCCGCCGTCTGCATCGACAACGCCCGCCTCTACCGGCGCGAGCACGAACGCGCGTTGATACTGCAACGGTCCCTGCTCCCGCCCGGCGACCCGGAGGCCTCCGGCCTCGACATCGCCTGCCGCTATCTGCCCGGCAACGTCAACACCGGCCGGCCCAGCGAGGTCGGCGGCGACTGGTTCGACGTCATCGAACTGCCCGGGCACCGCACCGCGCTGGTCGTCGGCGACGTCATGGGCCGCGGACTGCGCGCCGCCGTCGCCATGGGCGAACTGCGCACCGCCGTACGGACCCTGGCCCAGCTCGACCTCGAACCGGCCGAGGTGCTCTCCCAGCTGGACGAGATCGCCCGCGGCCTCGGCGCCCCCGGGGGCGTGCAGCAGGCGACCCGGGCGGCCCGCCGCCCCAGGGAGGCGGACCTGTCGGAGGTCTACCTCGCCACCTGCGTCTACGCGGTCTACGACTCCGTCACCCGGCGCTGTACGTTCGCCAACGCGGGCCATCTGCCGCCCGTCCTGGTCGAACCGGGCGAGGCGGCCCTGATGCTGGACGTGCCGCCGGGCATGCCGCTCGGCGTGGGCGGCGAGCCCTTCGAGGAGGTCGAGGTCGAACTGCCCGAGGGCGCCCTGCTCGCGCTCTACACGGACGGCCTGGTCGAGAGCCGCGACCATCCCCTGGACGAGGGCCTCCAGGCCTTCGTCAGCGCCCTCGCCGATCCCACCCAGCCGCTGGAGGACGTCTGCGACCACGTCCTCAACACCCTCGACACCCATCACGGCGAGGACGACATCGCGCTGCTGATGGCACGTGTCCAGGGCCTGCCCACCGAGTCCGTCGGCGACTGGACCCTGCCCCGCGAACCGCGCAGCGTGGGCCGGGCCCGGGAGTACGCCCGCGCCCAGCTGCTCAGCTGGGACATGGAGCCCCTCGTCGACACCACGGAGCTGCTCGTCAGCGAACTGGTCACGAACGCCCTGCGCTACGGCGAGGGCGAGATCCGGCTCCGGCTGCTGCTGGACCGCACGCTGGTCTGCGAGGTGTGGGACTCGGGCCTGGTCCAGCCCCGCCGCCGCCGGGCCCGCGACACCGACGAGGGGGGCCGCGGCCTCCAGCTCGTCGGCCTGCTCAGCGCCGCCTGGGGCTCGCGCCGCACGCCCCGGGGCAAGACGGTCTGGTTCGAACTCCCGCTGCCGGACGGCGGCACCGGCCTGCCGGACCCGGCGGAGGCCCTGCTGAGCCTGTTCTGAACGAAACCGTCCGTCCCCCCCGGCCCGCACGTCGGACACCGGACCGTGGCCCCCTGCTGATCGCAACCGGACGCCCGCACCGATCGTCCTCCCCGGCGACACCGACCGCACCACCGGGAGGGAGACGGCATGGACCGCACGGAGGGCACCGCACCGGCCGAGACCCCCGCCGAGGACAAGGCCGGGGACGTTCCCGAGGACGCTCCCGCGCCCGGCAGCGCAGACGGCAAGCGGCTCCGGCGCCGGCTGCGGCGCACCGCGCTCGCCGTGGTCCTGGTCGTGCTGGTCCCCCTCCTGTCCGTGCTGACCGCCCTGCGCGTCAACTACGCGGGAGACCCGGCCGACGGCACCCACAGCCGCGGCCGCGACGCCCTCTGGCTCGGCCACGCCTGGGTGGACGGCCGCAAGAAGGACGCCGACGTCACCGCCCTGGCCCGCCGCCTGCGCGGCACCGGCATCCGTGACCTGTACGTCCACTCGGGCCCCCTGGAGCACGACGGCACGCTCCCGACATCGGCCCATCCCCGGGCCCGCTGGTTCCTCGACGCGGTGCACGAGCAACTCCCCGGCGTCCGCGTGCAGGCCTTCCTGGGCGACGTCCTCGCCTCCGAGAACAGCGAGGGCATGCTCCTGAACGACCCGGACACCCGCGCGGCCGTCGTCCGCTCGGCCCGCCAGGTCCTGGACACCGGCTACGAGGGCGTCCACCTCGACCTGGAGCCGATGCCGTCCGGCGACCGCGACTTCCTCACCCTGCTCGACGCCCTGCGCCGCGAGACCCGCTCGCGCGACGCCCGGCTCTCGGTCGCCGCCCACCAGATCGACCCGCTGCCGCACCTGCACTCCGTGTTCGGGCTGTTCACCGAGCACCCCAAGTGGTGGTCACAGGAGTTCTTCGGCCAGGTCGCCCGCCGCGTCGACCAGATCGCCGTGATGACGTACGACACCGCCCAGCCCCTGGAGAGCACCTACGGCGGTTACGTCGCCCAGCAGACCTCCCTCGCCCTGGAGGTCACCCCGCCCGCCACCGACCTGCTGATGGGCCTGCCCTTCTACTGGGAGAGCAACTTCGACCACTGGGGTCACGCCGAGACGGCTCCCGCCGCGATCCGGGGCGTCCGCCTGGGCCTGTCCCGCACGGACGCGGACCGGGGCAACTTCGGCGTGGCCCTGTACATCGACTTCACCGCGACGGAGGCCGACTGGCGCGCGTACAGGGAAGACTGGCTGCAATGACCCCGCCCTCGCGCCCCGACAGCCGCACGCCCCGCCCCCGACGCCCGCTCACCCGCACCGACCTGGTCCCCCTCGCCCGCGCGGCGTTCGGCCCCGGCCGCACGCTCGACGGTGTCCAACGCCTGCGCGGCGGCAGCAGGAAGGGTGTCTACCGCCTGACCCTCGACGACGGCTCCACGGCCGTCGCCCACGTCTGGTCGGCCGCCGAGGACTACTGGGACCAGCCGGCCCCCGACCCGCGCGACCCGTTCTCCCCGGGCACGGGCCTCGCCCTGTTCACGGCGGCCCACGACCGGCTGACCGAGGCCGGCGTCCGCACGCCCCGGCTGCGGTACGCCGACGCCACGCACCGGCACCTCCCGGCCGACGCCGCCGTGGTGGAGGACCTGACCGGCGGCAGCCTGGAGGACGCCCTGGCCCGTGACCCTGGCGCGGCGGGGCGGCTCATGGCCCGCACGGCGGAGCTGCTCGCCACGCTGCACTCCCGGACGGGCCCCCGCCTCGGCAAGGTCGCCGTGGTGGACGGCGGCGGTTCCTCCCACCCCGGCACCTGCGCGGAGCGCGTCGCCGAGGGCGCGCTGCGCTGCGTCGCGGACGCGGCCCGCCGCGAACCCCGGGTCGCCGCCGCCCGCCGGGAACTGGAGGACACCGTGCACGCCCTGGCCGCCGAGGTCCGCCCCCGCGACCGCCACACCCTCGTCCACGGCGAACTGGGCCCCGACCACGTCCTGCTGACCCGTGACGGACAGCCGGCCCTCATCGACATCGAGGGCCTGACGTACTGCGACGTCGAGCAGGAGCACGTCTTCCTGGAGCTCCGCTTCGGCCCCCACTACCAGGCCCTGCGCGTCCCCGGCCTGGACGAGGCGCGTCTGCGGCTGTACCGCCTGTCGATGCACCTCGGGCTCGTGTCGGGCCCGCTGACGCTCGCCGAGGGCGACTTCCCGCACCCCGAGCGGATGCGGGAGATCGCCGAGCACAATCTGCGGCAGGCGCTCAGCCTGCTGAGGAGCGCCTTCTGATCTTCGAACCCAGCCAGACCAGCGGGTCGTACTTGCGGTCGATCGCGCGTTCCTTCAAGGGGATCAGGGCGTTGTCCGTGATCTTAATGCCCTCGGGGCAGACCTCCGTGCAGCACTTGGTGATGTTGCAGTAGCCCAGGCCGTGTTCGTCCTGGGCGGTGCTCTTGCGGTCCAGGCCCGCCTCAGCCGCCGCGTCCAGCGGGTGCATGTCCAGCTCCGCGACCCGCATCAGGAACCGGGGCCCGGCGAACGCCTGCTTGTTCTCCTCGTGGTCGCGGACCACATGGCAGGTGTCCTGGCACAGGAAGCACTCGATGCACTTGCGGAACTCCTGGGGCCGGTCCACGTCCTCCTGCATCATGCGGTACTCGCCCGGGGCGACCCCGGCCGGTGGGACGAAGGCCGGGACCTCCCTGGCCTTCTGGTAGTTGAAGCCGACGTCCGTGACCAGATCGCGGATCACCGGGAAGGCGCGCAGCGGCGTGACCGTGATCGTCTCCGCCCGGTCGAACACCGACATGCGCGTCATGCACATCAGCCGCGGACGGCCGTTGATCTCCGCCGAGCACGAACCGCACTTGCCCGCCTTGCAGTTCCAGCGCACGGCGAGATCGGGCGCCTGGGTGGCCTGGAGCCGGTGGACGATGTCGAGCACCACCTCGCCCTCGTTGACCTCGACCTCGAAGTCCTCCAGGCCGCCGCCGCTCACGTCCCCGCGCCACACCTTGAAGTGGGCCGCATAGCCGCTCATTCGTACAGCTCCTCTTCGGCGAGGTACTTGACCAGCTCCTCCTTGTCGAACAGGGCGAGCAGGTCGGCACGGACGGGTTCGGTGGTCTCACGGGTGAGCGTGATCTGGCCGCGGACCGGGTCCGTCGCCGCCAGCCCGCCCGTCGGATCGGTCAGCGCGCACAGCAGGTTGATCCGCCGCCACTTGCGGTCCATCGACGGATGGTCCTCCCGCGTGTGCCCGCCGCGCGACTCGGTGCGCTCCAGCGCGGCCCGCGCCACGCACTCGCTGACCAGCAGCATGTTCCTCAGGTCCAGGGCGAGGTGCCAGCCCGGGTTGAACTGCCGGTGCCCCTCGACCCCGGCCCGCCGCGCCCGCACCCGCAGCTCGGCCAGCTTCTCCAGGGCCTGCTTCATCTCCGTCTCGCGGCGGATGATGCCGACCAGGTCGTTCATGGTCTGCTGCAGTTCCTGGTGCAGGGTGTACGGGTTCTCCGGCGGGCCCCCGGCCGGTTCCCCGGTCTCCGCCTCGGCGGAGAAGGGCCGCAGGGCCTCGGCGGCGGCCGCGTCGACCTGCACGTCGTCCACGGCCGGCCGTGCCCCGGCGAGTCCCGCCGCGTACTCGGCCGCGTGCCGGCCCGCCCGGCGCCCGAAGACCAGCAGGTCGGACAGGGAGTTGCCGCCGAGCCGGTTCGAGCCGTGCATGCCGCCGGCCACCTCACCGGCCGCGTACAGCCCGGGCACCCCGCGTGCCGCCGCCGTGTCGGACTCGACCGCGATCCCGCCCATCACGTAGTGACAGGTGGGCCCGACCTCCATCGCCTCGGCGGTGATGTCGACGTCCGCCAGCTCCTTGAACTGGTGGTACATCGACGGCAGCCGCCGCTTGACGACCTCGGCCGGCATCCGCGTCGACACGTCGAGGAACACGCCCCCGTGCGGGGAGCCGCGTCCCTCCTTCACCTCGGAGTTGATCGCCCGGGCGACCTCGTCGCGGGGGAGCAGTTCGGGGGGACGCCGGTTGTGGTCCGGGTCGTCGTACCAGCGGTCGGCCTCCTCCTCCGTCTCGGCGTACTTGTCCTTGAAGACGTCGGGGATGTAGTCGAACATGAACCGCTTGCCGTCGGAGTTGCGCAGCACCCCGCCGTCGCCGCGCACCGACTCGGTGACGAGGATGCCCTTCACCGACGGCGGCCAGACCATGCCGGTCGGGTGGAACTGCACGAACTCCATGTTCAGCAGGGGAGCGCCCGCGAGCAGGGCCAGCGCGTGGCCGTCGCCGGTGTACTCCCAGGAGTTCGACGTCACCTTGAAGGACTTGCCGATGCCGCCCGTGGCGACGACGACCGCCGGCGCCTCCAGGACGAAGAAGCGGCCGGACTCGCGCTCGTAGCCGAAGACGCCCGAGACGCGTCCGCCCTCCTTGAGCACCCGCGTGACCGTGCACTCCTGGAAGACCTTCAGCCGGGACTCGTAGTCACCGCTCTCGCGGAAGTCCTCCTGCTGCAGGGAGACGATCTTCTGCTGCAGGGTGCGGATCAGCTCCAGGCCCGTGCGGTCGCCGACGTGGGCGAGCCGCGGGTACTCGTGCCCGCCGAAGTTGCGCTGGGAGATCCGCCCGTCCTTGGTGCGGTCGAACAGCGCCCCCCAGGTCTCCAGCTCCCACACGCGCTGCGGCGCCTCCTGCGCGTGCAGCTCGGCCATCCGCCACTGGTTGAGGAACTTCCCGCCGCGCATGGTGTCGCGGAAGTGCACCTGCCAGCTGTCGTTCTCGTTGGCGTTGGCCATCGCCGCGGCGATGCCGCCCTCGGCCATCACCGTGTGCGCCTTGCCGAACAGCGACTTGCAGATCACGGCCGTACGCGCGCCCCGCTCGCGGGCCTCGATGGCGGCGCGCAGTCCCGCACCGCCCGCGCCCACCACGACGACGTCCCACTCCTGCCGGTCGACCACGGACATCAGAACGCCTCACTCATCAGAAGAATCGCGGATCGTCGAAGGCACCGGACGCGACCAGGTAGACGTAGAAGTCGGCGAGCGCCACGCTCACCAGCGACGCCCAGGCGAGCTGCATGTGCCGGGCGTTGAGCTTCCCCGCCCACTGCCACATGCGGTAGCGCACGGGATGCCGGGAGAAGTGCCTGAGCTTGCCGCCGACGATGTGCCGGCAGGAGTGGCAGGAGATCGTGTACGCCCAGATCAGCACGATGTTGACCAGGAACACGAGGGTGCCGAGGCCCATGTGGCCCCAGGCGTAGTTCTCGTCGCGGAAGGCGAGCACGGTGTCGTAGGTGAGGATGCCGGCGACGAGGAGTGCCGCGTAGAAGAAGTACCGGTGGATGTTCTGCAGGATCAGCGGGAAGCGGGTCTCGCCGGTGTACTTCCTGTGCGGCTCGGCCACCGCGCAGGCCGGCGGGGACGCCCAGAAGCCCCGGTAGTAGGCCTTGCGGTAGTAGTAGCAGGTCAGCCGGAAGCCCAGCGGGAAGATCAGGATGATGATCGCGGGCGAGATGCCCCACCAGGGTCCGAAGATCTCCCAGTTGGGGCCGGCCTTCATCGGCTCGCAGTTCTCCGCCAGGCAGGGGGAGTAGAAGGGCGAGACGTACGGCGCCGCGTAGTAGTCGGCGTTCGCGAAGGCCCGCCAGGTCGAGTAGACGATGAAGGCCAGCAGGCCCGCGACCGTGCAGGCCGGGGCGAGCCACCAGCGGTCGGTGCGCAGGTGCGGGGCGGCGATCGCGGCGCGCGTACCCGCCCGTACGCCGCCGCTGCCGGGAAGGGGATCGGTGGCGGGAGGTTCCGTACCAGTGGCCACGTGACGACTCCGGTCGGGTTCAGGGGAGGTGCCGGTCGCTCGACGCCCTCCCGGTCAGGGAGCGCGCCGGTCCCGGGCGCCCAGCCCCTCGTCGTCCGAGTCGACCCACAGCGACGGGTCGTACGGCGCGTCCGAGATCGTGACGAGCTCGGGGCGCTTCGGCGCGGCCGGTGACGCGGCGGCCTCACGCAGCAGGGCGAGGCTCTCGCGCAGGTGGTTGGCGTCGGCCCGGACGCGGCGCATCTCCAGGCCGCCGGTGCCGAGCTGCTTCTCCAGACGCCCCAGCGACCGGAACAGGTCGTCGAGAGAGCGCTGGACCGAGGTCAGTTCGTCGTGAACGGACATGACTTGCCCTCACTTCCACGGGTCCTTCACGGCCCAAGGCGGCAACGTTCATGCGCCTGCGAGTGTTGCGCGTCACACCTTGTGCTGTGAAGGGATGTGCATCGATTGGCCGAGGCGTGTGGGTGCACCGAGCGGTGCGTTGGGCCGCATGGGTGGCTTCCCGTTCGTGACCGCCGTGTCGCCCTGTGTTGCCGAACCCTTTCCTCTTCAGTGGCCGCGTACATCAGATGAACTCCAAATACCGCCAAAAGTGATCATAACGCCCGCGGCTTCCCGGAGGTAGCACAGATGTCCCAGCACGGCGTCGGCCCGCGTGCGGTAACCCGCTCGGTCGCTTTCCTCACCGCGGGCGTGCTCGCGGTGCCCGCGCTCGCCGGATGCGGTTCCGACGACCCGGCCGGCAAGCCGCTCGCCGCCCCGGACATCCAGCCGGCCTCCCGGGACAAGATCGCCGACGGCGGCACCCTGCGCTGGGCCGTCGACTCCGTGCCGGACACGCTGAACACCTTCCAGTCCGACGCCGACGCCACCACCACCCGCGTCGCCCAGGCCGTCCTGCCCTCGATGTTCCGCATGGACGCCTCCGGCCGCCCCGAGCGCCACCCCGCCTACCTGGAGTCCGCGAAGGTCGTCGAGACCGAGCCCAAGCAGGTGGTGCTGTACAAGCTCGACCAGCAGGCCGTCTGGAGCGACGGCCGGGAGATCGGCGCGGCCGACTTCGCCGCCCAGTGGCGCGCCCTGTCCGGCAAGGACACCGCCTACTGGACCGCCCGCAACGCCGGCTACGACCGCATCCAGAAGATCGAGCGCGGCGACAGCGCCCTGGAGGTCCGGGTCACCTTCAGCCGCCCCTACGCCGACTGGCGCTCACTGTTCTCCCCGCTGTACCCGAAGGACGTCATGGGCACCCCGGACTCCTTCAACGACGGCGCCCGCAAGAAGCTGAAGGTCACCGCCGGTCCCTTCCTGGTGAAGAAGGTCGACACCGAGAACGACCGGATCACGCTGGCCCGCAACCCTCGCTGGTGGGGCGAGCCCGCCAAGCTCTCCACGATCGAGCTGCGCACCGTCCCGCGCGACAAGCGGGCCGCCGAGCTGGCCGCCGGCACCCTCGACCTGGCCGAGGTCGACCCGGCGGCGGCCCGCCGCATCACCCTGGCCGCCCGCCCGCAGAGCTCCAGCAGCCCCGTGATGGGCCCGGGCGCCGACCGGTCGGCGGCGGACGACCTGCACTCCTGGGCCGTGGCCAACGGCAGCGACGAGGACGCGGCCGACGAGGAGACCGTCGCCCGCAAGAAGCTGCGCAAGGCCGCCGCCACGTACGCCCGCCGGCAGCAGGCCCTGCGCGGCTTCGAGGTCCGCAAGTCCCTGGAGCCGGCCTTCACCCAGCTCGCCCTGAACGGCGCCGAGGGCCCCCTGGCCGACGAGCGCGTCCGCAGGGCCGTCGCCCGCGCCCTGGACCGCGAGGAACTCGCCGAGGCCGTCCTCAAGCCCCTGGGCCTGCCCGCCGTCCCGGTCGGCAGCCACCTGGCCCTGTCCGGCCAGGCCGCCTACGCCGACAACAGCGGCGCCCTCGGCGGCCAGGACACCGAGGAGGCCCAGGCCCTGCTCGCGGACGCCGGCTGGGTGCGCGGCGGCCCCGTCAAGGAGCAGAAGAAGGACGAGGAGAAGACGGAGAAGGCCGCGGGCGGCGAGGGCGAGCAGGCGGCTGGCTCCTCCGGCGCGGACGAGGACGACAAGGCCCTCGGGCAGGACCCGGCCGGCCGGCTCGCCCAGGACGGCAAGCAGTACAAGCACCCGCACCCGGGCGGCGCCCCCGGTGCGTACGCCCCGCAGGGCACCGCCGCCCCGGCGAACCAGGAGGCCGCCCCGTTCGCCAAGAACGGCAAGGCGCTCACACTCCGCTTCGTGCTCCCCTCCGGGCCGGGCTCCCAGACGCTGCGCACGGTCGCCGACCGGATCACGCGCATGCTGCAGCGCGTCGGCATCGGCACGGAGATCTCCAAGGTCTCCGACGAGTCCTACTTCAAGGACCACATCGCCTCAGGCCAGTACGACCTGGCCCTGTACTCCTGGCCCGCCACGGCCTACCCCGCCACCGACGCCCGCCCCGTCTACGCCAAGCCGGTCCCGGCCGCCGACGGCTCCCTGAGCGTCGAGCAGAACTACACCCGCGTCGGCACCGACCAGGTCGACCAGCTCTTCGACGAGGCCGTGGCCACGCTCGACGAGGGCAAGTCCCGCTCCCTCATCCGCAAGGCCGACTCCCGTATCTGGGCGGCGGCCGGCTCCATCCCCCTCTTTCAGCGCCCGCAGCTCCTCGCGGCCCGCAAGAACCTGGCCAACACCGGCGCCTTCGGCCTGGCCACCCCGGTCTACGAGGACATGGGCTTCCTGAAGAAGGGCGCCAAGCCGGCCGCGGGCTCCTCGGCGAAGGGCTCCACCGCTCCGTAGCTCCGGGGACGCTCGAACGCCTTGCCGTTCCGCGCCCGGCGCCGGTGACGGGGCCGGGGCCGAGCGGGTCCGGCTGGCCGGTGTCTGCGACCCGAGCGGCCGGCCCGAGAGGTGGCCCGGCGCTCCTGAGAACGGCCTGACCTGCGCAGACATGGCCCGGCTAACCCCTGCCGCCGTAGCCCCGTACCATGGGGTGAGGCCGTGGCATGTTGAGCCCGGCAGGGCCCGCGCACCACCGACGTACGCGCAGGGCATTCACTACTCCGGGAGTACGCCTTTTATGGCCACGCGCCACGACATCCGCAACGTCGCCATCGTCGCCCACGTCGACCACGGCAAGACCACCATCGTCGACGGCATGCTGAAGCAGGCCGGCGCCTTCGCCGCGCACCAGCTCGACTCGGTCGACGACCGCATGATGGACTCGAACGACCTGGAGCGTGAGAAGGGCATCACGATCCTCGCCAAGAACACGGCGGTGAAGTACCACCCCAAGGACGGCGGGGACCCGATCACCATCAACATCATCGACACCCCCGGCCACGCCGACTTCGGCGGCGAGGTCGAGCGCGGTCTGTCGATGGTCGACGGCGTCGTCCTGCTCGTGGACGCCTCCGAGGGCCCGCTCCCGCAGACCCGCTTCGTGCTGCGCAAGGCGCTCCAGCAGCGGCTGCCCGTCATCCTCTGCATCAACAAGACGGACCGCCCCGACTCCCGCATCGACGAGGTCGTCAACGAGACGTACGACCTCTTCCTCGACCTGGACGCCGACGAGGACCAGATCGAGTTCCCGATCGTCTACGCCTGCGGCCGTGACGGCGTCGCCTCCCTGACCAAGCCGGCCGACGGCACCGTCCCGGGCGACTCCACCAGCCTGGAGCCGTTCTTCTCGACGATCCTGGAGCACATCCCCGCCCCGACCTACGACGAGTCGGCCCCGCTCCAGGCGCACGTGACGAACCTGGACGCCGACAACTTCCTCGGCCGCATCGCGCTGCTGCGCGTCCAGCAGGGCGAGCTGAAGAAGGGCCAGACGGTCGCGTGGATGAAGCGCGACGGGTCCGTCCAGAACGTGCGCATCTCCGAGCTGATGATGACCGAGGCGCTCACGCGCAAGCCCGCCGAGAAGGCCGGCCCCGGTGACATCTGCGCCGTCGCCGGTATCCCGGACATCATGATCGGCGAGACCCTGGCCGACCCGGAGAACCCGGTCGCCCTGCCGCTGATCACCGTCGACGAGCCGGCGATCTCCATGGTCATCGGCACCAACACCTCCCCGCTGGTCGGCCGTGGCGCCACCGGCAAGGGCGCCGACAACAAGGCGGCGGTCAAGGACCGCAAGGTCACCGCCCGCCAGGTCAAGGACCGCCTGGACCGCGAGCTGATCGGCAACGTCTCGCTCCGCGTCCTGGAGACCGAGCGCCCCGACGCCTGGGAGGTGCAGGGCCGCGGCGAGCTGGCGCTGGCCATCCTCGTCGAGACCATGCGCCGCGAGGGCTACGAGCTGACCGTCGGCAAGCCGCAGGTGGTCACCCGGGAGATCGACGGCAAGACGTACGAGCCCGTCGAGCGCATGACCGTCGACGTGCCCGAGGAGCACATGGGCGCCGTCACGCAGCTCATGGGCGTCCGCAAGGGCCGCATGGACAACATGTCCAACCACGGCTCCGGCTGGGTCCGCATGGAGTTCGTCGTGCCCTCCCGCGGCCTGATCGGCTTCCGGACCGAGTTCCTGACCCAGACCCGCGGCACGGGCATCGCCCACTCCATCCACGAGGGCTTCGAGCCCTGGTTCGGCACGCTCCAGACCCGTAACAACGGCTCCCTGGTCGCCGACCGCTCCGGCGCGGTCACCGCCTTCGCGATGACCAACCTCCAGGAGCGCGGCGTGCTCTTCGTGGAGCCGGGCACCGAGGTGTACGAGGGCATGATCGTCGGCGAGAACTCCCGCGCCGACGACATGGACGTCAACATCACCAAGGAGAAGAAGCTCACGAACATGCGGTCCTCGACGGCCGATGTGACCGAGTCGATCGTCCCGCCCCGCAAGCTGTCGCTGGAGCAGTCCCTGGAGTTCTGCCGCGACGACGAGTGCGTCGAGGTCACCCCGGAGGCCGTGCGCATCCGCAAGGTGAACCTGGACGCCCGCGAGCGCGCCCGCGCCGCCAGCCGCGCCAAGCACGGCTGACGCGCCCCGTACGCACAGCACCGGGCACCCCGCACGCGCGGGGTGCCCGGTGCTGTTTCCAGCCGCTGGTGCGGCCGCTCGCCGGCCGCCCGGTGAAGGGGGAGCAACGCCCAGGGGAGGGGTAGGGAAAACCCTCGATTTGCCCGGCGCCGCCGTCCGGAACGGCCCGCTCCCACTACCCTGCTGCGGAACGCCTCGCTCTGCCCTGCCTCCTGGCCGGGAACAGCCTTGCGGCGACCGCCTCTTGAGCGCGCCACGGCCACCGTCGGCACCCTGCACGGACGCCTCGGCGACCGCAAGCGGTTTTTCTCACTCTCGCGTCCGGAATACGGACGGTCTCCACCGATAGATGTGTAACAAGTCCGTTTCGCAGGGATCTTTCACCAAACCCTTTGTCCGGATTTTGGAAGATGTATACGCGAGCTGTGATCGAACCGAGACCTCGAGAGTGTGGTTCGGTCCTGGTGTTTGGCAGATAGTTAGGCGCGTAGAGCTCGGATGAAGGGTCACTCGCCGGCAGCGGCGCCGACTCACGAGCGCGGGGGCACCTGACGATTTCCGGCACCGGCGACGGGCGGTGGCGGTGGTCTGTCTGTGCTCCCTTTGCGGTGAACCAATGACTTCTTAGGAGGAACCCATGCGCGGTGCCAAGAGCGCCAAGTGGGTCGCGGGGGCGATAGTCGTCGCCCTGGCCGCCACCGCCTGCGGCGGCGACGGTGATGGTGAGAGCAAGAGCAAGGGTTCCGGACCTGCCGGTTACGTCTCGATCGACGTCGGTGAGCCGCAGAAGCCGCTGATCCCGGCCGACACGAACGAGAGCAACGGCTCGTACGTCATCCAGTCGCTCTTCACCCAGCTGCTGGACTTCGACGCCAAGGGTGAGATCGTCTACACGAACGCCGAGTCGGTCACCTCGGACGACTCCAAGACGTGGACGGTCAAGCTCAAGAAGGGCTGGAAGTTCCACAACGGCGAAGAAGTCACCTCCAAGTCGTACATCGACGCTTGGAACTGGTACGCCAACATCAAGAACAACCAGCAGAACTCCTTCTGGTTCCAGGACATCAAGGGTTACGACGATGTCCACCCGGAGAAGGGTGACCCGAAGGCCGAGACCATGTCCGGTCTGAAGGCCGTGGACGACCACACCTTCACCATCGAGCTGAAGTACACGATGCCGTACTTCAACTACAAGCTCGGCTACACCACCTGGGCCCCGCTGCCCAAGGTCTTCTACGACGACCCGAAGGCCTTCGGCCAGAAGCCGGTCGGCAACGGTCCCTACAAGTTCGAGAAGTGGGACCACAAGAAGCTCATCCAGGTCAAGGCCTGGGACGAGTACCAGGGCCCGAACAAGGCCAAGAACAAGGGCGTCCAGTTCAAGGCGTACACGACCCTCGAGGCCGCGTACAAGGACGTCGTCTCCGGCAACCTGGACATGATCCGCCAGGTCGGCCCGACGGACCTGCCCAAGTACAAGCAGGACCTGGGCGACGGTGCCATCGAGCAGCCGTACGCGGCCATCCAGACGCTGACCCCGGCGTTCTACTCCAAGACCTTCAAGGACATCGACCCGAAGGTCCTGCAGGGTCTGTCGATGGCGATCGACCGCGACACGATCACCAAGACGGTTCTGAACAACACCCGCACCCCGGCCAAGGGCTTCACGCCCCCCGGCGTCAAGGGTTACCAGAACCTGGACACCGACGTGTTCACGTACAACCCGACGAAGGCCAAGCAGCTCATCAAGGAGGGCGGTGGCGTTCCGGGCAACAAGTTCACCGTCCAGTACAACACCGACGGTGGGCACAAGGAGTGGGTGACCGCGGTCTGCGAGTCCATCCGCAAGGCCACCGGTGTCGACTGCGTCGGCGACCCCAAGCCGGACTTCGCCACGGACCTCGAGGCCCGTGACAACGACCAGGTGAAGGGCATGTACCGCGGTGGCTGGGTCGCCGACTACCCGGTCAACGCCAACTTCATGAAGGAGCTGTACCACACCACCGCCGAGGCGAACAACGGCCGCTTCTCCAACAAGGAGATCGACGGCCTGATGAACAAGGCGGACAACGCCAAGTCCCTTGAGGAGTCGGTGAAGGCCTTCCAGGAGGTCGAGAAGAAGCTGGTCGACCACATGCCGGCCATCCCGCTCTGGTACTACCGCATCAACGGCGGCCACGGTAAGAACGTCGACAACGTGAACGTCGACTTCCACGGTGACCTCGAAGTGTGGGCCGTCACCACCAAGTAAGAGGAGCCCGCAGGGCTCTTCCCACTCGGCCGTAGACCCGCCGCCGCTCCGGCGGCGGTGGGAGGTACGGGGGGCCGTCTCGCCGATCGGAGACGGCCCCCGTACCTGCGTTAACCCCTCACGGAGGCACCTATGGGGCGCTATGTCGCACGACGACTGCTCCAGATGATCCCGGTGTTCATCGGGTCAACCTTGATCATCTTTTGCATGATGTACGCCCTGCCCGGCGATCCCGTCCGGGCGATGATGGGGGATCAGGCGTACGACCCGACGGTGGTCGCTGGCATCAAGAAGGAACTCGGCCTCGACCAGCCGCTCCTGCAGCAGTACGTCAACTACATGACCAACCTGTTGCAGGGGGACTTCGGTACGCAGATCGCCAGTCAGCGGCCCATCGCCGACATCATCACCGACGCGTTCCCGGTGACCATCAGACTGACGATCTTCGCCTTCACCTTCGTCACGCTCGTGGGCATCGGCCTCGGCATCGTCGCCGGTCTGCGCCCCGACACGCTGCGCGACCGCGGACTGCTGACGCTGACGCTGGTCCTCGTGTCGATGCCGTCCTTCGTGCTGGGCTTCCTGCTGCAGTACCTGTTCGCGTTCAAGTGGTCCATCACCACCCCGACCGTGACCGACTCGACGGACTTCGCGCAGCTCGCGCTGCCCGCCACCGTGCTGGCGTCGCTGTCGCTCGCCTACGTCGCCCGGCTGACCCGTACGTCGATCGCGGAGAACCTGCGGTCCGACTACATGCGCACCGCCGTGGCCAAGGGCCTGCCGCGCCGCCGCGTGATCGGTGTCCACCTGATGCGCAACTCGCTCATCCCCGTGGTCACCTTCCTCGGCATCGAGGTCGGCAACCTGATGACCGGCGCCATCGTGACCGAGGGCATCTTCAACGTGCGGGGTATCGGCGTCGAGATCTACGAGGCGCTCAGCCGGCGCGAGGGCGCCACGGTCGTGGGCATCGCCTCGCTCATGGTGCTCATCTACCTCGCTGCCAGCCTGATCGTCGACCTGCTCTACGCGGTCCTGGACCCGAGGATCCGGTATGCCTGACAAGACCGTTGAGAAGGTCGAAGCCCTTCCCGGTGACACCGTGAGCACCGCGGGCGTCGTCGTGGCCGACGCCGGACCGGCTCCGGACAAGGCGCGCAGCCTGTGGTCCGACGCCTGGCACGACCTGCGGCGCAACCCGCTGTTCGTGATCTCGGCCGTGCTGATCCTGTTCCTGCTCGTGATGTCGCTCTGGCCGGGGTTGTTCACCAGCGCCTCGCCGCGCGACGCCGACCTGGCCAAGCACTACCTGGGCAAGCCGAACTGGGGCCACTTCTTCGCCCCGGACTGGCTCGGCTACGACGTCCAGGGCCGTTCCATCTACGCCCGTGTCGTCTACGGCGCCCGGGCCTCGATCACCGTCGGTGTGGGTGTCACGCTCGCCGTCACCGTCCTCGGCACGGTCATCGGCATGATCGCCGGCTACTTCGGCGGCTGGACCGACACCCTGCTGTCGCGGCTGACCGACATCTTCCTCGGCATCCCGTTCCTGCTCGGTGCCCTGGTGGTGCTCAACTCCTTCGACGACCGCACCGTCTGGGTCGTCATCATGGCCCTGGCCTTCCTGGGCTGGACCCAGATCGCCCGAGTCGCCCGCGGTGCCGTCATCACCATCAAGCAGGCGGACTACGTGGTGGCCGCCAAGGCGCTCGGTGCCTCGACGTCCCGGATCCTGTTCCGGCACATCCTGCCGAACGCGCTCGCGCCCATCATCGTCGTGGCGACGATCGCGCTCGGCGGCTACATCGCGGCCGAGGCGACCCTGTCCTTCCTGGGCGTGGGCCTCGGTGACACGGCGGTGTCCTGGGGCGGCGACGTGGCCCGAGGACGCGAGCAGCTCCGGATCGCCCCCCACACCCTGATCATCCCGTCGGTGATGGTCTCGATCACGGTGCTCTCGTTCCTGATGTTCGGCGATGCGGTACGCAACGCCCTCGACCCCAAGCTGCGCTGAGGGAGGCGTACGTGACCATCATCGATGAAGTGGCCGGCAGTCCCGCGGCCGACGGTTCCGAGGACACGGGCCGCCCGCTGCTCGAAGTCCGCGACCTGCACGTGGAGTTCCGCACCCGCGACGGTGTCGCCAAGGCCGTCAACGGCGTCAACTACTCCGTCGCCGCCGGTGAGACGCTGGCCGTGCTCGGCGAGTCCGGCTCCGGCAAGTCCGTCACCGCGCAGGCGATCATGGGCATCCTCGACATGCCGCCCGGGAGCATCCCCAAGGGGGAGATCCTCTTCCGCGGCCAGGACATGCTGAAGATGTCGGACGAGGAGCGCCGGAAGATCCGCGGCCGCAAGATCGCGATGATCTTCCAGGACGCGCTGTCCTCGCTGAACCCGGTGCTCTCCGTGGGCTACCAGCTCGGCGAGATGTTCCGCGTGCACCAGGGCATGTCCAAGAAGGAAGCCAAGGCCAAGGCGATCGAGCTGATGGACCGGGTGAAGATCCCGGCCGCCGCGGCCCGGATCAACGACTACCCGCACCAGTTCTCGGGCGGTATGCGCCAGCGCATCATGATCGCCATGGCGCTCGCCCTGGAGCCGGACCTGATCATCGCCGACGAGCCCACCACGGCTCTCGACGTGACGGTCCAGGCCCAGGTCATGGACCTGCTCGCGGAGTTGCAGCGCGAGTACAACATGGGCCTCATCCTGATCACCCACGACCTCGGCGTGGTCGCCGACGTCGCGGACAAGATCGCCGTGATGTACGCCGGGCGCATCGTCGAGCGCGCCCCGGTCCACGAGCTGTACAAGCGCCCCGCGCACCCGTACACGAAGGGGCTGCTGGACTCGATCCCGCGCCTGGACCAGAAGGGCCAGGACCTCTACGCGATCAAGGGCCTGCCGCCCAACCTGACGCGTATCCCGTCCGGTTGCGCCTTCAACCCGCGATGCCCCATGGCGCAGGACATCTGCCGTACGGACATCCCGCCGCTGCACCCCGTCACCGAGCGGGACGGCAGTGAGCTGGTCGGCCGCGGCAGCGCGTGCCACTTCTGGAAGGAGACGATCCATGGCTGACCTCGGCAAGACCGACGAGCCGCAGGACGCCACGCCGAACGTCTCCGAGGTCGAGGTCGTCGACGCGTCCTCCGAGACGGAGGCGGTCGCCGCCATCGAGGCGCCGGTCGAGCGGGGCGAGCCGATCCTGCAGGTGCGCAACCTGGTGAAGCACTTCCCGCTCACCCAGGGCATCCTGTTCAAGAAGCAGGTCGGAGCGGTCAAGGCCGTCGACGGTGTGTCCTTCGACCTCTACCAGGGCGAGACGCTCGGCATCGTCGGCGAGTCCGGCTGTGGCAAGTCCACGGTCGCCAAGCTGCTGATGATGCTGGAGAAGGCGACCGCGGGCGAGGTCTTCTACAAGGGCCAGGACATCACCAAGCTGTCCGGGCGTGCGCTGAAGGCGGTCCGCCGCAACATCCAGATGGTGTTCCAGGACCCGTACACCTCGCTCAACCCCCGTATGACGGTGGGCGACATCATCGGGGAGCCGTTCGACATCCACCCCGAGGTGGCCCCGAAGGGCGACCGGCGCCGCAGGGTGCAGGAGCTCCTCGACGTGGTCGGCCTGAACCCGGAGTACATCAACCGCTATCCGCACCAGTTCTCCGGCGGTCAGCGCCAGCGCATCGGCATCGCCCGCGGCCTGGCCCTGAACCCCGAGATCATCATCTGCGACGAGCCGGTCTCGGCCCTGGACGTGTCCGTCCAGGCACAGGTCATCAACCTGATGGAGCGCCTGCAGGACGAGTTCAACCTCTCCTACATCTTCATCGCGCACGACCTGTCGATCGTCCGGCACATCTCGGACCGGGTCGGTGTCATGTACCTCGGCAAGATGGCCGAGATCGGCACCGACGAGCAGATCTACGACCACCCGACGCACCCCTACACCCAGGCGCTGCTGTCGGCGGTCCCGGTGCCCGACCCCGAGGCCCGCGCGCACCGCGAGCGGATCATCCTCACCGGCGACGTGCCGTCCCCGGCCAACCCGCCCTCGGGCTGCCGCTTCCGCACGCGCTGCTGGAAGGCCCAGGACAAGTGCGCCGAGGAGGTCCCCCTCCTGGCCGTCCCGGAGCGCTTCCAGAGCTCGGACACCCCGGCGGCCCACGAGTCGGCCTGCCACTTCGCGGAGGAGAAGGACGTGGTCCACGCGGCCTGATCCACCCCGCTCCGGTTCCCGGCATCCCACCAGGGGTGCCGGGAACCGGCGTATCGGAGGCTCCCGCCATGCTGCACCACGTCGAACTGTGGGTCCCCGACCTGCCTCGGGCCGCCCGCGAGTGGGGCTGGCTCCTCGGCCGCCTGGGCTGGTCGCCGTACCAGGACTGGGAGCACGGCCGCAGCTGGCGTCTCGGCCCGACGTACCTCGTCGTCGAGCGGTCGCCGGCGCTGAGCGCCGCCGGGCACGACCGCATGCGGCCCGGGCTCAACCATCTGGCGTTCCACGCGGGCCCTCCGGCGAGGGTCGACGCCCTGGCCGCCGAGGCACCCGGCCACGGCTGGACGCCCCTCTTCGCCGACCGCTACCCGTACGCGGGCGGTCCCGGGCACCACGCGGCGTATCTCGTGAACACGGACGGCTTCGAGGCGGAACTCGTGGCGTCCGGGGGTGCATAGCCCCGCAAACCCCCGCAACTGCGTTAACACGCAGGCAACTTCGCCGACCCGATACCGATATACGGACGCGTCAGGCTGTTCAGCGTACGGCCGTGCGGGTGCCGTAGACGGGCCGGGGCGCGCCATGTCGTCCCGGCCCGTCGCCGTGCGCTCAGGGGGTCGTGCCGCCGAGGGAGCGCTTCAGGAAGTCGACCTGGAGCAGCAGCAGGTTCTCCGCGACCTGCTCCTGCGGGGTCATGTGCGTCACGCCCGACAGGGGCAGCACCTCGTGGGGGCGGCCGGCGGCCAGCAGGGCCGAGGACAGGCGCAGGGCGTGCGCGACCACGACGTTGTCGTCGGCGAGGCCGTGCACGATCATCAGGGGGCGGTGGGGCTCGGCGGGTGAGGCGAGGCCGTCGTCCGTGACCAGGGAGCTCTTGGCGTAGGCGGCCGGCTGCTCCTGCGGGGTGCCGAGGTAGCGCTCGGTGTAGTGGGTGTCGTACAGGCGCCAGTCCGTCACCGGCGCGCCCGCGATCCCCGCGTGGAAGACGTCCGGGCGGCGCAGCACGGCCAGGCCGGCCAGCCAGCCGCCGTAGGACCAGCCGCGGATCGCCACCCGGGACAAGTCCAGCGGGTACCGCTTCGCGAGGTCCTCCAGCGCCTCCACCTGGTCGTCCAGCGAGACGGTGAAGTCGAGGTGGATCGCCTTCTCCCAGGCGGGGGAGCGGCCCGGCGTACCGCGCCCGTCGGCGACCACCACCGCGAAGCCCTGGTCCGCGAACCACTGGGAGGTCAGGTGCGCGTTGTGGGCCGCGACCACTCGCTGGCCGTGCGGGCCCCCGTACGGGTCGAGGAGCACCGGCAGGGGGGTGTCACCGGCGTAGTCCCGAGGCATAAGCACGGCGCACGGGATGCGGCGTGCGCCCCCCTCGGTGAGCGTCACGCGGGGGGACAAACCAGGATCTTCGGCGTACGAGCGGACAGTCAGGGTCGGTTTTCCGTCGCGCAGAATCTGTGCCCGCGCCCCCGCCCGGTCGAGCACCGACGACACCAGCACGGTCACGCCCCCGGCGCGCACCGCCGCGTGCACGCCCGGCTCCGGCGACAGCCGCTCCATGCCGAGCTCGTTCACCCGGTACACGTGCACCTGGCCCGTCTCCGCCTCCGCCGCCTCCTCGCCCGCCGACGCCGAGACCAGCACGTCGTCGTCGGAGACGTCCAGCACCGCCCTGACGTGCAACTGCGCCCCCGTCAGCGGCCGGTCCCCGACCGCGAGCACCCGCGCACCGCCCTCGTCCGCGATCCGGACCAGCTGCCCGGAGGGGCTCCAGCACGGCACCCCGGGGAAAAGATCAAGCCATGTTCGATCTTCGTCGGCGTGCACCATCCGGGTCGCGCCCGAGTCCGGGTCCACGGCCAGGATCAGCTGGCCGCGCTGGTCGCGCGACTGGACGAGCAGCAGCGGGGCGCCCGCCGCTGACCAGTGCACATGCGCCAGATACGGGTAGCGCGCCCGGTCCCAGGAGACCTCCGTGCGCACCCCGTCCAGACCGATCACGAACAGCCGGACCTCCGCGTTGCCGGTGCCCGCCGCCGGGTACGGCACCCGCTGCGGCTCCCGGTCGGGATGCGCCGGGTCGGCGATCCACCACCGCTGCACCGGCGTGTCGTCCACGCGCGCCACCAGCAGCCGGTCCGACTCCGGAGCCCACCAGAAGCCCCGCGAACGCCCCATCTCCTCGGCCGCGATGAACTCGGCCATGCCGAACGAGACGTGCTCCGCGTCCGGTTCGGCCAGCGCCCGGTCGTCCCCGCCCTCGGCGCCCACCACGCGCAGGGCGCCCCGCGCGACGTAGGCGAGATGCCGTCCGTCGGGCGACGGACGCGGGTCGATCACCGGCCCGGGCACGGCCACCTCGCGCGCCGTCCCGGCCCGCAGCTCCGCCGTGAACAGCCGTCCTGACAAGGCGAAAGAGGCCAGTTCCACGGCCGTGTCCGTGGCATAGCCGACGATGCCGGCGCCGCCCTCGCGGCTGCGCTCGCGCCGTGCCCGCTCCTCGGCGGACAGGTCCTCCGAGGCACCCCCCAGCAGGGCGCGCGGGTCGGCGGCCACGCGCTCCTCGCCGCCCTCCGTGTCGAGGACCCACAGCGAAGCCGCGCGGTCCGTACCGGAGCCGGAGCGCAGGAACACGACACGGGAACCGTCGGGCGCCACGGTGAACGAACGCGGCGCGCCGAGCGTGAAGCGCTGGGTGCGGGCGTGCCGTCGGGGGAAGGAGTCAGCCTCGGTCGTCATGCCCTGACCATATTGGCCATGCGCCCCCTTGTGCGGCCGTGCGCCGATCGATGCGCACGGACGGATAGTTATGATCAATGACGCATAGTGGGTATGAACCTGCTGGCTGCTGTACGGATTTAATGCCCCCATAGTCCGACCCCCCGCGCCCCTGTGGATCTTTGGAGGTGAGCCGCCGTGGCACTCTCGATTTCGGCGGTGGTGCTGCTGGCGATCATCGTCTTCCTGCTGATCAAGAAGTCAGGGTTGAAGGCGGGGCATGCGATCGTCTGCATGCTGCTGGGCTTCTATCTCGCCTCCTCGACCGTCGCTCCCACGATCAGCGAGCTGACGACGAACATCGCGGGCATGATCGGCAGCATCAAGTTCTGACCGTCACCGGACCTCGTAGGGTGGTCCCATGACGGAACAGCCCGGCCGTCGTCTGCTGCTGGTGCACGCGCACCCGGACGACGAGTCGATCAACAACGGCGCGACCATGGCCCGGTACGCGGCCGAGGGTGCCCACGTCACCCTGGTCACGTGCACCCTCGGCGAACGCGGCGAGGTCATCCCGCCCGAGCTGGCGCACCTGACCGGCGCCGCCCTGGGCCAACACCGCCGCAGCGAGCTGGCCGCCGCCATGTCCCTGCTCGGCGTCCGCGACGTCCGCCTGCTCGGCGGCGCCGGGCGCTACAGCGACTCCGGGATGATGGGCCTGCCCGACAACGACGACCCCGGCTGCTTCTGGCAGGCCGACGTCGACGAGGCCGCCGCCCACCTCGTCGAGGTGATCCACGAGGTACGCCCCCAGGTCCTCGTCACCTACGACGACAACGGCGGCTACGGCCACCCCGACCACATCCAGGCCCACCGCGTCGCCATGCGCGCAGCGGAGCTGGCCGCCGAGACCGGCTGGCACATCCCCAAGATCTACTGGAACCGGATGCCCCGGCCCGTGGTGGAGGAGGCCTTCGCCCGGCTCCGGGAGGAGCTGCCCGGCACGCCCTTCGCCAAGGCGGCCGCCGTCGACGACGTCCCGGGCGTGGTGCCCGAGGAGCGGATCACCGCCGTGATCGACGGCACCGCCCACGCCGCCGCCAAGGCCGCCGCGATGCGCGCCCACGCCACCCAGATCACCGTGGCGGAGCCCTACTTCGTGCTCTCCAACGAACTCGCCCAGCCCATCCTCACCACCGAGTACTACGAGCTGGTGCGCGGCGAGCCGGGCGCGGGTGCGCGGGAGACGGACCTGTTCGCCGGGATCGGGGAGGCGTCATGAGCGACCGCGGCCCCATGCTCGCCCAGCCGATTCGGCCCCCGTCCGCCGGACGGGCCGCGGCCCTGCTGGGGTTCGTCGTCCTCGGAGCCGTCGTCGGCACGGCCGGGGCGCTCGTACAGCCCGGGTGGTTCCCGGGCGGCCTGACCCTCGCGCTGGCCGGCGAGGCCGGGCTCGTCCTGGGCGCCGCGCGCCTCACTCGCAGCCGCTCCGGGGGCGTCGCGGCCGCCGCCGGCTGGATGCTCTCCGTCGTCCTGCTCACCGCCAGCCGCCCCGAGGGCGACTTCCTCTTCGCCGCGGGGAGCGGCTCCTATCTCTTCCTCCTCGGCGGCATCCTCGTGGCTGTGATCTGCGCCACCCTCGGCCCGGGACGGCAACCGGACGGCGGTCACGTCCGACTTGGCAAGTGACGTACCACTTCGCCGGGACGCGCCGGTGGGGGTCCGGTGTGACTTTCCCCAGCGGTCCTGAGATACGGGTGAGAAGTGGCCAGTATGGTGGTGCGCGCCGCCGAGCTGCCCGCGTGAGGTCGTGACGGGCGGCGGAGCCAACCGGGAGAACCTGCCTTGAGTCGTGAAACTGACACACCGTCCTCCGGGCCCAACGGGCGCGGCGGAGCCGCCTACCCGTCGGGCACGCCGCCCTACGGCACCCCGACGGTCTCCAGTGACGGCACGGACGCGGGCCGTTCGGCCAAGCGGCCGGAGGAACGCAAGACCGAGACCACGCTGACGACGCGGATCCGGATCAACATCCCCGGGTCGCGGCCCATTCCGCCGGTCGTCGTGCGCAAGCCCGTCGCGGAGGCGGACAGTCCCGCCGACAGCGACACGCGCGGTGAGACGCCGTCGGCGCCGGGCGCGGTGACGCCCCGGGGCGCGGGCACGGGTGCGGGCTCGGCCCCGGGTTCCGGTTCGGGATCCGGTCCGGGAACCGGCGAGTCTCCCGCCGAGGACAAGCCGACCAGTGACTGGTTCGCGCCCCGCAAGTCCGGCTCCGGTCCGGGCGGTCAGGGCGGCGGCTCCACCAACGGGGCCGGTGTGCCGGGCGGTTCCGCTCCGGCGGCCGGCGGTTCCGGTACGGGCGGCCCCGGTTCGGGCACGTCCGGCGTGTCCGGCGTGTCCGGTGGGGCACGTCCGGGTGCCGGGCGGCCCGGCGGCGTGGTCGGGGCCATGGGCGCGCCGGGCGGCTCCCGGTCCGGTGGCACGAACGGCGGCGGACTCCCCGGCGGCGCGACCGGCGGCCCCGTCGCGCCCGGGCACGGCGGCGGCACCGGCTCCTTCGACGTCACCGAGGCGCTGACGGCGGGCCCGCTGGGCAACGGCTCGCGGTCCGCCCCGGGCGGCGGCGAACCGCGCCGCGACGACCTCCCCTACTTCTCGGAGAACGGCGGCGGCCCGAACACGGCCGACGGCTTCCACGGCAGCGGCACTCCCGGCGGCTCCGGCGCCCGGGGCCCGGCCGGTCCGACGGGCGGGCCGGTGACCGGGGACGGACCGATGGTGCCGCCGGCGGGCGGCCCCGGGCCCTTCAACGAACCCGGCGGACCTGGTGCACCCGGCGGCTCCGGTGGGCCGGGCGGGCCGGGCGGGCCGGGCGGCTTCGGCGGCGAACAGGGCGCACCCGGCGGCTTCAACACGCCGGGCGGTCCCGGTGCCCCGGCTGGTCCCGGTGCTCCGGGCGGTCCCGGCCCCTCCGGCGGTCCTGGCGCCTTCACCGGCCCGGGCAGCCCGGGCGGCGCGGGCGGTCCCGGCGCCTTCACCGAGCCCGGCGGTCCGGCCGGTCCCGGTGGGCCCGGCGGCCCCGGCTCCCACAACGGCTTCGGCGACCCGGGCAGGCCCGGCGCCCCCGAGGCGTTCCACGACCCCGGCCGCCCGGGCGGTCCCGGCGCGCCCGGCGCCCCGGGTGCCTTCAACGACCCCGGCCGCCCCGGCGCCCCGGGTGCCATAGGCGGCGGCCCCGCAGGCTCCGGCGTCCCCGGGACCCAGGGAACGCCCGGCGGCCCGGGCGCCGCGGGACCGGGTGGTGGCCTCAGTGACGACACCGCCGTCCTCACCCCGCAGAAGCCGGCCCCCGAGCCCCCGGACGGCCAGGGCTACGGCCCCCGCCACGACAACGTCTCCGGACACACCGTCACCAGCGGCATCCCCGTCGTACAGCCCGGCGCGGCCTCGCCGTTCGGCCCGGGCGCGCCCGGCGACGGCCCCGTGCCGCACACGGCCCCGAAGCTGCCCGAGCCGGTCTCGCCGCCCCCGGCGAGCTCCTCCAAGGCCCCCAGGAAGAAGGGCCGGAACAAGCTCGTGCTGCTCGCCGTGGGCGTGGTCGTCGCCGCCGGCGGCCTCTACGGCGCCGGTCTGCTGATGAACCGCACCGACGTGCCCAAGGGCACCACCGTGCTCGGCGTCGACATCGGCGGCACCACCCGCGACGGCGCGGTCAAGAAGCTCGACGAGGCCTTCGACGACCGTGTCGGCAAGGAGCTGAAGCTGTCCGTGGGCGGCAGGACCGTCGCCCTGGACCCCGACAACGCGGGCCTGCAGTTCGACATGGACGCCACGGCCGACGCGGCGGCGAAGAGCGACTACAACCCGGTCTCCGTGATCGGCTCGCTGTTCGGCAACCACCGGGTCGTCGCCCCGGACATGCCCGTCGACGAGGAGAAGCTGCACGCCGCCCTGAAGAGCGCGGCGGGCGCCCCGGGCTCGTCGACCGACGGCACGATCGTGTTCAAGGGCGGCAAGGCCGTCCCCGTCTACGGCAAGCCGGGCAAGGGCGTCGACCTCGCCAGGTCGACGAAGGCGGTGGAGGAGGCGTACCGCGCGCAGGTGGAGACCGGCGCGGCCGGCACGGTGACCCTGCCGACCACCACACAGCAGCCGACGGTCTCCGACGCCGAGGTGAACCGGGTGCTGAAGGAGATCGCGCAGCCCGCGATGTCCGACCTCGTCACCGTCCGCACCGACGCGGCCCACAGCATCGACTTCGGCCGGCTCTCCCTGCCGAAGATCCTCAGCTTCAAGGCCGTCGACGGTAAACTCGTGGACACGTACGACCTCGAAGCGCTGCGGGAGGCCTACGGCCAGACCTTCGACGGCGTGCAGATCGAGGGCGCGAGCGGCAAGCGGGACGTCACCCCGCAGGACGTCGTCAGCGCGCTGCGCAAGGCCCTGCGCGGCAAGACGCCCGAGGAGCGGGTCGGAGTCATCGAGACCAGCCCGAACTGACCCCCGGTCACCCGCCGTACGAGACAGCCCCCGCACCGGCCCGCGGGGGCTTCCTCGTCCCCGGCCACCCGAACGGCCCGCAGCCGCCCCGCGGCACGGCCTCGACGGCGCGAAGCCGTCAAGGCCCGCGGCCGCCCCGCGGCACGGCCTCGTCGGCGCGAAGCCGTCAGTTCAGCATCGCCCGGGCCGCCGCCGCCTCCCCGCGCAGCCGCTCCGCCGCAGCCTCGTCCACGGCCGCCACCACCTCCGCGTAGGCCTCCAGCTCCATGGCCCCGGCCACGAAGTCCCCCCGCCGCACCAGCACCTGCGCCCGCTCGTACCGCAGCCGTGCCGGATGCGAGGGCAGCAGCAGCGACAACTCCACCGCCCACAGCGCGACGTCCGACCGCTCCGGGCGGGCCGCGGCCCACGCCCGCACGTTGTTCAGGATCCGCAGCACGACCTCCAGCGGGTCCGCGGGCCGCAGCATCGCAGGTTCGAGAGCCGTGCCCGTCGCCCCGGCCACCAGCAGCTCCGCGTCCGCCCCGGTCAGCACCCGCCCCCCGTCGAACGGATCGGCCAGCATCTGCTCCTCCTCGGGCCCGAACCCGACCACGAAGTGCCCGGGCAGCGCCACCCCGTACACCGGCGCCCCGGCCCGCCGCGCCACCTCCATCCACACCACGGAAAGCAGGATCGGCAGGCCCCTGCGCCGCTGGAGCACCTCGTGCAGCAGCGAGGACTCCAGGCGCTGGTAGTCCGCCGGGGTCCCGTGGAACCCCAGCCGCTCACCGAGCAGCTCCCGCAGCGCCACCGCCCACGCCCGCGGCCCCCCGGGCCGGAACGGCAGCAGCCCGGCCAGCCGGTCCAGCTCGACCTGCGCGGCGTCCAGGCCCGCCTCGTCCAGCTCCCGGTCCGCCTCGGCGCCCACCAGCAGGCACAGCGTCGACAGATCGGGCCGCTCGGAGCGGGCCTCCGCGGCGAACCGGCGCCGCAGCTCGGCGGAGCGTTCCGGGGACGGGGGAAACGGGGGACGCATGGCTGGCTCGTGCCCTCTCACGACGATCGGCTGCCGGCCGTGGTGCCGGCCGTGGCGCCGCCGGCCTCCGGGGCCCGGTAGTGGTGGTAGGCGTGGTGCGCGGCGAACCCCATCCCGGCGTACAGCGCCCGCGCCGCCGCGTTGTCGGCCTCGACCTGGAGCCAGGCGGCCGACGCGCCCTCGTCGAGCGCCCGCCGGGCCAGCGCGGCCATGACGGCCGTGCCGAGCCCCCGGCGCCGCAGCGCCGGGTCGACCTCGACGGCGGCGAAACCGGCCCACCGCCCGTCGACCACGCACCGCCCGATGGCGGCCGGCTCCGCCGTCCCGGGCACGGTCGCGAACCACACCGACGGCCCGCTCCCCAGCACCCGCAGCGCCACCTCGCTCACCCCCTTGCGCTGGTAGCGCGCCAGCCACGCCTCGTCGGCCTCCCGGGACAGCGCGACGCCCGCCGGGTCGCCCAGGCCGGCGACCGGCGCCAGCGGGCCCACCCACAGCTCGGCGGTCACCTCCCGCACCCAGCCCCGCGCCTCCAGCTCGGCGCACAGCGGCTCCTGGGAGCCCTCGGCGCCGGTCGCGGTCTGGACGTAGGCGGGCAGCCCGCGCTCGGCGTACCAGCGCCGCGCGGTGGTGAGCGCCGCGTCGAGCGGCACGCCCGGATCACCGAGCGGCAGCACCGAGTTGGCCCGCCGCGTGAACCCGGCGGCGGCCCGCAGCTCCCAGTCCCCGAGCCACTCGCTCTCCACGGGCCGCCACGCCCGCGCGGCGACCCGGGCCAGCTCCTCGTAGGAGGCGGCCGGGCCGCGGCGACGCGCCGGGGCGGCGGGCACGACCTTGCCCGCGACCAGCGCGGATTCCGGGATGCGGACGCTTTCGCCACTCTTGCGTGTGATGAGCAGCACACCGTTGTCCCATGATGTGAGAACACCGACCGTATCGGTGAACTTCTCACCCGGGGCACCATGTTCGATCAAGCTCCGGACGGAGACCCGTTTGCCCACGTCAGCAGCGGTGACACGGACCTCGAGTCGCCCGGCGGCAGAGATTTCCACAGGTCAGTTCACCCCTCCTGTTCGGATCATGCCCAGGAACGGAGATACTAGGGGCGGGCATCGACGACGCCGCGCTCCCGCGCGCCAGGCGGCGGAGCCTGAGGAGGCCCGCCAGCGCCCTATCGAGGAGGAACGACAGCGTGACCTACGTCATCGCGCAGCCTTGTGTCGACGTCAAGGACAAGGCGTGCATCGAGGAGTGCCCGGTCGACTGCATCTACGAGGGCCAGCGGTCCTTGTACATCCACCCGGACGAATGCGTCGACTGTGGGGCCTGTGAGCCGGTCTGCCCGGTCGAGGCCATCTTCTACGAGGACGACACTCCGGAGGAGTGGAAGGACTACTACAAGGCGAACGTCGAGTTCTTCGACGAGCTCGGTTCCCCGGGCGGCGCCAGCAAGCTGGGTCTGATCGAGCGCGACCACCCCTTCATCGCCGCGCTGCCGCCGCAGGCCGAGTAAGACCGCAAGCGGCCCGCACTTCGTGCCGCCTCGGTCCCGCACGGCCCGATCACGCCCGATCGCCGTGCGGGGCCGAGGCGTTCGCCGTGACCACCCGGCTCGTACGCACCAGAAAGTGAGCCAGCACCCGTGTCCGCAGTCTCCGACCGCCTGCCCACCTTCCCCTGGGACAAGCTGACGCCCTACAAGGCCACGGCCGCCGCCCACCCGGACGGCATCGTGGACCTGTCCGTCGGCACCCCGGTCGACCCGGTCCCCGAGCTGATCCAGAAAGCGCTGGTCGCGGCGGCGGACTCGCCGGGCTATCCGACCGTCTGGGGCACGCCCGAGCTGCGCGACGCGATCACCGGCTGGGTCGAGCGCCGCCTCGGAGCCCGGGACGTCACGCACCGCCACGTCCTGCCGATCGTGGGTTCCAAGGAACTCGTCGCCTGGCTCCCGACCCAGCTGGGCCTCGGCCCCGGCGACCGGGTGGCCTTCCCGCGCCTGGCCTACCCGACGTACGAGGTGGGCGCCCGCCTGGCCCGTGCCGCGTACGAGGCCTACGACGACCCGACCGGGCTCGACCCCGAGGGCCTAAGGCTCCTGTGGCTGAACTCGCCGTCGAACCCCACGGGCAAGGTCCTGTCCAAGGAGGAGCTGACCCGGATCGTCGCGTGGGCCCGCGCGCACGGCATCCTGGTCGTCTCCGACGAGTGCTACCTGGAGCTGGGCTGGGAGGCCGACCCGGTCTCGGTGCTGCACCCGGACGTCAACGGCGGCTCCTACGACGGCATCGTCTCCGTGCACAGCCTCTCCAAGCGCTCCAACCTCGCCGGCTACCGCGCGGCCTTCCTGGCCGGCGACCCGGCGGTACTCGGCCCGCTGCTGGAGATCCGCAAGCACGGCGGCATGATGACGTCCGCGCCGACCCAGGCCGCGGTCGTGGCGGCCCTCGGCGACGACGAGCACGTCCGCGTCCAGCGCGAGCGCTACGCCGCCCGCCGCACCCTGCTGCGCGAGGCCCTGCTCGGCCACGGCTTCCGCATCGAGCACAGCGAGGCGAGCCTGTATCTGTGGGCGACGCGCGGCGAGTCCTGCTGGGACACGGTGGCCCACCTCGCCGGGCTCGGCATCCTCGTCGCTCCGGGCGACTTCTACGGCCCGGCGGGCGCGCAGTTCGTCCGCGTGGCCCTCACGGCGACGGACGAGCGGGTGGCGGCGGCCGTACGCCGTCTGTGACCGCTTGCCCCGGTGCATGCCGAAGGGGTCCGGGGAAAGCTCCCCGGACCCCTTCGGCGTTCGCGGCGCGGCGTCAGCCGACCGGCAGGCTCTTCACCGGCAGCGAGTCCGCGGAGGGCACGCCGCCCTTGGTGAGGGAGTCCGTCGGCAGACCGCCCTGCGTGGAACCGGCGGCCTCGCCGACGAGCTGACCGGCGGAGCCCGCCGCGTCACCGGCCGCCTTCTGCGCCACCGGCGTGGCCTTCTTGACCGCCTTGCCGCCGGTCTTGCCCGCGGCCGGCACCGCCTTCTTCACGGTCTTGCCGCCGGTGTCGCCCGCGGTCTCGGTGACGTTCTGAGCCGCGCCGTCGACGGCGTTGCCGACGTTCGCCCCGTCCAGGGCGGTCAGACCACCGAGGTTCGGGGTGGCCGGCAGTTCGGGCGCCGCGCTGGCGGAGCCGGCCGCACCGACCCCGGCAGCCGCTCCCGCAGCGACGATCAGCGCGGCACGGGCGATCCGGCGGGTCAGGGGGAGGGACATGGTGCTCCTTCGACGGAGAGAACAGTGAGGTTCGTGAAGTGTCCGACCCGGTCCGGGAGTTGATCGACCGGCTGTCGATCGACTGGCTGTTGATCGCCCCGGCTCGGACGCAGTGACTACCGCTCGAAGCCCGCGAAGGTTGCGGCACCGCAACGTAAAGAGTTGGCAATGTGTCGCATTATCGGCTGCGGATAAAAACGGGCAAAGAGCCCCCCTCGGGAAAGGCCGCAGGATCCTTCCCGCCCAGTGTTCCCAAGGGATTCCGCCGCACGAGGAGTGAGGGGGCGAAAGCCTGCGCACCCCGTCGCCGCACGGGGCGCGGGTAATCCCCCGGGGTGAGTCCCCGTACCCCTGCGCGATCTAGCGCATCGTGACGATCCGGACCGAGTCCCCGGTCCGCTCCGCCCCCGCCGTGCCCCGGGCCGGGGCCTCCCGCCACTCGCTCGCGGTGTTCCCGGCGACCCACTCCCGGCCCGCGTACGTCACCCGCGCGATGTGCAGCTCGGAGGCGTTGGCCACCGCCCAGTGCGCCAGCTGCCAGCCGCGCCGCTGCGGATCCCGCCCGCCCGCGGCGCCCGGGTCGGCGGCCACCGGCAGCGTCACCGTCCGCCCGCCGGACCCGCCCGAGGCGCTCGGGGAGGGCGTGGGCGAGGCCGCCGACGAGCCGTCCACCTCGGCACCGGCCGGCGCCAGCACATCGCGCCCGAAGTCGCGCACCAGCGCGGCCCGCACCCCGTCGGGACCCGAGGCCCGGGTCGCGCCCGGCCGGCCCTCACAGGTCAGCGTGGCCGCCGACTGGCCGGTCAGGGCCGCGGCGAGCAGCGCGGCGTCCGGCTCGTGCTTGGCGTAGGCCTGCGGGAAACCGCTGCGCTGCACGCGCTGCGCGGCGACCGTGAGGGGCAGCCGCGTGTAGCCGGGCACCTTGACCAGGTGCTCGTAGAACTCGCCCGCCGAGTACGTCGGGTCCATGAGCTCCTTCGGCGTGCCCCAGCCCTGCGAGGGCCGCTGCTGGAACAGGCCGAGGGAGTCCCGGTCGCCGTAGTCGATGTTGCGCAGGCTCGACTCCTGCAGCGCCGTCGCCAGCGCGATGGTCACGGCCCGCTCGGGCAGGC
Source organism: Streptomyces sp. XY006 (assembly GCF_002237655.1). GTDB lineage: Bacteria > Actinomycetota > Actinomycetes > Streptomycetales > Streptomycetaceae > Streptomyces > Streptomyces levis. The sequence continues at coordinate 50,544 of NZ_NOKT01000038.1, forward strand.
CGCGCGCCGTCCCGACAGCGGTGATCGTCGCCGCGTTCACGGCCTGCTCGGGCGTGAACTCGTACGACGCCCCGTCGCCCTTGCCCGAGACGACTTTGCAGCCCGGACCGCTCGTGCCCCCGGTGATGTACTGCACGACGAGGTAGCCGGCGACCGCGAGCAGGGCCACGAAGGCGGCTCCGCATCGGAAGAGGCGGCCACGGCGCTTGGGAGAGGACGGCTCTGGCACGCCGTACAAGGTACTGGAGAGTACGGAGTGGCATGAGCCCGGTGGGAAGACTGTGTGCGGGGCGACGCGCGTTAGGGTCGACGGCATGGCCGACACCTCGCTTGACCTCACGCTGGACGCCGCGGAGCTCACCGCCCGGCTCGTCGACTTCCGCTCCGAGAGCGGCACCGAGAAGCCGCTGGCGGACGCGATCGAGACCGCGCTGCGCGCGCTGCCCCACCTGACGGTCGACCGGTACGGCAACAACGTCGTCGCCCGCACGAACCTGGGCCGCGCGGAGCGGGTCGTCCTGGCCGGACACATCGACACCGTCCCGATCGCGGACAACGTCCCCTCCCGGCTCGACGAGGACGGCGTCCTGTGGGGCTGCGGCACCTGCGACATGAAGTCCGGCGTCGCGGTGCAGCTGCGCATCGCGGCCACCGTCCCGGCCCCGAACCGCGACCTGACCTTCGTCTTCTACGACAACGAGGAGGTCGACGCGGAGCTCAACGGCCTCAAGCACGTCTCCGAGGCGCACCCCGAATGGCTGGCGGGCGACTTCGCGGTCCTGCTGGAACCGTCCGACGGGCAGGTCGAGGGCGGCTGCCAGGGCACCCTGCGGGTCCTGCTGAAGACCACGGGCGAGCGGGCCCACTCGGCACGCGGCTGGATGGGCTCCAACGCGATCCACGCGGCGGCCCCGATCCTGGCCCGCCTCGCCTCCTACGAGCCCCGGTGGCCGGTGATCGACGGCCTGGAGTACCGCGAGGGCCTGAACGCGGTCGGCATCAGCGGCGGCGTGGCCGGCAACGTCATCCCCGACGAGTGCGTCGTCACCGTGAACTTCCGCTACGCGCCCGACCGCACCCCCGAGGAGGCCGTGGCGCACGTCCGGGAGGTCTTCGCGGACTGCGGAGTGGCGGAGTTCGAGGTCGTCGACCACAGCTCCGCGGCGATGCCGGGCCTGTCCCACCCGGCGGCCGAGGCGTTCATCGAGGCGGTCGGCGGCACGCCGATGCCGAAGTACGGCTGGACCGACGTCTCCCGCTTCTCGGCCCTGGGCGTCCCGGCGGTCAACTACGGCCCGGGCAACCCCCACTTGGCGCACAAGCGGGACGAGCGCGTGGAGGTCGCGAAGATCCTCGCGGGCGAGGAGCGCCTGCGGCACTGGCTGACCGCCTGACCCCGCCGGGGGCCCTTCGTGTTTACGGCGCTCCATCGCGGACATGCTCACGTCCCTCGTTCGTAACCCGCGTAGATCTACGCTGAGGTGGAAAGACAGGCACGACGGAGGGAGCGCACATGGCGACCGGCAACCCCGAGGGGAAGAAGCAGCCGCCGGAGGAGAAGCGCCTGGGCCCGGTCCTCCAGCGGCGGGACCAGGTGCAGGCCAGCACGACCGACCAGCGGCTGCTGGACGAGCGGGCCCCCTCCGACTGGGTGCACACCGACCCCTGGCGCGTGCTGCGCATCCAGTCGGAGTTCATCGAGGGCTTCGGCACCCTCGCCGAACTCCCGCCCGCGATCAGCGTGTTCGGCTCGGCCCGGACCCCGGCGGAGTCGCCGGAGTACGAGGCGGGCGTGCGGCTGGGCCGGGGCCTGGTGGAGGCGGGCTTCGCGGTCATCACGGGCGGTGGCCCGGGCGCGATGGAGGCGGCCAACAAGGGCGCCCTGGAGGCCAAGGGCATCTCGGTCGGCCTCGGCATCGAGCTGCCGTTCGAACAGGGCCTGAACCCGTACGTCGACATCGGCCTGAACTTCCGCTACTTCTTCGTGCGGAAGATGATGTTCGTCAAGTACGCCCAGGGCTTCGTCGTCCTGCCCGGCGGACTCGGCACCCTCGACGAGCTCTTCGAGGCCCTCACCCTCGTCCAGACCCAGAAGGTGACCCGCTTCCCGATCGTCCTGTTCGGCACGGAGTACTGGGGCGGCCTGGTGGACTGGCTGCGGGACACGGTGATCGCGCAGGGCAAGGCGGCGGAGAAGGACCTGCTGCTGTTCCACGTGACGGACGACGTGGACGAGGCGGTGGCGCTGGTGTCGAAGGAGGCGGGCAGGTAGGGGTCCTTTCGGCCCCGGCCCCTGTCCGGCCGTGTCGGGCGGCGGGTGGGCGCAGGTGCGGGGGCCAGGGGGCTCAGCCCCTGGTACCCGGGGCTAGGCCAACCCGCGCCGGGCAACGGCAGGACGCCGATGCCCCGCGATCGCCGCGACCATGTCCAGCACCTGCCGTGTCTCGGCGACCTCGTGCACCCGGTACACCTGTGCCCCCAGCCACGCGGACACGGCCGTCGTCGCCAACGTACCGACCACCCGCTCCTTCACGGGCCGGTCCAGCGTCTCCCCGACGAAGTCCTTGTTGGACAGCGACACCAGCACCGGCCAGCCCGTGGCGACCATCTCGTCCAGCCGCCGCGTCGCCTCCAGGCTGTGCCGCGTGTTCTTGCCGAAGTCGTGCCCGGGGTCGATCATGATCGACTCCCGCGGCACGCCCAGGGCCAGCGCCCGCTCGGCCAGTCCGACCGTCACCCCGAGGATGTCGGCCATGACGTCGTCGTACTCGATCCGGTGCGGCCGGGTCCGCGGCTCGGCGCCCCCGGCGTGCGTGCACACCAGCCCGACGCCGTGACGCGCCGCGACCTCAGCGAGCCCCGGGTCGACCCCGCCCCACGCGTCGTTGAGCAGGTCCGCCCCGGCCTCGCACACGGCCTCGCCGACCTCCGCCCGCCAGGTGTCCACGCTGATGATCACGTCCGGGAACCGGCGCCGCACCTCCGCGACGAACCCGACCGTGCGCCGGGCCTCCTCCTCGGCCGTGACCTCCTCGCCCGGCCCGGCCTTGACCCCGCCGATGTCGATGATCGCGGCACCCTCGGCCACCGCCCGCTCCACGCGCGCCAGGGCCGGCTCGTCGCGGAAGGTGGCGCCCTGGTCGTAGAAGGAGTCCGGGGTCCGGTTCACGATCGCCATGATCACCGGCTCGTGCGGCCCGAATTCCCGCTTGCCCAGCCTGAGCATCCCGTGTGACCTCTCCTGGTACGTCCCGTCTTCCGCCGCCTGTGACCCTAACGGTCGCGGTCGCATGGCACGATCGGAGCCTGACAACATCCGACTCGGAGCACGTACGCGACTCCGAACCGTCCGACCGTGGGGGCCCCGCGATGGTTATGTTCCTGTTCCTGGTCGTCGCGCTCGCCGTCGTGGTCGGCGCGGTGACCCTCGCGGTGCTGGGAGGCGGGGAGAAGGGCCCGCTGCCCGAGGCCGCCCCGGAACGGCTGCGGGACCCGCTGCCCCCGGACCGCCCCGTCAGCCGGGCCGACGTGGAGGACCTCCGCTTCCCGCTCGCCGCCCGCGGCTACCGCATGGCGGACGTCGACGACGCCCTCAGCCGCCTGGGCGCGGAGCTCGCCGAACGCGACGCCCGGATCGCCGACCTGGAATCCGCCCTGGCGGGCGCGCGGGCGGCCTCCTCGCATGGGCCGCTGCACCCGTCCGACGAGCACCGGGTGTCCATGGACAAGCCCGCCGCACGCCCGGAGGACCGGCCGTGAGCGACGGCACCGCCCTCGCGGGCCTGGACGGCGCGCTGCGCTGCCCCTGGGCCCTGTCCGCCCCGGAGTACGTGACGTACCACGACGAGGAGTGGGGCCGCGCGGTCCACGGCGACGACGCGCTGTTCGAACGGCTCAGCCTGGAGGCGTTCCAGTCCGGGCTGTCCTGGATCACGATCCTGCGCCGCCGCCCGGGCTTCCGCGCCGCCTTCGCCGACTTCAAGATCGACGCGGTGGCCGCCTTCACCGACGAGGACCGCGAGCGGCTGCTGGCCGACACCGGCATCATCCGCAACCGCGCCAAGATCGACGCGACCCTCGCCAACGCGCGGGCCCTCGCCGAGTGGTCCCCGGGCGAGCTGGACGCCCTGATCTGGTCCCACGCCCCGGACCCGGCCGGCCGCCCGGCCCCGGAGACCCTCGCGGACGTCCCGCCCGTCACCCCGGAGTCGACCGCCCTGTCCAAGGCCCTCAAGAAGCGCGGCCTGCGCTTCGTGGGCCCCACGACGGCGTACGCGCTGATGCAGGCCTGCGGCCTGGTCGACGACCACCTGGCGGCGTGCGTGGCGAGAGGCGCCCCTTCAAGGGTGCGGGGAACCGCGTGAGCGACCACGCGGCACCCCCCGACGGCGCGGCCGTCCCCGGGCTCACCGTCCCAGGTACTTCGGCTTCTCCTTGTTGACGAAGGCCTGCACCGCGATCGCGTGGTCCTCGGAGGACCCGGCGCGCGTCTGCAGCTCGTCCTCCTTCTCCAGCGTCTCCTCCAGCGAGTGCGTCAGCCCGAAGGCCATCGCCTCCTTCAGCGCCGCGTACGCCACGGTCGGCCCCTCGGCCAGCGCCCGGGCCACCTTCTCGGCCTCCGCCCGCAGCTCCCCGGGCGGCACCAGCCGGTTGGCGACCCCGAGCTCGTACGCCTCCTGTGCGCTGATGTTCCGCGGGAAGAGCAGCAGGTCGGCGGCGCGTCCGGGGCCCACGACCCGGGGCAGCGTCCAGGAGATCCCGGAGTCCGCGGTCAGCGCGACCCCGGCGAAGGACGTGTTGAACGACGCCGTGTCCGCCACGATCCGGTAGTCCGCCGCGAGCGCGAAGCCGAAGCCCGCCCCCGCCGCCACCCCGTTCACCGCGGCGACCACCGGCTTCGCCGCCCCGGCCAGGGCCCGCACGATCGGGTTGTAGTGCTCCCGCACCGTGCTCATGGTCTGTCCCGAGCCGGTCTCACGGTCCTGCACCAGCAGCCCGATGTGCTCCTTCAGGTCCTGCCCCACGCAGAACGCCCGGTCACCGGCGGCAGTCAGCAGCACCGCCCGCACCGCGGCGTCGCCCGCCGCGGACTCGACCGCCTCCCGCAGGGCGACCTTGGTCGCCACGTTCAGCGCGTTCATCGCCTCCGGGCGGTTCAGCGTGATCGTCGCGAGTCCGTCGCTCACCTCGTAGAGCACGGTGTCGGCCATGGCGTATCCCCTCCGCGTCGCGGCTCGGGGACGTACCGGCGGGTACGTCCCGGTCTGCAGGACAGCATGACGGAGATCACCGGCGGCGAACCGGAGCGGACGTGTGACCTGCGTCAAAGAATTCTCGTCCGGATCCGTTCCGCAAACGTGTGTGCGGGGGCGGAGTATCGCAGTCCCATCGCCGAATTGAGTGGTTTTGCTCGCGTGCGTTGCCCAAGCGATGCCGACTGATGTTGGTCATCGGGTCCTGAGATGCGGGATAATGGCTGGGAAGCAATGTGTTCGATGCCGGTGTCGCGTGTCCTGCCACAAGGAACCGCACGTGTGCCCTTCTCAGGGCCGTCGGCTTTGACTGAGCTGGGTTTCAGGAAGGGGTACGAGCATGGCGGCCATGAAGCCGCGGACGGGTGATGGCCCGCTCGAGGTGACCAAGGAGGGGCGGGGCATCGTCATGCGCGTTCCGCTCGAAGGCGGCGGTCGGCTCGTCGTCGAGCTGACCCCGGACGAGGCCGACGCCCTGGGCGACGCCCTCAAGAAGGTCGTCGGCTGACGCGCAAGCGACCATACCCTTTCAGCTGCCCCGGCATCACATGAGGTGCCGGGGCGGCTGTTTTCTCACCGATGACCTGCGCCTGCCCCGGTTCTCGACCGGCTAACGTGCCGACGGGCTGACGTGCCGACGGGCTAGCGCTTCACCGCGCACAGCAGACCGTCGCCCACCGGCAGCAGGGACGTCACCAGCTCCTGGCTCTCGCGCACCGCGCGCAGCAGCTCCCGCAGCCGCAGCACCTCGGTGGGCTGCGGGCCCGAGTCCACCGTCCGGCCGTTGGCGAAGGCGCCCTCGAAGACGACGAGCCCGCCGGGACGCAGCAGACGCAACGATTCAGCGAGGTAGTCCATGACCTCCAGCCGGTCGCCGTCGCAGAAGACCAGGTCGTAGCCGGCGTCCGCGAGCCGGGGCAGCACGTCCAGGGCGCGGCCCGGGATGAAGCGCGCCCGGTTGCTGGCGAAGCCGGAGGCGCGGAAAGCCTGGCGGGCGAACTGCTGGTGCTCCGGCTCGGGGTCCACGGTCGTCAGGACCCCGTCGGGCCGCATGCCGTGCAGCAGGTGGATCCCGGAGACACCGCAGCCGGTGCCGATCTCGGCGACGGCCTTCGCGTCGACGGAGGCGGCCAGCAACCGCAGCGCGGCGCCCGTGCCGGGCGACACCGAGCGCAGCCCTGCCTCGCGGGCCCGGTCACGGGCCCAGTGCAGCGCTTCGTCCTCGGCGACATAGGCGTCGGCGAACGCCCAGCTCGTCTGCCGGTTGCCGGTAATGACCCTCTCCTGTCCCCGTGAATGCCTGGGCGTGACTGTATCCGTTGGGCTCGGGAACCCGCAGATGGGACCGGTCGTTTAAAGGGATGAGCGAGCGGCGTGGGCCGGGACGGGGGGCAGGCGGTGGATCGGGACACCGAGCAAGTGCCGACGCAGCAGTACGAGGCGTATCAGCCCAGATCAAATTCTCGTAAAACCGCTTATCCGGTCCTAACGGGCGAGGTGGCTATGGTAGGGGCTCCACTGGACACCACCAGAGCTGACAGGGGAGGTGCGGCTGCGCCCGGGGATCGGGGAGGAGTGCTCCGGCGCTTCCTCGGATCGGCGGGCAGGCCGACATCTGTGAACGACACCGCTGACCACAGCCACGCCGCTGGCTCCGCCCAGACCGCGACCTTCACCACCGACGCGGACGGGCAGGCGTGGACTCCGCCCACGTGGGAGGAGATCGTCAGCACGCACAGCGGCCGGGTCTACCGGCTCGCCTACCGCCTCACCGGCAACCAGCACGACGCGGAGGACCTCACGCAGGAGGTCTTCGTCCGCGTCTTCCGCTCCCTGTCGACGTACACGCCGGGCACCTTCGAGGGCTGGCTGCACCGCATCACGACGAACCTCTTCCTGGACATGGTCCGCCGCAAGCAGCGCATCCGCTTCGACGCGCTCGGCGAGGACGCGGCCGAGCGGCTGCCCAGCAAGGAGCCCACGCCCCAGCAGGTCTTCAACGACGCGCACTTCGACGCGGACGTCCAGCAGGCCCTCGACACCCTCGCCCCCGAGTTCCGCGCCGCGGTCGTCCTGTGCGACATCGAAGGACTGTCGTACGAGGAGATCGCCGCGACCCTCGGCGTCAAGCTCGGCACGGTCCGCTCGCGGATCCACCGCGGCCGTTCCCAGCTGCGCAAGGCCCTCGCGCACCGCTCCCCGGAGGCGCGCGCCGAGCGCCGCTCCTTCGTGCCCCGTGTCCCCGCCCTGGGAGGAGGGGGCGCGAGCGCGTGAGCGGATCACGACCCAAGGCTTCCGAGGGGCACCTCGCAGAGCAGCACCTGGGAGACCGCCTCTCCGCCCTGGTGGACGGAGAGCTCGGTCATGACGCGCGCGAGCGCGTACTGGCGCACGTGGCCACCTGCCCGAAGTGCAAGGCGGAGGTGGACGCCCAGCGCCGGCTGAAGAACGTCTTCGCGGAGGCGGCCCCGCCGCCCCCCTCCGAGAGTTTCCTGGCCCGCCTGCAGGGACTACCCGCAGGCGGCGGCCCGGACGGTGACCTGCCGCCGGGCGGGCCGGGGCTGCCCGGCGGGCGGTTCGGCCCGTCCGGGGCGTTCGCGACGAAGCGCGGCGAGCGGTTCGAGTTCGGGTACGCCCCGTCCCGGCCGCACCTCCCCGCCCTGCCGCCCTCCGCGGGCAGAGGACTCGCGGCGGGTGAGCGCGGCTTCCCCTCCGGCCCCGACGGCCTGCCCCCGGGCGGCCGGGGCTTCCGTATCCACGACGTCGGCCGGCCCGAGCCGGACCGTTCCTCCTCGCGGCTGCGGTTCGCCTTCGTGGCCGCCGGGGCGGTGTCCCTGGCGGCGATCGCGCTGGGCGGCGTCACCGCGGGCACCCCGACCGACACGGAGGCCCGCGGCGGCTCGGGAACGGGCAGCAACGTCACGCCCATGCGCACGCAGGGCACGGGCGCCGCGACTGCTCCCGAGTCCCAGCGCCGCCGCGGCGCGGGTCCGCTGCTCGGGCAGCTGCACGGGCAGAATCCGCTCGGCCGCGCCCCGGCCGCCCCGACCGAGGTGTCCGCGCCGCTGCTCCCGGGTGTGCCGCCGCCGTCCTCCGTCCGGCACGGCGCCGTGCACGCGCTGACCGCGCCGGTGGTGGCCGGTGCCGCCGCCGTGTCCCCGCTGATACGCCCGTTGCAGGCGGCCCCGCCGGCCGCCCTGACGTCCTGGTCGGCCCTCCCGGAGATCACGGGGCCCCTGCTCGCCGTGCCGCTGCCGGACGCGACCTCGTCTCCCTCGGCCCCCGCCTCCTCGCGCACGGCCCGCTGACGGGCCTCTGCGCACCGGCCCGCGAACCTGATTGAATCCGGGGGTGGTGCCCGGCCGAGGTGGGCCGGGGCGCCGATTCGACGAACTGCGGCCACCGCCGACGAGCCGTGCCGCGGCTGTGCTGTGGGGAGAGCATGAACGAGGGGAAGCCCACGAAGGCGAAGTGGTGGGGTCGTCCACGGCCGCAGGACCCCGCGGGAGCGGAGCCGGCGGCGGACGACGCGCAGGGCCCGATGACGGACGCCGAGGGAGACTTCGAACTGGCACGGCCCCAGGCGCGGCGTGACGAGGACGCGGGCGACTACGAACTGCGCCGCCCGGACGCCCCGGCGACGGAGCGGGACGCAACCGGCGTGAGCGCCGGGGCCTCTCCGGAGACGGCGGCGGGCGGCGCGGGGGCCGAGAGTGGCGCGGCTGCCGTTGCGGTTCGCGCGGGTGCGGGGGCTGGGAGTGATGCCGCTGCCGTTCCGGCTTCCGCCGGCGGGGAGCCCGAACGTGATGCCTCTGCCGGCCCGGTCTCCGCTGGTGTGGGGGCCGAGAGTGGCGCCTCTGCCGTTCCGGCTTCCGGCGGTGCGGCGGCCGGAGGAGATGCTCCTGTCGTTCCGGCTTCTGCTGGTGTGGAGGCCGAGAGTGGTGGCTCTGCCGTTGCCCCTGGCGTAGCCGCTCTGCCCGCCCAGGACGCCCCCAAGCCCCTGCACGACCCCGACCCCTACAGCACCCCGCCCTACGGCGAACCGGGCCCCTGGGCGCCCGCGCCGCCCGTCCAGCACCCGGCGGCCACCCCGGCCCACGGCGTGACGGCACCGGCCATGCCGGGCACCCCGGGCGTCGGCATGCCGGCGGTTCCGGCAGCGCACGGTGCGCCGATGACACCGCCGCCGGGCGTGCCCGCACCGGCCGTGCCCACGGCAGGCGTATCCGCACCGGCCGTGCCCGCACCGGCCGTGCCCACGGCAGGCGTGCCCACGGCAGGCGTGCCCACGACAGGCGTGCCCACGACAGGCGTGCCCGCACCGGCCGTGCCCGCACCGGCCGTGCCCGTACCGGCCGTGCCCACGGCAGGCGTCCCCGCGGGTCAGGTGGCCGTTCCGGCTCAGGCTCAGCCGCCGGGGGTTCCTGGTCCGGGTGGATACAGCGATGTCCCGGGGTCGGCTCCCGTGCCCGACCCCTGGCGGCGCTATGACCCCTGGGCGGCGCCCGGGCCCCTGCAGCAGACCGGGGCGCCCGTCCGGAGCACCGAGCAGCGGCGCAGGCGCGGCAGGAAGGCACTGCTGCTCGGGGCCCTGGTGCTGGCGCTCGTGTCCGGAGGCATCGGCGGCCTCGTGGGGACGTATCTGGAGCGCAACGGCGGCGTGGGGACGGTCGAGCTGCCCCAGGCCGGGAAGGAGGCCGCCGCGCGGGACGCGGACAGTGTCGCCGGGATCGCCGGGCGGGCCCTGCCCAGCGTGGTCACGCTGCATGTGAGCGGCTCCGGCGAGCAGGGCACCGGCACCGGCTTCGTGCTCGACACCCGCGGCCACATCCTCACCAACAACCACGTCGTACGACCCGCCGGCACCGACGGCGAGATCACCGTCACCTTCAACAGCGGGGAGACCGCCCGCGCCGAGCTCGTCGGCCGGGACAGCGGTTACGACCTGGCCGTGGTGAAGGTGAAGGGCGTCAGCGGACTCACCCCGCTGCCCCTCGGCAACTCGGACAACGTGCAGGTCGGTGACCCGGTCGTGGCCATCGGCGCCCCCTTCGACCTGGCCGGCACGGTCACCTCCGGCATCATCAGCGCCAAGCAGCGGCCCATCACGGCCGGCGGCGAGAAGGGCGACGGCAGCGACGTGTCGTACGTCGACGCGCTGCAGACCGACGCGCCCATCAACCCCGGCAACTCCGGCGGCCCCCTGCTCGACTCCCACGCCCGGGTCATCGGCATCAACTCGGCCATCCGCTCGGCGGACAGCGGCTCCGCCCCGGACAGCGGCCAGTCGGGGTCGATAGGCCTCGGGTTCGCCATCCCCGTCAACCAGGGCAAGCGCGTCGCCGAGGAGCTGATCAACACCGGGAAGGCGACCCACCCGGTCATCGGCATCACGCTGGACATGGACTACACCGGCGACGGCGCCCGCGTCGACACGGAGGGCAGCGAGGGCGGGCCGCCGGTCTCCGCGGGCGGCCCGGGGGCCAGAGCCGGCATCAAGGCGGGCGACGTCATCACGGAGGTCGACGGGCGGCGGATCCACTCCGGTGAGGAGCTGATCGTCAAGACCCGGGCGCACCGCCCCGGCGACCGGCTGGAGCTGACCGTGGAGCGCGGCGGCAAGGAGCGGACCGTCTCGCTCGTCCTCGGCTCGTCCGGCGGCTGAGGACCATGCGGCCCGGCACGCGCGAACGTGTCACAACAAGGCTGATCCAGGATCAGTCAGGCGAACAACCGGGAAAGCGCTCCCACGCCCCGAACGCAGAGGTCTCGGGACGGTACCGGTCGGACGGGATCGCCGGGTACCGTGGAGCCGGCCCGGACCACGGCAAGACCCGCACCGACCACCGAGGGCCGAGGACCGAGGACATCGCAAGGAGCTTCAGGTGTTCAATGACATAGGACCGCTCGAGCTGGTGACGCTCATCATCCTTGCCGTGCTCGTCTTCGGTCCGGACAAGCTCCCCAAGGTCATCCAGGACGTGTCGCGCACGATCCGGAAGATCCGCGAGTTCTCGGAGAGCGCGAAGAACGACATCCGTGAGGAACTGGGCCCGGAGTTCAAGGACTTCGAGTTCGAGGATCTGAACCCCAAGACGTTCATCCGCAAGCAGCTGGACAACGAGGACCTGGGGCTCAAGGAGATCCGCAACGGCTTCGACCTGAAGAAGGAGATGGCCGAGGTCACGGACGCCGTCCACGCCCGTGAGGCCGACGCGTCCTCCTCGTCGTCCGCCGCTTCCTCCGGTGGCCGGATCGACATGACGAAGAAGCCCGAGACGCCCGGCCGGGACGACCGTCCGCCCTTCGACGCGGACGCCACCTGAGCGACCGCGCCGGGGCGCGACGCCCCGGCGCGCGTGACGCGTTTCATACTCCGGTCGGGCTGTGTACGGCCTGAACGAGGCGCCCGTGCGGCCCACGCGCCGGGCGCTTTCCCTGCTGCTCGCGGCGGTGTGGCTATGCTGCCGAGTTGTTGTGCGGACCGGTCGAGTACGCCCGAAGGGGGGCGGGCCGCTCGGTTCGACGAGAGCGAGGAGGGCTCGGGCACATGGAGACGACGAGTGGGGCAGTCGCGCAGGCGCCGGCCGCGGAGGGCGGACAACAGCTCCCCTCCGCCCGGCGTACGGTCGACGGCTACCTGCGCGCGCCCTTCCCGTGGTACGGCCTCGACGAGGCCTTCACGGGGCCGCGCTGGCTGATGCAGGTCGGCACGACGGCCGACGGAGCCGTCGAACACGGGTCGATCGGGCACGGCGACGAGCCCACGGTGCGCAACGAGCATGCCGCCGGGGGCGATCTGGAGTCCAAGGAGAAGTTCGCGGTCGTGGTGACCGTGGCGGCCAACCCCTCACGGCGCACCGCCGACGGGACGGGGCTGCTGGAGGCCACGTCCGTGTCGTCCGCGGCGTGGCTCGCCGGTGTGGGGCTGCTGTCCTTCACATGGCCGGGGCAGATGGACCACTCGCTGCGGGACGACTGGCTGGAGCAGCAGACCGAGACGGCCTGGGTGCTCGCCGACGACCTCGACGGGCCCGACTGGTCCACGCTGTCGCTGCCCGTGGACGGGGTGCCGACGGCGTTCCACTACCGGGAGTCGGAGTTCGGCTGGGTGCTGGCCGGGTCGACGTCGGCGGGGGTCCATGTGGGCGCGTACGGGCGTGGCATGAGCGCCTACGGGCTCGGCTTCGCCGTGGTGAAGGACATCGCCGCGTACGCGTGAGTTCCTCGGGGCGCCGGGTTTTCGGTTCGGCGCCCCTTCGCCTCGGGGCTTCGCCGCGCGGACGGCTGCGGGGGTGATGTGGTTGCTCGCGCGGTTCCCCGCGCCCCTGAGGGGGCTGCCCCCAGGGGCGTTTCGAACTAGAACTTGTTCCGCGGGGTGATCCCCAGGGACAGGCCCGACAGGCCCCGCTGGCGGCCGCCGAGCTTGCCGGCGATCGCGCGGAGGGCCGAGCCGGCCGGGGAGTCCGGGTCCGACAGGACGACCGGCTTGCCCTCGTCGCCGCCCTCGCGCAGGCGGACGTCGATGGGGATGTTGCCGAGGACCGGGACGTTCGCGCCGGTCGTGCGGGTCAGGCCGTCGGCGACGACCTGGCCGCCGCCCGTGCCGAAGACGTCGACCATCTCGCCGCAGTGCGGGCAGGGCAGGCCGGACATGTTCTCGACCACGCCGACGATCTTCTGGTGGGTCTGGACGGCGATGGAGCCCGCGCGCTCGGCGACCTCGGCCGCCGCCTGCTGCGGCGTGGTGACGACCAGGATCTCCGCGTTCGGCACCAGCTGGGCGACGGAGATCGCGATGTCGCCGGTGCCGGGCGGCAGGTCCAGCAGCAGGACGTCCAGGTCGCCCCAGTACACGTCCGCCAGGAACTGCTGCAGGGCGCGGTGGAGCATCGGGCCGCGCCAGACGACCGGGGCGTTGCCCGGCGTGAACATGCCGATGGAGATGACCTTCACGCCGTTCGCCGACGGCGGCATGATCATGTTCTCGACCTGGGTGGGACGGCCGTCGGCGCCCAGCATGCGCGGCACGGAGTGGCCGTAGATGTCGGCGTCCACGACACCGACCTTGAGGCCGTCGGCCGCCATCGCCGCGGCCAGGTTGACCGTCACCGAGGACTTGCCGACGCCGCCCTTGCCGGAGGCGACCGCGTAGACGCGGGTCAGGCTGCCCGGCTTGGCGAAGGGCACCTCGCGCTCGGTCTGGCCGCCGCGCAGGGCGGAGGCCAGCTCCCGGCGCTGCTCGTCGCTCATCACGTCCAGCGTGACGTCGACGCGGGTCACGCCCTCGACGCGGGAGACCGCCTCGGTCACGCGCTGCGTGATCGTGTCCCGCATGGGGCAGCCCGAGACCGTCAGGTACACGGTGACCGCGACCGCCCCGTCCGCGCCGATCTCCACGGATTTGACCATCCCGAGTTCGGTGATGGGCTTGTGGATCTCGGGGTCGTTCACCGTCGCCAGTGCCTCGCGCACCGCGTCTTCCGTAGCCATAGGGACGATGGTACGGCGCCGTACCGGGGCGTAGGAAAGGCCGTCAGCGGTCGTCTGCGTCACGTCCCCCCGGCCGTTCCGCCGGGAATACGACCGTGTCGTGGCGGTGGCCGTTCTGCCGTTCCTCCAGCTCCTTGATCATGTCCTGGAGCTCGGAGCGGATCCAGTCGCGGGTGGCGACCTCGCCGAGGCCGATGCGCAGGGCGGCGACCTCGCGGGTCAGGTACTCGGTGTCGGCGATCGACCGCTCGTTCTGCTTGCGGTCCTGCTCCAGGTTGACCCGGTCACGGTCGTCCTGCCGGTTCTGCGCGAGCAGGATCAGCGGGGCGGCGTAGGAGGCCTGGAGGGACAGCATCAGGGTCAGGAAGATGAACGGGTACTCGTCGAAGCGCAGGTCGCGCGGGGCGAGGGTGTTCCATGCCACCCACAGGACGATGGCTGCCGTCATCCACACCAGGAAGCGTCCGGTGCCGAGGAAGCGCGCGATGCGTTCCGACAGCCGTCCGAAGGCGTCCGGGTCGTATTCGGGCAGGAACCGGCGCCGGGGCACGCCCGGCTGGTCGAGCCGGGCGGTGCGCGGCCGGGAGGCGGCCGTGGCACCGGCCGGCGTGCGCTCGCGGGAGCTCTCGCGCTCAGGAACCATCGGTGGCCACCTCCTCCTCGTCCAGGTGGAACTCCGTCTCGCGCCAGTCGTCCGGGAGCATGTGGTCGAGGACGTCGTCCACGGTCACCGCGCCCAGCAGCGACCCGGCCTCGTCGACGACCGGCGCCGCGACCATGTCGTACGTGGCGAAGAAGCCCGCGATGGCCGGCAGGTCGGCCTCCGGGTCGAGCGGCTGCAGATCGCTGTCCACGATCGAGCTGACCAGCGAGGGCGGTGGCTCGCGCAGCAGGCGCTGGAAGTGGACCGTGCCGAGGTACTTGCCCGTCGGGGTCTCGTCGGGCGGCCGGCACACGTAGACCTGGGCGGCGAGGGCGGGGGAGAGGTCGGGATTGCGGACGCGGGCGAGGGCGTCGGCGACGGTGGCGTCCGGGCGCAGCACGATCGGCTCGGTGGTCATCAGACCGCCCGCCGTGCGCTCCTCGTACGACATCAGGCGCCGCATGTCGGCCGCGTCGCCCGGCTGCATCAGGCTCAGCAGCCGCTCCTGCTCGTCCGTCGGCAGCTCGCCCAGCAGGTCGGCCGCGTCGTCCGGGTCCATGGCCTCCAGCACGTCGGCGGCGCGCTCCTCCTTCAGCTTGCCGAGGATCTCGATCTGGTCGTCCTCCGGCAGCTCCTCCAGGACGTCGGCCAGCCGGTCGTCGTCCAGGGCGGCGGCGACCTCGGCGCGGCGCTTGGGGGAGAGGTGGTGCAGGACGTTGGCCAGGTCGGCCGGGCGCAGCTGCTCGAACGTGGCCAGCAGGTTCTCGGCGCCCTGCCCCTGCTCCTCCAGGGAGAAGCCCGTGACGGCGGTCCACTCGACGGTCAGTGCCTCGCCCTTGGCACGCCGGAACGCACCGCCCTTCCTGCCCTTGCGGACGAAGACCCGGTCGATCTCCCACTCCCGGCGGGCCGGCAGCTGATGCACCGACAGGTCGAGGACGGTGACCTCCTCGCCGGTCTCCGTGAGCGTCACGCGGCGGTCCAGCAGCTCCCCGAAGACCAGCCGCTCGGTGGGCCGCTGCTCGAAGCGCCGCACGTTGAGCACGCCGGTGGTGATGACCTGGCCGGACTGGATGGCCGTGACCCGGGTCATGGGCAGGAAGATACGGCGGCGGGTGGCGAGTTCGACGACGAGGCCGAGCAGCCTCGGGGGCCGCTGCCCCACCCGCAGCATGACGACGAGATCGCGGACGCGGCCCACCTGATCGCCGGCGGGGTCGAAGACGGCGACACCGGAGAGGTGCGAGACGAAGATCCGGGGGGCGCCCGCTGCCATGGCCGCGGCTCCTTTTCGTACGGGGTGGTTCCTGATGCCTCTGGGACTGCCTGACGTCGTGCCTGTCTTTGTAGCTGTCTCTTCCGAATTGCCCGCTCGGATGGGCTTCAGGCTAGCCCGTCCCGATCGGGACCGCGTCGGCGGGCGGTCCGGACGGACTGGCTCCGACCTGCCCGCACGTCCCCGGTACCCTGCGGTACGCCGTTCAGGTCTCCCGTCAGAGAGGCAGCCCCACCTGTGACTCCGATTCGCCAGAGCCGTAGCCGCGGTGCCGCACTCGCCCTCGCGACGTGCGCGCTGCTCGTGACGGGAACGGTGCTCACGGGCTGCGCGGAGGAAGATCCCAACGAGGGCACCAACGGCGTGGGGAGACTGCCCGCCGCCAAGATCCAGAGCAAGACCCGCGCGGCCGCCGGGTCCGCCGGGGCGGTCCGGGTGCACGGCAGCGTCGTCAGCGGCGGGCGGACCTACGCGCTCGACATGCGGCTCAAGGACGACGGCGGCGACGGCTCGGTCACCACCAAGGGCACGACGTTCAAGCTGCTGCGCGTCGGCGAGGAGCTCTTCGTCAAGGCGGACGCGGACTTCTGGAGTCACGGCGGCGGCCAGGGCGAGGGCGAGGCGGACGCGGCGGCGGCCTCCAAGCTGGGCGGCAAGTTCGTGAAGGTGCCGCAGGGCGACCCCGCGTACAAGAAGTTCAGCGGTTTCACGGACAAGGCTCTCCTCCTCGACGGTCTGCTGACCCTGCACGGCACGCTCGCGACGGACGGGCACGACGAGCAGGCGGGGGTGCGCACCATCCGCATCACCGGCGACAAGGGCTCCGGCGGCACCCTGGAGGTCTCCCTGGAGGGCAAGCCGTATCCGCTGCGCCTGGAGCGGGCGGGCGGGGCGGGCACGCTCACGTTCTCCGCCTGGGGTGAGGACTTCGCCCTCAGGGAGCCGGAGAAGAACGAGACGGTGGACTACGGCAAGCAGCTGCCGGCGTCCTAGGCGCGTCCGGGCTCTCAGGCCCGTTTGCGCTTCTTCTTCAGCAGCAGGCGGGGCAGCCCCGCGGGGACCGGACGGCGGGTGGTCGCCGGGGTCGGCAGCGGCGGCTCGGACAGGGAGCCGTCGGGCAGCGGCGCGGTCGCCCCGGTGGGTTCCAGGCGCAGCACCCGGCACTCGCGGGCCCAGCGGTCGGTCATGGCCTCGCCGTCGGGCGCGTTCAGCCGCTTGCCCTTGAGCTCGCCGACCGCCGCCCGCCAGGCCTCGGAGCCCGGTGCGAGCTGCACGATCCGCGCCGACCAGGAGACCAGCCGGCCGCCCTTGTCCTTGCTGCGGACCGTCACCCGGGCCTCGGCCCCGTCGGTCAGTCCCGCCAGCGGCTGCTCGCCCGGCCCGTCGCCGACCAGGCACGCTCCGCCCTCGTGCCACACGTGCCACAGCGCGCGCGCCGGGCCCCCGGGGCCCTGGACCCAGATGAGGCCGGACTTCTTCGTGGCCTCCTCGACGAGGGCCTGGCGGAGCAGCTCGCTTGTCATGGGCGCCAGCCTATCCACGCCGCTCACAGCCAGCCGTTGCGCTTGAGCGTGCGGTGGATGCCCAGGCAGATGACCACCGTGATGCCCATGATCGCCGGGTAGCCGTACCGCCAGTGCAGCTCGGGCATGTGGTCGAAGTTCATGCCGTACACCCCGCAGACCATGGTCGGCACGGCGATGATGGCGGCCCAGGAGGTGATCTTCCGCATGTCCTCGTTCTGCGCCACGGACGCCTGGGCGAGGTTGGCCTGGAGGATGGAGTTGAGCAGCTCGTCGAAGCCGAGGACCTGCTCCTGGACCCGGGCCAGGTGGTCGGCCACGTCGCGGAAGTACTTCTGGATGTCGGGGTCGATCAGCCGCATCGGCCGCTCGCTCAGCAGCTGCATGGGCCGCATCAGCGGGGACACGGCCCGCTTGAACTCCAGCACCTCGCGCTTGAGTTGGTAGATCCGGCCGGCGTCCGAACCGCGCGGCGAGCCCTTGCGGCCGGGGGAGAAGACGTCGGTCTCCACCTCGTCGATGTCGTCCTGCACCGCGTCGGCGACCGCGATGTAGCCGTCGACGACGTGGTCGGCGATGGCGTGCAGCACGGCCGACGGGCCCTTGGCCAGCAGCTCGGGGTCGTCCTGCAGCCGGTGCCGCAGGGTCCGCAGCGAGCCCTTGCCGCCGTGCCGGACGGTGATGAAGAAGTCCCGTCCGGTGAAGCACATGACCTCGCCGGACTCGACGACCTCGCTGTTGGCGTCGAGCCGGTCGTGCTCCACGTAGTGGATGGTCTTGAAGACCGTGAACAGCGAGTCGTCGTAGCGCTCCAGCTTGGGCCGCTGGTGGGCCTGGACGGCGTCCTCCACGGCCAGCGGGTGCAGCCCGAACTCGCTCGCGATACCGGCGAATTCGGCCTCGGTCGGCTCGTGCAGGCCGATCCAGACGAAGCCCCCGTCGCGGCGCGCGACCCGCACCGCCTCGTGCGGGGTCAGCGGGGCGTCGGCCGGGACGCGGCGGCCGTCGCGGTAGACGGCGCAGTCCACGACGGCGGAGGTCGCCGCGGGGCTGCGGGTGGTGTCGTACGGGCCGCCGTCCTTGCGCAGCGACACGCGGGACGGACGGACGACGGCACGCAGGTCGCGGATCATCGACATGGCGGGCTCCTTCGCGACAGGCAACGAAAAGGCGCCGGACCCGACAGGTGGAACTACCCGGAATGAGGACGTTGGGGCGCAGGATGTTTGGCACGTCCACAAAGCGGGGAGCACCGCACCGTCGCGGTGGCGAGTCTCGTCACTGATTCAGCTACTGAGGCAGATCAGGCAAAGCGAAACGAAGCGCTCTTCCGCGTGGAGCGAGTGCGAGAGGTGGCGACCAGCCAGAGCCAGAACAGCTACGTCAGCGGCGGGAAGAGCGTGGTGCTACTGCACGGTCGACTTCGATCCATTGCAGTCCCACCTCCTCCGGCCGGTCCCTCGTAAGGGAGTTCCTTCGGCGTCGGGGCTTGATCGCGACGCTTCTGCGTGCTGCCCCGAACCACCGGGCCAGAGTATCAGCCGCCCGACGTGTCAAGGCGCTTGTTTGCCCGCTACTGACGAGTTCTATGCTCGCCGCATGGCAGATGTTCTTCCTCTGGTCGAGGCCCGGTTGCGTACGGCACTGGGCGAACCGGACGCGCGCGCGGCCGTCACCTTCCTGGGCACGGACCGCATCGAGGTGCTCCGCTTCCAGGAGGGCGACATCGTCCGCTACGCCACGCTCGGCATGTCCGCGCACCCCATGACGGACCCGACGGCGGTGGTCGCCGACCCCGTGAAGGGGCCCCGCGCGGAGCTGGTCCTGTCGGTCCGCGCCGGCCTCGCCGACACCGACAAGGTGCTCAGGCCGCTCGCCGTGCTGGCCGCCTCGCCGCAGGTGGAGGGACTGGTCGTGGCGCCCGGCGCCTCCCTGGACGTCGGCGAGCCGCTGTGGCCCGGCGCCGCCTTCACCTCGGTCCTGGTCGCGGAGCCGGGCGGCCTGGTCGAGGACCTGGAGCTCGACGAGCCCCTCGACCCCGTGCGCTTCCTGCCGCTGCTGCCGATGACGCCGAACGAGGCCGCCTGGAAGCGGGTGCACGGCGCGCAGGCGCTGCAGGAGCGGTGGCTGAACCAGGGCACGGACCTGCGGGATCCGTCCCGCACATCCGTGCCGCTGGAGTGAGCAAGCTCACCAACCGCTCGCCGTAAGGCCTCAGTTGGCGAAGACGGTGACCCCGTCCTCGGTGGCGTGCCGGGGCCGGAGCTCCTCGGCCTCGTGGGTGAGTGCCTTGCGCCGGACGACGACCACGAGCGCGCCCACGACCGCGGTGACGGCCGCCACCACGAACGGGACGTGGACGTCGGTCCACTCCTCGATCTTCGGCGCGAAGTAGGGCGCGGCCGCCGCGGCGAACCAGCGGACGAAGTTGTACCCGGCGCTCGCCACCGGCCGCGGCGCGTCCGAGACGCCGAGGGCCAGCTCGGTGTAGACGGTGTTGTTCACGCCGATGAAGGCGCCGGACAGGACCGTGCAGACGACGGCCGTGGTGTGGGAGCCGTAGCCGAGCACCAGCACGTCCGCCGCGAGCAGCACCAGCGAGCCGCCGAGCACCTTCAGCGAGCCGAACCGCCGCTGCAGGCGGGGCGCCACGATCACCGAGAACACGGCGAGCAGCACGCCCCAGGCGAAGAACACCGCCCCCGACCGGTACGGGCTCATGTCCAGCACGAACGGCGTGAAGGCCAGCACGGTGAAGAACGTGTAGTTGTAGAAGAACGCCGAGACCGCCGCGGAGGCGAGACCGCCGTGGCCGAGGGCCTTGAGCGGGTCCAGCAGCGAGGTCCTGCGGGCCGGCTTCGGCTGCTCCTTGAGGAACACCGCGATGCACAGGAAGCCGACCGCCATCAGGAACGCCGTGCCGAAGAATGGGTAGCGCCAGCTGGCGTCGCCGAGCAGGGCGCCCAGCAGCGGGCCGCACGCCATGCCGAGGCCCAGGGCCGACTCGTAGAGCAGGATCGCCGCGGCGCTGCCGCCGGCCGCCGCGCCGACGATCACGGCGAGGGCGGTGGAGACGAAGAGCGCGTTGCCGAGGCCCCAGCCCGCCCGGAACCCGACCAGTTCGCCGACCGACCCGGAGGTGCCGGAGAGTCCGGCGAAGACGACCACGAACGCCAGGCCGAGCAGCAGGGTCTTGCGGCCGCCGATGCGGCTGGAGACGAACCCGGTCACCAGCATCGCGACGGCGGTGATCAGGAAGTACGAGGTGAAGAGCAGGGAGACCTGGCCGGCCGTGGCGTCCAGGCCCCGGGCGATGGACGGCAGGATCGGGTCGACGAGCCCGATGCCCATGAAGGCGACGACCGACGCCCCCGCGGTCGCCCACACGGACGTGGGCTGCTTCAGGAGGCCGCCCGCTCCGGCGTCGAAGGGGTCCATGCGTGCTCCCTTTCCCGAGACGGAGATGGTTGGTATATGCACACACTAAGTTAGCCAAGCTAATAAATGCAAGCTACATCTAGTGTGGGTGGTGAAGGGTTCCGTCCGGATGGGTGATCGTCCTTGACGCGGCGGGGCGCGGGTAGGACCGTGGGGCCCTATGAGGGGCGAACCCAGTTGCCCGAAGTGCGGTGGCCGGGTCAGGGCTCCCGGCCTCTTCTCCGACTCGTGGCAGTGCGATGTGCACGGCACCGTTCATCCGGTGCAGCCCGTGATACCGCCCAGCGTCGACGCCCTCAACGTCGTGGTGCACCGGACCAAGGTGCCCGTGTGGATGCCGTGGCCGCTGCCGGTGGGCTGGCTGTTCACGGGCGTCGCCTGCGCGGGGGACGACCGCACGGGCGGTCGCGCCACGGCCGTCGCCTGCACGGGCCCCGGACCGCTCGGCGGGATGGGCGAGCTGATCCTCGTCGCCGAGGAGCTGGGCGTCGGACTCGGAGCGCGCTACGCCGGGATGGAGGGGCCCGACCCCGGGCCGTACATGGACGTCGGCAAACCGGCTCAGGCGAAGGTGCTGGCCGCGGGGCGGCCGACACCGCTGTGGCATGTCTCCGGGGCGCCCGACGACCGGGCCGTGTTCGCCGGCGAGGCGCTGGGGATGTGGTTGTGGGCCGTGGTCTGGCCGGAGCAGTCGGGGCTGCTGATGTACGACGAGCTCGTGCTGGCGGACCTGCGGGACGCCGGGGCCGAGGTCGAACTCGTGCCCTGCGGCGCTCTGTCGCCGCGGCTGCTCGCGCCGTAGCGGGGCGGCTGTAGGGGGCGCCGGGCGGGTTCGAGTGTGACAGTGGGTGTCGAGAATGCGGTTATCCTTGAGCAGCCCTGTCCGTGTCGTCCCCGTCTGGAGTCCGCGTCGTGCGCATCGACCTGCACACCCACTCCACCGCCTCCGACGGTACGGACGCGCCGGCCGAGCTGGTGCGCAAGGCCGCGGCGGCCGGACTCGACGTCGTGGCGCTCACCGATCACGACACCACCCGCGGGCACGCCGAGGCGATCGCCGCGCTGCCGCCCGGTCTGACGCTGGTCACCGGGGCCGAGCTCTCCTGCCGCCTCGACGGCATCAGCATGCACATGCTGGCCTACCTCTTCGACGCCGAGGAGCCGGCGCTGCTCGCCGAGCGGGAGCTGGTCCGCGACGACCGGGTGCCCCGGGCGCAGGGCATGATCGCCAAGCTCCAGGAGCTGGGCGTCCCCGTGACCTGGGAGCAGGTGGCGCGGATCGCCGGTGAGGGGTCCGTCGGGCGGCCGCACGTGGCGAGCGCGCTCGTGGAGCTGGGTGTCGTGCCGACCGTGAACGACGCCTTCACGCAGGACTGGCTGGCCGACGGCGGCCGGGTCTTCGTCGAGAAGCACGAGACCGATCCGTTCGAGGCCATCCGGCTGATCAAGGGCGCGGGCGGGGTCGCCGTGTTCGCGCACCCCGGGGCCAGCAAACGCGGGCGGACCGTGCCGGAGGCCGCGATCGCGGAGATGGCGACGGCCGGGCTGGACGGCATCGAGGTCGACCACATGGACCACGACGCGGAGACGCGCGCGCGGCTGCGCGGCCTGGCCCGGGAGCTCGGGCTGCTCGTGACCGGATCCTCGGACTACCACGGCAGCCGCAAGAGCTGTGTGCTCGGGGAGTACACGACGGACCCCGAGGTGTACGGGGAGATCACGCGGCGGGCGTTCGGGGCGTTCCCGGTGCCGGGGGCCGGCGGAGCCGTCTGAGCCCTCTCCCGTTTCCCTTCCTCTTCCGGTTTCTCTTCCGGTTTCTCTTCCGGCACGGGGTGCTGTGCGCCGTGGCCGCCCGTTCCGCCGTGCGGACACCTGCCCACGGCAGGGCCGGCGCCTCCCCCTCGACACTCGCAAGGCCATCACGCTCATGTTCGACCTCGCCGTCTTCGGCTCCCTCTTCCTCACCCTCTTCGTCATCATGGATCCCCCGGGGATCACGCCGATCTTCCTCGCCCTCACCGCCGGGCGGCCCGGGAAGGTGCAGAAGCGGATGGCCTTCCAGGCCGTCTGTGTCGCCGGCGGTGTGATCACCGTCTTCGGTCTGCTCGGCCACCAGATCCTGAACTACCTGCACGTCTCCGTGCCCGCGCTGATGATCGCGGGCGGACTGCTGCTTCTGCTCATCGCGCTGGACCTGCTCACCGGGAAGACCGACGAGCCGAAGCAGACCAAGGACGTCAACGTGGCGCTGGTGCCGCTGGGCATGCCGCTGCTGGCCGGGCCGGGCGCCATCGTCTCGGTCATCCTCGCCGTGCAGAAGGCGCACACCGTCACCGCGCAGGTGTCCGTGTGGACGGCGATCCTCGCCATCCACGTCGTGCTGTGGCTGGTGATGCGCTACTCGCTGGTGATCATCCGGATCATCAAGGACGGCGGCGTGGTCCTGGTGACCCGGCTCGCGGGCATGATGCTCTCCGCGATCGCCGTGCAGCAGATCATCAACGGCGTGACGCAGGTCGTCCAGGGGAGCTGAGGTCAGCCCCGTCCCGTCAGGACCGAGCCGATCGCCCCGGCCGCTCCCGGGTGGGAGAGATACTCCTCGATCTTGTGGGCGCGGTCCCGGCCGTTGGAGACGGCCAGCTGTGTGAGCTTGCCCCACCGTTCGTCCTCCAGGGGACAGCCGATGGCCACCCCGTCGGTGGGACACCAGACGTTGACCCAGTCCCGGACCCGGGGCGGCCGGTGCGGACCGCGGGCCAGGAGCCGTTCGTTGACGCCGTCCAGACCGAGCGGACTGCCCGCGGTGACCATCAGGACGGGGTCGAGACCCTCGGGCAGCCGGGTCAGCAGGTCCATCCCGACGACCGTGCCCAGACTGTGCGTGACCAGCACGAGCTCACCGGACGTGGGCATCGTCTCCAGGACGCTGTCCAGCACGGCCTGCCGGACGGCACCGTCGCCGAGGTACAGGTCGACGTCGCGCAGGAACGTGGCGATGGTCCACTCGTCCAGGTCGGACCGGGCGGCGAGCCAGCTCAGCGGCCGGTGCAGGGCGCCCACCAGGCCCGCTCCGAAGCCCTCGGTGGCCGCCGGACCGTCCTGGGGCATGCCCGCCCGGGTGGCGGCCTCGTGGATCAGCCGCTCGTAGGAGCCCGTGGGGGACTCGGCGGCGAAGATCTCGGCGGCAGCGGCGGCGCTGAGCCGGTCGAGGCCGATGGACTCGGCCGTGCTCTCCCGGCCGCTCACCAGGTGGTGCAGGCGCGTGCCGTAGAACGGGAACCAGGCGTCCTGCGGGTCGAGCGGGGGCAGTGAGGCGAGGGTCAGGCCGCGGTTGAGGCCGGCCGTCCAGTTCAGGCGCAGGTCCCCGGGCTGCTTGCCGTGCTGGTCCCTGCCGTGCAGGAAGACCAGGTGCTTGCGGCCGCCGAAGGCGGTGCTCCGGGCGCGCAGTCCGGTCGCCGTCTCCCGGACGCCCGTCCCGCTCTCGCGCCCGGCCGCTCCAGGGGTCACCATGCCCCCGGCCGACCCGGGGGTCTCCGTGCCGGAGGCCGTGGTTCCCTGGGGCTGTGGGGCCACAGCCGGGGTGAGCGACGGTGCGACGGCCGTGCTCTGGTCCAGCCCGGAGTCCGGGCCCATCTCGGCGAGCAGGGCCCGGCGCGCGGGGTCGAGGTCCAGCCCCGCCAGGTGCTTCAGGATCGAGCTGATCCGGACGCCCTCGTTGGCGACCCAGTCGATCGCGTCGTCGCCGTCGCCGTGCTGCCAGGGCAGGCCGTCCCGGCGCAGGATGCGTCCCTGGTCGTCCTTCTTCGGGACCCCGCTGTGGTGCAGGGCCACGACCTCCCACTGGTCGTTGTAGACGGGGGAGCCCGAGTT
The DNA here is from genome assembly GCF_002237655.1 of Streptomyces sp. XY006. Classification (GTDB taxonomy): domain Bacteria; phylum Actinomycetota; class Actinomycetes; order Streptomycetales; family Streptomycetaceae; genus Streptomyces; species Streptomyces levis. The sequence goes on from NZ_NOKT01000038.1 coordinate 75,039, forward strand.
CCCGGGCCGGGTGTCGGTCCGGTAGTGGAGGAAGTCGTCGAGCCGCACGAGCACGGCGTTGTCGCGCAGCACGATCTCCTTCAGACGTCCGTCCGGGTGGCCGATGATGTTGACCTTCTCGCCGAGGACCAGCTTGCCGATCTGCACGCTCAGCCGGTTCCAGCCGAAGATCTCACCGGGCGGGCGGCCGTCCCGGGCGGGCGCGACCGCCACGAGGGCGAAGTCCAGCCGCCGGTCCGCCGCGAAGAACGTCCCGGGGTCGAACTCCATGCGCACGACGGTGTCGGGCTGGTTGTCGACCGTGACCTGGGCGTTGAACTCCGCGAAGCACTGGCGCGGGAAGGTCTCGTCGGGCAGCACGTGGTGGTTGGTCATCATCAGCCGCGGCGAGACCATGAAACCCGTGCCGTGCGGCAGTTCGCGGCCGTCGCGGCGCAGGGTGATCCGGGCGACCGTGGCCCCGGCCCGGACGCCGCGCGGCAGGAAGGACCAGGCCTGCAGCTCGTTGGACAGGTCGATGATGCGTTCGTTGGCGTCGGGCAGGTCCATGGCCTCGCGGTGGATGTCCGCCACCACCGCCGAGGGCGACAGACCGCCCCGGTCGAGGATCCGGTCCGCGCGCACGGCGAGCGCGTCCGGGGCGTCCGGGAAGCGCACCCCGGCCGCCATCCGGCTCTCCACCCGCTCGCGCTCCGGGGAGGACTCCTCGTACCGCCGCGCGGCCTCGGCCACCGCCTGCTCGTGCAGCTCCTCGTTCGACCGGCCCGTCACCGCCATACGGCCCACCGTCCTGTTCTCGCGCGATGTGCCCCTCAGCCAGTACGCCCCCGGTCACGGCGGCTCGCAACAGCACAGCCCCCGCTCGGCCGATGCCGGGCGGGGGCTGCGCAGTACGGGAGAGCGTGCGCGTTATGAGGCCGTGGTCTCGGCCGGGCGGATCCACAGGCGCTGCCCGATGGCGGCGGCCTGCTGCACGATGCGGTTGACGGAGGCGGCGTCCACGACGGTCGTGTCCACAGGCGTGCCGTCCACGTCGTCGAGTCGCATGATTTCGAAGCGCAAGGGCTTCTCCCTTCGTCTGGTCATCCTCCTGAGGAGAACTACTTGAGTGGCGGCCCACCGGCTGCTGTGCGCGGTGTTCCGTATGGGTCAACAGAGATGCACCCGTCAAACATTCCCTACGCTAAGGAAATTTTTCGAACGGCTAATTACTGAGTCGTAAGACTGTCGTTACGGGACCGACCGGGACCGGTTGTGTTCGCAGCGTGACCGCCGGGACAATGGAGGCGATGAACGACGACCTCGCGGCCCTCAGTGCCCGCATCGACCGCACCAACGAGCTGCTCCAGCGCATGCTCGCCGAGGTGGCGAAGACGCCCTCGACCCACGCGATCTTCGTCGACGCGGGGTATCTGTACGCGGCCGCGGGGCGCCTGGTGGCGGGGACGGAGGACCGCCGCGCCTTCGACCTGGACGCCGAGGGCCTGATCGACGCGCTCATCGACCGGGCCCGCACGATCTTCGCGGACAGCCGGCTGCTGCGGGTCTACTGGTACGACGGCGCCCGGCGCCGCATCCACACCGCGGAGCAGCAGACCATCGCGGAGCTGCCCGACGTGAAGGTCCGCCTCGGCAACCTCAACGCCAACAACCAGCAGAAGGGCGTCGACTCCCTCATCCGCACCGACCTGGAGTCCCTCGCCCGCCACCGCGCCATCAGCGACGCGGCCCTGCTCGGCGGCGACGAGGACCTGGTCTCGGCGGTGGAGGCCGCCCAGGGCTACGGCGCCCGCGTCCACCTGTGGGGCATCGAGGCGCCGGAGGGCCGCAACCAGGCCGAGCCGCTCCTGTGGGAGGTCGACAGTCAGCGCACGCTCGACCTCGACTTCTTCAAGCCGTACGTCTCCCGCCGTACCGCCCCGGTCCACGAGACGACCGCGGGGCGGCCCAGCCGCGAGGACGTGCGGTTCGTCGGCGCGCAGATCTCGGCGAAGTGGCTGGCCGCGCGGGGCCGGGACTCACTGGGCGAGCTGCTGCCCGGGCATCCCTATCTGCCGGGCTCGGTCGACCAGGACCTGCTCGTGGAGGCGGAGGGCCTGCTGCAGTACTCGCTGCGCGGACAGGCCGATCTGCGGCGCGCTCTGCGGGACGGCTTCTGGGACCACCTGCGGACGCAGTACTAGTGTCCTGGTCCGGAGATCCTGTCGCAGTAGCGGCAGATGCGGTCGATGATCTGGTCTGCGGTTTTGGTCCATTTGAAGGGCCGGGCCTGGT
>NZ_NOKT01000039.1 GCF_002237655.1 Streptomyces sp. XY006
ACGGTGGTGCCGTCCGCCCGGCGGCTGCCGCCGATGCGCGCGCCGCGCGGGCCGTGGCGGCCGGCGGCGCCGGGACGGCGGACGCCGGCGCCCAGGCCGTTGAGGCCGAGGACTCCGCCGACGGCCGTGCCCCGAAGCCGGGCGCCACTGCCGTGCAGGCCGACGGCCGTGCCGCGCAGGCCGGCGCCGATGCGCGGGCTGCCAAGACCGTCGCGGCGCCCGGGTGGGCGCCCGCTGATATGGGGGCTCCTGCCACCTTTGTGCTGCTGCGGCACGGGGAGACGCCGTTGACGCCGCAGAAGCGGTTCTCGGGGAGTGGGGGCACCGACCCCTCGCTCTCCGACACGGGGCGGGAGCAGGCCGAACGCGCGGCGGCCCTGCTGGCCCGGCGCGGGACGATCCAGGCGGTCGTGTCGTCGCCCCTCGCCCGGACCCGGGAGACCGCCGGGATCGTCGCGGCCCGGCTCGGGCTGGACGTGGAGATCGAGGACGGGCTGCGCGAGACCGACTTCGGCGCCTGGGAGGGCCTCACCTTCGCCGAGGTGCGCGAACGCCACCCCGACGACCTGAACGCCTGGCTGGCCTCCCCGGACGCCGAACCCACCGGCGGCGGCGAGAGCTTCGCCGCGACCGCCGAGCGGATCGCCGTCACCCGGGACAAGCTGATCGCCGCCCACCAGGGCCGCACGGTCCTGCTCGTCACGCACGTGACCCCGATCAAGACCTTCGTCCGGCTCGCCCTCGGCGCCCCGCCCGAGTCCCTGTTCCGCATGGAGCTGTCGGCCGCGTCCCTGTCGGCCGTGGCCTACTACGCGGACGGCAACGCCAGCGTCCGTCTCCTCAACGACACGTCCCACCTGCGCTGAGCCCCGCCGCCGCCCGGGCCAGTTCCTCGACCCGCCCCCAGTCGCCGCCCGCGACCGCGTCCGGCGGCAGCATCCAGCTGCCCCCGACGCACCCGACGTTGGGCAGCGCCAGATAGTCCGGCGCGGAGTCCGGCCCGATCCCGCCCGTCGGGCAGAACCGCGCCTGCGGCAGCGGCCCGGCCAGCGACTTCAGATACGCCGTGCCGCCCGCCGCCTGCGCCGGGAAGAACTTCATCTCCCGCACCCCGCGCTCCAGCAGGGCCACGACCTCGGACGTGGTGGACACCCCCGGCAGGAACGGCACGCCGGAGGTCCGCATCGCCTCCAGGAGCCCCTCGGTCCAGCCGGGGCTGACCAGGAACCGGGCCCCGGCCGCCACCGCCTGTGCGACCTGCCCGGGGCTGATCACCGTGCCGGCTCCGACCACCGCCTCCGGGACCTCCCGGGCGATGGCCCGGATCGCGTCGAGGGCCACGGGCGTCCGCAACGTCACCTCGATCGCCGGCAGCCCCCCGGCGACCAGCGCCCGCGCCAGCGGCACGGCGTCGCCGACGTCCTCGACGACGACCACGGGGACGACGGGCGCGAGGTCCAGCACGGAGGCGGGCAGGGCGGAGGAGCCGGAGGAGCCGGAGGAGCCGGAGGAGCCGGAGGAGTCGGCGGACGAGGTCATGGCGTCATCCTGCCGTTGTGGATGCAGCGTGCGCAAAGCGCGTTGCGTAGAGTGCAATGCGACTGGGTCAGTGGACCTCGTCCACCAGCACGTCCAGCGCCCACGCCTGCCCGGCCTTCGCCGGTGCCCCGGCCTCGACCACGTAGCCGAGGTCCCGCAGCGCCTCCACCAGCTCGGCGGGGGATCGCGGAGCCACCCCGGCGGACAGCAGACTCCGCACGATCCGCCCCTTCGTCGCCTTGTTGAAGTGGCTGACCACCTTCCGGGTCGGCGCGTGCAGCACCCGCACGGTCGCCGTCCGCTCCGCGACCTCGCCCTTCGGCTTCCACGCGGCGGCGTACGCGGCCGACCGCAGGTCCAGCACCAGCCCGTCCCCGGCCACCTCGGGAAGCACCGAGGCCATCGGCGTACGCCAGTGCGTGCCCAGCGCCCCGAGCCCCGGCAGCTTCACGCCCATCGAGCACCGGTACGACGGGATCCGGTCCGTCACCCGCACGGCACCCCACAGCCCGGAGAACACGAGCAGCGACCGCGCCGCGCGCCGCTTGGCCGCCGGGTCGAGCGTCGCCAGGCCGAGCGCGTCGTACAGCACGCCGGTGTAGATCTCCCCGGCCGGGCGCGCCCCCGCCGTCCGCAGCCCGGCGTTCTTCGCGACCTCGCCGCGCAGCCCCTCGCTGAGGCCCAGCACCTCGCGCGCCTTGTCCTCGTCGCCCGAGCACAGCTCGACCAGCTCGGTCAGGACCGCCTCCCGGGCCTCGGCGAGCCCCGGCAGGGACAGCGACTCCGGCTTCAGCGGCGCACCCCGCCCGGACGAGGCCTTTCCTTCGGACGGCGGCAGCAGGACAAGCACGCGTACTCCTTCGATCGAACTCCGCCGCCAGGGTACGGGGGACTCACACCCGGGCAGGGCCGAGGGCGCGGACCAGGCCGTCGGCGTCGTCGGCGTGGAAGCGGACGACCCTGACCTCGCGCCGCCGGCCGAGGAAGGAGACGTGGGTGACCGGCTCGGTCAGTTCGAGCGTGACGGTCGTCTGCGAGCCGACCTCGACGTTCAGCTCGCCGTCGGCCCGCTCGTGCGTCATGCGCAGCTCGCGCCGCACCGAGGCGATCCGGTCCAGCGGCACGCACAGGTCGACGTGCACGTACCGCCGTATCCGCAGGGTTCCGCGGTCCGTATCCAGCACGTGCGGGCGCACCACGGACGAGGCGTGCAGCCCGACGACCACGACCACGCCGTACACGTCCAGGAACAGGAACACGGCGTGCACGGCCGGGAGGTCCCGGAGCAGCACGGACAGCGCGACCGTCTCGACGACGCATACGAACGCGAAACCGGCCATCATCGCGCCCTGCCCGCGCGCGTACCCGTAGGCCGTCCCGCCCCTCGTCCCGTGCGTACGCCGGGCCGCCCACAGCACCAGGCTCACCAGCACCCGCACCTCGTGGCCCAGCAGCCTCCGGACGGCCCTCATCGCGGCCGCTCCGCTCGCCGCTGTCCGGCCAGGATCCGCAGCGCACGGCGGATCACCTCCGCCTGCGCCGGGGCCAGGTCGTCGTAGAACGCGCGCAGCACGCCGTCGTCCTCGCCGACCTCCCCGGCCTCCGGGAACAGCCCCGGCGGGATGCAGCCGGCCAGTGCCCGGGCCGCCCCCTCGACCCGCGGGTCGTCCGGCCGGGCGTCGGCGAGCGCGTCCAGCAGCGCGTACGCCTCACCGGCCCGTGCCACGGCCTCCGGACTCCCCAGCGCCTCCCCGATCGACGCCACCATCCGCTCGCGTGCGCCGGGTGGCATGGAGGTCTCCAGGAAGGCGATGATCTCGCGGTCCTTGGCCGCCATGGGGCTGTCCGTGAGATGCGCGGTCCCGGCGAACAGCGCGGCCAGCTCGGGCGAGACGGGCCCCTCCTTCGGCAACCCGCCCTCCGCCTCCAGCAGCGCCCGCAGCCGCCCGCGCCGCTCCCGGATGGCCTCCTCCTGCCGCGCCAGGTCCGCGTCCAGCTCGGTCAGCACCTCGGCGAGGTCCTTGCCGGCGTCGTCCGCGAGCACGTCCCGCACCTCGGCGAGCCCCAGCCCCAGCTCCGTCAGCCGCCGGATCCGCGCCAGCACGACCGCGTGCCGCAGCGTGTACTCCCGGTACCCATTGGCCCGCCGCTCCGGCTCGGGCAGCAGCCCCTGATGGTGGTAGTGCCGCACGGCCCGCGTGGTGACCCCCACGACGGCGGCGATTTCTCCGATCCGCATACCACCAGTCAAAACGTTGCCGCAACGACAGGGTCAAGCCCGCCCGATCGGACGAACCGCGGCGCTCTTGCCGCCCGTGTCCCCGGAATGCCCCCATGCTGCTGACGCCGAGCGAGCGAGGGAGAAGCGGTTACACCATGACACCGGACCCGTACACACAGAAGCTGCTGCTGGACTGGTTCGTCCGTCTGGACACGCCGGAGGGCTTCCGGGGGGAACTCGTCGTAGGGGAATTCGTCCTCACCCCGCTGCCGGACGGACACCACGAGCACTGCATCAGCCGGCTCACGCGCCAGCTCCTCCTCCGAAGCGAACCCGACGTCGAGTTCTCCGCGAACAAAGGGCTGAAGCTGGGGAACGCGCCCGGCTGCGCCCAGGACCACGTGATCCCGGACGGCACGATCGTCGCCGGCGCGCCAAGGATCTTCCGGGGGGCGCCTGCCTGGATGCCCTGTGCGGGAGTGACCCTTGTGCTGGAAGTGACCGGCGCCAGGTCGGAGATCGACCGGGTCGCCAAACGCCGCTGTTACGCCCGTGGCGGCATTCCGTTCTACCTGCTCGTGGACCGGGACGCCGGGGCGGCGACGCTGTTCAGTGAGCCGGAGCGCGACGACTACCGCCGTCTCGCCACCGCCGCGTTCGGTAAGTCGCTCGCTCTCCCGGAACCGTTCGCCTTCGAGCTGGACACCGCGGACCTGCTCTGATCCCCTGGGGCCGGGGGGTGTGTCATGGGGATACGGGAACGAGCCAGCTGGACCCGCGCCCGGCTGGGGCGGGGCGGGGTGCCGTTGGATCTGCTCACCGCGCACTTCGACCGGCACACCTACGCGCCCCACGCCCATGACGAGTTCACCGTCGGTGTCACCGTCGGCGGGGCGGAGGTCATCGCCTACCGGGGCGGGCACATCCACTCCTACCCCGGGTCGATCGTCGTGCTGGAGCCGGGCGAGATGCACACGGGTGGGCCGGCCGCCTCCGACGGCTACGCCTACCAGGCCCTCTACGCCGCCCCGGCCCTGCTCGCCGACGGCACCCTCGGCGGCCCGCCGCACTTCCGCGAGCCCGTCCTGCACGACCCGGAACTCGCCGCCGCCCTGCGCGCCGCCCACACCGACATCAGCGCCTGCCCCGACCCGCTGGAGGCCGAGTCCCGCCTGCCCTGGCTGCTCACCGCCCTGGCGCACCGCCACTCCACGGCCCGCGCGGCGAGCGACACCGTGCCGGGCGCCGGCCACATCGCCCGCACGGTGCGCGACCGCCTCGCCGACGAACTGCTGGACCCCCCGTCCCTCGCCGCCCTCGCCACCGACCTCGGCCTCTCCCGCTACCAGCTGCTGCGCGCCTTCCGCACGACCATGGGCGTACCGCCGTACGCCTGGCTCGCCCAGCACCGGGTGGCCCGCGCCCGGCGCCTGCTGGAATCCGGCCTGCGCCCCGCCGAGGTCGCCGGCCTCGTCGGCTTCGCCGACCAGGCCCATCTCACCCGCTGGTTCCGCCGTGTCCTGGGCGTGACCCCGGCGGCGTACCGCAACAGCGTTCAAGACACGGCGGGCTGAGACGGCCGAGACTCGTCCCATGACTGCACGCGGCTGGTTGCTGTTCGCCCTGATGGGAGTCGTCTGGGGCGTCCCCTATCTGCTGATCAAGGTGGCGGTGGACGAACTGTCCCCGTCCGCCGTGGTGTTCGCGCGCTGCGCGCTCGGCGCCGCCCTCCTGCTGCCCTTCGCCCTGCGCCAGCCGGGCCTGGCCCGCACCGTGCGGACGCACTGGAAGCCGATGCTGGCCTTCGCGGTCATCGAGATCGTCGGCCCCTGGTACACCCTGACCGACGCCGAACGCCACCTCTCCAGCTCCACCGCGGGCCTGCTGATCGCGGGCGTCCCCATCGTCGGGGTCCTCCTCGCCCGCTTCTTCGGCGCGGCCGAGTCGCTGGGCACCCGCCGGATCTCCGGCCTCGCGCTGGGCCTGGCCGGCGTGGGCGTCCTGACCGTCCCCCACCTGACCGGCGGCGACGCCTTCTCACTGGCGGAGGTCCTGGTGACGGTCGTCGGCTACGCCACGGCCCCCTTGATCGCCAGCCGCCACCTCAAGGACGTCCCGACCCTGCACCTCATCACGCCCTGCCTGGCCCTGGCCGCCCTGGTCTACGCCCCGGCGGCCGTCGCCTCGCGCCCCGCCACCCTGCCCTCACCCGAGACCCTCGTCGCCCTCGCGGCCCTCGGCGTGGTCTGCACGGCCGTCGCCTTCGTGGCCTTCCTGGAACTGATCAAGGAGGCCGGCCCGACCCGCGCGTCCGTTATCACGTACGTCAACCCGGCGGTCGCGGTGGCCGCGGGCGCCGTCTTCCTGGACGAGCACCTGACCCCGACGGTGCTGGCCGCCTTCGCCCTGATCCTGGCGGGCTCGGTCCTGGCCACGGCGGCGGCGCCGAAGCCCGCGCCACGCCGGGTACCATGGTCGACACGGCAGACGAGCCGGGCGGACGGCCGCGTGGAGTCCCCCTGACGGGGAGCTCCCCGAGGAACGTCCGGGCTCCACAGGGCAGGGTGGTGGCTAACGGCCACCCGGGGTGACCCGCGGGACAGTGCCACAGAAAGCAAACCGCCCAGCACCTCGGTGCTGGGTAAGGGTGAAACGGTGGTGTAAGAGACCACCAGTGCCTGAGGTGACTCAGGCAGCTAGGTAAACCCCACCCGGAGCAAGGTCAAGAGGAGCGCTGTGAAAGGCGCTCTGCGCGGACGACCGAGGGCTGCCCGCCCGAGTCCGCGGGTAGACCGCACGAGGCCGGTGGCAACACCGGCCCTAGATGGATGGCCGTCGCCCCGGCTCCCGCGAGGGAACCGGGGAACAGAACCCGGCGTACAGCCCGACTCGTCTGCCGCCCCTTATTTTTGCAGGTCAGAGGCCGTTTTCTCGGAGTGGCAAAGCCACTCGGGTCGATTCCGGGTCGGATTCGAACCGGACACAGGGGCGACAAGCTGACGATGTACGCCGTGTACTGCCCGTCTTGTCGCATCCATAAGGGACGGACGGGGCGTTTTGGGTACCGGGCAGTTCCATAGAGCAGTCGAGGATGGCTGCAAGACACCATCGCCCGACCGGGAAATACTGTCCGACATGTCGCCTCGGCGCGCCCTCGCCTGTAGCAAGCCGGCGTCTGGGTCTTGGAGCGCGTAGGCAGGGCGGCGGTTGCAGGCCTGGCGTACTCTCCTGGCCGGTGAGGTTTGACGGGGGAGGGGGAGAGCGCGTCCGAGTCGGCTCTTACTGCGTCACCCAGGGTGAAGATGCGTTGCCGTCGCGGTGAGAGCGGCGTGCTGACTCCCCTTCCCTCACGACCGACCAGCGGCACTCAGTGGCGGGGCTTCACCTGCTGCGTGCTGCGGTGCGCGGGCGAAAGCCTTGGTGCAGCCATGACCGTATCGAGCGGAATCGGTTCGCCAATGTTGCGGACCCGGTACCGTTCTCAAACCTCAAGGGCTCCGTGCCGTTCGAGGTGGCCCGCTCCCTGTTATGGGATCTGATGTACGACGACGATCTGGGGCGCGGGTACTTTCCGGGCCTGGTCGTGCGCGAAGCCGGGGAGATCACTGCGGTCGGCTGCTGACACTCGGATATCAGCGAGCACGTTTCCCTCTTCGGGGTGTACGTGACTCTCGTATGCTTGCGCCACGAGCCGCAATGGGTGGGGCACTTGAGGCGGCTGTTGTCGCCTGTGCTGTGCAGGGGTGCGGGCTTGTCCGGGGGGAGCTTCGGTGTACCTGGCACATGTGCGGGCCGAAAATTTTCGGATCTTCGGCCCGGCGCCGCAGCGGCAGGGAGACGACGACACGTCGCTGCGAATCGACTTCGGCCCGGGCATCAGCGTGCTGGTGGGGGAGAACGACAGCGGGAAGACAGCGATCGTCGACGCGATCCGGCTGTGCCTGCTCACGACGGCGGCTGACTTCTACCGCATCACCAAGGACGACTTCCACGCGGGACGCAACGGACGGGTGGACACGTTCACCATCACATGCGTGTTCCGGGGTCTCACCGTTCAGGAACAGGGAACGTTCCTGGAGCTGGTCACCACTGAGGAGAGCGGTGAGACGACTCTCTACGTCACCCTCAAGGCGCAGTTGATGGATCCGCTGCGGTCGAACCGAGTGTCGGTCACCACACGGACCGGGCCCGACGGCAAGGGGCCGGCGCTCGACGGCGCAGCCCGGGAACTGCTCAAGGCCACCTATCTCAGACCCCTGCGCGATGCCGAGGCCGAGCTGCGCTCCGGTCGCGGATCACGGCTGTCGCACATCCTCGCCAGCTATCCCGCCATCGCCAAGCAGACCGAAAACGACTTCGACGCAGACAACGACACAGCGACGACGCTGGTCGGCATCCTCAGCAGGGCCGAACACCACATCAGCGCCAACACCGCCGTGGCGGAGGCGCGCGACGCCATCAACACCGACTACCTGGAGAAGTTCTCGATCGGCTCCGACGTCCTGCGCGGAGAAATCGGAGTCGCCGGCGACGCCACCCTCCCCCGCGCACTGGAGCGGCTGGAACTGAAACTGTCCACGGGAGTGGGCGGAGCGGAGGAATGGACCAAGCGAGGACTCGGATACAACAACGCCCTTTTCATGGCAGCCGAGTTGCTGCTGCTCGGCAACAGCGAGACCGCGCCGCTCCTGCTGATCGAGGAACCCGAGGCTCATCTCCATCCCCAGCTCCAAAGCCGGGTGATGGAACTCCTGCAAGAACGCGCCGAGGAATCCAGCCCGCGGGTGCAGGTCATCCTCAGCACGCACAGCCCCCACCTCGCCTGCGCCGTACCGGTCCAGCACCTCACCCTCGTGGCGCGCGGCAAGGCCTTCAGCCTGGCCCCCGACTGGACACAGCTGGAGGCCGGCGACTACGCCTTCCTCTCCCGCTTCCTCGACGTGACCAAGGCGAACCTGTTCTTCGCACGCGCCGTCGCCATCGTCGAGGGGGACGCGGAAGCTCTGCTGCTGCCGGCTCTCGCCCAGGCAACCGGCCGATCCTTCAGCCGAGCCGGCGTCAGCGTGGTCAATGTTGGACACACGGGCCTGTTCCGTTACAGTCGCATCTTCCAGCGCAGCGGTGAGCAGATCCCCGTCGCCGTCGCCCGCATCCGCGACCGGGATCTGGTCCCGAAAAACACCCCGAAAGACATGCGCGGCGAACTGCGCAGCTCGGACGAGATGACCCCGGCGGAGATCGCCGCCCACCTCGTGCTCTTGAAGGCCGGGGACAGCGGCAACGTCCAGACCTACGTATCCGACCACTGGACTCTGGAGTACGACCTGGCGGCCGCGTCTTGGCCACTGGCCACCGTCATGCACCAGGCGATCCAGTGCGCCCGCATCTCTGAGCGGTCATGGCCCGCAGCAGACAAGTTGGACGAGACCGAGCGGCGAGCAACAGGCGAGGTCAAGGCCTGGGAAGCGGAAGGCATTGGGCTGCCCGAGGTCGGCTTGCGCGTCTACCGGCCCCTGCGCATGAAGAACGCGAGCAAGGCCATCGCCGCCCAGCACGCGGCTCGCCTGCTGAAGAACGTCACGCTGACGGACGACGATCTGCCGCCCTATCTGCGCGATGCCTTCAGCCACCTTTGCAGCGGGGCGTGACATGACGATTCCGTACGATCCTGCCTCCTTCGCCAAGGACCGGATCGAGGCAGCCGCCGCGCTCCTCGGACTCGACCTCCCGCACCAGGAACAATGGGACTTCATCCAGCAGATGATCTCCCTGGACCTCCAGGCCGCACCCGGCTCGGGCAAGACCAGCCTCGTGGGCCTCAAACTGGCGCTCTTAGCCCAAGGATGGAGGTCAGCGACGCGCGGCGTGTGCGTCATCTCCCACACCAACACGGCCAAGGACGAGATCACGGCCCGCCTCGACGCGGTACCGGCCGGCCGCAACCTGCTGCACTACCCGCACTTCATCGGCACCATCCAGTCCTTCGTCAACACCTTCCTCGCGCTGCCCGCCCTGCGCTCCATGAACGTCGAGATCCAGACGGTGGACGACGACGCCTACGCAGCAGCAGCACTCCGGCAACTGGACCGCCCCCGCTACCGAGTCCTCAAGGGCACATTGGAGCGCCAGCGAGACGGCCACCAACTCATCTCCGAGGCCCGCTTCGTCTGCGAAGGAAGCCAACTGACCGTGGTCACCACACGGCCGCTTCCCTTCTCCGCCGACACCAACAGCGGAAAACAATTCGACCACCTCAAACGCCGACTCGCCCGAGCCGGCGTCTTCCGTTACGACGACATGTTCGCGATCGCGGAACGCCATCTGCTGCGAAATCCGACCCTGGCTGAAGCCACGGCCACGCGCTTCCCCTTCGTCCTGCTGGACGAGATGCAGGACACCAGCTCCATGCAGCAACGACTGCTGGACAAGGTCTTCACCGACGGACACACCGTCGTCCAGCGCGTCGGAGACATCAACCAGCGCATCTTCGACGACCGCGGAGACACCCAGACCAGCCCCTCCGCCTTCCCCCTGCCCATGTCCGCCGAACTCCCAGTCAGCCGGAGATTCGGAAACAAGATCGCCGCCCTGGCCAGCGACCTCACCGTCCACCGCCCACAGCGCATCGAAGGCACAGGACACGAGGGCAGCATCGCCCTGCTGCTCTTCGACCAGGACTCTATCGACCAGGTGGTGCCCGTCTTCGAGCGCCTGGCTGGCTCTCTGGTCCCCCGGCACGTGCTCCTGCACAATCCCCCCAGGGTGCTGGGCGCCCGACGACACCCGGGCAGCTCCGCCAAGTTTCCCCAATCCCTGGCGTGTTACATCCCCGGCTTCCAGCTCCCCGGCCGCGGCGAGACTCGTGGCCTCCTCATCACGTCGGTCCGTACCGCGCGGGAGCAGCGCCGGCATGGTGACAGCCATGCGGCTGTCCAGCAGCTCTGGAACACGGTGCGTGGCGCCGTCCGCCCTTGCGCCCCAGAAGGTCTCCCTCCACTTGCCCGTCTCGACCGCCACCCCAGCACAGCCGGCGGACGCATCCGCGCATTGCTGAACTCGCTACTGACCGACCCACTGGACGATGAGCAAAGTTGGGGACGGCTGACGCGGCAACTGCTTGAGACGCTGCCCGAACTCACTCAAGCACCATGGGACGACCTCTCCGCTCTGCAAGATCCGACTGCCTACCTTCCCGAAGCAGAACCGGACGCACATCGCCACATCGACGACTCCGGCCACGTATCCGCAGTGGCCGGCACCATTCAGAGCGCCAAGGGTGAAACGCATGCCGCAACCCTCGTCCTTGAATGCCTAGACAGGACCGGCAAGAAGCACGACGTCTCGGAGGTACTGGCAGTGCTGGCCGGAGCCGGCGACATCGCCGGTGCTTCCGCGACAGTCCGCCGAGCGGCACAACTCATCTTCGTCGGAGCCACTCGCCCCACTCACCTGCTTGCCCTGGCTGCCTTGCGGGAGCGGGCTGAACCATACACCGAGGCTTTGGCCGAGCGGGGCTGGGCCATCCACCATGTCACGGATCCCTGGTTGTAGCAGAGCCTGGCCGCGAACGGCGGTGACCGTTCCCTTCTTCGTCCCAGCAGGGAGTCGTAGGTTGCTCTTTCACGCACCTTTCCTGGGGCCAGGAGCTACGCCCTGGCCCAGCTGCCCCGAGTGCTCCAGAACCCGCTGCTGGTACGGGCAGGACTGGCGCCCGCACCTCGCGCCGAGGCGCTGCGCAACGAGGCCTCCACGGTGATGCACCGGCTGGCGACGAGATCTGCCGAGTACCGCGGAGTCATCCACCGCCAACTGATGCGGGCACGCTGTGAACCGGACTCACATGCTGCGCGTAAGGGGGAAGGGAGGCGTGGTTCACCTTCGGTTGTCGAGATGGCTGGTAACAGTTCCACCAATCGGGGTATGTCACTGTCGGCGAGGTCGTGAATACGGGATGCTGTCAGTGTCATGGGGCACACTGGCAGAGCCAGACGCAGCCTTGGGGGGTATGCGATGAGTGTGACGATCAACGAGCAGTGGCAAACAGATCATGATGACGACGTTGTGATCGTGGTTTCTGATGAGGAGTACCAGGCCGCGGCGCAGCGCGCGTTAGATGAGATTGGCCTGACGTATGCTCAGCTTGAGGAGCAGGCGCGCAGCGGTTACTTCACGTCCGCACAGGCCCACGCGCTCTGGGTGTCGATCGGCGGCACGGTTGACCTCTGAGCTTGAGCGACAGGCTCGTGCATTTGCTCAGGAGTTACAGAAGACACTCAACGGGACTGTGTGTCAGCACGTACGCATTGCGGCCGTGCTCCGTCCTCGGTCCGGAGTTGGCCCCGTTTTCACTCTTGGCCACGGCCTGTCCCGCAGCAACCCGACCCAACCTCAGGCCTTTCCGCTGCGTGTCGACAACAAGAACCCTCGCGCTTGGATGAGTCTGTCTTTTCAGCTGCGTCTCGACGATGAGGGCTCGTTTCTGACGGTACATTCGTCATATTGTGCCATTTTTGCTGACCAGGGCCTGGAGTCGTGTCTCTGTCACTTTGACTACGAGCGCGAAAAGGACAGATACACCAGCGCGCACGTTCAGGTCTACGGTACGTCGCCAGCTCTGGAGGCGTTGAACGGCAAGGATGACCAGAAGCGCACTCTCGACAAACTGCATATCCCAGTCGGAGGTAAGCGTTTTCGGCCGTGCATCGAGGACGTCATCGAATTTCTGATCAATGAGCGGCTCGTCGATGCACACGTTGGCTGGGAACAGAGAGTCGAAGAAGGACGAGCCCGGTATCGGAGAAGCCAACTGAAAGCTGCCATGCGGCGCCATCCGGACGTCGTGGACGAGTACCTGCGGGAGAAGGAGCGTGCGGAGGACGGGAGCTGAAGTCGATCCGCACCTCAGCTCGGTGCGGTGCGGGGCTGAGGCGCGTTCGACGAACGCGACACGTTGTCATCTGGCGAAGCGGTCCCCTTCTTTCTGCTTCCGAGCTCGTCGGGTCTGCCGCCCTGCAGTTCTCGTCTTGCAGTCTTGGCGTCCAGAAGGCTTGAGCCGGGAGCGTGCCCCAGGGTCCCGGAGTGCCGTCTCCCCGCCGGAAGCGGGCGGCGGCTGAAGTGTGACGAGTTGAGACGGGGGCCTGAGTCTCGCGGCTCTCCCGGCCGACGGGTGCCCGTTCTTGGCCAAAGTGCCACACGTGGGTTTTTTGCCTGGTTCCTGTGTCCAGGCTTCAGCCCGGGACCCGGCGAGTGGACGCCGGCGTGACAGCTAGGGGGATAGCTTGATGGCGGTTGAGCCGACGGAGACCGCGTGGCGTATTCAGGCAGCTGTTGCCGATTGGACAGCCAAGGCTGATTCGAAGGCATCGTTTGCTCTGACGATGCAGTCCACGGCGTTGGCTGTCTTGGGTCTGCTGGCGAGCTCTAAGCGAGTGGCTGGTGATCTCAACTCCACCGTGCCGGGGCTGTTGTTGTGGATTGGTGTCCTGCTCATGGTGGGTGGAGTCAGCTGTGCGGCCTGGGCAATTTCACCCAACCTCCGCAAGGAGCGGCGAGGCCCGGAGGCCGACGACGACTTTCTGTACTTCGGACATGTACGGCACCTGAACCCGGAGGTGCTGGAAGCGGCGCTTCGGGACAAGGACCCGCTGCCGTCATTGGCCCGGCAGGTGGTGGTGATGAGTGAGATCGCTTGGACCAAGCACCGCCGGGTGCAGTGGTCGCTGATGTTGGGGGTGGCGGGCTGTGCCGCCTTCGGTCTGGCGACCGTCGTCGGATGAGGCGCTAGGAGGGCACCGCGATGAACTTCCGCTCAATGGTACCCGTCGACGTCTGGCGTGACCTGGTCGACCGCGGACGTCGACGGACCTATCCATCCAACTCCGTGCTCCTCGCGCAGGGCGAGTCGCCCGACTGCGTGATCGCATTGGTCGACGGTCTGGTGAAGGTCGTGCAGAGCAACGAAAGCGGCGACGAACTGACTCTGACGCTGCGCGGACCGGGCGAAGTCCTCGGGGAAATGGGCGTCTTACTCGGCCGTCCACGCTCAGCCACCGTTACCGCGGCGCGCCGCTGCACCGGAATCGTGCTGCCCGCCCACGCCTTCCGGGGCTACGTGGAGCGGCACCGTCTGGAGACAGTCATCTACCAGCTGACCGTGGAACGGCTGAACAGCCACGAACGCCTACGGGCAGACCTGGCGCACCTGCCCCCCACCGGACGCGTGGCCCGAGTCGTGAGTCACCTCGCGGACGAAGTCGGTTACCCCCAGGGAGAGGCCGGTCTGCTCGTGGAACTGGGCATGCCTCGCACAGAGCTGGCCACCATGGCGGCCATGCGCCGTTCGTCCGCACTTGTAGCCCTGGGCCAGCTCCAGTCAGCCGGCATCCTCACCCTCGGTCGTCGACGTCTGCTCATCACAGACATGGGCCATCTCAGGGCAGTCGCCCGGGGCGAAGAGCTCTGTGGCGTCAAAAGCAGTGAGGACGCCACGCCCGCGATGTGACTCACCGCACGCCCGTACCGTCCAATGCTGGACCGTTTCGTCCCTGCCTCTCCATGAGGGTGGCCTTCGCCGTCATTCGCGGTGAAACACACGCGACGAGAGGAGCGGTACGTGTTGCCGTCTTGGGAGCCGTTGTGGCCCTACCGGGCTGTCCTGGCCGTCGACGCCCGGAACTTCAGTGCGCTGGACAGCAAGGGCATGCAGCAGGTGAACGCCGATATCCCGCCGTTGCTGGCGCAGGCGCTCAGCGTCAGCAACGTGAGCGCTCACTGGGAGCGGCGGATGTTCGGCCAGCACACCGGCGACGGCTACGTCGCCGGCATGGACCCGGAGGTTCTGCCTGCACTGGTGGGCTGCTTCCCCGACGCGCTCCGGCACGCGCTTTCACGCCGACGTGCCGAGGCCCCCGCGGGTGTGCCTCTGCAATTGAGGGTCAGCATTCACGTGGGCCCCCTGCCGCCCAGCGGGCTTGGCGTGCCGATGGTGCACACCCACCGGCTCTTGGACGACGACGCGCTGCGGGGCCTGCTCAACCGCGCGAACCCGGAAATCACCAACACCGCAGTGATCATCTCGCAGCGAGTGTACGAGGACGTCTTCGAAAGCGGCTGCGTCAACGGCGACGTCCTGCCTGACCAGTTCGTCCGACACCTGGTGAAGGTGAAGAAGTTCCAGCAGCCGGCCTGGGTGCACATTCCCGGATTCGACTGGGGGCTCGCGGACCCAGACATCTTCGAGCGGCCCGGTACTACCGAACCGGACCGACAGCCGACGAAGGTTCCCACATCCGCGCCTTCACCTCAGTCGGCGCCTGCGGCACCTGGCGCGGTGACCTTCAGCCAGTACGGCCCCGACGGCGTCCAGGCCTACAACCACTACGGCGCCGGAAGGGGACAGGGATGACTGACCCGGAGCACGCACCACACCTCGGCACGCAGCCAGGCCCGGCACAAACCGAGCCGACCGAGTCGCAAGCTCATCCGGCAGCACCACCGGTAGCCACCGGCCAGCCGAACGGCGCCGCACAATCGGAGCCCGTCAACTTCAACCAGTACGGTGAGGGCGGCATCCAGGCGTTCAACGTGCACCTGAACGGCGACCAAGTCCTCCCAGTTCCCATCACCGGCACCGACCCTGCCCTCGCGGCGAGCGAAGACGGCAGGTTCATCCCGCCGCGAAACGCACCCCAGTGGGCACACGCCACCAAGCGTTTGGACGAATGCGGCATTGTCGTACTCTGCGCCCCGCCGGGAAGCGGTCGGCGAACAGCTGCTGTGAAGCTGCTACGCGCCGCGGGGGACGCCCGGCTGACTCTCTTCGACCTTGAACCTGAGTGGTCCAAGCCGTCGACCAATCCGCTGCCGAAGGGCTGGCACGCCGGGTACATCCTCGACCTCTCCGACATCCCCGAGCCGCCGGCCGACCGGTTCGGCGAGGACCTGGCCACGCTGGGAGCGCAGCTGCGGGAACGCGGCTCCTTCCTCGTCGTACTGGCCACGCCAGCGGATTGGTACGGCCATTGGACGGAGCCCACCCTCGCCTTCACCATCCCGCTGGAGTCTCCCGATGCGCGCCGCCTGGTGGAATCCGAGCTGAAGGCACTTCAGCGCATGGAGCGCCTGGTTTGGCTGAACCGCGCGGAGTTCACCGCCATCTGGTCCGCCAACCCGTCTGCACGCGAGGCACGCCGCCTGGCGCGCCTTGTCAATAGCGCACCCGATGAGGATGCCGTCTCAGCCCTCGTCGATGAGTTCGGCGACTGGCACACCACGGTCGAGGATCTGCTCAGCAAAGACCCGAAAAAGGACAGCGACCCGACACTGCTGTCCACCCGGGTCACGGTGTGGGCGGGCGCCCTGCTGCACGGTGGGCAGCGCAGCTCCGTCATCAAGGCAGCCGACGATCTGCTCACCCGACTCAATGTCTCGCGCGATGCCGCCCACGTCCTCACCGACGCCACCACATCGCGCAGACTGGAGGCCGCACAGATCTCCCGAGACGGCGACCGGGCCTACCACGACAAGACCAAACAGGGACTGCCGGAGGCTCTCCTGCGACACCTGTGGGATGAGTTCCCCACGCAGCACGAGCTGCTACGCAAGTGGGCCACCGACGTTGCCGCGGACCGCGGCACCCCCGAAGAAGATGCGCGGCTGGTTACTCGCGCACTGCTCCGGCTGGCGGTGCACCGCCACGACAGGGCCATCCTGGACGGCTTGGCCAACGGCCTCGCCGGTACTCGCCGCACTCTGGCGGTAGAAACCCTCACCACCGCTGCCGGCGACGCCGAACTCGGCCGCTACGTCAGGGACCGCCTGCGTCAATGGGTGGACACGACCAAGCCGTCGACAGACCGGGTCGATCTGGTCGTCGAGATCTGCGCCGGCAGGTGGGGAGTCGAACAACCGGCCCTTGCCCTGACACGGCTGGGCAAAGCGGCAGGCCACAAGGCCTTCGGTACACCTGCGTTGATCCACGCCTTCGAAGAGCTTGCCCGGCAGCGACCGAACGAGGTCCGCAAAGCCGTCGACCAATGGCTCAGCCACACAGGACTCGAAAGCGAGGACAGGCTGCGCCGGCAGACCCTGGGAGCTTTCCTGGCACTCGTCTCAAGCGACGTGGGAACAGACCTGATCCTCGATGATGCCCAGAAGCCAGAGGCCAGGCAGCGATTCGTCTGGGCATGGCAGGCACTGCTGGCCACAGACGACGCTACCAACGCGACCGAAGCGCACCTCGCGCGCTGGCGGGAGCGCTTCGAAGAAGACGCGGATCGCCGGGAAGCGGTCCTGGACCTTCTTGCTGACATCTTCACTCCGCCGCGCCTTCGCTCCGGCCTCGGACGGCTCATGGTGGCCGAAACGTCCACCCTCCACCCGTTCTGGCAGCAGGTACTCGAACAGGCCGCCCACCGAGACCTTGCGTCCCGGGAGGCATCGGCTCAGTGAAGCCAGGACCCGGCCCGTGGTGGAGCCGGCGGTACAGCCGGATCCGGTGCCAATGGCCCACATCTCTGCCCGGCATCCGATTCAACGCCAGCGGCACGCTCGCCTACCGAGCGGCGGCCCCCATCAAGGCGAGCGGCGCCGCCGCCGTCCGAGCCGCCGCCCGGCTGGCCTTGGACGCTGCCGGGCGCGGCATCACCACGGCTCATCTGCCCGAACAGCTCGACACCGCTCAAGGCAAACTCACCCTGGCAGTGGCTCAGTGGCACGCCGTCCACGACCGCCCTGGCCTCTGGCTGAGGGCACGCATCACCCTAAGGCTCAGCGAGCCGGATGCAGCCCGGGCCCAGACGTTCCAGGATGCCGTGCGGCAGGTAACGCTTGAACTCAGACAGGAGCAGGAACGACGAGAGCGGTTCACAGCAACCGTTCTGACCAAGCCAGATGCCGCGCGCACCTGGTGGCTCGAACGGCACCTTGACGACCTGAACGGTCTTGACTGGGACGCGTTCCGGGAGAAAGTGCTCCCGCTGGTCGGAGCGGCTGACGACACACACACGAAGGCCGAACGAATCGCCCGGCTACTCCTGTACGTCTGGGAGAAGCTGGGGGCCGACCCGGGACAGCATGCACGCTTCACCGCCACCGTGCGCACCGTCTTTGAACAGATGGGGTGGGCCGACGCTGTTCCCTGGCTGCCAGCGGAGGAGTCGGCTGCCGCTGCTCAGCCAGCAGAAAGCGGCGCCAAAGAGGACAAGCGAGACCAGGCCGCCGAGACGGGCGTGGGCCTATGAAGATATTCGCCCTGCGCTGGCTGCTAGACCCGGCAACCAGCCTCCTGGCCCTGCGTCTACGCGCTCAGGAACGCGGATGCATGTCGTACGACGCGGCCTGGCGGCTGGCCAGGGTGACACGTCACCCGGACGAAATAGTGTACCGCCACCACGGGCATCTTGCCGAAGACCCCCATGACGAAGCCAAATAAGCAGAAGGAGCAAGAGGGATCAACTGTTTATCCATCAGATCCTTGGCGGGCTGGAGCAGGCCTGACCTTCGAGCACAACAGGCCGAAACGAAGAGTGGGGCCTGGCAGTCCCTTCGGAAGCTCCCAGGCAGTTTTCGAGCCCAACGGTTCAGATCGCTTCAGTCTCTGGCGGCCGAAGGTCGGGTGGATAGCCCTTAGCACGGAGCCATGTGTCGAGGGCAAGAGCCACGATGTCCCCGTGCGGCACATCCGTGTCGGCGTTGTAGCGGCGAATCCGACGCTGAAGCTGGAGAACTTCTGGGACGGCGTAGTTGAGCTGGCCGCGCTTGGTGTGCCGGTTGCTGACGACTTCCAGAGTGTCCGGGTGCGGCGTAAGAGCGTCGTCGGTTGAATGGGGCTCGGCGTCGAGCGCGTCGGCGATCTCACGCAGTCGGCGGGCGTAGGGGGAGTGATCAGGCACGAGAGCTGCTCCGGTCGGCCCTGCTAGGCGGATAGCTATTCGCCTAGCAGGCTATTGGAATAGTCGGTAGGAGAGGCGGCCACACCCTGGCGTGGGGACGGCCGCCCCTCGTGCACACCGGTGAGATTCAGAAGCCGCGGGCGCTGAGCCACTCGTCCAGCGCGACCGAGACGATATCGCCGATGGGCAGGTGATCGAGTTCGTTGTCGAGCGCGAAGCGCTTGATCCGCTTCTTCAGCTTCAGGGCAGCGGGTACCGACGAGTCGAGGCTCTCTCGCGCGAGGCGTACGCGCCTACCTCGATGCTTTCGGACTCACCTTCGGCGCCTTCGATTTCGGCTTAGACCGTGATGGCGTCTGGCACTGGTATGAGTGCAACCCCAACGGCCAATGGGCCTGGTTCCCCGACCACATCACTGCTCCCATCAAGCACGCCATCGCCGACTGCCTACAGCATGGAGCCCCCGCATGACCGACCCTGCCGACCTGCGCCGCCAACTCGCCGCCGCCGTAGCTGTGGACGACCCGGCGTGGCGCACAGCCCTCGAAACGGTGCCCCGCGAACTCTTCCTGGGCAACGGCCTGTTCCAGTTCGACGGCCGCCAGTGGACCCCCGTGCACCGCGACCGGACCGATCCCGGAAAGTGGCTGAGGCTCGTCTACCAGGACACCACCTGGGTCACCCAGGTCGACGGCACCACCGCCGTCGAGGCCACCGGACCCGTCACCGGCCGACCCACCTCGTCCAGCACGCTGCCCTCCCTGATCGTGCGCATGCTCGACGTCGCCGGGATCAGCGAGGGTCACAAGGTGCTGGAGATCGGCACCGGCACCGGCTATTCCACCGCCATCCTGTGCAGCCGCCTCGGTGACAGCGACGTGTACTCCATCGAGTGCGACCCGGGCCTGGCCGTCGCGGCGGCCGACCACATCCACGCCGCCGGATATCACCCGACCCTGATCACCGGCGACGGCCTCGCCGGGCACAAGGACGACGCCGAATACGACGACATCGTGGCCACCTGCGCCGTCCGCCACATCCCCCCAGCCTGGCTGTACCAAGTACGCGCCGGTGGAACCATCACCACCACCATCAGCGGATGGATGCTAGCCTCCGGACTCGTCCGCCTCACCGTCCAGGACGACGGCACCGCCACCGGCCGCTTCCACCCCGACCAGATCAGCTACATGCTCGCCCGCCCCCACGAACGCCCACCCCGCCCCACCTTCCATCAGCATCCTGGCCACACGCGCGCCACCCGCGTGAACCCCGCACTCCTCGAAGACTGGACCGGGCAGTTCCTCGCTCAGCTCGCCGCACCGTCCGCCGAACTCATGACCACCGGCACGGGAGTGATCCTCGTGGACGTCGGCACCGGGTCACAAGCGTGGACCGAACCGGCCGGAGGCGGCTGGACCGTGCACCAGCACGGCCCTCTTCGCCTCTGGGATCAGGTGGAAGACGCTCTCACCATCTGGCAGGACGCGGGCTCACCCCCACACTCGGACCTCGGCCTGACCGTGGACTTGGACGGCACCCAACGCGTGTGGCTCGGAACACCCGACGGTCCTTCCTGGAACCTCCCGGTCTGACCTACCCATCACAAGAGCGTCCGTCACCAAGCCGGGGGCGGGTGCCGTCCAGACGGCACCGGGGCTGGGGCCACTCGTTACGTAGCCAACAAGGTAGCCATGTAAGCGCCCATCCTGCATGTTTGTGCAGGTCATAGCGCTGCGGTGACTCTCCCCGGCGTACAGCCCGACTCGTCTGCCGGCCCGCGCCTGGAGGGGGCCTCGCAGGCGTCCCGGATCAGGCAACTCGGGGCGATCGAGTGCCTTCTTCCTCCATCATCGGAGGATGCAGAAGCTAGAGGCGCACGAGATGCCCCTGCACAAGGTGTTCAGCAGTGACTACGACTTCCAGATCCCGGACTACCAGCGACCGTACGCCTGGCAGGAGGAACAGGCGTCCCAGCTGCTGATGGATTTGCAGGAGGCTCTGGATCGTAGTACGGACGAGCCGTACTTCCTCGGATCCGTCGTGCTCGTCAAGGAGGGCGGGGCACCGCAGGCGGACGTCATCGACGGCCAGCAGCGGCTCACCACACTGACCATCCTCCTGTCGGTCCTGCGCGACCTCACCGAGGACGCCGAACTCCGGGGTGATCTTGACCGGCTGGTGATGGAGCCGGGCGCCAAGATCCGTGGGCTCGCCCCGAGGCCGCGACTCACCCTGCGAAGCCGCGACGCGGACTTCTTCGAGAAGTACGTGCAGACGAAGGGCGCGCTGGGCACGCTGCTGACGCTCAAGGAGGAGGCCCTGCGCACCGACGCGCAGAAGGCCATCCTCCGCAACGCGGCGGTCCTCCACGGCAGCCTCACCGCGCTGACCGAGGAGCATCGGCTGGAACTGGCGCAGATGCTCGCCGAGCGGACCTTCCTGGTCGTCGTCAGCACTCCCGACCTCGACAGCGCCCACCGGATCTTCAGTGTCATGAACTCCCGCGGCCTGGACCTGTCGCCCACCGACATCTTCAAGTCGCAGATCATCGGCGACCTCGACGCGGAGGCGTCCGAGGCGTGCGCCACCACATGGGAAGACGCGGAGGAGATGCTGGGGCGCGACGACTTCGCCGAACTCTTCCTCCATCTGCGACTGATCTTCGCCAAGAAGCGGGCCGAACAGGAACTGCTCAAGGAGTTCCCGGGACAGGTGCTCAGCCACTACCTCCCGGACAGGGCCGAGGCGTTCGTCCATGACGTCGTCCGGCCCTATGCCGAGGCCTACGCGCAGATCAAGGAGGCCCGTTACGAGTCGGCTTCGGGCGCGGAAGCGGTCAACGCCTGGTTCCGCAGGCTCCACCAGATCGACAACTACGACTGGCGGCCGGCCGCCCTCTGGGCGCTGCGCCACCACGAGGACGACCCGGCGTGGCTGGACACGTTCCTGCGGGCGCTGGAGCGGCTGTCGGCCAGCATGTTCATCCGGCGCGTGTACACGACGCCTCGCGTCACCCGCTACGCCGAGTTGCTCCGGCAGCTCGACGAAGGCCAGGGCCTCGAATCCCCGGCCCTCGACCTGAGGGACGACGAGAAGGCGGACACCCTCAGCCTGCTCGACGGCGATCTCTATCTCGTCCGCAGGATCCGCAAGTACGTCCTGCTTCGCCTCGACGAGCTGCTGGCCCGGGGACAGGGGGTGACGTACGACCACCCCCTCATCACCGTGGAGCACGTCCTGCCTCAGAGCCCGGGCGCCGACTCCCAGTGGGTCGAGCTGTTCGACGAGGAGCAGCGTGCGCAGTGGACGCACCGCCTGGGCAACCTGGTCCTGCTGAACCGCTACAAGAACTCGGCCGCCCAGAACTACGACTTCGCAGCCAAGAAGGCCAAGTACTTCACCGGCCGCGGGGGAGTGGTCCCCTTCGCGCTGACCAGCCAGGTGCTCCACCACACCGAGTGGACCCCCGAACTGCTCAAGGCCCGGCAGGAGGAACTGCTGAGCCTGCTCGCTACCGAGTGGCGTCTGACGGAGCAACCGTAACCTCCCTCAAAAGCTCTGTGAACGACTCCGCCCACCCCGCCACCGTCTCCGCCGTGAACAGGTCCGTCGAGTACTCGAACGTGATCGTGAGCGCGTCCGCCTCCGGGGTGATCACCGCGTAGAGCTCGTTGCGGGCCACGCCCTGGACGGGGAGGGCGCGGACGGCCGTGTGCACCTCGCCGAGGTCCAGGGCCGGTGGCTCCGTCGTGATCACCGTGAACAGGACCGTCGGGAACAGGGCCTTCGTCAGGTCCGGGTCCACCAGGGACACCACGTCCGTCAGGGGGAGTTCCTGATGGTCCAGGGCCTCGAAGAGGGTGGTGCCCAGCTGGGCGGTCAGGGCGGCGAAGGAGTCCGCCTCGGACAGGCGGGCCCGCAGCAGGACCGCGTCGCCCACGATGCCGACCGTCTCCGCCCGGTCGCGCGGGAGGCGGTTGGCGCTGGACGCCGCCAGGACGACGTCGTCCGGTGCACCGCACACCCGGCCCAGCCAGGTCGCGAACGTGGCGGCCAGGACCGTGTAGGGCGTGGTGCCCAGGCGGGTCGCCGTGGCGGCGAGGCGCGCCGGGGTGTCGTCGTCGACGGTCCGGGTGTGCAGGGCGCCCCGGCCGGTCAGCGTGCCGGGGTGGGGACGGTCGTAGGGGAGGGACGGGCGCAGCGGGACGCCGGTGAGTTCCTTGCGCCAGAAGTGCTCCAGCTCCTCCCTGCGGTCGCCGGGCAGGCTGTGTTCCGCGCGGGCGAAATCGGTGAACTGATGCGTCACCGGCGGTAGTTGCGGCGTACCTCCGGTCCTGCGCGCGCGGTGGAACTCCGCCAGGTCCCGCCGGATCAGACCCAGGGACCAGCCGTCGCAGACCGCATGGTGGAAGACCGTCAGCAGGATCCAGTGGTCGTCCGCCAGGCGGGCCAGCGCGAAGCGGAACAGCGGCGGCTCGTCCATCGTGAACGGCAGGGAGATCCGGGCGGCGCACCAGTCGTCGGCCGCCCGTTCCCGGGGCGTGGCCGCCGTGCGCAGGTCGGTGACCGGGAGGTCCACCGGCACCTCGGCCAGGATCTCGACCTCGTAGGCGCCGTCAGCCCGGTGGACCGGCCTGGCGCGCAGGGCATGGTGCCGTGCCACCACGTCCTCAAGGGCCCCGCGCAGCAGCTCGGGGTCCAGGTCGCCACGCAGGTCGGTGCGGTGGGCGATGTTGTAGACGCTCGGGTCGGTGAGCGCGTGGTGGCGGCGCCACAGGCGGCGCAGGGTGGAGGGCATCGGCGCGGTGTCCACGACTCGCGTGCGGGTGGCGATGCCCCGGATCGTCGGGTCCAGGAAGAAGTCCGCCATGGTCAGGTCGATGTCCGCCGCCTCGCGCATCCGGTTCAGCAGGCGGATCGCGCTCAGCGAGTGGCCGCCGAGTTCGAAGAACGGCGTCGTGACCGGGACGTGCCGGGTGCCCAGTTCCTCGCACCACAGGTCGTGCAGCACCCGCTCCCGCTCCGTCGCCGGCTCCGAGCGCGCCGGCTCGGCAGGCGCGTCCCCCGGTTCCGGCAGGGCCGCGCGGTCCAGCTTGCCGGAGGCGTTCACCGGGAGGCGGTCCAGGGTCACCCAGCGCCGCGGCACCAGGTGGTCGGGGAGCCGGGCCGCCAGCGCGGTGCGCACGGCCGGCCAGGACGCCCCCTCCTCCAGGACCGCGTACGCCACCAGCTCGGTGTCGCCGTGGTGGTCGCGGCGCGCGAGCACCGCCGCGTCCCGGACGGCCGGCAGGGCCGTCAACGCGGCCCGTACCTCGGCCGGTTCGACCCGGTAGCCGCGGATCTTGACCTGGTCGTCCGCCCGGCCCCGGTACTCCAGGGTGCCGTCGGCGCGCCGGCGGGCCAGGTCGCCCGTGCGGTAACGCACCCCGCCCGCGCCGTCGTCGACGAACGCGGCCGCGGTCTCGGCGGGGCGGTCGTGGTAGCCGAGGGCCACCGGCACCCCGCCGACGTGGATCTCGCCGACCGCCCCGACCGGCACCGGCCGGCCCGCGGCGTCCCGCAGCGACAGGTGCGCACCCGGCACCGGCGTGCCGATCGGGGGCCACTCCTCACCCGCCGGATCCACGCGGTGCGACGTGACCACGATCGAGGTCTCCGTGGGGCCGTACTGGTTGTGGAGCGCGCAGAGCGGATGCGCGGCGAGGAAGCGGCGGAAGGCCGGGGTGAGACGCAGGGCCTCACCCGCCGAGAACAGCTCGCGCAGGGAGGGCAGTTCGGGGGCCGTCTCCATCAGATACGTCAGGGGCGTGCAGGGCATGAACAGGCGCTGCACCTCGTGGCGGCGCACCGTCCGCGCCACTGCCGCCGGGTCGTGCCGCACGGCGTCGTCGACGAGGACGAGTGCCGCGCCCGAGGCGAGCGTCGTGAAGATCTCCTGGACGCTCACGTCGAACGCCGGGGACGTCCACTGCAGGGTGCGCAGCGCGGGGTGCCGGGCGAGATGCCCGCGGACCAGGTTCGCCGGACCCCGGTGGGGTACGACCACGCCCTTCGGGCGGCCGGTCGAGCCCGAGGTGTGGATGCAGTAGGCCGGGTCCTCGGGGCCGGCGCCGTCCGGGACGGGGGTGGCGGGCAGGGTGTCGTCCGCCGACTCCACGCGCACCACCGGGAGTTGGGTGTCCGGGTGGGACGAGCCCTCGTCGGTGAGGAGCAGCACCGGCGCCGAGTCGGCGAGGAGCAGGGCCAGGCGCGGGGCGGGCAGGGACGGATCCAGCGGCACATAGGCCGCGCCCGTCTTCAGCACCGCCAGCAGGGCCGTGATCAGCCGCGGGCCGCGCGGCAGCAGGACCGCCACGCGCCGCCCCCGCGCGGCGCCCCGGCCGCGGAGCAGATGCGCCAGCCGGTTGGCCGCCGCGTCCAGCTCCCCGTAGGAGACGCGGGTGTCGTCGCCGAGCAGGGCGAGGGCGTCCGGTGTGCGGCGGGCCTGCTGCTCGAACAGCTCGTGCAGGGTGCCGGGCGGCGCGGCCGGCTCGGTGTGCTCCGGACCGGCCAGCAGCGCACGGTCGGCCGCGGTGAGGGCCGTGAGGTCCGCGAGCCGCGCCGAGGGGGTGTCGAGCGCCCTGCGCAGCACCTGCTCGACGTAGTCCACGAAGCGGCGCACCGTGGCCTCGTCGAAGAGGGCCGTGTCGTACTCGACCATGAAGCGCAGACCGCCCGGGTGACGGGTGAGGTAGACGCTGAGGTCGAACGGGGCACGCTCGCTCGGGACGTCCAGCAGGGTGGCGGTGAGGTACGGCGGGTCGAACTCCGCCCCGCCCTCGTTCTCGTACTCCACCATCACCTGGAACAGCGGGTTGCGGCCCGGGTCGCGGCGCGGATTGAGCGCGCCGACCAGCTCGTCGAAGGGGACGCCGCTGTGCTCGTACGCCGCCGTGCTGCTCTCGCGGACCCGGCGCAGCAGGGCCGGGACGTCCGGGTCGCCGGTGAGGTCCAGGCGCAGCGGAACGGTGTCGAGGAAGAGACCGACGTGGTCCTCGGCGCCCGGAGGGCGGGACGCCAGCGCCGTGCCGATCACCACCTCCTGCTGTCCCGCGAACCGGCCGAGGACCGCGCCGATCGCGCCGGTCAGCGTCATGAACAGGGTGGCCCGGTGCCGGGCGGCCAACTGCTGCAGACCGTCGGTCAGTTCGGCGTCGAGGGCGTGCGTGAGGCTCGCGCCCGCGCCCGACCTGACCGGTGGACGGGGACGGTCGGTGGGCAGGGTGAGTTCGGGTGCGCCGGCCAGGTGGCTCCGCCAGAAGCCGAGAGAGGCGGGGTCCGGCCGGGCGGCCGTCTCCGGCAGGCCGGGCAGCGGACCCGGTGCGGTGCCCCGGCCCTGACGGGCGCGGTAGTACGCGGCGAGATCACGCGCCAGCACGGCCGTGGAGGAGGAGTCGAAGACGATGTGGTGGGCCAGGAGGAAGAGCAGATGGCGGTCGGGGGACAGGCGCAGCAGCCGGGCCGCGACCAACGGGCCCCTGGACAGGTCGAGTCCGTGGTCCGCCGCGAGCGCCGACCGCAGGGCCTCCTGCTCCGTCGCACCGGTGAGGTCCTCCACCGGGCAGTCGAGCGGCATACGGTCGCGTATTTCCTGGTAGGGCACACCGTCCGTGTCGCCGAACACCGTGCGCAGGGCGGGATGCCGGTCCGCGACCCGCTCCAGCGCCCAGCGCAGGGCCGCGACGTCCAGGGGGCCGTCGAGGCGGATCGCCTTGGGTTCGTGGTACATGGCGGTGCCCGGATGGAGCTGCTCCAGGAACCAGATGCGGCGCTGGGCGGGCGTGAGGGGACGGCGATGCGGCCGGGGCCGCGGGACGGCTGCCCCGGCGGGCGGTTGCGCGTGCGGCTGCCGCGGGGGCAAGGACTCCGGGGACCGGCCCGTGCCGGGAGCCGTCCGGCGGACCCGGTCCAGCACCGGCAGCGCCGCAAGCACCTTCTCCTTCGGCACGCCGAAGTCCACGAAGCAGGCGATCTCGTCCGCCCCGGCCGCCAGCAGCCGCCCCACGGTCTCGGCGGCGGTGCGCTCGTCGCCGATCAGGGCGCGGGACGCGCAGTAGCGCTCGTAGGCGCGGCCCAGCAGGAACTCCACGTCCTCCTCGGGGGTGTTCTCCAGGTCCACCTGGAAGCCGAGGCTGTTGGTGACCTGGTCGAAGAGGGAGAGCGAGGACCGCAGATACGACAGGAACGGCCGGTAGGCCT
This sequence comes from Streptomyces sp. XY006, assembly GCF_002237655.1. Classification (GTDB taxonomy): domain Bacteria; phylum Actinomycetota; class Actinomycetes; order Streptomycetales; family Streptomycetaceae; genus Streptomyces; species Streptomyces levis. The sequence goes on from NZ_NOKT01000039.1 coordinate 26,890, forward strand.
CGGCCCGCGCCCGCTCCGCGTCCTCCTCCAGATACGTGTGCACGAGCACCACCACCCGCCCGGCCGCCGGGTCGAGGCCGTGCTCGGCACGGCAGCGCCGGTACAGCGCGATGTTCTCGGCCAGTTGCTCCACCGTCTGCGTCATCAGGTTGGTGACCACGCCGAGGTCCTCGGCGGCCGCCCGGCGGTAGCTGTCCGGGTTCCCGACGACGGCCACGTACATCGGCGGCCGCTCCTGCACGGGCCGCGGATGCAGGGTGATCTCCACGGGCGTGCCGTCACCCGCGGTCGTCTTCACCGGCTGCCCCGACCAGAGGTCCCGCACGGTCGCCAGGTGCTCGTACATCACTTCGCGGTGCCGGCCGAAGTGCTGCGGGGCGAGCGCGAAGTCGGTGGCGTGCCAGCCGCTCGCGAAGCACAGGCCCGTCCGGCCGCCGGAGATGTTGTCGACGACCGACCACTCCTCGGCGACCCGGGCCGGATGGTGCAGCGGCAGCACCACGGAACCGGCGTGCAGCCGGACCCGGCTGGTCCGGGCGGCGAGGGCGGCGGCCAGGACGGAAGGGTTGGGGAACAGCGCGCCGAAGGAGTTGAAGTGCCGTTCGGGAAACCACAGCGCGTGGAAGCCGTGCCGGTCGGCGAAGTCGGCCGCGGCCATGATCAGGCCGTACTTGTCGTGGTCGGTGTCCTCGGGGTAGTCCCCGAAGAAGTAGAGACTGAAGTCGGTGTTGCCGGCGGCGGGAGAGGGGGTGGCTGAGGGCCCCGGGCGCGGGCTGGGAACCGGAGCGGGGCTGACGGCGGTGGTCCGGGGCGGTGCCGTCCCGGCGGTGCTCTGCGGCGGTGCCGTTGTGGCGGTGGTCTGCGACGGTGCCGTCCCGGAGGGGATCCGCGGGGGTGCCGTGCCGGCGGTGGTCGTCGCGAGGACGTCGAGCTGGCGGGAGATCATCCCGCCGACCTGGTCGACGAGTTGCTCCGCGAGCCGTAGCTGCTGCCCGAACAGGGCGGTCAGGCCGTCCGGCGACTGCGGCGGCTGCGGCGGCTGCGGCGACTGCGGCGAGTCCGGCGACTGCGGTGAGGCGTGCGCGGCGGCGGACGGCACCGGCTCCTGGGCGACGACCGGCTCCTGGGCGACGACCGGTTCCTGGACCATCGGCCTCTGCACGACGGGCTCTTGAACAACCGGCTCTTGCACGACCGGCTGCTGAACGACCGACTCCTGAGCGACCGGCTCCTTGACGACCGGCTCCTCAACGACCGGTTCCGCCACCACCGTCTCCGGCGCGCGGCGTGTCGGCCGCCCTTCGTCGCCCCGCAGCTCCGCGACCCGCTCGGCCAGCCTCCCGGGTGTGTCGGCCGTGTCGAACACCTCGCGGACCGGGACGCGGACGCCGTACCGCTGCTCCAGTTCGGTCGTCATGCTCATCAACGACAGCGAGTCGGCGCCCAGTTCGAAGAAGGAACGGTCCGGTGTCACGTCGGCGACCGGACGGCCGAGCCGGTCCGCCGCCGACTGCCGTATGAAAGCGAGGATCTCGTCGTCCGGCTCCGCGGCACGCTCGGGAGCCGCGGGCGCCGCGCCCCCGAACGGCACCGTACGGCGCCGCAGCGGATGCCCCGGCAGCGGCACCCGGCCCCCGTCGCCCGTGAGCGCCCGCCAGTCCAGGACGGCGCCCCTGCGGTACAGCGAGCCGAGGGCCGTCAGGAAGCCCTGTGCCTGCTCGGCGGCCGTGTCCCCCGCGCCCTGGCCGGTCAGCCACCGGCTGTCGGGTACGCAGTGCCGCCCCAGGCCCGTGAGGGTGCGCCCGGCGCCGATCTCCACGAAGTCCCGGCAGCCCTGCTTGACGGCGGCGGCCATGGCGAGGTCGAAACGGACCGGCTGCCGGGCCTGGCGGCACAGGTACGCCACGTCGACCGTCCAGCCCGCCCGGCGCAGCTCCCCGTCGGCCGTGGTGACCAGCGGGGTGTGCAGCGCGCGGTACGTCACCTGTTCCGCGACCGCGCGGAACGCCTCCAGCGCGTCGTCGATCTCCGCCGAGTGGAACGCCCGGTCGACCGGCAGTGCCCGCCAGTGCACGCCCTCCTGGTCGAGCAGCCGCGCCGCTTCCTTCAGCGCCTGCGGCGGGCCCGACAGCACCTGGGCCCGCGGGCCGTTGACGGCGGCGAGTTCGACACCGGCGGCCGCGGCGACGCGGTGCGCCGTGGCGGCGTCGGACCGGACGGCGAGCATGCCCCCGGCCGGACATCGGTCCCGCATCAGCCGTCCGCGCCAGGCGGTGAGCCGCAGCCCGTCCTCCAGGGAGAGGGCTCCGGCCGCGTACAGCGCGGCGTACTCGCCGACGCTGTGGCCCAGCAGCAGCCCGGGCCGGATGCCGGCCGCCCGCCAGGCGTCGGCCAGTGCCGCGTGATGGGCGAAGAGGGCGGCCTGCGCGGTGTCGGTGGGCCAGGTCTCGTCCTGTTCGCCGGCACCGTCCGGGCCGGCGGTGAGCAGCGCGGTGAGCAAACTGCCGCCGAACTCCCGGACGTGCAGCTCCTCGCAGCGGTCGAGGGTGGCCCGCGCCGCGGGGTGCGCGGCGTACAGGCCCCGCGCCATGCCGCGGCGGGCGCTGCCCTGGCCGGTGAAGGCGAAGGCGACCGGGCCGAGCGGGACGGGATCGGGGTCCCGGCGCTCCGCCAGCGCGCGGGCGAGTTCACCGGCCGTACGGCCGGCCACGGCGGTGCGTGCCGCGCGGTGCGGCCGGCCGAGGGCCAGGGTGGCGGCCACGTCGGCGGCCGGCAGGTCCGGGTGGGCCAGGAGCCGGTCGCGGAGCGCGGCCGTGAGCTCGTCGAGGGACTCGGGGTCGCGGGCCGAGACGGGCACCAGGACGGGCAGGTCGGGAACCGGCCGGGGGCGGGGAGCCGGGGCCTCCTCCAGGACGACATGGGCGTTGGTGCCGCCGACACCCAGCGCGCTGACCCCGGCCCGGCGGGGCACGCCGTCCGGGACCTGCCACGGCTCCAGCTCCCTGACGAGCCGCAACGGGCCGTCGTGCAACGGCAGTTCGGGGTTGGGCCGGGTCAGGTGCGGGGTGGGTACCAGCATGCGGTGGCGCAGCATCAGGACCGTCTTGATGAGCCCGGCCATGCCCGCGCAGCTGTCGAGGTGCCCGATGTTCGGCTTGACGGAACCCACCGCGCAGAAGCCCGGAGCGCTGTCGCCGTCCGGGGTGAGCGCCCGGGCCAGTGCCGTCAGTTCCACCGGGTCGCCGAGCCGGGTCCCGGTGCCGTGCGCCTCCACGTAGGAGACCGTCTGCGGCGGCACGTCCGCCCTGCGCAGCGCCTGGCGCACCACCTCGGCCTGCCCCTCGACGCCGGGGGCGGTGAAGCCGACCTTGGCGGCGCCGTCGTTGTTGACCGCGGAGCCCAGGATCACCGCGTGCACGGTGTCGCCGTCGGCCAGCGCCCGGTCCAGGCGCTTGAGCAGCACGGCGGCCACGCCGTTGCCGCCGACCGTGCCGTCGGCCTCCGCGTCGAAGGCCCGGCAGCGGCCGGTGGGGGACAGGATCGAACCGGGGTGGCTGTGATAGCCGGTCTCCTGCGGCAGGTGCACGGCCGCCGCACCGGCCAGCGCCAGGTCCGTCTCGCCGCCGAGCAGTGCCTGGACCGCCAGGTGCACGGCGACCAGGGAGGTGGAACAGGCCGTCTGCACGCCGATCGCCGGGCCCGTGAGGCCGAGCCGGTAGGCGACCCGCGTGGCGAGGAAGTCCGGCTCCCGCCCGATGGCCGACTGCATGCCGGCGGCAGGGTCCGCCGGGTCGTACGGCGTGCCGGCCGCGGGCCGCTCCTGGTGGTCGTAGAGGTTCATGCCGGATCCGGCGAACACGCCCACCCGCACGCCCGGGGCGGTCGCCGCGTGGCCGCCCTCCTCCAGGGCCTGGTGGCAGCACTCCAGGAACAGCCGGTGCGCGGGGTGCGTGAGCCCGGCCTCCCGCGGGCTCAGCCCGAAGAAGTCCGCGTCGAACTCCTCGACGCCGTCCAGGACTCCGGAGGCGGGCACATGGCCCGGGGCGCGGCGCTGCTCGGGGGAGACCCCGGCCGCCGCGAGCTCCCGCTCCCCGAACACGCGCACGCTGTCCACGCCGTCCCGCAGATGCGCCCAGAACTGCTCCGCCGTAACGGCGCCGGGGAAGCGCAGGGCCAGCCCGATGACGGCCACGCGGCGGTCGGAGCCGTCGGCGTGCTCGGGGTGGTCGGCGTGGTCGGGGTGATCTGGGTGGTGGGGGCGGTCGGGGTGGACGCCGCCGGGCGCGGCACCGGGCACGGGCGCGGCGGGGGCGGTCCCACTCGCCGGGTGCGGGGCAGGAGCGACCGGAGCCGGCTCGTCACCGAGCTGCGTGGCGGACACGGGCGTCGGGGTCGGCTCCGTGGTCAGACCATTCGTGAGGTGGGCCGTGAGTGCCGTGGCCGTCGGGTGCTCGAAGAACGCCGTCTGCGGTACGGGCGTGCCGAGGCGCTCCGTCAGCCGGTTCCGCAGCCGCACCAACAGCACCGACGTCAGGCCGAGTTCGTAGAACGGCGCCTGCGGATCGGCCGGACGCCCGAGCACGGCGGCCAGCTCCTCCTCCACAGCCCGGGTCACCTCGGCGGCCCGGGTCACCTCCATGGCCCGGGTCACCTCGGCGGCGGCCCGGGTCACCTTCGCCGCCCGGGTCACCTTCGCCGCCCAGGGCGCCGCGTCGGCATCGGGCATCTCCGTGGCCTGGGACCCCGCGAAACCGGCGTCCTCCGGGTCCGGTCGCTGCCCCGGCGCGATGGGGTCCGCCCCACCCGGGCCGCCCTCGTCACGGCTCAGCCGGTCCCGGAGTTCCGCGCGGCGCACCTTGCCCGCGGGCGTCCGGGGGAACTCGCCCTCCGGGACGGGCAGGACATGGGCGGCGGTGAGCCTCAGGCGGGTGAACAGCGCCGCCCTCACCTCCGCGGCGATCCGGTCGTCCTCGGCGGCGCCGCGGCTGACGAAGAACACCGCCAGTTCCTCCGTGCCCCGCTCAGCGGACGGGATGCCGCACGCGGCGACCTCGCCCTGCCGGACCCCGTCGACGGCGGCGGCGGTCTCCTCCACCTCGTGGCAGTAGACGTTCAGGCCGTTGAGGATGATGACGTCCTTGCGCCGTCCCGTGATGACGACCTGGCCGTCGTCGAGGAAGGCCAGGTCGCCGGTGTCCAGCCAGTCCGGCCCGGCCGGGTAGGCGGCGGCGTCCGCTTCGGGGTTGCGGACGTAGCCGGGGGTGAGGCGGGCGGGGGAGTGCACCTGGAGCCGGCCGATCCGGCCCGCCGGGACGAGGTCGCCGCGGTGGTCGACGACGCGCAGCGTGACGCCGTGCGCGGGCGAGCCGCAGGCGACGAACGTGACGCAGTCCGCCTCGGGCACGTCCTCCCCGGCCCGCACCAGGTCGCCGCCCAGGCTGCTCTTGAGCAGGCGGTGCACGGTGCCCGGCCGGTCCAGCCGGCCGTAGGTGACGGCCGTGACCGTCTCGGCCATGCCCCACACCGGGGCGATGTGCTCCGCGCGCACCCCGTACGGGCCCGTCGCGTCGAGGAAGCCGCGCAGCACCGGCAGCACGACCCGCTCGCCCCCGCACACCAGGGACTTGAGGCCGCTCAGGTCCCAGTGGCGGTCGGGCCGCTCGGCCAGCGCGTCCGCGACCAGCCGGTAGGCGAAGGTCGGCGCCCAGCCGTGCCGCGCCCGGTGGTCGTGGAGGAGGTCGAGCCAGCGCAGCGGGTCGGCGAGCACGTAGTCGGTGGGGGCGTGGACGTTGGTGCAGCCGGTGAACACGGCGAGCAGGTGGTACAGCAGGAAGGCGCCGCTGTGGTCGACGGGCAGCCAGTTCACCATCGTGTCGTCGGGGCGGACGTCGAGGATCCGGCGGCTGCTCGCCGCGAAGTCCGCGAGCCCGGCGTGGGTCAGGCGCGCCGCCTTCGGGACCCCGGTGCTGCCGGACGACAGCATCAGCAGGGCCGTGTCCGACGGGTCGGGCTCGACGTGGTCCCGCGCGGGCGGCGCGGCGAGGCACTCCCCGGCGAGGGCGATCCGCGGGGCGGGCACGGCGTGGGCGAGGGCCGCAGCGCCGGGCGCGTCGGTCAGGACCAGCGGGCCGTCGAGTAACGCGCTTGCCTGCCCCAGGCGTTCGAAGGCCGGGGAGCCCGGCGCGGGGTGCTCGGCGATGGCCACCGGGAGGGCCCCGCCCAGCACACAGGCCCAGAAGGCGGGGAAGAACGCGTCCAGCGGCAACCCGCACAGCACCACCGGGTCACCGCGCCGCACCCCGTGCTCGCGCAGGCCGGTGAGCATCCGGCGTGCCGCGTCCAGCAGTTCGGGGTACGACCGGGAGCCGGTCGTGCCGTCGGCGGCGACGGTGACGACGGCTCCGCCGTGCGCCGACCCGGCGGCGCCCAGCAGCGCGCGCACCGCGTCGACCGGGTCGTCCCCCGTCCGCTCGGGCTCAGGACCCCGGCAGACGGCCTGCTCCCGTAGACGTTCCATGCGTGTCTTCTCCCTTGTCTCCGCTGGTGGGCGCTGGTGCGCCGGTCGGCGAACGGTCCGTGGTCCCGCGTGCGCGGTGCGTCCGTACGGTGAGCAGCAGGGCCACCGCCCCGCACACCGCCGCCCCGTGGAAGACGCCCACGACGGCGAGGGCGGGCAGAGTCTCCAACGCGGCTGCGGCCGTGATCGTGCCCAGCGCGAACCCGGACTGCTCGGCGGTGGCGGACAGGCCGAACAGCCGGTCGCGCTGCCGGTCGGGGGCCGCCTGGAGGCGCGAGGTGTAGACGATCTCGGTCCAGCCGTCCGCGAACCCCGCCGCGAGGGCCGCCGCGATCAGGGCCGGGGCGGGTGGGCCGGTGAACGCCGCGACGAAGCAGAGGGACATCGCGCAGGTGCCCGCCGCGAAGGCGCGTTCCCCCCAGGTCGTCCCGTGCGTCCGGCGTTTGAGGACCTGGTGGGCCAGGAGCGTGCCCACGGCCCACGCGGACCAGAACCGGGTCATGAACAGCGCCGGTTCGGACGGCTCGGCCGCGCCGGCCGCCAGCGGCAGCGCGACGTTGTGCGAGGCGGACGCCAGCGCGTCCAGACCGCGCAACGCGATCAGCCCGAGCAACGGCCCGGCCAGACCGACGAGATGACGCCCCAGCCACCCCCCACGAGCCGCCACCGCCCCGCGCCCCTCGCCGCGAGCCGTCACCGCCTCGCGCTCCTCGCCGCGAGCCGTCACTGCCTCGGGCCGCTCGCCGCGAGCCGTCACCGCCCCGCGCCCCTCGCCACGAGCCGTCACCGCCTCGGGACGCTCGCCGCGAGCCGTCACCGCCTCGGGACGCTCGCCGCGAGCCGTCACCGCCTCGGGACGCTCGCCGTCGGCCGGTTCGCCCGCTCCGGTCGGCTCGCGCGCTCCGTCCGGCCCGGGCGGCGGGCTCGTCGCGCCCGCCGGTCCGGCCTCCCCGTCGGCGTCCGTGCGTGGTCGCAGCGCCAGTACGGCCGCCGCCGACACCGCGAAGCTCGCGCCGTTGACCGCGAACGCGACACCGAACCCGCCCAGGGCGATGACCGGGGCCGCCGACGCGAAGCCCAGCACCGTGGCGACGGAACGGGCCGTCACCAGCACGCCGTTGGCCCGGGCACGGCTCTCCTGCCCGACCATGACCGGGACCGCGCTGCGCAGGGCCACGTTGAAGAGCGTGTTGCCCGCGCCCAGCACGAGCACCGCGCCGAGCAGCACTCCGGGCGAGACGTCCCGGGCCCCCAGCGCCAGCACCACCATGGCGAGCGTCTGGGCGAGGTCGGTCACCACCATGACCGTGCGGCGTGTCAACCGTGCCGTCACCGCCCCGGCGGCGAGCCCGGCCGCGACACCCGACAGCAGCCGTACGGCCATCACCGCGCCCACGCCCAGGGCGGTGCCCGTGACCTCGTACGAGAACAGGCTGAGCGCGATCAGATTGAGGTACGTCCCGTAGGCCGACACGGCGTGCGCGACCACCAGGGACCGGAACCTCCAGTCCACCCCCGTCACCGAACTCCTCACCTCTCGACCGGCCTGGCGCCAGCCGCCCGGCCACCCGAGCGTTCGGTCGATCATTGCAGAAGTGTTCGAGCCGGCGGGCGGAAATCCGTATTCCTGGCGTCCTGACGGGAAGTTTTCCCGGCCGCCCGTTCCCTGCCGCGAACCCCCGAAGTGAACAATGGATTCCGCGATCTCCCGCGCGGAAGCGCGAGGTTACAGTACTCCGCGAAATGTAATCAGGCTTGTGCCGCTCAGTCGCCTACGGCTAGAGTCGGACCGATCACGTATGAAATCCCCAAGGCTCACGAGGCCGGGGGGCATGGTTGAAACGTGAACGGGGAACGGGGGAAGTTCTTCCATGGTCGGCATGTGCTTAGAACCAAGAACCACCAGTATCCCGGAGGCCACCGACCGCGCGTGGTGGTAACGGCGTGTTCGGATCACTCATAGACCGGTTCGCGGTCAATCGAAGCGGCGCCGGGCTGCTTCTGGTCGGCTTCATCGATGCCACGGGAACAGGCCTTTATCTGGCCGGTTCCGCACTTTTCTTCACGAAGATCGTGGGCCTCAGTCCCGCCCAGGTCGGTTTCGGACTTTCCCTGGCCGGAATTCTCGGAATCCTGGGGCCCATTCCCTTCGGCAGACTGGCCGACCGGTGGGGCCCGCGGCCCGTGCTGATGCTGCTGCACGCGTGCTGCGCGGTGGGCTTCGCCGCCTACTTCTTCGTCGACGGCCTGGTCTCGTTCCTCTGCGTCGTCGGTCTGCTGGGCATCGCCGAGCAGGCGGCCCGGCCCATGGGCCAGGCGCTCGTGGAACTGGCCGTCGGCACCGACCGGCGCGCCGAGATGGCGGCCCGGATGCGCGTGGTCTACAACGTCGGCTACACGGTCGGGGCCCTGCTCGCCGCGGTGGCCCTGCAGATCGGGACGCGGACGTCGTTCCTGACCATCATGCTCGGCGACGCGCTCTCCTTCGCCCTGTCCGCCACCCTGCTGGCCTTCCTGAAGTTCCGGCCCCACGTGCGCGCCCGCCGCACCGGCACCGGCCCCCGCCTGCTGTTCCCGGCCATCCGGGACCACTGGTACGCGGCCGCCGCCGGGGTCAACGCCCTGCTGATGCTGCACATGGCCCTGCTCAGCGTGGGCGTACCGCTGTGGATCACTCTGCACACCCGGGCACCGGACTCCCTGGTCGCCGTCCTGCTCGTCGTCAACACCGTGCTGGCCGTGCTGTTCCAGGTCCGCGTCGCACGGGGCACCGAGAAGGTCACCGAGGGGGCGAGAGCCCTGCGCAGAGCCAGCGTGGTGCTCGCGCTGTGCTGCGCCTGTTTCGCCACCGCCGCCTACGCGGAGTCGACGGCGCTCACCATCGGCGTCCTGCTCGTGGCGATGGTCCTGCTCACCGGCGGTGAACTGCTCCAGTCCGCAGGCCAGTGGAGCCTGTCCTTCGGGCTGGCGCCCACCCGGTCCCGCGTCGAATACCTCGCCACCTTCCACCTCGGATCCAGCGTCCAGGTGGCGGTCGGGCCGGTCCTGATGACGGTGGGCGTCATCGGAAACGGAACGGCCGGCTGGGCGGCGCTCGCGGCGGTCTTCCTCCTGGCGGGCCTCTGTGTGCGCCCGGTGGTCTCCGCCGCGGCCCGGCGTCCGCACCTGCGCGACGAGACGCCGGACGAAGACGGGACGCCGGGCGAAGACGGGACGCCGGGCGAAGACGGGACGCCGGGCGAAGACGGGACATCGGGCGAACCGGAACTGGGTGTCCGCAGCCAGTAGCAGTAGCGCACCACCCCATCCATGGAACGGCCACGTGCCGGCACCGGGACTTCGCCGTGCCGCATCGGTTCCAGGCAGTCCAGACAACTCCAGGGGGTACCCGCATGCACGAGCACGACAGTCCTCATTACGGCTGCATAGGCGTGGGAGTCGGCCCGGCCAATTTGAGCCTCGCCTCCCTGCTGCACGGCGACCAGAGCATCCCCAGTCTTTTCCTGGAGCAGAAGGAGTACTTCAGCTGGCACGACGGTCAGCAACTCCCGGGAACCACGCTCCAGGTGTCCATGCTCAAGGATCTGGTGAGTCTCGCCGACCCGACGAACCGATTCTCCTTCCTCTCCTATCTGCACGCCCACGGAAAGATCTACCACTTCATCAACGCGCAGTTCGACGCCATGCCACGGCAGGAATACCGGAACTATCTGCGCTGGGCGAGTGAACAGAACGAGAACGTCCTCTTCAACGAGAAGGTGCTTTCCGTCGATTTCGACGGGGATTCGAGCGGGACTTTCGTCGTGGAGACGGACCGCCGGAGGCTGACCGCCGACAACATCTCCGTCGGCATCGGCACCTCCCCGTGGATCCCGCCGGTGGCACCCGCCGGTCCGCACGACGACCAGTTCCATGTCTGCGACATCGTCGACAAGGGCCGCGGGCTCGGCGGCAAGCGGGTCTGCGTGGTCGGGGGCGGCCAGTCGGGAGCGGAGGTCTTCCTGGACCTGATCTCCCGGCCGGAGGGCGAGCGGCCCCGCCGGGTCTCGTGGGTCTCGCGCCGCCGCAACTACTTCCCGATGGACGACTCCCCGTTCACCAACGACTTCTACATGCCGAGCTACTCGGACTACTTCGCCCGCCTGGACCGCACCACCCGCGAACAGCTCAACGCGCAGCACGTCCTGACGAGCGACGGCATCTCCGAGGCGACCCTGCGCGAGGTGTACCAGCAGATCTACGTGCACCGGTTCGTCGAGGGCGACCGGGACCTGGTCGCGCTGTACCCGGGGCACTCGGTGGCGAAGGTCGAGCGGGGCGCGGTCGGGGACTGGTCCGTGGAGATCCGCAGCGGCGACCACCCGGGCACGGCCACGCGGTTCGAGACCGACGTCGTCGTCTGGGCCACGGGGTTCCGGCCGGCCACCCCGGCCTTCCTGGAACCCCTCGCCGGGCGGCTGGAGCGGGAGGGCGAGGAGTACCGCATCGACGACAGCTTCGCCGTGCGCTGGGACGGCCCCGGCGACCGCAACATCTTCGTGCACAACGCGGCGCAGGGGCAGCGCGGCCTGGCCGACCGCAACCTCAGCCTCGTCGCCTGGCGCAGCCAGCGCATCGCCGACCGCATGCGGGGCGTCCGCACGGACGAACCGGCCGACTCCTTCCTCGACTGGGCCCCGAAGGCCCACCCGTCGGAAGCGGCGCAGGGGGTGGGCGGATGAACGGCCTCCCGGACCGGTCCCCCGGAACCGCCCCGCCGACGCCGACACCGACGCCGACGCCGACACCGACACCGACACCGACACGGAAACACGTACAACCGAACGCCACCGCACTGAGCAGAGGCATCGCGGGCTTGTCACCCGCGGCCGTGGTGTCCGTGGCATCGCACCTGTGCGGGCGCTCGAGCGGCGCAGGAACTGCCGGGTCAGCTGGGGGCGTCGGGGACCTGTCGCCCGCGGCCGTCGTATCCGCGGCGGCGGGCGAAAGCGGACGGTTGAACGGGACGGGCCCCGCCGTAGCCGGTCGTGGCGTCGGCGGCCCGACCGCCGGGGCCGGTGCGTCCGCGGCGTGTTCGGGCGGGCTGTCGGGCGGGACGGGCCCCGCCGCGTCCCGCAGTGGCGGCCGTGTCGCCGTGACCCGTGGGTGCGCCCCGGCGGCGCAGGGGGTGGCTTCGTGAGGGATGTCGACATCGCCGTGGTCGGCGGCGGGATCATCGGGTGTCTCGTCGGGCGTGAGGTGACCGGCCGGGACCCCCGGGCCCGGGTCGCGCTGTTCGACCGGGACGTCGTGGCCTCCGGGGCCAGCAGGCGTTCCGCCGGGCTGCACTTCCCGCGCGGCGCCACCGACCGGGTCAGGCGGCTGTCCGCGCACAGCCAGGCCGCCTACGCCCGGCTCGCGGCCGAGGACCCCGCGCTGCCGATCCACCCGCTGCGCATGCACATGCTGTCGGCCGACCCCGCCCGCATCGAGCGGACCTACCTGCCCACCGCCCGGGCCGTGCCCGCCGGGCAGGTCCCCGGCGGCCTGGTCGCCGTACCCGAGGGCACCGGCGTGTGGACCGGCCAGGGCTGCCAGTACGCCGACGTCGGCGCCCTCACCGAAGCCCTGGCGCGCACCCTGCGCCCCCGTCTCGCCCTGCGCGAGGCCACCCGGGTCACGGCGGTGACGCCCGGCCCCGCCGACGTGACGCTGCGCCTGTCCACGGGCGAGGCGCTGACCGCCTCCCGGGTGGTGCTCGCGCCCGGCCCCTGGCTCGCGGACCCCGCCTGGGAGCCGCTGGTGACACCGCTCGGCGCACGGGTCAAGAAGATCGTCGCCCTGCACGTCGACCGCGCACCCGCCCCGGACGACGGCGTGATCGTCTTCGAGGACGAGGACGCCTTCCTGCTCCCGCTGCACCACCGCGGCCACTGGCTGTTCAGCTACACCTGCCAGGAGTGGGACGTGGATCCCGACACCCTCGCGACGGGCCTGTCCGCCGGCGACCTCACCGAAGCGCTCGCCTGTCTGAACCGCTACGCGCCCGCCCTCGCCGGACGGACCACCTCCGGCCGGGTCTTCTGCGACGCCTACAGCCCCACCCGCGAGCCGCTCGTACGGCCGCTCGACGACGCCGGACGCGTCGTCTTCGCGGGCGCCGCCAACGGCTCCGGATACCGCCTCGCCCCCGCGATCGCGGCCGAGGCCGCCGACCTCCTGCACATCGCCCGCCCCGAGGGACAAAGGAACGCAGCGTGAAGATCACCCACTACGAACCCGCCGCGCTGTCCGCCGCGTTCGGCATCGACATGAGCGCGGTCCCCGGCTTCGGCCCCGGAGCCGGCTGGGGCCGCGTCCCGGCCGGCGGCGCGAGCGACCCGCACCAGCACGACGAGATCGAGGTCTTCGTCATCGTCCAGGGCACCGGCGACCTCCTCGTCGACGGCGAGCGCACCCCGGCCGCCCCCGGCACCGTCGCCCTGTTCGAACCGTTCGAGACCCATGTCATCGAGAACACCGGCAGCGAGGACCTCGTCTTCTTCGACCTGTACTGGCGCGACCCCCCGCACGCCGCCCGGGCCGCCCTCGCGGGCGCCGCGGAGCGAAGGCGGTTCGGGCAGCGGCCCGTGTTCGTCTTCTCCACCCCGCCCACGCCCAACGGCGACCTCCACCTCGGCCACCTGTCCGGCCCCTACCTCGGCGCCGACGCCTTCGTCCGCTTCCAGCGCCTGAACGGCGTCGAGGCCTGGCACCTGACCGGCAGCGACGACTTCCAGAGCTACGTCGCCGAACGCGCCCGGCGCGACGGCCGCGCACCGGCGGAGACGGCCGCCCACTTCTCCGCGGAGATCGCCGCGACCCTCGCGCTGATGGACATCCGGCCCGACCAGTACACGGTGACGAACGCCGACCCGTCCTACCCCGACGGGCTGCGGGCGTTCTTCTCCCGCCTGGTCGACTCGGGCTCCGTCGGCCCGCGCAGCACACCCGCCCTGTTCGACGCGGAGACCGGCGACTACCTCTACGAGGTCGACGTCTCCGGCGGCTGCCCGGGCTGCTCCGGGCCCACCAGCGGCAACATCTGCGAGGAGTGCGGCGAGCCCAACCTGTGCGCGGACCTCGCCGAGCCGCGCACCCGGCGCACCGGGGCGGCCCCGCGCCACGGCGAGGCCACCCGCTACTGCCTGCCGCTGCACGAGTTCCGCGACGACATCGCCGCCCACCACGAACTCGGCCGCGTCCCGCCCCGGTTGCGCGAGCTGGCCCAGCGGGTGTTCTCCGGCGACCGGCTCGACCTGCCCCTGACCCACCCGTCCGACTGGGGCGTGCGCCCCGCCGAGGACGGCGCCGGCGACCAGGTCGTCTGGGTGTGGCCGGAGATGTCGTACGGGTTCCTGCACGGCATCGAGACGCTCGGCCGCGGCCTGGGCAAGGAGTGGCGGGCCGACGCCCCCGAACAGGACTGGAAGATCGTCCACTTCTTCGGCTACGACAACAGCTTCTACCACTCGCTGCTCTACCCGGCCCTGTACAAGCTGGCCTTCCCGGGCTGGGAGCCGGACATCGACTACCACGTCAACGAGTTCTACCTGCTGGAGCACCAGAAGTTCTCCACCAGCCGGCGGCACGCGGTGTGGGGCAAGGACGTCCTCACCGAGGACAGCGTCGACGCGGTGCGCTTCTTCCTCGCCCGCACCCGCCCCGAGGGCCGCCGCACCAACTTCGACCCCGCCGCCTACGAGACGGTCCTCGCGGACACCCTGATCGGCACCTGGCAGCGCTGGCTGAACGCCCTCGGGACCCGCCTCGACACCGGGTACGGCGGGCAGGCGCCCGACGCCGGGGTCTGGACGCCGGAGCACACCGCGTTCCTCGCCCGGCTCGGCGTCCGGCTGACGGCCTTCACGCAGAGCCTCGGCCAGGACGGCTTCTCCCTCAACCAGGCCGCCGGCGAACTGCACGGCATCGTCGAGGACGTGATCCGCTTCACCGAGGGCGCGTACCTGGCGGCCGGCCCGGCCGAGAAGGACCGCACGCGCACCGCGATCGCCCTGGAGCTGGCCGCGGCCCGGCTGCTGGCCCGCTGCGCGGCCCCGGTCATGCCCCGGTTCGCCGGGCGGCTCGCGGCGGCGCTCGGCCTGACCGGCCCGGAGGTCTGGCCCGACGTGCCCGAACTGCTGCCCGCCGGCACGAAGGTGACGCTGAGCGACGCCGTCTTCTTCCGCGCGCCCGAGCGGAAGAAGACCGCCGATGACTGACCCGACGACCACACCGGCCACCACCACCAACAACACCGTCACGGACACCGACGTCGTGACCGTCACGGGCACCGACGCCGCGACCGCCACCGTCACCGACGCCGTGACCGACACCGTCACCGTCATGGGCACCGACACCGTGACCGCCACCGACACCATCACCGACGTCGTCAACACCCTGGCCCTCAGGCGCTGCACCGACACCCGGCACCGGTTCCACCACCGCGGCCCCGACGGCGAGTTGCGCTCCCTGACCCTCGCCGAGCTCGACGCCCGTGCGGGCAACGTGGCACGGCATCTGCACGCCCTCGGCGTCCGGGCCCGGGACCGCGTCGGCATTCTCGCCCCCAACAGCCTGGCCTGGGTGCTGCTGGACCTGGCCGTGATCCGGCTCGGCGCGGTCACGGCCGGTTTCGAACCGGGCCGCTTCGACCCGGAGCGACTGCCGCGGGACTACGGTCTGAAGCTGCTGTTCACCGAGGACGGGGACGAGCACTCCGGCGCCGTGCGCGCCATCGGAGCGGTCGACGGCTGGGCGGAGGACTTCGCCCCGGACACCCCGGCCCGTCACCACGAGGGCTACGACCCGGCCGACATCCTCGCCATCAAGTTCACCTCGGGCAGCACCGGCGTGCCCAAGGGCCTGGAGACCACCGTCGCCAGCGTCAACAGCTCCCTGCACGAGGTGCAGCGGATCTTCGCCCACGGCGACGGCGACAACCTCCTGGTCTTCCTCGGCAACTGGTTCCTGCAACAGCGCTTCTGGATCTACTCGGCGCTCGCGCACGGCCATGACGTCACGCTGGCCCGGCTCGACGACGCCCTCGACACGGCCCGCCGCACCCGCCCCACCGTCGTCATGGGGGTGCCCGGCTTCTACGAGGAGATCCGCCGGCGCCTGGAGGGCATGGAGCTGCCCGCCGACCCGGGCAAGCGCCAGGAGATCCTCCAGGCGGAGTTCGGCGGCCGGGTCCGCTACCTGTGGACCGGTTCCGCCCCGGCGAGCCGGGCGGTCCTGGAGTTCTTCAACGACGCCGGAGTGCCGCTCTACGAGGGCTACGGCCTCAACGAGACGTGCATCGTGGCGAAGAACCACCCCGGCGCCTTCCGCCTCGGCAGCGTCGGCAGGGTCCTGCCGAACAAGACGGTCCGCTTCGACCGGGACGGCGTCCTGATCGTCGGCAGCCGCCACCCCGTCAACCACCGCTACACCTGGTGCGCGCCCGGCACCAACGAGAAGATGTTCCTGCCGACCGGCGAGGTGCGCACCCACGACATCGGCCATCTGGACGAGGACGGGTTCCTGTACATCCACGGCCGCGTCGACGACGTCGTCACCGTCAGCAGCGGCTACAACGTCCTCGCGCCCCTGGTCGAGGAGTGCCTGCGCGGCCACCCGGCGGTCCGCGACTGCGTGCTGTACGGCAACGGCGAGGAGTTCCTCACCGCCGTGGTGTCCCTGGCGGCCCCGCCCCCGGACCCCGCCGAGCTGAGCCGCCACGTGGCCCGCGTCAACGCGGAGCTGCTGCCCGACCAGCGCGTGCACGCCGTGCTGGTGGCGCCCGAGCGCTTCTCCACCGGCAACGGGCTGCTGACCGGCCAGCTCAAACCCAAGCGCGGTGCCGTGCACGAGCGGTACGCGCGGGAACTGTCGCAGATCCACGCCCGCACCCCCGGCCCGACGGCCGACCGGCCCCTGGTGGTCGTCGCCGCGGAGCCCACACGAAGGAGCACGACGTGAGCTGGAACAACCTGCCGGACGCGGTCCTGGCCAACTCCCGCGTGGAACTGCGCCGGATCCGCGTCACCGACCGCGCCGCGTTCGAATCCGTCGTCTACGACGAGGAGATCTGGCGCTACTTCGTCACACGCATCGAGACACCGGCCGACCTCGACACCTTCCTGGAGACCGCCATCCGGGACACCCTGACCGGCACCCGGATCGTCTTCGCGATCGTCGACCGCGACAGCGGCCGCATCCTGGGCTCCAGCGCGTACGGCAACCTGGCCCCGGCCGACCGCCGCCTGGAGATCGGCTGGTCCTGGGTCGCCACCGCCGCCCGCCGCACCGGCGTCAACCGGGCCGCGAAACTCGCCCTGCTGGACCACGCCTTCGACGTCCTGGAGTGCGAGCGCGTCGAGTTCAAGACGGACGTGCTCAACACCGCCGCCCGCACCGGCCTCGCGGCGCTGGGCGCCCACGAGGAGGGCGTGCTGCGCAGCTTCAACTACATGCCGGGCGGCCGGCGCCGGGACGTCGTCTACTACAGCATCCTGCGCGACGAGTGGCCCGCCCTGCGCAAGGAGCGGTTCGCCGCGCTCACCGAAGGAACCGGGGCCTGACCATGTCCGTCCACGACCACGGCACCCCCGCGGCCACCCTCCCGCCCGCCGAGGACCTGTTCCTGCACGCGGCCGGGCAGCGCCTGGCGGCCACCAGGGTGTACGCACCGGACGGCGCCGCGCCCGACGTCGTCCATCTGCACGGCTTCGGGACCACCGCCTCCCGGCACGCCGTGCGCTATCTCCTGGACGACCTCGCCGCGCACGGCCACTCCTCGCTGACCTTCGAGTACTCCGGCAACGGGGAGAGCACCGGCGAACTGGAGCGGGCGACCCTGCGGCAGCGCCGGAACGAGTCCCTCGCGGCGGCCCGGCTGCTCGACGAGGACCGGCGCCCGGTGCTCGTCGGCACCAGCATGGGCGCCCACCTCGCCGCCTGGACCGTGCCGGACCTCCGGCCGCGCGCCCTGGCCCTGTTCTGCCCCGCCGCCTACCCGGACAGCGAGGCGGACGTCCGCTTCGGCCAGGAGCGTGCCAAGCCCGGCCCCTACGCCGACTCACCGGCCTTCGCCGGGATCCGGGCGTTCGACGGCGACCTGCTGATCGTCGCCGCCGAGCACGACCAGGTCGTGCCCGGGTCCGTCATCGACGCCTACTTCTCCCACGCCGTCCAGGCACGCTCGCGCCGGCTGATCCGGCTCGGCTGCGACCACTTCATCCACCGGTGGCTGCCCGCGCAGGCGGAGCAGCGGCGCGAGGTGCTGGGGGCCCTTCGCGCGCTCGTGACCGGCAGCCTCCGATGACCACCGGCCGGCGGACCACCGCCGCAACTCTGGGGAGGAATCCCGTGCAGCACATCGAGCCCAACATTCTCCGGCGGCACGACCTGGAAAGCCTCGCGGCCGTCGAGCGCGCCTTCCACACCGGGCCGCTCTCCCGGGCCGTCGGCGACGCCCCGCAGCTGGAGCGGCGCAGCGGCCTGACGGCCGAGGAGTTCCGGCGCGAGTACCGCGAGCCGCAGCGCCCCGTCGTCCTGGAGGGCCACGCCGCCGACTGGCCGGCCGTGCAGACCTGGTCCTTCGACCACCTCGCCGACCGGGTCGGGGACGTCCGGGTCGTCGTGGACAGCTACAACACCAAGGCCGCCCGTGAGGCGACCGTCGCCGAGTTCGTGGCGATGCTGAAGGACAACCGGCACCAGGGCGCCACGCCGATCTACCTCCAGGAGTGGTACTACCAGACCACCGCTCCCGAACTCGCCCCGGACATGCCGGAGATGGAGATCGCCCGGTACGACTTCCGGCGCGACCTCTACGGCGAGGACGCCTCCACCAACCACCAGCTGTGGCTGGGCCAGCAGGGCGGTGTCACCCGGCTGCACCAGGACTCGTACTCCGTCGACGTGATGCACGCCCAGATCGTCGGCGACAAGCTCTGGTACGTGATGGGCCCCGACGCCGTCCTGCGCGAGGACACCGAGGCGGACTGGACGAGGCTGGTCGAGACGCCCGAGACGCAGCTGATGCAGTTCGTGCTGAAGCCCGGCGACGTGCTCTACCTGCCGGCCAACTGGTACCACCGCATCCAGCTGCTGAGCGACTCCATCGGCCTGGGCCGCAAATGCCTGGACGAGGTCAACCTCCAAGCGCACATCCGCCAGCGCATGACCGAGCTGCTCGCGCTGGCCCTCAACCCCGACGAGGTCAAGCGGACGCACCCCGAGCTGTTCGACGTGGTGCTGATGCGCAGCCGCGCCTGGGCCAAGCGCATGGACATCGACCTGTCCCGGCTGCGCCCGTAGCCGCGCAGCCGTCCCGACCAGGCCGTACGACGAGGAACGAGACGATGACGGACAAGCACGTACTGCTGGTCGGCGGACCGGGCAGCGAACTCGACAAGCTGGACCGGCTCGGCGTCCGCTTCTCCATGATGCAGATCCCGGAGCGGGTCACCGCCCGGCAGTACACGGACGCGGCGCACTACGCCGTCCTCGACTACCGGGACTTCGACGAGGTGCTGGCCGTGGCCCGCGCCTGGCACCGCGTCGACCCCTTCGACGCGGTCGCCTCCTTCACCGAGTACGGGCTCCATCCGGCCTCCCGGGTCGCCCGCGAGCTGGGGATCCCGGGGGACAACCTGACCGCGGTGGAGCTGACCCGCGACAAGGCGCGCACGCGCGAGCTGCTCGACCGGCACGGACTCAGCCCCGTACGGCACCGGCTGTGCGCCGCTGCCGAGGAGGCCCGCGGCTTCCTGCGGGAGCTCGGCGGCGGGCCGGTGGTGCTCAAGCCGCGGGACGGCGGTCTCAGCGAGGGGGTGTACCTGGCGGCCTCCGAGGAGGAGCTCACCGAGCGGTGGGCGTGGTCGCGCCGGTTCACGGACGGGCCGCTGCTCGTGGAGGAGTTCCTCACCGGGCCGGAGTTCAGCGTCGAGTCCGTCTCGGTGGGCGGCCGGCACGAGATCGCGGCCGTCACGGAGAAGGTGACGACCGAGCTGCCGCGCTTCGTGGAGACCGGGCACCAGGTGCCCGCCCGGCTCGACGCGGCGTCCCGGACGGCGATCGAGGAGCTCGTCACACGGTTCCTCGACCTCATCGAGCAGCGGGACGGCCCCGTCCACACCGAGCTGCGGCTCACGCCCTCCGGGCCCCGGCTCATCGAGGCGCAGACCCGTGTCGGCGGCGACCAGATCTGGGAGCTGTGCGAACTGGTCAGCGGCGTCGACCTGATGGCCGAGACGTTCTGCGCGCTGCTCGGCCTGCCCCGCCCGCCCCGCACCCCGGTCGCGGGCGCCGCCGCGATCCGCTTCTTCTCCTACGAGAACGTCCGGGTCCTCGGGGTCGACGGCCTCGCCGAGGCCGCCGCCGCCCCCGGCGTGCACCGCCTGCACTGCACGCTGGAGGCGGGCCGGGACCTGGGCGCCCTCACCTCGTCCACGGCCCGTCAGGGCTATGTGCTGTGCACGGGAACCGACACGGCCGCGGCGACGGCGGCGGCGGAGCGGGCGCACGACCTGGTCAAGGTCGTCACCCAGCCGCTCTGAAGCGGTACGGCGCCGCCGCGCGCCGGGGAGGGGCGGTCACCGGCGCGCCGACGCCAGGGACCGCTCCGTCACCCGCTCCAGATGCCGCGTGAACACCTCCCGCGCCTCGGGCGTCAGGGTCCGCAGCGCCACCAGCGCCGTGATGACGACGTCGCACAGCTCCGCCTGCACGTCGTCCCAGCTGTGTGTGACACCCTTGCGCGGGTTCTGGCCGGTCACGCCGATCACCGCCTCGGCGACCTCACCGACCTCCTCGTTCAGTTTCAGCAGGCGCAGCAGCAGGCCCTCTCGGCCCTCGGCCGGGCGGTCGGTGTCGAGCCAGGCGCACAGGGCGTCGACGGTGGCCCACAGGTCGGACGCGGGCGGGGCGGGGCGCGGGTGATCGCTCATGGGCGGCAGCCTGCCACGCGGGTCTGACAGTGCCCCCGCCACGCCCCGGTGGGCTCCCGGGCCGCCTGCTCCACGCCTCCGTGGGCTCCTGCGCCGCCTACTGCATGCCCCCGTGGGCTCCTGCGCCGCCTACTCCATGGACTCCTCTTCGAACAGGGCGTCCTGCTCGCCCTCCTTGGCCTTCCGCAGCCGCCGGGCCCGTGCCCCGACGATCAGGGCGGTGCCCGCCGCGGTCGCCGCGAAGGCCGCCGGGATCATCCAGCCCCGGTTCACCGTGTGCCCGAGCGCGTGGTCCAGGGAGAAGCGGCCCGGCCCCGTGACGGCCAGGCCGGCCGCCGTCAGACCGAGCGTGGCGGCGTACTCGTAGCCGCCGCCCTGGTTGAAGAACCCGTTCGGGGTGTGCACCGCAGCGGCTCCCGCCATGGCCCCGGCCGCCGCCGCGCCGGCCGCGGGTGTGGCCAGGCCCAGGGCCAGCAGTACGCCGCCGCCGGTCTCCGCGAGCCCGGCGGCCGTCGCGCTGGCCTTGCCCGGGGCGTAGCCCACGGACTCCATGAACTGGCCGGTGCCCTCCAGGCCGTGGCCGCCGAACCAGCCGAACAGCTTCTGCGCGCCGTGGGCGGCCAGCACACCCCCCGTCCCCAGCCGGAGCAGCAGCAGGCCCAGATCACCTCGGTGGTTATGCCTCACGTGCCTCACGTGCCTCACGTCGTCTCCCGGAGCAGACAGCAGGAACAGGGGGAACACCTCTCGTCGCGTTCCCACCGTCGCACCTCCGGCAGACCACGACACCCCGCGGATGCGCCGGGGGCGCCGTTCGGGTGGCACGGGTGGCGTCGCCGGGCGGCCGGGACGAGGCTGAGGCGTATGACGATTCAGACCACGCGCCTGAGCGACCCGGCCGTCCGCGCCTTCGTGACCGCCGTGAACAACCACGACCGCGAGGGCTTCATGGAGCTCCTCGCGCCGGGCGCGACCATGGCGGACGACGGATCCGACCGCGACCTCGCCGACTGGGTCGACCGGGAGATCTTCTCCACCCACGGGCACATGGAGGTCGACAACGAGTCCGACGGCGGCCGGTCCCTCCTCGCCCGCTACAGCAACGACACCTGGGGCGAGATGCGCACCCGGTGGAGCTTCACCGTCGACGAGGACGGCAGGATCTCCCGCTTCGAGACCGGCCAGGCCTGACGCGGCAGTCGTTCCACGCACCGGTGCGCACCCCGCGGTCCCTCGCGGGGTCCACCCCCACCCGGTCCCGTGGAACGACTGCCGCCTCCACCCCCCTGAATGTGGCCAACGGAAGCTCTCTGCTCCAAGTGTGAAGCTTTGGTGTAGGAGATTTGAGCATAGGCCCCCCACCGGCTGCAATAGGTCGGACGTTCATATTCCGTTTGTGCAAGTTGACGAGTTGACGAAGTCGGCCGTCCGCTCAGCCGCGCCCGACGTACGGCATCGTCGTGGCCAGCACGGTCGCGAACTGCACGTTCGCCTCCAGTGGCAGCTCCGCCATGTGCCGCACCGTGCGGGCCACGTCCGCGACGTCCATGACCGGTTCCGGGGCGACCACCCCGTTGGCCTGCAGCGCCCCCGTCTGCATCCCGGCCGTCATGTCGGTCGCCGCGTTGCCGATGTCGATCTGCCCCACGGCGATCCGGTACGGCCGCCCGTCCAGTGACAGCGACTTGGTCAGGCCGGTCAGGGCGTGCTTGGTCGCCGTGTAGGCCACCGACCGCGGCCGGGGCGTGTGCGCGGAGATCGAGCCGTTGTTGATGATCCGCCCGCCCTGCGGGTCCTGCTCCTTCATCTGCCGGTACGCCGCCTGCGCGCACAGGAACGCCCCGTTGAGGTTGGTGTCCACCACGTGCCGCCAGGCGTCGTAGGGCAGTTCCTCGACCGGCACCCCGCCGGGCCCGAACGTGCCCGCGTTGTTGAACAGCAGGTCCACCCGCCCGAACCGCCCGACGGTGGCGGCGAACAGCTCGGTGACGTCCTCCGGGCGTGAGACGTCCGTCCGTACGGCGAGCGCCGCGCCCCGCGGGACCAGGGCCGCCGTCTCCTGAAGCGCCTCCGCGCGCCGGCCCGCCAGCGCCACCGACCAGCCCGCGCGCAGCAGTTCCACGGCGACCGCCCGGCCGATGCCGGAGCCCGCCCCGGTCACCACCGCGATTCCGTTCTCCTTCGCATTCATGGGCCCGCAGCGTACGGGAGGGCCCGCCATGCGGAACTCATCCATCCGTCATGTGAGTGCGGTGTACGCGTCAATCAGGTGTCGTCCCCGGCCACTCCAATGCCCTCTGCAGCCATTCGCCAGGGGAGGACCGGATGACACCCGCAGCACACCCGTCCCAGCACGCCCCCGAACTCCGCGCGGCCGCCCGCCACATCGGCCGCCGACGCTTCCTCACCACCACCGGCGCCGCCGCCGCGCTGGCCTTCGCGACCAACCTGCCCGCCCCCGGAGTCGCGGCCGCCGCCGAACTCGACGCGGCGCGCATCACCGACGACCCCTTCACACTGGGCGTCGCCTCGGGCGATCCCCTGCCGGACTCGGTCGTCCTGTGGACCCGCCTCGCGCCCGTGCCGTTCCAGGCCGACGGCGGACTGCCCGCCGAACGCGTCACCGTGCACTGGGAGCTGGCCCACGACGAGCTCTTCCGCCGCGTCGCCCGGCGCGGCACCGCCACCGCGCACCCCGAGTTCCACCACACCGTCCACGTCGAGGCCGGCCACCTGGAGGCCGGCCGCGTCTATTACTACCGCTTCCGCGCCGGCCGCTGGACCAGCCCCACCGGCCGCACCCGCACCGCCCCCGGCCCCGGCAGCCGCGTGGCGTCCCTCACCCTCGCCGCCGTCTCCTGCCAGGCCTACCACGACGGCTACTACACCCCCTACGCCCATCTCGCCGCCGAGGACGTCGACCTCGTCTTCCACCTGGGCGACTACCTCTACGAGTACGCCGTCGACGCGGTCGGCGGCCAGCGCAAGTACACCGACCGCACCCTGCCCGACGTGTTCCGGCGCGAGACGCTGACCCTGGAGGACTACCGGCTGCGGTACGCCCTCTACAAGTCCGACCCGGACCTGGCCGCCGCACACGCCGCGCACCCCTTCGTCGTCACCTGGGACGACCACGAGACCGAGAACAACTACGCCGGCGGCATCCCGGAGAACGACGTCCCGCCGGAGGAGTTCCTGCTGCGCCGCGCCTCCGCCTACCGCGCCTACTGGGAGAACCAGCCCCTGCGCCGCCCCCAGCGCCCCGCCGGACCCGACATGCGGCTGTACCGCCGCCTGACCTGGGGCCGGCTCGCCCAGTTCGACGTCCTGGACACCCGCCAGTACCGCTCCGACCAGGCCTACGGCGACAAGGCGCACGTGCCCGGCCCCGAGTCCGACGACCCGGCACGCACCATGACCGGCGCCACGCAGGAGCGGTGGCTGCTCGACGGCTGGCGCTCCTCGCGGGCGCTGTGGAACGTCGTACCGCAGCAAGTGCTGTTCGCCCGGCGGCACATGGACGCCACCACCCCGTCCCGCGTGTCGATGGACGCCTGGGACGGCTACAGCGCCTCCCGCCGCCGCGTCCTGGACGGCGCGAAGGCCGCCGGCGTGGAGAACCTGATGGTGCTCAGCGGCGACGTGCACTCCGCCTACGCCTTCGACATCAAGGACGACTTCGACGACCCGGCCTCCGCCACGCTCGGCACGGAGATCGTGGCGACCTCGATCTCCAGCGGCCGGGACGGCGCCGACAAGCCCGCGACGTGGGACACCTACATGTCCGCCAACCCGCATCTGAAGTTCTTCAACGGCCGGCGCGGCTACGTCACCGTCGAGCTCGGACGGCAGGCGGCACGCGCCGACTTCAGGACGGTGCCGTACGTGACCCGGCAGGGGGCGCCGGTCACGACGGCCGCGTCCTTCGTGACGGAGGTGGGCAGGCAGGGGCTCAGACCGGCGTGAGCTCCGCGGCGCGGCCCCCGTCCGGGGTCTCGCCCGGAGTCTCACCGGGGTAGCGGACGCCGACGCG
Organism: Streptomyces sp. XY006; assembly: GCF_002237655.1. Taxonomy (GTDB): domain Bacteria; phylum Actinomycetota; class Actinomycetes; order Streptomycetales; family Streptomycetaceae; genus Streptomyces; species Streptomyces levis. Next base: position 51,395 of record NZ_NOKT01000039.1, read on the forward strand.
GTCCCGGATCGCGTCGAGCGTCCGCATCACGGCGAGGGTGCCGTCGAGCGGGACGAGCGGCGACTCGGTCTCGCCGGCGCGCACGGCCCGCATGACCTCCAGCGCCTCGTGGCGCATGCTGTTGCGCGGGCCGTCCGCCGGGTCGGCCGTGAACTCCTCGGCGTCGCGGCCGTCCCGGTGCAGCACGAAACCCTCCGGGAAGAAGAAGCCGTGCGGGATGTCGATGCGGCCCCGGGAGCCGGTGACCGAGGCGGCGGTGGCCGTACCGCCCACGATGGAGCAGTGCACCGAACCGAGAGCGCCGCTCTCCCAGGAGAGCACCGCCGCCGTCTGGAGATCGACGCCCTCGTCCGAGAGCACCGCTCGCGCCGCGATGTCCGACGGCTCCCCGAGCAGCAACTGCGCGAACGACACCGGATACACGCCCAGATCGAGCAGCGCGCCGCCGCCCAGCTCCGGGTTGCGCAGCCGGTGCGAGGGCGGGAAGGGGCCCGCGAGGCCGAAGTCGGCCTGCACGCTGCGCACTTCACCGATCGCCCCGTCGTCCACCAGCGCCTTCAGCCGCCGCACCAGCGGGTTGCAGTACATCCACATCGCCTCCATCAGGAAGCGCCCGTGCTCCCGCGCCAGCGCGACGAGTTCCTCCGCCTCGCGCAGGTTCAGTGTGAACGGCTTCTCGCACAGCACGTGCCGCCCGGCCGCCAGGCACAGCCCGGCAGCCGCCCGGTGCGCCGTGTGCGGCGTGGCGACGTAGACGACATCGATGTCCTCGTCCCGCGCGAGCGCGTTCCAGTCGCCGTAGGCCCGCGCTATCCCGAACCGCTCCGCGAACGCCTGCGCCGACTCCTGCGAGCGCGAGGCCACCGCCACGACCTCCGCGTCCGGCAGGTCGACCAGATCCGCGGTGAACGCGGCCGCGATCCCTCCGGTCGCCAGGATCCCCCACCGCACCGTGTCCACCGTCATGCCCGCCCGCCTCCGCCTCGTGACCCCTAGCAGTCCGTACGAGCTGAGAGCATAGGTGGCGACCGACGCGAACAGGGAGGGACTCATGCCCGAGGGTGGGGCGTCCATATCGAAGACCGCGCAGGGGGCCGCGACCGGGACGGAACCCCCCGACCTCACATCGCACCGCCGCACCGGGCTCCTGGTCACCTTCCTCCTCGGCAGCCTGACCGCCGTACCGCCCCTGGCGATGGACATGTACCTCCCGTCGCTGCCGGAGGTCACCCGCTCCCTGCACGCGCCCGCCGCGACCGTCCAGCTCACCCTCACCGCCTGCCTGGCCGGCATGGCCCTCGGGCAGCTCGTCGTCGGGCCGATGAGCGACCGCTGGGGGCGCCGCCGCCCGCTGCTGGCCGGGCTCGCCCTCTTCGTCGTCGCCACCGTCCTGTGCGCGCTCGCCCCCACCGTCGAACTCCTCGTCGCCTTCCGGCTGGCCCAGGGCCTCGCGGGCGCCGCCGCGATCGTCATCGCCCGGGCCGTCGTGCGCGACCTCTACGACGGCATGGCCATGGCCCGCTTCTTCTCCACCCTCATGCTGATCTCCGGGGTCGCACCGATCGTGGCGCCGCTGATCGGCGGGCAGGTGCTGCGCGTGACGGACTGGCGGGGCGTGTTCGCCGTCCTCACGGTCGTCGGCGTCCTCATCGGCGTCCTGGTCTGGACGAAGCTCCCCGAGACCCTGCCGCCCGCCGAACGGCACAGCGGCGGCGTCGGCGAGGCCCTGCGCGCGATGCGCACCCTTTTGGCCGACCGCTCCTTCGCCGGCTACACGCTCACCGGCGGCTTCGCCTTCGCCGCCCTCTTCGCCTACATCTCCGCGTCTCCGTTCGTCATCCAGGAGATCCACGGCGCCTCCCCGCAGACGTTCAGCCTGCTGTTCGGCCTCAACTCGATCGGGCTGGTCGTCGTCGGCCAGATCAACGGCAAGGTCCTGGTCGGCCGGGTCAGCCTGGACAAGGTGCTGGGCGTCGGCCTGGCGATCGTCATCACGGCCGCGACCGCGCTGCTGCTGATGTCCCTGGGCGTGTTCGGCGAGGTCGGGCTCGCGCCCGTGTCCGTCGCGCTGTTCGTGCTGATGTCCGCGATGGGCATCACCCTGCCCAACACCCAGGCGCTCGCCCTGATGCGCACCCGGCACGCCGCCGGCTCCGCCTCCGCCCTGCTCGGCACGTCCTCCTTCCTCGTCGGGGCGATCGCCTCCCCGCTGGTCGGCGTGGCCGGGGAGGACACCGCCCTCCCGATGGCCGTCGTCCAACTGGCCGCCGCACTGGTGGCGCTGGCCTGCTTCGTGGGAATGTGCCGACCCTGGAGGGCCCGCGCGAGTGTGGAGGGAGCGGACCGCTGAGCGCACCGAGACTGCGCGACGGCACGCCGGAGCGGGCCGGACTCGACCCCGCGGAGCTGCGTCACCTCGTCCGTGAAGTCCACGTCCTCACCACCGGGCGGCGTCCCTGGGCACCGGGCGCGGTGCTGGTCGTGGGCCGCGGCCCGGTCATCGCCGTCGAGGAGGCGGCGGGCTGGGCCGTCCGCTACGCGGCCTACGACGAGACCACCGACGCCGGTGTGGAACTGCCCCCCGAGGAGCGGGTCCCGATGACCGTCGGCACCCCCTTCGACCTGGCGTCCCTGACCAAACTGTTCACCGCGGTCGCCGCCGTGCAGCAGATCGAGCGCGGCACGCTGGGCATCGACGCGAAGGTCGGCGCGTACCTGCCCGACTTCACGGCGGCGGCCCGGCACGGCATCACCGTCCGCCAGCTCCTCACCCACACGTCTGGGCTGCGCCCCGAACTCCCCCTCTACGACTGCGCCGACGACGCCGAACGCCTGGCGGCCCTGCGCTCGGAGGCCCCGGTCGGAGCACCCGGCACCCACCGCTACTCCGACCTCAACATGCTCCTCCTCCAGCACGTCCTGGAACGCCTCACCGGCCGCACCCTCGACGTCCTCATCCACGACGGCATCACCCGGCCGCTCGGCATGACGGCGACGGACTTCGGGCCGTGCCCCGGGGCGGCGGCGACGGAGGACCAGCGGCGGCCCTGGGCCAAGGCGGACCGGGGCATGCTGCGGGGCGAGGTGCACGACGAGAACGCCTGGGCGCTCGGGGGAGTGGCGGGCCACGCGGGCCTCTTCTCCACGGGCCGCGACCTCGCGGTGTTCTGCCGCACCCTCCTCGCGGGCGGCTCCTACGGCCCCGCCCGCATCCTCGGCCCCGACTTCGTCGAACTCCTCTTCACCCCACCGGGCCTCGGCTTCACCCTCGACCAGCCCTGGTTCATGGGCGACCTCGCGGGCCGCGGAGCGGCGGGCCACACGGGCTTCACGGGCACGTCCCTGATCCTCGACCCGGCGACGGACACGTTCCTCATCCTCCTGACGAACGCAGTCCACCCCCGCCGAAGACGCCCGGACAACGCCCCGAGAGCAGCGGCGGCGACCCGGGTGGCGAGGGCTGTGCGTTGATTGCGCTCGCGAGAGTCAACGGCATTGCGCAATAGGCAGGATGCTCGAACATCAGACCGGGATGTAACGGTTCAGTCCGTCTTCTCTACGTGCCTCGCATGATGTGACTCCGAGGGGCAATAGGGATCGGTAGGATCACCTGCCCGGTGGACTCCTCGCGATATGAATGAGCGGCGGCATCGGGCTTCAAGTCGGGCAGTATTCAAGGAATAGGGGTGGGGGCCCATGGTGAGCAGATGGCGCGCGCGCAGGAATGCGCCTTTCGCCTGGCACTCGGATATCGCCACGCACTTCCCCGATTGTGATCAGGTCATGAAAAGAGTCCTGGTCACCAACCAGAAAAGGTCGCGCTTCCTGGGGCGGTCGTCCGCGATCTGGTTCCGCCTCGTCGGGGGCATCGAAATCATCCTGGGCGTCACCCTGCCGCTCTTGTTCGTCTATGACCAGACCAGCACGAACACGGGCCTGCTGGCCACGGTCAGCGTGGTGGTCGCCGTAAGTGCAGCCCTGAAGTCCTTCTTCGGCTGGCAGAACAGCTGGGGAACGTACAGGAGTCAGAGCATCCTTCTCGCGTCGATTCTGGGGGAGTGGGAACTGGAGCTGATCGGCCTGATCTACGGTGACTCGGCCAACAAGCAACTGGATGCGCTCGACAAGACGCGTGAAGCCGTGAAGCAAATCTTCAGCACGCTCAATCAAGAGCACGAAGCGTTCTTTTCGGCTATCCAGTCACCTGAAAAGGTGGTCGAGGCGATCAGGCGCAGCAAGCAGAACCCCGGCCAGGCCGCTCTCCCCTAAGACGGCCCGCCGGCTCCACCAACCGGGCCACCTGCTCGGTGAATTGCAAGCGTCTCCCCATCAGCGCAGGATCCCAGGGAGAGCGCGCTGCTTCGCCGCTACCTTTGCCCGTTCCCGTTCCGCTCCCGGATCGCGATTCGGGCCAGCTTCGTCAGCATCATGCCGTTGCGGACCGCGACCAGGTAGTCGACGGGGAGGCCGTGCATGCGGGTGCCGGGGCCGCGGAGGGGGTGCCAGTCCAGGGTGAACAGGGTGTGGCCGCCCCAGGGGAGCAGGTGCATGGCGATGCGGGCCGCGCCGAACGGGTCGGCCTTGGCCTCCAGTTCCAGGCGGCGGCCCGGCTTGCAGATGCGGACGACGCAGGTGTCGTCCAGGGTGAGGGGCCCCGCCCCGACGCGGACCTTCAGCCGGGCGCCCTCGGCGGGCCAGTGCGCGTCGGCCGCGAGGATCCGGCGCGTACCCGTCACCCACTCCCCGTAGCGGTGGCCGTCCGACAGCAGGTCCCAGACCTCCGACGGCGAGCTCAGGATGAGACGGCGGTTCCGGGCCATGGGCACACTCCGGGGGCAGCGGGGCAGCGGGGCAGCGGGGCAGCGGGGCAGCGGGGCAGCGGGGCTCGACGTGGGAAGGGGTTCCAGCGTGCTGCGCGGCAGGCCGCGTGCGCAGTCCGGCGGGGCCGGACGGGGGAGTCCGGCGGCGGCGGGACGAGGGAGTCCAGCGGGTCGGACGGGGAGTCCGGTGGGGGCCGGGCCCCTCGTAGAATCGCCGGGTGAACGTCCCCGTGCCCGCTGCCGACTCCCTCCGCGCCGCCCTCGCCGGTCTGCTCGACGGGCTGCCGCCCCGGCAGGCCGCGCAGGCCGTGGAGCGGCTGATCAGCAACTACCGGGGCACCACCCCGACCGACGCGCCGATCCTGCGGGACCGGGCCGACGTCGCCGCGTACGCCGCCTACCGGATGCCGGCGACGTTCGAGGCGGTGCGGTCGGCGCTGGCGGCGTTCGCCGGGGCCGCGCCCGGATGGACGCCCGGATCGCACACCGACGTCGGCGGCGGCACGGGCGCCGCGGCCTGGGCTGTGAGCGCCACCTGGGAGGGGGAGCGGCCCGTCACCGTGCTCGACTGGGCCGAGCCGGCCCTCGCACTCGGCCGGGAGATCGCCGCGGACCGGCCCGCCCTGCGCGACGTCCGCTGGCAGCGCTCCCGGATCGGAGCGGCGCTCTCCCTGGAGAGCACTGATCTCGTCACCGTCTCGTACGTCCTCAACGAGCTGACCGCCCCCGACCGCACCGCCCTCGTCGACGCCGCCGCGGCCGCCGCCCAAGCCGTCGTGATCGTCGAACCCGGCACCCCCGACGGCTACGCCCGGGTCATCGAGGCCCGCGACCGGCTGATTGGCGCCGGCTTCCGCATCGCCGCCCCCTGCCCGCACAGCGCCACCTGCCCCATCGCCCCGGGCACGGACTGGTGCCACTTCTCCGCCCGGGTGAGCCGCTCCTCCCTGCACCGCCAGGTCAAGGGCGGCTCCCTCGCCTACGAGGACGAGAAGTTCAGCTACGTCGCCGCCGCCCGCTTCCCCGTCGAACCGGCGCCCTCCCGGGTCGTGCGGCGCCCCCAGATCCGCAAGGGCCAGGTCCTGCTGGACCTGTGCGAGACGGAGCCGTCCCTGCGCCGCGCCACCGTCACCAAACGCCACGGCGACCTCTACAAGGCGGCCCGGGACGCCGACTGGGGAGACCCCTGGCCGCCCGCCACCCCCGCCGGCTGAGTCGGCCCAGCCGCTCGGCGCGCGGCAACGCCGACCGACGGGTCCCGCCCCGGGAGGATCCCGCCCGAGGGGCGCTCTCACCCCGGGCGGGAGCCGACCGACGAGTCCAGGTCCCGCAGGATCCCGCCCCTGCAGGATCCCGCGCGCCAGGGGGCGCCCTCCCTCCGGACCGGGAGGCTCACGAGGAGCCCTCTTGTGCGCTGCCCTCCTGTCGTTGCTGCTGCCGTTTCTCCTGGAGCTTGCGCAGCAGTTCCCGCTTCCGGGCCTGCGGATCGAGTCCGCCGCCGACCCGGCCGCCCCGGCCGCCGCCCCGCAGGGCCTCGCGGCCGAGGTTCCTGCGCGAACCGCCGACTCCCAGCATGTTTCCGGCTCCACCTCGGGCCATGTCGGGCTCACTCCTCACACCACAGATGGAACGAGACGGTTCGTCTCGCAATGACCCCTTCACTCTCCGCGAGACGCTCCGTCTTGTCAACCTGATAAATTCGACCCATGTCCGCCCAGAGGTCAGCCCAGCCCGCCCCCGGCAAGTCCGCCCCCGACTCCACCCGCCGCAGCGAGAAGTCCCGCCGCGCCATCTACGACGCCGCCCTCGCCCTCGTCGTCGAGGTCGGCTACCCGAAGACCACCATCGAGGGAATCGCCGCCCGCGCCGGCGTCGGGAAGCAGACGATCTACCGGTGGTGGTCGTCCAAGGCGGACGTGCTGATGGAGGCCTTCCTCGACCTGGCCGAACGGTCCCAGCAGGAGGCCTCGGCGGAGCCGGTGTCGTACACCTTCCCGGACACCGGGGACATCGCCGCCGACCTCAAGACCGTCCTGCGCGCCACCGTCGACGAACTGCGCGACCCCCGCTTCGAGGCGCCGTCCCGCGCGCTGGCCGCCGAGGGCGTCGTCAACGAGCAGCTCGGGCGCGAGCTCGTGGCCAAGCTGCTGCAGCCCTCACTCGACCTGTACATGGACCGGCTGCGCGCCGCGCAGGCCGCCGGGCAGGTCCGGGAGGGCCTCGACCTGCGCATCGCGCTGGAGTTCTTCATCTCCCCGCTCGCCCAGCGCTGGCTGCAGCACACCGGCCCGATCTCCCACGAGTACACCGACACCCTCGTCGACTACGCCCTTCACGGCCTCGCGCCCCGCTGAGCGGCCCGGGCCAGCCGCCCCGGCGCGTCCGTGATCACCCCGTCGCAGCCCAGCGCCAGCACCCGGTCCCGCTGCGCGTCGGTCACCACCGTGTGCGCCCACACCCGCGGGATCCCCGACCGCACCGCCCGCAGCAGGTCCGCGTCACGCGCCCGGTGGTCCACGTCCAGCAGATCGACGAACGACCGCCAGCGCTCGGGGCGGTCCGTACGCAGCTGCTCCGCCGAGCGCCACACCTGCGCGAGCAGGCCGAGGTGGTGCGCGCGCCGGGCCACCTCGGGGTCGTTGGAGTTCACGAACACCGAGCGGGCCAGGCCCCGGGCCCGGATCAGGGCGGCCAGCCGGTCCAGGGCCCGCGGGTCCTTCGCCTCCAGCATCAGCACGATCCGGCCGCCGAAACGGTCCAGCACCTCGGCGACCGTCGGCGGCCGCTCGGACCGCCAGCTCCCGGGGAGCCGGTCCTTCGGGCGCAGCCGTACGCCTTGCCACTCCTGCGCGTCCAGGCCGTGCACCGCGCCGCCCAGGTAGGTCGTGCGGTTCAGGGTCTCGTCGTGGAACACCACCGGCGTGCCGTCGCGCAGCAGCCGGGTGTCGAAGTCCAGCACCTGCGCCGTCCCGCGCTCATAGGCCGCCATCAGGCCCGTCATGCTGTTCTCGGGGACCTCGCGGGCGCCGCCGCGGTGGGCGACGTAGGTGATCCGGGGCAGTGCCGCCACGGTCAGCGGTCCGGCGCCCCACTCCAGCGGGGCCGGGGCGCGGCCGGCGGGGCCCGTGAGGACGAGCGGGACCACGGATGCCGCGGTGGCCAGGGCCGTCAGCGCGATGCTTGTGACCATGGCGAACACGGTAGGACGCCATGTCCTGGCAAAGCGGGCAATGACACCCGATGGCCGGGCTGCGCCCCCTTTCGTCCCCTGGCATATGCCTCGCCCGCCGGTGCGCGTCTCGCCCCACCGGTCCACGTCTCGCCCCACCGGTCCGTGTCTCGGCCCTCATGCCCCGGATGTGGGCACTGGCCCCCCGGTGCGCGGGAAGATGGGACCATAGGGCATGCTGTTCCGCACGACGGCGAGGCGAGGGGATAGATGAGCGCGGAGTTCGGCGGCCGGACCGGCCTGCAGGGCAAACTCACCCAGTGGCTGCGCGCGGGGCGCCGGCCCAAGGAGACCGCCGGGGACGGCGGCCGTGAGGCCCTGCTGCTCGCCGCCGCCGGCGCGGGGCTGCCGCTCGCGCCCGCCGCCCACCCGGCCGGGTACCGCTGCTCCTGCGACCGCGTCGGCTGTCCCACCCCCGCCCGGCACCCGGTGTCCTTCGCCTGGCAGACGCAGTCCACCACCGACCGCGCCCAGGTCGAGCGCTGGGCCCGCCATCAGCCGCAGGCCAACTTCATCACCGCGACCGGCATGGTGCACGACGTCCTCGACGTGCCCCTCGACGCCGGTCGCGCCGCGTTGGAGCGGCTGCTGGCCGAGGGCGTCGAGGTCGGGCCGGTCGCCGAGAGCGACGACGGACGCATGCTCTTCTTCACCCTCACGCGCGGTACGCCCGAGGACGAGGACGAGTGGTGGCCGTGCGAGCTGGACTGCCACCCCGAGACGATGGACGAGCACCCCGGGCTGCGCTGGCACTGCCGCGGCTCCTACGTCCTCGTACCGCCGGCGCGGCTGCCCGGTGAGGACCAGTCGGTGCGGTGGGTGCGCGGGCCCGAGCACGCGCTGCCCGATCCGCTGAGCCTGCTGGAGGTGCTCACCGAGGTCTGCGCGCGCTACGCCGGTGAGGAGAGCGACCAGCGGGCGGCCTGGCCCCTGCGGCACTGAGCACCCGCCGCACCCGCCCGGCCGGCCGCGCTACGAACCCTCCGCCGCCGTCAGGCCCTGGATCCGGCCCAGGATCGTCACCTTGCCCGGGCCCTTGGGGTCCAGCGCCACCTCGTTGGAGACGAACTCCATCGTGAGGGACTGCTTGATCTCGCCCTTCGTCAGGGCCTGCACGTCCTTGTTGGGCACGGGGACCGAGGTGCCCGCGGCCGCCGTCTGCTTCTCGTAGTGGCGCGTGGTGAAGAACACCAGCGCTCCGCCGTCCGTCGTGCGCAGGGCCAGCGGCGCGTAGTCGCCGTTCGTCAGCGGCTCGTCGATGTACTGGGTGACCAGGCCCGGCTTCTTGGCGTTCTTCTGGCGCAGGGTGCGCCACTGGGTGGTGTGCGGGCCGTCCGCGAAGGTCTCGCCGCCGTCCTTCAGATACGTGGTGTAGCTCCGGCTCAGCTCGCCCGGATCGGCGGCCAGACCGGCCGACTTCACGGGGACGGACTCGGCCCAGCCGTCCGCGTCCTTCTCGAACTCCGGGACCTTGCCCGGCGCGACGAGCGTCAGGTACGCCACCTGGAACGGGGCGTCGAGGCTGCTGCGGGTGAACACGAGGAGCCAGCGGGCGCTGCCGCCCTTGTTGCCGGCGGCGTCGACGAGGAACCAGCGGGGCCAGCCGGCCTTCTTGGGGATGGTGAACTTCGCGTCCGTCAGCTTCAGCGGGGTGTGGTTCGGGTTGCCGTCCGGGTTGTTCGCCCTGCCGGCCTTCAGCCGGGCCGCGTCGATGTCGGCGAGGGCGCCCGTGGTGTGGTCGGCGTCCAGGGCGGCGTCGTAGGCCCTGTCGGCCTTGTTGTAGGCGGCCGTGAACTGCCGGAGGGCCTCGGCGGCTTCGGCGCGGGTGGTGGACGGGAGGATCTCCCGTTCGCCGTGCACCACGACGCAGCCACCGGCCGTCAGCGACAAAGCGGTCACTGGCGCTGCTATGAGGGCGCTCCGGGCGGACCTGCGGAGCGTTCGAGGGTCGCGATCCCTGCTCATCGGGTTCCTTCACCTTCCCCTTTCCGGAGGCGAACCCTACCGGGTGCCTCCGGCGGCCGGGCCGGGGCGGGGCGGTGTGGAGGACGGCGGACCCCGTCGCCCTCAGGCCCGGTCGCCCACCGCTTCCCGGGCGGTCCTGGCCGGGGCGAAGAAGAGGGCCAGGGTGGGCACCAAGTAGAGAAGCCACACCGTGACTTGGAGGATCGTCGGGTCGGGCTGGAAGTTGAGGATGCCCTTCAGCAGGGTGCCGTACCAGCTGTCCGGCGGGATCGTGCCGGAGATGTCGAAGGCCTTGTCGTTGAGGCCGGGCAGGAAGTCGGCCTCCTGGAGGTCGTGGAAGCCGTACGCCAGGACACCCGCCGCGACCACCACCAGCATGGCGCCGGTGTACGTGAAGAACTTCGACAGGTTGATGCGCAGGGCGCCCCGGTAGAACAGCCAGCCCAGCAGGACCGCTGTCAGCAGGCCCAGGGCGACGCCCAGCAGGGGACGCGGGGTGCCGTCGCTCGCCGCGTGGACCGACGCCCAGACGAACAGGGCCGTCTCCAGGCCCTCCCGGCCGACCGCGAGGAACGCCGTGGCGACCAGCGCGCCGGTGCCCATCGCGAGGGCGGCGTCCAGCCGGCCGTGCAGCTCGGACCTGAGGTGCCGGGCCGTGCGGCGCATCCAGAACACCATCCACGTCACCAGGCCGACCGCGAGGATCGACAGCGAGCCGCCGAGCGCCTCCTGCGCCTGGAACGTCAGCTCCTGCGAGCCGAATTCGAGGGCGCAGCCGAAACCGAGCGCGAGCGCCACGGCGACGCCGATGCCCGTCCAGATCGGCTTCAGCGCGTCCCTGCGGTCCGTCTTGACGAGGTAGGCGATGAGGATGCAGACGACCAGGCTCGCCTCCAGACCCTCGCGCAGACCGATCAGGTAGTTGGAGAACACGGGCCTAGGCCTCCTCGGAGAACAGCGTCCGGCCCCACCAGTCGTCCTGGTCGCGGACGCCCGGCGGGACGGCGAAGAGCGCCGAACCGACGTGCTGGATGTACTCGTTGAGCGCGTCCGCCGCCAGGTTGCGCTGGATCGGGATGAACCCCTCGCGGACGTCGCGCTGGTAGGCCAGGAAGAACAGGCCCGCGTCCAGGCGGCCCAGGCCGTCCGTGCCGTCGGTGAAGGAGTAGCCGCGGCGCAGGATCGTCGCCCCCCGGTTGGCGTCGGGGTGCGCCAGCCGCACGTGCGCGTCGGGCTTCATCGCCTTCAGGAACGGCTCGTCGCGCTCCTTGGCCCTGCCCACCGGCGCACCCTCGCCCTTGTCGCGGCCGAAGATGTCCTCCTGCTCCTGCAGCGAGGTGCGGTCCCAGGTCTCGATGTGCATGCGGATACGCCGGGCGACCAGGTAGCTGCCGCCCGCCATCCAGGCCGGGCCGTCCTTCTCGCCCACCCAGACGAACTTCTTCAGCCGGTCCGTCTCCGTGCCCGCGATGTTGCGCGTGCCGTCCTTGAAACCGAACAGGTTGCGCGGGGTCTGCCCCTCGGGCGTCGTCGAGGACGTCTTGCCGAATCCGAGCTGCGACCAGCGGATGACGACCTTGCCGAAGCCGATGCGGGCCAGGTTGCGGATCGCGTGCACGGCGACCTGCGGGTCGTCGGCACAGGCCTGGATGCACAGGTCGCCCCCGCTGCGGGCCTTGTCCAGGTTGTCGCCGGCGAACTTCGGCAGGTCGACCAGGGCTTCGGGGCGGCGGTCCGCGAGGCCGAACCGGGTGAACAGGCTCGGGCCGAAGCCGATCGTCAGGGTCAGCCGGGAGGGCTGAAGGCCCAGCGCCTCGCCCGTGTCGTCCGGGGGCGCCTCGGCCAGGCCGCCGTAGGCGCCCTCGCCGACGGTCCGGCCGGCCGTCATGCGCCGGGCCGCCTCCGTCCAGTCCTTCAGCAGCCCGGCGAAGGCCGCGCGGTCCTCGGTGGTCACGTCGAACGCGGCGAAGTGCAGGCGGTCCTGCACCGGGGTGGCGATGCCCGCCTGGTGAGGTCCGTGGAACGGGATCGCCGTGCCGGCGGCCGGCGTGGCGGCGTCGTCGTCCGTGCGGGCGATCGCCACCGCGCCCCCCGCCGCCGCCGCGCCGAGCGCCAGGCCCGCGCCGCCCCAGCCGAGCAGCGAACGCCGGGAGGGAGAAGGTCCGTTGGAGTCCGTCATGGTGGGGTCCCGGTCACTTGACGACGGCCGCGGCGAGCTTCGACAGCGGCTCCGCGAGGGCGTTGACCGCGTCCGAGAGATCCTTGCGGTCCGCCTTGCCGACCTTGTCGTAGGAGGTGAAGTCGTACGAGCCGGCGTTCGGGCGGTACCGGTCGAGAAGCCCGTTCAGCGCGGCGAACTGCCGGTCCAGCTCGGCGACCAGGTCCGCGTCGTTCTCCCGGGCGACCGGCTTGAGCAGGTCGTACGACGTCTGCGCGCCCTCCACGTTGGCCTTGAAGTCGACGAGGTCGGTGTGCGAGTAGCGCTCCTCCTCGCCGGTGACCTTGCCGGTGGCGACCTCGTCGAGGAGTTCCTTGGCGCCGTTGGCCATGGAGGTGGGGGTGATCTCGGCCGTGCCGACCCGCTTCTGCCAGTCCTTCAGGTCCTTGACGAGCAGACCGGCGAGCTCCTTCTCGCGGTCGCCGATCTTCCCGTCCTGCCAGAGGGCCTTCTCCAGGCGGTGCCAGCCCGTCCAGTCGGTGGCGGGGTCCTGGCCGTCCTCCAGGCCGTCCTCGCGGACGTCGACCTTGGGGTCGATGTCGCCGAAGGACTCCGCGACCGGCTCGGTGCGCTCCCAGCCGATGCGGGACGGGGCGTAGGCCTTCTTCGCCGCCGCGACGTCGCCGGCCTGGACGGCCTTGGCGAAGGTCTCGGCGAGCGGCAGCGTCTCGTCGGCCTGCTGCTGCACGTACGCGCGGTACGCGGCGACGGCCTTGTCCAGGCGCGGGTCGCGCTCGACGGTCTTGCCGCCGGTGGCCTTGACGGCCTGGCGGATGCCCTTGCCCTTCATGCCGGGCTTGCAGGCGATCTGGTAGTCGCCCGCCTTCACCTCGGCGGTGACGCGCTGCTTGGTGCCGGGGCCTATGTTCTCCCGCTCGGTGACCACGCGGTCGTCGGGGAAGAGGACGTAGACCTCGGTGACCTTGGAGCCCTTGTTCTCGACGGCGAGTTCGACGTGCCCGGCCGGGAACTCCTTCTTGGACACCTCGCACTTGTCGTCCGTGGCCGTCACGTTGATCACCCGGTCGCCGTCCTGCGCGCCGCTCTTCTCGGTGCAGCCGGAGACGGCGGTCAGGGCCGCCGCGGCGGCGAGGAGGACGGAGGCTGGTCGGACGGATCGCATGAAGGCTCCAAACAGGAAGGTGAGGCTCACCTAAGCCACATAAGAATTACCTAAGTGACTCAAAATCGCTGCCATGGAGCAGTCAAGGGACGGTCAAAGCTCCCGCCGCGGGGTGATCGGCAGGGCACCGGGCCGGAGCGGCCGTCCGGGGTGGGCGGCCCGTCGGCCGTCCGCCCCCGCCGGTGCTTGAATGCCCCCGTGACTGACTACGACGTGCTCCGCGTCTTCTGCGGGCCGAACGGTGGGTACGGCAACGAACTCGGTGTCGTGCGGGAGGGGTCCGTCCTGCCCGGTCCGGATGACCGTCAGGCGTTCGCCGCGAAGCTCGGGTTCAGCGAGACCGTGTTCGTCGACGACCCCGAGCGGGGCGTGATCGACATCTACACGCCGACCCTGCGGCTGCCCTTCGCCGGGCACCCCTGCGTCGGCACGGCCTGGCTGCTCGACGTGCCCGAACTGGTGACACCCGCCGGGGTGGCCGGGGCGCGGCAGGACGGGGAGTTCTGCTGGATCGAGGCCCGGGCGGACTGGGTGCCGCCGCGCACTTTGCGGCAGTACGGCAGCGCCGCCGAGGTCGACCGACTGCCCGTGCCGCCGCCGGGGGAGTGGGTGTACGCCTGGGCGTGGGAGGACGAGCCCGCCGGACGGGTACGGGCCCGTGCCTTCCCCGGCCGGGACGACGGCATCGACGAGGACGAGGCGACCGGGGCGGCGGCCCTGCTGCTCACCGACCGGCTGGGCCGGGCCCTGAACATCACCCAGGGGGCGGGCTCGCAGATCCTCACCGCGCCCCAGCCGGGCGGCTGGACCGAGGTCGGCGGCCGGGTGCGTCTGGAACGCTGACCCGTGCGGCGCGCGCCCGTACGGGTGGAACAGCGTGTGTGCGCGGCGCCGAACGGGGACCAGTGGGCGTGACCAAGCACCACCGCGAGAGGACTCTCATGCGCATTCGATCCGCTCTGGCCGTAGCCGCCCTGACCGTCGCCGTCACCGCCACCGGCGCGGCGACCGCCGCCGCCAACGACGACGGCCGGGACTACCGCGACGGCCACCACGTGGCGTGCAGCCCGTACTTCGGTGAGCTCGAGGCCGAGACCGCCGAGATGGAGTGGGGCGGCGCGGTCTGTCACAACGGCCCGTTCGACATCTGAGCCGGGGCCGGCTCTCCTCCCGAGACGGATCCGGGGCCCCCTCGCCGTGTGCGAGGGGGCCCCGCCCGTCGTCCCGGGCGGCTCACGCCGACAGCGGGAACTCCTCGCCCAGCGCCAGGAACACCCCGTTGTTCAGCTCGTAGGCCCGCTTGCACTCGGCCACGATCCGCTGCCGCTCCAGTTCGTCCCCGGGCACCGCGTCCAGCAGCTCCCAGTAACCCCGCTTGAAGGCGGCCGGGTTGGGGATCTCCTCGAAGACGTAGAAGCGGACCCCGTCGCCCTTCTTGGCGAAGCCCCACGTCTTCTCGGCCGTGTCCCGGATGATCTGCCCGCCGGAGAGGTCGCCGAGGTAGCGGGTGTAGTGATGGGCGACGTAGCCGGCCGGCCAGTCGCGGGCGCACTCGGTGATCCGTCCGGCGTACTCCAGCGTGGCCGGCAGCGCGCCGATGGCCGACCGCCAGCCGGGGCCGCGCAGGTACTCCAGGTCCTGCTCCAGCGCCGCCGTGCGGAACAGTTCCGGGCGGACGAACGGGCCCGCCACCGGGTCCCCGGCCAGCCGCTCGGCGGCGGACTCCAGGGCCTGGTACACGAACCACAGCTGCTCCGTGTAGCGCGCGAACGCGTCGACCCCCAGTTTGTGCCCCAGCAGGTCACTCAGGAAGGTCGAGCCCCTGACCTCCTCGTGCTGCTCGCGGGAAGCGGTCCGGATGAGGGTCGAGAAGGATTCCATGGGCCCACTTTCTATGGTTAGGGTTACCTAAGTCAATGCCTTGCCGACCGGTTGTCGGTAAACTTCCCGACGCCTTGTCGGGAAAAACCTCCGGTCAGGCAAAGAGGCGCGGTCACGGCAAAGAGGCCCGGGCACGCCGACGGCCCGCCCTCCGGGGAGAGCGGGCCGTCGGCGGGGGTGCGGCGGGGGCTACGGCAGCGTGAGGATCTCCGCGCCCGACTCCGTCACCACCAGGGTGTGCTCGAACTGGGCCGTCCGCTTCCGGTCCTTCGTCACGACCGTCCAGCCGTCGTCCCACATGTCGTACTCGTGCGTGCCGAGCGTCAGCATCGGCTCGATCGTGAACGTCATCCCGGGCTGGATGACCGTCGTGGCGTGCGGGCTGTCGTAGTGCGGGATGATCAGGCCCGAGTGGAACGACGAGTTGATGCCGTGACCCGTGAAGTCCCGCACCACGCCGTAGCCGAAGCGCTTGGCGTACGACTCGATGACCCGTCCGATGACGTTGATCTGCCGGCCCGGCTTGACCGCCTTGATCGCCCGGTTCAGGGACTCCCGGGTCCGCTCCACCAGCAGCCGCGACTCCTCGTCGACGTCCCCCACGAGGTAGGTGGCGTTGTTGTCGCCGTGCACACCGCCGATGTACGCCGTCACGTCCAGGTTGACGATGTCGCCGTCGCGCAGGACGGTGGAATCCGGGATGCCGTGGCAGATGACCTCGTTGACGCTGGTGCACAGCGACTTCGGAAAGCCCCGGTAGCCGAGCGTCGAGGGGTAGGCGCCGTGGTCGCACATGTACTCGTGCGCCACCTTGTCCAGTTCGTCCGTGGTCACCCCGGGGGCGATCAGCTTCGCGGCCTCCGCCATCGCCCGGGCGGCGATCCGGCCGGCGCGGCGCATCGCCTCGATCGTCTCGGGCGTCTGCACCTCCGGTCCGGTGTACGGCGTCGGCGCGGGCTTGCCGACGTACTCGGGGCGGCGGATGTTTCCGGGCACGGAACGGGTGGGGGACAGCTCCCCCGGGACGAGCAGCGACTGGCCAGACATGCCAGCGAGTCTAACCAGCGCCCATGGGGGAACATGTCGATGGCGAGAGGAGCTGGTCATGGCCCTGTTCAAGAAGCGGACGGTCGGCAAGCCGGGCGAGTGGTACTACTGCCTGGAGCACAAGAAGGTCGAGGAGGGGCCCGACTGCCCGGGCAAGGACCGCTTCGGCCCGTACGCGAGCCGCACCGAGGCCGAGCACGCGATGGAGACCGCCCGCGAACGCAACCTCCAGTGGGAGAACGACCCCAAGTGGCACGACGCCCCCGCGGGCGGCCGCGAGGAGAGCTGACCCACCGCACGCCCGGGGCCGCCGCCCCGGGCGTCCGTTCGCGTCACGGCCCGGGCCTCACCAGCGGGCCGGCGGCGGAGCCGTCAGGTGTTCCGCCAGTCTCGACACCCGGTCCCGCAAGCGGCGCCGCCCCCGCGGAGTGGGCAGCGCGTTCTCGCCCGCCGCCGCGCTGACCAGGTGCTGGACCGTGTCCAGGTCGAGCTCCGAGCCCGCCGGGACGGCCAGGGTCTCGTGCGCCACCGCCGGCAGCTCGCCCCGGTCGGGGCCGAGGGCCAGGACCGTCGCCCCGGCGCGGCGGGCGTCCGACACCCGTTCGAGCAGGGGTGCGGCAGGCCCCTCGGGTGACACCACCAGCAGCGTCTCGCCCCGCCGGGCCGCCTCCAGCCGGCCCAGGCCCACCGCCAGGTGCGCCGGATCCGAGGGGCGTGCGTCATGCCGTACCAGCGTCGGGGCCAGCTCCGGGGTGCCCGACCACGCGGCCTCGTCCACCAGGTGCGCCGCGAGATGCCACGGCTCGTACGCGGGCGTGCCGACGAGCAGCAGACCGCCCCCGTGCGACACCACCGACCCGCGCAGCGCCCTGGCGAACCGCCGGGTGGCGCCCAGCCACTCCGTCCCGGCGAGCACTTCCCGCAACAGTGCGACCCGTACCGCGTCCATAGGCCCGCATCCTGCCCGAACCGGCCGGTCGTGACGCGGAGTTCACCGCGCATTCGCCCGGCCTGGGTAGGCGGCCCGGTCACGCATTCCGTCGTCGAACGCCCGGAGGAGCCCCGCCGATGACCGAGACCAGCGTCCCCTTCCGCGCCGGCCGGGAGGGATACGCCAGTTTCCGCATCCCCGCCGTCGTCGCCACCGGCAGCGGCACCCTGCTCGCCTTCTGCGAGGGCCGGGTCGGCTCCCGGGACGACTTCGGGAACATCGACATCGTGCTGAAACGCTCCACGGACGGCGGCCGCACCTGGGGCCCGCTCCAGGTCGCCGCGCGCAACGGCGACGCCCTCGCCGGCAACCCGGCCCCCGTCGTCCTCGGCACCGGCCGCGTCCTGCTGGTCCATGTGCGCAACGCCGCCCGGGCCACCGAGGACGCCATCCGGCGCGGCAGGGTGGCCGCGGCGGACGGACGCCGTGTGTGGGTGCGGCACAGCGACGACGAGGGCCTGACGTGGTCGGCGGCGCGGGAGATCACCCGGGAGACCAAGAAGCCCCAGTGGCGCTGGTACGCCACCACCCCCGGCCACGCGATCCAGCTGAGCACCGGCCGGGTCGTCGTCCCAGCCAACCACTCCCTGCCGCCCACCGGCACCGACAACGGCACGGAGGGCCGGTACGACGGCGGCCACTGCCTGCTCAGCGACGACGACGGCGCCACCTGGCGGATCGGCTACGTCGACGACAACCCCGACGGCCACGTCAACGCCAACGAGACCACCGCCGCCGAACTCCCCGACGGGCGCGTCTACTTCAACACCCGCAACGACTCCCCCTCGCCCGGCACCCGCGCCGACGCCCACTCCGCCGACGGCGGCCGGAGCCTGGTGAAGCCCTTCCGCCCGCAGGCCGGCCTCACCGCCCCCGTCTGTCAGGCCGCCGTCCTCCAGCTCCGCGACCCCGACGTGCTGCTGTACTCCGGGCCCGCCGACCCGGGCTTCCGCGCCCTGATGACGATCCGCGCCTCCACCGACGGCGGCACCACCTGGCGCCCGGCCCACACCGTGGACGGACTGCCCGCCGCCTACTCCGACCTGGTCCGCGTCGACCCGGACACCGTGGGGCTGCTGTACGAGACCGGCGACTTCGGCGCCTACGAGACGATCACCTTCCGGCGGGTGCCGGTGGCGGAGCTGACCTGAACCGGTCGGGGCAGGGCCGCGGCCGTAGAGTCGGGGCCATGACCTCTACCGACAGTGCTGCCACCGACATCGCCCAGAAGGCCCCCGCCAAGGACCCCTGGGACCTGCCCGACGTCTCCGGACTCGTCGTCGGGGTGCTCGGCGGGACCGGGCCGCAGGGCAAGGGCCTCGCCTACCGGCTCGCCAAGGCCGGGCAGAAGGTGATCATCGGCTCGCGGGCCGCCGACCGCGCGCAGGCCGCCGCCGAGGAGATCGGCCACGGCGTCGAGGGCGCCGACAACGCCGAGACCGCGCGCCGCAGCGACATCGTGATCGTCGCCGTGCCCTGGGACGGCCACGGCAAGACCCTGGAGTCCCTGCGCGAGGAACTGGCCGGCAAGCTCGTCGTCGACTGCGTCAACCCGCTCGGCTTCGACAAGAAGGGCGCCTACGCCCTCAAGCCCGAGGAGGGCAGCGCCGCCGAGCAGGCCGCCGCGCTGCTGCCGGACTCCCGGGTCACCGCCGCCTTCCACCACCTGTCGGCCGTGCTGCTGCAGGACCCGGAGATCGACGAGATCGACACCGACGTGATGGTCCTCGGCGAGGTCCGCGCCGACGTGGAGATCGTCCAGGCCCTCGCCGGGCGCATCCCCGGCATGCGCGGCATCTTCGCCGGACGGCTGCGCAACGCCCACCAGGTGGAGTCGCTGGTGGCCAACCTGATCTCCGTGAACCGCCGCTACAAGGCGCACGCGGGGCTCCGGGTCACCGACGTATGAGCCGATGGGGGACACTGGACGGCACAGCAGTGCCCGAAGTGTCCCCCGACAGGAGTCGACCGAGATGCCCCGCCTTGCCCTCTACGCCCTGATCGTCTGCGTCCTCTCCGTGGCCGCGGCCGTCGTCTCCTTCACCCGGGGCAGCTTCCTGGGGATCGTGTGGGTGCTGCTGGCGGGCCTGTCGTCCAACATGTGCTGGTACTACCTCAAGCGCGCCAGGCAGCAGAAGTCCGCCACGGGCTGAGTCGTCAGGGCGCGGCCGAGCAGAACTCGTTCGAGCCCTGCCAGAAGCGGTACAGCTCCTGGCCGCAGTACGTCTCGACGTCGCTGATCCCGAGCGACTTCAGGATCGCGTCGATCACGTCGAAGAACACGCCGTTCACGGCCGGCAGCCACAGCAGGGCGAACACGAACAGCAGGCCGAACGGCGCGAACGGCTCCACCTGGCGCCGGACGTTGTACGACAGCCACGGCTCGATCACGCCGTAGCCGTCCAGTCCGGGCACCGGCAGGAAGTTCAGCAGCGCGGCCGTCACCTGCAGCAGCGCCAGGAACGCCAGCGCGAAGCGGAAGTCGTTCGGCACCCCGTCCAGCGCGTCCAGCCAGAACGGGGCCGTGCAGACCACCGCGAACAGCACGTTCGTCAGCGGGCCGGCGGCCGAGATCAGGCTGTGCCTCCAGCGGCCCCGGATCCGCCCGCGCTCGATGAACACCGCGCCGCCGGGCAGGCCGATCCCGCCCATGATCACGAAGATCACCGGCAGCACGATGCTGAGCAGCGCGTGCGTGTACTTCAGCGGGTTCAGGGTGAGATAGCCCTTCGCGCCGACCGAGATGTCGCCGCTGTGCAGGGCCGTGCGCGCGTGCGCGTACTCGTGCAGGCACAGCGAGACGATCCACGCCGCCGTCACGAACAGGAACACGGCGACCCCGGGCTGCTCGGCGAACCCGGTCCAGGTCGCCCACCCCGTGACCGCCGTCACGGCCAGGATCCCGACGAAGACGGGACTGATCCGCCGCTCACTGTGGCGGCTGGTGGCGGTGGTCATGGGACTCCCTGCACTCTCGAACACGCGATGGGACGCCCGACGGTACCGGGCCCGGGAGGAAAACGTCTCGCGCGGGGCGGCCGGTTCCGGGGAGGGTGGGTCCATGGGGCTCTGGCACGTGATCGACAAGGACTGGCGGACGCAGTGCTGCGGCACGCCGCCGACGGTGGACGACGAGGTGAGCCGACCCCTGCCCTCACAGGACCCGGCCCCCGAGAGCCAGAGCCTGCCCTCGGCCGACCTGGCGGGTCTGCCGGAGGGGCTGAGCGCGGTGACCGTGTGGCGGGGGCGTCGGCGTGGGTGAGCCAAATGGTGGGCGCACGCCCGGGGAGCGGGACCGGACGCGGCGCGCCACCGCGCCGGCTGCCCCCGGGACGTCCGCGGCCCGGTCGGGCGGCGCGGGGCCGGACCCCGCCGGGGCCGGGGCGCGGAGCCGGGCGCTGCGGG
>NZ_NOKT01000003.1 GCF_002237655.1 Streptomyces sp. XY006
CATTCCGAACCCGGAAGCTAAGCCTTACAGCGCCGATGGTACTGCAGGGGGGACCCTGTGGGAGAGTAGGACGCCGCCGAACAATCATTGGGAAAACCCCCGTATCAATAGATACGGGGGTTTTCTGCGTTTCAGGCACTCTTGGGTCCCTTTCGGGGACCTGTCGAATGGGTGGTTAGAGGCGACCTGCCGCTTTCAGAGCCAGGTACGCGTCCGCAAGAGCCGGCGCCAGGTCGTCCGGTGTGGCGTCTACGACCGTGACGCCGTGGCGGCGGAGTTGTTCCGCTGTGCGGTGGCGTTCGGACTGGGCGTGGGCGGCTGCCGCGGCCTCGTAGACGGCGTCGACGTTCCCGCGTGCCGTGGCCATGTCCGCGATGTGCGGGTCCGCCACGGAGGCCAGCAGGACCGTGTGGCGCTGGGTGAGCTGAGCGAGTACGGGGAGCAGGCCCTCTTCGATGGGGGCCGCGTCCAGCGTGGTGAGCAGGACGATGAGGGAACGGCGCGGGGACGTGCGCAGGGCCGTGGCCGTGAGGCCTCGGGCGTCCGTTTCCACGAGTTCCGGTTCCAGCGTGGCCATCGCGTTGACCAGGGACGGGAGGACGTCGCCTGCCGTGCGGCCCTGGACGAGGGCGCGGACTCTGCGGTCGTAGGCGAGGAGGTCGACGCGGTCGCCCGCCCGGGACGCGAGCGCGGCGAGGAGCAGGGCTGCGTCCATGGAGGCGTCGAGGCGGGGTGCGTCGCCCACGCGGCCGGCGGAGGTGCGGCCCGTGTCGAGGACCAGGAGGATGTGGCGGTCGCGCTCGGGGCGCCAGGTGCGGACGGCGACGGCCGTCTGCCGGGCCGTGGCACGCCAGTCGATCGAGCGGGTGTCGTCGCCGGGGACGTACTCGCGGAGGCTGTCGAACTCGGTGCCCTCGCCGCGGGTGAGCACGCTGGTGCGGCCGTCCAGTTCGCGCAGGCGGGCCAGCTTGGAGGGCAGGTGCTTGCGGCTGGTGAACGGGGGCAGGACCCGTACCGTCCAGGGGGCCTGGTGCGTGCCCTGGCGGGCGAAGAGGCCGAGGGGGCCGTAGGAGCGGATGGTGATGCGGTCTGCTTCGCGGTCGCCTCGGCGGGTGGGGCGCAGGCGGGTCGTGATGCGGCGGCGCTCGCCCGGGGGGACGGTGAGGCGGTGGCGGGACGCGGTGGTTTCCGTGCCCGGCTGCCAGCTGCTCGGGGGCCATGCGTCGCGGAGGCGGGCGCGCAGGGGGCGGCGGGTCGGGTTGGTGATCGTGAGGGTGACGTCCGCGGTGTCGCCCAGGCGTACGGAGGTGTCGCCGGAGCGGGTCAGGCCCAGGCGTCGCACGGGGGCGGCCAGGGCGAAGTCGCAGGCGCAGGCCAGGGCGAGGGGTGCGTTGACTGCCAGGATGCCCGTCCAGCTGGGCTCCCAGATGCCGACGGGGAGGGAGCCCAGGGCCGCGAGGAGGGCGGCGCGTCCGGTGAGTGCCATCAGCGGGGGACGGGGACGTGGGCGAGGATCGCGTTGATGACCGAGTCGGCGGTCACGCCTTCCATTTCGGCCTCCGGGCGGAGCTGGACGCGGTGGCGGAGTGTGGGGAGCGCGAGGGCCTTCACGTCGTCGGGGATGACGTAGTCGCGGCCGGTCAGCCAGGCCCAGGCGCGGGCGGTGGCCAGGAGGGCCGTGGCGCCGCGGGGGGAGACGCCGAGGGTGAGGGACGGTGACTCGCGGGTGGCGCGGCAGATGTCGACGACGTAGGCGGTGATCTCGGGGGAGATGGTCGTCTTGGCGACGGCGGCGCGGGCGGCCTCCAGGTCGGCCGGGCCGGCTACGGGGCGTACGCCGGCGGCCTTGAGGTCGCGGGGGTTGAAGCCCTCGGCGTGGCGGGTGAGGACGTCGATCTCGTCCTGGCGGGAGGGGAGGGGGATGGTGAGCTTGAGGAGGAAGCGGTCCAGCTGGGCTTCCGGGAGGGGGTAGGTGCCCTCGTACTCGACCGGGTTCTGGGTCGCCGCGACCAGGAACGGGTCGGGCAGGGGGCGGGGGGTGCCGTCGACGGTGACCTGGCGTTCTTCCATGGCTTCCAGGAGGGACGACTGGGTCTTGGGGGGCGTGCGGTTGATCTCGTCGGCGAGGAGGAGGTTGGTGAAGACCGGGCCGGGCTGGAAGGAGAACTCGGCGCTGCGGGTGTCGTAGACCAGGGAGCCGGTGACGTCACTCGGCATGAGGTCGGGGGTGAACTGGACGCGCTTGGTGTCGAGTTCGAGGGCGGAGGCGAGGGCGCGGACCAGGAGGGTCTTGGCGACGCCGGGGACGCCTTCGAGGAGGACGTGGCCGCGGCAGAGCAGGGCGACGACGAGGCCGGTCACGGCGGGGTCCTGGCCGACCACGGCCTTGGCGATCTCGGCGCGCAGGGCCTCCAGGGAGGCGCGGGCGGCGCCCGGGTCCCCGGTCTGCCCGGCGTTGTCAGTGGTCGGGTCCATCATGGACGGCGTACCTCTCTTTCGAGGGCGTCGAGTCGGTCGGCGAGTGCGATCAGTGCTGCGTCGTCGCCGGGTGGCGGTCCGAAGAGCAGGGTGTGCGGGTCGTGTCCGTCGCCGTGGAGGCGGGTGGACAGGGCCGGGAGCAGGGCCTCGGGCGTGTGCGCCTGGGTGACGGGGACGCCGACGAGGGGGGCGAGGCGGGTGCGTGTGGTGGAGCGGAGAGCGTCGGCCGCGCGGTCGCGGGCGTCGGCCTTGCGGTAGAGGCGGGCGCGGCCCTCGGCGGTTTCCGAGGCGCGGATCGCGACGGGGAGTTTTTCGGGCACGAGGGGGCCGAGCCGGCGTGCCCGCCACAGGGCGGCCAGGGCTGCGGCGATGAACAGCTGCAGGGTGCCCCAGAGCCAGCCGGAGGGGAGCAGGTCGAAGAAGCCGCGTTCGTCGTCGGTGCCGGTGGCCGAGGTGTCGGAGAGCGAGGGGAGGTACCAGACCAGATGGGGGCGGGAGCCGAGGAGTTGGAGGGCGAGCGAGGCGTTGCCCTGCTCGTCGAGGCGGTCGTTGAGGAGGATGTCGGGCGCGCCGAGGACGACGGTGTCGCCGTCTCCGCGGTCGGCCGGGATGCGCAGGAGGGTGGCCAGGCGTTCGCTCGGGTAGCACTCGTCGGCGTCGAGGTGGGTGGTGGTGTAGCGGACGCCGCCCGTTTCGGCGGTGCCGGCGCGGCGGGCGGCGGGCAGGGCGCAGTCCGGGGAGAGCGTCGTGTCGAGGCTGGTGGCGGGGTCCGCGGTGACGCCGGGGGCGAGTCGTTCGACGGAGGCGCTGCCGGGGGCGACCAGGACGGTGCGGCCTCCGGACTCGGCGAACGCGGTGTGCAGCCGGGACTGCTGACCGCGGGTCAGCAGGTCGGGGACGGCGACCAGGAGGGTGGTGTCCGGGCCGTTCGCGGCGGCTGCCTCGTCCAGGGTGGTGACGACGCGCGTGTCGACGCCGCGGTCGGCGAGGAGTTCGGCGACGGCGCGGCTGCCGCCCGGGTCGGTGGAGCGCGGGTCGAGTTCGCCGTGGCGGGCGTCGGAGCGGATCACGGCGATGGCGACGGCTCCGGCGATGAGCACCAGCAGGGCGAGTGCAATACCGCGCGTGCGGGTCCACATCTGGCGGGCGGTGGGCGAGGCCGAGGTGGAGGGGAGCGTGGCCTCGGTGGTCATTCGGCGGCTCCCTGGCGGGTGGTGGGGGCCGTGCTCGCGCTGCTCGCCGCGAGGTGGGGCTTGGTGCGCTCCAGTTCGCGGTCGAGTTCCGCCATGCGGTGGTACGACTGCTCGGTCGCCGAGCGGCCGCCGTATGTGACGTCGTCGAAGTCGCGGGCGGCTGTGCGCAGTCGGTCCGTGTGGGCGGGCAGGGCGCGGCCGGCTTCGGCTGCGGCCTCGTCGGCGGTGCGGCCGGGGCGGGCGTCGAGGAGTGCGCGCTCTTCGAGGGCGCGGACGAGGGCACGCATGCGTTCCTGGACGGCCTGGTTCCAGTGGCCCTGGGCGGCGTGTGCCTCGGCGGCGGCGCGGTGGTCGGCGGCACTGCGGGGGCGGTCGTCGAACAGGGTGGCGGACGAGGTGGGTTGGCGGCGCGGGGTGCCCAGGCGCCACCAGAGGGCGGCCAGGACGGCGACGACGGCCAGGACGATGACGACCAGGCCGAGTGTGCCGCCGGGCGTGGCGGTCGAGGCGGCGTTGAGCAGTTTGCCGAGCCAGTCCCAGAAGGCGTCGAGGGCACGTTGGAACAGGCTGGGGTCGTCCTCGTGGTACATCCGCTTGGACAGCTCGCGGCGGGCCGCCTCCCGCGCGGGGTCCCGCGGGACGGTGAGGGGCGGTTCGTCGGTGGAGTCGGCCGGCGACAGCGCGGAGGTGTCGCCGGCCCGCAACAGCGTCCGGAGGGCGGCGCGTGGCAGCGCAGTGGTGAGAAGGTCCCCCGCCGAGCTCACCGCATCAGCTCCCCGGGGTGGCGCCGGGGGCGGTCGGGCCGTAGCCCTGGACACCGGCGGCGCGGGCCAGTTCGAGGTCGAGGGCCTCGCGGCGGATGCGCTGGTCGATGTAGAGGAGCACGGTGACGCCGGCCGTGATCGGGAACGTGATCATGGAGCCGATCACCGAGCCGATGCCGCTGACGATCAGGAACGTCCAGCCGAGGCTGCCGACACCCGAGTTGAGCCAGCCGGTGATGCCGTCGCCGCTGAGGGCCCCGGCCAGGAAGGTGAACGGGATGACGATGATCGAGGCGACGACGTTGGCGATGATCGTGGCGAGCAGCTGGATGCCGAAGATTCGCCACCAGGTGCCCCGGACCAGCTTCGTGGAGCGGCTCATCGCCTTCTTGATGCCCTGCTTCTCCAGCATGAGGGCGGGCGAGGCGAGCGAGAAGCGGATCATCAGCCACAGGGCGACGATGCCGGCGCCGATGATGCCGAGCACGGTCAGGGCGACGCCCGCTCCGGTGCTGCCGGCCAGGGAGACGAGGATGCCGGGCAGGGTGCCGGCGGTGACGACGCCGGCGGTGATGAGCAGCAGCAGGCAGATGAGGCCGAACAGCTTGAGGATCTGCGGGCGGGCGTCACGCCAGGCCTCTCCGATGGTGACCGACTTGCCGAGCACGGCCCGGCTGGTGACGGTCGTCAGGAGGGCGGTGGCGATGACGGTGCCGACCAGGGAGATCACGAAGATGACGGTGGAGTTGAGCAGTGCGTCGCCCATGGCGCGGCTCAGCTCGCTGAGGGTGGCGCTCGGGTCGTTGAGGGCGTCGGTGCTGGAGTCGTCCAGGACGAGGCCCTGGAACAGCACGACGATGATCTCGGTGAGGACGGCGACGGTGAGGGAGATGCCCAGGACGGTGCGCCAGTAGGTGCGCATGGTGGAGACCGCGCCGTCGAGGATCTCGCCGACGCCGAGCGGGCGCAGCGGGATCACGCCGGGCTTGGCGGCCGGCGGGGGGCCGCCCCAGCCGCTGCCCCAGCCGCCGTGGCCACCGGGGTGGCCCGGGCCGGGGCCGTACCCGCCGTATCCGCCGGGGCCTCCAGGGCCGCCGGGTCCGTAGCCGCCCGGGCCTCCGGGGCCGTGGCCGCCGGGGGGCTGGGTGCCCCAGCCCGGGCCGGGCGGCGGGGGCGGGGGTGCCTGACCGGGGCCGGTCGGGGCGCTGGGGGCGGACCACTGGGCCGGTGGCGGCTGCTCCTTGGACCACTGCGGGCCGGTGCCCTGCGGGGCGTGGCCCGGCTGTCCCGGCTGGTCGGCGGGTTGTGCGGGACCGGGGCGGTCAGCGGGCTCGGCAGGGCCGGACGCGTCAGGCTTCTGCCCGTCGGACGGGGCGGATCCGGGCGAGGCCCAGCCCGGAGTGTCGTTCATCGTCGCTCCTTCACGGTGCCCGTCCGCGGTCGCGGCGGCAGGTTGGCAGCCATCGTGCCATGGGGTGGTCTTGGTGTGACCGGCCGCGGTCTGGGCTGCGTACCTTCAATTGTCCGCTCGATTGGGGGCAGACTGATCGCATGGCTGATCAGTACGCGTACAGCGGCGACGACAAGCGGCCGACCGAGATCCCGGCGATCCGCTGGGAAGAGCCACCGGAAGGGCCCGTTCTGGTCCTGCTCGACCAGACGAGGCTGCCGGCAGAGGAGGTCGAACTGGTCTGTACGGACGCGTCCGCGCTGGTCGAGGCGATTCGCTCGCTGGCCGTGCGCGGGGCGCCACTGCTCGGCATCGCGGGGGCGTACGGCGTCGCGCTCGCCGCCGTGCGGGGCTTCGACGTGGACGAGGCCGCGTCCGCGCTGGCGACGGCCCGGCCGACCGCCGTGAACCTGGCCGTCGGGGTGCGGCGCGCGCAGGCGGCGCACGAGGCGGCGCTGGCCAAGGGCGGCGACATCCGGCAGGCGGCCGCGGCGGCGCTGGCCGCGGCGCGGCAGCTGCACCGGGAGGACGCCGAGGCCAGCGGGCGGATGGCCGAGCACGGGCTGGCGCTGCTGGACGAGCTGCTGCCCGGAGGCGGGCACCGGATCCTGACCCACTGCAACACCGGCTCGCTGGTGTCGGGCGGGGAGGGCACGGCGTTCGCGGTGGCGCTCGCGGCGCACCGGGTGGGCCGGCTGCGGCGGCTGTGGGTGGACGAGACGCGTCCGCTGCTGCAGGGAGCGCGTCTGACGGCGTACGAGGCGGCCCGCAGCGGGATGGCGTACACGCTGCTCACGGACAATGCGGCGGGGTCGCTGTTCGCCGCCGGTGAGGTCGACGCGGTGCTGATCGGGGCGGACCGGATCACGGCGGACGGCTCGGTGGCGAACAAGGTGGGGAGCTATCCGCTGGCGGTGCTGGCGCGGTACCACCATGTGCCGTTCATCGTGGTGGCGCCGGTGACGACGGTGGACCTGGACACGCCGGACGGGGCGTCCATCGAGGTGGAGCAGCGGGCCGGGCACGAGGTGACCGAGCTGGTGGCGCCGCAGGTGCCGGTGGCCGGCGCGGAGGCCGGCGGCGGCATTCCGGTGGCGCCGCTGGGGACGCAGGCGTACAACCCGGCCTTCGACGTGACGCCGCCGGAGCTGGTGACGGCGATCGTGACGGAGGAGGGCGTGGTCTCGCCGGTGACGGCCGAGGCGCTCGCCGAGGTGTGCGGGCGGTCGCGCCGGGTGGCGGCGGGCTGAGGTCCGCTCGGCTGGAGGGCGCCAGTTCTCAAGTCCTGGGTCTCCGGTGGTCACCGCGCAGGCCGCCGGGGGCACGGAGAGCTCGTCTGGAGATCGTCCGGGAGATCGTCGGCGGGCGGGCGAGGGCAGACAGTAGCGCTTGCTGCGACTATGGTCACTGGCCGGTGACCTACCTCACCACTGCCTTCGCCACCGTTATGAGAATGGGATGATGTCGTTTATGAAGGGACGAGTCCTTGTCGTCGACGACGACACCGCACTGGCCGAGATGCTCGGCATCGTGCTGCGTGGTGAGGGTTTCGAGCCGTCGTTCGTGGCCGACGGGGACAAGGCGCTGGCCGCGTTCCGGGAGGCCAAGCCGGACCTGGTGCTGCTCGATCTGATGCTGCCCGGCCGGGACGGCATCGAGGTGTGCCGCCTGATCAGGGCGGAGTCCGGCGTGCCGATCGTGATGCTCACGGCCAAGAGCGACACGGTCGACGTCGTGGTGGGCCTGGAGTCGGGTGCCGACGACTACATCGTGAAGCCGTTCAAGCCGAAGGAGCTGGTGGCCCGGATCCGGGCCAGGCTGCGGAGGTCGGAGGAGCCCGCTCCGGAGCAGCTCGCCATCGGTGACCTGGTCATCGACGTGGCGGGGCACTCCGTGAAGCGGGACGGGCAGTCGATCGCGCTGACGCCGCTGGAGTTCGACCTGCTGGTCGCGCTGGCGCGCAAGCCGTGGCAGGTGTTCACGCGCGAGGTGCTGCTGGAGCAGGTGTGGGGCTACCGGCACGCGGCGGACACACGGCTGGTCAACGTGCACGTGCAGCGGCTGCGCTCCAAGGTCGAGAAGGACCCGGAGAAGCCGGAGATCGTGGTGACCGTCCGTGGTGTCGGGTACAAGGCAGGGCCGAGCTGACATGTCCGGCGACAGTGCCGCTTCGGCGCCCGGCCGGTCCGGGGCCCGCCCGGGGCGGCCTGTCGGGCGGAAGAAGCCCGGGTCCCGCTGGGGACGGTTCCTGGAGAGCGGGTTGCTCCAGGGCGGCGTCCAGGGCAGCCCGGTCATCCGCCTGTTCATGCGCTGGGTGCGCCGGCCGCTGCTGCCGGTCATGCGGCTGTGGCGGCGCAACATCCAGCTCAAGGTCGTCGTCACGACGCTGCTGATGTCGCTCGGCGTGGTGCTGCTGCTGGGTTTCGTCGTCATCGGGCAGGTGCGCAACGGCCTGCTGGACGCGAAGGTGAAGGCGTCCCAGAGCCAGGCCACGGGCGGTTTCGCGGTGGCCAAGCAGCGCGCCGACGAGGCGGCCAGCGGGACCGGCGACGACGTCGCCACGGCGGACGGCCGTCCCGCGCAGAACGTCACCCAGTGGCTGAGCGACCTGGTGTCCTCGCTGTCCAGCGGTGGCCAGGGCGCCTTCGACGTGGTCACGCTGCCGGCCTCCGACGCGGACGGTGCCGGCGGACGCGGACAGCGCGCCTCCGGTGAGGTGGACTGGAACAAGAGCGTGCCCGCGGACCTGCGGGAACGGATCGGCAGCAGTACGACGGCCGCGCAGAGCTACACGCGCATCACGTACAACAACGAGATCAAGGACTCCCAGCCGGGCCTGGTCATCGGCAAGCAGGTCAACGACCCGAACGGCGACCCGTACCAGCTGTACTACCTCTTCCCGCTCACCCAGGAGGAGAAGTCGCTGAGCCTGGTCAAGGGCACGCTGGCGACGGCGGGGCTGTTCGTCGTCGTGCTGCTCGGGGCCATCGCCTGGCTCGTGGTGCGGCAGGTCGTCACGCCGGTGCGGATGGCGGCGGGGATCGCCGAGCGGCTGTCGGCCGGGCGGCTCCAGGAACGGATGAAGGTCACCGGCGAGGACGACATCGCGCGGCTCGGTGAGGCCTTCAACAAGATGGCGCAGAACCTCCAGCTCAAGATCAGCCAGCTGGAGGACCTGTCGCGGATGCAGCGCCGGTTCGTGTCGGACGTGTCGCACGAGCTGCGGACGCCGCTGACGACCGTGCGGATGGCCGCGGACGTCATCCACGAGGCGCGTGCGGACTTCGACCCGGTGACCGCGCGGTCGGCGGAGCTGCTCGCCGACCAGCTGGACCGGTTCGAGTCGCTGCTCGCGGACCTGCTGGAGATCAGCCGGTTCGACGCGGGTGCCGCGGCGCTGGAGGCGGAGCCGATAGACCTCAGGAACGTCGTGCGGCGCGTGGTCAGCGGGGCCGAGCCGCTCGCGGAGCGCAAGGGCACGCGGATCCGCGTCCTGGGCGACCAGCAGCCCGTCGTCGCCGAGGCCGACGCCCGGCGCGTGGAGCGGGTGCTGCGCAACCTCGTCGTCAACGCCGTGGAGCACGGCGAGGGCAAGGACGTCGTCGTCAGGCTCGCCGCGGCCGGCGGCGCGGTCGCCGTCGCGGTGCGCGACTACGGGGTCGGGCTCAAGCCCGGCGAGGCGACCCGCGTGTTCAGCCGCTTCTGGCGGGCCGACCCGGCACGCGCGCGTACCACGGGCGGTACGGGCCTGGGGCTGTCGATCGCCCTGGAGGACGCGCGGCTGCACGGCGGCTGGCTGCAGGCGTGGGGCGAGCCGGGCGGGGGCTCCCAGTTCCGGCTGACGCTGCCCAGGACCGCGGACGAGCCGCTGCGGGGCTCACCGATACCGCTGGAGCCCAAGGACTCGCGGCGCAACCGCGGCCTGGACGACGCCGGCCTGCCGTGCGGCGGCGCGAGCGGCGAGAAGCGGGCGACCGTACCGGCGCAGCCGGCGAGCGCATCCGCGGCAGCGGCGGCGAAGCGCGACCCGATACCGCCGCGGGCGGCCAGCGCCACGGCCGACCCGACGGCGCTGCCGGGCAACGGCGCGCGCGTGGTGCCGCGGCCGGCCTCGGGCACCCGGCGGGCCGACGAGGACAGTGGCCGGGCCGGGAGCGCGGAGAACGGCGACACGCGTGGTTCCTCGGGGACCGCGCGCAGTGGGCGTGTGGGGGGTCCCGCGGAGAGCGCCGAGAACGGCACGGTGAGCGGTTCCGGCCGGACCGGCCGGGACCCGTCCGGTCCCGGGGCGAGGGAAGCAGGCCCGGACGAGGGCACGGCCGTCCCCGGCGAGGACGCGGCCGCCCCGGGCGAGGGCGCGGCCGTCCCGAGTGGGGAGACCGGGCTGGGAGAGGCGAACAGGCAAGGGGAGGCATCTCGTGGGCGCTGACCGCGAAGGGCGCGGCCGGCGCAGGCCCGCGCGCGTGATGGCGTACGCCGCCGGGGGCGTCCTGGTGCTGGCGGGATGCGCGTCGATGCCGGACAGCGGGGACCTGCGGAGCGTGGAGTCCACCCCGCGCCAGGACACCCAGGTGCGGGTGTTCGCGGTGCCGCCGGGGGAGGACGCGCCGCCCTCGGAGATCGTGCAGGGCTTCCTGGAGGCGCTGACCAGCGACGATCCGCACTACAAGACGGCCCGCCAGTACCTCACCGGCGACGCCGCGAAGACCTGGCGGCCGGAGCTGTTCACGACGGTGCTCACGGACGGGCCGGGAGCCAAGCCCGAGGGGCCGACCGGCCGCGAGGACACCGGCGAGATCTCGTACATGCTGACCGGCACCAAGGTGGCCACCGTGGACGCGCAGCAGTCGTACGCGCCCGCCACCGGCTCGTACGGCAGGACCGTGCATCTGACGCAGGACAAGAAGAGCGGGCAGTGGCGGATCGACGCCCTGCCGCAGGGCATCGTCATGGGCCAGTCGGACTTCCAGCGCAACTACATGTCGGTCAGCAAGTACTACTTCGCCTCGAACACCGTGGCCGCCGGGGCGAAGTCGCAGCCCACCGCGGTCGCGGACCCGGTCTGGGTGCGCCGGCGCGTGGATCCCATGACGCAGATGGTGCGCTCGGTGCTGAGCGGGCCCACACGGTGGCTCGACCCCGTCGTCAGGTCGAGCTTCCCCACCGGTACGACGCTGGCGAAGGGCGCCGGGGCGCTCACGCCCGACGACCGCAACCTGCTGACGGTCCCGCTCAACGACAAGGCCGCGGGCATCGGCACCAACCGGTGCGAGGAGATGGCGGCCCAGCTGCTGTTCACGCTGCGGAGCCTCAGCCCCGCGGTCGACGAGGTGGAGCTGCGCGCCGGCGGGACCGAGCTGTGTTCGCTCACCCAGGAGGCGGCGGAGGCCGCTGCCTCCCGGAGCGCGGCGCGCCACCCCGACTACCTGTACTTCGTGGACGGCAAGGACCGGCTGGTCCGGATCCCGGCGGGCAGCAGCGAGGCGAAGCCGGACCCGGCGCCGGGCGCGCTGGGAGAGGGCGACACGGCCCTGCGGTCGGTGGCCGTCTCGCGGGACGAGCACACCGCCGCGGGCGTCAGCCTCGACGGCAAGTCGCTGTACGTGGGCTCGCTGGTCTCGGGCGGTTCGCTCGGCGAGCCGGTGCTGCGCAGCCAGGGCCGGAGCGAGTCGGACCGGCTGACGACCCCCAGCTGGGACGCGGACGACGGCCTGTGGGTGGCCGACCGCAACCCGCGCGACCCGCGGCTGCTGCTCCTGGAGGACGGCAAGGGCGAGCCGCTCCAGGTGCGCACGCCGCACCTGGACGGGCGGATCCAGTCCGTGCGGGTGGCCGCCGACGGGGTGCGGATCGCGCTCGTGGTGGAGAAGGACGGCAAGAAGACGCTGCTCATCGGGCTGATCGAGCGGGAGGAGAAGCCGGGCGAGCGGCCGGCTGTCCGCGTGGTCGAACTGCGCTCCGCGACACCGGAGTTGGAGGAGGTCACGGCCATGTCCTGGGCCGGTGACAGCCGGCTCGTGGTGGTCGGGCGCGAGCACGGGGGCGTGGAGCAGATGCGGTACGTCCAGGTCGACGGCTCCTCGCCGGACGCACCGGCGCCCGCGGCCCTGACCGGCGTCAAGGAGGTCACCGCCGCCGAGGACGACGGGCTGCCGCTGGTGGCGAACTCGGTGGACGGCATCGTCCGGCTGCCGACGGGCGCGCAGTGGCAGAAGGTCACGGAGGGGACGGCGCCGGTTTATCCGGGGTGAGGCGGGCGGGTTCGGCGCGTCTTCGGGCACGTCGGCGGCCTGCCCTCGGTACGTCTTCGGTCGTTTCGTGGTGACGGCCGTCTCCGTTGGGACGCGCCACTCGCGTTGTCCACAGGCGGTTGTCCACAGGGGTGGCAGAGCCCCGGCCGGGGCGGCAGAGTGGTGGGCATGCGGGGGTGGTGGCAGGACCTCACCGACCTGGTGCTGCCGGGCGAGTGCGGAGGCTGCGGCGCGCCGCGCACGGTGCTCTGCGCACGGTGCCGTGCGGTGCTCGGCGGGGCTGCCGTACGGCGGGTGCGGCCGGTGCCGGAGCCGCCCGGGCTGCCGGTGGTGCACGCGGCGGCCGCGTACGCGGACGAGGTGCGGGCGACGCTGCTGGCCCACAAGGAACGCGGTGCCCTGGCGCTCGCGGGCCCGCTGGGAGCGGCCCTGGCACAAGCCGTGCGCGCCGGCCTCCGCGAGGGTTCGTCCCGGTCGGGCGCCGGGGCGGCGGTGCGGGGCGGCGGGGCTCCCGTGCTGCTGGTGCCCGTGCCGTCCGGGCGGCGAGCCGTGCGGGCCCGTGGGCATGACCCGGCACGCCGGATCGCGCTCGCGGCGGCTGCGGACCTGCGGCGCGCCGGGATGCCGGCCCGGGTGCTCGGGGTGCTGCGGCACCGGCGGACCGTGGCCGACCAGTCGGGGCTCAATTCCCGGCAGCGGCGGGACAATCTCGCCGGCGCGCTGACGGTCGCGCCCGCAGGTGCCCGGCTGCTGTGTGCGGGACCGGTCGTCCTGGTCGACGACGTGATGACCACGGGCGCTTCCCTGTCGGAGGCCGCACGGGCCCTGCGGGCGGTCGGGGACGGGCCGGGGGCGCGACAAAGGGCGACGGCGCGGCACGGGGCGGTGGCGGGGCCGATTTCGAACGCCGCGTGGACTGAGCCCGTGTACGGGGGAGAGAGCTGGGAAAGCAGAGAGGAACAGTACGTCGGATCAAGGCGAGAGAGGACGGGCCGGCGGCCCGGCCGGCAGCGAATGGCGGGCGCGGACGGCGCCGGCGGAGTCGTCGACGTGGTGTGCGCGGCAGTGGTCGCGGCAACACCGGACTCTTTCCAAATAAACCGGAACTGACTGAGATCTTGCGTCGTTGCAGGTAATGAGAGGGCCTATTCACCTGAACGGAGGTACGCCGCGGTAGAGGGTGACGACATCCGCCCGGGCGAGATATGTTCGGTTGAGAGGGAAAGCCGCAGGCCACGCCTCTCGAATCCGAATGCCGTGACGCGGGTTTTTCTTCATCACTCGCGACGGTGGAGTGGAGATCTCGCCCACGGGGGAGGAGGTGGAAGTCACCGAGTCCGAGGTTCCGGTGCTCACCGGAACCTGGTGCAAAAGGGAGATGCTCCGCACCGAAGCGGAGTGATCCGGGAACGGAGTTCTGCGTGGACATCGTCGTCAAGGGCCGCAAGACCGAGGTGCCCGAGCGGTTCCGGAAGCACGTGGCCGAGAAGCTGAAGCTGGAGAAGATCCAGAAGCTCGATGGCAAGGTGATCAGCCTCGACGTCGAGGTGTCCAAGGAGCCCAACCCCAGGCAGGCCGACCGCTGTGACCGAGTGGAGATCACGCTCCGCTCCCGCGGTCCGGTGATCCGGGCGGAGGCAGCGGCGAGCGACCCGTACGCGGCGCTCGACCTGGCGGCGGAAAAGCTGGAAGCCCGGCTGCGCAGGCAACACGACAAGCGGTACTCACGCCGTGGCGCGCGCCGGATCCCGGCCGCCGAGGTCGCCGACCACGTCCCCGGTGTGGCGACGCTGAACGGAAACGGCCTCGCGCCGGCCCCCGAGGACGAGCCGGAAGCGGTCCCCACGAAGAAGATCGGCTCGCTGGAAGTACAGGGTGACGGCCCCATCGTCGTCCGCGAGAAGACCCACGTCGCAGCCCCCATGACCCTCGACCAGGCTCTCTACGAGATGGAGCTGGTCGGGCACGACTTCTATCTGTTCGTCGACTCCGAGACCAAGGAACCGAGTGTCGTCTACCGACGGCACGCCTACGACTACGGCGTGATCCACCTCCGGACGGACACCATGGTCACGCAGGCGCACTCCCCGGACGCGGGCGGTGCGCTCGGCGGCTGACCGAGCAGGGTGACAGCGAAGTGGGTGCCCCTGGAGCGCGTGTGCGCCCCCAGGGGCACCCCTGTGCGACCACTTCGCGCCCCGCTCCGTCACCCCGGCGCCGTCCGGGCATGAAATCATGGTGGCCACGGCCCAACCGGTGGGTCGTTGCTCTGGGTTGGCGATGGCTCAGGACCACAGGCCACAGCCTTCAGGGGGAGGAACGATGGCGGACAGCTTCGGACCGATGCGTGACGGGGATGCCCACGACGGCGTCGTCGGCATGGGCCCGGACTCGGAGACCCCACGCAAGGAACCGATCAGAGTCCTCGTGGTGGACGACCACGCCCTGTTCCGCCGTGGTCTGGAGATCGTGCTCGCGGCCGAGGAGGACATCCAGGTCGTCGGAGAGGCGGGTGACGGTGCCGAGGCCGTCGAGAAGGCCGCCGACCTGCTGCCCGACATCGTCCTGATGGACGTGCGCATGCCCAAGCGGGGTGGCATCGAGGCCTGCACCTCCATCAAGGAGGTGGCACCCAGCGCGAAGATCATCATGCTGACGATCAGCGACGAGGAAGCCGATCTCTACGACGCCATCAAGGCGGGCGCGACCGGTTATCTCCTCAAGGAGATCTCCACGGACGAGGTGGCCACGGCCATTCGCGCGGTCGCCGACGGACAGTCGCAGATCAGCCCCTCCATGGCGTCCAAGCTGCTCACGGAGTTCAAGTCGATGATCCAGCGCACGGACGAGCGCCGCCTGGTGCCCGCGCCGCGCCTGACGGACCGCGAGCTGGAAGTCCTCAAGCTCGTCGCCACGGGAATGAACAACCGTGACATCGCCAAGGAGTTGTTCATCTCCGAGAACACCGTGAAGAACCACGTGCGCAACATCCTGGAGAAGCTGCAGCTGCACTCCAGGATGGAGGCCGTGGTCTACGCGATGCGGGAGAAGATCCTCGAGATCCGCTGACGCCGGGCGGGCCGAGCCGTCCGGCTGTCACGGCGCAGGGCAGACGTCAGGCCGTCAGGCGGGCCAGCTCCCGGGCGAGCGGCTCACGCAGTTCGGGTGCGTCGACCCGTTCCACGCGCACGTCCGTGCAGTCCACCCAGGACGCGGCCTCGACCAGGGCCTGGGCGACGGCCGGGACCGCCTTCGGGCCGTCGAGCGTGACCTGCTTGGCCACCAGCGTGCTGCCCGCGCGCGCCGGGTCCACGCGGCCGACCAGCCGGCCGCCGGCCAGGACCGGCATCGCGAAGTAGCCGTACACCCGCTTCGGTTTGGGGACGTAGGCCTCCAGGCGGTGCGTGAAGCCGAAGATCCGCTCCGTGCGCGCCCGCTCCCAGATCAAGGAGTCGAACGGCGACAGGAGCGTGGTGCGGTGGCGGCCGCGCGGGGGCGTCCGCAGCGCCGCCGGGTCGGCCCAGGCCGGTTTGCCCCAGCCCTCGACCGTGACCGGGACGAGCCCCGAGTCGGCGATCACCGCGTCGACCTGTTCCCCCTTGAGACGGTGGTAGTCGGCGATGTCCGCGCGGGTGCCGACGCCGAGGGACTGGCCCGCCAGCCGGACCAGGCGGCGCAGGCACTCGGTGTCGTCCAGCTCGTCGTGCAGCAGGGCGTCGGGGACGGCGCGCTCGGCGAGGTCGTAGATCCGCTTCCAGCCGCGGCGCTCCACGCACACCACCTCGCCGTACATCAGGGCGCGTTCGACGGCGACTTTGGCGCCGGACCAGTCCCACCAGTCGTTCGTCTTCTTCGCGCCGCCCAATTCCGTGGCCGTCAGCGGGCCTTCCGAGCGGAGCTGCTTGATGACCTGGTCGTAGACACCGTCGGGCAGGTCGTGGTTCCAGTGCGGGCGGTTGCGGTAGGCGCGGCGGCGGAAGGCGAAGTGGGGCCACTCCTCGATGGGGAGGATGCAGGCGGCGTGGGACCAGTACTCGAAGGCGTGGGGCGCGCCGGAGGGATCCGGGGTCCAGTACGCGCTCTCCACGGTCTTCCGGCCCACCGCGCCCAGGCGGGCGTAGGGCACGAGCTCGTGGGAGCGGGCCAGGACCGAGATCGTGTCGAGCTGTATCGCACCGAGGTGGCGGAGAACGCCGCGGACGCCGGAGCGGCGGTCGGGGGCGCCGAGGAAGCCTTGGGCGCGCAGGGCGATTCTGCGGGCCTCGTCTGCGGAGAGCTCTGCTGCGGGGCGCGGGGTGGTCATGGGTCGCACGATAGGCGGTGGGACTGACATCGCGGGCCGGCCTGCGGGTTCGCGGCTAGCGGGCAGCCGGCAGGTACGGCGCCGTCGACGGCAGGCCGAGGTCCGAGGGGAGCAGGGAGCCGATCCAGGTGTCCCGCAGCACTCCCTTGTTGTTCGTCGCGGCGCGCAGTGTGCCCTCGATCGTGAAGCCCGCGCGTTCCGCCACCGCGCGCGAGGCCCGGTTGCCGACCTCGGCGCGCCATTCGACGCGGTCGATCGCGCCGTGGACGAAGGCCCAGCGGCAGGCGGCGAGGGCCGCTTCCGTGATGTAGCCGTGGGAGCGGTGCGGCTTCGCGGCCCAGAAGCCGATCTCCGCCATGCCCAGGGCGCGCATCGTGAGGCCGAGCATGCCGGCGAGGTCTCCGGAGTGCAGGAAGACGCCGAAGGTGAACATGGAGCCGTTCGCCCAGCCGTCCGGAGCCAGCTGTTCCGTGAAGCTCTCGGCGTGCTCGCGCAGGTAGGGCGAGGGGATCGTGGTCCAGCGCCGGATGTCCGGGTCCTGGCAGGCCTCGTACACCGCGTCGGCGTCCCGGGGGCCGACCGTGCGCAGCAGGAGGCGGTCCGTGGTGAGGGTGACGGGGTCCATCGGCCGATTCTGCTCGGGAGGGCGCCGGGGTGCCATCCCTTTGCCGTCGGTGAGGGAGTGATCACGCCTCGTGCAATTCGGCGGCGGGGTGCGGCACCATCCGCGGGCCCCGGACGTTGTCCCCTTTGAAGCAGACGTGAATCAGAATGGAAGCAACGGACGGTCGCCGTCACGGCAGGCCCTCCCGGCGCGGTGGGGTCCTCGCATACGATGGCCGTTGCTCAGTAAGTCAAGTGGTAACCGACCGTCCCAGGCCCGACCGGCAAGGAGACCAACCCCCGTGTCCGTCCTCTCGAAGATCATGCGTGCAGGCGAAGGCAAGATCCTGCGCAAGCTGCACCGCATCGCGGACCAGGTCAACTCCATCGAAGAGGACTTCGTCGACCTCTCCGACGCCGAGCTGCGGGCCCTCACCGATGAGTACAAGCAGCGGTACGCCGACGGTGAGAGCCTGGACGACCTGCTGCCCGAGGCCTTCGCGACCGTCCGTGAGGCCGCCAAGCGCGTCCTGGGCCAGCGTCACTACGACGTGCAGATGATGGGCGGCGCCGCCCTGCACATGGGGTACGTGGCCGAGATGAAGACCGGTGAGGGCAAGACCCTCGTCGGCACGCTGCCGGCGTACCTGAACGCGCTGTCCGGCGAGGGCGTCCACATCATCACGGTCAACGACTACCTGGCCGAGCGCGACTCCGAGATGATGGGCCGCGTCCACCGCTTCCTGGGCCTGAGCGTCGGCTGCATCCTCGCCAACATGACGCCGGCTCAGCGCCGCGAGCAGTACGCCTGCGACATCACCTACGGCACGAACAACGAGTTCGGCTTCGACTACCTCCGCGACAACATGGCGTGGTCCAAGGACGAGCTCGTCCAGCGCGGCCACAACTTCGCCATCGTCGACGAGGTCGACTCCATCCTCATCGACGAGGCCCGTACGCCGCTGATCATCTCCGGCCCGGCCGACCAGGCGACCAAGTGGTACGGCGACTTCGCCAAGCTGGTCAAGCGCCTCAAGCGCGGCGAGGCCGGCCAGCCCCTCAAGGGCATCGAGGAGACCGGCGACTACGACGTCGACGAGAAGAAGCGCACGGTCGCCATCCACGAGTCCGGCGTCGCCAAGGTCGAGGACTGGCTGGGCATCGACAACCTGTACGAGTCGGTGAACACCCCGCTGGTGGGCTACCTGAACAACGCCATCAAGGCGAAGGAACTGTTCAAGAAGGACAAGGACTACGTCATCATCGACGACGAGGTCATGATCGTCGATGAGCACACCGGACGTATCCTCGCCGGCCGCCGCTACAACGAGGGCATGCACCAGGCGATCGAGGCGAAGGAAGGGGTGCCGATCAAGGACGAGAACCAGACGCTCGCCACGATCACCCTCCAGAACTTCTTCCGCCTCTACAAGCGCCACGACCACAACGGCAAGGAACAGCCCGGTCTGTGCGGCATGACCGGTACGGCCATGACCGAGGCCGCCGAGTTCCACCAGATCTACAAGCTCGGCGTGGTGCCGATCCCGACCAACCGGCCGATGGTCCGTAAGGACCAGTCCGACCTGATCTACCGGACCGAGGTCGCCAAGTTCGAGGCCGTCGTCGACGACATCGAGGAGAAGCACCGCAAGGGGCAGCCGATCCTCGTCGGCACCACCTCCGTCGAGAAGTCCGAGTACCTCTCGCAGCAGCTGAGCAAGCGCGGCATCCAGCACGAGGTGCTCAACGCCAAGCAGCACGACCGGGAGGCGACGATCGTCGCCCAGGCCGGCCGCAAGGGCGCGGTCACGGTCGCCACGAACATGGCCGGCCGGGGTACGGACATCAAGCTCGGCGGCAACCCCGAGGACCTCGCCGAGGCCGAGCTGCGCCAGCGCGGTCTCGACCCCGAGGAGCACATCGAGGAGTGGGCGCACGCCCTGCCCGAGGCGCTGGAGCGGGCCGAGAAGGCCGTCAAGGCGGAGAAGGAAGAGGTCGAGAAGCTCGGCGGGCTCTACGTGCTGGGCACCGAGCGGCACGAGTCGCGGCGTATCGACAACCAGCTGCGCGGTCGTTCCGGCCGTCAGGGCGACCCGGGCGAGTCCCGCTTCTACCTCTCCCTCGGCGACGACCTGATGCGGCTGTTCAAGGCCCAGATGGTCGAGCGCGTGATGTCCATGGCGAACGTGCCGGACGACGTGCCGATCGAGAACAAGATGGTCACCCGCGCGATCGCCTCCGCGCAGTCGCAGGTCGAGCAGCAGAACTTCGAGACCCGTAAGAACGTCCTGAAGTACGACGAGGTCCTCAACCGCCAGCGCGAGGTCATCTACGGCGAGCGGCGCCGCGTCCTGGAGGGCGAGGACCTGCACGAGCAGATCCAGCACTTCATGGACGACACCATCGACGCGTACGTCCAGGCCGAGACCGCCGAGGGCTTCCCGGAGGACTGGGACCTCGACCGGCTGTGGGGCGCCTTCAAGCAGCTCTACCCGTGCAAGGTCACGGTCGAGGAGCTGGAGGAGGCGGCCGGCGACCGGGCCGGTCTCACCGCCGAGTTCATCGGCGACTCCATCAAGGACGACATCCACGAGCAGTACCAGGCGCGTGAGGCGCAGCTCGGCTCCGAGATCATGCGTGAGCTGGAGCGCCGGGTCGTGCTGTCGGTCCTGGACCGCAAGTGGCGCGAGCACCTCTACGAGATGGACTACCTCCAGGAGGGCATCGGCCTGCGCGCGATGGCGCAGAAGGACCCGCTGGTCGAGTACCAGCGCGAGGGCTTCGACATGTTCACCGCCATGATGGAGGGCATCAAGGAGGAGTCCGTCGGCTACCTGTTCAACCTGGAGGTCCAGGTCGAGCAGCAGGTCGAGGAGGTCCCCGTCGAGGACGCCAAGCCCGTGGCCGACCTGGAGAAGCAGGACTCGGTGCCGGCGCAGGCGGGTTCCCGGCCGGAGATCCGCGCCAAGGGGCTGGACGTCCCGCAGCGGCGCAACCTCCACTTCTCGGCGCCGACGGTCGATGGCGAGGGCGGCACGATCGAGGGCGACTTCACGGAGGACGGCGAGCCGGTGCGGTCCGAGGCCGACGGCCTCACGCGCGCGGAGCGCCGCAAGCAGGCGAAGAGCCGGGGCCGCCGCAAGAAGTGACGTGACGGACGCGGCAGCGCCGTGACGGCCTGAAGGGCCGGACACCTCCTGGGTGTCCGGCCCTTCGCCGTACCCGGACGGAAGCCGGCCGGGCCGGGTTCCGGAACGGATGATCCCGAGTCGGGGGCGGGTCTGGCAGACGGATGAGTCCGTGTCGGGGCGGGTCAGTCCGTGTCGGGGCGGGTCCATCCGTGTCGGGGTGGGTCAGTCGGTTCGGGGCGGGTGCATCCCTGTCGGGCGGGTCAGTCCGTGTCGGGGCGGGGTGGCCGGGGGCCGCCGAGTTCCACCGCCGTGCAGCGCCAGCGCAGGTCCTGGCCCAGTTCCAGACGGAAGGCCATGGCGCGCAGCCGGTCGCCGGCGCCGATCCGGGCGAAGGCCTCGATGGCGCCCGGGCGGGGTTCGAAGTAGCCGATGTCCCGGACGACGGGGCGGGCGCCTCGGGTGCGCAGGGGGCCGCGTTCGGCCAGCCAGGCCAGTTCGTCGTAGGCGCGGCCGCGGGTGTGGCGGAGCATCGCGTGGACGGGGCGGTGGCCGCTCAGGACGGCGACCAGGAGGTCGGCGAAGAGGTCGGTGGGCAGGGGGCGGTGCAGCGGCCGGCGGGGGGTCTGGGCGGGGACGCGGGGCGTGGTCGGCGCGGTCGTCCGCGGGGTCGCCGGGCCGGAGGGGATGGCGGGCGGCGGGGTGCCGTTCGGGCTCCGGCGGAGGGCCGTGCGAGGCGCTGGGGAGGCCGACCGGCGGGCGCCCGGGGACGTGGGCGGGCGGGAGCCTGCCGAGGCCGACCGGCGGCTGCCCGGGGATGTGGACGGGCGAGGGCCTGCCGAGGCCGGTCGGCTGCTGCCCGGGGATGTGGGCGGGCGGGTGTCGGCGGGGCGGGTGTACGGGCGCTGGGCGCGGGGAGAGGCCGGGGGGCGGCCGTCGGCTCCGGGTGCGCGGGCGGGGCCGCGGCCAGGAGTGTGAGGCGGGCCTGTGGGGGCGAGGGGCGGCGGGGTGTCGGAGCCGGTGGCGAGGGCGGTGGTTCCCTCGCTGGTTCCCTCGCGGGCCCCGGTGCGAGACCTCGCATTAGCAGGGGTGGCAGAGGCGGCAGGGGCGGCGGGGGCGACCGGGGCCGTCAGGCTAGCTGGGATGCCCGGGGCCGCCGGGGCGCCCGGGGCGGCGGTGCCCGGGGCGGCGGTGACTGCGGCGGCCGGGGCTGCGAGGCCGCATTCCTTGCTGCCGGTGCCGCCGATGCCGCCGCTGAGGGGGCGGCGGTTGGTGCTGGTCATGACCTTGTGCATGGGGGTCCCCGTTTCGTGAGCCGGTGGATACCGGTGAGTAACTTCGGGTGGTGATCTTGTACGGGGGCGAACGGCGCCGGAGCAAGGCGGCGGAGTGCGCGTCGGCGGACCCGGGAGGGTTCACCTATCCGGGTGATTCGCTGGGTGTGAAGCCCGTCCGATCCCGGGTGGGGCGGGTGAATTCCCGGCTCCGAGTGGACGGGTCCGGCTCCCCGGGGCGGGACTCGAAAGGGGACGCGGCGCACGTATTCTGAAGGTCCTCTGCGGCCGGAAGGCCCTGCCGGAGCCACCGAACCGACCACGAAAGCGGCCAGCATGCGTGTCTACGTGCCCATGACCCTCCCCGGTCTCGCCGAGGCGTACGAGACGGGTGAGCTGGGGGCCGGACCGTTCGTCGCCTACGCCGTGACGCCCGCGCTGCGCGAGTGGTACCTCTCCGACGACATCGAGGAGCTGGAGTACGCGGCGCTCAGCCGGGCCGCGCTGGCCTCGCTGCGGCTGCTGGCCGCCCAGGCGGACGCACCCCGGCGCCGGGTCGTCGTGGCCGTGGACGTGCCCGACCGGGGCGCGAGCGCGGATCCCGACCGGGGCCTGGACCCGGCGGCGCTGGGCGAGGTGCGGGTCGCGGGTCCCGTGGCCCTGGCCAAGGCCGCGTCGGTGCACGTCGACGCGGCCGACGCGGAGGCCGATGTGACGGCGGCTGCCGAGGCGCTGCCGGCGGCGGACGGCGGGGACGACGACGCGCAGTTCGTCGTGGACGGGGCGGAGGACCACGAGCTGCTGTGGTTCGCGACGCAGGAGATCCCCAACCTGGTGGGCCGCGGGAACTGAGCGAACCTCCCGCCCGGGGGCGCGTTGAGGCGCCGTTCTCTTGATTGTCAGTGGAGCCGGGTACGTTTTGTGGCATGGGGACGAAGACGGGCGCGCACATTGTCTGGGACTGGAACGGCACGCTGTTCCACGACATCGACGCGATCATCGGGGCGACGAACGCGGCCTTCGCCGAGCTGGGCCTGGAGCCGCTGACGCTGGAGAAGTACCGGGAGCTGTACTGCGTACCGGTGCCGAAGTTCTACGAGCGGCTGATGGGGCGGCTGCCCACCGAGGCCGAGTGGGAGCTGATGGACGGCATCTTCCACCGGTACTACGCGGAGCACCGGGTCAGGTGCGGTCTGACGGCCGGCGCCGAGGAGCTGCTGGCCGCATGGCGGTCGACGGGGCGCAGCCAGTCGATCCTCAGCATGTACGTGCACGAGGAGCTCGTGCCCCTGGTGCGCGGCTTCGGGATCGAGCCGCACTTCATACGCGTGGACGGGCGCACCGGGCCGTCGGGCGGCAGCAAGGCCGAGCACATGGTGCGGCACCTGGGGTCCCTGAGCGGGGTGGCTCCCGAGCGCACGGTGGTGATCGGGGACGCCGCGGACGACGCCGTGGCCGCGCTGCACGTGGGCGCCCGGGCCGTGCTGTACACCGGGGGATCGCACAGCCGGGCGAGCCTCGAGGCGGTCGGGGTGCCGGTCGTGGACACGCTGGAGGAAGCGGTCGACGAGGCACAGCGCCTGGCGGCCTGATCGGCGGGGCTCCTTCCGCGGTACGCCGAAGCGGG
Source organism: Streptomyces sp. XY006 (assembly GCF_002237655.1). Lineage (GTDB taxonomy): Bacteria > Actinomycetota > Actinomycetes > Streptomycetales > Streptomycetaceae > Streptomyces > Streptomyces levis. The sequence continues at coordinate 23,072 of NZ_NOKT01000003.1, forward strand.
GTGGTGCGCGCACTGTGCAGAACGTCAAACTTCCAGGGCTGCTTTTGTACACATACGGCTCATGACGGGGGCCCTGTGAGGAGCGATAGCCTTGGTGGCGTGATCAGCGCGATAGTTCGCGGGGACGCCGACGTCCTCGCCCTGCGCCCGGAGAGCACGGACGACATCCGTGTCCGGGCGGCAGTCGCTGGTCCTCGCGGGCGGGACGGGGCATCGAGGGCTCCCGGGACGCCGAGCACCACCAGGATCCAGGCGTCGCGGAGAGCAGCGTCACACCGGTGGAGCAGCTCAAGATTGGCTCAGACACCCCCGCTCATCTCACCTTGCGGCATAGCGTCGGTTCCGACCGGATACCCCGTGTCACGACGTGACGTCGTAAGCGCAGAGGCCGTACTTCCTTCTACGTCACGCAACGGCGCGCGACAGGAGCCAGAGGACAATGCAGACCAAGCTGGACGAAGCCAAGGCCGAGTTGCTCGAGAGGGCCGCCCGGGTAGCTGAGAACAGCCCGGTCGGGGGGCACCTACCGACCGGGTCGACGGGCGAGGAGACCCCAGACGCCCAGGGAGCCCCGGACCGCGAGTCCCTGCTCACGTTCCTCCAGCGTTACTACCTGCACACGGCCCCGGAGGACCTCGCCGACCGCGACCCGGTCGACGTCTTCGGAGCCGCCGTGTCGCACTACCGGCTGGCCGAGAACCGCCCCCAGGGCACGGCCAACGTGCGGGTTCACACGCCCACGGTCGAGGAGAACGGCTGGACCTGCAGCCACTCGGTCGTCGAGGTCGTCACCGACGACATGCCCTTCCTCGTCGACTCCGTCACCAACGAGCTGACGCGGCAGGGGCGCGGCATCCACGTCGTCATCCACCCCCAGTTCGTCGTGCGGCGCGACGTCACCGGCAAGCTGATCGAGGTGCTGCCCACGCCCCCGACCGGCGCCGGGAGCCTGCCGCACGACGCGCACGTCGAGTCCTGGATCCACGTCGAGATCGACCGCGAGACCGACCGGGCCGATCTGAAGCAGATCACCGCCGACCTGCTGCGTGTGCTCTCCGACGCCCGCGAGGCCGTCGAGGACTGGGGCAAGATGCGGGACGCGGCGACCCGGCTGGCGGAGGGGCTGCCGGACGAGCCGATCCCCGGCGACCTGCCCGGACCCCAGGTCGAGGAGGCCCGCGAGCTGCTGCGCTGGCTGGCCGACGACCACTTCACGTTCCTCGGCTACCGCGAGTACCAGCTGCGCGACGACGACTCCCTGGCCGCCGTGCCCGGCACCGGTCTCGGCATCCTGCGCGCCGACCCGCACCACTCCGACCAGGAGAGCCACCCGGTCAGCCCGTCCTTCGAGCGGCTGCCCGCCGACGCCCGGGCCAAGGCCCGCGAGCACAAGCTGCTCGTCCTGACCAAGGCCAACAGCCGGGCGACCGTGCACCGGCCGTCGTACCTGGACTACATCGGTGTCAAGAAGTTCGACGCCGACGGCAACGTCATCGGCGAGCGGCGCTTCCTCGGCCTGTTCTCCTCCGCCGCCTACACCGAGTCCGTGCGCCGCGTCCCGGTGATCCGGCGCAAGGTCGAGGAGGTCCTGGAGCAGGCCGGGTTCTCGCCCAACAGCCACGACGGGCGCGACCTGCTGCAGATCCTGGAGACGTACCCGCGCGACGAGCTGTTCCAGACCCCGGTCGACGAACTGCGCGCCATCGTCACCTCCGTCCTCTACCTCCAGGAGCGGCGGCGGCTGCGCCTGTACCTGCGCCAGGACGAGTACGGGCGCTACTACTCGGCCCTCGTCTACCTGCCGCGCGACCGGTACACCACCGCCGTGCGCCTGCGGATCATCGAGATCCTCAAGGAGGAGCTCGGCGGCATCAGCGTCGACTTCACGGCGTGGAACACCGAGTCGATCCTGTCCCGGCTGCACTTCGTGGTCCGGGTCCCGCCGGGCACCGAGCTGGAGCACCTGTCCGACGCCGACAAGGAGCGCATCGAGGCCCGCCTGGTCGAGGCCGCCCGCTCCTGGGAGGACGCCTTCGCCGAGGCGCTCAACGCCGAGCTCGGCGAGGAGCAGGCGGCCGAGCTGATGCGCCGCTACGCGCACGCCTTCCCCGAGGGCTACAAGGCCGACCACAACCCGCGCGCCGCGGTCGCCGACCTCGTCCACCTGGAGCAGCTGAAGGCCGAGGAGGGCAGGGACTTCGCGCTCAGCCTCTACGAGCCGGTGGGCGCCGCCCCCGAGGAGCGCCGCTTCAAGATCTACCGCACGGGCGACGCGATCTCCCTCTCGGCGGTGCTGCCGGTCCTCAACCGGCTCGGCGTCGAGGTCGTCGACGAGCGGCCGTACGAGCTGCGCTGCTCGGACCGGAGCGTGGCCTGGATCTACGACTTCGGCCTGCGCATCCCCCGCCCGCAGGGCGGCAGCGCGGACTACTTCGGCGACGACGCCCGCGAGCGGTTCCAGGACGCCTTCGCCGCCACCTGGACCGGCGAGGCGGAGAACGACGGCTTCAACGCCCTCGTGCTCAGCGCCGGGCTGACCTGGCGGCAGGCGATGGTGCTGCGGGCGTACGCGAAGTACCTGCGCCAGGCGGCCTCCACGTTCAGCCAGGACTACATGGAGGACACCCTCCGCAACAACGTCCACACCACCCGGCTGCTCGTCTCCCTGTTCGAGGCGCGGATGTCGCCGGACCGGCAGCGCGCGGGGCACGAGATCGTGGACGCGCTGCTGGAGGAGGTCGACGCGGCCCTCGACCAGGTCGCCAGCCTCGACGAGGACCGGATCCTCAGGTCCTTCCTCACCGTCATCAAGGCGACCCTGCGGACCAACTTCTTCCAGGAGGCGGCGGGCGGCAGGCCGCACGAGTACGTCTCCATGAAGTTCGACCCGCAGGCCATCCCCGACCTGCCGGCGCCGCGCCCGGCCTTCGAGATCTGGGTGTACTCGCCCCGGGTCGAGGGTGTGCACCTGCGCTTCGGCAAGGTCGCCCGAGGTGGTCTGCGCTGGTCGGACCGGCGGGAGGACTTCCGCACCGAGATCCTCGGTCTGGTCAAGGCGCAGATGGTGAAGAACACCGTCATCGTGCCGGTCGGCGCCAAGGGCGGCTTCGTCGCCAAGCAGCTGCCCGACCCGAGCGTGGACCGCGACGCGTGGATGGCCGAGGGCATCGCCAGCTACAAGACGTTCATCTCGGCGCTGCTCGACATCACCGACAACATGGTCGGGGGCGAGGTCGTGCCCCCGGCCGACGTCGTCCGGCACGACGAGGACGACACCTACCTCGTCGTCGCCGCCGACAAGGGCACCGCGACCTTCTCCGACATCGCCAACGAGGTCGCGCAGAAGTACAACTTCTGGCTCGGGGACGCCTTCGCCTCCGGCGGCTCCGCCGGCTACGACCACAAGGGCATGGGCATCACCGCCCGCGGCGCCTGGGAGTCCGTCAAGCGGCACTTCCGCGACATGGGCGTCGACACGCAGACCGAGGACTTCACGGTCGTCGGCATCGGCGACATGTCCGGTGACGTGTTCGGCAACGGCATGCTGCTCTCCGAGCACATCCGCCTGGTCGCCGCCTTCGACCACCGGCACATCTTCATCGACCCCAACCCGGACGCCGCCACCTCCTACGCCGAGCGCCGCCGCCTGTTCGAGCTGCCGCGCTCCAGCTGGGAGGACTACGACGAGGAGCTGCTGTCGCCGGGCGGCGGCGTCTTCCCGCGCACGGCCAAGGCGATCCCGGTCAACGCGCAGATCCGCGAGGCCCTCGGCATCGAGGCCAAGGTCACCAAGCTGACCCCGGCCGACCTGATGAAGGCCATCCTTCAGGCGCCGGTGGACCTGCTGTGGAACGGCGGCATCGGCACGTACGTGAAGTCCTCGGCCGAGTCGAACGCCGACGTCGGCGACAAGGCCAACGACGCCATCCGCGTCGACGGCAAGGACCTGCGCGTCAAGGTCGTCGGCGAGGGCGGCAACCTGGGCCTGACCCAGCTGGGCCGGATCGAGTTCGCGCTGCACGGCGGCCGGATCAACACCGACGCCATCGACAACAGCGCCGGCGTGGACACCTCCGACCACGAGGTGAACATCAAGATCCTGCTCAACGGCCTGGTCGCCGACGGCGACATGACCGTCAAGCAGCGCAACAAGCTGCTCGCCGACATGACCGACGAGGTCGGCCGGCTGGTGCTGCGCAACAACTACGCCCAGAACACGGCGATCGCCAACGCCCTCGCCCAGTCCGGGGCCATGCTCCACGCCCAGCAGCGCTTCATGAAGCACCTGGTCCGCGAGGGGCACCTCGACCGGGCGCTGGAGTTCCTGCCCACCGACCGGCAGATCCGCGAGCGGCTCGCCCAGGGCCAGGGCCTGACGGGCCCGGAGACGGCCGTGCTGATGGCGTACACGAAGATCACGGTCGCCGAGGAACTGCTGCACACCTCGCTGCCGGACGACCCGTACCTCAGCACGCTGCTGCACGCCTACTTCCCGACGAAGCTGCGCGAGCAGTTCCCCGAGCACCTGGTCAGCCACCCGCTGCGCCGCGAGATCACCACGACGGTCCTGGTGAACGACACGGTCAACACGGGCGGTACGACCTATCTGCACCGGCTGCGCGAGGAGACGGGAGCGTCGCTGGAGGAGATCGTGCGGGCGCAGACCGCGGCCCGCGCGATCTTCCGCCAGTACCCGGTGTGGGACGCGGTCGAGTCCCTCGACAACAAGGTCGAGGCCGAAGTCCAGACCCGTATCCGCCTGCACTCCCGCCGCCTGGTGGAGCGCGGCACGCGCTGGCTGCTCAACAACCGCCCGCAGCCGCTCCAGCTCGCCGACACGGTCGACTTCTTCGCCGACCGCGTCGAGCAGGTCTGGGGGCAGCTGCCGAAGCTGCTGCGCGGCGCCGACCTGGAGTGGTACCAGAAGATCTACGACGAGCTGACCGGCGCGGGCGTGCCGGAGGAGCTGGCCACGCGTGTGGCGGGCTTCTCCTCCGCCTTCCCGACGCTGGACATCGTCTCGGTCGCGGACCGCATGGGCCGGGAGCCGCTGGACGTCGCCGAGGTCTACTACGACCTGGCCGACCGGCTGCGCATCACCCAGCTCATGGACCGCATCATCGAGCTGCCCCGCGCCGACCGCTGGCAGTCCATGGCCCGCGCGGCCATCCGCGAGGACCTGTACGCGGCGCACGCGGCGCTGACCGCGGACGTCCTGGCCGTGGGCAACGGCAGCTCGACGCCCGAGCAGCGCTACAAGGCCTGGGAGGAGAAGAACGCGGCGATCCTGGGCCGGGCCCGCACCACGCTGGAGGAGATCCAGGGCTCGGACGCGTTCGACCTCGCGAACCTGTCGGTGGCGATGCGCACGATGAGGACACTGCTGCGGACGCATTCGTAACGCGTACGCCGGCGAGGACGCCCCGGGCCGCTCACGGCCCGGGGCGTTTCCCGTGGGCGGGGCGCAGAAGCGGGTGACGCTCAGCGCAGGGCGCTCGCCACCAGACGGGCCGCCCGCTTCACCTTCGGCCGGGCCACCCGCCGCACGACCGGGCGGATCACCCGTGCCGTCACGCCCACCGGTTCCCAGCGGACCTGGAGGCGGCCCGGGCCGTGCCCCTCCGGTTCCACCGTCAGCCGGTGGGACGGGACGCGGGTGGTCAGCGTCGGAAAGGTCAGGGGCGCCAGCAGCAGACCCGTGTGGGACAGACCCTGGTGCGTCAGCCGGAGCAGCGGGTGGCGCACCCCCGCGAAGCCCTGCGGGGGCAGGGAGGCCGCCGCCAGGTCCAGATGGGCGTGGCCCTCGAAGAGGCCCGGGCGCACGGGGGAGAGGCGGAAGTGGACGTGGAGGCGGCGGCCTCCGGGGGCGATGAGCAGCGTGGCGCGCTGGGGGCCGACCGGGAGGCGCCGGGCCGGGTCGTAGGTGCGGATGGCGAGGTCGACGGAGGCGCCCGGGCCCCGGGTGATGTCGGTGATCTCGTGGCGGAACTGGGCGCTCGGGAACGGGCGGGTCTCCAGCTCCAGGTCGGAGATGTCCAGTTCCCGGCGGGCCCAGGCGGACGCGGGGACCTGGTCGCCCCAGTACGTGCGGCCGTCGCCGTCGGTCGCGACCCGGCGGGGGGCGACGCCGTGGCCCAGGCCCCTGGACGCCAGGCGGGCGTCCGCGAGACGGCGGTCCCGGATCAGCTGGACGACCACGCGCTCGGCCCGCGGCAGGCGGGCGAACGCGCCCGGGGTGAGGGTGTCGAGGTAGGGCGTGACGAGGTCCGCGAAGGAGGTCAGCCAGGCGTCGTCCCGGTAGGGCAGGTCACCGGCGTACATGCGGAAGTCGTGCTTGAGGAACTTGTGGTCCTTGTCCTCGCGCAGCGACTCGTGGCCGCTCTCGGCGAGGAACGCGTCTATGAGCCGCTGGACGTGGACGCGGTCGCGGACGTTGGCGAGCTTGTGCCGCTGGTTGGATATCGAGGCCGCGTCGGACGACGCGTACGGGGCCACGTACCAGCGGTACACCGGCTCCGGGATGATCGTGAAGGTCTTGGCCAGGCAGTACGCCTGCGCCGAGAACAGCTGGTCCTCGTAGTGGATGCCCTCCGGGAAGCGCAGGCCGTGCCGGTCGAGGAAGGCGCGGGCGTACATCTTGCTCGTCGACAGGTGCTCGAAGAGCAGGCGCGGGTCGGACTCGATGCCGTCGAGGGTGCGGCGCTCGGCGACCAGGTGCGGCATCCAGGTCGAGCGGCGGCCGTTGTCCACGCGGATCCGCTGCACCGCCCCCATGGCGAAGTCGAGCTCGCGTTCGCGGTGCGCGGCGAGCAGCAGGGCGACGGCGTCGTCGGGGAGCTCGTCGTCGCTGTCGAGGAACATCAGCAGTGGTGCCCGCGCGATCTCCAGGGCGCGGTTGCGCGGGGCGCTGCAGCCGCCGCTGTTGCGCTCCAGCCGGAGGTGGCGGATGCGGGGGTCCTCCGCCGCCAGCCGCTGGGCCACCGCCGGGGTCGCGTCCGTGGAGTGGTCGTCGCTGATGATGATCTCGATGTTCGCGTGGGTCTGGCGGCGGACCGAGGCGACCGCGCGGGACAGGCGTGCGGCGTCGTTGTAGACGATGACCGTCACGGTGACGTCGGGGGTGTGCATGACGTCCTGGGTGCTCATGCGGTCGCCTCCTGCGGGGTGGGGGCCGGCGTGCGCTCCTCGAGCGGCAGCACGGGCGGCAGGTCCTGCTCGTCCTGGCCGAGGAAGACCCGGCGCACGACGCGTTCGGCGGCGCGTCCGTCGTCGTACTCGCAGAACCGGCGGCGGAAGGAGGCCCGCATCTTGGCCGCGCCCTCGTCGCGCCAGGCTTCGGTGGTGAGGATCTCCGTCAGTTCCTGCTGGGTGCGCGCCACCGGGCCCGGGGCCTCCGCCATCAGGTCGAAGTAGACGCCCCTGGTCGTGCGGTAGGTCTCCCAGTCGTCGGCGTAGACCACGATCGGCCGGTCGAGGTTGGCGTAGTCGAACATGATCGAGGAGTAGTCCGTGACCAGGGCGTCCGCCGCCAGGCACAGCTCCTCGACCGGGTCGTAGGAGGAGACGTCGATGATCCGGCCCGTGCGGCGCAGGTTGGTCAGGGGGGAGGCGGCGCCGCCGTAGAAGTAGTGGCCGCGCACCAGCAGGACCGTTTCCTCGCCCAAGCGGTCGGCGAGGGCGGCGAGATCCAGGCGGGGCGTCCAGCCGGCCTCGTAGTCGCGGTGGGTGGGCGCGTAGAGGACGGCCCGCCGGCCGGGGGCGATGCCGAGGCGGTCGCGGATCGCGCGGATCTCGGCGGCGCCGGCGCTGTAGTAGACGTCGTTGCGCGGATAGCCGTGGTCCAGGGAGATGTAGCGCGAGGGGTAGGCGCGCTCCCACATGCGGGTGGTGTGGCTGTTGGCGGAGACGCTGAAGTCCCATTTGTCGATGCGCTCCAGCAGCGCCTGGAAGTCCAGGCCCTGTGCGGCGGCCGGGTACGCCATCTGGTCGAGGCCCATGCGCTTCAGGGGCGTGCCGTGGTGGGTCTGGACGTGGATCGCGTCGGGGCGTTTGACCACCGCGTTCGGGAAGTTGACGTTGTTGACCAGGTACCGGGCGGTGGCCAGCACCTCCCAGTAGCGGCGGGTGCCGGGCAGGACGTGGTCGGTGCCGGGCGGCAGCAGGGCTGCGTTCTCGGCGGTCACCACCCACACCGGGTGGATCTGCGGGGCGAGTTCGGCGAGCTTGGCAGCGATCGCGGCCGGGTTGCAGGCGACCCCGCGGTTCCAGTACGCCGAGAACACCGCCAGGTGCGGGTTGACCGGCCGGCCGAGCGCCCTGCGGTACTGGTGGTCGCGGAGCCTGGCCCCCACCTGGCGCTTGCGGGCGCGGACGGCCGATCTGGCGGTGCGCCGGGTGCGGTTGACGGCCTGGAACGCCCGGTACTTGCCGTACGCGCCCTCCAGCAGCAGCGAGCGGCGGACGCCTTCGAGGCCGGCCGGGGGACGGTAGCCCTCGGGGCGGCGGCGCACGGCGGCCAGGGACGCCCGGCGGAAGAACTCCCGCGCGACCTCCTCCGGCATGCCGCCGCGGGCGAAGGTGCGCAGGCAGTCGCGGACCATGACGTCGTAGAGCACGGTGTGGGCGGCCCGGCGCCCGCGCGTGAGGTCGAGGAGGGCCTCGTAGCGCGCGACGAGGCCGTAGCGCTGCTCCGGCGTGACCGGCGGGAGGCTCGCGGGGCGCAGCCGGCGGTCCTCGTAGGCGGCGTGCGGCAGGCACGCGACGCGGTCGGCGAGCAGCAGGGCGGCCAGGGCGGCGTACGGCTCGTCGTCGGTGGCGAGGCGCTGCTCGTGCGCCTTCCAGAAGTCCGCGCGCAGGACCCGGGTGCCCAGCAGCGGGGTCAGCCGCAGCAGCGGCGAGCAGTCGTCGAGGGCGACGTCGGCACGGCCCGCGCGGGCGAGCAGGGAGCCGTCGGGGGAGGGCATGCCGGTGCTGCGCCAGGTGCTGCGGACGTGGTCCAGCAGGAGCACGTCCACCTCGGGCGGCAGCTCGGCCACCCGCTCGGCGACCAGGCGCGGGGCGCCGGCGGGCAGGCCGTCCTTGGCGTGGACGAAGTGCAGCCAGCGTCCGCAGGCCCGGGCCGCGCCCGCCGCCCGGGCCGCCGCGTCGCCCGTGCCGTCCGGCAGCGGCAGCACCTGGACGTCCGGGGCATGCCGCTCGGCCGTCTCCCGGGCCCAGTCGCCGACCGCGGCCACGATCACCTCGGCGTCCGGGAGCGGATGGGCGGCGAGGGAGTCCAGGAGTTCCGTCAGATGGCCCTGCACGTTCGGCCCGTGGACGACGACGCTGAGCTCGGCCATCACGGGACCCCTTCTCACGGCTGCACCTACGCGGTCATGCTGCCATCAATGAGACAAAAGGGCTGATCGAGAGCGCCTCCCGGGGGAACCTGCCAAGCGACCGGCCGCGCCCCGCGATGCAACCGGCCACCGCTCGCGAAGCAACCGGCCGCGCCCCGCGAACCTCCCGAGGCCACCGGCCACCGGCCGCGCCTCACGCGGAGGTCTTCGCCTTGGGCTTCGGCGTCTTCTCCCCGGTGAACGCCTCGTACTCCTTGAGGACGTCCTCCGTCGGCCCGTCCATGCGCAGCTCCCCGCGCTCCAGCCACAGCACGCGCTCGCAGGTGTCGCGGATGGACTTGTTGTTGTGGCTGACCAGGAACACCGTGCCCGCGTGTCGGCGCAGCTCGCGGATGCGGGCCTCCGAGCGCTTCTGGAAGGAGCGGTCGCCGGTGGCCAGGGCCTCGTCGATGAGCAGCACGTCGTGGTCCTTGGCGGCGGCGATGGAGAACCGCAGCCGCGCGGCCATGCCGGAGGAGTACGTGCGCATCGGCAGCGTGATGAAGTCGCCCTTCTCGTTGATGCCCGAGAAGTCGACGATCTCCTGGTAGCGCTCCCGGATCTGCTCGCGGGACATGCCCATGGCCAGGCCGCCGAGGTGCACGTTGCGCTCGCCGGTCAGGTCGTTCATCAGGGCCGCGTTGACGCCGAGCAGGGAGGGCTGGCCGTCGGTGTAGATGTGCCCGTTCTCCACGGGGAGGAGCCCGGCGACGGCCTTGAGCAGGGTGGACTTGCCGGAGCCGTTGGTGCCGATCAGGCCGATCGCCTCGCCCCGGTACGCCACGAAGGACACGTTCTTCACGGCGTGCACCCGGCGCACCCCGGCCGCCTTCTCGGTCTGCTTGCGGCGCACGATGCGGTTGAGGGCGGCGGTCGCGGAGCCGCGCCCGGCGCCGGTGCCGTTGACGCGGTAGACGATGTCGACGCCGTCGGCGACGACGGTGGGGATCTTCTCGCTCGGGTGCTCAGCCACGGCCGTACGTCTCCTCAGCCTTCCAGAAGTAGATGAACCCGCCGACCCCGGCGAGCAGCGCCCAGCCGGTGGCGATCGCCCATACGTGGGCGGGAAGCCGGCCCGCGTGGAAGCTGTCGATCAGGGCGAAGCGCATCAGGTCGATGTAGATCGCGGCCGGGTTGGTCTCCAGCAGGACCGTCACCACCCGCGGCAGGCTGTCCTTGTCCGCCAGCTGGTCGATGCTCCACATGACACCCGAGACGTACATCCACGTGCGCAGCACGAACGGCATCAGCTGGGCGATGTCGGGGGTCTTGGCGCCCATGCGGGCCATGACCATGGAGACGCCCGCGTTGAACGTGAACTGCAGGACCAGCGCCGGCACCGCCAGCAGCCAGGACACTCCGACCGGCACGCCGAAGCAGAGCAGGATGACCACCAGCGCGGCCATCGAGAACAGCAGCTGCTGCAGCTGCTGGAGGCAGAACGACAGGGGCAGCGCGGCGCGCGGGAAGTGCAGGGCCCGGACCAGGCCGAGGTTGCCGGAGATGGCGCGGGTGCCCGCCATGATCGAGCTCTGCGTGAACGTCCAGACGAACACGCCCGTGACCAGGAACGGGACGTAGTCCGGCACGCCGTGCTTGGTGCCGAGCAGGACGCCGAAGATGAAGTAGTAGACCGCCGCGTTCAGCAGCGGGGTCATCACCTGCCAGAGCTGGCCGAGCTTCGCCTGGCTGTACTGGGCGGTGAGCTTGGCGGTGGCGAACGCGGTGATGAAGTGGCGGCGGGCCCACAGCTGCCGGACGTAGGCGGGCAGGGACGGGCGGGCGCCGCTGACCGACAGGCCGTGGCGGGCGGCGAGGGCCGCGAGGTCGACGTCGGCGGGGACCGGAGCCTGGGGCGGTGCGTGGAGGACCTGACTCACATCCGTTGCTTTCGCTCGGGGGGAGGGGGGTGGGGACCCGAGGTGGCGCAGGGCCGGAGGGGTGGGTTCGTCCGGACCTGTCTTTACCTGGACCTGGGCGACTCTTTACGTCGGGACGGGACCGTATCGTCGCAACGTGAGCGTAAGCCGTCCGGGCGTCGGAACGCAACCGTTTCGTCGTCGCGGCCTATGCTGTCCGGCATGACGACGAAGCCCGACGAGCCCCAGCCGTCCCCGCGCCGCCGGGCCCCCGCGGGCGCGGCCGTACTGCGGGAGGACGTGACGGAAGCCATCCGGGCGGCCGTGTTCGAGGAGCTCGCCGCCGTCGGCTACGCGCGGATGTCCATCGAGGGGATCGCGCGCCGGGCCGGGGTCGGGAAGACGGCGGTCTACCGCCGCTGGCGCTCCAAGCTGCACCTGGTCCTGGACATCGTCTCGGCCCTCGCCGTGCAGGGCCTGCCCGCACCGGACACCGGCTCCCTGGAGGGCGACCTGCGGCTGCTGTACGAGGTCACGTCCCGCGCCCTGCGCCACCCCGTCGCCTCGCAGATCATCCCCGACCTCCAGGCCGAGGCGGCCCGCAACGCCGAGATCGCGGAGGCCCTGCAGAAGGCGCTGCGGGAGGGGCAGGACGGGGTCGCCACCGGCATCGTCACGGCGGCGCAGCGGCGTGGGGAACTGCGCGAGGGCCTCGACCACGACCTGGCGCTCGACCTGATCTCGGGCCCGCTGTACTGGCGCTCGGTGGTGATCCGCAACCCCAGGCTGCCCAAGGGCTACCTGGGGTCGCTGGCGACGGCGACGGCGGGGGCGCTTCGGGCACTGTGACGGCCCGTCCCCGCCGGGGGTCGATACCGGCGGAAGCGGGTCAGCGCCCGGCCGCCTCCGGGTGCAGCCGCACCCAGCCCTGCCACGCCGAGGCGATCATGTCCTGGACGTCGTGCCGGGCCTTCCAGCCCAGCTCGGTGGCGGCGCGGTCGGCGGAGGCGACGACCCGGGGCGGGTCGCCCGGGCGGCGGGGCGTGACCTCGGGCGGCAGGTCGTAGCCGGTCACCGCGCCGATGCGGTCGATCATCTCGCGCACGGAGACGCCCTCGCCCCGGCCGATGTTGACCGTGAGGTCCCGGCCGGGGGAGGAGCGCAGCACCCGGGCCGCGGCGACATGGGCCTCGGCGAGGTCGACGACGTGGATGTAGTCCCGTACGCAGGTGCCGTCCGGGGTCGGGTAGTCGTCGCCGAAGACCCGCGGCGGCGCGTGCTGCGTAAGCCTCTCGAAGACCATCGGCACGAGGTTGAAGACCCCCGTGTCCGCCAGCTCCGGGCTCGCCGCGCCGGCCACGTTGAAGTAGCGCAGGCAGGCCGTCGCCAGCCCGGTCGCCCGGCCCGTCGCGCGCACCAGCCACTCGCCGGCCAGCTTGGTCTCGCCGTACGGCGACATCGGCACGCACGGCGTCTCCTCGGTCACCAGGTCCACGTCCGGCATGCCGTAGACCGCCGCCGAGGAGGAGAAGACGAACGACGGCACCCCGGCCGCCGTCACCGCGTCCAGCAGGATCCGCAGGCCCTCGACGTTCTCCCGGTAGTAGCGCAGCGGCTGCTCGACCGACTCGCCCACCTGCTTCTTCGCCGCGAGGTGGACGACACCGGTGACCTCGTGGTCCGCGAGGGCGCGCGCGACCCGCTCGGCGTCCAGGGTGGAGCCCACGACCAGCGGCACCCCGTCGGGCACGCGCTCGGCGATACCGGTGGACAGGTCGTCGTACACCACCGCCTGTTCCCCCGCCGCGGCCAGCGCCCGTACGACGTGCGCGCCGATGTAGCCGGCGCCGCCGGTGATCAACCAGGTCATGTGCGGCCGTCCCCTCGTCAGTTGGCCCGTGGTGGTGTGCGTGGCGCTGATCCGCCGTGGTCGTGGTCGTGGTGCGTCGTGGTGCGTCGTCGTGCTCTCAGTGAAGCAGGCGGCGCAGCCTCCGGCGTACGACGGACAGCACACCGCGTACGCCCGGTGCCACCCGCAGCGCCAGCGCGCCGGAGTGGGTGGGGTACGGCTGTACGAGTACCACGCCGCGCCGGGCGCTCGGGACGGCGCGGCGGCGCAGCAGACCGGCGCCCGTGAGGGCGTGCGCCGTGACCTCGCGGCTCGCGCCGTCGCGGAAGCGGACCCGCAGGCGCAGATCCCAGGTGCCCGCGCCGAACGCGACCAGGGCGGACAGATCGACGCCGGTCTCGGCCGACCAGACGGCGGAGGTGCCGGCCGGGTGGGCCTCGCCACCCGGCACGAGCGGCACGGTCCCGGCCCGGACCACCACATCCCCGTCGTCGCGGTGGCACCACTCCACCTCCACCGCCTCCGGTCCCGCCTGCGCCACCCGCCCGTACAGCTCGTGCAGCCGCAGCCGCAGCCGGGTGTCCCGGGCGCGGGGCCGCAGCGCGGCGTCGACCGCGAGCGGGAGCGCCCGCACCGGAGCGCTCAGCAGGGGTTCGAGGGAGACCTGGGGCAGGTCGCCGGACCAGACGGGCGTGCCGTCGGACGCCCGGGCGTACGGCGGGTACAGCCGGGCCGGGCGGGCCGCCAGCTCCCGCAGCCGGGGCAGGTCGCGCGGCTCAGGGGCGGCCAGGACCACCCGCCCGGCCAGCCGGCCGGGAGCACCCGGGTTGCGCGCCCAGTCGTCGGCGTCGTACTCCGCGAGGTGCTCGCGTGTGAGCTCCCACCACGCCCGCCGGTAGGCGGCGTCCCGCAACCCCAGTTCGCGCAGGTACATCCGCAGGTCGTGGTCGAGGAACTTGGCGCGCGCGGCCCGCGCGAGTTCCTTCTGCCCGGCGCCCAGCAGAATCTCGTACGCCTGCCGGCACGCCTGGGTGCGGGCCCGCCAGTTGTCGACGCCGGCCCGGTCCAGCGAGATCGACAGCCGCTCGGCGGACCGCCGCACGTGCCACACGTACACCCGGTCCGGCACCAGGGCGATGCGCGGGGCGGCGGCCAGCACGCGGGCCGTGAAGACGACGTCCTCGTAGGGGAAGCGGCCCTCGGGGAAGCGGATGCGGTGCTCGCGCAGGAAACCGGTCCGGTAGAGCTTGCTGACGCAGAGCGTGTCGTGGACCAGGCGGGGCCGCCGCGCGGGCCGCGGCACCACCGCGTGGTGGGCGTAGAGGCCGGCCTGCCAGGGGACCTCGCGGCCGGAGGGCAGTTCCCTGCGCACGCACAGGCCGCCCACCACCTCGGCGCGGGCCCCCGTCGCCGCCCCGAGCAGCGCGTCGACCGCGCCGGGCGGCAGGACGTCGTCGCTGTCCAGGAACATCACATAGGGCGAGGTCACCGCGTCGAGCCCGGTGTTGCGCGGGGTGCCGCAGCCGCCGCTGTTGGCCCGCCGGCGGATCACCCGCAGCCGGGGCTCCGCCGCGGCCAGCCGGTCGAGCAGCTCCGCGCTGCCGTCCGTCGAGCAGTCGTCGACGGCGACGACCTCCCGCACGGCCGGTCCCTGGCCGAGCGCCGAGCGCACGGCGTCCGTCACATGGGCGGCGTCGTCGTAGCCGATGACCACGACGGCGACACCCTTCCCGTCATTCCTCAGGGCATCCATCACCGCGGATCGTAAGCCGGGCGAATGACATGAAAGTGATAACACACCATCAAACGCCCTCAATGCGCCGCTTAGATCACAGAATCGGGCCGTGACGAACGGACAGGCGAGGGGGAGCGGCCGGTTCGCCGCGCGCGTGCCGCCCGTGGCCGTCCCCATGGCGGTGATGCTCACGATCGGGCTGTGGGGCCTGGACCGCGGCGGCATGTGGGGCGACGAGAGCGTCACCTTCCAGGTCGCGCAGCGCACGCCCGGGCAGATCTGGCGGCTGCTGCACGACGTGGACGCGGTGCACGGCCTGTACTACCTGGTCATGCACGCCGTCCTCGCCGTCGGTGCGGACGAGGTCGTGCTGCGCCTGCCGTCCGTGGCCGCGGCGACGGCGACCGCCGGCCTGGTCGCGGCCCTGGGCGTCCGGCTGGCCGGGCCGCGGGTCGGCCTGTGGGCCGGCCTCCTGTACGCGATCACGCCGATGGCCGGCCACTACGCCCAGGAGGGGCGCTCGTACGCGCTCGTCGCGGCGGGCGTGACGGCCGCGACCCTGCTGCTGGTGCGGGCCGTGGACGAAGGGAGCGCCCGGGCCTGGTGGCCGTACGGGGCGGTCCTCGCCGTCAGCTGCCTGCTGCACGAGTTCGCCGTGCTGGTGCTCTGCGCGCACGCCCTGACCCTGGCCCTGTGGCGGGTCCCCCGCGCGGTGTGGTCGGGCTGGGGCCGCGCGGCGGGCGCCGCCGTGGCGCTCCTGCTGCCGCTGGTGTGGGTCTCGCACGGGCAGGCCGGACAGGTGGCGTGGCTGGTGACGCCCGGCTGGGACCGGGTCGAGAGGCTGGCCCGGAACTTCGCGCCCGGCCCGGAGGGAGCCGCCCTCTGGGGGGCGCTGCTGCTGATGGCCGTGGGGCTGCGGGCGCGGCGGACGGCGGCGGTCGCGCTGCCGCTGCTGCTGGTGCCGCCGGCCATCCTGCTGACCGCCTCCCAGGTCCGGCCGCTCTACCACGACCGGTACGTGCTCTACGCGCTGGCGGGCGCGTCCCTGCTGGTCGCGGCCGGGGCCGGGCGGCTGGCGGCGGCGCTCGGACGCGTGCGGTTCGACGGGCGGCGGCTGCGGATCCGCGGCCGGCACGTGCACGTCCTGGCGGGATGCGCCGGCGCCCTCGCGCTGACCGCCACCTTCGTGCAGCAGTTGCCGGTGCACCGCCAGGACCGCTCGGCGGCGCACCGCCCGGACAACCTCGCCGTGGTCTCCGCGCTCGCCGTCCGCCAGATGCGGCCCGGCGACCCGGTGCTGTTCGTGCCGTCGGTCGGCAGGCTCGCCGCGCTGGCCTATCCGAAGGGGTTCGCGCGGGTGCGGGACATCGCGCTGAGCGAGTCGGCGCCCCGGTCCGGGACGCTGTGGGGGCGCGAGGCGACGCCCCGCCAGCTGCGGCAGCGCCTCGCCTCGGTGGACCGCGTCTGGCTGGTCGCCGAGCGGTACGCGCTGGAGCCGGGCTGGTCGCCGGCCGACCCCGTGGAGCGCACCAAGCTGGCCGTGCTGGCGCGGGAGTTCACCGTCCGCGAGGAGCACGTCCGGGACGACGTGGTCCTGCGCCTGCACGTGCG
Source organism: Streptomyces sp. XY006 (assembly GCF_002237655.1). GTDB lineage: Bacteria > Actinomycetota > Actinomycetes > Streptomycetales > Streptomycetaceae > Streptomyces > Streptomyces levis. Next base: position 39,503 of record NZ_NOKT01000003.1, read on the forward strand.
GCGGCGGTCCGCCGAGGTGCCGCCCGGCGCCGCTACGACGGCCCGGCTGCCGGCGAGCCGCCCGGCGACTGCGCCAGCGCGGCCGCGTCCAGTGCCGTGGTGAGCTCGTCGAGACGGTCGCGCAGGGCGCGGATCTCGGCGGCCTGGAAACCCGTCGAGGCGGCGATCCGGCGCGGCACCTCCAGGGCCCGCCGCCGCAGCGCGGTGCCCTCCTCGGTGAGCCGCACCTGAACCGACCGCTCGTCGCGCGCGCTGCGCTCCCGGCGCACCAGACCGGCCGCCTCCAGTCGCTTGAGCAGCGGCGACAGCGTGCCGGAGTCCAGCCGCAGGTGCTCCCCGAGCTTCTTCACGGGCAGCTCGCCGTGCTCCCACAGCACCAGCATCACCAGGTACTGCGGGTAGGTGATGCCCAGGTCCCCGAGGATCCCGCGGTAGACGCCGTTGAAGGCGCGGGAGGCCGCGTGCAGGGAGAAACAGATCTGCTGGTCCAGGCGGAGCCAGTCGTCGTCCTGCGTGTTCATGCCTCCAGGGTAGCTCGCGCCCACCATTCAATTGCGCACAACTTAATTGTGTGCTCTAATTCTGGATGTCAGGCGGCCCGGAAGCGGGCCGTCGAACGACCGAGAGGGAAGGTTTTCCATGGACGCGCTCTACACCGCTGTCGCCACCGCCACCCACGGCCGCGACGGCCGGGCCGTCAGCTCCGACGGCGTGCTGGACCTCGCCCTGGGCGTGCCCCAGGCGATGGGCGGCAACGGCCAGGGCACCAACCCCGAGCAGCTCTTCGCCGCCGGCTACGCGGCCTGCTTCGGCAGCGCCCTCGGCCTCGTCGGCCGCCAGGCCAAGGTCGACGTCAGCGACGCCGCCGTGACCGCCGAGGTCTCGATAGGCAAGCAGGGCGAGGGCTTCGGCCTCGCCGTCACCCTCCGGGTGGAGCTCCCCGACAGCGTGGACGAGGCGACCGGCCGCAAGCTGGTCGAGCAGGCCCACCAGGTCTGCCCCTACTCCAACGCCACCCGCGGCAACATCGACGTCGACCTCGTCATCGAGTAGGCACCGCGGCGCGTCGCTCCCCGACCCGCGCCAGGACCTCCCCCGTCCGTCCGCTCCACGCCACCACCACGGCCTCCTCGGGCACCGGGTGCCAGCGCGTCAGCAGCAGCCAGCGCACGTGGTAGCGGCGGACGACGGCGGCCCGCTCGGCGCGGGTCGAGTCCGGGGCGAGGTAGGCGCGCACATCGGCCGCCCGGCGCTTGCGCGCCGCCTCGTCCAGGGCCGGGTCGGGCCAGATCGGCGCGGCGAGGTTCGGCCCGTACCCGGCGAGGGAGTGGCTCGCGAAGTACCCGTCGGTGAGCACCACCTCGCCCCGGCCGATGTGCCGCGCCGCCCAGTCGTACGACGGCCAGCGCGTCGGCTGCGCGAACCCCACCGGGTCGACCGAGCGCGGTACGACCGCCCCGGCGTGCACGGTGACGAAGGCGGCGCACACCCCGGCCGCCGCCGCCCCGCACAGCACCCTGCGGGCCGTGCGCCAGGGCCGCGGCGCGGCCAGCTCCACCGCCAGCGCGAACTGCAGCGACACCAGCGCGGCCCACAGCGCCCGGGCGTAGGTGTAATGGCCGCTCACCCAGCCGTACGCCACCAGCAGGCACTCCAGCGCGAACATCCACACCAGCGGATCACGCCCCGGGCGGCGGGCCCGCAGCCACAGCGCGGGCAGGCCCAGCAGAGCCAGCCAGGAGTTGGCGAGCATCCGCTCGTACAACTGCCGGTGCATCGCGTCCATCCCGGTGTCGCCCACCAGCTCCAGCACGTCGTAGTAGGGCCACGCCAGGGCGACGGTGGCGCAGGCCGCGGCGGTCAGCGCCCAGCGCGCCGCGACCGGCCGGCGCCAGCCGCGCTGCCGGGACGCCACGATCGCCACCGCCCCGGTGAGCGCCGAGGCGGCCGTGACGGGATGCGTGAGCAGGATCAGCCCGTACAGGGCGCCGACCCCCGCGTACCCCCACCAGCCGCCGAGCCCGCTCGGGCCGACGAACCGCACGGCGGCGTCCTCCCGGGCGCGGGTGCCCGTCCAGGCCCACGCCCAGAACGTCAGGCCGATGGCCAGCGCGGACGGATAGCCCAGGTTCGTCGTCATCGACATCAGCCCGAGGTAGCCGCTCCACAGGATCCGCGTGGTGCCCCACAGCAGCGTCATGAACAGCAGGGCCAGCACCGGCGCCCAGGGCCGGGCGGTCAGGCTCCGCACGAACCGGCCGAGCCCCGCCAGCAGCACCAGCAGATGGACCGGCCCGGCGAGCTTCACCACCGCCCAGCCGGACAGGCCCGTCAGCCGCGCCAGCACGCCCTGCGCGACGGCGTACGGGCCGTAGTAGGGACTGCCCTCGCCCGGCAGGTCCGCCATGGTGTGGGCCGGGTGCAGCAGGTCGTCCCTGAGGCGCTCGATCACCGCCGCGTGCTGCCCGGCGTCGCAGCACAGCGGCACGCGCCAGTACGCCAGCGTCATCACCAGCCAGAACAGGGCGCCGTAGAACTGGTACGGGGTGGGCCGTGCCGGCCGGCCGCCGCGCAGCGCCGTCGCGCCGCGCACCGCCCGCCGGACGAGGACCGGGGCGCTCACAGGAGAGAGGGAAGGGTCTGGGGCATGCGCCGAATGTTCCCGGCCCTACGCACGCCCTGACCCCGGATCACTTCATCGGGTGAGACGGCTACGCCCACCTGCCGTCAGCTCACTCGCACAGCGCCTGCCGCGCCGCGGCCGGCCAGCGCGCGAACCGGAACTGCGTCCGCTCGAACGCCCCGGTGAGGTTGTCCCAGAACCGCTCGGCGGTGAGCGGCGCGCGCACCGACTCCCGCAGCTCGGCGAGCCGCCCGCAGCCCAGCGCGGCCCGGGCCGCCTCGACCGCCTCCCGCGTGGCACCGGCCCGCAGCAGGTCGCGGTGCGGCGGATTCCGTACCGCCCACTCGGCGAAGACCCAGTGGTTGCGCAGGAACTTCTCGTGCCCGGGCCAGCTCCACCGCTCCAGCGCGAGGTGCGCGCCGATGGGGCTGGCCAGCCCCCAGGCGTCGTTGACGTAGGCGTCCAGCGGTGCCGCCGCCCCCGTGACACCGAGATGCCGCCCCACGATCACCACGTGGTACGGGGCGTCCGCGCGCATCGGCGTGGCGTGCAGCCGCCGCCCGGCGTCGAAGTACAGCAGTGTCGGCCGGGGCGAACGGGCGGCCTCCGCCAGCATCCGCCGCCCCTCCGGCAGGGCGGGCCAGTTGCGCACCCAGGTGCCCGTGCGCACCGGGTTGTGGTCGCCGAGGCCCTCCACGTCGGAGCTGCGCACATTGAACGAGCCAGGCGTGCTGCGCACGTCGAACGGGGCCCGCAGCGGACTGACCGCCGCGCACAGCCACACCACCAGCAGGGCGCTCGCCGCCCCCGTGACCCGGTTCGCGGGCACCACCAGGACCGGCAGGAGCAGCAGCAGGAGCGCGGGCAGGATCATGCGGGCGTGCATGTAGTCGCCGCCCACGCGGACGACGTACCCGGCCAGCAGCAGACCGGCCGCGAACGGCGCCAGCAGCACCGCGAGCGGGACGCGGCCCGGTGCCCGGTCCCGCCGCTGCCGCCGGGCGCGGCGCACCAGCAGCACGGCCAGCGCGCCCAGCACCGGGACGACCGGCCACAGCCAGTACGGCCCGAGCGTCTCCTGCACGTACCCGGCACCCCGGCTCCAGTCGCTGGCGCTCGCCTCCTTGGCGATGGCGGGCAGCGGCACCAGGATCCCGTAGTACCCCGCCCGGAACACCTCGTACGCCAGCGGCACCGCACCCGCGGCGGCCGGCAGCGCCGCGAGGCTTCGCCGGGACGGCCGCAGCACCCACCACTGCGCCCCCAGGAAGCACGCCGTCACCACCGCCAGATCGGGCCGGACCAGCGGCCCCAGCCCGAACACGAACGCGGCGAGGTACGTCTCCCGGGCCTCCTGGCCCCGCCGGACCCGCGTGAGCAGCCACCACGACAGGCCGGTCCAGCACGCGCCGAGCCCGCTCTCCAGACCCGAGGTCATGTACGACCAGAACGGCGGCACGGCCAGCAGCACGAACACCCCGGCCGGGACCAGCGCTCCGGCGCCCCGGTGCAGCCGGCAGGTCGCGTACAGGGCCAGCGCGAACCCGGCCGTGCTCAGCAGCAGACCGAGGCCCACCGCGAGGAACGCCGGGTCCTCGCCGCTGACCCAGGAGGCCAGCGCGAGCAGCCACTGCCACAGGGTGCCGGTCGAACTCTCCGCCCGCTCCCCGACGTTGAACACCGGCCCGTTGCCCGCCAGGATCTGCCGGACCGGGCGCAGGTAGATCAGCCCGTCGTCGCAGATCCAGCGGCGCCGGTAGCCCAGCACGAACAGGGCCGCGGTGGGCACGGCGACCAGGACGGCGTGCCACCAGTGCACCAGCGGCCCCAGCCGCTCGGCGGTGGCCGGCGGCCGGGGGGAGGCGGCCCGCTGGCCGGGCAGGGAGGGGACGGCCTCGGGGGTCGTGGGTGTCGTCATCTGTCGATCAGCGCCTCGGCACGGGCGGCAACGCCCTCGGTCCGGCGGGCCGCGGGCAGCAGCGCGCCGCCCCGCTCGCCCAGCATCAGCAGACGCACCACCCGCTCGGCGGCCCGCCCGTCCTCGAACTCGCAGTACCGCTCCCGGAAACCGGAGCGCAGCCGCGCCGCCTCCTCGTCCTGCCAGGTGCCGGACGCGAACAGCCAGGCCAGCTCGCGGTACGAGCGCGACACATGGCCGGGCGCGTCGGCGGTGATGTCGAAGTACGCCCCCCGGCTGGCCGCGAACGCGCCCCAGTCGTCGGCGTGCACCACGACCGGCCGGTCCAGCAGCACGTAGTCGAACATCAGGGCGGAGTAGTCGGTGACCAGGACGTCCGAGGCCAGCAGCACCTCCTCGACGTGCGGCTCGTCCGTCGCGTCCACCAGCACGCCCCGCCGGTGCAGGTCGGACAGGCCGAGTCCGCGCGCCACACCCGTGGCCAGCGACGGGTGCAGCCGCACCACCAGGGTGTGCCCGGGCCCCAGGTCCGCCGCGAACCGCGCCGGGTCGAACCGGTCGACATGGCCGCCCTTGCGGTAGTCGCGCCGGGTCGGCGCGTACAGCACGACCGTGTGGTCCGCGGGGATGCCGAGCCGCTCGCGCACCGCCCGGCCCCGCTCCGGATCCGCCCCGACCAGCACGTCGTTGCGCGGGCTGCCGGTGCGCAGCGAGGTGAAGTGGCACGGGTACGCCCGCTCCCAGGCCCGCTCCGCGTGCCGCCCGGCGACCAGGCTGTAGTCCCAGCGGTCGGCCCGGCGCAGCATCTGCGGCACGTCGAAGCCGTGCCGGGCGCCCGGCTTGGTCAGCAGGTCGGCGCCCATGTACTTCAGCGGGGTGCCCTGGTGGGTCTGGATGTGGACGCTGCCGGGCCGCTTGGCGAGGGTGCCGGGCCAGTTGACGTTGTTCACCCAGTACGTGGCCCGCGCCATGATCTCGTGGTAGCGGCGCGAGCCCAGCGTCACGTGGTCGACGCCGGGCGGCAGCGTGTCCACCGCGTCCTCCCGCACCACCCAGACGCCCCGGATGTGCGGGGCGATCTCGCGCGCCTTCTCGTAGATCGCGGCCGGGTCGCCGGACACTCCGCGGTGGTGCGAGGCCGCGTAGACGGCGAGGTGCGGGTCGAGCGGGCGCTTCGACTGCACCCCGTACCAGCCGCGCAGGGCGGTCTCCGAGGCCTTCCGGGCCACCCGGCGCCGCCCGCCCAGGGCGGCCGCGCGCAGGTCCCGCAGACCGCGCGCCGCCGCGTAGGCCGGGTACGGCGCCGAGGCCAGCAGCCGCATCTCCACCCCGCGCCAGCCCTCCGGCTCGGGGAAGCCGCCCTCCGGCAGGTGCCGGCGGTGGAAGGAGCGGATCTCGCGGTAGAAGTCGCCCCGGTCCGCGGGCCGCACCCGGTCCTCGCGGGCCAGCACGAACAGCATGTGGTCCAGGGCCCGCTCCAGCAGCAGCGGCCGCGCCCAGTCCAGGTCGGGCCGCTGCTCCAGGAACGCGAACAGGCCCTCGTACTGCGGGAAGATCTCGAAGTGCCGGCGGCCCGGCGTCTTGGTGATCGCGCCCTGGCGGCGCTGCCGGTACTCCACGCCGATGCGGTCCAGGCAGGCGACGCGCTCCGCCAGCACCATCGCCCGGTAGGTGACCGGCGCGTCCTCGTACAGGCCCGGCGCGAACTCCAGACCGTGCCCCTGGAGGAACGCGCGCCGGCAGGCCTTGTTCCAGGCCACCAGGAACAGGTTCAGGTACTGCGGGCTCTCCCGGACCGAGAAGGTGTCCAGGCCCGCCGCGGCCAGCAGGTCCGCCGCCTCGCTGCGCCCGCCCCGGCCCCACCAGTGGGTGCGCACGTGGTCGAAGACCAGCAGGTCGGGGTCCTCGGTCGCCTCCAGGCGCGCGGCGACGGCAGCCAGCAGCCCCGGCGTGTAGCGGTCGTCGCTGTCGAGGAACAGCACGTAGTCGCCGGCCGCCTCGGCGAGACCGGCGTTGCGGGCCCGGCCCAGACCGACGTTCTCGGCCAGGTGCAGCACCCGCACCCGGTCGTCGCGGGCGGCGTACTCGTCGAGGATCGCACCGCTGCCGTCCGGCGAGCGGTCGTCCACGGCGATCACCTCGAAGTCGCCGTGGGACTGGCCGAGCACCGAGTCGAGACACTCGCGCAGGAAGCCCTGCACGTTGTAGACGGGGACGATGATGCTGAAGCGGGGCACTTCTTCGGTCAGCTCCTTGTGAGGGTGGCGGCGGGGGCCGGGACGCGCTCGGCGAGCGGCAGCACGGGCGGGATCGACTCGGGCGGCTCGCCCAGCAGCACCCGGCGCACGACCCGCTCGGCGGCCCGGCCGTCGTCGAACTGGCAGAACCGCTCACGGAACGCGGCCCGCAGCGCCGTGGCCGTCGCGTCGGCCCAGCCGCCGTCGCGGAAGACGGCCGCCAGCTCCTCGGGGGTCCGGGCGACCCGGCCGGGCGGGGACTCCATCAGGTCGAAGTAGACGCCCCGGGTCTCCCGGTAGACGTCCCAGTCGTCGGCGTACACGACGATCGGCCGGTCCAGGTTGGCGTAGTCGAACATGATCGACGAGTAGTCGGTGATCAGCGCGTCGGCCGCCAGGCACACGTCCTCCGAGGAGCGGTGCCCGGTGACGTCGATGATCCGGCCGCCGCCCCGGGACGCGCCCCCGTCGTAGAAGTAGTGGGCGCGCAGCAGCACCACGTACTCGTCGCCGATCGCCTCGCAGAACTCCGCCAGGTCCAGGCCCGACGAGAAGCCGGTGGCGTAGTCGCGGTGGGTGGGGGCGTACAGCAGGGCCTTCTTGCCGTCCGGGACGCCCAGTTCCTTGCGGACGCGGGCGACGTCCTCACCGGAGGCCGTGCAGTAGACGTCGTTGCGCGGATAGCCGTACTCCAGCGTCTCGTGCGAGCCCGGGAAGGCGCTCTCCCACATCTCGGTGGAGTGGCGGTTGGAGGTGAGGTTGTAGTCCCAGCGGTCCACCCGGGCCAGCAGCCTGGCGAAGCTCCCGGTCGCCGCCGCCACCACCGGGTACGTCGACTGGTCGGCGCCCATCTTCTTCAGCGGCGTGCCGTGCTGCGTCTGCAGATGCACGCTGCCCGGCCGCTTGACCACCGCGTCCGCGAAGTTGGCGTTGTTGACCAGGTACTTCGCGCGGGCCAGCACGTCCCAGTACGCCCGGCTGCCGATCACCGCGTACTCCACGTCCGGCGGCATGCTCCCCACCGCGTCCGGCTCCACCAGGAACACGGCCCGCAGGTGCGGGGCCAGTTCGCGGGCCTTGGCGTGGATCGCGGCCGGGTTGCAGGCGTAGCCGCGGCCCCAGTACGCGCAGTAGACGACCAGGTTCGGGTCGAGAGGCAGGCGCCGCCGGGCCGCGTAGCGCAGGCGGGTGCGCAGCCCGCGCGGGCGGGGGAGCAGCGCCGCGGCCCCCACGGCCCTCCGGTTCGCGGCGCGCAGCACGCGGAACGCCGTGTACGAACCGGACGCCAGCAGCCGGTGCTGCACGCCGAGGCTGCCGCCGGGCGCCCGGTAACCGGCCGGGCGGTGCCGCCGGTAGAGGGCGCTCGCCCGCCGGAAGAAGGCACGCCGCCCGGCGGGCAGCCGCCGCGGGTGCGCGGCCGTCCTCAGCACGGCGGCGAACAGCTGCTCGAACAACGGCCCCAGCCGCTCCGCGGGCAGCCCCCGCTCCACCGCCTCGTTCAGCACCAGCTCGGTCTGGTCGAGCAGCTCGGTGTGGTGGGCGCCGGGCAGGTTCAGCCGGCTGCCCTGCCGCCGCACCAGGTGCCGGACGACGACCGTGCGCAGGGTCGCCACCCGCTCCGCGCGCAGGGCGGCAAGCCCGCCGAAGCCGATGTCGGTGAAGTGGTCACCGGGGAAGGCCAGGTCCCGCTCGGTGAGGAAGGCCCGGCGGTAGACCGCGCTCCACGCCGGGAGCGCCACACCCGTCAGCCGCGGGGCCTCGCCCGGGGAGAAGGCGCCCCTGGGCGTCCCGGCCAGCAGGGCGGCGGCCGGTTCGGCCGGCTCGCCCTCCCACCAGGGGGCGCGCTCGTGCCCGAAGTACAGCACGTCCACGTCGCCGGTCTCGCCCAGCCGGGCGTCCAGCGCCGCCAGTGCCCCCGGGACCAGGACGTCGTCGCCGTCGAGGAACAGCACATGGCCGCCGACCGCCGCCCGCAGCCCGGTGTTGCGCGCCCCGGCCAGACCGGCCGACGGCGGCGAGTGCACCGGCGTCACCCGGGAGTCCCGCTCGGCGTACCCGGCGACGACGTCCGCCGCCGGCGCGTCGGGTGCGTCGCACACCGGGATCAGCTCGAAGTCGCCGAACGACTGGGCGAGGATCGAGTCCAGCGCCAGGGACAGCCGGCCCGCGACGCCATGGGACGGGACGACGATGCTGAAGCGGGGCATTCTGCTCTTTCTGTCGAGACTGGTGCTGATCGGGCCTGCTGCTGGTTGGGACTGGTGCCGGTCGGGACTGCTGCCGGCCGGGACCGGCCGCCTCAGGTCGCGCGTGGGCGGCCCGGGCGGCCGGACGGGCGCCAGGAGGGCGGCCGGCTGGGCGTCGGCCGCGACGGGCTGGAGGGCATGGGACTTCTCCCCGGAGTGGGATCCGTGGTCAGAGGCGGTCGGTGAGGGCGGCCACGTGCGCGCCGGCCGGGTGCGGCACCGTGGCGAGCGGCTCACGCGTCAGCGCGGACGCCGCCGACGGCACCGGACGGCGCTCGCCCAGCGGCACCACCGGCGGCAGCTCCGTCTCCCCGAGGACGACCCGGCGCACCACCCGCTCGGCGGCCCGGCCGTCGTCGTGGGTGCAGAACCGCTCGCGGAACGCCGCGCGCAGCTGCGCCGACCGGGAGCCGCGCCAGTGGCCGGTGGCGAAGATGTCGATCAGCTCGTCCTCACCGCGCGCGATCGCCCCGGGCGGGAAGGCGCGCAGGTCGAAGTAGGTGCCGCGGGCCGCCTCGTACGCCTCCCAGTCGTCGGTGTGGATCACGATGGGCCGGTCCAGGTTGGCGTAGTCGAACATCAGTGGCGAGTAGTCGGTGACCAGGGCGTCGGAGGCCAGACAGAGCGACTGGACGTTCGGGTGGTCGCTGACGTCGACGACCCGGCCGCAGCTCGTGGTCAGCGGGGTGTCGTAGGCGTGGTGGCCGCGGGCCAGGACGACGAAGCGCGGGCCCAGGCGGCGCGCGATCCGCTGCAGGTCCAGGCTGCGGTACGGGGAGCGGCGGTAGTCGCGGTGGGCCGGCGCGTAGAGGATCGCCACCGTACCCTCCGGGATGCCGAGCGAGGCGCGCAGCCGGGTCACGTCCGCCGCGCCGGCGGTCAGGAACACGTCGTTGCGGGGGTGGCCGTACTCCAGCGTGGTGTAGCGGCCGGGGTGGACCCGCTCGTGGGTCAGGGTGGTGTGGCGGTTGGCGGACAGCACGTAGTCCCACCGGTCGACGTCCCGGAGCAGCCGGGCGAAGTCCCGGCCCCGGGCGGCCGCCGGGCGCTCCTGCAGGTCCAGGCCGATGTGGCCCAGCGGGGTGCCCTGCCCCGTCTGGACCAGGACCTGGCCCCGGCGCTTGGCGAGCCCGGGGTCGAAGCCGGTGTTGCTGACCAGGTACCGGGAGCGGGCGAGCGCCGTCCAGTAGGCGACCGAGCCGGGGACGAGGCGGCGCGGCCCCGGCGGGATCGTGTGGTGGTGCTCGGGGCGGGCGATCCACGCGGTGCGGATGTGCGGCGCGAGCTCGCGGAACGCCGTCTCCAGCGCGCCCGGGTCGCAGCCGTGGCCACGGCCGTCGTCGGCGGCGAAGGCGGCCGACTCGCGCAGGGGCAGACAGCGCTGCGCCCGGTAGTGGACCCGCAGGGCGGCCGTCCGCAGGCCCCGCAGCAGCCGGCCCGTCCGCCTGGAGAGGCGGCGGTGCAGGGCCGACGCCAGCTGCAGGGAGCGGTAGGTGCGGTGCAGGCCGAAGCGGATCAGGACGTGCTGCACCCGGGCGCGCAGCGGGACGGGGACGCCGGGGGTGCGGTAGCGGCGGTAGTGGGCGCGGGCCCGGCGCAGGAAGTCCGCCCGCGAGCCCTTCGGCAGCCGGTCCCGCCGGGAGTACACGATCGCCAGGTGGTGGACCATGCGCCGGAACAACACCGGCCGCCACTGGGCAAGTTCGGGGTGCTCCTCCAGGAAGGCGAACACCCGGTCGTACTGCTCGAAGACGTCGAAGTGCCGTTCGCTGGTGGTGCGCAGGATGCTGCCCAGGCGCCGCTGCCGGTAGTGCACGCAGACCCGGTCCAGGGTCGCGATGGACTCCGCGGTCATCAGCACCGGATACGTCCACGGCGTGTCCTCGTACAGGCCGGGCGGGAAGGCGAAGCCCTGCTTCTCGACGAACTCCCGCCGGTAGGCCTTGTTCCAGGCGACCATCAGCAGCCGCAGCAGGCCCGGCCGGTCCTCCAGCCGGAACGGGGCCGGGCCCTGCTCGGTCAGCTGCAGGGCCGCCTGGTTGCGGACCGCCTCGCCCGTCCAGTAGGTGCGCGCGTAGTCGAAGACCAGGACGTCCGGATCGCCCGTCTCCTTCAGCCGGTCCGCGACGGAGCGCAGCGCGTCGGGCGTGAGGGTGTCGTCGCTGTCGAGGAACAGCAGGTAGTCGCCGCTCGCGCGGGCCACGCCGGCGTTGCGCGCGCGGCCCAGGCCGACGTTCTCCGGCAGGTGGACGGGGAGCACGCGCGCGTCGCGGGCGGCGAACTCGTCGATGATCGCTCCGCACGCGTCCGGCGAGCAGTCGTCGACGACGATCAGTTCCAGATCGGGACAGGACTGGGAGAGCACCGATTCGAGGCACTCGTGCAGGTACGCCTGAACCTGGTACGCGGGGACAATGACACTGAACCTGGGCAAGAGGCCATCCATCGGTCGGCGCGGGCGTTCGGCCCGGGAACGGCCGGTGGGGCCGGTTGGTTACGGTGGCTACGGCATCCGGGGGAACGGCGGAGGGGCGGACCGCACCCGGCCCGCCCCCCCAACTGCCTGATGAGGCACGCTATTTGACCGCGCCCGCCATCACGCCGGACACGAACTGCCGCTGGAACGCGAAGAAGACGGCCAGCGGGACCACCATCGAGATGAACGCGCCGGGGGCCAGCACGTCGATGTTGTTGCCGAACTGCCGTACCTGCGTCTGGAGTGCGACCGTGATCGGCTGGCTCCCGGAGTCCGAGAAGATCAGCGCGACCAGCATGTCGTTCCACACCCACAGGAACTGGAAGATGCCGAGGGCGGCGATCGCCGGGCCGCCGAGCGGCAGCACCACGCGGAAGAACAGCCGCAGTTCACCCGCCCCGTCCAGGCGGGCGGCCTCCAGCAGCTCCCGCGGGATCTCCGCGAAGAAGTTCCGCAGCAGGAACACGGCGAACGGCAGACCGAAGCCGACGTGGAAGAGCACCACGCCGAGCACCGAGCCGAAGATGCCGATGGTGCCGAAGAGTTCGGCGATCGGGATGAGCGCGACCTGCACGGGCACGACCAACAGGCCGACCACGCCCAGGAACCACCAGTCGCGCCCCGGGAACTCCATCCACGCGAACGCGTAGCCGGCCAGGGAGCCGATGATCACCACCAGCAGGGTCGCCGGGACGGTGATCCACACCGTGTTCAGCAGGCTGCTGGTGATGTCGTCGTTCTCCAGCAGCTTGGCGTAGCTGTCGAAGGTGATCTGAGACGGCTCGGTGAACACGTTCCACCAGCCGCTGGCCGCGATGTCCTCCGGCGAGCGGAGACTCGACAGCAGCAGTCCGATCGTCGGCACCAGCCAGAACAGGCCGACGATGATGAGGAAGACCCGCAGCACCCCGCCGCCGACCGCCTCGGCGAGCCGCGATCCCAGCGGCTCCTTGGCCTTCATCGCCGCACCTCCCGCCGCAGTCTGCGTACGTTGAACCACATCACCGGGATCACGAGCAGCAGCAGGAACACCGAGATGGCGCTCGCGATGCCCGGCTGGTCCTCGGAGAAGCCCTTGCGGTACAGCTCCAGCGCCAGGACGTTCGCGTCGTCCTGGGAGGAGCCGGGGGCGATGATGAAGACCAGGTCGAAGATCTTCAGCACGTTGATCATCAGGGTGACGGTGACGACCGCGAGGACCGGCGCCAGCAGCGGCACCGTGACCCGTCTGAACACCTGCCACTCACTCGCGCCGTCGACCCGGGCGGCCTCCAGCAGCTCCCGGGGCACGCTCGCGAGCCCGGCCGCGATCAGCACCATCGCGAAGCCCGCCCACATCCAGATGTACGAGCCGATGATGGACGGGGTGACCAGGGACGGGCCGAGCCAGTCCAGGCCGTTGTACGGCTCCTTGAAGTTGCTCGCCGGGAGCCGGAGCTGGGCCCCGTCGGCCGAGGCGGGCAGCGTGAAGGTGCCGTCGTCGGCCGCCGTCGCCGACGCCACCACCTTGCCGTCCTTCACCGCCTCGACCTTCATGCCGGCGTAGCCCAGCTCGGCCCGGTCGACCTCGTTGAGCGTGCCCACACCCCTGCCCCGGGTGAAGTCCTGCCAGGCCGTACCGGTGACCTTGTCCGGCTGGGGCTCCGGCGCCACCGCTGCCTTCGCGTCGTCGGGCATCAGCCGGGGCGCCACACCCACCAGGGGCAGCGAGACGGCCTCGCCCGCGCGGACGGGCGACTTGGTGATGAACGCGCCGCCGCCGGCCGGCTCCAGCGGCGAGTCCCGTCCCGGGTGGGCCTTGGGGAACGCCGAGGACGGGGCGAACGTGTCGTGCACGCCCACCCACACCGCGTTCGCCACGCCTTTGTCCGGGTCCTGGTCGTACACCAGACGGAAGATGATGCCCGCGGCCAGCATCGAGATCGCCATCGGCATGAAGACGACCAGCTTGAACGCAGTGCCCCAGCGCACCCGTTCGGTCAGCACCGCGAAGATCAGGCCGAGGGCCGTGGCGACCGTCGGGGCGAACACCACCCAGATGATGTTGTTCTTCAGCGCGGTGCGGATGCCCTCGTCGGTGAAGAGGGCCTTGTAGTTGTCGATGCCGGCGAAGCCGTCGCCGGACTGGTCGTAGAAGCTGCGGACCACCGAGTACCCGATCGGGTACACCACGAGCGCGCCGAGCAGGACGAGCGCGGGCAGCAGGAACAGCGCCGCGACCATCCTGCGCGTGCCGGTCACACTCTTGCGCGACTTGCGAGCGGCAGGGGGCTTGACGCCTCCTGCCGCCGTGGCCGACGTCATGACGTCAGTTCCCGTACGCCGCGGCAGCTTCGGCCTCCAGCTTCGCCTGCGTGCCCGCCACGTCCTTCGGGTTCTTCAGGAAGTCCTGGAGGATCTTCCACTCACCCTTGCCGGGCGTGCCGCCGAAGGCCTGGGGGGCCTGGTCGGACATGTCGAAGCGGAAGTCGTCACCGGCGTCGATGAGCGCCTTGGCGATCTTCTGCTGCACCGGGTTCGGATACGCGGAGTTCTCCACGTTCTTGTTCGGCGAGAGGTAGCCGCCCAGCTTGGCCTGGATCGTCGCCGCGTCCGGCGAGGCGAGCCAGGTGGCCAGGGCCTGCGCCCCCTTCGAGTCCTCCAGGATCACGGCCGCGTCGCCGCCCGAGACCACCGGTCCGTTGTCCCCGACCGCCGGGAACGGGAACACCTTCGCGTCCGTGCCGATCTTCATGGAGGAGGGGATGTTGACCTGCGCGAAGTCGCCCGCCGCGACCATGGCCGCCTTGGGCTGGTCCCCGCCGGTGAAGACCTGCGTGACGGAGGCCGGGAAGTCGGTCTGCAGTGCCCCGTTCGCCCCGCCCGCGATGTAGTCCGGCTTGCCCCAGACCTGCGCGAGGGTGGTCAGCGCGTCCTTCACGGACGGGTCCGTCCACTTGATCTCGTGCTTGGCCAGCTGGTCGTACTTCTCCGGGCCGGCCTGGGAGAGGTACACGTTCTCGAACCAGTCGGTCAGCGTCCAGCCCTCGGCGCCGCCGACGGAGAACGGGGTGACGCCGGAGTCGAAGACCGTCTGGGCCGTGTTCAGCAGGTCGGGCCAGGTCTCGGGCTCGCTCGCCCCGGCGTTCTCGAAGACCTGGTTGTTGTACCAGATCAGGGACTTGTTGGCGGCCTTGTAGTAGACGCCGTACTGCTTGCCGCCGACCTTGCCGATGTCCTGCCAGCCCTGCGAGTAGTTCTCGCCGAGCTCCTTGAGGGCGTCGGCGCCGAGCGGCTTGGCCCAGCCGCGGTCCACGGCCTGCTTGATGGCACCCGGCTGCGGCAGCATCGCGATGTCCGGCGGCTGCCCGCCGGCCACCTTCGAGCCGATGAAGTTGATGATCGGGTCCTGTGCGGGCACGAACGTGACCTTGGCGCCCGTGCGCTTCTCGAACTCCGCCAGGACCTTCTTGAAGTTGGCCTGTTCGGTACCGGTCCAGACGGCGGCGATCTCCAGGCTCGTCCCGTCGAGCTTCGGAAGGGTGACGCTGTTGGCGGTCTCCTCGGAGTCGCCGGTGTTCCCACTGCTGTCGTTTCCGTCGTCGCCTCCGCAGGCGGTGAGCGAGAGCGCGAGCGCTCCCGCGGCGACGGCTGCCGCGGCCCTGGTGGCTCGGCGGCTTCGGGGGGTCGCCTTGTCCCGTTCGGGCGACCAGCGTTTCCGGATGGTGCTGCTCGTCATGCGCATGACTGCCCCGTTCTTCGTTCCTCGTCGAACGTCGAGCGCGCTCCCGTGCGATCTGGTCTACGCCCGGGTGTGCGGGGGCGGCAAGATGGCGTCAGCTGTCAAGCGGGAGATCGTGACTCCCTCGTGACCAGGGACGGGGCCCGTCACGCCGGGCGGGGCCCACGGCCGTCCCGCGTCACAGAAGGGACGGCACCCGCGCCGCCGCGACCTCCCGCGCCGCCCTTTCCAGCGCGCTGGCCAACAGTGCCAGGTCGGTCGGGCCGTTTCCGAGCTCCCGCACCGGACGCCGGGCCGGAGGGTCACCCATGCGGTGCCATTCCAGCGCCACGACCGTGGGGCGCAGCGTCGCCGTCCGGGGGATCCGGCCGGTGACCCGCCCGCCCTGGAACGGCGTGACGCGCCCGTCCGCGCCGGTCAGGCTCCCCCGGCCGGGCGCGGGCTCGTCGGGACCCTGCGCCGGGGCGTCGAGCGTCACACGGAGGGTGGCCCGGCGGGCCGGCTCCGTCTCCGCCGTACGGGGGCACGGGCCGGTGGCCGCCACCAGGTGCACGCCGAGCCGCTCACCCTCCCGGGCCACGGCCTCCAGGGCCCGCATCACCGACCCGGCCGCGGGGCGTCCCGTCGAGCCCAGGGCGGGGGAGACCAGGGCGTCCAGGTCGTCCACGACCACGACGAGCCGGGGCAGGGGAGGCGCCGCGGCCTCCGTCTGCCGCCGGGCCTTGCCGGGCCGCAGCCGCAGCGTGGAACTGGACGGGCTGTCGAGATCCCCGGTGGCGGTCTCGCCCGGCTGGGTGCCGCGGGCCGTCGCCGTGCGCTGGGCGACCATACGGCCCGACAGCTCGCGTCCCGTGTGCCACTCGGTGAAGTCGCTGCGCCCCAGCAGCTCGGCCCGGCGCTTCAGCTCGGCGCTCAGCGACTGCGCGAACTCCCGCATCCGCACCGGGTCGTGTGCCGTGAGATACGTGCTCACATGCGGCACGTCCGTGCACACCCGCAGCCCCTCGCCCGCACCGCCGCCCGCGCCCGGACCGCCCCGGCCGTCGACCAGCACGATGCCCAGCCGGTCCGGCCGCTCGGCGGCGGCCAGGGACGCGACGACCGCCCGCAGCAGCTCCGTACGGCCGCTGCCCGGCGGGCCCTCGATCAGCAGGTGCGGTCCCTGCGCCGCGAGGTCGGCGCTGACCGGGCCGCGCGGACCGGCGCCCAGCACCGCGCGCACCCGGCCGCCCAGCGCTTCGGTGTCGTCGGCCGCGTCCGCCCAGCGGGCCATCAGCGAGGCCGGGGTGGCCCGGGCCAGACCCAGTTCGTCCAGGAGCCGGGCCGCCTGCGGCAGCGGTGCCGAGACGCGCGGCCGGCCGTCACCCGCCGGGCCGTCCGTGCGCAGCGGCGCCAGCGCCCGGGCGAACCGCTCGGCCCAGGCCGGGGAGACGGCGTCGACGGTGCCGACGGTGCCGTGCCCGACAGGGCCCACCGCGCCGCCGTCCGTGCCGGTCCGGGCCACGCGCAGCAGCCGCAGCGCGGTTGCCACGTCCCCGCTGAGCAGCGCGACCGCGCCGCACTGCCGGAAGGTCGGCGCCGCGGCGCAGGCCGCCTCGTAGGTCTCGCTCACGGGGGAGGCGGGGGAGGCGGCGGCGGTCTCGGCCAGGCAGATCACGTGGATCCCCGCCCGGGGTCCCTCCACGGCCAGCCGCGCCACGGCTTCCCGCAGATCGGCGCCGCCGGGGTCGCCGTCCACGACGAGCACGGTGTACGGCCCCGGGAAGCCGCTCGCGGCGGGTCCGGTCGCCTCGTCCCGCGCCCAGGAGGGGCGCCGGGTGGCCGGCCGGGCCTGCGCCGGGTCACTGCCGGTGACGGCGGCGGGGCCGGCGGGGCCGGTGCCTGCCGGGGGCGGGGTGCCGAGGGCTCCGGAAGCCACCGGCCCGGGCCGCTCGGGCCGCTCAGCCACGCCGGGCCGAGGTACGGGCTGCGGGACGCGCGCGCCCGCGGCACGGTCGCCGGCGCCGGCGCTCCGGGCACCGGGGATCAGCCCGTTCGCCGCGGTGCCCGTACTCGCCCCCTCCTCTGTCAGCTGGTCCTCCAGGCGGCGCAGCAACTCCTCCGTGCGGGCCGCGGCCTGTTCGCGGTCGTGGGCCAGGAGGAGTCGGCAGTCCTGTCCGTGTCCAGGCCGGACATGGGGCAGCCAGCCCAGCCAGGACCACTCGGCGGTGCGCTCCTCCAGGGGGCGCGAGCGGTCCGCCGTGATGAGGACGATCTCCAGCGTGTCGGGGGAATGCAGCGCGGCGAGCTGGGCCAGCACGGCGCGGGCCAGCCCGGACAGCCGCGCCCGCGGCCCGGCCAGACCCAGTGCGCCGACCTCGCGCAGCCCGGCCGTCACCGGCACGGCGGGCAGCAGGCCCGAGCCGTCGGGGGCCGCCCGGTCCGCCGTGCCGAGCCGTATGGCGAGGGCCTCCGGGTGGCCCGGGGTGCGCTCCCACAGCCGGGGCCCGGGCCCCAGGGCCGTCAGCAGCAGCGCGGCCGGATCCGGCCAGGTCTCGGGCACGGCCGGGCCCGCCGCCGGGTGCTCAACCGGGGGCGTGGCGGCCGGCTCGTCCGCGTCGTACGCCCCGCGCGGCGGCTGCGCGGGCTGCTCCGCACGCCCTCCGGCCCACCGCCGAGCCCATGCCCCGAGCCCACCCCGCCGCCGCGCACCGGGCGGAACGTCGGTACCCCGCAGCGGCGTCCCCTTGCGCCCCCGCCCGAGACGCTCGTCGGCGGGGAGCGAGGGGTCGGCGGGGGCGCCGGGGAGCGGGGCGTCGGCGGGGGCGGCGGATCCGTAGGGACCCTGCGGGGTGGCGGCCCCGCCGGGATGGTTCCGGGTGCCGGCACCGCCACTTTCGGCCGCCGGGTGGGGGGCGGCCGGTCCGCCGGTGCCGGCGGGCCGGGCCAAGCCGTGACCGGACCCGTCCGCGCCTCCGGCACGATCCCGCCCGGTGCCGCCCTGGTTCCCGGTACGAGCCCGCCCGGTGTCGTCGAAGGCCCCGGCGCGCGGACGCCCCGCCCCGCCGGCAGCTCCGCCGGCGTACTGCTCGTGCTCGTAGGCGGCAGCACCGGGATGCCCGGCCCCGCCGACAGCTCCGGCATCGGCACCGGGCTGCCCGGACCGATGGGCCGCCGAGGCGTCCGTGGTGGCAGGACGAGGGTGCCCGGGCGCGGGCGCCGCTCCGGCGGTGCCGTGCGGGGTCGGTCCGTCGAACGCCCCGATGCCGGAGCGTCCCGCGTGCGTGTCCGTGTCGCCGCTCACCGGCGTCGCCGCACCCCGCTGCCGGGGAGCCCGGAGGCTGCCTTCCGGCGGGAGGAGCGCGGGGGAGGCGTGCGCGGCCCCGGCGCTGCCCGGCCGCGCTCCCTCACCAGGCGTCCGGCCCTCGCCCTCGATCCCCG
This sequence comes from Streptomyces sp. XY006, assembly GCF_002237655.1. Taxonomy (GTDB): domain Bacteria; phylum Actinomycetota; class Actinomycetes; order Streptomycetales; family Streptomycetaceae; genus Streptomyces; species Streptomyces levis. The sequence continues at coordinate 58,144 of NZ_NOKT01000003.1, forward strand.
GCGCACCGCCCTGCCCCGGCACCACGGCCGCGGCGGAACCCGGTCCGGAGGCACCCGGCGTGCCCCAGGCCGCCGTGCCGTACGTGTGCTGCGTAGGGCCGGAAGGCGCCGCCGCCCGCCCAGCCGCCGCGGGCGAGGCCGCGTCGTCCCCGGCGGGCCCGGGCACGCGCACGTGCCCTTCTCCGTCCGGCGTCGTCTCCACCCGGCCCCCCGGCCCCCCGGCGGGAGCCAGCCGCAGCGCCGACTCGCCGATCCGCAGCAGCGCACCCGGCGCGAAACGGACCGCCCGGGAGCCCACTCGCGCCCCGTCCAGCGTCGTGCCGTTCGTGGAGTCCAGGTCGGCGACCGAGACGCGGCCGTCCGCGGCCACCGTCACCGCGCAGTGCAGCCGGGAGACGTCCGGGTCGTCGAGGGGCACGTCCGCGTCGGCGGAGCGGCCGATGCGGATCTCGCCGCCGTGCAGGAGATGGACACCGCCGGCGTCGGGGCCCGCGACCACCTGCAGCTGGGCCGGGGCGTCGTCCCACTCGGGATGTGGCTCCGGCTCCCCGGGCGCGCCCACGGACAGCACGGCACCGTCGGTCAGCGGGGGCTCGCCGAGCGTGCTGCGCTGGGCGTCCAGCCGCTGCTCCCCGGCGTACAGCACCGGCGTGCCCGAACCGTCGCCGCCGGAGACCACCTGGGCGAGCGCCGAGGCCACCGCCGCGAGCGCCGTACCGGCCGGTGCCGTGACCAGGACGTCGCTGCGTGGGGCGCTCTCCCGCCCCGGAGCCGATGCGCCCAGCGGATCTACGACGGTCAGCCGGATCTGCATCGCCGTCAGCGGTCCCTTCTGCCCGGGCGCGGAGCCCCCCGCCCCGCCCCGGCACGTCGGCCAGTACTGCAGGCATCCTCGCACCTGCCACTGACACCGCGCCCCTCGCTCGGGAAAAGGTGATCTTGATTGGTCGGCTCTGCCCGCAAAAGTGCCTGAGAGATGACCCACAGGCGTCGTCTTGAGATCGGTCACGCTCATTCCCGGCAACCACGAGACCGAGGTGAGCGTCTTTCCTTCGAACGAGTGTGAGAGCGGATACGTAAGACGCACAGAAAGACGACACTCCGGTCCTCGGCGACCCGGCACTACAGTGGGTCGGACAGGCCAGCAGGCAAGGCAAGCACCAGGGAGCGCATGACGTGCGGCCGGTAGGCAGCAAGTACCTGCTCGAGGAGCCGCTCGGACGCGGCGCCACGGGCACCGTCTGGCGAGCCCGCCAGCGCGAGACGGCGGGCGCCGAGGCGGCCGTGCCCGGACAGCCCGGCGAGACCGTCGCGATCAAGGTCCTCAAGGAGGAGCTGGCCGGCGACCCGGACATCGTCATGCGGTTCCTCCGGGAGCGCTCCGTGCTGCTCCGGCTGACCCACCCGAACATCGTCCGGGTCCGCGACCTGGTCGTCGAGGGTGAGCTGCTGGCGCTGGTGATGGACCTCGTCGAGGGCCCCGACCTGCACCGCTACCTGCGTGAGAACGGGCCCTTCACACCCGTCGCGGCGGCGCTGCTCACCGCCCAGATCGCCGACGCGCTCGCCGCCAGCCACGCCGACGGCGTGGTCCACCGCGACCTCAAGCCGGCCAACGTGCTGCTGAAGCAGTACGACGGCCGGATGCACCCGCTGCTGACCGACTTCGGCATCGCACGCCTCGCCGACTCGCCGGGCCTGACCCGCACCCAGGAGTTCGTCGGCACGCCGGCGTACGTGGCGCCCGAGTCCGCCGAGGGCCGCCCGCAGACCTCCGCCGTCGACATCTACGGCGCCGGCATCCTGCTGTACGAGCTGGTCACCGGCCGTCCGCCGTTCTCCGGCGGTTCCGCCCTCGAAGTGCTGCACCAGCACCTGAGCGCCGAGCCCCGCCGCCCCTCCACGGTCCCGGACCCGCTGTGGACGGTCATCGAGCGCTGCCTGCGCAAGAACCCGGACGAGCGGCCCAGCGCCGTGAACCTTGCCCGCGGCCTGCGCGTCGTCGCCGAGGGCATCGGCGTGCACGCGAACTCCGCGCAGATCGCCGCCGCCGAGGGCGTCGGCGCGCTCCTGGCGCCCGACCCGGCCCCCGCGCCGGTGCCGGACACGCCCGGCGCGGCCGACCCGACCCAGGTCCTGCCGCACGGCGCGGGCGCCTACGACCCGAACGCCGCGACCAGCGTCCTGCCCCACACCGGCGGCCCGGCCGGTGCCGCCGACCCCACGGCCGTCCTGCCCCACCGGGGCGCGGCCGACCCGACCGCCGTCATGCCGCCGGTCCCGCCGGGCTCGCCCGGTCACCCCGGACAGCAGAACCAGCAGGGCGGCCCCGAGGACCCGCACCCCTGGCAGAACCAGCTGCGCGCGGCCCGCGACCGCAACGAGCAGACGCAGGTCCAGTACCTCGACCCGAACGAGGACCCGCTGCGCCGCCGCCCCCAGCGCCAGGTGGCCCGGCCGCAGCAGCCCCAGCGCCGCCAGGCACCCCCGCCGGGACCGGGCTACGGCCATCCGCAACAGCAGCAGCCGCAGCAGTACGCCCCGCAGCCGCAGCGGCCGCAGCCGCCGCAGCGCTACGCCCCGCCCGCGCCCCCGGCCCAGCCCCAGCAGCCGCAGCGGCCCCAGCGCGAGCCCCGGCAGCCGCGGCAGCGCAGCGCCAATCCCATGCGCATCCCGGGCCTGGGCTGCCTGAAGGGCTGCCTGTTCACGATCGTCATCCTGTTCGTCGCCGGCTGGCTGATCTGGGAACTGAGCCCGCTGCAGGAGTGGATCGGCACCACCAAGGGTTACTGGGACCAGCTCACCGACTGGTTCACCACCGTGACCGGCTGGTTCGAGAAGCTCGGCGGGAGCGGTTCGGGCACGAACTGACCCGAACCGCCCTGCGGGGTTGGTGATTTGTCGACACCTGGCGGGTGATTTCCGCCTCCGCGGTGAAGGTTGGCTCCTCGGACGCGTAGTTTTAGCGACAACACGCGTCGGTAGGAGCAGCCTTGGCACGGAAGATCGGCAGCCGGTACACCGCCCACCAGATCCTCGGGCGGGGCAGCGCCGGCACGGTGTGGCTGGGTGAGGGACCGGAAGGCCCCGTCGCCATCAAGCTGCTGCGCGAGGACCTCGCGTCCGACCAGGAACTCGTCGGGCGCTTCGTGCAGGAGCGCACGGCCCTGCTGGGCCTGGAGCACCCGCACGTGGTGTCGGTGCGCGACCTGGTCGTCGACGGCAACGACCTGGCCCTCGTCATGGACCTGGTCCGCGGCACGGACCTGCGCACCCGCCTGGACCGCGACCGGCGCCTCGCCCCCGAGGCGGCCGTCGCGATCGCCGCCGACGTCGCCGACGGCCTCGCCGCCGCCCACGCGGCCGGGGTCGTGCACCGGGACGTCAAGCCGGAGAACGTCCTGCTGGACATGCAGGGCCCGCTCGGCCCCGGCGGCTCCCACCGCGCGCTGCTGACCGACTTCGGGGTCGCGAAGCTCATCGACACCCCGCGCCGCACCAAGGCCACGAAGATCATCGGCACGCCGGACTACCTCGCCCCGGAGATCGTCGAGGGCCTGCCCCCGCGCGCCTCCGTCGACATCTACGCGCTCGCCACCGTCCTGTACGAGCTGCTCGCGGGCTTCACCCCGTTCGGCGGCGGCCACCCGGGCGCGGTGCTGCGCCGGCACGTCACGGAGACGGTCGTGCCACTGCCCGGCATCCCCGACGAGCTGTGGCAGCTGCTCGTGCAGTGCCTGGCCAAGGCCCCGGCCTCCCGGCTGCGCGCCTCCGAGCTCGGGACGCGGCTGCGGGAGCTGCTGCCGATGCTGGCGGGCATGCCCCCGCTGGAGGTGGACGAGCCGGACACGGACTCCGCGGAGGACTCCGACCGCGAGGAACAGCCCGCCGGACCGGCACCGGCCGGGGAGCGGGTCCGGCGCCGGGGCGCGGTCCCCCTGGTGCCGGGCGCGAAACCGGCCGACTCCAACCGCGACACCCACACCTCGATGCGCGTCCCGGCCCCCGACGAGCTGGCCGGCGGCGCCCACGGCACGGCCCGGGCCCCTCGCGCCCCCGGCGCCCCCCGCCCGGGCTCGGCCCGCAACCGCGCCGTCGCCCGCCGCCGCAGGGTGGCCCTGGGTGCGGGCGCGGTCGCCCTGGCGGCGGCGGTCGGGGTCGGAGCGTGGCTCTCCTCCTCGGGCGACGACACGGACACCCCGCCCCAGGACACGAAAAACTCGGCACCCCAGTCCCCCTGACCCCGGAGGCACCCCAGCCCCCCCTGACCTCGGGGCGGCGCAGTCTCCCCCTGACCCCGGGCCGGGCACCGGCTCCCACCGCTCCCGCGCCGGTGCCGTCCGGTCGGCGGGCCGCCGGGGCAGGGGCTGCCGGGGGACTCTCACTCCGCGTCTTCCTGATCGGCCGGGGTGCCCCGGCCCCGGGGCCCGGGTGGCCGCCCGGGCATGGTCGGCGGGCGGAGCCGTTACGCTGGAGGGCGTGGCAGTCGTCGACGTATCCGAAGAGCTCAAGTCCCTCTCCTCGACCATGGAGTCGATCGAGGCCGTTCTGGACCTCGACAAGATGAGGGCAGACATCGCCGTGCTCGAGGAGCAGGCGGCCGCGCCGTCCCTGTGGGACAACCCCGATGAGGCGCAGAAGATCACCAGCAAGCTGTCGCACCTCCAGGCGGAGGTGCGCAAGGCCGAGGCCCTGCGCGGTCGCATCGACGACCTCGGTGTCCTCTTCGAGATGGCCGAGGAGGAGGACGACCCGGACACCCGCGCCGAGGCCGAGTCCGAGCTGGCCGCCGTGAAGAAGGCGCTGGACGAGATGGAGGTCCGCACCCTCCTGTCCGGCGAGTACGACTCCCGTGAGGCCCTGGTGAACATCCGCGCCGAGGCCGGCGGCGTCGACGCCGCCGACTTCGCCGAGAAGCTCCAGCGCATGTACCTGCGCTGGGCCGAGCAGCGCGGCTACAAGACCGAACTCATCGAGACGTCGTACGCGGAGGAGGCCGGCATCAAGTCGACCACCTTCGCCGTCCAGGCGCCCTACGCCTACGGAACCCTCTCCGTCGAGCAGGGCACGCACCGGCTGGTGCGCATCTCGCCCTTCGACAACCAGGGCCGCCGGCAGACGTCCTTCGCGGGTGTCGAGGTCCTGCCCGTGGTCGAGCAGTCCGACCACGTGGACATCGACGAGAGCGAGCTGCGGATCGACGTGTACCGCTCCTCGGGCCCCGGCGGCCAGGGCGTGAACACCACGGACTCCGCGGTGCGCATCACCCACCTCCCCACCGGCATCGTCGTCTCCTGCCAGAACGAGCGCTCGCAGATCCAGAACAAGGCCACGGCGATGAACGTCCTCCAGGCCAAGCTGCTGGAGCGGCGCCGCCAGGAGGAGCAGGCCAAGATGGACGCCCTCAAGGGCGACGGCGGCAACTCCTGGGGCAATCAGATGCGTTCCTACGTTCTGCACCCGTACCAGATGGTGAAGGACCTGCGCACGGAGTTCGAGGTCGGCAACCCGGAGGCCGTGTTCAACGGCGAGATCGACGGCTTCCTGGAGGCCGGAATTCGCTGGCGCAAGCAGCAGGAGAAGTAAGTTTGTCGACAAGGCAACTGCCGCCTCAAGGGCGGCAGTTGCCTTTTCTGTACCCGCATGTCTGGGTTTTACATCACACTCACGAGCTCAGACTCCCGGCATAGCCCCCGTAGTTGGACATGGCGTCCGCAAACGGCCTTGACGTGTCTTTGAAAAGTGGGAAGGGTAAAGCGCGGCATGCGTGTCTCTGGGGCGCATGTGAACCGGGGGGCTTTTCACCGCAGCTGTCCCCGTCGAGCACAGCCCCGACGCTGCCTAATGACGATGAGCTACTGGGGGTAGCAACCACATGACGAAGAAGACGCGGATCCGTGTCGCGCGGATAGCGGCCGGTGCCGTGATCGCCGCCGGTGCCTCGCTGACCGCCGCCGGTGCCGCTTCCGCCGCGGAGAGCGAGGAGTGCCTGCTCGGCATCCTGTGCGCCGAGGAGTCGCCGGTCCCGACGCCGACGCCCACGCCGACGGAGGAGCCGACCGGCATTCCCACGAACCTCCCGACCGACCCGCCGTCGACCGAGGAGCCCCCGGCCGAGCCCACGGACGAGCCCACCGAGCCGACCGAGGACCCGACGGACGAGCCGAGCAACCCGGGCAACGGGAACGGCAACGGCAACGGTGGCGGGAACGGCGGCGGCAACGGCGGCGGCAACAACGCCGACCCCGACGGTGGCGCCTCCACCCAGGAGCAGGGCTCCTCGGCCCTCACCGACACCGGCTCGGACAACACCCCGGCCCCGCAGGCCCAGGCCGGCGGCCCGGAGCTCGCCGAGACGGGTGCCGCGCAGACCACCTTCCTGGTGCTCGGCGCCGCCACGATGATCGCCGGCGGTGTCGGCTTCCGCGTCCTGCCGCGCCTGATGGGCGGCCGGGGCGGCGCTGCCGCCTGACGGTAGCCGCGCCCGCACGGACCGTGCGCAGCGCGAAGGGCCCGGAGCGTGCTGCTCCGGGCCCTTCGCCATGCGGTACGGACGGGCAGCTGCGGAGAGCCGCCTCAGGGGGCTACGCCGTCACGCGGTCTGGTGCGCCAGCAGGGCCACGGCCGCGATCAGGACCGTCAGCAGGGCGATCAGCGCCATCGGGCTCAGGCCCGCGAGGAAGTTCTCCTGCTGCAGGCGCTCGCGGTTCGCACGGCACACCGGGCAGCGGCCCTCGCTCACGGGGGCCGCACAGTTCGCGCACACCAGCCGGTCGTACGTCATGCGCTTGCCCTCCTTGCGACGGTTCCACGTGTCCCAACGTTCGTGGGGGTGGGAATGTTCCCCCTCCACTCTGCCAGGTTCCTCCGGAGGGTGCGCGCCGCTCGCACAGTTCCCCGCCCCGCCGGAGGGACGTACAAAACGGCACATCCGATGCGCAACCGCGACCGGTGACTGCGGTGCCGTGCCCGGGTCGCGTATGGTCACGCTCATCTACCCCCGGCGACCCGTGGTGCATCCGTGATCCGATTCGACAATGTCTCCAAGGTCTACCCCAAGCAGACCCGCCCCGCCCTCAGGGATGTCTCCCTGGAGGTCGAGAAGGGCGAGTTCGTGTTCCTCGTGGGGTCCTCCGGCTCCGGAAAGTCCACCTTCCTGCGGCTGATCCTCCGCGAGGAGCGGTGCAGCCACGGCCAGGTGCACGTCCTGGGCAAGGACCTCGCCCGCCTCTCCAACTGGAAGGTGCCGCAGATGCGGCGCCAGCTGGGGACGGTCTTCCAGGACTTCCGGCTGCTGCCGAACAAGACGGTCGGCGAGAACGTCGCCTTCGCGCAGGAGGTCATCGGCAAGTCGCGCGGCGAGATCCGCAAGTCCGTGCCGCAGGTGCTCGACCTCGTCGGGCTCGGCGGCAAGGAGGACCGGATGCCCGGCGAGCTGTCCGGTGGTGAGCAGCAGCGCGTCGCCATCGCGCGGGCCTTCGTCAACCGGCCCAAGCTGCTCATCGCCGACGAGCCCACCGGCAACCTCGACCCGCAGACCTCCGTCGGCATCATGAAGCTGCTCGACCGCATCAACCGGACGGGCACGACCGTGGTGATGGCCACGCACGACCAGAACATCGTGGACCAGATGCGCAAGCGCGTCATCGAGCTGGAGAAGGGCCGCCTCGTGCGCGACCAGGCCCGCGGCGTCTACGGCTACCAGCACTGAGACCGCTTCCCGAGATCCACGGAAAGGCATAACCAGCCGCCATGCGCGCCCAGTTCGTCCTGTCGGAGATCGGCGTCGGTCTCCGCCGCAATCTGACGATGACCTTCGCCGTCATCGTCTCCGTCGCCCTGTCGCTGGCCCTGTTCGGCGGGTCGCTCCTGATGAGCGACCAGGTCAACACCATGAAGGGCTACTGGTACGACAAGGTCAACGTCTCGATCTTCCTCTGCAACAAGAGCGACGCCGAGTCCGACCCCAACTGCGCCAAGGGCGCGGTGACCGAGGACCAGAAGAAGCAGATCAAGAGCGACCTCGACAAGATGGACGTCGTCCAGCAGGTCACGTACGAGTCGCAGGACCAGGCGTACAAGCACTACAAGGAGCAGTTCGGCGACTCCCCGCTGGCCGCCTCCCTCACGCCGGACCAGATGCAGGAGTCGTACCGCATCAAGCTGAAGGACCCGGAGAAGTACCAGGTGGTCGCCACCGCCTTCAACGGCCGGGACGGCGTGCAGTCCGTGCAGGACCAGAAGGAGACCCTGGACAACCTCTTCAAGCTGCTGGAGGGCATGAACTGGGCCGCGCGCGCGGTGATGGCGCTGATGCTGGTCGTCGCGCTGATGCTGATCGTCAACACCGTGCGCGTCTCGGCGTTCAGCCGGCGGCGCGAGACCGGCATCATGCGCCTGGTGGGCGCCTCCGGCTTCTACATCCAGGCGCCGTTCATCATGGAGGCCGCGGTCGCCGGACTCATCGGCGGCACCCTCGCGTGCGCCTTCCTGCTCGTGGCGCGGTACTTCATCATCGACCACGGACTGGCCCTGGCCGATCAGCTCACACTGATCAACTTCATCGGCTGGGACGCCGTCCTGACCAAGCTGCCGCTCATCCTCGCGACAAGCCTGCTGATGCCGGCGTTGGCCGCGTTCTTCGCGCTGCGCAAGTACTTGAAGGTGTGACGCATGCCAAGAGGGGCCGTACGGTCAACGGACCGTACGGCCCTTCCCCTTGTCCTAGACTCACCGGCATGTCAGGTCGTGACCCGTTCTGTCAGCCCCGTCGCATCCGCCGTGGGGCCGCCCTGACCTTGGTCTTCGCGAGCGTGCTCGCCGCCGGTGCGGCCACCGGCGCGCTGCCGCAGGGCGACCGGAAGTCCGCGCCGGACGAGGCCCGTTCGGCCCGCCCGGCCGGACACCACGCGGAGGTCACCAGGGCGGCCGAGGAAGCGATGGCCGACGGCAAGTCCCCCGTGGAGGCCGCGCAGCGCGCCGTCAGCCGCAGCGGCGACCGCTGGGGCGCGGTCTACTCCGAGGGCGAGTACGAGGAGTTCGAGGACGCCCTCGACGGCGAGTACACCGGCGTCGGGCTGTGGGCGCGCAGCGAGCGCGACGGCCGGATCGAGGTGACGAAGGTGCGCGCCGGTTCGCCCGCCGCCACCGCCGGGATCCGCCCCGGCGACGTGCTGCGCAGCGTCGACGGCCGCAAGACCGACGGACGGCCGGTCACCGAGGTGGTCTCGTTACTGCGCGGGGACGCCACCGACGCCCCCGCCGGCACCACCGTCCGCCTCGGCCTGGAGCGCGGCACGCGCGCGTGGACCGAGACGCTGCGCCGGGCCCAGCTCTCCACGGACTCGGTCACCGTCCGCCGGACCACGGGACCGGTCACCGTCATCAAGGTCGCCACCTTCACCAAGGACTCCGGCGCGCAGGTCCGCGCCGCCGTCCGGCAGGCCCCGCCCGGCGGCATCGTCCTCGACCTGCGCGGCAACTCCGGCGGACTGGTCGCCGAGGCCGTCACCGCCGCCTCCGCCTTCCTCGACGGCGGCCTGGTCGCCACCTACGACGTCGAGGGCGCCCAGCGCGCCCTGCACGCCGAGCCGGGCGGCGACACCACGAGACCGCTGGTCGCCCTCGTCGACGGCGGCACCATGAGCGCGGCCGAACTGCTCACCGGCGCCCTGCAGGACCGCGGACGCGCGCTGGTCGTGGGCTCCCGCACCTTCGGCAAGGGCTCCGTCCAGATGCCGAGCCGGCTGCCCGACGGCTCCGTCGCGGAGCTGACCGTCGGGCACTACCGCACCCCCTCCGGCCGCGGGGTCGACGGCCGGGGCATCACACCCGACCTGGAGGCCGACGAGGGAGCCCTGCAGCGCGCCGAGAGCGTCCTGCGGGGCCTGGCGACCCCGTCGTAATCGACTTCCCGCGACCCCCCTCCGTAGTGCGAAAATGGGCGGCACTATGGCTAAGGAAAAAGGGCGCAAGCTGATCGCGCAGAACAAGAAGGCGCGGCACGACTACCTCATCATCGACACCTACGAGGCCGGCCTGGTCCTCACCGGCACCGAGGTGAAGTCCCTGCGCCAGGGGCGGGCGTCGCTGGTCGACGGCTTCGTGCAGCTCGACGGGAACGAGGCGTGGCTGTACAACGTGCACGTGCCGGAGTACACCCAGGGCACCTGGACCAACCACAGCGCCCGCCGCAAGCGCAAGCTGCTGCTGCACCGCGCCGAGATCGACAAGCTGGAGTCGAAGACGGGCGAGACGGGCCACACCATCGTGCCGCTCGCGCTGTACTTCAAGGACGGCCGGGCCAAGGTCGAGATCGCGCTGGCGAAGGGCAAGAAGGAGTACGACAAGCGGCAGGCGCTGCGGGAGAAGCAGGACCGCCGGGAGACCGACCGCGCGATCGCGGCGGTGAAGCGGAGGCAGCGCGGGGCGTAGGGAATACGCTGGCACCGACCTGCGTTGGTCACGTACGATGGTGCTCGCACCCCACAGCGGGTACGCACCCCTCTCCGGAGGGGATTGTCAACACAACATGGGGATGATCGGTTTCGACAGCGGCTGTCGAAGCAGGGGAAGCGTGTCGAGGAAGCGGCAATGATCTCGTAAACCATATGTCGCAAAAAATAATCGCCAACACCAAGCGCGATTCCCAGTCCTTCGCCCTCGCTGCCTGATAAGCAGTGACTGAAGGACCCTAAATGGGTGTCAGCCCGGGAGTGTTCCCGACCCGGATCCTGGCATGAGCTAGGGAACTAAACCATCGAGCCCGGTCACGGGGTTCGATGGGAAATCAAACAGTGACTGGGCCCGTCGGCGACTTGTTCGCGTGATCGCCGGGGCCGAGAAAATCGCAGCGAACTGCACACGGAGAAGCCCTGGTTCTGCACCGTTGGACGCGGGTTCGATTCCCGCCATCTCCACTCATCCCATGTGGGCGCAGGCCCCGTCGCTTCCTAGCGGCGGGGCCTTCGTCATGCGGGGCCCGTACTGCCCCGTTCCGACAGCTGCGGCGGCAGCAGGGTCGTCTCCGGCCCCGGCGGTCCGGTCCGTTCGCACAGCAGCAGCTCCACCCCGAGGGCGCCCAGCTCCGCCGAGGGCACCGTGACGGCCGAGACCGTGTCGGGGACGTCGGTGCCCACGGCCAGGACCGACAGGTCCTGCGGGACGCGCAGGCCGCGCTGCCGCAGGGCCGTGAGCAGGGGGACCAGCAGGGCGTCGTTCTGGACGACCACGGCCGTCGGGGCGGGACGGGCGCGCAGCAGCCGGTCCGCGAGGGCGTGGGCCGCGGACGGCTCGGCCGGGTGCACCGACGACGCCAGCCGGTGCCCGTCGGCCGTGGCCGTGAAGCCCTCGACCAGACGGCGGGCCGAGGCGGTCTCGCGCAGATAGACCTCCGGCGGCGGGCCGGCCAGCGCCACGGCACGGTGGCCGAGGCGGGCCAGATGGCGCACGCACGCCTCGCCCGCCGCGCGGTAGTCCAGGTCGACGCAGGGCACACCGGGCGGGTGGGCGGGCAGGCCGATCAGGACGGCGGGGCGGCGCAGGGAGCGCAGCCGGGACAGCCGCGGGTCGCGCAGGCCGACGTCCACGACCAGCAGCGCGTCCACCGGGGCCGGCCCGCCGAGGCGGTTCAGACCGTCCTCGTGCGTGAGGAGCAGCACGTCGTGGTCGTGCGCGCGGGCCGCCGTCACCACCGACTGCGTCAGCCGCATCATCGCCGGGAGGTGGACACCGCCGCGCAGCGGAGCCGCCACGGCCAGGACCTTCGAGGAGCCGAGGCCCGGCGCGCCGGACTGCGGGCGGTAGCCCAGTTCCCGGGCGGCCTCCTCCACGCGCCGCCGGGTGGCCGCCGAGATGGGGCGCTTGCCGCTCAGCGCGTACGACACGGTGCTCGGGGACACTCCGGCCCGGCGCGCGACGTCCGTGATCCTGACCATCAGGCCGGCTCCGGCACCCGGTAGCCGCCGGTGAACTCCATGGGGGTCCCTCACTGTCCCGGTGCCGACGTTGAAGCGCTTCGACGGATGAACGTAAGCGGGGTGCGGGGGAGCGTCAATGGGGCGTGCGGTGATCGGCGAAGCGGTTCGACACACCGGTCATCGCGAGCGCCAGAGCCAGGGCGGCGGCCGCGACCGGGACCGCGTAGCCCGCCGTCGCCGAGGCGTGCTCCACCGTCCAGCCGCCGAGCGCGCTGCCGCAGGCGATGCCGCCGAGCAGGCCGGTCACCGCGAGGGTCATGCCCTCGTTGAGCCGGCCCTCGGGGGTGCGCTGCTGGACCAGCGTCATGGTCGTGACCATCGTCGGGGCCGTGGCCATCCCGGCCACCAGCAGGGCCGCCGCCAGCAGCGGGAGCGAGCCGGTGAGCGCGGCGGCGAGCAGCGGCAGGGTCAGCAGCGCGGTCATCGCCGCCACGCACCAGGCGAGCCGGCCGGCAGCCGGCCCGGCCGGTCTCGCGGCGCCGTAGAGCAGGCCCGCCGCGCAGGAACCCGCCGCCTGGAGGGCCAGGACGGCACCGGCCGCGGTCCGGTGCCCCGCGGCGTCCGCGAAGGCGAGCGTGACGACCTCCGTCGCGCCGAAGATCCCGCCCATCGCCAGGCAGACCGCGAGCAGCGGGGGCATGCCGGGCGCGCGCAGCGGCGGCTTGCCGGGTATGTGCCGCCGGACCGGCGGCTCCGTGGCACGCCGGCTGGTGAACAGCACCATGCCGGTCAGCAGCAGCACCGCGCCGGTGAGCGTGCCGGCCTCCGGGAACAGCGCCCCGCACAGGAGGGCCGCGAGCACCGGGCCCAGCATGAAGCACAGTTCGTCCGCGGCCTGCTCGAAGGAGTTGGCGGTGTGCAGGGCCTCCGCGTCACCGGGCAGCAGATGCGCCCAGCGGGCCCGGGACATGCCGCCGATGTTGGGGGTCGTGGCCGTGGCGGCGTAGGAGGCGAACAGGGTCCAGTCCGGGGCGTCGTGGCGGACGCAGAGCAGCAGGGCGAGGGAGCCGAGGACGGCGATCGCCGTGGCGGGCAGGGCCACCCGGGCCTGGCCGTGCCGGTCCACGAGCCGCGCGGTCCACGGGGCGACCACCGCGGTCGCCGCGAGCCCCGTCGCCGTGACGGCACCGGCCAGGGCGTACGAGCCCCGCGTCCCGGCGATCATGACGACCGCGCTGACGCTGAACATGCCCATCGGCAGCCGGGCGATCAGGTTCCCGGCGGTGAAGGCGCGGGCGCCGGGCAGGCGGAACAGGCGGCGGTAGGGGGCGAGAGGCGGCATGCGCCCACCGTCGCCCGGCGGTGATCACACCGTCCAACACCTGTTCCGCGCGGACTCACGCACCTGTGTTGTGAGTCGGCGCCGTGATCATGGGCGCCCGTTTGGACCGGCCGAAAAGGCCGTGGCGGAAAACATTCGCTCTTTGTTCTTCATACAGCGATATGGAGATTCCTAATGGTCCTCATCGCGCATGGAAAAGATGCTCATTCGGGAAAATCCTTCACTCGTTTGCCGCGCATCCGCCGATGTGGGCCGACGGTTAGTCGGTACATGACCGAGGCGACCAGGAAAGACGGCTGGGCGGTAACGCTCGGCCCGTACACCTACATTCCGGCACCGGCGCACTCGTCCGCCACCGTCAACGGCACGCTCACCAGAGGCGGTTGCCCGGTCGCGCTGCAGGTGACCGAACCGGTGCTGCGCGATTTCATCGACGCCATGAGCGACCTGGAAAAGGATCTCGCCCGCCGGTGGATCAGTGCGACGGAATGGCCCGCTTTCGCGCTCGCGGAATAGCGGGCCGCGTCATGTACGACAACGGAATCGAGGGAACCGGACGGCACCGGGCCCCGACCCGGGATTTCGCCACCCCGCTGACCCCGCCGGACCCCACCTGGGACCCGGCCGAGGAACTGGCCTTCATCCTCGAAGAAGCCCTCCAGCAGGAGGCGACGCGGATCCCCGCACCCCGCGACGAGCCACCGCCCGCGGCCGCGGAACCCGTCCCCGCCCCCGGCGGCGAGCGGATGAGACGGCTGCAGGACATCACCGAGGAACTCCCGCCCGTCCGGGACGTCCCCCGGCGCCACCGCAAGGTCCGCACCCGGAAGGCGCCGCGCCTGCTGCGCACCACCAGCTTCCTGGTCGCCGCCCTGGTGGCCGTGATCGCCACGGCCGTGAGCCTGCTGAGCGGCATCGTCGCCTACGACCCCCTGCGCCTGGTCGCCGCGTCCCCCGCCGAGCGCGGCCTGCGCACCTGGTGGCCCCTGCTGGTCTACGGCCCCTGGCTGGTGGCGTCGCTGTCCGTCCTGCGCGCCGCGCTGCACCAGCGCCGCGCCGCGCACTCCTGGTGCGTCGTCCTGGTCTTCTCCTGCGTGGCCGTGCTGCTCTGTGTCGTCCAGGCGCCCCGGACCGTGCTCGGCACCGCGGCGGCGGCCCTGCCCGGTGTCGCGGCGCTGGCCTGTTTCCAGCAGGTCGTCAGGCAGATCACCCTGACGCGTCCGCCCGTGCGGTCGGCGCCCCGGCACCGGGTGGGCCAGTCCCCGGCGGCGGCCGGAGGGGACGCGCCGAAGGGCGGGAACGAGGCCCGGGGGCAGCGCACCGACCCCTGACCTCGGGGGGGCAGCGCACCGACCCCTGGCCCCGGGGCAGCGCACCGACCCCTGACGCCCCGGGCCGGCGCCCGCTGTAGGTTCTCGGCATGCCCGCCCACCTCGACCCGCGCCTCCTGCGTGCCTTCGTCACCGTCGCCGAGGAACTGCACTTCACCCGAGCCGCGCTCCGCCTCCACCTGGCCCAGCAGGCGCTCAGCCGGGACGTGCGGCGGCTCGAACGGGAACTGGGCGCCGAGCTGTTCGTGCGGACCACCCGGCAGGTGACGCTCACGCCCGACGGGGAGCGGCTGCTGCCTTACGCGCGGCGCGTGCTGCGGGCGCAGGACGATCTGCTCGCCGCCTTCGGGCAGGCCCGGCCCCTGCTCGTGGACCTCAACTCCCCGGGCCTGGTCACACCGCGCCGCGTGCTGCACCGGGCCCGCGAACTGGCCCCCGGGCACGAGCTGATGGCCCGCTACGAGAGCGGCCTGACCTGGGCCGCCGGCGAGCTGCTCGCGGGCCGGCTGGACGCGTCGTTCGGACGGTTCGCCGGACTGGACCCGGCGCTGCGCAGCGGACTCGACCACCAGCCCGTGCGCTACGAGCCGATGGCGGTCGTGCTGCCCGAGGACCACCGGCTCGCCGGGGCGGCCGAGGTGCCGCTCGCCGAGCTGGCCGGCGAGACGGTCTACGCGGGCGCCGGCAACACACGTACGCCGGAGTGGACGGGTCTCGCCCGACTGCTCTTCGAGGGGCGGGGGATCGAACTCGCGCCGCCCGCCCCGCTGGCCGTCGGGGAGGAGGAGTTCCAGCGGATCATGGCCAGGACGCGTCACCCGATCCTGGCCGTCGTGGGATTCCCGGCCCTGCCGTCGACCGTGCTGCGGCCGCTGGTCGATCCCGTGCCGTTGTCGCCGGTGTCGCTGGTGTGGCGCAGGGGCCTGGCCCATCCCGCGTTCGGCGCGCTGCGCGGAGCGGCGGCCCGGCTGGCGGCGGAGGAGGGGTGGCTGCGGCGGCCCTCGGGGGGATGGATTCCGGCCGCCGATCATGTCCTCATGGCGTCTCACGATTGACACGATTCGACACGGCGCCCACACGGAACCTGCGCGTGCGCTACATTCGACGCCTGAGCACGGTGTGGTAATAGGGGGCGCTCGGACGGGTGGGGGCCCGGTCCGACGGCGGGTGCTCAGGTCGAAAGCGCACCTGAACCATCCCTGGGGGGAAGTGCGTGCGCGTGACAAAGTGGCGAGAAGACGCCCAACCCGAATGGCCCGAGGCCGCGTCCGCGACCGGTGAACTCACCGCGGACGGCGGAGCCCGGGACCGCAGAGCCACGCAGGTCTTTGCCGAGGGAGACGTCCGGGTGACCGGTGCGCGTCTGCCCGCCGGGACCGAGATACTGCGCGGCATTCCGAAGCAGAAAGAGGGCGAGGCCGACTCGCTCCCCTCGGCTCAGGCGTCCCCGGCCTCCCGCGGGGCCGCGACGGCACAGGCGTCCCGGCCGGCCGTCCGCGATCCCTGGCAGGAGCCGGAGGAGGCGGTCGCGGACGGCCCCGGTTCCGCTGCCGGCTCGGCTGCGGGTTCCGCTCCCGCCTCCGATTCCGACTCCGCCGAGCACACCCACGACCCGCACGAGGTCACGGTCCAGCTCGACGCCGTACAGCTCGGGGACGGTTTCCTCCGGCATGTGAACGACGGCCCCGGCGCAGCCCCCGCCGCCGACCGGCCCGTCTTCGTCGACGAGTCCGGCCGCCGCAGCCGCCGCTTCCGCAGGATCGGCATGGCCGTCGCACTGGCCTGCGGCATCTACGCCGTCGTCATCGTCGCCACGCTGATGTCGGGCAACTCCAACGCGCCCTGGCTGCCCGTGCCGGGCCAGAAGGAGAACCCGCCGGCCGGGCAGGTCGACAGCCCGTCGCTGCCGGAGGAGTCGGCCCCGGCCTCGGAGCCCGGCGCCACCGTCCCGAGCGGCACGCCTGCCGCGGGCGGGAGCGCGGTGCCCACGTCCGGTCCCAGCGCCGTCCACACGGAGGCCCCCGTCGGCTCCGGCCGTCCCGATACGTCGGCCGAGCCGACGCCGAAGGCGACCCGGACCGCACCGGCCCCGGGCGGCGGCGGTGCGAGCGAGCCGGCCCCGAGCAAACCGGCGGACCCGCCGAGCACCCCGGCCACCGACCCGACACCCACGGGCGGTTCCACGCCGGAGCCGACCGCGACCACGGGCACCGGCGACGGCGGCGACACCGGCACCGTCGCCGAGGGCCCCGCCGAGCCGCAGCCCGTCACCGAGCCACCAGCGGTGTAGGCCGGCCGCCGGCGGCGGCCGTCGCGCGGCCTCCCGCACACGGGGCACGGCCGGGCGGCGACCGCGGTGGCGGCTCCGGCCGGACGCCCCGGGCGTCGGGCGGTGCGGCACGGGAACCGTGCCGGGACCGTGCCGCAGGCGCGGCCCTCGCGGCGGGCGGCGACCCCGCCCCTCGCTCCCGCGGCATCCGCACCCGCTCGCTCGCGCGGCGCCCGTACCGGCCTCGTCCCGCCCCGTCCGCCCGGCCACCGTCCGGTGACACCGGCCCCCCGGCCCCGGCCGGGGGTGTCACCGCCCCGACCCCGACCTCGACCCCAGACCCCGCATCACGTTCGCCGCATCACCGTCCCCGCATCACCCCGCTCCGCATCACCCCGAGGTACCACCACCCATGGCATCCCCTGTCCGCCGTTCCGGGCCCGCGTCACGAGCCCGTGGGGGCTCCAGGCGCCGTCGCCTGCCCATGCGCCTGCTGTTGCCCCTGCTCGTCCTCGTCGCGCTGATGGCGATGCTCATGCTGCGCGGCTACGTGCACAGCGAGGTCCTCGCCGACCACCGCGTCGGCCCGCCCGCCGCCAACGACCGCGTCCCGAAGGACATCCTCAAGGGCGGTCCCGTCATCGACACCCGGGACGGCGACCCCACCAGCCTCCAACTGCCCGACCACGAGCTGGTCCTCACCTTCGACGACGGGCCCGACCCGGAGTGGACGCCCAAGGTGCTCGACGTGCTGAAGAAGCACGACGCCCGGGCCGTCTTCTTCATCACCGGCACCATGGCCTCCCGCTACCCCGACCTGGTGCAGCGCATGGTCGACGAGGGCCACGAGATCGGCCTGCACACCTTCAACCACCCCGACCTGTCGCTGCAGAGCAAGAGCCGCGTCGACTGGGAACTGTCCCAGAACCAGCTCGCGCTGGCCGGGGCGGCCGGCATCCGTACCTCGCTGTTCCGCCCGCCCTACTCGTCGTACGCCCGGAACCTGGACAACAACTCCTGGCCGGTCACCGAGTACATCGGCAGCAAGGGCTACATCACCGTCGTCAACGACACCGACAGCGAGGACTGGCGCCGGCCCGGGGTCGAGAAGATCATCGAGAACGCCACGCCGAAGGGCGGCAAGGGCGCCATCGTGCTGATGCACGACTCCGGCGGCAACCGCTCCCAGACCGTGGCCGCGCTCGACCGGTACATCTCCGGGCTGCAGGACGAGGGCTACCGCTTCCACACCCTCACCGGCGCCCTGGACGCCCCGAGCGCGCACAGCCCGGTCGCCGGTCTGGAGGCGCTGAAGGGCGACGCCTGGGTCTTCCTGGTGCAGGCCTCGGAGAAGACGACCGGGGTGCTCGTCGCCGGCCTGGCCGTCGTCGGTGTACTGGTCTTCGGACGTCTCGGGCTGATGCTGATCCTCTCCATCGCGCACGCCCGCCGGGTCCGGCGCAAGGGCTTCCGCTGGGGAGAGCCCGTCACCGAACCGGTGTCCGTGCTCGTGCCCGCCTACAACGAGGCCAAGTGCATCGAGCAGACGGTCCGTTCCCTGGTGGCCAGCGACCACCCCATCGAGGTGCTGGTCATCGACGACGGCTCCAGCGACGGCACCGCGCGCATCGTCGAGAACCTCGGCCTGCCCGGCGTGCGCGTCGTCCGCCAGCTCAACGCGGGCAAGCCGGCCGCCCTCAACCGGGGCATCGCCAACGCCCGCCACGACATCATCGTGATGATGGACGGCGACACCGTCTTCGAGCCGACCACCGTCCGCGAACTCGTGCAGCCCTTCGGCGACCCGCGCGTGGGCGCCGTCGCCGGCAACGCCAAGGTCGGCAACCGCGACTCGCTCATCGGGGCCTGGCAGCACATCGAGTACGTGATGGGCTTCAACCTCGACCGCCGCATGTACGACGTCCTGCGCTGCATGCCGACCATCCCCGGCGCGGTCGGCGCGTTCCGGCGCAGCGCGCTGGAACGGGTCGGCGGCATGAGCGACGACACGCTCGCCGAGGACACCGACATCACCATGGCCCTGCACCGCGACGGCTGGCACGTCGTCTACGCGGAGAAGGCCATCGCCTGGACCGAGGCGCCCGAGTCCGTGCAGCAGCTGTGGTCCCAGCGCTACCGCTGGTCGTACGGCACGATGCAGGCGATCTGGAAGCACCGCCGGGCCCTCGTCGACCGCGGGCCCTCGGGCCGCTTCGGACGGGTCGGCCTGCCGCTGGTGTCGATGTTCATGGTCGTGGCGCCGCTGCTCGCCCCGCTGATCGACGTGTTCCTGCTGTACGGGCTGGTGTTCGGCCCGACCGAGAAGACCATCGGCGCCTGGCTGGGCGTCCTCGCCGTGCAAGGGGTGTGCGCGGCGTACGCGTTCCACCTGGACAAGGAACGCATGACCCACCTCATCTCCCTGCCGCTCCAGCAACTCCTCTACCGGCAGCTCATGTACGTCGTCCTCCTCCAGTCCTGGATCACCGCCCTCACCGGCGGCCGGCTGCGCTGGCAGAAGCTGCGGCGCACGGGCGCGGTGGGGCTGCCCGGGGGCGGCACCGCCACGCCGCAGCAGCAGATGGACGGGAGGCCGGTCGGATGACCACGGCTCCCGTCGCGCAGGCCGTACCGGACCTGCCGAAGGAACAGACCCCTTCGCCGAAGCCCGGCCGCGACCGCTACTTCGACCTGCTGCGCGCCCTCGCGCTGTTCCGGGTCGTGCTCTACCACCTGACCGGCTGGGCCTGGCTGCCGCTGGTGTTCCCCTCCATGGGCGTGATGTTCGCCCTCGCCGGCAACCTCATGGCCCGCTCGCTCAAGCGCCCGCCGGTCCAGGTGATCCGCGGCCGCATGCGCCGGCTGCTGCCCCCGCTGTGGCTGCTGGGCGTCGTGGGCGTCACCGGCATGGTCCTCCAGGGCTGGGGACCGGGTGACGACGGCCACCCCGGCTGGTGGTGGCTCCACCTCACCTTCTGGATCGTCCCGTTCAGCGACCCGCCGTACGGCGAGGGGCTGCCCGGTGTGCCCGGCCTCATCGGCGAGAACTGGGCGGCGGACCTCGCGGGCCCGCTCTGGTACATCCGTGCCTACCTCTGGTACGTCCTGCTGTCCCCGCTGCTGCTGAAGGCCGTGCGCGCCCTGCCGGTGGTCACGCTGTCCCTGCCCATCGTCCTGGCCGTCGCCTTCGAGCAGGGCTGGCTCACGCTGCCCGGCGAGCGGATCCCCTCGGCGCTGACGGACTTCTCCACGTTCGGTGCCTGCTGGATCCTCGGCATGGCCCACCAGGAGGGCATCCTGCGGCGGCTGCCGCGCTACGTCGTCCCGTCCGTGGCGCCCGTCATCGCCCTGGCCGGCCTCTGGTACGCCGTGCGCCACGACTTCGGCACCGGCAACGACCTCGACAGCATGCCCCTGGCCCAGGCCCTGTGGTCCTTCGGCACGGTCCTGCTGCTGCTCCACGTCAGCCCGTCCTGGTCCGAGTGGCCCCGCCGGCTGCGCCCCCTGGCCGGCACGATCACCCTGCTCAACTCCAGGGCCGTCACGATCTACCTCTGGCACAACACCTGCATCCTGATCGCGGCGACCCTCTGGGACCACCTGTGGGCCTTCCCTCTCCTGGAACAGAACGTCCCAGGCCTCCTCGAAAGCCCCTGGCCGGTCCTGGCCCTGGTCTGGCTCCTCATCGGCGCCTGCATCCTGACCTTCGGCTGGGCGGAGGACCTGGCGGCCAGGCAGAGGCCACGGTTGTGGCCGACGGGTGAGCGGCGGGGCAGGGGGCGGCGAGGGGAACGGAGGCGAGCGGCGGCCGGCGCCTGAGCCGGGGCCGCTCTCGCCGCAGGCCGGGGCCGCGGCGCGGAAAACCGGTGGGACCTCTCATCCGCGCCCGGGCGGGGGTGAGAGCAAAGTTCCCTCGCGGTCACTCGGTGGCACAGGCAGGAAACGCGTCCTCCCTACCTTCGGGACCAGTCACTCGAAGTACCACCGAGTCCCGGAGCACAGTGGAGGCGTCATGACAGGCCCCGGCACGGCACCCGCACCCCCGAGCAGGGGCGGCCGCTGGATCCAGCACTGGGATCCCGAGAACGAGACGTTCTGGAAGGAGACCGGCGAGAAGGTGGCCCGCCGGAACCTCTACTTCTCCGTCCTGTCCGAGCACATCGGCTTCTCGGTCTGGACCCTGTGGTCCGTGCTGGTGCTGTTCATGGGCCCCGAGTACGGCCTGACCCCGGCCGACAAGTTCATGCTGACCTCGATGGTCACCCTGGTCGGCGCCGTCGTCCGCGTCCCCTACACCTTCGCCGTCGCCGTCTTCGGCGGGCGGAACTGGACGATCGTCTCGGCCGGCATGCTGCTGATCCCGACCGTCGCCGCGTTCACCGTGATGGAGCCGGGCACCTCCTTCTCCACCTTCCTGCTGGTCGGCCTGCTCGCCGGTGTCGGCGGCGGCAACTTCGCCTCCTCCATGACCAACATCAACGCCTTCTTCCCGCTGCGGAAGAAGGGCTGGGCCCTCGGCCTGAACGCGGGCGGCGGCAACATCGGCGTGCCGGTGATCCAGCTGGCCGCGCTCGCGATCATCGGTGCCGGCGGCGGGCCGCGCGTCCTGCTCGGCGTCTACATCCCGCTGATCGTCGTGGCCGCCGTGCTGGCCGCGCTGTTCATGGACAACCTGGAGAACGTCAAGAACGACACCGGTGCCGCCAAGGACGCCGCCCGGGACGCCCACACGTGGATCATGTCCCTCCTCTACATCGGCACCTTCGGCTCCTTCATCGGCTACAGCTTCGCCTTCGGCCAGGTCCTGCAGAACCAGTTCGGCCGCACACCGCTGGAGGCCGCGTACGTCACCTTCATCGGCCCGCTGCTCGGCTCGCTGATCCGCCCGCTCGGCGGCTGGCTCGCCGACCGGTACGGCGGCGCGAAGATCAGCCTGTGGAACTACGTGGCGATGGGTGTCGCGACCGCGGTCCTGATCGGCGCCTCCATGGAGAAGTCGCTGGCCCTGTTCACCGCGGCCTTCGTGGTGCTGTTCGTGCTCAGCGGGCTCGGCAACGGCTCCACGTTCAAGATGATCCCGGGCATCTTCCAGAACAAGGCCCTCGCCAAGGGGCTGCAGGGCGAGGCGGCGGCGGCCTACGGACGCCGGCTCTCCGGCGCCTCCATGGGACTCATCGGCGCGGTCGGCGCGCTCGGCGGTGTCGGCATCAACCTCGCCTTCCGCCAGTCCTTCCTCTCCTACGGCTCCGGCACCGGCGCGTTCGTCGCCTTCCTCGCCTTCTACGTGGTGTGCTTCGCGGTCACGTGGGCCGTATACCTTCGGCGCACGGCTTCCCGGGTACCCGAGGCCTCGACGGCCTCGGAGGCGAAGCCGCAGCTCAGCTACGCCGAGGTGTGACGTAACACCAGCGACATCCAGTCGATCCGGGCCTGTCACGAGCCGTTGACAGGCTCGATCGGCATGTAGGTACGCCGTGCCCACGCAGTACGACGACTCGAGTGCGGGACGAGAGCCATGTACGAGGAAGAACAGCGACCGGACCACGGGCCCCTGGCGGGTTTCACCGTGGGTGTGACGGCCGCGCGCCGGGCCGACGAGCTGGGGGTGCTGCTGCAGCGGCGGGGCGCCGCCGTCCTGCACGCCCCCGCCCTGCGGATCGTGCCGCTCGCCGACGACAGCGAACTGCTGGCCGCGACGAAGGACATCGTGCAGCAGGTGCCCGACATCGTGGTCGCCACCACCGCCATCGGCTTCCGCGGCTGGGTCGAGGCCGCCGACGGCTGGGGCCTGGGCGAGGACCTGCTCTCCCGGCTGGGCGGCGTGCGGATCCTGGCGCGCGGCCCGAAGGTGAAGGGCGCGGTCCGGGCCGCCGGGCTGACGGAGGAGTGGTCACCGTCCTCGGAGTCCATGGCGGAGGTGCTCGACCGGCTGCTGGAGGAGGGCGTCGAGGGGCAGCGCATCGCGATCCAGCTGCACGGTGAGCCGCTGCCGGGGTTCGTGGAGGCGCTGCGGGCGGGCGGGGCCGAGGTGGTCGGCGTGCCGGTGTACCGGTGGATGCCGCCGGAGGATCTCGGGCCGGTGGACCGGCTGCTCGACGCGACGGTGTCCCGGGGCCTGGACGCGATCACGTTCACCAGCGCACCGGCGGCCGCTTCGCTGCTGTCCCGGGCGGAGGCACGCGGGCTGCTGCCCGAGGTGCTGGCCGCCCTGAGCCATGACGTGCTGCCGGCCTGCGTCGGCCCGGTCACCGCCCTGCCGCTGCAGTCGCGCGGCATCGACACGGTCCAGCCCGAGCGTTTCCGGCTCGGGCCGCTCGTGCAGCTGCTCTGCCAGGAACTGCCGTTGCGGGCGCGTGCGCTGCCGGTCGCCGGGCACCGGGTCGAGATCCGCGGGCACGCCGTGCTGGTCGACGGCGACCTCAAGCCCGTGCCGCCGGCCGGCATGTCCCTGCTGCGTGCCCTGTCCCGTCGCCCCGGCTGGGTCGTCGCCCGGGCGGAGTTGCTCCGCGCCCTGCCCGGCTCGGGCCGCGACGAACACGCCGTCGAGACGGCCATGGCCCGCCTGCGCACGGCCCTGGGCGCGCCCAAGCTGATCCAGACGGTCGTCAAACGCGGCTACCGCCTGGCCCTGGACCCGCCGACGGAGACGAAGTACGCGGACGCGTGAGGCGCGCCGGGGGTTGAGCGCGAACACGCCGATGCGGGCGTGTGCGAGTTCGGCCAGGTGGTCGTTCTCGGTGGGTGTTTCCGCCCCCCCCCGGGTGGTCCGCCCCCCGGTGGTCCGCGCCCCGTGGTCCCCGCCCCATGGCCCGCGCCCCGTGGTCCGTGCCCGTTGCCGGTGGTCGGTGGCCGGCGAGCGACCGGGCTGCCGAGCGACCGGGCTGCCGGGCTGCCGAGCTGCCGGACTGCCGGGCTGCCGTGCCGTGCGGGGCCGTCGGGGTTCGTCGGGGGCCGGGATCGGCCACCACCCCCGCGCGAGGTCTTTCCGGCGCGTCGTGGGGCAGGCACTGTAAGAGGGGAACGGTTCTGGAGCCCCCACCGGCGTCTCACCGACCTAGGCGGTGACAGGCACATGGCACTGGGTACAGCCACGGCCCCCTACGAGCTGCGGTTCGACGCCGGGCGGATCTGCCTGGATCTGCTCTCCACCACGCACCCGCAGGAGCGGCTCGACTCCGTGCCCGTGCTGCGCGCCTGGATCACCGGCTCCGGACTGGTCCCGGCGGACACCGTCCTGGCCCACGCCGACGCCACCTGGCCTGCCGCCTTCCGTGAACTGCGCACCCAGATCGACCGGTTGGTGCGCGGCTGGCCGGGCGCGGGGGTGACGACGTACGACTTCGCGCTCGCGCGCGTCAACGACCTGGCCCGGACCGCGCCCCCGGCGCCCCGCGCGGTCCGGGGCGAGGACGGCCGGCTCGTCCGGCAACTGGACGGCCCGCCCGACTGCGCCGCCCTGCTCGCCTCCGTGGCGCGGGACGCCGTGGACCTGCTCACCGACCCCGTCGCACGCGCGGCCCTGCGCCAGTGCGAGGGGGACAACTGCCGGATCGTGTACCTCGACACCTCCCGCGGCCGTCGCAGGCGCTGGTGCTCCAGTGAGGTCTGCGGGAACCGCGAACGCGTCGCCCGGCACCGCCGGCGGGCCGCACTCGCCCGTGCCTGAAACGGAATTGAGTGGTCCGTGCACTCAATTCCCGTGTCCTGAATGCGACTTCTGTGACTGCGCCGTCGAAGTGATTTCGATTACATGCCGTTTCCCTACGGCCCCGTAGGGAAGACCCGGCTCGATCTTGCCGATGTGGCGGAAATGTAAAGAACGCGGGGTGGGAATGTGACCCCATGTCCCGCTCGTCACGTCACTTCGAAGAAATCTGTCGCCTTCCTTTGAACGCCCAACGGCTCGCTTCCGTACGGCTTGTCGAGCGACCGACTGGGGGAACCCCCGGACATCGGAGGTGGGCGTGCGCAAGGATTCCGTCGTGGCCAATGAACGAGCACCGAGGGCCCGACATCGCATGTCCCAGCCCTCGGAACCCGACGAGGAGCTGATGCGTGCGCTCTACCGCGAACACGCCGGACCCCTGCTGGCATACGTCCTGCGCCTGGTCGCCGGAGACCGGCAGCGCGCCGAGGACGTCGTGCAGGAGACGCTCATCCGTGCCTGGAAGAACGCCGGTCAGCTCAATCGGGCGACCGGATCGGTACGCCCCTGGCTGGTGACGGTCGCCCGGCGCATCGTCATCGACGGCCACCGCAGCCGGCAGGCCCGGCCGCAGGAGGTCGACCCGTCGCCGCTGGAGGTCATCCCCGCGGAGGACGAGATCGACAAGGCGCTGTGGCTGATGACTCTGTCGGACGCACTCGACGACCTGACCCCCGCTCACCGGGAGGTGCTCGTCGAGACGTACTTCAAGGGGCGTACCGTCAATGAGGCGGCCGAGACCCTGGGCATACCCAGCGGAACGGTCCGCTCCAGGGTGTTCTACGCCCTGCGTTCGATGAAGCTGGCACTGGAGGAGCGGGGGGTGACGGCGTGATGAGTGTTTACGGGGGTAACCAAGGGTTCGGTACGGGAGGCATGGGTATGTCTGGCCCCATGCAGGAATCTCCGGTGCCGAACGAGCACGAGACCGTGGGCGCGTACGCCCTCGGCATCCTCGACGACGCCGAAGCGACCGCCTTCGAGGCCCACCTCGCCACCTGCGAATGGT
Source organism: Streptomyces sp. XY006 (assembly GCF_002237655.1). Taxonomy (GTDB): domain Bacteria; phylum Actinomycetota; class Actinomycetes; order Streptomycetales; family Streptomycetaceae; genus Streptomyces; species Streptomyces levis. The sequence goes on from NZ_NOKT01000003.1 coordinate 83,718, forward strand.
GCGCCCAGCAGCTCGACGAGCTGGCCGGCATGGAGCCCATGCTCGCCGCACTCGCGGACCTCCCCGGCTCCGGAAGCACACCCGCGATCGGCGAGTCGCTGTCCGCGAAGCCCCGCCCGCGCCTGGTGGAGAAGCTGGTCGACGAGGTCGCCGACCGCCGCGCCCGGAAGCGGCGCCGCAGCCTCTACATGGTGGCCGCGGCCGGCGCGCTGATCGTGGGCGGCCCCTTCGTCGCGGTCGCGACGAACGGCGGCGGCGGTGACAGCGGCGGAGCGGAGCAGCGCCCGCTCGCGGCGAGCCCCGCCAAGCAGGCCTTCGACGGCATCTCCGACAAGATCTCCGCCACCGACCCGAGCACCAAGGTCACCGCGACGGTCGCCCTCCAGAAGAAGGACTGGGGGACGGGCGTGGTCACCGAGCTCAAGAACGTCCGGGGCCCGCTGAAGTGCGCCCTCGTCGCGGTCGGCAAGAACGGCGAGCGGGAGACCCTGTCCTCCTGGTCCGTCCCGGAGTGGGGCTACGGCCTGCCCGACGCCAAGACCGAGAAGGCCAAGCAGCCCCTCTACGTCCAGGGCGGCGCCGCCTTCGAGCCGAACGAGATCGACCACTTCGAGGTCGTGACCTTCGACGGCAAGCGGCTGGTCGAGGTCGACGCGTAGCCTTACCGGGTCCCCTTCGCGTACGGTGGACGGCTGCCCAGCACGTCAGAAGGGGGCCCGGTGGCCGCTCAGGCTCAACAGGAGACCGCGCTCGAAGACTCTCTGAGAGCCCGCGAGATCGCTGTCGAACAGGAACACCTGGACCGGGTGTACCGGCGCCTCGAGGAGAAGATCCACGAGGCGGAGTTCCTGATGAACGACGCGGCCCAGCGAGGCCAGGTCGGCACGCCCGGCGCACTCGCCGAGCGGGACGCCCAGGTCTTCCGCGCGGGCATCCACCTCAACCGGCTCAACAACGAGTTCGAGGACTTCCTCTTCGGCCGTATCGACCTGTTGCTCGGCAAGGACGGCAAGAAGGGGCCGGACGGCGCGTACACCGCGGTCGAGCCGGCCGAGGGCGCGGTGCGTGCGGACAACACCGCCGACATCGCCGAGACCCTGCACATCGGCCGCATCGGCGTGCTCGACCAGGACTACGCCCCGCTGGTCATCGACTGGCGGGCCCCGGCCGCCGCGCCGTTCTACCGCTCGACGCCCGTGGATCCCGGCCGCGTCGTGCGCCGCCGGGTCATCCGCTCCAAGGGCCGCAAGGTCCTCGGCGTCGAGGACGACCTGATGCGCCCCGAGCTGACGGCGTTCCTCGACGGCGGTGAACTGCCCGCCATCGGCGACGGTGCCCTGATGGCCGCGCTCGGCCAGGCCCGCAGCCACACCATGCGCGACATCGTCGCCTCCATCCAGGCCGAGCAGGACCTGGTCATCCGCGCCCCCGCCGCCTCCGTGACCTACGTCGAGGGCGGCCCGGGCACCGGCAAGACCGCCGTCGCGCTGCACCGCGCGGCCTACCTGCTCTACCAGGACCGGCGGCGCTACGCGGGCGGCATCCTGATCGTCTCGCCGACCCCGCTGCTCGTCGCCTACACCGAGGGCGTGCTGCCCTCCCTCGGCGAGGAGGGCCAGGTCGCCATCCGCGCCATCGGCTCCCTGGTCGAGGGCGCCGAGGCCACCCTCTACGACTCCCCGTCCGTGGCCCGCGCCAAGGGCTCCTCGCGCATGCTGAAGGTGCTGCGCAAGGCCGCGCGCGGCGCCCTGGAGCTGAACGATTCACCGGCCCGGCTGCGGGTGGTCGCGTTCGGCCGCCGCCTGGAGCTGGAGGCCGAGGAACTCGCCGGCATCCGCCGCGCCGCCCTCGGTGGCACCGCCCCCGTCAACCTGCTGCGCCCGCGCGCTCGCAAGCTCCTGCTCGACGCCCTGTGGGAGCGCTCCGGCGCCGCCGGCCGGCACACCGACCCGGAGCTCGCCGCCGAGCTGCGCTCCTCCTTCGACGAGGACATCACCTCCGAGGACGACTTCCTCGCCTTCCTCGACGCCTGGTGGCCGGAGCTGACCCCGGCCGCCGTCCTGGACGCCATGGCCGACGAGCGCCGCCTCGGCCGCTGGGCCCGCCGGATCCTCAACCCCGGCGAGGTGCGCAAGGTGGCCCGCTCCCTCAAGCGGGACGGCCGCTCCGTGCACGACATCGCGCTGCTCGACGAGCTCCAGGCCATCCTCGGTGCCCCCGCGCGCCCCCGCAGGAAGCGCGAACTGGACCCGCTGGACCAGCTCACCGGCCTGGAGGAGCTGATGCCGGTGCGTGAGGAGACCCAGCGGGAGCGCGCCGAGCGGCTCGCCCAGGAGCGCGTCGAGTACGCGCACGTCATCGTGGACGAGGCCCAGGACCTCACCCCGATGCAGTGGCGCATGGTCGGCCGCCGCGGCCGGCACGCCACCTGGACGGTCGTCGGCGACCCGGCGCAGTCCTCCTGGTCCGACCCGGACGAGGCCGCCGAGGCCCGCGACGAGGCCCTGGGCACCCGCCCGCGCCGCCGCTTCGAGCTGACCGTGAACTACCGCAACCCGGCCGAGATCGCCGAGCTCGCCGCGAAGGTCCTCGCCCTCGCGATGCCCGGCTCCCTCTCCCCGAAGGCGGTCCGCTCCACCGGCGTCGAGCCCCGCTTCACGGTCGTCCGGGAGAGCCTGGGCGCCACCGTCCGGGAGGAGGCCGCCCGGCTGCTGGAGCGGGTCGACGGCACGATCGGCGTGGTCGTCGCCATGCAGCGGCGGGAGGAGGCCCGGCGCTGGCTCGCCGGACTCGGCGACCGGGTCGTGGCCCTCGGCAGCCTGGAGGCCAAGGGCCTGGAGTACGACGCGACGGTCGTGGTCTCCCCCGCGGAGATCGCCGACGAGTCACCGGCCGGACTGCGTGTGCTCTACGTCGCACTGACCCGGGCCACCCAGCAGCTCACGGTCGTCTCCGCCGAGCGGGACGAGCCCGACGCGGCGGGCGTCCCCGACCTGCTCAGGGACTGAAGGCGGCGAGCCCGGCCCGATACCCACTTGTCGGCGAAATGAACTCCCGGTACGGGAATGGCCTTACGGGATCCGTTTGTTAGCCTGAGTGTGGCACCGGCTCGATCCAAGCCCCCGGGCCCAACCTTCGTCGCTACGAGCGACCACTTGCCGCGAGGCGAGCATGGCGGGTCGGTGCCACTGACTTACCGGAAGAGACCCACGTCAGCGTGACGTGGGTCTCTTTTTGCTGGCGCGTTCCGCGAACAAAACGTTCGCAATCGAGGGCGGCTACCCGCTACTCAGCGGTAGGTGCGACGATCGGACGGCACAACACAGCGTCAGGTGAAAGCAGAGGAAGTCGGCCATGGCAACGGCGCCCAGCGTCTCCTACTCGATGACGGTCCGGCTGGAGGTGCCCGCGAGCGGAACCGCCGTCTCGCAGCTCACCACCGCCGTGGAGTCCTCCGGAGGCTCGGTGACCGGCCTCGACGTCACCGCGTCCGGTCACGAGAAGCTCCGCATCGACGTCACGATCGCGGCGACCTCGACCGCCCACGCCGACGAGATCGTCGAGGAGCTCCGCGGCATCGAGGGCGTCACCCTCGGCAAGGTCTCGGACCGGACCTTCCTCATGCACCTCGGCGGCAAGATCGAGATGGCGTCGAAGCACCCCATCCGCAACCGTGACGACCTCTCCATGGTCTACACGCCGGGTGTCGCCCGCGTCTGCATGGCGATCGCCGAGAACCCCGAGGACGCCCGCCGCCTGACCATCAAGCGCAACTCCGTTGCGGTCGTGACGGACGGCTCGGCCGTGCTGGGCCTGGGCAACATCGGCCCCAAGGCCGCGCTGCCGGTGATGGAGGGCAAGGCCGCGCTGTTCAAGCGGTTCGCCGGCATCGACGCCTGGCCGATCTGCCTCGACACCCAGGACACCGACGCGATCGTCGAGATCGTCAAGGCGATCGCCCCCGGCTTCGCGGGCATCAACCTGGAGGACATCTCCGCCCCGCGCTGCTTCGAGATCGAGGCCCGGCTGCGCGAGGCCCTGGACATCCCCGTCTTCCACGACGACCAGCACGGCACCGCGATCGTCGTCCTGGCCGCGCTCACCAACGCGCTGCGCGTCGCGGGCAAGGCGATCGAGAACATCCGCGTCGTGATGTCCGGCGCCGGCGCCGCCGGTACGGCCATCCTCAAGCTGCTGCTCGCCGCGGGCGTGAAGAACGCCGTCGTCGCCGACATCCACGGCGTGGTGCACGCCGGCCGCGAGGACCTGGTGGACGCCGCCCCCGACTCGGCGCTGCGCTGGATCGCCGACAACACCAACCCCGAGGGCCTCACCGGCACCCTGAAGGAGGCCGTGCGCGGCGCGGACGTCTTCATCGGCGTCTCCGCCCCGAACGTCCTCGACGGCGACGACGTGGCCGCCATGGCCGAGGACGCCATCGTGTTCGCGCTCGCGAACCCGGACCCGGAGGTCGACCCGGCAATCGCCCGTCAGACGGCGGCCGTTGTGGCCACGGGCCGCTCGGACTTCCCCAACCAGATCAACAACGTGCTGGTCTTCCCGGGTGTCTTCCGCGGCCTGCTGGACGCGCAGTCCCGCACCGTCAACACGGAGATGATGCTGGCCGCCGCGACCGCCCTGGCGAACGTGGTGACCGAGGACGAGCTGAACCCGAACTACATCATCCCGAGCGTCTTCAACGACAAGGTCGCGGGCGCCGTGGCCGGTGCCGTGCGGGAGGCCGCCAAGGCGGCCGGCGCGACCGCGCACAGCCCCTCCGCGGTCTGAGGACGAGGTCGTTCCAGGGCCCCGGGGACGGCTGTCCCCGGACTGTGAGCAAGCCCACGACGGCCGGGAAACCGGCGCGTCGCACGACCCCCGTCAGCAGCGGAGCTATCGTGGCGGCCAGGCTCAGGCCCTCTTTTCGTGTGACTCCCCAAGGGTGTTCTCACGACTCCTGCGGGTGCCGGATTGGCTTTCCCGCCGCAGGTAGGGGCAGGATGCGTCCCTGGGCGCGAGGGTCTGACGACGGACCCGGGTCCGGGGACTCATCGAGGACCCTGGCAGCATCGGCTTCGATCTGACGCCTCAACGGCAAGATGAACACGGGAGTAACAACATGAACCGCAGTGAGCTGGTGGCCGCGCTGGCCGACCGCGCCGAGGTGACCCGCAAGGACGCCGACGCCGTGCTGGCAGCGTTCGCCGACGTCGTCGGCGACATCGTCTCCAAGGGAGACGAGAAGGTCACCATCCCCGGCTTCCTGACCTTCGAGCGCACCCACCGTGCCGCTCGCACCGCCCGCAACCCGCAGACCGGCGAGCCCATCCAGATCCCGGCCGGCTACAGCGTGAAGGTCTCCGCGGGCTCGAAGCTCAAGGAAGCCGCCAAGGGCAAGTAAGCGTTCCATCGCGTGCGCCGTGGGCAACTGCGGGCCGCCTGTGGCTGGTCGCGCAGTTCCCCGCGCCCCTTCGGGGCGCGAGAGCCCGCCGAGAGCCGCATGACATGCCGAGGGGCGGCCACCTGATTCCAGGTGGCCGCCCCTCGGCATGCACGGGCTTGTGGGACTAGCCGAGCGCCTTGCCCGGCAGCTCGACCTTCGCGCCCAGCTCCACGAGCTTCTCCATGAAGTTCTCGTAGCCGCGGTTGATCAGGCCGATGCCGTGGACCCGGGACGTGCCCTGGGCCGCCAGGGCCGCGATGAGGTACGAGAAGCCGCCGCGCAGGTCGGGGATGACCAGGTCGGCGCCCTGCAGCTTGGTGGGGCCGGAGACGACCGCCGAGTGCAGGAAGTTGCGCTGGCCGAAGCGGCAGTCGGAGCCGCCCAGGCACTCGCGGTAGAGCTGGATGTGCGCGCCCATCTGGTTCAGCGCGGACGTGAAGCCCAGGCGCGACTCGTAGACCGTCTCGTGGATGATGGACAGGCCCGTGGCCTGGGTCAGCGCGACCACCAGCGGCTGCTGCCAGTCGGTCTGGAAGCCCGGGTGGACGTCCGTCTCCAGCGCGATGGACTTCAGCTGCCCGCCGGGGTGCCAGAAGCGGATGCCCTCGTCGTCGATCTCGAAGGCACCGCCCACCTTCCGGTAGGTGTTCAGGAACGTCATCATCGAGCGCTGCTGCGCGCCGCGGACGTAGATGTTGCCCTCGGTCGCCAGTGCCGCCGACGCCCAGGACGCGGCCTCCAGCCGGTCCGGGAGGGCGCGGTGGTTGTAGCCGCCGAGCTGGTCCACACCCGTGATGCGGATCGTCCGGTCGGTGTCCATCGCGATGATCGCGCCCATCTTCTGCAGCACGCAGATGAGGTCCTCGATCTCCGGCTCGACGGCCGCGTTGGACAACTCCGTGACGCCCTCGGCGAGGACGGCCGTCAGCAGCACCTGCTCGGTCGCGCCGACGGACGGGTAGGGCAGCCGGATCTTCGTGCCGCGCAGCCGCCGCGGCGCCTCCAGGTACTGGCCGTCCGCACGCTTCTCGATCTTCGCGCCGAACTGCCGCAGCACCTCGAAGTGGAAGTCGATGGGCCGGCCGCCGATGTCGCAGCCGCCGAGGCCGGGGATGAAGGCGTGGCCGAGGCGGTGCAGCAGCGGGCCGCAGAACAGGATCGGGATACGGCTGGAACCGGCGTGGGCATCGATGTCAGCGACGTTCGCGCTCTCCACGCGGGTCGGGTCCATCACCAGTTCGCCGGGCTCGTCACCCGGACGGACCGTCACACCGTGCAGCTGCAGCAGACCCCGTACGACTCGCACGTCGCGGATGTCCGGCACATTGCGCAGCCGGCTCGGAGCGCTGCCGAGCAGCGCCGCCACCATGGCCTTCGGTACGAGGTTCTTCGCACCGCGGACACGGATCTCGCCCTCCAGCGGGGTTCCGCCGTGGACAAGCAGGACATCGTCGTTGACGGTCATGAATCTCGCGTTCCGTGGAGTCGGGCAGGGGCCAGGAGGGAAAGGGTAATCGCCCTCCACCCCCCTTCCGTAAGCCTGAGTCGGACCCAGCCACGTCATAGCTCTGTCACAACACGAACCGTTCCGTGCCGGGCACGTGCGGTCACGATCACCTTCGTGCGCTCGCGGCGCACCGGTGCGCCCTGAGCTGCGTGCACTCCGGACGCCCGCATTGCTCCCCATGGGAAGGGAAGATGCGGGATCATGTCTGGCATGACCGAGGTGTCCTCGCTCACAGGGCGGTTGCTCGTGGCCACGCCCGCCCTGGCGGACCCGAACTTCGACCGCGCGGTGGTGCTGCTCCTCGACCACGACGAGGAGGGTTCCCTCGGTGTCGTCCTCAACCGCCCCACCCCGGTGGACGTGGGCGACATCCTGGAGGGCTGGGGGGATCTCGCCGTCGAACCCGGCGTGGTCTTCCAGGGCGGCCCGGTGTCGCTGGACTCCGCCCTCGGGGTCGCCGTCGTCCCGGGCGGCGCGGCCGGGGAGGGCGCCCCGCTCGGCTGGCGCCGGGTGCACGGCGCGATCGGGCTGGTCGACCTGGAGGCCCCGCCGGAGCTGCTGGCCTCCGCCCTCGGCTCCCTGCGGATCTTCGCCGGATACGCCGGCTGGGGCCCGGGCCAGCTGGAGGACGAGCTGGTCGACGGCGCCTGGTACGTCGTCGAGTCCGAGCCCGGCGACGTGTCCTGCCCGTTGCCGGAGCGGCTCTGGCGCGAGGTGCTGCGCCGCCAGCGCAACGAGCTGGCGATGGTGGCGACGTACCCCGACGACCCTTCGCTCAACTGATGCGTGTGAGCTTCAGTACCCTTGGGCCTATGAGCACTCTCGAGCCCGAGCGCGGGACTGGTACGGGGACCCTCGTAGAGCCGACGCCGCAGACCTCTCACGGTGACGGTGACCACGAGCGCTTCGCCCATTACGTCCAGAAGGACAAGATCATGGCGAGCGCCCTCGACGGCACCCCCGTCGTGGCGCTGTGCGGCAAGGTCTGGGTTCCGGGCCGCGACCCGAAGAAGTACCCCGTGTGTCCCATGTGCAAGGAGATCTACGAGTCCATGGGCTCCGGCGGCGACGACAAGGGCAAGGGCGACAAGTAGGCCCGGTCCGCGCGGCGTAAAGCCTCCAGGGTGCGTTTTGCGCGCCCTGGAGGCTTTTGTGCTGTCCGGGCGTTGCACGGGGTGCGTCTGCCGGTCACAGAGTGGTTGAGACCTCTTGTGGGCGTGTTCATGAAGTCCCTAGCCTCCGAAGTGTTGTGCACAGCGAAACCTTCATTGCGCATGTTGCAACACTCCCGCTGCTCCCTCGGAGGACCACTCCATGAAGCTGTCCGTCCGTCTCGCCGGCCTCGGCGCGCTCGCCGCCCTCCTGGCCACCGCCTGCGCCCCCCAGACCTCCGGCAACACCTCCTCCGACAAGGACGAGAAGACCGGCACACTGCGCGTGTGGCTCTTCCAGGAGGTCGGCAACACCCCCAAGGAGAAGGTCGTCGACTCCGTCGTCGCCGACTTCGAGAAGGCCCACCGGGGCACCGAGGTCAGCGTCGAGTACATCCCCATCGACACCCGCGCCCAGCGCGTCAAGGCCGCCTTCAACGACCCCGCCTCCGCCCCGGACGTGATGGAGTACGGCAACACCGACACGGCCGGCTACGTGAAGGACGGCGGACTCCTCGACGTCACGAAGGAGTTCGGCGACTGGAGCGAGGCGAAGGACACCGACCCGACCGCGAAGCAGTCGGTCACCGTGGACGGCAAGGTCTACGGCGCGCCGTTCTACGTGGGCGTGCGCGCCCTGTACTACCGCACCGACGTGTTCGAGGAGCTCGGCCTGTCCGTCCCGCGGTCGATGGCCGAACTCGCCTCCACCGCCCGGAAGATCCGCGCGGCGAAGCCCGAGCTGTACGGCCTGGTCGTCGGCGGTGCCTACACCTACGGCGCGATGCCGTTCGTGTGGGCCAACGGCGGTGAACTCGCGACCGGCAAGGGCGGTTCCTACGCCTCCGGCATCGACAGCCCGAAGGCCCGCAAGGGCATCGAGGCGTACACCTCCCTCTTCGGCGACGACAACTGCCCGGCCGCCAAGTGCGCGGGCATGGGCGGCAACGACACGATCTCCGCGTTCGCCGCGGGCAAGGCCGGCATGGCCATCGGCGGCGACTTCAGCCACACCGCCGTCGAGGCCGGGAAGGTCAAGGGCAAGTACGCCGTCGTCCCGCTGCCCGGGGTGCGGCCCGGCTCGATCGCACCCGCCTTCGCCGGCGGCAACAACATCGGCGTCCTGAAGAGCACCTCGCACCGCACGCTCGCCGTGCAGCTGATGGAGCGGCTCGCCTCGAAGAAGACCCAGGCCGCGCTCTTCGACGCGATGGGCTTCCTGCCCACCTTCACGGACGTCCGCCGGGAGGCCGCCCGGGAGGAGCCCTTCGTGAAGCCCTTCGTCCAGACCCTCTCGGCCGGCACGAAGTTCGTCCCGGCGTCCCCGGCCTGGGCCCAGATCGACTCCCAGCTCGTCCTGCCGACCATGTTCCAGGAGGTCGTCAGCGGCAAGAAGGACGTGTCCCGGGCCTCCGAGGACGCCGCGAAGAAGATGAACACGGCGTTCGGCTCCACGGGGTGAGCGGGATGAACGACCGTACGAACCCGGTGGACGCTGCTGTGCCGGGGCCCGAAACGGCCCCGGCCGCATCCGGTCCGACCGGGTCCGGTCCGGCCGGCAGCCCCGGCCCGGCCGCGTCCGGCCCTGCCGCGTCCGCCTCGGCCGGCGGCTCCGCGCCGGCGGTGCTCGCGGGTGGTTCGGCGCCCGTGCCGGCACGTCCGCCTGGGGCGCGCAAGGACCGAGACGCATCCGAACCCACGGCCGCGCCCGACCCGGTCGGGTCCGGCCCGGCAGGCGGTCCCGCGCCTGCGGTGCTCGCGGGTGGCCCGACGCCCGTGCCGGGACGGGCGCTCGGGGTGCGTAAGGACGCCCCGGACGCGCTCGCCGTGCGCGCGGACCGGATGCGAGGTGACGCGGCCGAACCCGCGCTCGCGCCGCGTGCCGGGCGGCCGCGTGTGCGACGGAGTGGCGCCGGCGGGACCGGGCGGGTCTCCGGTGGCTGGACGCCCTGGCTGTACCTCGCGCCCGCGCTCGTCGTGCTCGGCGGGCTGCTCGTCTACCCGATCTACCAGCTCGGGCTGATCTCCTTCTTCGAGTACACGCAGGCGCAGGTGAGCGGCGGGGAGCCGGCCACCTTCGAGGGGTTCGGCAACTACGCCGAGCTGTTCGGGGACCCGCAGTTCTGGGAGGTGCTGCTCGCCACCGTGCTGTTCGCCGCGGCCTGCGTCGTCTCCACGCTCGTGGTCGGATGCGCCCTGGCCGTGCTGCTCACCCGCGTGCGGGCCCTGCCGCGGCTGGCGCTGATGCTCGCCGCGCTCGGCGCGTGGGCCACCCCGGCCGTGACCGGTTCGACGGTGTGGCTGTTCCTCTTCGACCCGGACTTCGGCCCGGTCAACCGGATGCTGGGCCTCGGCGACCACTCCTGGACGTACGGCCGGATCAGCGCCTTCCTCCTCGTCCTGCTCGAAGTGGTCTGGTGCTCCTTCCCGTTCGTGATGGTGACCGTGTACGCCGGCATCCGCGCCGTACCCGCCGAAGTGCTGGAGGCCGCCTCCCTCGACGGCGCCTCGCAGTGGCGGATCTGGCGCTCCGTCCTCGCCCCGATGCTCCGGCCGATCCTGGTCGTCGTCACGATCCAGTCGGTCATCTGGGACTTCAAGGTCTTCACGCAGATCTACGTCATGACGAACGGCGGCGGCATCGCCGGCCAGAACCTGGTCCTGAATGTCTACGCCTACCAGCAGGCCTTCGCGTCCTCGCAGTACGGCCTCGGCTCCGCGATCGGCGTCGTGATGCTGCTGATCCTGCTCGCCGTCACCCTGGTGTACCTGCGGCTGCTGCGCCGGCAGGGGGAGGAACTGTGAATCTTCTGCGCGCCCGTGTCCGCCGCCCGGGCCGGCTGGCCGCGGAGGCCTCCGCCCTGCTGATCGCGCTCGTCGTCGCCTTCCCCCTCTACTGGATGGTGCTCGGCGCCTTCAAACCGGCCGGAGAGATCGAGTCGAGCGAGCCCAGGCCGTGGACTCTCGCGCCCTCCCTGGATTCCTTCCGACGCGTCTTCGGGCAACAGGAATTCGGCCGCTACTTCCTCAACAGCCTCGTGGTCGCGGGCAGTGTCGTGATCGCCTCCGCGCTGATCGCGTTTCTCGCCGCGACCGCCGTGACGCGATTCCGCTTCCGCCTGCGGACCACCCTGCTGATCATGTTTCTGGTGGCCCAGATGGTGCCCGTGGAAGCTCTTACGATCCCCCTCTTCTTCCTCATGCGGGACGCCGGCCAGCTGAACACGCTGGGCTCGCTGATCCTGCCCCACATCGCCTTCTCGCTGCCCTTCGCGATCTGGATGCTGCGGGGGTTCGTGAAAGCCGTTCCGGAGGCGCTGGAGGAGGCCGCGTACATCGACGGCGCGAGCCGGGCGCGATTCCTGTGGCAGATCCTTTTCCCCCTCGTCCTGCCCGGTCTCGTGGCCACCAGCGTGTTCTCGTTCATCTCCGCGTGGAACGACTTCCTGTTCGCCAAGTCGTTCATCATCAGCGACACCGCGCAGTCGACGCTGCCGATGGCCCTGCTCGTCTTCTACAAGCCCGACGACCCGGACTGGGGCGGCGTCATGGCCGCGTCCACGGTGATGACGATTCCGGTGCTGGTCTTCTTCGTACTCGTACAGCGGCGCCTGGTCTCCGGACTGGGCGGAGCGGTGAAGGACTGACGTGACTTCTCCAGACGTGATTCCCCCGGGCGGGACTGCTCCGGACGTGGCTCCTCCAGAGAGGGCTGCCGCAGACGTGGCTCCTCCTGCGGCGGGCCTGATTCCGGCGCCCCTGCGCGTCGAGGCCGGGGCCGGACCGGCGTTCGTGCTCGACGCGGGCACCGGCATCGCAGCCGGTCCCGGCGCCGAGCAGGCGGCCCGGTGGCTGCGGGCGACCGTGGGCGCGGCGACCGGTCTGCCGCTCGACCCGCACACCGGCGGCGAGGACGAGGGCCTCCAGCTGCGCGTCCGGCCGGACCTGGGCGGGCCCGAGGCGTACCGGCTCACGGTCGGCGCCGGCCGGGCCGTCGTCGAAGGGGCGAGCGCCACCGGTCTGTTCTGGGGCGCCCAGACCTTCCGTCAGCTCCTGGGGCCCGAGGCCTTCCGCCGGGCGCCGGTGTCCGGGAAACGGGCGTGGCACGTACCCGCCGTCGTCGTCGAGGACGCTCCGCGATTCCGCTGGCGCGGCCTGATGCTCGACGTCGCCCGGCACTTCATGCCCAAGGACGGCGTCCTGCGTTACCTCGATCTGATGGCGGCGCACAAACTCAACGTCTTCCACTTCCACTTGACGGACGACCAGGGCTGGCGCATCGAGATCGAGCGGCACCCCCGGCTGACCGAGATCGGCTCCTGGCGCGCCCGGACCAAAACCGGCCACCGCGCCTCGCCCTTGTGGGAGGAGAAGCCGCACGGGGGCTACTACACCCAGGACGACATCCGGGAGATCGTGGCCTACGCCGCCGAGCGGCATATCACCGTCGTCCCGGAAATCGACGTACCCGGACACTCGCAGGCCGCCATCGCCGCGTACCCGGAACTCGGCAACACCGACGTCATCGACACCTCCGCGCTCTCCGTCTGGGACACCTGGGGAATCAACCCGAACGTACTCGCCCCCACTGACAACACCCTGCGCTTCTACGAGGGCGTCCTCGAAGAGGTGCTGGCGCTGTTCCCCTCGGAGTTCGTGCACATCGGCGGCGACGAATGCCCCAAGGAGCAGTGGCGGCGTTCAGGGACCGCCCAGGCGCGCATCCGGGAACTCGGACTCGCGGACGAGGACGAGCTCCAGTCCTGGTTCGTCCGGCACTTCGACACCTGGCTCGCCGCGCGCGGGCGCCGGCTGATCGGCTGGGACGAGATCCTGGAGGGCGGCCTGGCCGAGGGCGCGGCCGTGTCCTCGTGGCGCGGCTACGCCGGGGGCATCGCCGCCGCCCGCGCCGGCCACGACGTCGTCATGTGCCCCGAGCAGCAGGTGTATCTGGACCACCGTCAGGCTCCGGGACCCGACGAGCCGGTACCGATCGGGTGGGTGCGCACCCTGGAGGACGTCTACCGGTTTGAACCCGTCCCCGCGGAGTTGACGCCCGAGGAGGCCCGGCACGTGCTGGGCACCCAGGCCAACCTGTGGACGGAGGTGATGGAGGACCACACGCGCGTGGACTACCAGGCGTTCCCGCGCCTCGCCGCCTTCGCCGAGGTCGCCTGGAGCGCGCTGCCCGCCCCGGCGGACCGGGACTTCGGCGGCTTCGAGCGCCGGATGACCGCCCACTACCGGCGGCTGGACGCCCTGGGCGTCGCCTACCGGCCCCCCGCCGGTCCGCTGCCCTGGCAGCGTCGGCCCGGGGTGCTGGGCCGCCCGATCGACGGTCCGCCGCCCCACCGGTAGAACCGGCCACCCCACCCCGCCCCGCCCCATCCCGCCCGGCCACCCGGACCGGCCCGTTGACCGAACAGCTCGAACAGGCCACGGAATAAGCGCACAAGGGTCACCGAAAGTGCCAATCGGCATGCACTGGTGAACCTGTGCGAAAACGGACCATCTCCCCGGTGAGGTGGGCGAATGCCTCCTAGCGGACCCGTGTCTTCGGCTCTCGCCAAGATGTGCCAGAGTTGCCACGTCCGCCCTGTCAGCACGTACCGTACGGCAGCACAGGTGGGACCAGGTGGGGCAGCGGGAAGGGGCAGCCGGTTTGACCACGCACGCACCGCAGGCGGCGCAGGCCGTCACGCTGCCCACGACGCTGGACGAGGCCGTCGCGGCACTCACCGCCGTGCCCGCCGCCGTGCCCGTCGCGGGCGGCACCGACCTGATGGCCGCCGTCAACTCCGGGCAGCTCAGGCCCGCCGCGCTGGTGGGCCTCGGCCGCATCAGCGAGATCCGCGGCTGGCAGTACCAGGACGGCCACGCGCTGCTCGGCGCGGGCCTCACGCACGCGCGCATGGGCCGCCCCGACTTCGCGGCCCTGATCCCGGCGCTCGCCGCCGCGGCGCGCGCCGCGGGCCCGCCGCACATCCGCAACGCGGGCACCCTGGGCGGCAACATCGCCTCGGCCGCCCCCACCGGGGACGCGCTGCCGGTGCTGGCCGCCCTGGAGGCCACCCTGATCATCGCGGGACCGGGCGGAGCCCGCCGGGAGATCCCGGTGTCGCACCTGCTCGCCGGGATGGACATGCTGCGCGCCGGTGAACTCATCGGCTACGTGCGCGTGCCGCTGCTGCACGCCCCCCAGGTCTTCCTGAAGGCGACCGGCCGCACCGGCCCGGGCCGCGCGGTCGCCTCCGTGGCACTGGTCCTGGACCCCGCGCGCCGGGGCGTGCGCTGCGCGGTCGGCGCCATAGCGCCGATGCCGCTGCGGCCCCTGGAGGCCGAGCAGTGGGTCGGCGGACTCATCGACTGGGACAACAGCCGCACGCTCGTCCCCGAGGCCCTGAACGCCTTCGGCGAGTACGTCGCCGCGGCCTGCATCCCCGACGCGGCCCCGGGCGAGGACGGCTCCGTACCGCAGCTCCCGCCCGCCGTACTGCACCTGCGGCGCACCGTCGCCGCGCTGGCCCGACGAGCACTGGGGAGGGCGCTGTCGTGACCGACGACCAGCACGGAGAGGGCACGCCCCGCAGTGGAAGCCGCTGGGACCCGCTGCCCCAGGGCGAGTACGACGACGGCGCCACGGCCTTCGTCGAACTGCCCGAGGGAGGCGTCGACGCCCTGCTGGCCGCCGACAGCCCGCTCGCCGCGCCGGGCCACGGCTACGTACCGCCGCAGATAACGGTCGCCCCCGCGACGACCGCGGGCACCGACCCGGCCGCCACGGGCGCGTGGCCGGTGCCCGGCGCGCCCGCGGACGGCGCCCAGTGGCACGACCCGCACGCGGCACACGGGCAGCAGGGCCAGGACGCCGCGGAGCAGCCCTACGGCACCTCCGAGGTGCCCTACGGCACGCCGTACGGCGCCGGGGCGGGGCAGCACGGCGGCGACGACCGCTTCACGTACGACCCGGGCGTCACGGGGCAGTGGACCTTCGAGGAGCCCGCTGCTGCGGAGTCCGCGCCCGGCCATGACGTGACCGGGCAGTGGTCCATCCCCGTCGCCGGGGGAGACCTGCCGGACGAGTCGGGCGAGTTCACCACGTCGTCGCTGGTCGAGCAGTGGGGTGGCACCCCTCCGGCCACGCTCCCGGGCGGCGCGCCCGCCCCCTGGGCGTCCCAGGCGGCCGGCCGGCCGTGGGGACAGCAGGAGGGCGAGCCGCAGCAGGGCTACGACCAGGGCCCCGGACCCACCCCGGCCCACCCGGGCGAGGTGCCTCACGAACACGACCAGGGCCACGGGCACGACCAGGGCCACGGGCACGACCAGGGTCATGGGCACGACCAGGGTCATGGGCACGGTGCCGAGCAGGGCCACGGACAGGGGCCCGAGCAAGGGCACGGTGCCGAGCAGGGGCATGCCCAAGGGCCCGAGCAGGGGCACGGGTTCCTGCCCGGGCAGGTCCACGGGCACGGCCGGTCCGAGGCCACCGAGGCCGCCGCCGGATACGCCGCCGAGCCCGGCATGCGCGGCGCCGGGCCGCTGCCGCACGAGACGGACCCGGGGCACGCGACCCACCCGCCGCACGTCGCGGGCCCGGGTGAGCACGCGGCACCCGGTCACGCCGCCGAACCGCCGACGCCCGGCCAGGCATCGGAGCAGTCCGGCTTCGGGGCTCCAGGGGCGGACTCCCCGGAATCCCGGGGCTTCCCGGACAACGCCGAGGAACGCTCGGCCGCCGCGGACGGCCCGGGCTTCGCCGACCACGCGCCGGACTCGCCGGACTCCCCGGCCTCCCCGAGCTTCGCCCGGCACGCGCATGGCCCCTCGGGCTACGCCGACCACACGCAGAGCCCCTCGGCCTACGCCGACCACGAGGCGCCGTCGCAGGGCTTCCCGGGCCACGAGCCGGAGCGGACCGGCGTACCCGGCCACGAGCCGGAGCGGACCGGCGTACCCGGCCACGAGCCGGAGCGGACCGGCGTACCCGGCAACGGGCCGGAGCGGTCCGGCGTACCCGGTCACGGGCCGGAGCGGACCGGCGTACCCGGCCACGAGCCGGAGCGGTCCGGCGTACCCGGCCACGAGCCGGAGCGGTCCGGCGTACCCGGCAACGGGCCGGAGCGGTCCGGCGTACCCGGTCACGCACCGGAACAACCGGGCTTCCCGGGCCACGGCCCGGAGCAGTCCGGCGCCCCCGGCCACGCGCCGGAGCAACCGGGCTTCCCCGGTCACGGCCCGGAGCAGGCAGACGTACCCGGGCAGACCCCCGAGAGCCCCGCGCCCGCACCCGGAGGGGATGCGGAGGCCGCCGGGGCCGCTCAGGAGGCATCACAGCACGCCACCGGCCACGGTGAGCCCTCCGGCGACACCGAGGGCGCCGACGACGCGCCACGGGCCGCAGAAGGCGCGGACGACGCCGGGCAGCCCGCCGCCGACGCCGGTCCGCTCCCCGCCCCGGCGGACGCGGAAGCCGCCCCGGACGCGACCGGAGCCCCGGCCGCCGACGGCGACGCACCGGCCGCCGACGCGACGCCGGACGCCCAGGCCGCCGACTCCACCGCACCGCAGGAGGAACACCCCCTCGCCTCCTACGTCCTGCGCGTGAACGGCGCCGAGCGGCCCGTCGGCGACGCGTGGATCGGCGAGTCCCTGCTGTACGTGCTGCGCGAGCGACTGGGGCTCGCCGGCGCCAAGGACGGCTGCTCGCAGGGCGAGTGCGGCGCGTGCAACGTCCAGGTCGACGGACGGCTCGTCGCCTCCTGCCTGGTCCCGGCCGTGACCGCCGCCGGCAGCGAGGTCCGTACCGTCGAGGGCCTGGCCGAGGACGGCCGCCCGTCGGACGTGCAGCGGGCGCTCGCGCGCTGCGGCGCCGTGCAGTGCGGTTTCTGCATCCCGGGCATGGCGATGACCGTCCACGACCTGCTGGAGGGCAACCCTGCCCCCACCGAGCTGGAGACCCGCCAGGCGCTGTGCGGCAACCTGTGCCGCTGCTCCGGCTACCGGGGCGTGGTGGACGCCGTCAAGGAGGTCGTCGCCGAGCGCGAGGCGCACGCCGCCCCGGGTGAGGGCGACGGCGACGAGCCCCGGATCCCGCACCAGGCGGGCCCCGGCGCCGGTGGCGTGAACGCGTCGGCCTTCGGGGTGGCCCCGGAACCGCACGCACCCGAACCGCACTCTCCGGAGTCGCACTCTCCGGAACCGCACGACCAGCCCTACGGCCAGGACGGAGGCCAGGCGTGAGCAACGAAGCAGCCACCGCGCAGGCCGCGGAGGCCGCCCCCGCACCCGACCCCCTGCCGCACGGCCTCGGCGCCTCGCTCCCGGCCGCCGACGCCCGCGCCAAGACGGAGGGCACCTTCCCCTACGCCGCCGACCTGTGGGCCGAGGGCCTGCTGTGGGCGGCCGTGCTGCGCTCCCCGCACCCGCACGCGCGCATCGTCTCCATCGACACCACCCACGCGCGCGAGATGCCCGGCGTGCGCGCCGTCGTCACCCACGACGACGTCCCCGGCAGCCCGCTGCACGGCCGCGGCAAGGCCGACCGCCCGGTCTTCGCCTCCGAGGTCGTGCGCCACCACGGCGAGCCCATCGCCGCCGTCGCCGCCGACCACCCCGACACCGCGCGCATGGCCGCGGCCGCCGTCATCGTCGAGTACGAGGTGCTCGACCCGGTGACCGACCCGGAGCAGGCCTTCGAGGCCGAGCCGCTGCACCCCGACGGCAACCTGATCCGGCACATCCCGCTGCACCACGGCGACCCGGAAGCGGCCGGCGAGATCGTCGTCGAGGGGCTGTACCGCATCGGCCGCCAGGACCCCGCGCCCATCGGCGCCGAGGCGGGCCTCGCCGTCCCGCGCCCGGACGGCGGCGTGGAGCTCTACCTGGCCTCCACCGACCCGCACGCCGACCGCGACGCGGCCGCCGCCGCCTTCGGTCTGGAACCCGAGCGCGTCAAGGTCGTCGTCACCGGCGTGCCCGGCGCCACCGCCGACCGCGAGGACCAGGGCTTCCAGCTGCCCCTCGGCCTGCTGGCGCTGCGCACCGGCTGCCCGGTGAAGCTCACCGCCACGCGCGAGGAGTCCTTCCTCGGCCACGCCCACCGGCACCCCACCCTCCTGCGCTACCGGCACCACGCCGACGGCGAGGGCAGACTCGTCAAGGTCGAGGCGCAGATCCTGCTCGACGCGGGCGCCTACGCCGACACCTCCGGCGACGCGCTGGCCGCCGCCGTCGCCTTCGCCTGCGGCCCCTACGTCGTCCCGAACGCCTTCATCGAGGGCTGGGCCGTGCGCACCAACAACCCCCCGTCCGGCCATGTGCGCGGCGAGGGCGCCATGCAGGTCTGCGCCGCCTATGAGGCGCAGATGGACAAGATCGCCAAGAAGCTCGGCCTCGACCCGGCGGAAGTGCGCCTGCGCAACGCCATGGCGACCGGCGACGTCCTGCCGACCGGCCAGACCGTGACCTGCCCGGCGCCGGTCGCCGAACTCCTCCAGGCCGTCCGGGACTTCCCGCTCCCGCCGCTGCCCAAGGACACCCCCGAGGACGAGTGGCTGCTCCCCGGCGGCCCCGAGGGCGCGGGCGAACCGGGCGCGGTGCGCCGGGGCGTGGGCTACGGCGTGGGCATGGTGCACATGCTCGGCGCGGAGGGCGCCGACGAGGTCTCCACGGCGACCGTGAAGGTCCACGACGGCGTCGCGACGGTGCTGTGCGCGGCCGTCGAGACCGGACAGGGCTTCACCACCCTCGCCCGGCAGATCGTGCAGGAGACCCTCGGCATCGACGAGGTGCACGTGGCGCCCGTCGACACCGACCAGCCCCCCGCGGGCGCGGGCTGCCGCGGCCGGCACACCTGGGTGTCGGGCGGCGCCGTGGAGCGCGCGGCCAAGATGGTCCGTACCCAGCTCCTGCAGCCGCTCGCGCACAAGTTCGGCATGTCGACCGAGCTGCTCCAGATCACCGACGGCAAGATCACCTCGTACGACGGGGTCCTCTCGACGACCGTCACCGAGGCGCTGGACGGCAAGGAGCTGTGGGCCACCGCCCAGTGCCGCCCGCACCCCACCGAGCCGCTGAACGAGGCAGGCCAGGGCGACGCCTTCGTCGGCATGGCCTTCTGCGCGATCCGCGCGGTGGTGGACGTCGACATCGAGATCGGCTCCGTGCGCGTCGTGGAACTGGCCGTCGCCCAGGACGTGGGCCGGGTGCTCAACCCCGCCCAGCTGGCCGCCCGGATCGAGGCGGGCGTCACGCAGGGCGTGGGCATCGCGCTCACGGAGAACCTGCGCACGCCCCGCGGTCTGATCCGCCACCCCGACCTGACCGGATACGCCCTGCCGACCGCCCTCGACGCGCCCGACATCCGCATCGTGCGGCTGGTCGAGGAGCGGGACGTGGTCGCCCCCTTCGGGGCCAAGGCGGTCAGCGCGGTGCCGGTGGTGGCCTCTCCCGCCGCCGTCGCCTCCGCCGTACGGGCCGCGACGGGCCGCCCGGTGAACCGGCTGCCGATCCGCCCGCAGGCAGCGGTGGTCACGGAGCGGGCCTGATGCCCTTCGGGGGCGGGGTCGTCCTGATCACCGGCGTGATGGCGGCCGGCAAGTCCACGGTCGCGCAGGCGCCGGCCGAGACGCTGCCGAGGGCCGCGCACGTCCGCGGCGACGCGTTCCGGCGCATGATCGTGTCGGGCCGCGAGGAGTACGTCCCCGGCGCGGACGGCGCGGCGCGCGAGCAACTGCTGCTGCGCTACCGGCTGTCGGCCGCGACGGCGGACGCGTACGCCGAGGCCGGTTTCACGGCGGTCGTCCAGGACGTGGTGCTCGGCGAGGACGTGGAGACCTACACCGGCCTGGTGCGCACCCGCCCGCTGTACCTGGTCGTCCTCGCGCCGCGTCCCGGGACGGTGGCCGCGCGGGAGGCGGGACGGACGAAGACGGGGTACGGCGCCGGCTGGACGGTCGGGGCGCTGGACGAGGTGCTGCGCACCCGGACCCCGCGGACCGGACTGTGGCTGGACACCTCGGAGCTGACGGTGGGGCAGACGGTCGAGGCGATTCTGGCGGGAAGGGAACGCGCGAGGGTCCTCTGAGCGTCTTCAGGGACGGATGCCTCTGTGCTCGCCGGGCACGCGTCGCTGTTCCGGGGCGATGTCAGTGGTCGGGCGTAGTGTTCCGGTCAGTGGGGACGGCTGCCGGGCCTGGCCGGGCGATCCGCCGTGCTCCGCCAGGGGACGGGACAAGCGCATGCGGGGGAGCCCATGAGTACGACCGATGCCGGTACCGCGGTGATCACCCTGACCGAGTCCGAGCTGGACCCGTGGGTCACGCACGCGTCGACGCGGCACTGGCTGACCGGACCGGGCCTGCCGGCCGACAGCGGTGTGCTGAGCTTCGACGACCTGCGCCGGGACGGCCTGCGCACGGTGGCGGACTCCACGGGCGACCCCGACGACCGGCTCGCGGCGGAGCTGCGCGAACAGCTGGTGATAGGCGGACTGCTGGGCCCCGCCGGCCTGGAGACCGAATCGGTCCTGCTGGACGGCGCGACGGGCGAGATCTCGACGACGTACGTCCTGCACGACCGCCCCGACCTGATGGACCGCCGCCCCCTGGCCCCCTCGCTGCGGACGCTGGTCCGCTTCGCGGAGGCGACGGACGAACTGGCGGGACTGCGCGGCCAGTTCGCCTCCTACGCCGGCCGGTACGGCCCGAAGGCGGTGGCGGAGGCCTCCCAGCACCTGCTGTCCGTCTTCCGGGACGGCGCCGACGGCGAACCGGCCCCGTTCTGGAAGATGGCCGCCCTGATCCGGCCGCTGTCCCTGGTCGCGGGCCGCTCCGGCGCCTCCGGCCTCTCCCTCGACCTCCCGCACCGCCTGCTGGACCAGGAGTTCGGCCCCGGCAAGGTGGCGCGCTTCGAGGACGTGGACTTCCCGGCGACGCTCACGCACGAACCGACGCGCCGCTTCCTGCGCGAGGTGGGCCTCCCGGAGGACGCCCATGTGTTCTCCCTGGACACGGACGTCCCGCTGGCGACCCTGGCCGAGTTCCACGCCGACGCGGACACCCCCGCGCGGCTCCCCGCCGGCGCCGAGCGGCTGATACGCCTCGGCCATCTGATCGAGGACAACAGCCTGGTCGTCGACGGCGCCACGGGAGCGGTCCTCGACTGGAGCGAAACCGAGGGGACGCTCCACCCCCTCAACACGGACGTCTCGACCCTCGCCTTCACGCTCTGGCTCCTGCACCGCGAGCGGGCCATCGACGCCCAGTCGGACCACGAGCTGACGACCGACGCCTACGACCAGCTGGCCATGACGATGCTCCAGGTCCTGTCGACGGTCGACCCCACGGGCGTCACGTCGCCGGCCTCGTCCCGGCACTACTGGACGACGACGTTCCAGGACGAGGCGGGCGGGGCGCTCTGACGGGCCCGCCGTCAGGCGGACCGGGAGACGGACCGGGAAGCGCCGCGGCGGCGCACGGCGAACACCAGGCCGCCGCCGATCACCGCGGCGGCCGCCGCGGCACCGGCGATCAGTGCGGTGCCGTCGGAGCCGGTGGCGGCGAGGTTGCCACCGGTGGTGCCGCCGGACGCGGTGGTGCCGGCCGTGGCCGAGGGAGACTCCGTGGCGCCGGTGCCGCCGGCGGCCTGGCCCTCCGGCTCGTTGCCGCTGCCGCTGTTGCTGCCGCCGTCGCCGCCGCTGTCACCGCCACCGTCGGTGCCGCCGGTGCCGTCCGACGGGCTCGGCTCGGGCTCGTAGTCGCTCGGCAGGTCGATGCGGATCCGGGCGGTGTTGTTGGCGCGGTTCTCGTCGTACGCGGGGGTGCTGCCGTAGACGGAGGACGCCGTCACCTTGCCCTCGGGGTCCTGCGCGGACTCCTTGATCTGCAGCAGGAAGGTGTAGGCGAGGGACTGGCCGACATCGAGGGTGCCGTCGGCGGGCCAGCAGACGTACGTGGGCTTGCCCGGGGTGCCCTGCGGTGCGCTCGGGCCGTCGACGCCGAACGGCGCGCAGTCCTCGGGCACCTCGACGGCGGTGGTGCCCGGCGGTATCTGCACCAGCAGGCCCGGCACGTCGTCGCTCTCCTGGTTCCGCACCCAGCCGGGCCCGTCGTTGCGCAGGGCCACCGTGACGGACTGCCGCTCGCCGGCCAGCGCCTCGGTGTCCTCACCGACCGCGACGAGGTCGGCGGTGTTGTCCGCGGTCAGCGTCATCCGGCGGTGGCTGTCGTCGTACCCGTCGCCGGGCGCCTCGCCGCTGGCACTCGTGCCGTACTCGACTGCCTCCATCAGGGCCTTGCCGAGCGCCTTGAACCGGACGGGCGTGGTGACGGAGGCGCCCGGTTCGACGACCGTGTCGAGCTCGCACAGCGCCTGCCTGACCTGCTCCTGGACGGTCGAGTAGGTGCAGCCCTTCACCTGCTCGGGGAAGTCGAGCCCGCGCGTCAGGCGCACCCGGAAGGTGACGCCGTCCACGGCCGCCGTGCCCCTGTTGGTGAGCGTGACGGACTCGTCGTACACCTCGCCCGGCTTGAGGGACGCGGCCGGGAGGGCCGACACGACCAGGTCCGGCCCGCCCTCCTCGGCATACGCCAGGGGCGCGGCGACAGCGGGTCCGGCGACGGCGATCACGGCAGCGGCCAGGACGGCTGCCGGGGGGCGCAGGTGCACGGTGGTTCTCCTTGTCGGAATGCCGGTCGCACCGAAGGGCACGACGACCGGAGCGTCGGCTACCGGTCATGTCCTGGACACCTGAAAGGGGCTCGGGGTTGTGCGCGGGGCAACGGAGCAGCTCGACTCCCGGCGCCGGCGGGCCGGTCGCACGCCCCCGCGAGCCGCACCGACCACCGACACCCCGGCGACTTGCCCCAGACGCGCCCTGAACGCGCCCTCCCGGCCGTCAGCGCCCGAGCACATGCTCGAACACATGGGGAACACAGGCGAGTCGGGCATCATCCCGCTGCACGGCCCCGACGGGCACCGACAGCGGCCACCGCACGCTCCGCAGCCGTGGGAGAAGACCGACCGTGCCCAGGCGGCACTGGAGGGCGCCACCGGCCCGGAGCCACCCGCCCCACCGCTCTGCCCCAACTGCGGGCTGGTGGGCGACCGGTGCGTCACGTACTACGGCTGGCACGTCCTGCTCGAACCGGACCTGCTGGTACCGGCACACAGGGTGCCCGCGTGGCACCGCTGGTACGTCGACTCCGACGGCACGGCCTGGAACAGCCGCGCCGACGAGCCCGCACCCGGAGCGATGTGCCGCGTACCGCACCGGATCACCTGCCCGGTCCTGCGCCTGGAGGAACCAGGCCCCCTCCCGCTGCCACTCCCACACGCCGGCTGAGGCCCCCGGCGGAGCTCCCGCAGCAGATGTCCGGGAGGGAGAATAGGCTGGTCAGAGGGGTCGACATGGTTCGATCCGAGGAGCCTCCCATGCGTAGGAACAGAATCGGCGCCTGGCGCGCCACGGGAGTCGTCACCGCACTCGCCACGGCCGCCGCGATCGCCTCCGTCGCCCCGGCCCAGGCCCAGACCACCGCGCAAGTGACGGCGTGGGTCAGCGACGGCTGGGGCGGCGGGACCGTCACCAGCCAGCCGGCGGGGATCAACTGCCACCAGGAGGCGTGGGACCCGTACGCGTCGAACGACCCGCAGCCGAACCCGACGGGCACGTGCACCGCGACCTTCCAGGTCGGCACGGTGATCACCTTCACCGCCACACCCGACACGGGGTCCTTCGTCAACGACGGCCCCACACCGAACCCGTTGACGGTCCGCACGGGCTACAACGCCACGACGGTCATGTTCTGCCCCACCGAGGGCCTCTGCTCGGCGGGTTAGGAAGACGAACAGACCTGGAAAGTAAGAAGAGGCCGTGGCGGGATTCGAACCCACGTAACTCGCTTTGCAGGCGAGCCCCTGAACCACTCGGGCACACGGCCGGGACGAGGACAACTCCGTGCCGTGGTGGGAACCACTCGGGCACACGGCCTTGAACTCGGTGAATCGACCGTACGGCGCCGCCGATGCCGTGCTCAAGGGCATCCGGGCCCGTGCAATGTGACTGCCACACGCCGTTCATACGGGACGTACGACCAAGGTCTGACCCCGGGGACATCTCGCGACAGGGGTCAAAGCGGTGCGTGGACCTTACGCTGGCTCGCATGCCTGACTCCAAGCCGCGTGACGCCGATGTCGTGGGTGCTGCCGTTCCGTCCGTCCCCGCCGAAGAGCACGAGGGTGTACTGGGGCCGGGGCACCGGGCGTTGAGCATCGGGATCGTCTCCGTCGTGCTGCTCATCGCCTTCGAGGCGACGGCCGTCGGTACGGCGATGCCCGTCGCCGCACGGGAACTGGACGGCATCTCGCTGTACGCCTTCGCGTTCTCCGGGTACTTCACGACGAGCCTGTTCGGGATGGTGCTCGCCGGGCAGTGGTCGGACCGGCACGGGCCCCTCGGACCGCTGACGTCGGGGATCGCCTCCTTCGGCGCCGGGCTGCTGCTGTCCGGTACTGCCGGGGCGATGTGGGTGTTCATCCTCGGGCGCGCCGTACAGGGGCTCGGCGGCGGGCTGGTGATCGTCGCCCTGTACGTGGTGGTCGGCCGGGCCTATCCGGAACGGCTGCGGCCGGCGATCATGGCGGCCTTCGCGGCGGCCTGGATCGTGCCGTCGATCGTGGGCCCGCTCGCCGCCGGCACGGTCACCGAGCAGCTCGGGTGGCGCTGGGTGTTCGTGGGGATCCCCGTCCTTGTCCTGCTCCCGCTCGCCTTCGCCCTGCCGCAGATCCGCCGGCGCGCGTCCGGGCCGGTGGTCGTGACGAGCGCGGCCGGTGTCCCCGGCGAGACAAGCCCCAGGGCGTCCTTCGACCGTCGCCGGATCCGGCTCGCCCTGGCCATCTCCCTCGGCGCCGGCCTCCTCCAGTACGCCGCGCAGGATCTGCGCCCCCTCTCGCTCCTGCCGGCGGCACTCGGCGTGGTCCTGCTCGTGCCCGCCGTGCTCGGGCTGCTGCCGCGCGGCACCTACCGGGCCGCCCGCGGGCTGCCGTCCGTCGTCCTGCTGCGCGGTGTCGCGGCGGGGTCGTTCATCGCCGCGGAGTCGTTCGTGCCGCTGATGCTGGTCACCCAGCGCGGGCTCAGCCCGACCCTGGCCGGGTTCTCGCTCGCCGCGGGCGGCGGGACGTGGGCGCTGGGGTCCTGGGTGCAGTCGCGGTCGCGGCTCGAACCGCACCGGGAGCGGCTGACGACCGTCGGCATGCTCCTGGTCGCCGCGGCCATCGCCACGGCGCCGAGCGTGCTCGTCGACTCCGTGCCCGTCTGGACCGTGGCCGCCGCCTGGGGCGTGGGCTGCTTCGGCATGGGGCTCGTCATCTCCTCCACGAGCGTGCTCCTGCTCAAGCTCTCCGCCCCGGAGGAGGCCGGCAGCAACTCCGCCGCCCTGCAGATCTCCGACGGCCTCTCCAACGTCGTCCTCCTGTCCGCGGGCGGCGCCGCCTTCGCGGCCCTGGGCGGCGGCACGGTCTCCCACACCGCCACCCACGCCTCCGGCTCCCACCCGGCCGCCTTCGCCGCGGTCTTCCTCCCGATGGCGGCGGTGGCCCTGGCAGGAGCCTGGGTCTCGACCCGACTCCGCGAACACCGACCGTAGCCGGACCGCCTCCGGAAACGCCGGCTGTAGAGCCGGGTCGTCGGCCGTTGAACGGCCGGGGCCATGGGCCGGAAAAGGCGTACGCCGGAAGCAGTGGTGCTGGAGGCTCTGCGCGGCTACCTGCGTCAGGAGGGCGGGCGGGTGCGTGTCGTTGCTGAGGGGCTCGCGCGGGACCATGCCGATCTGCTGCGGAGGCTCGGCGAATGACGCGGCAGACCCGGTACCTGACCGTGGACGAGGTCACCGCCGTCGCCCAGGTCGCTTTCGGCGGGCGGCCGCCCGAGGCGCGCGCCCCCGGGCTGCTCGCCTCCGCCGTGCACCGCCCGCGAGCGCGGATGTTCGGCACGGCCGCCTACGAGGACCTGTACGAGCAGGCCGCCGCCCTGCTGCACGCCATCGCCGCCAACCACCCCCTGGTGGACGGCAACAAGCGCACCGCCTGGCTGGCCACCGCCACCTTCCTCGCCCTCAACGGGGTCGACCTCGCCGGGGTGGACCAGGATGTGGCGTACACGCTGGTCGTCGACGTGGCGTCCGGGGCGGAGGCCGAGGTCGGGCGCATCGCGGGGCGGCTGAGGGAGCTGTGACGTCGGTCCCACCCGCCGGTGACGCGGGCCGGTCCGCGCGGTGAGGGGTGGGGCGCGCCGGTAGGGTGGCCCGGTTGTCATACGTAGCCGAGCCGTCAGGCTCCCTCGAACGAGCCGCCCGACCCCCAACGGAGACCGTGACTACCACCGCCGGCACCAGCTCTGCCTCGCACCACCTCTCCCCGGCGTTCCCCGGGCGCGCCCCCTGGGGCACCGCCAGCAAGCTCCGCGCCTGGCAGCAGGGCGCGATGGAGAAGTACATCCAGGAGCAGCCGCGGGACTTCCTGGCGGTCGCCACCCCCGGCGCCGGCAAGACGACCTTCGCCCTGACGCTGGCCTCCTGGCTGCTGCACCACCACGTCGTGCAGCAGGTGACCGTCGTCGCCCCGACCGAGCACCTGAAGAAGCAGTGGGCCGAGGCCGCCGCGCGGATAGGGATCAAGCTCGACCCGGAGTACAGCGCCGGTCCGCTCGGCCGGGAGTACCACGGGGTCGCCGTGACCTACGCCGGTGTCGGCGTCCGGCCCATGCTGCACCGCAACCGCGTCGAGCAGCGCAAGACCCTCGTCATCCTCGACGAGATCCACCACGCCGGTGACAGCAAGTCGTGGGGCGAGGCCTGCCTGGAGGCGTTCGAGCCGGCGACCCGGCGGCTGGCGCTGACCGGCACGCCCTTCCGGTCCGACACCAACCCCATCCCCTTCGTCACGTACGAGGAGGGCAACGACGGCATCCGGCGCTCCGCCGCCGACTACACCTACGGCTACGGCAACGCCCTCGCCGACAACGTCGTGCGGCCGGTCATCTTCCTCTCCTACAGCGGCAACATGCGCTGGCGCACCAAGGCCGGTGACGAGGTCGCCGCCCGGCTGGGCGAGCCCATGACCAAGGACGCCATCAGCCAGGCCTGGCGCACCGCGCTCGACCCGCGCGGCGAGTGGATGCCGGCCGTGCTGCGCGCCGCCGACCAGCGGCTGACCGAGGTCAGGAAGGCGATCCCGGACGCCGGTGCGCTCGTCATCGCCTCGGACCAGGACTCGGCCCGCGCGTACGCCAAGCTCATCCGGGAGATCACCGGCAGCAAGGCGACCCTCGTGCTGTCCGACGACTCCGGCGCCTCCGAGCGGATCGACGAGTTCAGCAACAACACCGACCGGTGGATGGTCGCGGTGCGGATGGTGTCCGAGGGCGTCGACGTGCCGCGCCTCGCGGTCGGCGTGTACGCCACGACCATCTCCACCCCGCTGTTCTTCGCCCAGGCCGTCGGCCGGTTCGTCCGGTCCCGGCGGCGCGGCGAGACCGCCTCCGTGTTCCTGCCGACCGTGCCCGACCTGCTCTCCTTCGCCAACGAGATGGAGCGCGAGCGCGACCACGTCCTCGACAAGCCCAAGAAGGAGGGCGAGGAGGACCCCTACGCCGAGTCCGAGAAGGAGATGGACGAGGCGAACAAGGAGCAGGACGAGGACACCGGCGAGCAGGACATGCTGCCCTTCGAGGCGCTGGAGTCCGACGCCGTCTTCGACCGGGTCATGTACAACGGCGCCGAGTTCGGCATGCAGGCCCACCCGGGGAGCGAGGAGGAGCAGGACTACCTCGGCATCCCGGGACTGCTGGAGCCCGACCAGGTGCAGCTGCTGCTGCAGAAGCGGCAGGCCCGGCAGATCGCGCACAGCCGCAGGAAGCCGGACGAGGAGGCCGACCTGCTCGAACTGCCCGCCGAGCGGCGGCCGGTCGTCTCCCACAAGGAGATGATGGAGCTGCGGCGCCAGCTCAACACGATGGTCGGCGCGTACGTCCACCAGAGCGGCAAGCCGCACGGCGTGATCCACACCGAGCTGCGGCGCGTGTGCGGGGGGCCGCCGGCGGCCGAGGCGACGGCCGGGCAGCTGCGGCAGCGCATCGCCAAGGTGCAGGAGTGGGCCACCCGCATGAAGTGACGTGCCCGCAGGCCCTCACAACCTGGGGGGCGTGCATACCGCCCCAAACAGAGCACTCCACCCGGGGCCGTGCCCGGATTCTGGACGGAGCCTTCCGCTCAGCGAACCCCCTTCGCTACTGTCCCGCTACGCACACGCCCCGTGGCAGAGCCGCCGCGGAGCGCAGCCGTGAAGCGACGCGGCCCGGACAGGCCGGGCCGCCGGCCGATCGGCGGCCTCTGACGCGCGTCGCCGACGGGACTCGGTGACGCATCCGCCGACCAGGGGGCCGCCGACCTCACCACTAAGGAGTGGGCGTCGTGACCGCGGAGACCTCCCAGACGCTCGACCGGGGACTGCGGGTCCTCAAGCTGCTCGCCGACACCGACCACGGCCTGACCGTGACCGAGCTCTCGCTCCGCCTGGGCGTGAACCGGACCGTGGTGTACCGGTTGCTCGCCACGCTGGAGCAGCACGCACTCATACGCCGTGACCTGGGCGGACGTGCCCGGGTGGGCCTCGGCGTGCTGCGTCTGGGACGGCAGGTCCACCCGCTGGTCCGGGAGGCCGCGATGCCGGCGCTGCGGTCGCTGGCCGAGGACATCGGCGCCACGGCGCACCTGACCCTGGTCGACGGGGCGGACGCGCTCGCCGTGGCCGTGGTGGAGCCGAGCTGGACGGACTACCACGTCGCGTACCGGGCCGGGTTCCGGCACCCCCTGGACCGGGGCGCCGCCGGCAAGGCCATCCTGGCGGCCCGGCAGCACCCGCGCGCGGACCCGGGCTACACGCTCACCCACGGCGAGCTGGAGGCGGGCGCGTGCGGGGCCGCGGCCCCGCTGCTGGGCGTGACGGGCGTCGAGGGCAGCGTGGGCGTGGTGATGCTGGCCGACGTCGTACCGGAACGGGTCGGACCGCGCGTGGTCGACGCGGCCCGCGAGGTCGCGGAGGCCCTCCGCTGAGAGGTGGCGGAGGCCCTCCGCTGAACAGAACCGAGCGCCCCGAACCGGACGCCTCGGGCGGGGCCTGTGCGGGGGCGTGATGCCCTGCCCTCGGAAGCCCGCCCGCGGGGGTACGACCCCTACGACCTCCTGCCCCCGGAAGCCCGCCCGCAAGGGCGTGATGCCCTGCCCTCGGGAGGGTTGTCGTCGCCGCGTTAGATTGATCCCGTGTTCTCTCGCCTCACGCGCCCCCAGGCGCTCGCCGTCTGCGCCCTGCCCGTCGTGGCCCTGCTCGCCACGGCCGTGTTCGCGCCGCTGCCGTTCTCGGTGGCGCAGCCGGGCGAGACGGCGAACGTGCTCGGCGAGCACAAGGGCGACCCGGTGATCACCATTTCCGGCGCGCCGACCCGGGACACCCGTGGGCAGCTGCGCATGACCACCATCGTCGCGACCTCGCCGGACACCCGCGTCCGGCTCCCCGACGTCGTCGACAGCTGGTTCCGCACCGACGAGGCCGTGATGCCGCGCGACGCCCTCTACCCGAGCGGGGACACGGTCAAGGAGATCGAGCGGCACAACGAGAAGCAGATGAAGGAGTCCCAGGACGCGGCGACCGAGGCCGCGCTCGACTACCTCGGCCTCGACGCCGACGACGTCGAGGTCAGCCTGAAGCTCGCCGACGTCGGCGGGCCCAGCGCGGGGCTGCTCTTCTCCCTCGGGATCGTCGACAAGCTCGACGGCGACGGCACGGGCGGTGACCTCACGGGCGGCCGGGTCATCGCGGGCACCGGCACGATCGAGGCGGACGGCACGGTCGGTGCGGTCGGGGGCGTCGCCCTCAAGACGCAGGCAGCCAAGCGGGACGGCGCGACGGTGTTCCTGGTGCCGAAGGCGGAGTGCGCGGACGCGCGTGCCGAGCTGCCGAAGGGCCTGCGGCTGATCCCGGTCACGACGCTGAAGGGCACGGTGGGTTCCCTGCGGGCCCTGCAGACGGGCAAGGGGTCCGTGCCGAGCTGTTAGACGGCGGCGGCCCGCCGGGGCCGGGTGGCGAGCTTCAGCCCGACCTCGACGAGGGTCCAGCCCAGCCGCGTCCGCAGGTCCGGGCGGCGCGCCGGGCGCGAACCGGCCTCGGCACGGAGGTCGGCCGCGCGGGCGTGGTGCAGGGCGAGGTGGATGTCGGGGTGCATGGGTGGTGGCCTCTCACAGCTTCGTCCGGGTGGGGAAGACGTGCGTGTGGACGCGTACCGTCTCGGCGTCCGGGGTGCCCTCTGCGAGAGGGCGGTAGCTCTGCACGAGCTCGTGCATCCTGCCGATCAGCTCACGGGCGAGTTCCGGAGTGAGCCGCAGGGTGAAGTCGCTCAGATCGGTGGCACCGTCCCATTCCTCCGCCCAGTCGTGCGCGGTGCCGAGCCATGTCGCCACCTCTCGCGTGTGCACGTTCGCCAGTTCGTAGCGGAACAGGGCGACGGCTCCGCGCACGGCCGGATCGGGGTCCTTGATCAGCGTCTCGTCGAGCTGGACGCCCTGGTCCACCGCCTTCCACCAGCGCTCCCGCCCTTTGCCGCGCCCGGGATCGTCCGCGACGAACCCGTGCGTGGCGAGCTGCCGCAAGTGGTAGCTGGTCGCGCCGCTCGACTCGCCCAGCTTCTCGGCCAGTTGGGAGGCGGTCGCCGGTCCGCCGCGGCGCAGCGCGATCAGCAGTTGCATGCGCAGGGGATGAGCCAGACCTCGCAGGGACCGGGCGTCGAGCAGGCGGGAAGTCGGTTCCTCGGGCATGCGTACAAAGGTAACGTTGCAAAGGAACCCTTGCAAGGGTTCCTCTGCAACTCTCCCTAGCCCTCCTTGACGAACCCCTCCGCCACCAGCCAGTCCAGGGCCACCTCATGTGGATCCTCCCCGTCCACGTCCACCTTCGCGTTCAGGTCCCGCGCCACGGTGTTGTTCAGCCGTGCCGTCACCGGATCCAGCACGTCCGCGATCGCCGGCCACTCCTTCAGCGTCTTCGCGTTGACCATCGGCGCGGCGTTGTAGTTGGGGAAGAACTTCCGGTCGTCCTCCATCACGACCAGGTTCATCGACTTGATCCGCCCGTCCGTCGTGAACACCTCGCCGTACGGGCAACTGCCCTTCGCCGTCTGCGTGTAGATGATCCCCGTGTCCATCTGCGTGACGTTGCGCGCCGGCAGGTCCATCCCGTACCGCTCCTGCATGCCCGGCAGCCCGTCCGCCCGGTTCGCGAACTCGACCTCCACGCACAGCCGCACGGCGTCGGGGTCTGACTTCGCCAGCCTCGCCACGTCCGACATGGTCTTCGTGCCGTACTTCTTCGCGTTCTCCTGGTTCATCGCCAGCGCGTAGGTGTTGTCGAGGGACGACGGCCGCAGCCAGGCCAGCCCGTTCGCCGCGTCCTCCTTCTTCACCGCCTCCCACTGCCGCCGCGGATCGGTGATCGGCCGGCTGTGCCCGAGGTAGGTGATCCAGGCCGTGCCCGTGTACTCGTAGCCGGCGTCCGCGTCGCCCTTGCGCACCGCCTCGCGGCTGCCGACGGAACCCTGGATCCCGGTCCGGTCGAGCACCTCCGCCCCGGCCGCCTCCAGGGAGATGCCCATGATCGCGCCCAGGATCAGACCCTCGGTGAACGACTTCGACGTCACCGTCAGGCTCGCGCCCCGCAGCGGCTCGCCCCGCCCGATCGACCCGGGCCGGACGTCGTCGGCCATGGGGGAGCCGCTGGTCAGACCGCACCCGGCGGCCGCCACCAGCAGCAGGGCCGACCCCAGCCGGCCCCTCATGCGCGCAACCCGCGCGGCCGCAGCAGCAGTTCGGCGAGCGAGGCCAGCCAGTCGACCAGCAGCGCCAGGACGACCGTGAGGACCGACCCCAGCACCAGCACCGGCATGCGCTGGTTGGTGATCCCGGTCGTGATCAGCACGCCGAGGCCGCCGCCCCCGCCGAAGACCGCCAGGGTCGCCGTGCCGACGTTGAGGACGAGGGCCGTGCGCACGCCCGCCAGGATCAGCGGGACGGCCAGGGGCAGTTCGACCCGGGTCAGCACGCCCATCGGGGACATGCCGATGCCGCGGCCGGCCTCCAGCAGGGTCGGGTCGTTCGCCTTCAGGCCCGCGATCGTGTTGGAGAGCACCGGCAGGACGGCGTAGAGGACCATGCCGATCAGGGCGGCCCTGCGGCCGATGCCCAGCCAGATCACCAGCAGGGCGAGCAGGCCGATCGCCGGGGTCGCCTGGCCCGTGTTGGCGAAGGCCATCGCCACCGGTGTGGCCCTGCTGAACGCCCCGCGGGTCAGCAGGACCCCCAGCGGGATCGCGATGACCAGCACGAAGAACGTGGAGATCGCGGTCAGCTGGATGTGCTGCCACAGCGCCTTGGACACCTGGCCGCCCGACAGGGCGTTCCGGGTGAGCGCGTCCAGGTCGGCCTGTGCGAACCAGAGCCAGGTGGCGAGGCACACGACGATCAGGCCGACGGGCAGGAACGTCAGCTTCCGCCAGCCGATCCGGGCGGGCGGGCGCTCCGGCCGGGGCGGTCCCGCACCGGACGCGGAGGTCTCGCCGGCGGACCCGGAGTCCGGCCCGGCGGGCCCGGGGGTCTCCTCGGCCGCCGCGGCCCTCACCGCTCTCCTCCGCGGCCCACGCTCGTCACACCCCCGGCACCCTCCTGCTCCGCCTGGGTCTGTGCGCTCCGCAGCGACTCCAGCTCGTGCTGGTGCTCCATCGCGTCGAGCCGGTCGGCCTCCAGCATCTCGTGCACCGAGTTGATGAGCGTCTCCATGTCGACGACGCCCGTGTACTCGCCGCGCCGTCCGGTCACCGCCACGCGCCCCGCGTTGTCGGTGAGCACCGCCTCCAGCGCGTCGCGCAGGGTCGCGTCCCGGGTGACCGTGTCGTGCACCAGTGTCCCGGCCCGGGCCAGTGACCCCCGGGCCCGCATCAGGTCGCCGCGCCGCAGCCACTTGTAGGGGCGGCCCCGCCGGTCGAGCAGCAGGACCTCGCCGGTGCCACCGGCCCGCAGCCGGTTGAAGATCTGCTGCAGCGGGTCGTCGACCGTGACGGTCGGGTAGTCGGTGATCTCCACGTCCCGTACGCGGGTCAGGTTCAGCCGCTTCAGCGCCGCCCCGGCGCCCACGAAGCCGGAGACGAAGTCGTCCGCCGGGTTGGTCAGGATCGCCTCGGGAGTGTCGAACTGGGCGATGTGCGAGCGCTCGCGCAGCACGGCGATGCGGTCGCCGAGCTTGATCGCCTCGTCGAAGTCGTGGGTGACGAAGACGATCGTCTTGCGCAGCTCGTGCTGCAGCCGGATCAGCTCGTCCTGGAGATGGTCCCGGGTGATCGGGTCCACCGCGCCGAACGGCTCGTCCATCAGCAGCACCGGGGGATCGGCCGCCAGCGCCCGGGCCACGCCCACCCGCTGCTGCTGGCCGCCGGAGAGCTGGCGCGGATAGCGGCCGTGGAACTCGCCGGGATCCAGGCCGACCAGGTCGAGCAGCTCCTCGGTCCGCTCCCTGATCCGGGCCCTGGGCCAGCCGATCATCTTCGGGACCAGGCCGATGTTCTGGGCGACCGTCATGTGCGGGAACAGCCCGGCGGACTGGATCGCGTAGCCGACCTTGCGGCGCAGCCCGACCGGGTCGATGTCGGTGACGTCCTCGCCGCCCATGCGGATCCGGCCGCCGGACGGCTCGATCAGCCGGTTGATCATCTTCAGCGTGGTCGACTTCCCGCAGCCCGAGGGGCCGACGAAGACGACGACCTCGCCCGCCTTGATCTCCATGCTGACGTTGTCCACGGCCGGCTGCGCGCTGCCGGGGAACCGCTTGGTCAGGTTCTCCAGCTCGATGGAGGCACCGTGGGTGCCGGTCTCAGGCACGGATCCCCCTGGGAATGGTCAGCCGCCCGATCAGGACGTACGCGGCGTCGAAGAGCAGCGCCAGGACGACGATGCCGAGCGTGCCCGCGAGGACCTGGTTGAGCGCGTTGGCGCTGCCCAGCGAGGCGAGCCCGCGGAAGATGACGTTGCCCAGGCCCGGGCCGGAGGCGTACGCGGCGATGGCGGCGATGCCCATCAGCATCTGCGTGGCGACCCGGATGCCGGTCAGGATCGGCGGCCAGGCCAGCGGCAGCTCGATCCGCAGCAGCCGGGCCGGGCGGGACATGCCGATGCCGGTGGCCGCGTCCACCAGCGACGGGTCGACCTGGCGCAGCCCCACGACGCAGTTGCGGACCACCGGCAGCAGCCCGTACAGCGTCAGCGCGATCACCGTGGGCGCCACGCCGAGGCCGACCACCGGGATGAGCAGACCGATCAGGGCGAGCGCGGGCACGGTCAGGACGGTGGCGGTGGTCGTGGTCGCGAGGTTCCCAGCCCACTCGCTGCGGTAGGTGGCGACGCCGATCAGGACCCCGAGCAGGGTCGCGACGACCATGCACTGGAAGACCGCGCTGGCGTGCTGGTAGGCGTCCGTGAGCAGCTGCTGGTGCCGGTTGACCAGGTACTCCCAGAAGTTCACACGCGCTCACCCCTGTACGTCAGGTCTCCTCCGCGGCCTGCTCCACGAGCGGGATGATCCGCAGCGGAACGGGGTTCTCCATGACGATCGCCGTGGAGGCCCGGACGATGCCATCAAAACCGACGACCCGGTCGATCACACGTTGGAGATCGGCGTTGGAGCGGGCCACGAGCCGGCACAGCATGTCCCCGGTGCCGGTCGTCGTGTGCAGCTCCAGCACCTCGGGCACGGTCGCCAAGTGGGCCCGGACGTCGGCCCCTTGCCCCTGCCGGATCTGCAGCGTGGCGAACGCCGTGACCGGATAGCCGAGCGCCGCCGGATCCACCTCGGGGCCGAATCCGCGGATGACTCCGTTCGACTGAAGGCGGTCCAGCCGGGCCTGCACGGTGCCCCGGGCCACCCCCAGCCGGCGGGACATCTCCAGCACCCCGATCCGCGGCTCCCGCGCGAGCAGCAGGATGATCCGGCCGTCCAGATGATCGATCGCCACAGCAGCCTCCCGAGGTGGTCATCCTGTACAGAAAGGCCGGTCGTTCGGCCGTATTGCTGAACAGATTGCCCAGCAGAAACGCAAACTATTGCGCACCTTGCCGGGCAGGGAGACCCTGCGGCTATGACGCAGACCACACACCACACTCCCGACACCGCCCGGCAGGCCGACCCCTTCCCGGTCAAGGGAATGGACGCGGTCGTCTTCGCCGTGGGCAACGCCAAGCAGGCGGCGCACTACTACTCCACCGCCTTCGGCATGAAGCTGGTCGCCTACTCCGGACCGGAGAACGGCAGCCGCGAGACCGCGAGCTACGTGCTGGAGAACGGCTCCGCCCGGTTCGTCCTCACCTCGGTCGTCAAGCCCACCACCGACTGGGGCCACTTCCTCGCCCGGCACGTGGCCGAGCACGGCGACGGCGTCGTCGACCTGGCCATCGAGGTGCCGGACGCGCGCGCCGCGTACGCCTACGCCCTGGAGCACGGCGCCCGCTCGGTCGCCGAGCCGTACGAGATGAAGGACGAGCACGGCACGGTCGTCCTGGCCGCCATCGCCACCTACGGCGAGACCCGCCACACCCTCGTCGAGCGCTCCGGCTACGACGGCCCCTACCTGCCGGGCTACGTCGCCGCCCAGCCCATCGTCGAGCCGCCCGCCCAGCGCACCTTCCAGGCGATCGACCACTGCGTCGGCAACGTCGAGCTCGGCCGGATGAACGAGTGGGTCGGCTTCTACAACAAGGTGATGGGCTTCACGAACATGAAGGAGTTCGTGGGCGACGACATCGCCACCGAGTACAGCGCCCTGATGTCCAAGGTCGTCGCCGACGGCACGCTCAAGGTCAAGTTCCCGATCAACGAGCCGGCCATCGCCAAGAAGAAGTCCCAGATCGACGAGTACCTGGAGTTCTACGGCGGCGCGGGCGTGCAGCACATCGCGCTCAACACCAACGACATCGTGCAGACGGTCCGCACGATGCGCGCGGCCGGCGTGGAGTTCCTCAACACGCCCGACTCCTACTACGACACCCTCGGCGAGTGGGTGGGCGAGACGCGCGTGCCGATCGACACCCTGCGCGAGCTGAAGATCCTGGCCGACCGCGACGAGGACGGCTACCTGCTGCAGATCTTCACCAAGCCGGTCCAGGACCGTCCGACGGTCTTCTTCGAGATCATCGAACGCCACGGCTCGATGGGCTTCGGCAAGGGCAACTTCAAGGCCCTGTTCGAGGCGATCGAGCGCGAGCAGGCCCGCCGCGGCAACCTCTAGTCCGACGGCGCTTCCCGGGCGTGCGGGTGTCACGGGGCACCCGCACGCCCCGGACAGCCGAAGGCCGCCGCCGACGGGGTTCACACCGATGGCCCCGGGTGCGAACCTGTGATCATGAGCCGTATCGAAGCGCCTCGCGACGACCGGACCGGCAACCTCGTCGACCTGCTGCTCGGCGGCCTGCCCGCCGACGCCGTGCTCACCGACCCCGACATCACGGCCTCCTACGCCCACGACATGGCGAGCTTCTGCCCGGCCGGCACCCCGGCCGTGGTCGTGCTGCCCCGGACCACCGAACAGGTCCAGCACGTGATGCGCACGGCCACCGCCCTGCGCGTCCCGGTCGTCCCGCAGGGCGCCCGCACCGGCCTGTCCGGCGCCGCCAACGCCTCCGACGGCTGCATCGTGCTCTCCCTGACGAAGATGGACCGGATCCTGGAGATCAACCCGGTCGACCGCATCGCCGTCGTCGAGCCCGGCGTGGTCAACGCCGCCCTGTCGCGGGCCGTCGGCGAACACGGCCTGTACTACCCGCCGGACCCCTCCAGCTGGGAGATGTGCACCATCGGCGGCAACATCGGCACGGCCTCCGGCGGCCTGTGCTGCGTGAAGTACGGGGTGACCGCCGAATACGTCCTCGGCCTCGACGTGGTGCTCGCCGACGGGCGGCTCATGTCCACCGGCCGCCGCACCGCCAAGGGCGTCGCCGGCTACGACCTGACCCGGCTGTTCGTCGGCTCCGAGGGCTCGCTCGGCATCGTCGTACGGGCCGTGCTCGGGCTGCGGCCCAAGCCGCCCCGGCAGCTCGTCCTGGCCGCCGAGTTCGCCTCCGCGGCCGCCGCCTGCGACGCCGTGTGCCGCATCATGGAGGGCGGCCACGTCCCGTCACTCCTCGAACTCATGGACCGTACGACGGTCAAGGCCGTCAACGACCTGGCGCAGATGGGCCTGCCCGAGACCACCGAGGCCCTGCTCCTGGCCGCCTTCGACACCACCGCCCCGGCCACCGACCTGGCCGCCGTCGGCGCGCTGTGCGAGGCCGCCGGCGCCACCGAGGTGGTCCCCGCCGACGACGCCGCCGAGTCCGAACTGCTCCTTCAGGCACGCCGGCTGTCCCTCACCGCGCTGGAGGCGGTCAAGGGCGTCACGATGATCGACGACGTGTGCGTGCCGCGCTCCCGGCTCGCCGAGATGCTCGACGGCGTCGACCGGATCGCCGAGAAGTACCAGCTCACCATCGGCGTCGTCGCCCACGCGGGCGACGGCAACACCCACCCGACGGTCTGCTTCGACCCGGCCGACCCCGACGAGTCCCGCCGCGCCCGCGAGTCCTTCGACGAGATCATGGCGCTCGGCCTCGAACTCGGCGGCACCATCACCGGCGAACACGGCGTCGGCGTCCTGAAGAAGGACTGGCTGGCGCGCGAGATCGGCCCCGTCGGGATGGAGATGCAGCGGGCCGTGAAGCAGGCCTTCGACCCGCTGGGCATCCTCAACCCGGGCAAGCTGTTCTGACGCCGCCGCCGTCACTGGGCGAGCAACTGGTCCAGCTCGTCGTCGAGTCCCAGCTGTTCGCCCTCCGTCCCCGGCGGCACCACCCGCAGCGTGCGCTCCAGCCAGGCCGACACCAGCGCCGCCGGGGCCTCCAGCAGGGCGTCCCCGCCGGGCGAACTCAGCGCCATCAGCACCACGCTGCGCCCCTCCGTCTTCGTCGGCCACACCCGCACGTCCCCCTGCCCGCAGGGCCGGAACACGCCCTCCACGAGCAGGTCGCGGGCGAACGTCCAGTACACCGGCTGCGCGCAGTCGACGTGGAAGGTGACGTGGACGGCGTACGGGTCGTCGGTGACGTACCCGAGCCGGGCGGGCACCGGGATCCGGCGCTCCGGCGACAGGACGAGTTTCAGCTCCAGATCCCGCTCCACCACGGTCCGCATGACGGTGTTCCCTTCTTCTGACGGCTGCCCGTGAGGGCCGGTCAGGGACAGAGAGCGGACGGGAGCGGCGGCATTACGCGCGTTGCCGGAAGTTTTTTCGCACAGCCGCACCGCCGGCGGCGCCGCTCGTAGCACATCGGCGCTCGAAAGGGGCGGGTCCGGTGGGAGCGGCCGTGGGGCTTGCCCTCGTCTGATAGATGTGGAGGCCCCCATTTGGCCCCCGAGCAGATACGGGACGACGGACATGAGCGCCCCAACCCCGGCCCCCGGTGACGACAGGCCCCGCGAAGGGTATTACCCGGACCCGTCCATTCC
Source organism: Streptomyces sp. XY006 (assembly GCF_002237655.1). Lineage (GTDB taxonomy): Bacteria > Actinomycetota > Actinomycetes > Streptomycetales > Streptomycetaceae > Streptomyces > Streptomyces levis. Next base: position 122,443 of record NZ_NOKT01000003.1, read on the forward strand.
TGGATATGTCCGGTACTGGAACGGCGCCTCCTGGGTGCCGGGCACCAGCCGTCCGGCGCCCAAGGCCGGCGAGTCGCTCGCGCCGCCGCCCGGTGCGGGTGCGGCGCCCGCCGCCTCGGTCGAGGAGACCGGCCCGCACTTCTTCGACGAGGACCCGGTCGACGAGCCCGCTCCCGCCGACGCCCAGCACGGCAGCCGTCCCGAACCGGCCTCCGCCTGGGGCGCGGACCGCTCCCGCCAGTCCGGTTTCGGCGGCGACCAGGACCGCCGCGTGTCGTGGGGCGCGCCGCAGGGGGCCCAGGCGGCGGCCCAGCAGGCGGGGACCGCCCGGGCCGGGGACCGGCAGGGTGCCGACCCGAGGGTGGCGCAGGCCGGCCCCGGGCCGGCCGGCGACTCCCCGCGCGCCGACGGCACGGCCCCGACCGCGCCGGCCGGCCAGGAGGCCGACGGGGCGGCCTCCGGCAGCACGTTCGTCTTCCGCCGCCCGTCGGGCGGGCCCGGGGGAGGGGCCGCCGCCGAGACCCCCGACGAGGGCACCATGACGTTCCGCGCGCTGGCACCACGCACGGCCGCCTCCCGCAACGCCTCCCAGGGCGGCCCCCAGGGCGGCCCCCAGGGAAGCCCGCCGAGCGGGCCCCGGGGAGGCTCCCCGAGTGGGCCCCAGGGCGGCCCTCAGGGAGGTCCCCGAAGCGGCTTCCAGAGCGGACCCCAAGGAAGCCCTCGGAGCGGCCCGCAGGGCGGCGGTAAGCAGGCCGGAACCGGCCCGGGCGCGCAGGGCGGCACGCCGGGCGCGGGCGGCAACGCCGGGGCGCAGGGCCCCGGTTCCTCCGGCGTGGGCGGCAACTCGGCCCAGGCCGCCTTCGGCGGCACGGCCGCGTCGGGCAGTGCCTCCGCGGCGCCCGGCTTCGGCCCCCCGGCCGCCTCCGCCGCTTCGGCCGCCTCCGCCGCTTCGGGGGGCGGCTCCGGCTTCGGGGCGTCCGCCGGTGCGGCCGGTGTCGCGCAGGCTCCGGCCGGGCCCGCCTTCACCGCGCAGGGCGGTGCGGCCGGTTCCGCCGACGGCGGGAACCGGCCCGGCTTCGGGGCCGGCAAGGCCGCCGCCGCCCGGGCCGCCGCCGCGCAGACCGCCGGGCCGGTCGGCGCCCAGGTTTCCGCGGCCGGTCCGACGGCGCTGTCCGGACCCCAGGCGGCACCCACCGTCCCCCCGCAGCCCGGGGGCCCGCAGTCCGGCTCCGCCGCCTCCGCGGCCACGCCCCTCAGCCCCGGCCCCGGCGGCGGCCAGTCCTCCTGGGCGCAGCAGGTGCACCGGCTCGCCGGATCCGGCGGGGGCGAGGAGCAGCCCGTGGCGCCCTGGAAGCCGCCGGTCGAGGACGTGTTCCAGGCGGCCGCCCGGCGTCAGGCCTCGGCCCGCCCCGCGGGGCTCGGCAAGCGGCTGGCGGCCCGTCTCGTGGACACCGTCGTGCTGCTGGGCCTGACCGCCGCTGCCGCCGTCCCGCTCGGCATCAAGGCCGTCGACCACGTCAACGAGAAGATCGACGCGGCCAAGCTCTCCGGCGAGACCGTCACGGTGTGGCTGCTCGACGGCACGACCTCGGTCTACCTCGGCATCATCGTGGCCGTCCTGCTGCTCGCCGGTGTCCTGTGCGAGGTGCTGCCCACCGCCAAGTGGGGACGCACCCTCGGCAAGCGGCTGATGGGCCTGGACGTGCGGGACATCGAGGGGCACGACACCCCGGAGTTCGGTGCGGCGCTGCGCCGCTGGCTGGTCTACAGCGTGCCCGGCCTGCTCGTCGTCGGGGTGGTCGGCGTCGCCTGGTGCCTCTTCGACAAGCCGTGGCGCCAGTGCTGGCACGACAAGGCCGCGCACACCTTCGTGGCGGGCTGAGCTCCCCCGGACGGCCGTCTGCCGGATGCGGAGGCCGGGGGTTCGCGGTCGACTCGGGCCATGAGCAGTGAACCGCCCCCCGGCTCCGGTCAGCAGCCCCCGGAAGACGACCCGTTCCGGAAGCGGCCCCCGGGCGAGCAGCCCGGCGAGGGCGCGGGCTCCCCGTACGGCAACGATCCCCCGCCGTACCCGGGAGGCGGCCCGGGCGGCCCTGCCGGCCCGCCCGGCGGTGGCCCGTACGGCGGTGGCCCGTACGGCGGTGGCCCGTATGGCGGCCCACCCGGCGGCGGCCCCTACGGCGGTGACCCCTACGGAGGAGGATCGGCCCCCTCCGACCCCCTCGCCGGCATGCCCCCGCTCGCCGAGAGCGGCAAGCGCACGCTCGCCCGCATCATCGACATGATCCTGGTGGGTGTCGTCGTCTGGCTGCTCACCTGGGGCGTCGGCGTCAGCGAGTACGACGTCGACAGCGACCGCATCGAGGTCGGCAAGTCCTTCTGGCAGTCGGCGGTGGCCGCCGTCCTCTACATCGCCTACGACACCGTCCTCATCGCGCGGACCGGCCAGACCCTCGGCAAGAAACTGCTGCACATGCGCGTGGCCAACCTCGACAACGGCGCCACGCCCTCCGTGCAGACCGCGCTGGCGCGCGCTGCCGTGCTGTGGCTCCCGTTCGCCTTCTGCTGCGCCTGCGTCTGGACGGCGATCTCCGGAGGCTGGAGCTTCTTCGACCGCCCCTACAAGCAGGGCCTGCACGACAAGGCGGCCAAAACGGTCGTGGTCAGCACCAATTGAGGCAGGGCGGGGCCAACTGCCGTAAAGAAAGCGACAGGGTGGCGGTCAGGAAGCCGCCCGCTCCCGCACCGGTTCCGGGGCCGACGCGGCGACCGGGGCCCGTACCGGCTCCGGGGGCGCGGGCTGTTCCACCGCGGCGGAGCGCCTGCCGGGCAGCGGCACCGTCATGGCGACCAGCAGCCCGAGGGCCAGCGCCGCGACGGCGATGAGCACGATCCCCGCGCCCGAACTCGTCTGCGACAGCAACAGCATGGCGAGGGTCGAGAGGATCACGGTGCACGAACCGTAGGCGAGCTGTGCGGCAGTCGGACGGGGCATGGCCATCATGTCCTCGAAAATGGGGGTCCACGGGGGCGTCGGCCTGGCATTCCGCCGGCTTCCGGGCGTTCCGCCAAGCGACTCTAACCGGCAGGCTGCCCGACGGGAACGAGCGGTAAGCGTGACCTAATCAACAAGGGCGGTGCACAGGGGGCGCACGGATTCATGGCGTCCACGGAGTGGACATATGCACGCGCCTGCCCACCGTTGGGACAACCGTTTGGTTGTCCGTAAAACGAACCCCGACTCCGCATAGTGCACTTGACTTGTCCAAGTCAAGGTCTGTCTTTTCTTCTGAACCTCTAGTCAAATGTCGTCACTTGACTACACGCGTTGATCACGCGCGCGCGGACCGCACCTGACCAGGGACCCCTTCCTTCCGCGCGCCCGGACGCGGGGGAGGAACTCAAGTGACCAGTAGACCCTGGACGTTCAGAGCGGCCGCCATCGGTGTGGCGCTCGCGGCGGCCACAGCCACCGCCTCCACCTACGCGGTGGCCGACGACACGTCCGCCCCCAGGTCCACCACCGTGGACCGCAACGACCCGGCGGACCGTCACCACGACGAGCACGACCTCGAAGGCCCTCTGAGCAAGACCCAGGAGGCCCAGCGCCAGGAGGCCCTGGAGCAGGTCATCTCCGGCGAGACCAAGGTCAAGAACCGCGAGGGCTCGAAGGTCGTCCAGCTCAAGAGCAAGAAGGGCGACAGCAAGTACGTCGAGCTCGGCCGCGAGAAGACCGACAAGATCTTCACGATCCTGGTCGAGTTCGGCGACAAGACCGACCCGCGCTACGGCGGCACCGCCGGTCCGCTGCACAACCGGATACCCAAGCCGGACCGCAAGAAGGACAACTCCACCGCCTGGCGGGCCGACTACGACCGGGACTACTTCCAGGACCTGTACTTCGGCTCCGGCGAGAACGTCGACTCGGTCAAGACGTACTACGAGAAGCAGTCCTCGGGCCGCTACTCGGTCGAGGGCGAGGTCTCCGACTGGGTCAAGGTGCCCTACAACGAGGCCCGTTACGGCAACAACGCCTGCGGCCAGACCAACTGCTCCAGCGTGTGGAACGTCGTCAGCGACGGCCTGGACGCCTGGGTCTCCCAGCAGAAGGCGGCGGGGAGGACCGACGCCCAGATCAAGGCGGACGTCGCGCGGTTCGACGAGTGGGACCGTTACGACTTCGACGGCGACGGCGACTTCAACGAGCCCGACGGCTACATCGACCACTTCCAGATCGTGCACGCCGGCGAGGACGAGTCCGCGGGCGGCGGCGCCCAGGGCACCGACGCGATCTGGGCGCACCGCTGGTACGCCTTCGGCACCGACGCCGGCGCCACCGGCCCCGAGAACAACAAGCTCGGCGGCGCGAAGATCGGCGACACCGGCATCTGGGTCGGCGACTACACCGTCCAGCCGGAGAACGGCGGACTGGGCGTCTACGCCCACGAGTACGGCCACGACCTCGGTCTGCCCGACCACTACGACACCGCGGGCGGCGAGAACTCCACCGGTTTCTGGACGCTGATGTCGTCCGGTTCCTGGCTGGGCACCGGCAAGAACGAGATCGGTGACCTGCCCGGCGACATGACCGCCTGGGACAAGCTGCAGCTGGGCTGGCTGAACTTCGACAAGGCCAAGGCCGGCGTCGACTCCTGGCACAAGCTGGGTGTGGCGGAGTACAACACCAAGCACAAGCAGGCGCTGGTCGTCGACCTCCCCAAGAAGGCGGTCACCACCGAGATCGTCACCCCCGCCGAGGGCAAGACCCAGTGGTGGAGCGGCAGCGGTGACAACCTCAAGAACACGCTGGCGCGTTCGGTCGACCTCACCGGCAAGGCGAAGGCCCAGCTGACCCTCGACGGCTGGTACGACATCGAGGCCGAGTACGACTACCTCTACACCGAGGTCTCCACCGACGGCGGCGCCAACTGGACCGCCCTCGACGGCACGGTGGACGGGCAGCCGATCCCGCGCGACGGCAGCGACAAGCCGGCCCTGACCGGCACGGTCGACGGCTACAAGAAGCTCGCCTTCTCGCTGGACGCCTACGCCGGCAAGAAGATCGACCTGCGCTTCCGCTACCAGACCGACGGCGGCGTGGCCCAGAAGGGCTTCGCGGCCGACGCGATCACGGTGACCGCCGACGGCGCGCCCGTCTTCACGGACAACGCCGAGACCGCGGACGAGGCGTGGAAGGCCACCGGCTTCTCCCGCATCGGCGCGTCCTTCACCAAGGACTACGCGCAGTACTACATCGCCGAGAACCGGCAGTACGTGTCGTACGACAAGACCCTCAAGGTCGGCCCGTACAACTTCGGCTTCACCGAGCGCCCGGACTGGGTCGAGCACTACGCGTACCAGAACGGCCTGCTGATCTGGAAGTGGGACACCTCCCAGGCGGACAACAACACCAGCCAGCACAAGGGCACCGGTCTGGTCCTGCCGGTGGACTCCCACCCGACCGCGCTGAAGTGGGCCGACGGCACGCTGATGCGCAACCGCATCCAGGCCTACGACTCGCCGTTCAGCCTCTACCGCACCGACGGCATGACGCTGCACAAGGCGGACGTGGCGAAGTACATCCCGGGCTCGAAGGGCGTCTCGGTCTTCAACGACCGGACGAACGACTACTACGACGAGTCGAACCCGACGGCGGGTGTCAAGATCACTGACACCAACACGAAGATCAAGATCCTCAAGGAGGCCAAGGACGGCTCGACGATCGAGCTGGAGGTCGGCCCCGCGGGTAGGTAATCCGCATCCTTGCAGGTCAGAACATGATCGGCGGTGACCCACTGGCGGGTCACCGCCGATCCGTGTTTAGGTGCGTCCTGTGGCTCTCTTATTGACACCGACCGACACGGGGGGATGAGCGCATGGCCGCAGGAGGTTTCTGCAAGCTGCCGAACGGCACGGTGGTGGTGGCACTGAACCTGCCCAGCCCCGCCGCCGACGGCCCCGGCGCCGTCCGTGTGCTCGTCCACTCCGTGAACCGGGCGCGGGCCCTGACCAGGCTCCGCAACCTGGGACTGCGGTCGGTGTACCTGCGCGGCAACGCCGCCCCGCCGACCCCCGACGAGATCACCGCGGTCCTCCACCACCCCGACGGCCTCATATGGCGCACGGCCCCCGACAACGGTGTCGTCGGCAGCCCGGACCTGGTCCAGGAGCTGTGGCGGCCGATCAGGTCCCTGCTCAGGCGCCCCACGGCCCAGACCTGACCCGCGGGCCCGGGCCGGCGCCCGGGGCTACTGGACGACCGGCTTGCCGGTGAGCTCCACGCCCGCTTCCCGCAGCTCCTCCAGGGCCCGCTCGGTGGTCTCGGCGGCCACGCCGGCGGTGAGGTCGAGCAGGACGTGGGTGCGGAAGCCCTCCTTCGCGGCGTCCAGGGCCGTGGCACGGACGCAGTGGTCCGTGGCGATGCCGACCACGTCCACCTCGGTGACGTCGCGGGAGCGCAGCCACTCGGCGAGCGTGGTGCCGTTCTCGTCGGTCCCCTCGAAGCCGCTGTACGCCGCCGCGTACGCCCCCTTGTCGAACACCGCGTCGATCGACCCGGAGGCGACGGCCGGCGCGAAGTTCGGGTGGAAGCCGACGCCCTCGGTGCCGGCGACGCAGTGCGCGGGCCAGGAGCGGACGTAGTCGGGGTTGGTGGAGAAGTGGCCGCCGGGCGCGATGTGGTGGTCGCGCGTGGCCACCACGTGCTGGTAGCCGGAGCCGGCCGCCTGCCCGATCAGTTCGGTGACGGCGGCGGCCACGTCGGCACCGCCGGCCACGGCGAGGCTGCCCCCCTCGCAGAAGTCGTTCTGCACGTCTACGACGATCAAGGCGCGGCGCATGGTCGATGTCCTTCGGCTATGGGGTCGGCGAGCCCGGCCGGTGCACTGCCGAGCCTACGAACGGGCGAGCGGGGTCGGGAGGGGGCGCGGGTCGGCGCATCACGGCACACCGCAATTAGCTACCCGAGCCCTCGTGCAGGTACTCCGTCGGAATGACGGGCTCCCCGCGGGAGAGCTGGGTGGCGGACATCGGGAGCCCCGCGCGCGCCTTCATGTGCCGGTCACGCGCCGCGTCCAGCGGTTCGCGCGCCACCACCTCGCCGCCCTTGACCAGCTCCACCAGCAGCTGCCGGTCCGCGAGCGCGGCCGGCACCCGCCCGGTGCCGATCACCTCGGCCTCGGCCACCCCGTAGGAGTCCAGCCGCCGCGCGGCCCACTTGCGCCCGCCCACCGACGTCTTGCCGCCGCTGGACTTCTTCGCCACCGGCACCAGCGGCGCCTTCGGATCGGACGACTCGGCCCGCGCGACCAGCTTGTAGACCATCGAGGACGTGGGGTGGCCGGAGCCGGTCACCAGCTGCGTGCCGACGCCGTAGGCGTCCACGGGGGCCGCCGCCAGCGAGGCGATGGCGTACTCGTCCAGGTCGGAGGTGACCACGATCTTCGTCTCGGTCGCGCCCAGCTCGTCCAGCTGCTGGCGCACCCGGTGCGCGACCAGCAGCAGGTCGCCGGAGTCGATCCGGACGGCCCCGAGCCCGGTCCCGGCGACCTCGACGGCCGTGCGGACCGCCTCGGCGACGTCGTAGGTGTCCACCAGCAGCGTGGTGCCCCGGCCCAGCGTCTCCACCTGGGCCCGGAAGGCGTCCCGCTCGCTGTCGTGCAGGAGCGTGAAGGCGTGCGCGGAGGTGCCCACGGTGGGGATGCCGTAGCGGAAGCCGGCCGCCAGGTCGGAGGTGGTGGAGAAGCCGCCGACGTAGGCGGCCCGGGAGGCCGCCACCGCGGCCAGTTCGTGGGTGCGCCGGGCGCCCATCTCGATCAGCGGCCGGTCGCCCGCGGCCGCCGACATCCGAGAGGCGGCCGCGGCGATCGCCGAGTCGTGGTTGAGGATCGACAGGATCACCGTCTCCAGCAGCACGCACTCGGCGAACGTGCCCTCCACCCGCATGATCGGCGAGCCCGGGAAGTACACCTCGCCCTCGGGGTAGCCCCAGACGTCCCCGCGGAACCGGTAGCCGGCGAGCCACTCCAGGGTCTGCTCGTCGACGATCTCGCGCTCGCGCAGGAAGCCCAGGACGCCCGGGTCGAAGCGGAAGTTCTCCACCGCGTCCAGCACCCGTCCGGTGCCCGCCACGACGCCGTAGCGGCGCCCGTCCGGCAGCCTGCGGGTGAAGACCTCGAACACGCTGCGCCGCTCGGCCGTGCCCGCCGTCAGGGCGGCCCGCAGCATCGTCAGCTCGTACTGGTCCGTGAAGAGCGCCGTCGAGGGAACATCCACCGGCAGCCCAAGGTCCGCTGTGTTCATGAGGAGGAGCGTACCCCCATTTCGTCAATCTGACGATTGCAGTCCCGCGGGACGCGATCGCCTTGTGGCCAGGCCCGTTTGTGCGACTACCCCCGTCGGGTGGCAGCATGGGCCATGTGACGTCACCCGCGCCCCTGGAGATCGAACGCACCGAGTCGGCGGAGGAGGTCTTCGCCGTACCCGAGCCGGACGTCCCCTGGGTCACCATCGTGCACAACGACCCGGTCAACCTCATGAGCTACGTGACGTACGTCTTCCAGACGTACTTCGGCTACTCCAAGGACAAGGCCACCAAGCTCATGCTCGACGTCCACCACAAGGGCCGGGCGGTCGTCTCCAGCGGCACCCGCGAGGAGATGGAACGCGACGTGCAGGCCATGCACGGCTACGGCCTGTGGGCCACCCTCCAGCAGGACCGCAAGTAGCCAGCACCCCGCCCAGCAGCGAAAAGGCGTTCATGCCCGGAACCTTCGAACCGCTTCCCGGCGGCGGCGCGGCCGTCGCCCTCGACGACGTCGAGATCTCCATCATCCGGTCGCTGGCCGTCCAGCTGCTGGAGCTCATCGGCCCCGGCCCCGCCGAGGACGCCTCCGGCGACCCGCTCGCCGAGCTGTTCGCCGAGGGCCCGAGCGAGCCGCCCGCCGACCCGGTGCTCAGGCGCCTGTTCCCGGACGCCTACAGCGACCCCGAGCAGCCGGCCTCGCCGCGGGACTCTGAGGAGCAGCGGGCGTACTCGGCCGAGTTCCGCCGGTACACGGAGAACGACCTGCGGGCCGGCAAGCGGGACAACGCCCTGGCGGTGGTCCGCTCCCTGGACGCGCTCGCCTCGGCCTCGGCCGGCGAGGGCGGGGCGGTGCTGAAGCTGTCGGTGGAGGAGTCCCGGCAGTGGCTGGGCGCGCTGAACGACCTGCGGCTCGCGATCGGCTCCCGGCTGGAGATCACCGAGGACGAGGACACCGACCTCCTCTACCGCCTCCCGGACGACGACCCGCGCAAGCCGATGGTGATGGCCTATCTGTGGCTCGGCGGACTCCAGGAGACGCTGGTCGGAACACTTATGCCCTGATCCGTGCAGGTTTCGTGACCGCCGGATGACCATTCCGTGTTCGCTCAGAGGACACTCAAATCCGGATAACGATCCCGTCACCGCACCCGCCTTCTATGGCCACGTCGGGTGCGCTTTGTCCGGTTCTTTTCGTGCGCTGTGTCACACAGCGCCCCTGTGATCAGTGTTGCGGCCGTGATAAATCTTCACGACCGCCCGGCGAGCACCACCCGAATGTTCGGCCGGGTGCGCCACCGAGCCGGCAACCGCCGGCCAGGCACGAGCGGGTTTTCCGAGATCCGCTCAGCTCCATCATTCCGGGGGGATCGAAACCCGATCCGAGGCCGACGAGAGGCCCGGGTCGGCATGGAGAAAGGCGCACCACACATGACCTCTGCGCAGGTCGACACGGAAAACGTGCCCGAGGAGGGCTACGAGCGGGGACTCGGCAGTCGCCAGGTCCAGATGATCGCGATCGGCGGCGCCATCGGCGTCGGCCTGTTCATGGGTGCCGGAGCGAACATCGCCAAGGCGGGACCCAGCATCATCCTCATGTACGCCCTCGCGGGCGTCGTGATCTTCTTCATCATGCGGGCCCTGGGCGAGCTGCTCCTCTACCGGCCCGTCTCCGGCTCCTTCGCCGAGTACGCCCGTGAGTTCCTCGGCCCGTTCTTCGGGTTCGTCACGGGCTGGACGTACTGGCTCATGTGGGTGGTCACCGGCATGGCCGAGCTCACGGCCGCCGCCATCTACATCCACTTCTGGTTCCCGGAGATCCCGCAGTGGGTCAGCGCCCTGGTGTTCCTGGTGGTGCTCTTCGGCGTCAACCTGATCTCCGTCAAGATCTTCGGCGAGGTCGAGTTCTGGTTCTCGATGATCAAGGTCACGGCCATCATCGGCATGATCGTCATCGGCCTCGGCGTGCTCACCCTCGGCTTCTCCGACGCCGGTGACACCGCCGCCGTCTCCAACCTCTGGGCGCACGACGGCTTCTTCCCGAACGGCATCGGCTCCAGCCTGATGACGCTGCAGGGCGTCATGTTCGCCTACCTCGCCGTCGAGCTCGTCGGCGTCACCGCGGGCGAGTCCGAGAACCCCGAGAAGACCCTGCCCAAGGCCATCAACACCCTGCCCTGGCGCATCATCGTCTTCTACGTCGGCGCCCTGCTGGTGATCCTCTCCGTCGTCAAGTGGACCGAGTTCTCCGCCGGCGAGAGCCCCTTCGTGCACGCCTTCGGCAAGATCGGCATCCCGCTCGCCGCGGGCATCGTCAACTTCGTCGTGCTCACCGCGGCCCTGTCGTCCTGCAACTCGGGCATGTACTCCACCGGCCGCATGCTGCGCGACCTGGCCTCCAACAGCGAGGCGCCGCAGGCGTTCGGCAAGCTCAACGCCCGCAAGACGCCCGCCGTCGGCATCACGGTCTCCGTGGCCCTCATGGGCATCGGCGTGGTGCTGAACTACGTCGTCCCGGAGAAGGCGTTCCTCTACGTCACCTCCGTCGCCACCGCGGCCGGCATCTGGACCTGGATGATGATCCTCGTCAGCCACATCCGCTACCGCGCCGCGGTCGACGCGGGCCGGCTGCGCGCCTCGTCCTTCCCCGCCCCCGGCGGAGCGCTGTTCAGCTGGGTCGCGCTCCTCTTCCTCGTCGGCGTGACCTGCATGATCGCGTACGACAAGGACGCGCGGATCTGCCTGTACGTCGCGGCCGGCTGGGCCGTCGCCCTCGGCGTCGGCTGGGCGGTCCTCAAGAGCCGCAACCCGCAGATCGCCGAGCGCCGCGCCCCGGAGCTCGACAAGGTCGGCTGACCAGCCCGGACAGGACGCCCCGCCGCAGGGAGTACTCGTGGCACCCCATGCGGCTGCCGCTCAGGGCGTCCGGCATGTGGGCCGTTCCGTACCAGCCATCGGTACGGAACGGCCCTTCTGCTTATCCTGACGAACATGCTGACCATCACCCAGGCCCTCGTCGACCAGATCGTCGCCCACGCGCGCAAGGACCACCCCGACGAGGCGTGCGGCGTCGTCGCCGGACCGGCCGGCTCGGACCGCCCCGAGCGCTTCATCCCGATGCTGAACGCGGCCATGTCGCCCACGTTCTACGAGTTCGACTCCGGCGACCTGCTCAAGCTCTACCGCGAGATGGACGACCGCGACGAGGAGCCGGTGGTCATCTACCACTCGCACACGGCCACCGAGGCCTACCCCTCGCGCACCGACATCTCCTACGCCAACGAGCCCGGCGCGCACTACGTCCTGGTCTCCACCGCCGACACCGACGGGGCCGGCGAGTTCCAGTTCCGCTCCTTCCGTATCGTCGAGGGCGAGGTCACGGAGGAGGAGGTCCGGATCGTCGAGGCGTACTGAGCCGGTCCTGAGCTCGTACGCAGCACCGAAATCTCGACATGCGGATGAATAACGTCCGAAGTGTGGGATCACACTCCGGGAGCCGGTCCGGGAATCGATACGATGAGCCCATGGTTTTCCACGACGTGAGCGAAAAGACGCCGGGCGATCTGCTCGTGGCGCGGCTGCACGTCGACCTGTGCAGGCTCGCCAGCGCCATCTGTTGACGCAGCACCCTGCCGCCGTACGGCCGTGAGCCGCGGCGAAACGCTCCACCTGCGTACGACCACGCAACCCCGCGCCGCCGCGCGCCACCACCCGACGACACCTTCCGACAGGAGCCCTGAGCCATGGCCATCGAGGTCCGCATCCCGACCATCCTCCGCACCTACACCGACGGCCAGAAGGCGGTGGAGGGCTCCGGGGACACCCTCGCCGAGCTGTTCAACGACCTCGAGACCCGGCATGCGGGCATCCAGGCCCGCATCGTGGACGGCGACCAGCTGCGCCGCTTCGTCAACGTGTACCTGAACGACGAGGACGTGCGCTTCCTCGACGGCATCAACACCAAGCTGTCGGACGGCGACAACGTCACGATCCTGCCGGCCGTGGCCGGCGGCATGGTCTGATCACCCATGCGCTACGACTCACCCCTGGCCGCGGTCGGCAACACCCCCCTGGTGCGCCTGCCGCGGCTGTCGCCGTCCGCCGACGTGCGCATCTGGGCGAAGCTGGAGGACCGCAACCCGACCGGCTCGGTCAAGGACCGCCCCGCCCTGCACATGATCGAGCAGGCGGAAAAGGACGGCCGGCTCACCCCCGGCTGCACGATCCTGGAGCCGACCTCGGGCAACACCGGCATCTCCCTGGCCATGGCGGCGAAGCTCAAGGGCTACCGCATCGTGTGCGTGATGCCCGAGAACACCTCGCAGGAACGCCGTGACCTGCTGGCCATGTGGGGCGCCGAGATCATCTCCTCCCCGGCCGCGGGCGGCTCCAACACCGCCGTGCGCGTCGCCAAGGAGCTCTCGGCCGAGCACCCCGACTGGGTGATGCTCTACCAGTACGGCAACCCGGACAACGCGGGCGCCCACTACGCGACCACGGGCCCCGAGATCCTCGCCGACCTGCCGTCCGTCACGCACTTCGTGGCCGGCCTCGGCACCACCGGCACGCTCATGGGCGTCGGCCGCTACCTGCGCGAGCACAAGCCCGGGGTGCAGATCGTCGCGGCCGAACCGCGCTACGACGACCTGGTCTACGGCCTGCGCAACCTCGACGAGGGGTTCGTGCCGGAGCTGTACGACGCGTCCGTGCTGACCACGCGCTTCTCGGTCGGCTCGGCGGACGCGGTGACCCGCACCCGCGAGCTGCTCCAGCAGGAGGGCATCTTCGCCGGCGTCTCCACGGGCGCCGCCCTGCACGCCGCGATCGGGGTGGGCCGGAAGGCTGTCAAGGCGGGTGAGCCGGCCGACATCGTCTTCGTCGTCGCCGACGGCGGCTGGAAGTACCTCTCGACCGGCGTCTACACGGCCGCCACGACGGAGGAGGCCATCGACACGCTGCAGGGGCAGCTCTGGGCGTAGCCGACGGCACGGACACACCGAGGGGCTGGGGTCGCGACTCCGGCCCCTTCGCTGTCCGCGCGCACGGCCCGGCCCACCCGGCGCCGACCCACCCGGTGTCCCGCTCACCCGGCGTCCGGTTCACCCCGCCAGGTGGCGCACCTGGTCCCACAGGGCCGGATCCACCACTCCGATCCGGCGCCGGAAGCCCCACACCGGGACCTCCCGCAGCTCGTCGGTCTCCAGGAAACTCGCGCGGCCCCGGGCGTCGCCGACCGAGCCGGGCGGCAGGGGGATCACGCCGGTGCGCTCGTGCCGGAACCGCGTGGTGATCTTCGCGACCGTCGCCCGCTCCCCGCGCACCGCCAGCACCAGACACGGCCGGTCCTTCGTGACCGCCGCGTCCTCGTAGGGCACGTCCGCCCACCAGATCTCCGCCGGCTGCGGCCGGCCCGCCACCGCCGAGCCCGCCACCGCCGTCCGGGCCCGCCGCGCCGGCGTGCGCCGCCCGCGCCCCCACCCGTCGACGAGCGTGGCGACGAGCGCGAGCAGTACCACCGCGGCGAGCGCAAGCCACCAGGACGTGTCCATACTGAGACGGTACCGGCGTACTCCCTCCCACGCGCCCGTCCGCGTGCGGATCCCGCCCGGCCCTGCCAGCCGAACCGGTGACACCACAGGTGAGTTCGCCCACAACGGGCCTTGGCGGAGGAGCTAGTGGAGGTTTTGCGCCTTACGCTCGTCGAACCGCACGACCCCCGACGCCCCTACCAGACTTATCCCGCCAGCGGAGGTTTCTGCTTCATGAAGCTCACCGTCGTCGGCTGCTCGGGGTCGTTCCCGTCCGCGGAATCGGCCTGCTCGAGCTACCTCGTCGAGGCCGACGGCTTCCGGCTGCTCCTCGACATGGGCAACGGCGCCCTGGGCGAGCTGCAGCGCCACTGCGGTCTCTACGACCTCGACGCGATCTTCCTCAGCCACCTGCACGCCGACCACTGCATCGACATGTGCGCGTACTTCGTCGCGCGCTACTACCGCCACGACGGCGGCCGCTGCGATCCGCTCCCCGTCTTCGGGCCCGAAGGCACGGAACACCGGCTGACCACCGCCTACGCGGACACCCCGACCGCCTCGTCCATGAGCGAGGTCTTCGACTTCCACACGGTCAAGCCGTCCACCTTCGACATCGGCCCCTTCACGGTGCACACCGAGCGGGTGGCCCACCCGGTGGAGGCGTACGGCATCCGCGTCGAACACGAGGGCAAGGTCCTGACGTACTCCGGCGACACCGGTGTGAGCCCCGCCCTGGACGAACTCGCCCGGGACGCCGACCTGTTCCTGTGCGAGGCGGCGTTCACGCACGGCAAGGAGAGCATCCCCGACCTGCACCTCAACGGCCGCGAGGCGGGCGAGACGGCTGCCCGGGCCGGCGCCCGGCGCCTGCTCCTCACCCACATCCCGCCGTGGACGGACCCGCAGGCCAACCTCGTCGACGCCCGCGAGGTCTACGACGGCCCCGTGGACCTCGCCGTACCCCGGCAGACGTACGAGATCTGAACGATCCACACGCGCGAAGGCCCCGGAACCGAGCGGTTCCGGGGCCTTCGCCTTGCGCGGACCTACTTGGCCTCCGCCTTCTGCAGCTCGGCGAGTTCCTCGTCGGACTCCCGGCCGGGCGTCGGCAGGTTGAACCTGGTGATCGCGAAGCGGAACACCGCGTAGTAGACCGCCGCGAAGCACAGACCCACCAGGGCCAGGCCCCACGGGTTGGTCGCGATGCCCAGGTTGAGGAAGAAGTCCACCGCGCCGGCCGAGAAGCCGAAGCCGTCCTTCATCCCGAGGGCCCAGGTCAGCGCCATCGAGACACCGGTGAGCACCGCGTGGATCGCGTACAGCACCGGGGCGATGAACATGAAGGTGAACTCGATCGGCTCGGTGACACCGGTGACGAACGAGGTCAGCGCGAGGGAGAACATCATGCCGCCGACGACCTTGCGGCGCTCGGGGCGGGCGCAGTGCACGATCGCCAGGCAGGCGGCCGGCAGGGCGAACATCATGATCGGGAAGAAGCCGGTCATGAACTGCCCGGCGGTCGGGTCACCGGCCAGGAAGCGGGCGATGTCGCCGCTCTTGCCCTCGTAGGTGCCGGCCTGGAACCAGGGGAAGGAGTTGAGCAGGTGGTGCATGCCGATCGGGATCAGCGCACGGTTGGCCACACCGAAGATGCCCGCGCCGACCGCGCCGGAGCCGACCAGCCACTCGCCGAAGTTGTGCAGCGCGGTGCCGAGGACCGGCCAGATGTAACCGAAGACGATGCCGATGACCAGACCCGCGAAGGCGGACAGGATCGGAACCAGGCGGCGGCCGCCGAAGAAGCCCGCCCAGTCGGGCAGCTTGGTGCGGTAGAAGCGCTGGTAGAGCAGGGCGACGACGAGGCCCATCACCACACCGCCGAGCACCTTGGCGTCGACCGCCTGCTCGACCATGACGATCTTGCCGTCGACGATGGCTTCCTTCTTGGGCAGGCTGCCGTCGGTGAACGTGGCGAGCACGTTCTTGAAGACCAGGTAACCGACCACGGCCGCCAGGGCGGTGGAGCCGTCCGACTTCTTGGCGAAGCCGATCGCGATGCCCACGGCGAACAGCAGCGCCATGTTGTCGAGGATGGCGTTGCCGCCGGCCGCCATAAAGCCCGCGATCTTGGTGATGAAGGCGGGGAACGACTCGCGCCCCAGCATGTCGGTGTTGCCGAGCCGGACCAGCAGGGCGGCGGCGGGCAGCACGGCGACGGGCAGCATGAGGCTGCGGCCGATGCGCTGCATGACGGCCATCACGGCCGACCCTCTGCTCGGGCTCGCGGGCGCGGCGGTGTCTGTGGACATGAACTTCCTCCATGGGGCACGGCGCCGCCCAGGAGAAAATCGACGGGGGACGGCGGCGTCTCAAAGAAAGGGGAACGCGGTAACCACCGCGCGACCTCCACCGGTGAGTGGTGTAGACCAGTTGTAGCACGGTAGGCCGAACGAGTGGAACCCGCCAATTCCACCACCCCGGACGATCACGCCTTGGCGCTGTCCTCCACGTCCTCCTCGGGCTCCCGCCCCGGAGTCCGCAGATCCCACTTCGTGATCGCGAACCGGAAGATCACGTAGTAGAGGAGCGCGAAGCCCAGCCCGATCGGGACGATCAGCCACGGCCGCGTCGCCAGATTCCAGTTGATGACGTAGTCGATCAGCCCCGCCGAGAAGCTGAACCCGTCGTGCACCCCCAGCCCCCACGTCACCGCCATCGACACCCCCGTCAGCACCGCGTGCACCGCATACAGCACCGGCGCCACGAACAGGAACGAGTACTCGATCGGCTCCGTGATGCCCGTGACGAACGACGTCAGCGCCACCGACAGCATCAGACCGCCGACCTCCTTGCGCCGCCCCGGCCGCGCGCAGTGCGTGATCGCCAGGGCCGCCGCCGGCAGCGCGAACATCATGATCGGGAAGAACCCCGAGGTGAACTGCCCCGCGTCCGGGTCGCCCGCCAGGAACATGTTGATGTCACCGTGCACCACCGTCCCGTCCGGCTTCGTGAACGAACCGAACTGGAACCAGATGGGCACGTTCAGGAACTGGTGCAGCCCCACCACCAGCAACGCCCGGTTCGCCACCCCGAACACACCCGCGCCCCACGCGTCCAGCCCGTCCATCCAGTCGCTGAAACTCTCCAGCGCGTCACCGATCGGCGGCCACACCCACAGACACAACGCCGCGAACGCGATCGCCACGAACGCCATCAGGATCGGCACCAGCCGCCGCCCGTTGAAGAACCCCAGCCAGTCCACCAGCCGCGTCCGGTGGAACCGCGCCCAGAAGAACGCCGCCAGCAGCCCCATCACGATGCCGCCGAACACCCCCGGATTCTGGAACGCGAACGACGTCACCTCCCGGTCCCCGTCCGTCACCTGGCACCCGACGTTGGGTACCGCCACCGACCCCTCCGGGCAGTCCTCCGGGAACTGCCGCAGCACCGTCCAGTACACGAGGAAACCGGCCACCGCCGCCAGCGCCGTCGACCCGTCCGCCTTCTTCGCCATCCCGATCGCGACACCCACACAGAACAGCAGCGGCAGCCCCAGCGAACTGTCCAGCAGCGCACCCCCCGCCCCCACCATCACCTTCGAGACGTTCGTCCAGCCCAGCCCGTCGTCCCCGAACACATCCGGCTGCCCCAGCCGGTTGAGGATCCCCGCCGCCGGCAGCACCGCGATCGGCAGCTGCAGACTGCGGCCCATCTTCTGCAACCCCTGGAACAGCCGGTTCCAGCGGGCACGCGCGGGACGGGCACCGGCCTCGGCGGGACTGTCGGCACTCATTCCGGCCCCCTCTGCCGCGAGACTTTTGTCGTGAGACGGGCTCGTGGTGTAGACCAGTCGTTCGAACGGTCGCACCGACGTGACGCCATCCTTCGGCACACACGCCGAGACCGCTCGCGAAGATGGGCCAACTGTGGGTTACTGCGACAAAGCGGTTCGGATCAGGGAGAACGAACATGGCCACCAAGGCTGAGAAGATCGTTGCCGGGCTCGGCGGCATCGACAACATCGAAGAAGTCGAAGGCTGCATCACCCGCCTCCGCACCGAGGTCGTGGACCCCGGCAAGGTCGACGAAACCGCCCTCAAGGCCGCCGGCGCCCACGGCGTCGTCAAGATGGGCAGCGCCATCCAGGTCGTCATCGGCACCGACGCCGACCCCATCGCCGCGGAGATCGAAGACATGATGTGAAGCGCGGGGATCGTCCCGGGCTTCACCCCTGACGGACCCTGACGCCACCTGCGCGGGCCCCTCCCCACCGCGGGAGGGGCCCCTTCCGCACGTACGGATAGGCTCAGCGCCATGTCTCGAATCGACGGCCGCACCCCCCAGCAGCTCCGCCCCATCACCATCGAGCGCGGCTGGAGCAAGCACGCCGAGGGCTCCGTCCTCGTCTCCTTCGGCGACACCAAGGTCTTCTGCACCGCCTCCGTCACCGAAGGCGTCCCGCGCTGGCGCAAGGGCAGCGGCGAAGGCTGGGTCACCGCCGAGTACTCCATGCTGCCCCGCTCCACCAACACCCGCGGCGACCGCGAGTCCGTCAAGGGCCGCATCGGCGGCCGCACCCACGAGATCAGCCGCCTCATCGGCCGCTCCCTGCGCGCCGTCATCGACTACAAGGCCCTCGGCGAGAACACCATCGTCCTCGACTGCGACGTCCTCCAGGCCGACGGCGGCACCCGCACCGCGGCCATCACCGGCGCCTACGTGGCCCTCGCGGACGCCGTCGCCTGGGCCCAGGGCAAGAAGCTCATCAAGGCCGGCCGCAAGCCCCTGACCGGCACCGTCTCGGCCGTCTCCGTCGGCATCGTCGGCGGCGTCCCCCTCCTCGACCTCTGCTACGAGGAAGACGTCAAGGCCGACACCGACATGAACGTCGTCTGCACCGGTGACGGCCGCTTCGTCGAGGTCCAGGGCACCGCCGAGGCCGAACCCTTCGCCCGCGACGAACTCGACGCCCTCCTCGACCTCGCCGTCGCAGGCTGCACCGAACTCGCCGCCCACCAGCGCACCGCCCTTGATACGGTCCTCGCAAAGTAAAGGGCGCACCAAAACGGGTGCTCGGCACGGGCAACCGCGCCGAGCACCCGCGCGTCTGAAGGAGTACGGGCGCACGGCTCATCCCTGTGCGCCCGGCCAGCCACACGGGCCCGACCGGCCCGACCTGACGAGAGGGACCGTTCCATGGCCGCGAGCCGCCGACGCCGCACCGCAGCCGTCGCCGCCACCCTGGCGGCCGTCGCGCTGACCGCCGGACTCACCACCGGCTGCGCCGCCGTCGACAAGGCGCTGGACTGCGTCCAGACCGCCGACGCCATCGCCGACAGCGTCACGGAACTCCAGCAGGCCGTGGACAACGCCGCGAACGACCCCACCCAGCTCGACGAGTCCCTCGACTCCATCGACAAGAACCTCGGCGAGATCGGCGACAAGACGGACAACGCGGACGTCGAAAAGGCCGTGGACGACCTCAACAAGGCCGTGGACAACGTCCGCACGTCGATCAAGAACGGCGACGAGACGCCCGACATCAGCCCCGTCACGGACGCGGCGGGCGAACTGACGAAGGTCTGCACGCCGTAACACCGACGGCCGGCCGCAGGTGCGCCGTGGTCGCTCGCGCAGTTCCCCGCGCCCCTTTCGGGGCGCGGAATACTGTGGCCCCATGAGTCGCCTGATCCTCGCCACCCGTAACGCCGGAAAGATCACCGAACTTCGCGCGATCCTCGCCGAGGCCGGACTGCCCCACGAACTCGTCGGCGCCGACGCCTACCCGGACATCCCCGACGTCAAGGAAACAGGCGTCACCTTCGCCGAGAACGCCCTGCTCAAGGCCCACGCCCTGGCCCAGGC
Source organism: Streptomyces sp. XY006 (assembly GCF_002237655.1). Classification (GTDB taxonomy): domain Bacteria; phylum Actinomycetota; class Actinomycetes; order Streptomycetales; family Streptomycetaceae; genus Streptomyces; species Streptomyces levis. Next base: position 142,141 of record NZ_NOKT01000003.1, read on the forward strand.
GACCGGCCTGCCGGCCGTCGCCGACGACTCCGGCCTCTGCGTCGACGTCCTCAACGGCGCCCCCGGCATCTTCTCCGCCCGCTGGTCCGGCCGCCACGGCGACGACAAGGCCAACCTGGACCTGCTCCTCGCGCAGCTCTCGGACATCGCCGACGAACACCGCCAGGCCCACTTCGCCTGCGCGGCCGCCCTGGCCCTGCCCGACGGCACGGAGCGGGTGGTCGAGGGACAACTGCGCGGCGTCCTGCGCCACGAGCCCGCCGGCACGGGCGGCTTCGGCTACGACCCGATCCTCCAGCCGGACGGCGAAACCCGCACCTGCGCGGAACTGACCCCCCAGGAGAAAAACGCGATCAGCCACCGGGGCAAGGCATTCCGAGCACTGGTACCGGCGGTACGGGAGCTGTTGGGCTGAAGGGAACAGCCCCGCACCTCCGGAAAGAGGTGCGGGGCTGCTTCTCGGTACGCCCGGTCGGATTCGAACCGACAGACACGACCACCTAAAGATCGCCGCTCAGCCGTTGGCGTACGGGCGCCCGACAGATCCCTACTCTACTGGGCGAGATTATGTCGCCGCTGCCCTCCTCGACACCAGGTACGCGTGACCGCGTGGCAGTTGGGGCAGAGCAGGCGCAGATTCTCCAGCCGGTCGTCGTTCCACTCCCCGTTGATGTGGTCCACCTCGAGTGTCATGGGCTTGCCCAGCCATTGCGGGCCGACGCCGCACTCCGCGCATACCTCGGGCACGCCCACCTCCCGCAGCGCCCGGCGCAGCACGGCCGTCCGGGTCCGGCGTTCGCCTTCGTGCCTGACCAGGATCTCCTCGGGTGGCCGCGTCAAGGCCGGACGGGGCTTGCCGCGCTGGTGTGCCTGGCCGAGGAAGTGCTCCGTACTCAGCCGGTCCTCGGCGATCCACCGGCGCAGATGTGCACGCTGGGTGCCGCTGCCCGAGCGGCCCAGGCGGCGCAGTACCTCGGCGATGGAGACGGATTCGGCGACTGCGGCACGCAGTTCCTCGCGGTCGGGGCGTGGCCGCCTGCGGCTCACGCGGCGCGCCTCTCGCCACGCCCTCGGTACCGGTCCGTGGTCGCGTGGCAGTTGGGACACAGCAGCCGCAGGTTCTCGATCCGGTTGTCCTGCCAACGGCCGTTGATGTGGTCGACCTCCAGGGCCAGAGGGCGGCCCCGCCAGACCGCTTCAGTGCCGCACAAGGCGCACCGCTCCTCCACGCCGCGGGCCCTCATCGCCCACTTGAGGCGGTCAGCGGGCACGCGGCGCGCGTACTCGGGCGGCTGCTCGACGAGGAGCGCCTCGGGGGTTCGCCGGGGCCGCGGTTTTCCTCGCCGGGTCGGTAGCCGGAAGTGCGAGGTGTCGATGCCGTACGCCTTGATCCGGCGGCTGATGTGCGTGTGGTTCCCGCCGACGACATCGAGCCCCAGCGCGCGCAGCACCTCGCACATGTTCGTCGACGCGGCGACCGCTCGTTCCAGGACCTCCCTCGTCCACTTCACGCCCTCCCGCTCGAAGTGCGACACGTCCACGCCGAGCTTCTTCATCCGCCCGAACACGTACCGCCGCGTCGAACTCCCCGGATCAACCCCCAGCCTCCCCAACGCCTCCGACAGCGTTCGTGACCCCCGGGCCGCCTCCGTCAGGCGTTCCCTCGTGTACGTACTCGCCCCCATCGAGCCCCTCCCGCTCGCTTCGTTCTCGACCACGCGTTCGCGGTCTCGTACGGAGTAACGAATCGGTGAGCGGGTGGTCACGCCGTGGAACGGGAGCGGCTCGCGCCGGGTGGTGTCCGGTGCGAGCCGCTTTGGAGGGGAGTGGGCTCAGATGCCCAGGTCCTTGATGATCTTGGCTACGTGGCCCGTCGCCTTGACGTTGTACAGGGCCCGTTCGACCTTGCCCTCCTCGTCCACGATCACCGTGGAGCGGATGACGCCGACGACCGTCTTGCCGTACAGCTTCTTCTCGCCGAACGCGCCGTAGGACTCCAGGACCTTCTTGTCCGGGTCGGCGAGGAGAGTGACCTGCAGGGACTCCTTGTCGCGGAACTTCGCCAGCTTCTCCGGCTTGTCGGGGGAGATGCCGATGACGTCGTAGCCCGCGCCCGCCAGCAGCTGGAGGTTGTCCGTGAAGTCACAGGCCTGCTTCGTGCAGCCCGGCGTGAGGGCGGCCGGGTAGAAGTACACGATGACCTTGCGGCCCTTGTGGTCCGCCAGGGACACCTCGGTGCCGTCGGCGTCGGGCAGGGTGAAGGCGGGGGCCACGTCCCCCGGCTGCAGTCGCTCGCTCATCGGGCCAGCCTAACCGGGGGTCGACGCGATGCGATGAGCCGTGGAGCTGACAGACTGTTCGGCACAGGTACAGGCACAGGCACAGATACAGGCACAGAAGCTCATACCGACTTCGGAGGCGACACGGTGGCGGACACGGCGGACACCAGGACCCCGGCGCAGATCGAGGCGGACATCAGGCGCCGCCGCGCGACCCTGGCCGAGACCCTCGACGAGATCGGGGTGCGCGTGCACCCGAAGACGATCGTCGGGGATGCCAAGGCCAAGGTCGCCTCGAACATCGACCACACCCTCGGGCGGGCCTACGTGGAGGTCAACAAGGCCGTCACGGACGTGCGCGCCCGCTTCGTGGACGAGGACGGCGCACCCCGGCTGGAGCGGGTCGTGCCCGTCGCGCTCGTCGTGGTGGGCGTGGTCGGGCTGCTCGCGTTCAGCACGCGGCGGCGCAAGGGCTGACCCGACTGCGGACGTGACCCGGGAAGACAGGTAGGTTTCAGGGCGTGAGCGCCAACAGAAACGAGCACAGCACCCATCCCGACAAGCTGCCCATCCGGATGCTGCACGACCGCGTACTCGTGCGGCAGGACACCAGCGAGGGCGAGCGGCGTTCCGGCGGCGGCATCCTGATCCCCGCCACGGCGGCGGTCGGCCGGCGCCTGGCCTGGGCCGAGGTCGTCGCGGTGGGGCAGAACGTGCGGACCGTGGAGCCGGGCGACCGGGTTCTGTTCGACCCGGAGGACCGTGCCGAGGTCGAGGTGCGGGGCATCGCGTACGTACTCATGCGCGAGCGCGACCTGCACGCCGTGGCCGCGGACCGGTTCGAGGGGTCGGAGGACTCGACGGGTCTGTACCTGTAGGTCCCCGCGTGGCAGTGGTAAGGGGCCGGTGACGCTCGTCACCGGCCCCTTCGCCATGTCCTGGGGCTTTGCTACGTTGGAGGGACCCCCGACGAGACGCGCCGTACCGGGATCAAGGCAAAGACGACGCACCGACACCGTCAGCCCGTTTCCCGGAGGTGCCCGTCATGGCCTGGGTTCTGCTCGTCGTCGCCGGTCTGCTCGAGGTGGGGTGGTCCGTGGGCATGAAGTACACCGACGGCTTCACGCGTCCGCTTCCGAGTGTGCTCACCGGCGCCGGCATCGTCGCCAGCATGCTGCTGCTGTCCCAGGCCGCCAAGACGCTGCCCATCGGTACCGCCTACGGCGTGTGGGTGGGGATCGGCGCGGCCGGGGCGGCGGTGTTCGGCATGGCGGTGCTGGGGGAGCCGGCGACCGCCGCCCGGATCTTCTTCGTGTGCCTGCTGCTGGTCGCCGTGGTGGGTCTGAAGGCGACCAGCGGTCACTGAGCCGTCGACGTCACCGAGACCTGATCACCGAGACCTGACGTCACTGAGCGGCGTCACCGCGCCGTCGGCGTCATCATTCGCGGCGCGCGCCCTGTGGGACCACGCCCCAGCCGGGGCCCGTCGGGCCCTCGGTGGTGCCGCCGTCGCCGGGGTCGCCACCGCCGGTGGCCCCGCCGTCGGTCGTGCCGCCGTCACCGCCGGTGGCTCCGCCGTCGGTGGTGCCGCCGTCCGCGGTGCCGCCGCCGGTGGGGGGCTCCCCGCCCGTGCCGCCGTCGATGGTGCCGCCGTCGGTCTGGCCCTGGGTCTGCCCCTCGGGCGCGCTCGGGGTCTGGCTGGGCGTCTGGGTCTCGTCGTCCTGGCCGCCGGTGGTGGTGCCGCCGTCGGCGGTGCCGGTGGTGGGGTCGGCCGGGGCCTCGGTGCCGGGGGCCTGGGAGACGTCGGCGCCGGGCTGGAGCCTGAGGTCGAAGCCCTTGACCGGCTTGCCCTTGAGGGCGTCACGGGTGAACTGGGCCCAGATCTCGGCGGGCGGTCCGCCGCCGTTGATGCGGGGCAGGCCGAGGGCGCCGTACAGCGGCTTCTGGGCGGCGGTGACGGGGTCCTGGCCCATGACGGAGACGACGACGGCGAGGTCGGGCGTGTAGCCGGCGAACCAGGCGGCCTTGTCGTTCTCCGCGGTGCCGGTCTTGCCGGCGACGGGGCGGCCCGCGGCCTGGGCGGCGGCGGCCGTGCCGTTCTGGACGACGCTCTGCAGGACCTTGGTGGTGGTGTCGGCGGCCTCGCGGCTGACGGCCTGCCGGGTGCGCCTCTCGGGCAGGTCGATCGGGGTGCCCTCCCTGGTGACCTTCTCGACCATCGTGTAGGCGCCGTGGCGGCCGTGGTTGGCGAGCGTGGCGTAGGCCTCGGCCATGTCCAGGACGCTGGCGGTGGCGGTGCCGAGCGCGATGGCGGGGCCGTCGGCGAGGTCGGGGGTGGCTTCGGGGATGCCGAGGTCGATCGCGGTCTGCTTGACCTTCTGCGGGCCGACGTCGGCGGCCATCTGCGCGTACACCGAGTTCACGGACTTGTCGGTGGCCTCGGTGACGGTGATGTCGCCGTAGGAGACCTGGTCCTCGTTCTCGGGGGCGTAGGGGTCGCCGGTCCAGCCCTGGACGGGGCGCTTGTTGGTGCCGTCGTAGATCGTGTTCGGGGTGATGACGCGGCCGTCCTGCGTCTCGCTGTGGTTCTCGACGGCCGCGGTGAACACGAAGGGCTTGAAGGTGGAGCCGACCTGGAAGTCCCTGCGGGTGGCGTTCGGGGTGTACTGCTTGACGTAGTCGATGCCGTTGTACATCGCGACGACCTTGCCGGTCTTCGGGTCGACGGCGGCGCCGCCCGCGCGCACATAGCGGTCGACCTTGTTGTCCTTCTTGTCGAGCTTGTCCATCAGCTTGTCGTTGACGGCCTTGACGAAGGCGTCCTGCTTGGGCTTCTGCAGGGTGGTCGTGATGCGGTAGCCGCCGGCGTCGAGCGCGGACTCCTCGACGATCTTGTTCTGGACGAGGTAGTCCTTGACGATGCGGACGATGTAGCCGCGCTGCCCGGACATGCCGGTGGAGAGGGTCGACTCCTTCGGCACCGGGAACTTCATGCCGGCCCGCTCCGACTCGTCGAGCCAGCCCTTCTTGACCATGCCGTCCAGCACGTAGTTCCAGCGGGACTCGGCGGCCTTGCGGTTCTCGGGGTGGGCGACGACGTCGTACTGGCTGGGTGCGTTGACGAGCGCGGCGAGGTAGGCGGCCCGGGCGGGGTCGAGGTCCTTGGCGTCCATGCCGTAGTAGGCCTGGGCGGCGGCCTGGATGCCGTAGGCGTTGCGGCCGAAGAAGCTGGTGTTGAGGTAGCCCTCCAGGATGTGGTCCTTGCTCACCTCGCGGTCCAGCTTGATCGCGATGAAGAACTCCTTGGCCTTGCGCGTGACGGTCTGCTCCTGGCGCAGGTAGTAGTTCTTCACGTACTGCTGCGTGATCGTGGAGCCGGACTGCTTGCCCTTGCCGAGGGCGGTGTTCCAGGCGGCGCGGACCATGGCCTTGGGGTCGACGGCGGACTCGGTGTAGAAGTCGCGGTCCTCGGCGGCCAGGATGGCGTGCTGGGCGTCCTTGGAGATCTGCGCGAGGGTGACGTTCTCCCGGTTGACCTCGCCGTCGCGGGCGATCACGGAGCCGTCCGCGTACAGGTACACGTTGGCCTGCTTGGTGGCGAGCGCGTTGGCCGGCGGGATCTTCACCAGGGAGTAGCCCAGGAAGAACGCGCCGACGAGCAGCAGGGCGGTGACGAGGAACGCGCCCAGCGTCATGCGCCAGGTCGGGACGGCCCGGCGCCAGCCCGTCCGCTTGGGTTTCGCGGCAGCCGCGGGCGTGCCGGAGTCGCCGTCCGGTTGCGGCTCTTGCGGTGCCCAGCCCGGGTTCGGCTGCTGCGGCTGAGGCTCGTCACTCATGTCGTGCACGGACTCCTGTTTCGCGTCGTACGTCGTTCCCGTACGTCTCTGCTCGCTCTTGCGCCCCTGTGATGAAGACTGTCCCATCCGGCGATCAGTTCCCTGATCGAGGGCCGTGTCGTGAGCCGTGGGGCGAGGCGGGCGGCGCGCGGACGATACGCGCAGGCGAGCCGAGGGCGGACCGCACCCTCGCAGGCCTGTGCGCGTCGAGATCCTGCTCGCACGAGATCCGCCCCAAGAGGGACATGCCCCGGAGGGTGATCCGACCGGCGCGCCGGTTCGTACGTTCTGCCCGGCCGGCACCGCCGTCACGCCGCTCGCCCTGGCCACGGGCGCCTCGGCCCACGCGGACGCAACGGATCGTACCGTCAATGCCGGTTCCGGCTCGCCGCGCGGCGCCCGCGCCCGCGCCGGAAATCCCGTGGCAGGCCCGCCCGTCGGAGCACTAGGCTCCTGCGCTTCGGTGCCGGGCGGCGAGGAGGGTGGTGGAGGTGGGCTCGGGACGGTTGTACGCGGCCGTCGCGGCGGGCGGCTTCAGGCGGTACGCGACCTATCGGGCGGCCACGGCGGCCGGGGTGTTCACCAACACGGTCTTCGGCGTCATCCTCGTCCACACGTATCTCGCGCTGTGGGACGAGAAGCCGCACCTGGGCGGGTACGACCAGGCGCAGGCCGTGACCTATGTGTGGCTGGGGCAGTGTCTCTACGCGACCCTCGCCATCCAGGGCGGTGGTGCCGAGAAGGACCTGATGGAGCGCATCCGCACCGGTGAGATCGCCGTGGACCTGTACCGGCCGGCCGATCTGCAGCTGTGGTGGCTGGCCGGTGACGTGGGGCGGGCGCTGTTCCAGATGCTGGGGCGGGGGGTGATCCCGTTCCTGTTCGGCGCGGCGTTCTTCCCGATGGCGCTGCCGGCGCGGGTGACGCCCTGGGCGGCCTTCACGGTCACGCTGCTGCTGGCGGCGGTGGTCAGCTTCGCGATCCGCTACCTGGCGGCGCTGAGCGTGTTCTGGCTGATGGACGGCATGGGCGTCAACCAGGCCCTGATGGTCACGGGGATCTTCTTCTCGGGCATGGTGCTGCCGCTGAACGCGTTCCCGGGCACCTTCGGCGAGGTGGTGCGGGTGCTGCCGTGGGCGGCGCAGATCCAGATGCCGGCGGACGTGCTGATGGGGGAGACGAGTCCGCTGCGGGCGTTCGCCTTCCAGGCGGCGTGGGCGGTGGCACTGCTGGCGGCGGGGCGGCTGGTGCAGTCGGCCGCGACCCGCCGGGTGGTGGTGCAGGGTGGGTGAGCGCGGTGCGCTGGCCGAGGGGGTGCGGGCCTACCGGCTGATCGCCGGGATGTGGGTGCGCTCCAGCATGACCTACCGCGCCTCCTTCGCCGTGACGGTGTTCGGCAACCTGACGGTGACCGGCCTGGACTTCGTGGGGATCCTGCTGATGTTCTCGCAGGTGGACTCGCTGGGCGGCTGGTCGCTGCCGGAGGTGGCCTTCCTGTACGGGCTGTCGGTGACGTCGTTCGGGATCGCCGACCTGCTGCTCGGCTCGATGGAGACGGTGGGCTCCCGGATACGCGACGGCTCCTTCGACACGCTGCTGGTGCGGCCCGCTCCCGTCCTCGCCCAGGTCGGGGCGGACCGCTTCGCGCTGCGCCGGCTGGGCCGGATCACCCAGGGCGCGGTGGTGCTGGGCTGGGCGCTGGTGTCGGTGGACGTCGACTGGACGGCGGCGAAGGTGCTGCTGGTGCCGGTGATGGTGATCAGCGGTGCGGCGATCTTCTCGGCGGTGTTCGTGGCGGGCGCGGCTTTCCAGATCTTCGCGCAGGACGCCGCCGAGGTGCAGAACGCCTTCACCTACGGCGGGACGACGCTGCTGCAGTACCCGCCGAGCGTGTTCGGCAAGGACCTGGTGCGCGGGGTGACCTTCATGGTGCCGCTGGCCTTCGTCAACTGGGTGCCCGCGGCCCATGTGCTGGGCAGGCCCTATCCGGTGGCGCTGCCGGGGTGGACGGCGTACGCCTCGCCGCTGGTGGCCCTGGCGTGCGGCGCGCTGGCGGGGCTGGCGTGGCGGACGGGGCTGCGCTCGTACCGGAGTACAGGGAGTTGAGTTGACCGGTTCGGAAAGCGGGTTCATCGAACTCGACGGTGTCGAGAAGGTCTTCGAGGTGCGCAGGAAGACCGGCTTCATGAAGCGGGAACGGCGGCAGGTGCGGGCCGTCGACTCGATCTCGTTCCGGGTGGCGAGCGGCGAGATGGTGGGGTACATCGGCCCCAACGGCGCCGGCAAGTCCACCACGATCAAGATGCTGACCGGCATCCTGACGCCCAGCGCCGGCCGGGTGCGGGTCGCGGGCATCGACCCCTCCCGGGACCGCATCCGTCTCGCGCACCGCATCGGCGTGGTGTTCGGGCAGCGCACCACGCTGTGGTGGGATCTGCCGCTGATCGACTCCTACCGGCTGATGCACCGCATGTACCGGATTCCCGACGCCCGTTACCGCGAGAACCTCGACCGGCTGGTCGAACTCCTCGGCCTGGCCGACCTGCTGGAGGTGCCGGTGCGGCAGCTCTCGCTCGGGCAGCGGATGCGCGGGGACATCGCGGCGGCGCTGCTGCACGACCCGGAGGTGCTGTACCTGGACGAGCCCACCATCGGGCTCGACGTGGTCTCCAAGGCGAAGGTGCGGGAGTTCCTGCGGGAGTTGAACGCCGAGCGCGGTACGACGGTGCTGCTGACCACGCACGACCTGCAGGACATCGAGCAGTTGTGCAAGCGGGTGATGGTCATCGACCACGGGCGGCTGATGTACGACGGTCCGCTCACCGGGCTGCACGAGGCGGGGGAGAGCGAACGGACCCTGGTGGTGGACCTGGAGCGGGAACTGCCGCCCATCGAGGCGCCGGCTCCGGCCCGGGTCGTCCGGGTGGACGGGCCGCGCCAGTGGCTGGCGTTCCCGGCGGCGGAGTCGGCGGCGCCCCTGGTGGCGCGGATCGCGGAGCGCTACCCGCTGGTCGACCTGTCGGTGCGGGAGCCGGACATCGAGGCGGTGATCGCGAAGATGCTGCACGCCATGGAGGACAACCGCGGGGACGACCGCGGGGACAACCGCGGGGACAACCGCGGGGACGGCCGCGAGGGCACACGCGGGGACCACCCCGGAGACCACCCCGGGGACACCCCTGACGACACCCCTGACGACACCCCGAAACCTCCGCCGGAGCGTGCGACCGCATAGTGCCCGGCAGGGGCAACTCGTAGGCTGCTGTGTATGACCGACGACGCAGTGCCGGACCTCCGCGCCTCCGACGCCGACCGCGAGAAGGTCGCCGACATCCTGCGGGACGCCCTCGCCGAGGGCCGGCTCGACATGACGGAGTTCGAGGAGCGGCTGGACGCGACGTACCGGGCACGGACGTACGGGGAACTGGCGCCGATCACCCGGGACCTGCCCGCCCCGGGTGTCACGGCCCCGGTGGTGTCGCTGAACAAGGAGCCCGCGGCCGGGCCGGGCTGGTCCGGGCGGATCGTCGGCGGCGAGGGTTCCTCCACGTGGGCCGTCGCCGTGATGTCCGGTTTCCAGCGCAAGGGGCGCTGGACGATGCCCCGGCGGTTCACCTGCTTCGCGTTCTGGGGCGGCGGGGAGATCGACCTGCGCGAGGCGGACTTCGCCGCGCGGGAGGTCGAGATCAACGCCATCGCGATCATGGGCGGGGTGGACGTCATCGTCCCGCCCGGCGTGGAGGTCGTGGTCCGCGGCATCGGCGTCATGGGCGGTTTCGACCACCGCGAGGAGGGCGTGCCGGGCGAACCGGGCGCCCCGCGCGTGATCGTCACCGGCTTCGCCTTCTGGGGCGGCGTCGGGGTGCAGCGGAAGCTGACCCGCGCGGAGAAGCAGCGGATCCGCGAGGCCCGGCGCCAGGAGAAGCTGGAGCGCAGGGCGGACCGCCGCGAACTCGACTGAGCCGCCCGCCCCTCGCCGCCCCCGGGGATGTGGGGGCGGCGGATCGGATCGCGCCGCCGGAGCTACAGCTCCGCCGGTGCCGAGCCCTTCAGGGACTCCAGGTCGAACACCTCGGCCATGCGCGTGTAGCCCTTGTCGCTGGGGTGCAGATGGTCGCCCGAGTCGTAGTCGGCGCGCAGCCGGCGCGGGTCGTACGGGTCGCGCAGCGCCGCGTCGAAGTCGACCACCGCGTCGAAGACCCGCCCGGAGCGGATCTCGGCGTTGATGGCCTGGCGCACCGACTCGCGCTGGTCCGTGTAGCCGCGGTGGCCGTGGAACGGCATCAGGGTGGCGCCCACGACCTTCAGGCCGCGCGCGTGGGCCTGGTCCACCAGCGTGCGCAGGCCGCCCAGGATGGCCTGGGGGTCGGCGAGCCGGGGGTTGCGCAGGATGTCGTTGACGCCGAGGTCGATGACGACGACCTTGACGTTCGTGCGCTGCAGCACGTCCCGCGAGAAGCGGTTCAGTCCGCTGGGGTTGTCCGCGGGGCGGCCCAGTCCGTCGGTGAGGACGCGGTTGCCGCTGATGCCCTGGTTGACGACGCTGTACCGCGGCAGGTCCCGACCGGCGGCGATCTCCGCGCGCAGCCGGTCGGACAGCACGTCCGGCCACCGGTTGTTGGCGTTCATCGTGGAGGTGATGCCGTCCGTCAGCGAGTCGCCGAGGGCGACGACCGTCCCCTCCGACTCGTTGCTCAGCACGTCCAGCGCGGTCAGATAGCGCCAGTTCCTGGTCTGCTCCGTGTACGGCGTGCCCGTCGTGTCCCGCGTGTGGTCGCCCTGCGCGAGGTAGGAGATCTGCCGGGCGTGCGGGTGGTACGTCACCGTGCCGGAGCCGGTCGGCGTGTACGTGGTGATCAGCACGTCCGAGTCGTGCGGGACGGCGATGCGCACGGCGTCGCTCATCACCTGCCGGCCGGGCGGGATGACGACCGCCGGGCCGCCGTTGAAGGTCAGCTGCCGCAGGGTGTCCGGGAGCGCGGCGGGCGTGCCGGGACCCGCGGCGAGGGCGATCGACGCGCCCGTGATGCTCAGCGGGGAGCGGCCGTAGAGATTGGACAGCGTCACGCGGGCACTCGTACCCCCGACGCTGGTGTGGACGACGTTGCGCACCGAACGGTCCGCCATGCCCGTCGTCTCGGTGCCGGGTTCACCGGCGGCCGGGGACGTGGACCAGGTGCTGACCCAGGTGCCGGTGGAGGCGGGAGCGGCGGAGTTCGGGGCGCGGCCGTCACCGAGGGCGTTCCGGCCACGGTCGCCGTCGCCGGGCGCCACTCCGACGTATATGGCGGTGGAAAGGGCCACGATCGCTGCGACGACCACGGCCAGGAGGGCGTAGCCACGTCCTCGGGTCATGCTGTGTAGTTCTCCTCGGGCGATGGGAGCCCCAGGCTCCGATCTGATGTGCCCATGATGCGTCATGGACCGGGGGAGGCTCACAGGACCCCGTGGCAATACCCCCTCCCGACAGACGCCGGGAACTCCTGTTCCGTTCCAGGAGTCGGTCAGGAAGGGACAATGTGTGCGGGATCACCGAGCGGGTGGAGCGGATGGAACGGACGAAAACGGAAGAAAAGGTCGGTGTCGGCGGGGAGCATGCCCGCCCCGGCGCCACCGTGAACCGTGCGATGACGACCTTCAGCCCGGCGGACGAGGAGAAACAGCGCGGCGTACGCCGGATGAAGCTCACGGCCACCGGACTGCTGCTGTTCGTGGCCCTGGTCTACGTACTCGCCAAGATCGCCCAGAACTCGGGCGCCGGAGCCTGGGCGGGCTATGTCGCCGCCGCCTCCGAGGCCGGCATGGTCGGCGCGCTCGCCGACTGGTTCGCCGTCACGGCCCTCTTCCGGCACCCCCTCGGCATCCCCATCCCGCACACCGCGATCATCCCCACCAAGAAGGACCAGCTGGGCGTCTCCCTGGGCGAGTTCGTCGGGGAGAACTTCCTCTCCGAGGACGTCGTACGCCAGCGGCTGCGCGCCGTCGGCATCGGCAGCCGCCTCGGCGCCTGGCTCGCCGTGCCCGAGCACGCCGACCGCGTCACCGCCGAGCTGTCCACCGCCCTGCGCGGCGCCCTGACGGTCCTGCGCGACTCCGACGTCCAGGCCGTGGTCGGCGAGGCCATCACCCGCCGCGCGGGCGCCCAGGAGATCGCGCCCGGCATCGGCAAGATGCTGGAGAAGGTCGTCGCCGACGGCGGCCACAAACGCGTCGTCGACCTCGTCGTCAGCCGCGCCCACGACTGGCTCGTGCTGCACGGCGACTCCGTCATGGACGCCGTGCAGGGCGGCGCCCCCGGCTGGACGCCGAAGTTCGTCGACCGCAAGGTCGGCGAGCGCGTCTACAGGGAACTGCTGCGCTTCACCACCGAGATGCGCGACATGCCCGCCCACCCCGCGCGCGGCGCCCTCGACCGCTTCCTCACCGACTTCGCCTCCGACCTGCAGTCCGACACCGACACCCGCGCCCGCGTCGAACGGCTCAAGGGCGAGGTGCTCGGCCGCGGCGAGGTCCAGGACCTCATCGCCAGCGCCTGGACCGCCGTCCGGTCCATGATCGTCGCGGCGGCGGAGGACGAGCGCAGCGAACTGCGGCTGCGCGTCCGGGCCTCGCTGCTGTCGCTGGGCTCCCGGATGGCCGGCGAGCGCAAGGTGCAGGACAAGGTCGACAAGTGGGTGGAGGACGCGGCCGTCTACGTCGTCACCACCTACCGCAAGGAGATCACCTCCCTGATCACGGACACGGTCGCGAGCTGGGACGCCGAGCACACCACGAAGAAGATCGAGGCCAACATCGGCCGCGACCTGCAGTTCATCCGCATCAACGGCACGGTGGTCGGCTCCCTCGCCGGCCTGCTGATCTACACGGTGACGCACGCGCTCGGGGCGTAAGGAGACCCCGGCCGGGCACCCGATGGGGGTTCTGCTCGACGAGGAGGGAGCCCATGACCACCGCGCAGGCCGAGACCGGCCGGACCGTGACCACCGACATCCCCGCCAGACTCGACCGCCTGCCGTGGTCGAGATGGCACTGGACGATCGTCCTCGGTCTCGGCACCGTGTGGATCCTCGACGGTCTCGAAGTGACCGTCGTCGGCAACATCGCGAGCCGCCTGTCGGAACCCGGCAGCGGCCTGCCCATCACCTCGGGGGAGGTCACCGGCATGGCCGCCGCGCTGTACGTGGCGGGGGCCTGCGCGGGAGCCCTGTTCTGGGGCCGCCTCACCGACAAGTGGGGGCGCAAAAAACTCTTCATGATCACCCTGGCGGTCTACCTGGGCGCCACGGCCCTCACGGCGATCTCCTTCGACACCTGGTGGTTCTTCCTCTTCCGGTTCCTCACCGGCTTCGGCATCGGCGGCGAGTACGCGGCCATCAACTCCGCGATCGACGAACTGATCCCCAAGGAGTACCGCGGCCGCGTCGACCTCATGATCAACGGCAGCTTCTGGCTGGGCGCGGTCTTCGGCTCCCTGCTGTCGATCGTCGCGCTGGACACCGACATCTTCGCCGCGAACGTCGGCTGGCGCCTCACCTTCGCCCTCGGCGCCGTCCTCGCCCTGGTCATCCTGCTGGTGCGCCGGCACGTCCCGGAGAGCCCGCGCTGGCTGCTGATCCACGGCCGTGACGACGAGGCGGAACGCATCGTCTCCTCCATCGAGCAGGAGATCGAACGCGAGAGCGACAAGCCGCTGCCGCCCGCGGAGGGCGAGATCACCATCCACCAGCGCCGCAGTGTCTCCTTCCTGGAGATCGGCCGCACGGTCTTCTCCGACTACCGCAAGCGCGCGGTCCTCGGCTTCTCCCTCTTCATCGGCCAGGCGTTCCTGTACAACGCGATCACCTTCGGCTTCGGCGCGATCCTGACGACGTTCTTCGACGTCCCGAGCGGCAACACCGGCTACTACTTCGCCGTCATCGCGCTCGGCAACTTCTTCGGCCCGCTGCTGCTGGGCAAGCTGTTCGACACGGTCGGCCGCCGCGTGATGATCTCCGGCACGTACATCCTGTCCGGCCTGCTCCTGTTCGGCACCGCCTGGCTCTTCGACCAGGGCTCCCTGAGCGCGGCCACGATGACGGCGTGCTGGTGCGCGGTCCTCTTCTTCGCCTCGGCGGGCGCCTCCAGCGCCTACCTGACGGTCTCCGAGATCTTCCCGATGGAGACCCGCGCGATGTCGATCGCGTTCTTCTACGCCATCGGCACCGCGGCCGGCGGCATCAGCGGCCCGCTGCTGTTCGCCAAGCTCACGGAGTCCGGCGTCGTCGGCGACACGGTCCTCGCCTTCTCGATCGGCGCGACGCTGATGTGCCTGGCGGGCCTGGTGGCGGCGCTCCTCGCGGTGAACGCCGAGCGCCGCTCCCTGGAGGACATCGCCAAGCCGCTGACGGCGGCGGCGGGCAAGGCCAAGTCCGGCATCCGCGGCGGCGGCAACTCCCAGGGCCCGGGTTCGGACTCGGGTCCGGGCTCGCCGGGATCCAGCCCGGCGACGGCGTAGCACCGACGGGCCGGGCGTGGGCGGGCAGTGGGACGGCCGCTCGCCCACGCCAGGTCCGTACGTCTGACGGACCGGCGGCACCGGAACCTGCGCTATAGTTGATCTGCGCCCGCTCGCCGAACTCCGGCAGAGGGACGATGCGTTGGTGGTCCAAGGAAAGACGCCCCACTTCCTGTGGGGAGATGCAGGTGCAAGGCCTGCCCGGCGCTCCATACGAGAACCCGGCCCTGGTGACAGGGCCGGGTTTCTTGCTGTCTGTGTGCCCGCGCGGGCCGGCCGGTCGGCACCGGACCGGACCGCTGGCCGCGCACCACGGGGAGGGACCCCTGGCCGCGCGGCTTCCCGGGCCCTACTCCCCGCCCCGCCGCCGGTCCGCCACCACCCACGACGCCAGCCCCACGGCCCCCGCCACACCGAACACGGCAGGCCAGGCCCCCACCTTCCGGGCCAACGGATGCGACCCGGCGAACGCGGCGACATACGCGGCCGACAAGACCCCCGCGCTCACCCCACCGGTCTGCTGCCGCCACTGCCGCGCGGCCGCCGCACCGGCGACGGCGAGGACGACCCCGCCGAGCGGTCGCTGCCTGGTCCACCGGGCCACGCCGTACCCGCCGACGAGCCCGCTCGCCGCCACCACCGCGCTGGGAACCTTCGCCATCGCTGCCTCCTGCCACGCCCCATGCTTACGAGATCACGAGGCTAACCCTCCGCAGGACAGACACAGAGGCCACCCCGAACCTGAGTCGGGGGTTGTCAAGTTTCCTCCTCCGGGCTATATAAGAAGACGCAGAACGTAGGGCATCGCACACACAGCGCCTGAAGAAAGGAGTGACCAGTGATGCTCATGCGCACGGACCCCTTCCGTGAACTCGACCGGCTCACCCAGCAGGTCCTGGGCTCCGCCGCCCGCCCGTCCGCGATGGCGATGGACGCCTACCGCTCCGGGGACGACTTCTTCGTCCACTTCGACCTCCCCGGCATCGACCCCGAGACGATCGAGCTGGACGTCGAACGCAACGTCCTCAACGTGCGAGCCGAGCGCAGGTCCCCCGCCCCCGAGGGCGCGGAACCGCTGGTCGCCGAGCGCCCCACCGGCACCTTCACGCGCCAGCTCTTCCTCGGCGACACGCTGGACACGGAGCGCATCGACGCCTCGTACGAGGCCGGCGTCCTGACCCTGCGCATCCCGGTGGCCGAGCAGGCCAAGCCCCGCCGCATCCAGATCACGGGCGGCGACAGCCGCAGGCAGATCAGCGGCTGACCGCACGACGGATCAGCGGCTGAAACCGCACCACGGATCAGCGGCTGACCGCACCACCCCGCGAACACCGCCCGTCCACGGGTCGTGCCACCGCTCGCGGTACGCGCACACGGTGGCACGACCCGGGAGGACCGCACCCACGCATCCGGAGGAAGAACCCGCACATGAGCACGGCGAGCACGGCGACAGTGCCCGGTGTGACCACGAGGGACCACGAGGACGACGACGGCTGGCCCCGACTCGTCGAGGCAGTCCGCGCGTCGGGCCAGTACGACACCCTGACCAAGGCCGAGCAGGTCACCCGTACGGTCCTGGCGGCCCTCGGCGCCCACGTCATCGGCGACGAACGGGTCGACCTCGCCCGCGCCCTCCCCGAAGAGGCGGCCCGCCTGATCGCCTCCCAGATCCCGGCCACGCACCGGCTGACCGCCGCGCGGTTCGTCGACGAGGTGGCCTCCCGCACGCCGGGAGCCACCCCCGCGACGGCCCGCTGGGACGTCAGCTCCGTCCTCGGCGCGCTCCCGCCCCTGATCGGCGACGACCTGGTCACCCGCATCCTCACCCAACTCCCCCCGGGCTACGCCCTCCTGTTCGGCAGGGCGGACCTGAGCCCGGCGGCCTGACCACCGAACCCCGAGTCCCACCCGACGGCCACCCCGGCAATAGCCCGGGGCGGCCGTCACGCAGCGGCCGGAACGACGTCGTCCTTGACCTCGACCTTGCTTGAGCTCCTAGGTTCAACCCGTCTCTCCCACCCGGGGGAAACACATCACACACGGGAGAACCGAAGCCATGAGCACCCGAGCCGAAGCCCTCAGGGAGTACCCAGACGAGGAGCTGGCCGCCCAGCCGATCGGCGCTTGGACCGGTCAGGCCTACCGCAGGGTCGTGGGGGCCATCCGCGCCCAACTGGCCGTGGAGAACCTCACGCAGCCCCACTGGTGGACCCTCAACCACGCCGCCGGCGCCCCGGGCACCTGGACCCGCGCCACCCTCACCGCCCGCCTGGCCCCCTACGACGACCAGGACACCGACTTCGACGCGGTCTACGACGACCTGACGGCCCGGGGCTGGCTCACCGAGGACGACACGACAGGCGGCCTGACCCTCACGGACGAGGGCGAGGCGGCCCGCCTCCGGGCCAGGGAACGCAATCTCCGCGTCCACCACCAGACCCACGAGGGCATCTCCCAGGCCGACTTCATCACCACGATCAACGTCCTGCGCCGCATGGTGGCCAACCTCGGCGGCGACGGGAACCTGCCCGAGCCCGCCAAATAGTTCGACAGCCCCCGGCCCCGCCGACGATGCTGCGGAGCGCACGGCGCCTCTGGCCACCGACGGGACGGAACCGACCGTTGAACCCCCCCCTCCGCCACATCACCTTCGACTGCACGGGCGAGCCCTACGAACTGGCCCGCTTCTGGTCCGACTTCCTCGGCCACCCGATCTCCGACACGGACAAGCCCGGCGACGACGAGGTCCTGATCGAACTCCCGGCCGGCACGCCCGGCCTCCTGTTCATCAGGACCGGCGACCCCAAGAAAACCAAGAACCGCCTCCACTTCGACCTCGCACCCACGGGCCGCACCCGCTCCGAGGAGGTAGACCGCGCACTCTCCCCCGGCGCCCACATCGAAACGGACCGCACCCTCCCGAACGGCCGCGGCTGGGTCGTCATGACGGACCCGGAGGGCAACGAGTTCTGCATCGAACGGGGGGAGCGGGGCTGAACCACCGAGATATGAGGGGGGGCTAGCGGGAGCCGCCGAAAGAGGCAAGAAAACACACGGCGGGCCCGCACCCGGCGACGGACACCGCCCCCAGCCACCCGGCCCGCCGCCCCACCCCCGGGCCGCCCGGCCGGGCATCACTTCGCGGTGGAGGGGCGGGCGTCAAGAGTGAAGCGCAGCGCAATCGGCGAAGCCGACGCCCGAAGGGCGCTCTTGACACCCGCCCCGGAACCGCCAACCTGAGAAAAACCGGGCGGCCGTGAGTACATCCTGGCCAACAGGTGGTCCCGCGGCCTACGGGAGAGTGACAGACAGCTCACCCATGATTCCCGTACTGGTTCAGAACAGAGGGGTCCTACGTAGGAGAAGGTCGGGCATGGTGGGGTGCACGAGGCGTTGGTCCTCGTCGCACACCCGCAGGGTGAACGTCTCCGGCCCCGGACGGCCTGCGGCATCGAAGAGAGACACGGCACGCTCGACGCGCTCCCACAACCGCACTGGACCGCCCTCCCGCACCTGCCATCTGCCGTCCGAAGGTGACAAGGTCGCCGCGGAACCACTCACGACGTCCACCAGGCAGACGACCTCGTCGACCGTGACCATCTGGGCGTCCGGCACGGCGCATTGAGCCATGAACCGTAAGTGGAACGCTTCCTCGGTCGCAGCCATGAGACGCTCCGGACCGTGCAGGGCCGTTCTCGGCTTGTCCGGTAGCCCAGCGGCCCAGTGCGCGGGGTTTCCGAACGACGGTGGGGCATGGGTCCGAGCAGCCATGAAGGAGACCGTGCCGGGCAGCAGCGAGCCCTCCGCCGTCCCGTCCTCGGCGACCGTGAGCAGCACACGGGCATAGCCGTAGAGCCATCCCGAAAGAGTGAGCAGTATCTTTCCGCCCGGTCGGGTCTGGTCGAGAAGCGCAGCCGGGACCCTGCGGACGGAACAGGCGGCTACGACCCGATCGAAGCGCGCCTCGGGCCAGTACCCGTACAGTCCGTCCGCCACGGCGAGCGTCGGGGTGTAGCCGCATCCATATAGTGCGTCCGCCGCCGCCTCCAGCCGCCGTGGGTCGACCTCGATACTGGTGACGTCGCCGGAGTCGAGGCGCTCACAGGCCAGCGCGGTCGAGTATCCGGTCCCAGTACCGATCTCCAGCACGGTGTGCCCCTCGGCCACATCGGCGTCGGACCACATACGAACCACCAGGGACGGCAGAGTGGACGACGATGTGGGCGCTCCGCCTCGCCGGGCGACGGGCGTCTTCCAGTCGGGCTCCTCGCCGTCGAACTGGGTGATGAGTGTGGTGTCCGAGTAGATGGACGCGAGCCATCGCCCATAGTCGAGCTCTGCGGTGACCGGCTCCCACAGCGTCAGTCCTCGCTCATCGCGTTCGTCGGCAGGCAGGTAGAAACCGGGCACGAAGCGGTGCCGCGGTACAGCCTCCACCGCCGCCCGCCATGCCGGGTCCACTGGAACGCCTTCCCGGGCGAGAGCGTCCACCATGGCCGCGCGTAGGCGAACCGCGTCGTTCTCCGGGTCAGTCGGCATCACCATGATCGGCCCTCTCCTTCCGTACTTGGAGGCTCAGAATGTCGGCGAACGCCTCGGCGATGTCCGTCGCGTCCGGAAGCCACCCCCACTGCCCGTTCGGGTTGCACTCGATGGCCCACCAGTCGCCGGGATCGTCCCCGTCTCCGGTGAGGACGAAGTCGAAGCAGCCGAAGACCAGGCCGAAAGAGTCCAGGTACGTGTGAAGAGCGGCTTCGATCGGGGAGGGAACGGCGATGAGACTGTGCGACAGCTCGCTCCAGTCGCCCCGACGCCAGTCCAGAGCCTCGTCCGGCGTGGTGATCCGCTGTGCGAAGACCCGACGGCCCACTACGGTGATCCGCGCGTCTCCACTCTTCGGAATTTCGGTCTGGAACAGGTGGGCGGTCACCGTAAGGGCTTCGTCGAAACTGTCGGGCTCCACGCGTTGGGTCCAGATCGCGCCGGTGTGACCGTCTTGGTCGCGAGGCAGCCCACGGAATGTCTTGTAAACGATCCGCCCATGGGCGGTGGCGAACGTCCTGGCCGCTTCAGCCTCATTGGTGATCAGTGTGGGCGGGACCCGTAGGCCGAGAGCCGCGAACCGCTGCAACTGCGCCGGCTTGAAATCCGCACGGAACACTGCGTGCGGGTGATTGACGTACACCCGGCCGTGAAGGACGTTCAGGACACCGCCGAGCCCATGCCTGGCCTCGGCGGCCGCGAAATCCCCTTGCTGCCGCGGGAGATGGCCGAACCGGGTGGCGTATGGGGTGGGACGACGGTAGTAGACCGCCGCCACCTTCCGCATATCCAGGTCGCGGCTCGGCGTGCGCAGGCGTCCGCCCCATTCGAGGGTGTCCGGGCCGAGGTGGAATCCGAAGGTCAGGGCAGAGCCGATATCGGCGGGGTCAACGCGTACGACAGGCACCTCGCGTTCATTGAGCGCACTGACAACGAGATCAGCAGTCAGGTCTTCCAACGCGGTGATGACCAGGACAGTGGAGCGCATCGCTCAGTCCGACTCGTAGTCGGTGGTGTGGTCGTCCTGGGTCTGCGGCTGGGGGTTCTGCCCATCGCCGCCGCCAGAGACCGACGCGGTACCAGTGGTTCTCGACGTGCCGTGCTTACCCATCTCGACCGCCCGACCAGCGGCATCCATGTACCGCGCCGTTTGGGTGGGATCGTCCAGGGCCACGGTCGCGTACGACGGCGGGCTTACGGGCAGCCGGTCGGACACCAACCGCAAGGCCCAAGGGCCTCGCGTGGACATGGGTGTCGAGACTTCACCCGTGTACTGAGGGCGACACTCACCTTCCATGCTGAGCCGGGCACGGCCGACCGCGACCAGCTCGAGGACCGTGCTGGGTGGACACAGGTGACCTTCGTACTGCGGTGGAACCACCCAGTACGTTCCCGGACCTCGCCGTTGGTCGATGCGCGGTACTCCGAGGTAGGTGCCACGACCGAGGTAGGTGACGGCGTCACCGTGGACCCAGGTGGAGCCGGACCGCCCGTCGACCAGTGCGTAATAGGTGCCACCGGCCACCCGACGGTCATAGATGATCGCTCCGCCGAGTAAGGCATCCAGAGCGTCAGCCACTTGGGCCCTGTCCTCGGACTGGACGGCGGCGTGCACGATCTCGGACGCGATGCGCACCGCCGCCAATCGCTCGCCCAGCGGAAGCAGAGCGACGCGCTGCTCGGCCCAGTCTCTCCGTACGCGTTCCGGCGTCGGGTGCGTCCGAGCCAGCCACTCCGAGACCCCTTCGCCCAAGCCGCCCTGTGTGTACACGGGGTGCTCCTTCGCTGTCTGTTGATGAGAACAGCACACAGCGTCTCGGGTCGTACGTGATGATTCGAGGACTTTGAGGGGCCTCTGAAAGGGCTTGAGAAGGACTTCTCATACACCGTGAGTGGGATTTGATGCCCTGTAGCGGACCTGCGTGACACAGTTGGGGCAGCTGTCAGCCTACGGAGGTGGACTCATGCCAAGGCCCACGGGCAACGTTCGACTCAAGGCCGCTCGCGTGGCCGCCGGCTTCAACTCCCAACAGGACCTGGCAGACGCCCTCACGGAACACGCGAAGGGCATGGGTATCCGCGGCCTGTCCGTCGGAGTGCGTCAGGTCCGTCGCTGGGAGTCGGACAATCCACCGTGGCCGCAACCCGATTGTCAACGTGTACTGGTGCACCTGCTCGGCCAGAACATGGAGGCGCTCGGCTTCACGCCTCCATGGGGCTCGGAAGGGCAAGACGCCTCTGCCGTCCGGCGCAATGTGATCACCGGCACGGCAACGCCGGGCCTGGCGATCGGCCGGGCCCGAGCGTCAGTCATGACACAACCGGCAAGCGTGGGGGCGGACTTCGCCGCGGTAACCCGCGCCCACCGTCGGCTCTATTGGTCCGTCGCACCGTCCCAGTTGCACCCCGCCGTAGTGGCGCACGCGACACTGGGCTGCGGTCTGCTGCCGGAAACGTCGGATACCACGCGGCGCACACTTGCTGCCGCGCTGGCGGAGACCTATCTCCTCGCGGGCAGGATCGAGTTCTTCGACTTCTCCGAGCCGGCCGCCGCGCACGACACCCTTGTCCTAGCCCTGCAGGCGGCGGGTGAGGCCGATGATCCGCTGCTTGGCTCCGCGATCATCGCGCACATGGCCTTCGTTCCAGGTTGGGCCGGAGATCAGGACGGAGCTCGGGAGCGGATGATCGCCGCACGCACCTACGCTCGCCGGGCGCCCGCTTCCGCCGAGTTCCTCGCGTGGCTGGACGCCGTGGAGGCCGAGTGCGAGACCAGGTGTGGTGACACTCGCACCGCGCTGCACCTGATCGCCCATGCCGAGGACATTCTCGAGAACGGCAACGAGCACGCCTCACCTCCATGGATGGACTGGTTCTCCCCGGCACGCCTCGCCGCCTTCAAGGGCAACACCCAACTGCTCGCCGGCCACCTGCCCCAAGCCCGATCCGCGTTGCTCCAGTCCCTCGGAGCCATGACTCCGGGAGAGGAGAAGCAGCGCACCGTCGTCTACGCCGACTTGGCAGCTGTCGAGGCAGCGTCCGGGAAGGCCCAAGCCGCCTGCGAGTACGTCGGCAAGGCGCTGGATCAGCTGGCACTCACCTGGTACGCCACCGGCATGGACCGAGTACGCGAAGTCCGCCGTGCTCTCACCCCGCACCAGCACGAGAGCTGCGTTCGCGCACTCGATGACCGCCTGTACGACTGGGCGACGACTCTCAGTGTGCTGCGGCGTTGAACTCGTCCACCCTTGAGGCGAGTTCGTCCAGGCCCTCGATCCGGAAGGTCGGCAACTCCTTGGCCTCTGTGCTGTTCCACTGAATGCTGGCCCACGGCCCGCGATGCACGAGCGCGGTGTGCATGCCCGCCTGCCCAGCCGGCCTGATGTCGTTGTCGCACCGATCACCGACGTACAGAATCTCGTGCGTCTCGAAGGGCACGGCTACGGCCACCCGCTTGAAAAAGGCGGGCTCAGGCTTGCTGGCACCCCAGTCGTCGGACGTACCGATCAGGTCGACAGCGTCGGAGAAAAGCTCCCGCAAGATCCTCCCGGCCCGAACGGTCTGGTTACCGGCGATACCGAGCCACAGTCCGTCGGCTCGGAGCTGCCGCAGAGCCGGCCGCACATCCGCGTAGAGGTCCTCTTCCCCAAAGCTCTCCGGCTGCCCGGCAGCTGCCCGCTTCTCCCGCTCCTCGTAGAGATCGAACCCGGGCCGGAACTCCTGGAACGTCTCCCGGTAGTCGCGACCTTGAGCGATCACTGCCCCGAACATCGCGTGGAAGGTGTGCCGCGGCACTCCCAGCCAGTCAGCCCAAGTCCCGTACTCGCGGGTCTCGTCCACGAGGCACTCACCGACGTCGAAGATGACTGCACGAATCATGATTGAAGGCTATCCGAAGGTTGGAGGCAAAAGGAACTAACTTTGCGCATATTCCTGCCTACTTCCACTCCTCCACGACACTGGCGATCTCTTTCACGATGGTTTCTCCTGCAGTGATCGAATCCTGAATGATGGGAGTTGCCTGATTGAGGACCACGCAAGCGGTGACAAGCGCCAGCATCGCTGTCTTCCATCGACTTGCATTATCGGGCCGTACATTTACCAGCGACGCTCCAGTTTGGGCGAGTGAGCCGATGACCGTACTTGCCTCCTCAGCCACTCGCGCCCCACCGAACAAGTTCGCATTCTCGATGAGCCAGATCAGGTGGCGAATCTGCGATATGAGCTGATTGCGCAAGGGTTCCTCTATTTCCTCGCTTCCCATTGAGGCAAGGAACTCAATCCAATCCTGACACTGCGTGACGATGTCTTCGAATTTCGAGTTGCGCGGCGCGGCGCTGGATCCTACTAGGTTTCTTGATATCAGGTCGGCGGTCGACTCAAGATGGTCAAGTTGATCTGTGTCGAACAGAACACTGGGATTTCGATTGGTGTCTGACCAGTTTAGAATCGGCTGCATGACCAGAATCCACCACGAGCCGACATGTCGCTCGCAACGCGATCGGGCTCTTTCGGGTAGAGAATTAAGCTGACTGATCGTCATTTGCAGCAGGGTGACAACTTCCGAGTGGCGCTTAGCGAACTCCAGACTTCCCCACTCTGCGTCAAGTATTTTGCACCAAGCTTCACGGAGGTTTAGCTTGCCCGAATCCCGGACGCTAGTGAGCAAGGTGTGCAAGTGATGCGCAGCGGTGTTCTCGACGGAAAGCTCCATATCCCCCACCAGTCATGAGTACATGGCGTCCAAATGTACCAGTTGAGCTCAGCGCGTGACCCCGATCTCCTCATGCCCTGAGCGTGCAATTTCGGATGTTCTACGCAGATCCTCCTACACCCCCCCGAGCGTCCTAGTCAGGAGGTAGGATCTCCGTCTCAGACACGTGTGCGGAGGTTTCAACGATGGCCATCATTAAGCAGGCACAGCGTCAAACCCTTGGGCAGCTGATCGGCGCTAACAATCCCGTGGTCACCGTGCCGGATGACAGTCAACGTCAGTATGCGTGGACCAAGAAGGAAGTAGACATTTTTTGGGCCGATATTGAGAAATTCAAAGATGCGCGTGAAAGCGGCCGAGAGTCGGCTTCAGAGTACTTCATCGGGCCGGTTGTTACTATCACGGGAGAGTCAATCAAAGGGCGGTCGCTACTCGATGGGCAGCAGCGACTGACCACTTCGACAATTCTGATCGCCGCTATCAGAGACACCTTGTGGAGCATGAAGTCTCCAGAAGGTATGTCGAGCGCTAATAATATTCAAAGGGATTACATAGCGCGGAAGTCTGGCCGCAAGGATCCCATGGAGTACTTCCTGGTGTTGTCGCTTTTTGATCGCGATTTCTTTCGCGATAACATACAGGACTGGAATGAAGCCACGGGCGAGTGCCCCAAAGTGGAGAGCCCTTCTCGCCCCTCTCATAAGCTGATATTGGATGCATACCACAATTTTCGGGCAAAGATAAGCGGTAGACTGCAGTCGTTCATTGATGACGAGGAGCGTTTGGACTATCTTGACTCTCTCCGTGAGTGTTTGATCAACGGACTGGTCTTCGTTGAGATTCAGACGCCTTCCTCGAGTGATGCGAATGAAGTCTTCGAGACCATCAACTCGCGCGGTAAAGACCTGTCCACTGTGGATCTCGTTCGCAACTTCTTGATGGAGAAGAGTCGTAGCGACAACGAGAAGTCTCGTGTAAACGATGCCTGGCGCTCTCTTCTGGATGGATTTGATCGGCGGGAGGAGATCGAGAAGTTCCTTCGTCACTTCTGGGTCTCTAAGCATGGTGATGTAAAGTCTCACAGTCTTTACGCGACTATTCGCAAGGATTTGACGAGACACTTTGACGAGCGTCCTCAAAAGTACGGTGTTGGCGCTTTCTCGGCTGAGCTAGAGAATGCTGCGGGTCGGTATGCCGAGCTGATCACGGGAGGTACTGGAAACGCCAGCCTCGACGCTTCGCTGGGAGAGGTAAAGGCGATGAGTGCTGACGCTCTCTACCCGCTTCTACTGTCAGCCTCGGGGAGTTTCGATTACTCCGATCTGCAGACATTGCTAGATGCGTCGATTAGTTACTACGTGCGCTGGACAGTAGTCGGAAGGCGAGAGTCCACTCTCTTGGAAGAGAACCTTTTCAGTGCGGCTAAGGAGCTAGCCAAGGGGGGAACGCTCGAGGAAATTATCCAGCGCATCCTGGCGTGGATTCCCGACGATGAGACGTTTCAAAACGATTTCCGAGAAGCCTCCATTCCCAAGCATTCCCAGTCCCGCTATCTACTGGCGAAAATAGAGCAGCACCTGCGCGCGCAGTATGACGTCCATGAGGAGGTGGCTCTTGGTGACGGAAAGGTTTATGTGGAAAACATTTACCCGCAGAAGCCGTCGCCAGAACTGCGCCTGGAAGACCATGACGGCTATGTTAATCGACTGGGTAACCTGACGCTGCTTGCTGGTAAGCGTAATGCGAAGATCTCCGCGCTCGCCTTCCCGGAAAAGGCGCATCTTTATGAAGGGTCGGCCCTTCTGGTCTCTTCTCGCACGGGAGTCGAGAGTCTATGGAACAGTGGGCGGTCAGAATGGCAAGTAGCGGGAATCGAGGCGCGGCAGGAAATGTTGTCGCAGATAGCGCTTGATGTTTGGCCAAGCGGAAGTCGCTTGTCTTAGCCTGGTCAATTGAGAGGCTCTCGTCGGTAATATGAGGCGGGCATCAATTTTGCGACTGCCCTTGCCCAGTCACGATGCCTGAGTAGGCCATAACGTCCGGCGGAAGTGCGTGCTGAAGTTTCCAAGTGATCGCCATGGGCTTGCTTCCGGTGTGGTGCTCGTAGGTAGCGGGGCCCAGGAGCATCCACGGCTGTGACTTGCCGATGTCGGTGTTCTTGTATCGGCGCATGAAGAGCAGGACGTGACTCCCTCGCTCCACATGGTGTTGGTAGCGCAGGCCGGTGGGAGAGTTCGCGGCCGTTGCGTTCTGGGACTCCCAGTGGAAGAGCGTGGGGCTGAGCGCGTAGTCCTTGTACCGGACCGTGGGCGAGAAGTCCTTCTCGTTCTTCTCCAGCGTGATCAGGAGTGCGTCCGTCTGGAACTCTTCAACCCACTGCACGCCCTGAGCGAAAGACCTGGGAATCTGCCCGCCGAGGCGGGCCACTCCCAGGGCGCCCAGGATTTCGGAGCGGTTGTAGGAGCAGTGCACCTTCAGCGGAAGCTGGCTGTGGCTGCCGGAGAGGGGAATGGGGAAGTGGTCCGCCTGGGCGATGACGTAGGACAGGACCTGCCGAAGTTCCTCGCGGACGGCGGGCTGGTCCCGTAGCGAGTCGAAGCCCTGTTGGTAGCTGGTGAAACCACCCGCGTTGTCCCACAGGTTGAAGAAGAGCATCCGGGCGTACGTCTGCTCCACGGGGTCCAGAGCGTCGTAGTGCGGCACCTCGTCGGCCAAGAGGCGGAGGTAGGCGTTGGCTCGATCAGGGTCGTCGACGTGCAGGAACGCGTGAACACGCTTGAGAAGGGCTGATTCCCCCGCGGGCCCAGTGCCTTCCATGAGCCCGGCTCGACGAAGCACAGAGGTCCAGGAGTTGTCGCTCTTGTACAGCTCCTTGATCTCTCTTCGGCTCTCGCGCAGGTAGTCCGCTAGCAGCGGTGTCTCGTAGGCCCTGACCTCGTTGGCCAAGGTCTTGACGTTCGCACTGAGCTGCGTGCGGATGTTGTCCAGTACCAGCTTCTTGGCCTTCCCCTCCAGGATGATCTGGCACCCGGACGGCAGAAGCGGGAAGTCATGCTCGATGTGGTCGACGAGACGATTCCTGGAGAGATTCGTCAGCGCTCGGAACTGCCCCTCGAAGCGGAACTCTGCGCGGTGCTGGCCGATGAAGTCCAGGACAGTGAGTACGGGCTTCGATTCAGTACGCCGCAGTCCGCGTCCGAGTTGCTGGAGGAAGACCGTGGCGCTGTTCGTGGGACGCAGCAGGAGGAGCGTGTCGACATCGGGGATATCGAGACCCTCGTTGAAGAGGTCCACAGAGAAGATGACCTGCAGCTTCCCTTCGCGCAGGTCAGCGAGAGCCTGAGCTCGCACTGCGGCAGGGGAGTCGCTAGTGAGCGCAACTGCTTGAAAGCCAGCTCTCTGGAAGAAGTCAGCCATGAACCGGGCGTGCTTCTTGTCCACGCAGAAGCCCAGCGCGCGCATGGCTCCAGGCTGGGAAACCTTGTCTTGGATCTGCTTGACCACGATCCGGGCGCGTGCCTCATTGCCTGTGTAGAGGTTGCCGAGCTCCTGGTCCGTGTACGCGCCCCTCTGCCAGGTGAGGTTCGTCAAGTCTGTGCCATCGGGGATGCCGAAGTAGTGGAAGGGGCACAGCAGGTCGTTCTCCAGGGCCTCCCAGAGGCGCATCTCGGCGGCGATGCGGCCATCGAAGAACTCGTCTTGCACATTGAGCCCGTCCATCCGCTCAGGGGTGGCGGTGAGGCCGAGTAGTTCCTTGGGCTTGAAGTGGTCGATGACCCGGCGATAGGTGGCCGCCGTGGCGTGATGGAACTCGTCGATGACGATGATGTCGAAGTGGTCCGGTGCCAGTTCTTCGAGCCGCTTGATGTTGAGCGATTGGACGCTGGCAAAGACGTGGTTCCACGCTTGGGGGTCCTCGCCGCCGTACAGCAACTCACCGAACGAGGCATCGTCGAGCACCTCCCGGTAAGTGCGGAGGGACTGCTTGAGGATCTCCTTGCGGTGCGCGACGAACAGCAACTTCGGCCGGCGGTCAGCGAAGCCCTTGGCGAGGCTGCGGTAGTCGAGGGCCGCCATCACGGTCTTGCCGGTGCCGGTGGCCGCGACCAACAGATTGCGGTCGCGCCCTCGCAGTTCGCGCTCCACCCGAAGACGCTCCAGCATGTCCTGCTGATAGGGGAAGGGGCGGACCTCCAGCCCCGAGAGGTTGATCTTCAAGTCAGTGGTGGAGGTGCTCCCTCCCGCTTGGGCGAGGGCTTCGTCGAGGCGTTCCCCGTGGCGGTCGGGGTCGTACGTCTCGAAGGCGGAGTCACTCCAGTAAGCGTCGAAGGTCGCCTCGAACTTGTTGAGTACAGCTGGTGTGGCCACAGAGGAAAGGCGTACGTTCCACTCCAAGCCATCCAAGAGTGCTGCTTTCGAGAGGTTCGAGCTGCCGACATACGCCGTGTCGAAGCCCGTGTGGCGTCTGAACAACCACGCTTTGGCGTGAAGCCGGGTGGATCGGATCTCGTAGTTGACCTTGACCGTGGCGCCGAAGTCGCGGACGAGGCGGTCGAGAGCGTGTCGGTCGGTCGCGCCGATGTACGTGGTCGTGATGACCCGGATCGGTACGCCCCGCTCCTTCGCAGCGCGCAGCGAATCCTCAAGAACACGAATGCCGTACCACTTCACGAAGGCGCAGAGCAGGTCGATGCGGTCAGCGGTGGCCAGTTCCGCCCTGAGTTCGGCACCGAGGCTGAGGTCTTCGGGAGAGTTTGTGATCAGAGACGTCTCGGAGAGGGGCGTGAGGGGGCGGAGCGCATAGACGCCCGGAGCTTCCTGTTGCGCGAGCGTCAGGAGCTGGCGAGGACCATCGACGATAGTGCTCAGAGCCGCCGTCTCGTCCGGGTCAGAGGCGCTCGTAGCAAGGGAGGCGAGGATGCGGTTCGCTACAGCGACGCGGTCTTCAGGGCGTAGCTGGCTCAGCCTTTGGGCAACGGCTTCGCCGATGTGGCGGGCCAGGACGTGCGGGGCGGATTCCGGTGTGACCTCAGCGTCAATCGCCTGCCAACCGGCGGCCTTGAACTGTTCCAGCTCGTCCTGGAGATCGCTGGTGATCAGCTTCTCGTAGACACCCGCGATGGGCTGCGACTGGCCCGCTGCCTCCGCCATGACCTTCCCCCCTGATCCCTTACTCCCACGCACACGATCACTCGTGGCGATATGGATCAGTTCTAACAGCACCTACCGACACCGCAGGCCCTGAACCGAAAGGTCAGCTGGACTGGGACCCGGGCCGCTCCAGCGCGGGAGGGAAGCGAGCGGGCGGCCCGGGGCGTCTGGGCCTGCTGTCGGTCGGAGTCAGGCAGGGACGCCGTGGCATTGGGCGTAGGTGCGGCCCGAGCCGCACCAGCAGTTCGATCCGTTCTGTGGCGGCCACGCTGTTGCTCGTCCTCGGGCCGCCAGGGTCGTTGCGTACTGGGGGAGGAGCGTGGCGTCGCCCGGGGAGGAGCCCTCTGATGCCGCGAAGGCCTCGTAGGAGGGGACCGTGCCGGTGACGATGCCGAGGTTCGGGGTGCCGGAGGCGGCCAGTTCGCGGAGGGCGTGCTCTATCGACGTGAGGTGATCCTCGTGGGAGGGGTACTCCTCGGCCAGCGTCGGATACGCCTCCAGGAGTTCGGTCAGTTCCGTCGCCGGCCAGTGCAGGATCGCCACCGGGAACGGGCGGGAGAGGGCCTCGCGGTAGGCGCCCAGTTCCGCGCGGAGGCGGAGGATCTCCGCTTCCAGTTCCGCCGGGTTCTCCGAGCCCAGGGACCAGACGCGCTTGGGGTCGTGGAGTTCGTCCAGGGAGACCGGGAGGGAGTGGACCGTGTCGGCCAGGGCGTCCCACTCGTCGTGGGAGCGGCCCAGCATGCGGCGGACCCGGTGGCGGCCGAAGAGCAGGGGGTGGGTCGGCTGCGGGGGCTGCGGCACGTCCGTCAGCAGGAGGCGTACGGCCTCCGTGAAGGTGTCGTGCGCTGCTTCCAGCTCGTCGTGCGACTCCAAGGCCT
Organism: Streptomyces sp. XY006; assembly: GCF_002237655.1. Lineage (GTDB taxonomy): Bacteria > Actinomycetota > Actinomycetes > Streptomycetales > Streptomycetaceae > Streptomyces > Streptomyces levis. The sequence continues at coordinate 172,035 of NZ_NOKT01000003.1, forward strand.
CGGCCACGATCACCCAGGGGGCCGGGTCCCGCGGCGCCGCCGTCCGGACGCCGTCGATGATCGCCCTGGCCTCGGCCTCGTGGCCGTACTCCCAGAGGTTCGAGGCCTTGAGCGCCCGCACCAGGTGGGGGTGGTCGAGGGCCTCCGGGGAGGACAGGAGGCGGTCGTAGAGCTTGGTCGCGGTGGGGCGGTCGCCGGCGAGTTCCAGATGGGCCGCCGCCCGCAGCAGCAGGGCCTCGGTGTCCTCGGGATACAGGCCGGCGGTCCGCTCCAGGCGTGCCGCCTCGGCGGTGTGGTCGACGTTTTCGGCAGGCGTGTCGGGGCGCATGGGGGACACCGTACTGCCGGGAGGTGACAAGCGTGAGAGATGCGCAGGCCAGACCGCCTCCGCGTGCTCGATCGTCACGATCCTCACGACCGCTGCGCGGATCGCTTTGCAGTTGGCACCGGGTGCGGCTTAATCGTCACCGGGTGCCGCTATGGCGTCACCGGGTGCGGCTATGGCGTCACGTTGTCTATGTGGAGCGTTTGCACTGATTTCGCCGCGAACGGGACTGTGACCGACTTTCCGTTCAGGCGGATGTCCGAGCGCGGGGTGTAGAGGTCGCCGCCGCCGGTCGTCACCGTGTTCCAGCGGGGGACCAGGCCCGAGGTGCCGCCCGCCACCGTCGTGAAGCGGGAGAGGTCGAAGGTCAGGGTCTGGGGTGTGGTGGCCGTGTTGACCGCTACCAGGACCAGGCGGCGGGACTGTGCGTCGTACGCCGCCACGGCGTAGCCGACACCCGTGTCCAGGATCGTCATGCCGGGGCGGATGTGACGGCTGAACTGGGCCAGGACGTAGTGCTTGGTCTGGACGGTGGTCGGCTGGAGGGTGTTCGGGTCGTAGGCGATCATCGCCCAGCCCGGCGACGGGTCCATGACCTGCCAGTAGCACCACGCCGTGGGGTGCAGCCAGCGGAAGTCGTAGCAGAGGTTGGACGCCAGGGTCAGGCCCGTGCCGTCGCTGTCGCCGGTCTCGGAGTTCCACAGCTTCTTGCGGGACGTCGTCACCACGTCCGTGTAGAGGAGGTCGCGGCGGCCGCCGGAGCCCTGGTAGCCATGCACGTTGACCTGGGAGACCAGGGACTTGGTGGACGCGTCGAAGGACGCCCAGGTCGAGCGGGCCGTGTCGTAGTTCGTCTCGTCCGAGGCGGCGATACGGACGTTCGTCAGGCCGCGCTTGTCCAGTTCGCCGCGCAGGTGGGGGAGGACGGCCGCCTGCACCGCCGGGTCCATGTGGCAGCCCTCCTGTGTGCCGGTCGCGGTCCACCAGGTGGAGGCCGGCTCGTTGAAGGGGTCGACCGTCGCGAAGTGCACGCCCCAGTTGTCGCGTGCGTACCGGGCCGTCGCGGCCAGGTGGGAGGCGTGCTGGCGGTGGTTCCAGGTCTGGAGGTTGTTGCCGCCGCCGGCCGCGCCCGAGGGGTTGTGGTTGCCGCACATCCACCACATCGGGGAGTTGGCGAACAGCTCGGTGACCGCACCCCGTTGGACCGCCTTGACCAGCATCGCGCGCTGGTTGGCGTCCGCCGTCCACTTCCAGGCCGAGGAGGCGGGGTCCTCGTTGTTCCAGTCCTGCCAGAAGCCCTCGATCTGCTTGAAGCCGGGGATGTTGGGCGACTCCACCATGGTTTCGCCGCCGACGCTGTTCCAGCTGCACGCGCCCAGGTTGTAGCGGGCGATGTTCAGGCCCAGGCCGGGGAGCGATCTGCCGTTGTACGTCACCGACTTGGTGGTGAAGAACAGGTCCGCGAAATCGTCCCGGGCGCCGAAGACGTTGGCCCACCAGGCGAGGGAAGTGCCCCAGCCCTCCCAAGTGCCGTACGTCGTGGCCGGGTTGACGGCGATCGTGGCGTCCGCGAGCGCGGTGCCCGTCGCCAGGGCGCTGCCGAGGAACGTACCTCCTGCTGCGGCCAGCAGGGATCTGCGTCGGATCACCGGTCCTCCGTAACGGAATTCGGGCCAGAGAGTCGTCGTGGCATCGAGAAGCATCGGGTGCGGCGGGTGGGTTGTCGAGGGTTCCGACGGGGGTTTCTCAAACCCGTTTATGAAGTGCCCGGTCCGAAGTGCCCGGTCCGGGCGGGAGGGTGATCCTGTATAACCGACAGCAGGGCAGACACGCGTACGAGAGGAGGGGGCAGCCGATGAACCGCGGTTGGGCGACGCTGCGTCCCGCTCTCGCGCTGCTCCTTCTGATCGTCCAGGTGGCGCTGCTCGACGGAGGCGGCCTCTTCGCCACCGTCGCCCTCGCCGCGACCGCCACGGCCTCGGCAGCCCTCGCGCTGTGCGCCGTCGTCGCCTCGCGCTGCGCGCCCGCCGTGCCGCGCACCCGGGTCCGTACGGCCATCCGCGACCGCGACCGCCGTACGGCCTTCCTGCCCCAGCGCGATCCCGACGCCCGGGGGCGCACCCGTCCCCGCGCACCCGGTCACGCCCTCCGGGCGACCGTCGCGTAGGGAATCCCCGGGAGTTCACCGATCTCCTCGGCCTTCAAGGCCTTCAGGGCCTCCATGGCCACCTGGCTCCTTCACGGCCCTCATGGCCTCCATGGCCACCTGACCCTCACGGCCTCCATGGCCGCCAAGGCCACCAGGGCTTCCAAGGGGCCGATCCCGCGCGGGTCGTCATGCCGCCTGATTCGTCTTTCCGGCACGACGAGACCCCCGGAGGGCTCACCCATGTCCGTCTTCGCCACCCTGGTCGAGCGACTCGCCGACCTGCTCCAGCCACTGTTCGGCGCGTCCGCTGCCGCCGCCGCGATCGTCCTGTTCACCGCGCTCGTACGACTCCTCGTCCACCCCCTGTCCCGGGCCGCCGCGCGCGGTCAGAAGGCCCGGACCGCGCTGCGGCCGAAGATCGCCGAGCTGCGCAGGAGGCACGGGAAGAACCCGGAGAAGCTCCAGCGGGCCGTGCTGGAGCTGCACGCCGAGGAGAAGGTGTCACCGCTGGCCGGCCTCCTGCCCGGGCTGCTCCAGGCGCCCGCGTTCTTCCTGCTCTACCACCTGTTCTCCAGCGACACGATCGGCGGGCGGGCCAACGAGCTGCTCGGCCACGAGCTGTTCGCCGCGCCGCTGGGCGGACGGTGGACCGACGCGCTCCAGGGCGGGCTCCTCGGCGGGGCGGGGCTCGTGTACGCCGGGCTGTTCGCTGTCGTCGCCTGCGTCGCCGCGTTCAGCTACCGCCTCAGCAAGCGCATGATGGCCGCGAACCCGGTCATCCCGGCCGCCGAGGGCGAACAGGTGCCGGGGCTGGGCGCGGTGACCAGGGCGATGCCGTTCCTGTCGTTCTTCACGCTCGTGACCGTGGCCGTGGTGCCGCTGGCCGCCGCCCTGTACGTGGTCACCAGTACGACGTGGAGTGTCGTCGAGCGCGCCGTGCTGTACCGGTAGCCGGGCGCCTGTGCCGGGAGATGGGCGCCTGTGCCGGTAGCCGGGCGCCTGTGCCGGGAGATGGGCGCCTGTGCCGGGAGCCGGGCGCCTGTGCCGGGAGATGGGCGCCCGTGCCGGGGGACGGGCCCCTGTAACCGCAGCCGGGCCCATCCGCCGACACCCGGGCGGTGAAGGGCGGTCCAGTCCGTGAACGGGGTCTTGCGGAGCGAACGCCGGGCTTGGAGGATCGACCAGCCCTCCGATGGCTGCCCCGCCGCATCCGGGTCCCGCGCATCGGCCGGGCGCCCGCGATCGAGGGAGATTGATCATGAAGCTGCTGCGAGTCGGTACGGCGGGGGCGGAGCGCCCCGCACTGCTCGACGCCGAGGGAACCCTGCGGGACCTCTCCGGTGTCGTCGCGGACATCGACGGCGCGCTGCTCGCCGACGAGGAGGCGCTCGGCCGCCTCCGGGCCGCCGCCGAGGCGGGTGAGCTGCCCGTGCTGGACGCCACGGGGCTGCGGATCGGCCCGCCCCTGGCACGGATCGGCAAGATCGTCTGCATCGGGCTGAACTACCACGACCACGCCCGGGAGACGGGCGCCGAGCCGCCCGCCGAGCCCGTCGTCTTCATGAAGGCGCCCGACACGGTCGTGGGCCCCAACGACACCGTCCTCGTGCCGCGCGGGGCCCTCAAGACCGACTGGGAGGTCGAGCTGGCCGTGGTCATCGGACGTACGGCCCGGTACCTGGAGTCGGCCCAGGAGGCGCTGGCGCACGTCGCCGGGTACACCGTGGCGCACGACGTGTCCGAGCGGGAGTTCCAGATCGAGCGGGGCGGCACCTGGGACAAGGGGAAGAACTGCGAGACGTTCAACCCGCTCGGGCCGTGGCTGGTGACGGCGGACGAGGTGGCCGACCCGCAGGACCTCTCCCTGAGGCTGTGGGTCAACGGGGAGCTCAAGCAGGACGGGACGACGGCCGAGCAGATCTTCTCCGTGGGGGAGGTCGTGCGGTACCTCAGCCGGTTCATGACGCTGTACCCGGGCGATGTGATCAACACCGGGACGCCGGCGGGGGTGGCGCTCGGGGCGCCCGAGCCGAAGCCGTTCCTGCGGGCCGGGGACGTGGTGGAGCTGGAGATCGAGGGGCTGGGGCGGCAGCGACAGGAGTTCAAGGACGCCTGACGGGTGGCCGGTCGCCGGTCGCCGGGCGCCGGTTGCCGGCCGCCCCCTGCGGACGCCCACCGGGCGGCGCGAACCCGAAAGCCCGGGCAGGGCGGCGTGAACCGGGCGGCGCGCGGCGCGCAAATGGCGGTCGGACATGCGCCCCCGGCGCGGTCGCGCGCGATGGGAGCGCGCGCGACGACCGCGCTCCTTTTCGGCCACGGATGGCGCCCGATGTGTGGAAATCAGCCAGTACGGTTGGCGTGCGGGTGAGCTGATTCCTGGCGCGCCCGAAGTACGCGGCTGTTGCGCAGGGGGCGCACCCTGGCCGCTGAACGGGGGGAGCGCCGTGCGGGTGCTGGCGGAGCGGTACGAGCTGATCGAGGAAGCGGGACGGGGCGGCATGGGCCTGGTCTGGCGCGCCGCGGACCGGGAGCTCGGCCGCGTGGTCGCCGTGAAACTCCTCCCGCCCGAGCTGACCCGGCACGAGGAGTTCCGGGCCCGGTTCCGGCGGGAGGCCCGTACGGTCGCCTCGCTCAGCCACCGCAACGTCGCCGTCCTGCACGACGTCGGTGAGGACGTCACGGACGGAGAGACGACTCCGTTCCTCGTCATGGAGTTCATCGACGGCCGCACGCTGTCGGACGCGCTGGCCGAGGGGCCGTTCACGGTCGAGCGGGCCCTGGACGTCGGCCAGGGGATCGCCGAGGCCCTCGCGCACAGCCACGGACAGGGCCTGGTGCACCGGGACATCAAGCCGTCCAACGTCATGCTGACCTCCGACGGCGGGATCAAGGTCCTGGACTTCGGGATATCCAAGGTGGTCGCGGAAACCACCACCCGTCTGACCGCGACCGGTATGACGGTCGGGACCCCGGCCTATCTGTCTCCGGAGCAGCTGACGGGCGGAGCGGTCGACGGCCGCTCAGACCAGTACGCCACGGGCTGCCTGCTGTACGAACTGCTCACGGGCAGACCGCCGTTCAGCGGCGACTCCCCGTTCGCCGTGATGCACCAGCACATCAGCAAGGAGCCGGTCGCCCCGTCCAAGGTGCGCCCGCAGATCCCGCCGGCGGTCGACGCCGTGGTCCTGCGGGCGCTGGCCAAGGACCGTGAGCAACGCTTCGCCGGCATGGCCGAGATGCAGCGGGCCCTGGCCGCGGCGGGGACAGCGGCCGCGGCTCCGCCGATTCCGGCTGTGACTCTGGGTTCGGCTCCCGCTGCGACTCCCGCTCCCGCACCGCCGCTCGGCGCGGGACCCGGGCGGACGATGCTCGCCGAGCAGCAGACCCAGGCCGCTTCGATGCCGAAGCAGGCGGCTCCGCCGCCCCCGATGCCTCCCGGAGCCCCGGGCGAGCCGACCCCCGCCCCCGGCCAGGCGACCCCCGCCCCCGGCGAGGCAGCCCCCGGCGGTCCCGCATCGGCGGCCTCGGCCGCCTCCACCGCCGAGACCGCCACCGGCCCCGACGGGACCGACCGCGCCGAGGTGAAGCGGGCGCGGAGATGGCGCCGGCTTCCCGCCGGGAACCGCGTCCTGGCGCTGCTGGGCATCGCGGTCTCCGCCCTGGTCCTCGCCGGCTACCAGGACGTGGACCCGGCCGGCGACTACGCCGTACCGCTGACGCTGGTCGCCGTGCTCGGGCTGGCCGCCTTCCGCTGGCTCCCCCTGACGTCCACCCTCCTGTGGTGGGGCGCCGGTGCCCTGGTCATCGCCGGTGTCACCGCCGGGACGGCGGTCGGCGACAGCGACTACGTCTACGTGACCGAGGACGACTTCGACGGCCCTCTGTACTACTACGGCACCCTGTACGAGGAGTACTACCAACTGAGCGAGGACCCTTCCGGCAACACCGTGTTCGAGGAGGGGTACGACGGGGAGTACGAGCCGGCCTCGACCATGGTCAGCATGGACTACACGGGGCACGAACCGATCTCGGCCCTGGCCGTGCCGGTCCTGGTCCTCGCTCTCCTGTGCCTGATCCGGACGCTGCGCCCCCGTCGGCACTCGGCCCTGCTCGCGGCCGCCGGCATCACGCTGGCCGGGCTGGGGGTCAGCTGGCTGGCCTTCGGCGAGGAGGCCCAGCTGGCGGTGTTCTCGGTCGCCTGGGGCCTGACCGTGCTGGTGGCCGTCGTCCAGGAACTGCTCGGCCGCAGACGGGAGTCGGCTGCGCGGCCCCGGCGCCGGCTCCGTTTCGTGGTCGCCGAGTAGAGCCGTTCCGCACCTTCTGCGAGCAGAGAGGGCTCGACTCATGACGTTCTCACGCGTGCGCACCCTCGCCGGAGCCATGCTGGTGGCGGTGATCGTCGCGGGATGTGGCGGCGGTTCCGGGGACACCTCGTCGGCGAGTCCGTCCCCGGCCGGCGGCACGGCGGACGAGACCACCCAAGCGCCGCCCCCGCAGCCGCCATCGCCCACCGAGACGGCCGATGACACCGAGGAGCCGTCACCGCCACCCGAACCGGAGCCGCCGTCACCGGTGTTCGACCCACCGGACGGCTCCGTTCCGAGCGAGCTGGTCGGCGAATGGGACGGGGACGGCACGGCCGTCCGCTTCGACAAGATCCGCTTCTCCGCGGACGGCGGTGTCAGCCTCATCTTCAACACCGGCACCGTGCTGGAGGGGACAGCGGTGGCCGAGGGCACCTCCCTGACCCTGTACGTGCCGGGCGGCCCGATCGCGTACGAGCACTGGTCGATCGACGCATTCGACGCCGGCTACGGGTACACCTTCGAGAACCTGCGGCTGGACGGGGTCAGTTACGTCCGTCAGATCACCGGGGGCTGAGGGGGCTGAGGGACTGAGAGGGCCAGGGGCCGCCAGGGGGCCGGCCGGCGTCAGCCGAGGAGCAGCGCCGCGAGGTCGCGCCAGACCTTGCGCGGGAGGGCGTCGCGCGGCTCCCCGTCGATCACCTGGAGGGCCACATGGTCCGCGCCCGCCTCCAGGAACGCGTCGATCTTCGCGCGGACGGCGGTCTCGTCGCCCCAGGCGAACAGGGCGTCGACGAGACGGTCGCTGCCGCCGTCCTGCAGGTCCTCCTCAGTGAAACCGTGGCGGAGGAAGTTGTTCGTGTAGTTGGGCAGCGAGAGATAGAAGTCGAGGAACTCCCGGGCCAGGGCGCGGGCCCGGACCGGGTCCGTCTCCGGCACCACCGCCAGTTCGGGGGCGAGCAGGGGGCCTTCGCCCAGGACGTCGCGGGCGTGGGCGGTGTGCTCGGGGGTGACCAGGTAGGGGATCGTCCCGGCCGCACGGTCGCGCGTCAGCTTCAGGCTCTTGGGGCCGAGCGCGGCCAGGACCCGGCGGTCCGCGGGCACGCCGGCGGCGTCCAGGCCGTCCAGGTAGGAGACGAGCGCCGAGTACGGGCGGCGGTACTGCTCCGCGAGCCGGGCGTGGCTGACACCGAGGCCGAGCACGAAACGGCCGGGGTGGGCCGACTCCGCTTCGGCGAACGCCGCGCCCGTGGCGTCCGGTTCGTGCTGCCAGATGCTCTGGATGCTGGTGCCGACGGTGAGCGTGGAGGTCGCCTCGATCAGCGGGACGGCGTGGGCGACGGAGCTGCTGCCGCCCAGCCAGACGGCGCCGAAGCCCAGTTCCTCCAACTCGGCGGCCGCCTCGGCTAGTTCACCGCGGCGGTCCGGGTCCTCCGAGCGCAGTCCCACGCTCCAGATCCCGTACCTGCCGATCGCTTCCTTCACGGGAGTGCTCATCTGTTCGGATCCCTCCGGCGGGCGCCCTGCTTGATCACGTGTACGCAGATGCCAACCGGAGGGGGCCGGTGATGATTCCGGAAGAGGGCCCTAACGGCCGAGGAATCGCTCCAGGGCCTCGATCACGAGGCGGTGGTCCTGGAGCTGCGGCAGGCCGGACACCGTCACCGCGCCGATCACGCCCGCGCCCTCCACGGTGATCGGGAAGGAGCCGCCGTGTGCCGCGTACGTGTCGGGGTCGAGGCGCGAGGACTCCTCGAACGTGGTGCCCTTGGCGCGGAAGCGGGCGCCGACCAGGTAGGAGGCCGAGCCGTAGCGCTCGACGACCCGGCGCTTGCGGGCGATCCAGGCGTCGTTGTCGGGGGTCGAGCCGGGCAGCGCCGCGTGGAAGAGCTGCTGGCCGGCGCGGTGGATGTCGATGGCGACCGGGGCCTGCCGCTCGCGGGCCAGCTCCACGAGGAGCGAGCCGAGCGCCCAGGCGTCGTCATGGGTGAACTGAGGGAACACCAGGCGGCGTTCCTCCTTCTCCAGCTCCTCCAGGCTCGGGGTGAGTTCCGGATGGAACTTCGGGGTGAGCTCCTGGTTGTGCGAGGAACCGTGCGGGCTCTTGGGCGTCACAGCGTCACCACCGTCTTCTCGCGGGCCGAACGACGGGCCGCCTCCAGTACGTCCAGGGCGGCGGCCGCCTCCAGCGCGGTCACCGGGTTCGGGGCGCCCGCCAGCAGGGCCTGCGCCACGGCGGCATAGTAAGCGGGGTAGTCGCCCGGGAGGGTCGGTTCGGGGCGGCCGCCGCCGGTCACCGGGGACTCGCCGGAGCCCACGCGGCCCCACAGCGACTCGGGCTCCACGCCCCAGTCGGGGCCGGGGCGCAGACCGTCCCGGAGGGCCGCCTCCTGGGGGTCGAGACCGTACTTGACGTAACCCGCCCGCGAGCCCAGGACGCGGAAGCGGGGGCCGAGCTGGGCGGTCGTGGCGGAGACGTAGAGGTGGGAGCGGACGCCGCCGGCGTGCGTGATCGCGATGAACGTGTCGTCGTCCGTCTCGGCGCCCGGGCGGCGGACGTCCGTCTCCGCGTACACCGAGGTGGCCGGGCCGAAGAGGACCAGGGCCTGGTCGACGACATGGCTGCCGAGGTCGTAGAGCAGACCTCCGATCTCTGCCGGGTCGCCGGACTCGCGCCAGCCGCCCTTGGGCTTCGGCCGCCAGCGCTCGAAGCGGGACTCGAACCGCCAGACGTCGCCCAGCTCGCCCTCGGCCACCAGCTTGCGCAGGGTCAGGAAGTCGTTGTCCCAGCGGCGGTTCTGGAAGACGGACAGGAGCAGGCCGCGCTCCTCGGCGAGGGCGGCGAGCGCGCGGGCCTCGGCGGCCGTGCCGGCGACGGGCTTGTCGACGACGACCGGGAGACCGGCCTCCAGGGCGGTGGTGGCGAGCGGCACGTGCGTCTTGTTCGGGGACGCGACGACGATCAGGTCGAGCTCGGCGGCCCGTGCGAACAGCTCGTCCGGGGAGGCGGCGAGGCGCACGTCCGGGAACTCGGCGCGGGCCTGCTGCTGCCGCTCGGGGTTCGAGGTGACCACCGTGTCGAGGACGAGGCCCTCGGTGGCGGCGATCAGCGGGGCGTGGAAGACGGAGCCGGCGAGGCCGTAGCCGACGAGGCCGACGCGGAGGGGTGAGCCGGGGGGTGTGCCGGGAGCTGTGCCGAGGGGTGTGCCAGTCATGCCGTCCACTTTCGCAACGCTGTTGCCAAAGTGCAAGCGCCGAGGACAATGGAGGGCGTGAACAGCGCGAACGACGGTACGACCGGAGCGGCGGCGGGCAGGCGCGGGACCAGGCCCGGCACCGGGTCCAGGTCGGGCACCGGGTCCAGGTCCGGCACCGGGTCCAGGTCCGGCACCGCGTCCGGGTCCGGTGCCGGGGTGAATCTGCTCGCCCTGCGCAGCCACAACGCGGCGCTCGTGCTGGACCTGCTGCGCACGGCCGGGGACGGGGGCATCAGCCGGCTGGAGCTGGCCGAACGGACCGGGCTCACCCCGCAGGCCGTCAGCAAGATCACGGCCCGGCTGCGGGAGGACGGGCTCGCCACGGAAGCGGGACGGCGGGCCTCGACCGGGGGCAAGCCGCGGACGGTCCTGCGCCTGGTGCCGGAGGCCGGCCACGCGGTCGGGGTCCATCTGGACCGGGACGAACTGCGGGTCGTGCTCGTGGACCTGCGCGGTGCCGTGGTGGGGGAGCGGCGGGCCGCGCTGGATCTCGGGGCCGGAGCGGAGGCCGTACTGGACGCGGTGACGGAGGCGGTGACGGGGGTCCTGCCAGGCGGGCGAACGCCCAGGGCGTCCGGCGGGGCGCCGGCGGGCGGCGCGCCGGCGGCCGATGCGCCGGCCGGCGGGGGCGACGGGATGGCACCGCGTGAACCGGACGCGGCGTCGCAGGGCGAGGCGCGAGGCGGCAGGGGGCTGGCTCTCCTGGGCGTCGGGGTCGCGTTGCCCGGGCCGCTCGATCACGGGCGGGGCGTGCTGCACCGGGTGACGGGGTTCCCCGCGTGGGACGGGTTTCCCCTGCGTGAGGCCCTGGCCGGGCGGCTCGGTGTGCCGGTCGTGGTCGACAAGGACACCAACGCCGCGGCCCTCGGCCTGGCCGTCGGCGGCGAGGGCGGCTCCTTCGCCTACCTGCACCTCGGGACGGGACTGGGCGCCGGGCTGGTGATCGGCGGCAGCGTGCACCGGGGGGCCAGGACCGGCGCGGGGGAGTTCGGCCACCAGGTGATCCAGCTCGACGGGCCGCCGTGTACCTGCGGCGACCGCGGCTGTGTGGAGGCCCTGTCCCTCGGCGCGGTGGCGCGCGGCGACGTCGAGGAGGCGGCGCGGGTCCTCGGGGCCGGGGCGGCCAACCTCGTGGGCCTGCTCGACATCGACGTGGTCCTGCTGGGCGGCCGGACGGTGACCGCGGCGCCGGAGCCGTTCGTCCGCGGGGTCGGGGCGGTCCTGGAGGAGCGGGCCCGGCGCACGGGCCAGGACGCCGTACCGGTACGGCTGGCACCGGGGGACGGCCGGGCGGTGGCGGTGGGGGCGGCCCAACTGATCCTGGGCCCGATCTTCGGCCGAGGCGACGGATAAGAGCCCACGAGCGCCCCCATCGGCCGCACCCTCTGTCCGCCGACCGGGCGGATCCGCGCCGCCGTTCGGGGTGCTTCGCGGCGCTGTCGACTTCCCTTCGGCGTCTGGCGGCAATGTCACATCATCATGCGACTCTGCACGCCTGCTCGTCTCTGCCTGGCGGCGGCAGCCGCCGCCCTGTTCGCGGGTGCCGCCCCGGCGTACGCCGAGGCCCCGGCGCCCGCCTGTGCCGCGCCCGACGACCACACCTTCCCGCTCACCACCCGCCTGCGCGGCGGGCCGGACGCCTACACGTCCGGGGGCGGCTTCGGGACCTGGTACCTCGACCTGACCAACACCACCGACCGGACCTGCTCCGCCATCCACCCCGTCGTCGTGCTCGTCGACGACCGGCGTGCCCTGGAGCCGTCCCAGCCCCGGCTGGAGTTCTTCGAGGGGGCTCGCGCCCACCCCGTGCGGTTCGAGAAGACCGGCGAGGACGAACTCGTCGGCGCGTTCACCGGCGAGGAGGACCGCTTCGCCGGGTTCACCGTGGGACCGGGCGAGACCCTCAGCGTGAAGGTACGGCTCGCGGTCACCTCGGACGCCGCACCCAACGACGTCACCGCCAACGCCGCGGTCGTGCAGCGGCACGACGACGACGGCGACTGGGTGGGGCAGTCCAACGACTACCGCTTCCGCATCGAGGGCGACGGGCCCGGCCCCGACACCGGCAGGGAGCCGCGTCCCGACTCCGACGCCTCCGTCCCGCCCCGCAAGGACCGCTTCCCCTTCGCCGAGGAACTCGCCCGCACCGGCACCGGCGTCCAGGTCGCCGCCGCCACCGCGGCCGGGCTGCTCGTCGGGGGCGCGGCCCTGCTCCTCGTCCGCAGGCGCTCCTGACACGCCGTCCCCGGCAGCCGGGACGGGGCCGCGCGTCCCGCCTGTCGGGACGTGGCCGGCGGACCGTTCCGCAAGATCCCGCCACCTCTTAGGCTGGGTCGCACGCTGGACCGCGTACGGCAGGAGATCCCGCACATGGCAGACCGCAAGCCCATCGAGTCGTGGCTCACCGACATGGACGGTGTGCTCATCCACGAGGGCGTACCGATCCCCGGCGCCGACGCCTTCCTCAAGAAGCTGCGTGATTCCGGCAAGCCCTTCCTGGTGCTCACCAACAACTCGATCTACACCCCGCGCGACCTGCACGCCCGGCTGACCCGCATGGGCCTGGACGTGCCGATCGAGAGCATCTGGACCTCGGCGCTGGCCACCGCCCAGTTCCTGGACGACCAGCGGCCGGGCGGCTCGGCGTACGTCATCGGCGAGGCCGGTCTGACCACCGCGCTGCACGACATCGGCTACATCCTCACCGACCACGAGCCGGACTACGTCGTCCTCGGCGAGACCCGCACCTACTCCTTCGAGGCCATGACGAAGGCGGTCCGGCTGATCCTCGGCGGCGCGCGGTTCATCGCCACCAACCCGGACGAGACCGGCCCGTCCACGGAGGGCCCGCTGCCCGCGACGGGCGCGGTGGCCGCGCTGATCACCCAGGCGACCGGCAAGAAGCCGTACTTCGCGGGCAAGCCCAACCCGCTGATGATGCGCACCGGGCTGAACGCCATCGGGGCGCACTCCGAGACCAGCGCGATGATCGGCGACCGCATGGACACCGACGTGCTGGCCGGCATCGAGGCCGGGATGCAGACGTTCCTGGTGCTCACCGGTCTGACCCGGCCCGACCAGGTCGAGAACTTCCCGTACCGGCCGTCGCAGATCGTGGACTCGATCGCGGACCTCGTCGAACGGGTCTGACCCCCTGGGCGGCGCGCCCGCCGCCCTCAAACCCGTCGCCACCCGTACGGAGCAGTCACCGCGTCACTGCGGATGCGGTGACCGGCCGCGCGGGGGAGGCTCCAGGCATCTGGAGGTTCACGATGGGTTCCCTGAGAGTCACGGTCTGTGCGGGTGTCCTCGCCGCGGCCGCCCTGACGCCGACGACGTACGCGACGTACGCGGCGTACGCGGCGGACACGGGGGACGCGGGGGAGAAGGGGGCGACGGGGAGAACTGGGAAGACGGCGAGCGTCGCGGTGACCCCGGCGACCGCCGCGCCCGGCACGGACATCACGCTCCGCGTGACCGGCTGCGCTCAGCGCACGGCCGTCGCCGCCTCGCCCGCGTTCGTCGCGGACGCCAGGCTCACCGTCGCGGACGCCGTGCGCGAGCTCGCCGGCGAGAGCCGCGTCCGCTCCACGCTCACCCCGGGCACGTACCCCGTGCGGGTCGTGTGCGGCGACACGGAACGGACCGGCACGCTCACGGTCCGGACGAACGACCGGCCCTCCGCCCCGGGCACCGGCGGGGCTCCGCCCGCCTCCGGGACGGGCGAGGTCCCGCCCGCCTCCGGCACCGGCAGGTTTCCGCCCGCCTCCGGCACCGGTGGGATTCCGCCCACCCCCGGGACCGGCGGGCCGCTGCCCGTCCCCGGCGGCGACGGGCGGTCGGCGGCTCCTGATCCCGGACACGAGGGTGAGGAGCAGGGGGCGTTCGGTCACCGGCCCGGCGCGCCCGCCTCACCCGTCGCCCCCGTCCGGGCCGGCGGTGGCGGTGCCGCCGATCTCGTCGCCGCCGAGGAGCGCGGGACCGGGCCCGGTACCGCGCAGGGTGTGACCGGCCTGGTGCTCGCCGGTGTGGCCGCGGTGGTGGTCGCGCTGGGCGGGGCCCGCCGGAGCCGTGGAACGGACTGACCATGTCCGACCGGGTACACGGGCGCTCCGCGGGCACGGGCCGGCTGCTGGCCGGTGTGGCCTGGGTGGTGCTGCTGCTGGGGCTGTGGCTGTGGGGCCGTGAGGTCACCGACGTGCGGCACGGCATGTCCGCCCCCACCACGGGCGACATGGCGGCGGCCGGCCGGCCCCCCGACGTGAAACTGCCCCCCGCCCACCGCCCCCTCCGCGACGCGCTGCCCCAGCGCGTCGACATCCCCGGGCTCGGCGTCCAGGCCCCCGTGGTGGCCCGCGGCCTGGACGCGCACGGGGCGCTCGATCCGCCGCCGTACGACCAGCCGGGTGTGGTCGGCTGGTACGCCGGTGGCGTGGCGCCCGGGGCGCCGGGCACCGCGCTGCTGGTCGGCCATGTCGACACCGACACCCGGCCGGCCGTCTTCTACCGGGCCAGTGCCCTGCGGCCGGGCCAGACGATCCGGGTGATCCGGGCGGACGCGAAGGTTGCCGAGTTCACCGTCGAGTCCGTGCAGGTCCTCACCCGCGACCGCTTCGACGCCCACCAGGCCTACGGCCCCCGCGAGTCGGGCCGGGCCGAGCTGCGGCTGATCACCTGCGGCGGCAGCTTCGACCGTACGACGCGCAGCTACACGGCGAACGTGGTCGTCTCGGCGTACCTGACGGGAACCGGCCTGTGACCCGCACGGCCCTCCCGACCCGGCCGGCGACCCGCTCCCCCTGGAGCCGCCGACCGGGCCGGCCTCGACCACGCGCGCACGGGCTGCGGGAGTAACCCGGCGAGCTGCGCGGGAGGTCACGGGAGGCACGGTGGGTGAATCTCTGGCCGGAGGTCGGGCCCGGCAGGAAAGACTCTAGAACCAAAGGACCACCCGGGCCTAGAGGTCGGATGACGCCAAGTCCCGGCGCGGTGGCGCTGCGTCATCCGCGCAGGTCGGGTTCGCCTCGTGGCCGCTGCGGGACGTATGTCAGGATTGAGCCTCGGAAAGCTGCACCCAAGGGGGAGTTGGATGTACGGCGGCAGGGGGGTCGGGACACGCGCCGGGAGGCGGATGTCCGCGGTGGTGCTGGGGGCGGCACTGCTGATCACGGGATGTTCGGACGGCGACGGGGGCGACGAGGGCACGGACCCGGGCACCGACGCGGGCGCCGGCATCACCCAGCAGCCGAAGGAGAAGGCCCCGTTCTGGGTCAATCCGGACGGCACGGCGGCCCGTCAGGTCGCGGCGCTGGAGAAGGCCGGCAAGAAGCAGGACGCCGAGCAGATCCGCAAGATCGCCGAGCAGCCGGTCGCCGAGTGGATCGGCCCGGACAACCCCGAGGAGCAGACCCGGGGCTTCACCGAGGCCGCCGACAAGGCCGGCCGTACGGCACTGCTCGTCCTCTACAACATCCCGCACCGCGACTGCGGCCAGTACTCCCAGGGCGGCGCCGCCGACGGCGACACCTACCGGGCCTGGCTCGACGGCGTGGCGGCGGGCATCGGCGACCGCCCGGCCACGGTCGTCCTGGAACCGGACGCCCTGCTCCACCTCGTCGACGGCTGCACCCCGGAGCAGTTCCACGCGGAGCGCTACGACCTCCTCAAGGGCGCCGTCGCCAAGCTGAAGTCCCTCAAGAAGACGAAGGTCTACCTGGACGCGGGCAACGCCGGCTGGCAGAACCCGGACCAGATCTTCGAGCCGCTGCAGCGCGCGGGCATCGAGCAGGCCGACGGCTTCTCGGTCAACGTCTCCAACTTCTACTCCACGCAGGACTCCATCGCCTACGGCAAGCAGCTCTCCGCCAAGGTGGGCGGCAAGCACTTCGTCATCGACACCAGCCGCAACGGCAAGGGCCCCTACACCCAGGGCAATCCGGACGAGCGCTGGTGCAACCCGCCCGGCCGCGCGCTGGGCGAGACGCCGACGACCAAGACGGCGGACCCGCTGGTCGACGCGTACCTGTGGGTCAAGCGGCCCGGCGAATCGGACGGCGAGTGCAAGGGCGGCCCGAAGGCGGGCCAGTGGTGGGAGGACTACGCCCTGAAGCTGGCGAAGGCCACCGGCTGACGTACCCCACTCCAGGCATGCGAAAGGGGCGCCCTCCCGATTGGAGGGCGCCCCTTCAGCCGTTCGGCTAGGGCACCTTGACCCACTGCGCCTTGCTCGGCGTGCCCTGGGCGTCCGTCACGAACAGCATGTACCAGCCCGCCTGGACCAGGTTGCGGTTCTCCGGGACGGTCACCGTCAGCTTGTCACCGGACGCCTCGAAGTCCAGCGCTATGGAGCGTTGGTCGACGTCCGTGACGTGCGTGGCGGCGCTCGGCCGGATCAGCCGCACCTTCTTCACCTTCGACGCGTCCGAGGAGGTGAAGGTCCCCGTGCCGCCGCGCTCGATGGTCTGCGGCCCGCCCGACAGCGAGGGCCGGTCGGCGTCGCCGTAGAGGTAGGGCGGCGTGTAGATCTCGATGCGCTGCTCGAACTTGCCGGGCTTGGTGTTGGCCTTGTCGGCGTAGAGCGAGTCGGAGCCGAAGACCATCACGCGGCCGTCGGGCAGCAGGATCGAACCGGAGTGGTAGTTGCGGCCCACCAGCGGGTCGGCGACCCGCTTCAGCTCGTTCTTCTCCGCGTCGTAGAGCCGCGCCTCGAAGATGTTGGAGTCGCCGCGGCCCCGGTAGTCCTCCGAACCGCCGGAGATCAGCACGCTGTCGTCCGGCAGGACCGAGGCGTTCGGGTAGCGGGTGCCCTTGTCCAGGGACGGGCCGTCCACGAAGCGCGGGTCCGGCTTCTTCAGGTCGACGATCCGGGTCTTCTCGCTGGACTGCTGGGACTCGCCGACGCCACCGCCGCCGATCACCATGTACTTCTCGTCCTGCGCCGGCGGCAGCAGCACCGTCCCGGACGTCTCCATCAGCTTCGGGTCGCTCAGTCCGGGGATCTTCGTGAACTTGTTGGTGTCCACGTCCCACACGCCCGGTTCGCGGCCGATGTTGTCCGGCCCGTAGCCCGCGTTGGAGCCCGAGTAGAAGATCTTGCCGTTCTGCATGAGGAACAGCGCCGGGTAGGTCGGGAACTGCCGGACCTTGCCCGTGTAGGTCCACTTCTTGGTCTTCGGGTCGAAGACCTCGTTCTTGCCCGGGACCAGCTGGCCGATGTCGTCCAGGCCGGAGACGCTGAGGATCTTCCCGTCGCTCAGGGTGGTGAGCGTCGGGTACCAACGGGCCTCCTTCATCGGGTCGACCTTGATGTACTTCTCGGCGACCGGGTCGAACTCGAAGGCGTCCCGGATGCCCTGGAAGTCCTTCTTGTCCAGGGCGAGTTTCTGCGCGATGCCGTAGGTGTTCTTGGCGTCGGCGCCCGACAGGCCGTGCACGCGGTAGTTGTCCTGCGTGCCCGTCTCGAACTTCTTGCCCCGCTTCTGCGCCTCGACGTAGATCCGGCCCAGGCCGGGGTCGTTGCGCAGGAACTTGCCGGTCGCCTTGTCGAAGACCTTCTTGGCGCGCGGCACCAGCACCGGGTCCTTCGAGACGAACGTCTTGCCGTTCTCCTTGCCCGTGAACTTCGTGCCGGCGGGCAGGGTGATCGGCTTGTCCGGGTTCTCGTTGTGGACGATCATCAGGCCGCCGGCCTTGGTGACGTCACCCTTGAGCTTCTCGTACCGCTTGGTGCCGCCCGCGATCAGCAGGTTGCCGTTGGCGAGCTGCGTGTGGCCGGTGCAGAACAGGTCGCTGGGCGTGGGCACCTTCTTGATGGTGCCCTTGACCGGGTCCCAGATCCGGGTGTCGAACCTCTTCGCGTCGAAGTTGTCCTGGTTGTTGCCCGATCCCGCGACGAGCAGCACCTTGCCGGTGCGCAGCAGCGCCGCGTGGATGGTGTTCTGCCGGTACTCCTCGGGAAACTCGATGATCTCCCACTTGCCGTTCGCGGCCTTGTACTCCGGCTTGTTGATTGTGTACTGGTGGTATTTCTCGGTGCCGAAGCGGTAGAGCCACGGCCCGTTCATCCCGGCCAGCGCGAGTACCACCGCCGTGCCGATCGCGAGTCGACGGGCCCGGCGGCGGCCTGCACGGTCGTTCATTCCTTACGTCCCCCAAGTCCACCAAGGGCGATCTGCATGGTCTGGTCGGTTCCCCCGACCTCCCCGTGTGCGCCCGGGGTCGCGGCCCACGTGGGCTTGTGCTGCGGGGCGTGCGGCGCGTGCTGCTGCGGGACGGGCAGCGGCTGCGTCCGGTGCGGGCCCGCAGAGTCCTGCGGCGGCTCCCCGGAGGGAGCGGCGGGCTTCTTGGCGTCCTGCTTCATCTGCCAGCGCCAGGCGAAGATCGGCGTGGCCGTGATGAGCATGGCGAACGTCGCCCAGATGATCATGGCGGGGTGCGAGTGGCCGAAGGCGAAGCCGGCCGCGATCGAGCCGCCGAAGATCAGGATGAAGTACCAGTGGTAGCGGAACGTCCCGAACCAGCGGTCGGGGCTCGCGGAGTCGCCCTTGGGCGTGACCACGAACTTGCTCTTGCGGCGCAGCGCGGAGTCGATCAGCGCCTTCGCGTACAGCGGCGCCGACAGCGCCGACATCACCATGCCGGCCACACCGCCGGAGCCCTCCGGCTCGTGCGGCGAGACGTTGTGCCGGCGGTTCCAGACGTACAGCCCGATCTGCAGGGCGGAGGCGTTGCCGTAGAGCATCAGCCACACGGCCGGGTCGATGTTCACACCCGAGGCGCCCAGGCCCAGGAACAGGCAGCAGCTCAGCGCGGCCAGGATCCAGTTCAGGGCGGACATCGGGTAGAAGATGATCATCATCGTGTAGTTGAAGAGCTTGCTCGGCGGCAGCGAGTACCAGCCCTTCCAGTACTGCTTGAGGATCGTCTCGTACGTCCCTCGCGACCAGCGCATCTGCTGGGTGAAGAAGTCCGTCCAGGCGCTGGGGCCCTCACCGACGGCGAGCACGTCCGGGGTGTACACCGAGCGCCACTTGTTGCCCGTCGCCGGGTTCTTGTGGCGGTGGATCTCGAAGCCGGTCGCCATGTCCTCGGTGATCGAGTCGTACAGACCGCCGATCTGCTTGAGCGCCTTGATGCGCACCGCGTTGGACGTGCCGACGAACATCGGGGCGCCGTAGCGGTTGCCCGCGCGCTGGATCAGGGCGTGGAAGAGGAACTGCTGCGACTCGGCGGCCTTGGTGACGAACGAGTCGTAGTTGCCGTAGACCTGCGGGCCGATGACGAAGCCGACGTCCGGGTCGCGGAAGAAGCCGAGCATCCGCTCCAGGTAGTTGGGCAGCGGCACGTGGTCGGTGTCGACCGAGGCGAAGAAGTCGTAGTCGTCGCCGTGGGCTTCCAGCCAGGCGTTGTAGTTGCCGTGCTTGGTCTTGGCGCGGTGCGGGCCCTTGGCCTGGTTCCACTTCGCGACGCCCTTGCGGGAGAAGTGGTGCACGCCGAGACGCTCGCAGACCGCCTTCACCTCGGGGTCGTCGCCCTCGTCCAGCAGCCAGACGTGCATCAGACCCCGGTGGCGGATCTTCACCGCCGCCTCCAGGGTCTTCGTCACCATCTCCAGCGGCTCCTTGCCGGGCACGAAGGAGGTGAGGAAGGCCACTCTGGTGCCGACCTCGGGCACGACCGGGATCGGGTCGCGGGCGACGAGCGTGGCGTGCGCGTTGGACACCACGTTCATGCAGCGGAAGAACTCGATCAGGCCGATCGAGACGAGCATCACCATGTCGAGCGCCGGCAGCCAGTCGAAGGCCGGGTAGTCGCGCTCGGTCCAGTGCTCGGGCTGGAGCAGCCAGAACAGCAGCACCAGCGACAGCACCGGGGCCGCGGCCAGCATCAGGGCGACCCGGATGCGGTGCGGCTCCTGCGAGATGAGCGAGCGGTACTGCACCTTGTACGGCTTGCTCGGATCGGGCTGGGTGAGGGGACCCGCGAGCCGGCTGTAGTGCTCGTAGTCGTATCTCGGCAGCGTCTTCTTGATCCGCCGGAACGTCCCCGTGGTGCTCATCCGGTGAGACGGCACCCTCAGCTGGGTCGTCTGGGACGGGTCGTTTTCCTGCCGGGCACCCGTGGGCCTCGACGTCATGAGTCATCCCCCCACACGCGGACCGCCGCGTGTTTCGTCGCTTCCTACCGTCTGCTGCGGTCCCCCTCGACCTTCACAGACGTATCAGTGGTGGGTCGCAGTCACCACGCCATCCACACCCTATAGACACGGCAACGCGACCTTCCGGTTGCATGATGCCCCCCTCGGCATCCCTTCATGAACGGGGCCCCTACCCCCGCTCAGTCCGCAACCGGTGCTGAATCCCCCCAACTGCCACGAAACCGCAGCATCTTGAAAAACCAGAAAACCAGGGTTCTACGGCGTTCATCATGATCGCAAGATGCGAAACGCGGTGTTTACCGGTCATACGCGTTCATTGTGGCGCGTGTGAGGATCCTGCGGAGCCGTTGTGGACAGGCGGGCGCGGATGTTGCCGAAGTGCTCCCTTATGGCCTCCTCCGCCCGCATCCCGTCGCCCGACCGCACCGCGTCCAGGATCTCCCGGTGCTGTCGGCAGGTCACCCTCGGGTCCTGCGGCACGCCCCCCAGGTCGGTCCTGACCCGGTGGAAGGCGTCCCAGAACGCCTCCAGGACCTCGCTCAGCAGCACGTTGTCCAGCCCTCGGTAGAGGGTGGCGTGGAACGCGCGGTCGGTCTCCGCGAGGCCGGCTCCCTGCGCGGCCTGCTCTTCCATACGGGAGACGAGCGCGTCCAGTTCAACGAGGTCCTCCGGCGGTATCCGCCCCGCGAGCCGGGAGGCCAGGCCGGTCTCCACGGCCTCGCGCAGTTCGAGCAGCTGGAGCAGCGAGTCCTCGCCCCGGTAGTGCCCGGCGACCGTGCGGAAGGCGAGGCCCTCGATCATCGGGGCGAGGGACATCGGGCCGACATAGGTGCCGAAGCCGTGCCGGATCTCGACGATGCCCATCGCCTGGAGCGCCTTCAGCGCCTCGCGGACCGAGTTCCGGCTCGCGCCGAGGTACTCCATCAGCTCGGGCTCGGTCGGCAGCGGGGCCCCGGAGGCCAGCCTGCGATCGATGATGAGCTTCTTGATCCGCTCCTGAAGGTCTCGCGCTGCCATGGCGAGAGGGTATCCGGCCAAACGTGCGGTGGCCCCGGTTCCGGCCAGAGAAAGGTTCCGGCCAGGAAAACACCCGGACGCACGGCTGTCCGGGCATGCGGAAAGGCCCCTCGTCGCCGAGGGGCCTTTCCGGTCGGTGCGCCGCCAGGGACTCGAACCCCGGACCCGCTGATTAAGAGTCAGCTGCTCTAACCAACTGAGCTAGCGGCGCCTGCTGACGACGTAACTCTACAGGACGCGTGGAGGTGCTCCCGACCACCCTCCCGCCCTCCCGGGGGCCCCGGGGAGGGGGCCGCGTACATCATTCGGACCGTCAGCATGCGCGCCGGGAAGACAGTTGCGAAACTGACGACGCGCGCCCGGACGCCCACGGGCACCGCATTTTCCGCCGGAAGTGTGAGGGGAATCGCATGGAGTCTCCGGTATTCGAGGAAATCGACCCCGCGAGCGACTGCGACTGCCCCGGCTGTGTCCACTGGCGCCGCGTCCTGCCGCATTCCCCGGCCGGCCGCACCACCGCCCATCCGGCCGCCCACCGGGTCCTCGCCCTGGCGGCCGTGGCGTCCGCCGCGCTCGGTGCCGGGCCTGCCGCGCCGGCCGCGGCCGCCCTCCCGCACGCCCCGCACCGGCCCGGCGTTCCCGCAGGTGAGGAGCGCGACACCCCCCAGGGTGAACGGGCGCCGCTGCACGGCCCCGGAGGCCGGCCGGCCCTCGCCGGCAAGCCCTCCGCCATCACCCGCACGGAGATCATCGACCGGGCCAAGACCTGGGTGGCCGCGAAAGTGCCGTACAGCATGACCGCCTACTGGTCCGACGGTTACCGGCAGGACTGCTCGGGTTATGTCTCGATGGCGTGGAAGCTGCCCGGGAACGAATGGACCGGCAGCCTCGCCCAGTACGCGGAGCCCATTTCCAAGGAGGAACTCCAGCCGGGCGACATTCTGCTGTTCCACAATGCGGCCGACCCCGAGAAAGGCTCGCACGTCACCATTTTCGGCGGCTGGACGGACGACACCCACCGCTCCTACCTGGCCTACGAACAGACCCGCCCGCACACCCGCAGACAGGCCACCCCGTACGCCTACTGGAGCGACTCCGACCGGTACGTCCCCTACCGGTACAAGGGCGTCACGCCCGAGGAGCCGGCCCCGGAACCGGACGGCGGGACGCCCGGGGCCCCGGCGGCCACGCCGTTCCCGGGGGCGGCGTATTTCGGCCCCGGCGCGCACAACAAGTACGTCACGCTGCTCGGCCGCATGCTCGTCGCGCGCGGGGCCGGCGGCGCCTACGCCTCGGGCCCGGGGCCGCGCTGGACGGACGCGGACCGGCGGGCGACCCGGGCCTTCCAGCTGGCGCAGGGCTGGACGGGCGCCGACGCGGACGGGCTGCCCGGACCGCGCACCTGGGAGCTGCTGGTCACCGGCGAGGGCAGGGACGTCGAGGGCGGCGCGGTGGGGCCGCCGCCGTCCTCCCACGGCGTCCCGGGCTACCCGGGGCGGGCGATGTTCCGCCCCGGTGCCGACAACGCGTACGTCACCCGGCTCGGAAAGCAGCTGGTGCGCAAGGGGTTCGGCAGGTTCTACGCGGTCGGGCCCGGGCCGCGCTGGAGCGAGGCGGACCGGCGGGCCGTGGAGGCGTTCCAGCGCACCCAGGGCTGGCGGGGCGGCGCGGCCGACGGCTACCCGGGGCCGGAGACCTGGCGACGGCTCTTCTCCTAGGCGACGGCTCTTCCCACAGGCCCCGCCGGGCCCGGCCCGGTACCGGGGACCACCGTTGTGACGCATCTGGCGCGGAGGCTGGAGGCACCCATGAGTACGACCACTTCCCACCCGTCCGAGCCCGACGGACCCGCGGAGGGTCCCGTCAGGCCCGCCCGGCTCATCCAGAACGAGGCCACCACCGAGATCCCCGTCCACCTGCTGTTCCGCGACGACCCCGACCCGGCCACGGTGGCGCTGCGGCCCGCGGTGGTCAGCCGCAGGCAGGGCACGGGCGAGCAGCCCCGGCTGCGGCGCGCGGCCGGGGCGGCGCCGCGGCCCGTGCCGCAGGTCGACCCCGACCTGGTGGAGCGGCCCGCGCGTGTGCTGCCCGGGGCGGTCGGCGTGCTGGCCGGGGCGTGCGGGGCGGCGGGGTGCGCGGCCACCTCCTGGTGGGCCGGGCTGCTGCCGCCGCTCGTCGTGGAGGCGCTGCGACTGCCCGCGCAGACCGGGGCCGGGCTCGGTCCCGCGCAGTGGGCGGCGTACGCGGGCGCCGGCGCCCTCGGTCTGTTCGGCTTCGGGGGACTGGCCCGGGGCCGGTCCGGCCGGGCCTGGGTGCTGGACCTGTTCGGCCGCTACCGGGGGACCGTCCGGCGTTCCGGACTGCTGTGGGTCAACCCGCTGCTGCTGCGCCGCCGGGTGGACGTACGGCTGCGGCACTGGCGCAGCGAGCCGCTGCCGGCCGCCGACGCGAGCGGGGTCGCGCTGCGGGTGGTCGTCCAGGTGGTGTGGCGGGTGCGGGACACCGCGCGGGCCGTGCTGGCCGTCGAGGACCACGAGTCGTACCTGCGCGAGTGCGTGGAGGCGGCCCTGACCCGGGTGCCCGTGGAGACGCCCTGCGGGGGGAAGGGGCCGGGGGACGCGGGGGCCGAGGCTCTGACCCGGCTGGTGGCGTCGGATGCCGCCCCGGTGGGCCTGGAGGTGTTCTCCGTGCAGCCGCTGCGCGTGGAGTACGCGCCCGAGGTGGCCGCCGCGATGCACCGCCGCCGGATCGCCGCCCTGGACGCCCGGCACCGGGCGAGCATGCTCACCTCGGTCGTGGACTCGGTGGAGGACACGGTGACCCGGCTGACCATGCGGGGGCTGGTGGAACTCGACGACTACGAGCGGAAGGCGCTCGTGAAGGACCTGACGGTGGCGTTCTGCGCGGGCCGCGGGGAAACAGGTCCGTGATTGGTATGGACATGTTCAAGTAACGGTCATACTCTCAGACTTGGTCTAGACCTACCTGCACGCCTCAGTGAAACTCCCCCACGTTCTCCAGGAGCGGCAGCATGCGCACAAGGACCAAGTTGTCCGCACTCGCGGTGGGACTGGCCACGACCGGAGCCCTCGTACTCTCCTCCGGCGGCGCCAGTGGCCACGGCTACACCGACCTGCCCATCAGCCGGCAGAAGCTGTGTCAGAACGGCACGGTGACCAACTGCGGTTCCATCCAGTGGGAACCGCAGAGCGTCGAGGGGCCGAAGGGCTTCCCGGCCTCGGGACCGGCCGACGGGCAGATATGCAACGGCGGCGTCGGCCACTTCAGCCAGCTCAGCGCGCCCCGCACGCCCTCCGGCGGCGCGTGGCCCGCCACGCAGGTGACGGGCGGCCAGAACTACACGTTCCGCTGGCAGTTCACGGCCATGCACGCCACGACCGACTTCAAGTACTACATCACCAAGCCGGGCTGGAACCAGAACCACAACCTGGCCCGGTCCGACCTCAACCTCACGCCGTTCTTCACGGTGCCGTACAACGGGCAGCGGCCGCCGCAGACCCTCTCCCACACGGGCAGGCTGCCGTCCGGGCTCAGCGGCCGGCACGTCATCGTCGCGGTGTGGACGATCGCCGACACGGCCAACGCGTTCTACGCCTGCTCGGACGTGACCTTCTGAACCTCTGAGGTTCCCTTGAGTCACCGCAGCGGCCGGCGTGGGTAGGTTCCTCCCACGCCGGCCGCTCGGGGCCGGCGCACCGACTCCGGGGGTGCGCGATGGACGTGATCCGCTACGTCGTGCCCGGCCTGGTCATGGCCCTCGCGGTCGGCCTGGCCTGCCGCGCGACCTGGCGCTGGCTGCGGATCCGGGGCGCCTGGACCAGCGGGCTGACGGCGGAGGGCCGGTGCCTCGGGGTGTACGCGACGCCCGGCGCCGCGTCCACGCGTCCGGCGCTGCGCCATGTATACGAGTTCATCACGCACGACGGCCGGGTGATCACCTTCGAGGAGGACGGCGGCCCCAGGACGACCGCCGAGGGCGACTACGTCACCGTCCACTACACCGCCGGCCGCCGGATCGTGGCCACGGCCCTGGCGCCGAGCCGGGCGCGACGGGCGATGACCGCCGTCGGGCTGCTCGCGTTCCTCGGCGTGATCGCCGTGTGCTGCGCCGGCTTCCTCACCGCCTTCGGCGAGGCCTCCGGCCCGTACGGCGATCTCGTCTCCGGCGTCGACCGGGGGACGTCCGTGGCGCCCTGACTCCTGACTCTGTACACGCCGAAGGGCCTCTCGCTCCCACGAGAGGCCCTTCGACAGGGGGTGTGGGTGGCGGAGCCCCCACGCCGCGCGGCGAAGCCGCGCAATGACAGAGATGGCGAGGTGGTTCGCGCTGTCCGCGAACACGCCTCGCCATCGTCATCGTGCGCCGCCAGGGACTCGAACCCCGGACCCGCTGATTAAGAGTCAGCTGCTCTAACCAACTGAGCTAGCGGCGCATGACTCCCGCCGACCGCTGAAACCGTGTTCCGCGGCGGCGACGGAGAAAATACTACCTGGTCCCGGGGGGTGCTCCGGACCACTCCGCGCGGGGCTAGATCGCCATGGACAGCAGGACCGGCGCGGCGTTGCGGTTGAGGGTGTCGGCGGCCTGGCGCAGGCGGTGGGCGTGCTCGACGGGCAGGGACAGGGCCAGGCAGCCGACGGAGGAGCCGGCCGTGATGGGGACGGCCGCGCAGACCGTGCCGACCGCGTACTCCTGGAGGTCCAGGACGGGCACCGTCGGCGGCTGGGCCTCCAGCCGGGACAGCAGCAGCCGGTCGCTGGTGATGGTGCGCGAGGTGAGACGGGCCATCTTGTGCCGGGCCAGGTGGTCGCGGCGGCCGGCGTGGTCGAGCTGGGTGAGCAGGCTCTTGCCGATGGCGGTGGCGTGGGCCGAGGAGCGGAAGTCGACCCACTCGTTGACCTTGGGCGTGGCCGGGCTGTCGGCGTACTGGGTGACGCTGATCTCGCCGTCGACGTACCGGCTCATGTAGACGGCGGCGCCGACCGAGTCCCGCAGCCGGTCCAGGGTCTGCTGGAGCTTGTCGCGCAGGGCCTGCTCGCGCCGGCGGGCGGAGGTGAGGCGGGCCAGCGTCTCGCCGGTGACGTACGCGCCGTCGGCGATCTGCTCGACGTAGCCCTCGCGGCGCAGCATGCGCAGGAGCGTGGTCAGTCGCTCCGGTCCGATGCCGGTGCGCCGGGCGAGCTCGGTGTCGGTGACGCCCGAACTGTTTCGCGCCACCGTCTCCAGGACACGCAGGGCTTCCTGGGCCGAGTGATACGGGGTGGTCGGCTCGTGCTTCAGCGCCACGGTGGTCTCCCCCTGCGCTTGCTGTAGGGCCGTAATCCGGTCAGTGAACCGTGTCCAGGTTAACCGGCAAAGCCCGTGCGTGGAGCGGGGGTTGACAAGATTCCCGGGCATCCGAACTGGGGCAATGGCACTCTGGCATATGCCAGGCGCATGCCCCAGTCCGGTGGTCCCGCGTTCTGCCTGTTCACGGGCCGTAGTCAGAGCACTGCGCTGAGGAACTCCCGGGTGCGGTCCTTCTCCGGCTCGCTGAAGATCTTTTCCGGCGGACCGGACTCGATGATCCGGCCCGAATCGAACATCAGCACCTGGTCGGAGATGTCCCGGGCGAAATTCATCTCGTGGGTCACACAGAGCATCGTGATGTCGGTGGAGCGCGCGATGTCCCTGAGTACGTCGAGCACGCCCGCGACCAGCTCCGGGTCGAGCGCGGAGGTCACCTCGTCCAGCAGCAGCACCTGCGGGCGCATCGCCAGCGCCCGGGCGATCGCCACCCGCTGCTGCTGGCCGCCGGACAGCTGCGCCGGGTGCTTGTCGAGGTGGTCGGTCAGCCCCACCAGCTCCAGCAGCTCGCGCGCCCGCTCCTCGGCGGCGTCCTTCGACATGCCGAGGACCGTGACCGGCGCCTCGGTGATGTTGCGCAGGACCGTCATGTTCGGGAACAGGTTGAACTGCTGGAAGACCATCCCGATCTTCTTGCGGACCTCGCGGACCCGCTTCTCGGGCGCCGGGAACAGCTGCTCCCCGTCCACCGTGATCGTGCCCTCGTCGGGCTTGGTCAGCGTCATCAGCAGCCGCAGGATCGTGGTCTTGCCGGAGCCGGACGGGCCGATCAGCGTGACGTGCTTGCCGGCGTCCACGGAGAAGTCGAGGTGGTCCAGGACCGTGTGGTCGCCGAACCGCTTGGTGACCTGCTCCAGCCGGATCAGCTCGCCGCCGCCGCGGGCGGGGTTCTTCTCGGGGTCGGGGAGGGTGTCAGTGGACAAGGCGTCGCTCCAGGGCTCGCAGGGCAAGGGAGGCCAGGTAGGAAATGACGATGAAGGCCACTCCGATCACCGTCAGCGGTTCGGTGAACCGGAAGTTCTCCTGCGAGAACAGGCGCGCGTGACCGAGCATCTCCAGGACGGTGATCGCCATCAGCAGCGGCGTGTCCTTGAGCATGGCGATGACGTAGTTGCCGAGCGCGGGCACCACCCGGCGCACGGCCTGCGGCAGGATCACCGCGGTCCACGTCCGGCGCAGCGGCAGGTTCAGCGCCGTCGCCGCCTCCCACTGGCCGGCCGGCACGGCCTCGATACCGGCCCGGTAGACCTGCATGGTGTACGTCGAGTAGTGCAGCCCGATCGCGAAGACGCCGGTGGCCAGCGCCGAGAACGTCAGCCCCCACTCGGGCAGCACGTAGAAGAGGAAGAACAGCTGCACCAGCAGCGGGGTGTTGCGGACGAACTCCGTCACCGCCCCGACCGGCCAGGTCACCCAGCGCGTCGGCACCCGCATCAGCAGCGCCCACACCAGGCCCAGCACGAAGGAGATCAGCGAGCCGAGCACCAGGATCTGCAGGGTGACCAGCAGGCCCGCCCGGAAGTCCGGCATGAAGTCGGAGACCGCGCTCCAGTCCCAGTTCATCGGACCGCCTCCACCACGACAGGCTCAGCGGCCTTGGTCTTGCCGGCCGGCGCCTTGCCGACACCCGCCTTCAGCTTCTTCTCCAGCCCGCGCATCACCCGGGTGAGCAGGAAGGCGATCACGAAGTAGATCAGGAGGATGTACGTGTAGATCTCCGCGCTCTCCTGGAGCGCCAGGCGCACCAGATTGCCGCTGAACGCCAGGTCGCCCATGCCCATGACCGACACGAGGGCGGTGCCCTTGAGCAGCTCGATCAGCAGGTTGGAGAACGGCGGGATCATCTCCGGCACCGCCTGCGGCAGCAGGATCAGCCGCATCCGCTGCCAGGGCGTGAAGCTGAGCGCGATCCCGCCTTCCTTCTGCGCCGGGTCGACTGCGGTCAGCGCACCGCGCACGATCTCCGAGCCGTAGGCGCCGTAGGTCAGGCCGAGCGCCAGCGTGCCCGCCCACAGGGGCACCAGTTGCCAGCCGAAGGCCGGGGGCAGCACGAAGAACACCCAGAAGATCATCACCAGCGCCGAGGTCCCGCGGAACACCTCGGTGTAGAAGCCCGCGAGGAAGCGGACGATCCACAGCCGGTGGGTGCGCGCGACGCCGACGACGAAGGACACCGCCGCGGCCAGCAGCGCGCTGCAGACGAGCAGCTGGATCGTGACCCAGACGCCCTTGAGTACCAGTTCCCACAGTCCCGGGGTCATCCGCCGCACAGCTCCTTCGCGGTCAGATCCGTCATCTCGGCCTCGGTGAAACCGAAGGGCTTGAGGATGCGGAACAGTTCGCCGCTCTTCTTGAGCTTGCGCAGCTCCACGTTGAAGGCGTCGCGCAGCTTCGTCTCGGTCGGCCGGAACGCGAAGGCGCCCCCGTCGACGTGCGGCTTGCCGCCCACGATCGGCTTGAACGGCTCGGTGGCCTCTGTCCTGGCGGACTTCTTCACCACCTCGCGCACGGTGAGCGCGGTGCCGGCGAACACGTCCACGCGCCCGGCCTCGACGGCGTTCAGCCCCGCCACCTGGTCCGGGACGATGAGGATGTCGCTCTCCTCGTACCCCGCCTCGACGGCGTACTGGATCTCGGCGTATCCCGTCCCGGTCGCGAAGCTCGCCTTCTTCTCGACGACGTCCTTGTAGCTGCGCAGCCCCTTCGGGTTGCCCTTGCGGACGATGAACGCGTCGAGCATCTGGTAGTCCGGGTCGGAGAAGAGGACCTGCTCGCAGCGCTCGGGGTTGACGTACATCCCGGCGGCGACGACGTCGAACTGCTGGGAGTTCAGGCCCGGGATGAGCGAGCCGAACTCGGTCGGCACGGGCTGCACCCGGTCGACCCCCAGACGCTTGAAGATCACCTTGGCCAGTTCCGGTGCCTCTCCGGTCAGCTCGCCGTCCTTGTCGATGAAACCGAACGGGATCTCACCGGCGATGCCGAGACGGACCACGCCCGCCGCCCGGAGCCGGTCGAGGAGGTCGCCGCCCTCGACGTCCGAGGCGGTCGCGACCCGGCTGCACCCGGCCGCGCCCAGTGCGCCGAGCGCCGCGACCCCCGCGAGCAGCGACCGGCGCGTGGGCCCGGAGCCGGGCCGGGACATGTGTTCCGGACTTGTGTGTGGGCTTCTCTGTGGTGGAGCCATGGGCGCGCGGCTACCCGACCGCCTTCGAGTTATGCCGGTCTTTTCAAGCCCCCCACGTCCCCCGTGCCCCCTTGACCGCTGGCCACGGGGGGCACTCCCATGGAGGGCATGGCTGATCGCTACCTCGAAGTCTCGCTGGTCAAGCGTGACGTGACCTGCACGGCCAGGCTGCTGGACGACCGCGCCCCGATCACCTGCGCGGCCGTCTGGGACGCCCTTCCGCTGGCCGGCGACGTCTACCACGCGAAGTACGCACGCAACGAGATCTACGCCCTTTTCCCGCCCTTCGCCGAGAACGAGCCACCCCTGGAGAATCCCACCGTCACCCCCATCCCGGGCGACCTGTGCTATTTCACCTTCGTCGGCGCCGAGTTGGGCACCACGTCCTACGGCTACGACCGCGAGGTCCGCGCCGGGACCACCCTCGTCGACCTGGCCCTGTTCTACGAGCGCAACAACCTGCTGCTCAACGGTGACGTGGGCTGGGTGCCCGGCATCGTCTGGGGCCAGGTCGTCGACGGCCTGGAGGCCATGGCCGAGGCCTGCAACGACCTGTGGCGGTCGGGGGCGGCGGGGGAGACGCTCAGCTTCAGGCGGGCGTAGGCCGACTGCCCGGTGCCACCCCCGCCCCGTACAGCGCGTGGGCCGCCCGCAGCACCAGATCGTCCCGGTGCCGGGCGGCCACGAGCTGCAGGCCGACCGGCAGCCCGTCCCCGTCGAAGCCGACCGGCACGCTCGCCGCGGGCTGCTGCGTCATGTTGAACGGGTACGTGAAGGGCGTCCAGCCCGTCCAGCGCCGGTGACCGGATCCCTTCGGCACCTCCGCGCCCGCCTCGAACGCCGTGATCGGCAGGGTCGGCGTGACGAGCAGGTCGTAGGTGTCGTGGAAGCGGCCCATGCGGCGGCCCAGGTCCATCCGGACGTCCACGGCGGCCAGATACTCCAGCGCCGAGTACCGGGCGCCCCGCGCGCGGATCTCCCGCAGGCCGGGGTCCAGCATCTCCCGCTGGTGCGGGGCGAGGTGCTGGGTCACCCGCGCGGCCCCGCTGAACCACAGGGTGTGGAAGGCCTCCACGGGGTCGGTGAGGTCCGGGTCGGTCTCCGTGACGTACGCGCCGAGCTCCGCCAGCCGCTCCACCGCCCGCCGCACCGCCGCCGCCACCGCCGGCCGCACCGCCACCTGCCCGCCCAGCGACGGCGAGTACGCCACCCGCAGCCCGCGCACCCCGCCCGCCAGGCCCTCGGCGTACGACCCGGGCGGCGGGGCCAGCGCCGACCAGTCGCGCGAGTCCGGGTGGCCGATGACGTCCAGCAGCAGGGCCGCGTCCGCCGCGTCGCGGGTCATCGGCCCGACGTGCGCCAGCGTGCCGAAGGCGCTCGCCGGGTAGAGCGGCACGCGCCCGTAGGTGGGCTTCAGCGCGAAGATCCCGCAGAACGAGGCCGGGATACGGACGCTGCCGCCGCCGTCCGTGCCCAGTGACAGCGGTCCCGCGCCGAGCGCCACGGCCGCCGCGCTCCCGCCGCTCGAACCGCCCGCCGTGCGCGCGGGGTCGTAAGGGTTGCGCGTCACGCCGCTCAGCGGCGAGTCCGTCACGCCCTTCCAGCCGTACTCGGGCGTCGTCGTCTTGCCCAGGAACACCGCCCCGTGCTCCCGCAGCCGGGCCACGGACGGGGCGTCCTCGTCCCAGCGGCCCGCCGGATCCACCGCCTTCGAGCCGCGCAGGGTCGGCGCCCCGCGCAGCAGCAGGATGTCCTTCACCGTGACGGGCACCCCGTCCAGCAGCCCCCGTGGCTCACCGCGCCGCCAGCGCTCCTCCGACTCCCGGGCCCGCTCCAGCGCGTCCTCGGCGGTCAGCCGGACGAAGGCGTTCACCTCCGGCTGGATCGCCTCGGCCCGCCGCAGCGCCGCCCGGGTCGCCTCCACGGGACTGAACGCGCCCGTGCGGTACCCGTCGAGCAGTCGTACGGCCGTCAGCTCGGTGAGCTCGGTCATCCACCCTCCCAGGAACGTCAGTGTCCGGGTACGTACCCACGCCGCTTGTCGACCACGTTCCTCAACGGCGCGCCGGACGCCCAGAGTTCGAACAGCTCCACGAACTGGGCGCCGAGCTCGTCGCGCCAGCCGACGGTGTCGCCGCTCATGTGCGGGGAGACGATCAGGCCCGGGGCCCGCCACAACGGGCTGTCGGCGGGCAGGGGTTCGGTCTCGAAGACGTCCAGGGCGGCGCCCGCGATCCAGCGCTTGTCCAGGGCCTCGGCGAGCGCGTCCTCGACGACGAGCGGGCCGCGGCCGACGTTGACGAACCGGGCGGACGGCTGCATCACGCCGAAACGGCGGGCGTCGAACATGCCGCGCGTCCGTTCCGTCAACGGCGCCGCCGCGATCACCCAGTCGGCGCGCGACAGCAGCCGGTCCAGGTCCTCCGGGCCGTGCACGCCGGCGCGCGCGGCCCGGCCGACCAGCGCGGTCGTGACGTCCAGCGCCTTCAGCGTGCGGGTGATCGCCCGGCCGATCGGGCCGGACCCGACGACCACGGCCCGGCTGCCGGCGACCTTGCGCGACTCGCGGTGCCGCCAGGTCCGCTCCCCCTGGAGCTCCAGCGTGAGCGGCAGGTCCTTGGCCATGGCCAGGACGAGCGCGGCGACGTACTCGGCGATCGGCTGGTCGAAGACGCCGCGGGCGTTGGTCACGACCGTGTCGGAGGCGGCGAGTTCCGGACTCATCAGATGGTCCACTCCGGCGCTCGCCGTGTGCACCCAGCGCGGGCGCGGGCCCTCGCCCGGCCAGGCATCCCGGACGGCGCGCGAGGTGAAGTCCCACACCAGGAGTACATCCGCACGCGGGAGGCGCTCCGCGAGCCCCGCCGCGTCGGTGTGTTCGATGCGCGCGCGGCCGGTGAGGCGGCCGAGGCGGGGGAGGGGTTCGGCGTCCAGGACGAGCAGGGTGGGGGTGGGCATGAGCAGCCGTTTCTCCAGCCGTTCGGCGGGCCGGGGCCGTGCGCGGGCCGCGGGTGACGACGAGTTAACCCGGTGTTGACCAAGGGGTGATCCGGGCGGATTGACCACGCTCGCACCCGAACCTACCGTCGTCAACACGGGCGTTCCCACGATCCGTTGCGTACTCGTTGCCCAGCGTGAGGCCGGTGCCTGCCATGGACGTCTCATTTCTCGGCGGGCCCAGCCCGCAGCGCGGGGTCGGCGTCGTCGCCCCCTTCGACTTCGCCCTGGACCGCGAGCTGTGGCGCTGGGTCCCGGACGGCGTCTCCCTGCACATGACCCGCACGCCGTACGTCCCGGTCGAGGTCAGCCTCGATCTCGCCCGCCTGGTCAGTGAGCACGAGACGCTGAGCGAGGCCGTCCGCACGCTCACCGCGATCACCCCCGAGGTCGTGGCCTACGCCTGCACGTCGGGCAGCTTCGTCGGCGGGATGATGGGCGAGCGCGCGATGTGCGAGGCGATGAGCCGGGCCGGGGCCGTCCCCGCGATCACCACCTCCGGGGCGCTGCTGGAGGCCCTGGTGGAGCTGGACGTGCGCCGGGTGGCGCTGGTGACGCCGTACACGGTCTCGGTCACACGGTCCCTGGAGGACTACGTCGCGCAGGCGGGCGTGACGATCTCCGGCTGCGCGTTCATGGGCCTGACCCGGCACATCTGGAGGGTGCCCTACCGGGAGGTCGTCGACATGGCCCGGCGGGCCGTCCGCGGCGACGCCGACGCGCTGTTCATCAGCTGCACCAACCTGCCCACCTACGACGTGATCCCCCAGCTGGAGGCGGAGCTGCGGATCCCGGTGATCTCGGCCAACCAAGTGACGATGTGGGCGGCGCTGCGCCGACTGGGTACCCGTGCGGTGGGACCGTATCAGGCGCTGATCAATCCGGCGGCGCGTTCCGGTCCCGCAGCGCCGGGGGCGGACCCCGGTCCCGTAGTGCCGG
Organism: Streptomyces sp. XY006; assembly: GCF_002237655.1. Taxonomy (GTDB): domain Bacteria; phylum Actinomycetota; class Actinomycetes; order Streptomycetales; family Streptomycetaceae; genus Streptomyces; species Streptomyces levis. The sequence continues at coordinate 205,734 of NZ_NOKT01000003.1, forward strand.
AAGAAGAGCAGCAGCAGGAAGGCTGGACATGACAGCACTGGGATTTCTCTACCCGGGCCACTCCGCCGAGGACGACTATCCGCGCATCGAGCAGTTGCTGGGCAGCGACATCCGGGTGGACCTGGTGCACACCGACATCGGTGAGGACGCGCACCGGGTGGACGCGCTGCTGGAGATGGGCTCCGCCGGGCGGCTGGCGGCCGGCGTGCAGGAACTGCGGCACGCCGGTGCGGACGCCGTGGTGTGGGCCTGCACGAGCGGCAGCTTCGTCTACGGCTGGGACGGCGCGCAGGAGCAGGTCCGCACGCTCGCCCGGACGGCCGGGATGCCCGCGTCCTCGACGTCCTTCGCGTTCGTGCACGCGGTGCGCGAGCTCGGGGTGCGGCGGGTCGCGATCGGCGCCACGTACCCGGAGGACGTCGCCCAGCTCTTCGCGCAGTTCCTGCGCTCCGACGGCGTCGACGTCGTGTCGGTCAGCAGCTCGGGCATCATCACGGCGGCCGAGGTGGGCACGTGGGGCGAGTCCGAACTGCTCGCCCTGGCCCGCGGCTCCGACCACCCCGACGCGGAGGCGCTGCTCCTGCCCGACACGGCCCTGCACACGGCGGCCCACATCCCGGCCCTGGAGAAGGAACTGGGCAAGCCGGTCCTCACCGCCAACCAGGTCACGGTCTGGGAGGCCCTGCGGCTGGCGGACCGCCGGGTGAACGCGCCGGAGCTGGGCGCGCTGTTCACACGGGAGCCGATCGTCCAGGCGTGAGCCGGCCTCACGGCCGCCACCCGGGCGGCAGCGGCGGGGGCGGCAGCGGCGGGGGCGGGCCCGGAGGATGCGGGGGCGGCGGGGGCGGCGGGCCACCGGGCCGTTCCCGGCGCCGCCGGGACAGGACAGCGGGGAACACGAAGCCGAAGGCCCCGCCCGCGGCGGCCCCGACCAGCATGCCCAGCGGAACGTCCCAGCCGACGCCGGAGTCGGACAACTGCTGCGGCCCGGCCACCACGGCCCCGAAGGCGCCCGTCGCGCAGGCGCCGCGCCGGCGGTCGCCCCAGCCGGCCCGCCCGCTCATCGGGACCTCCCGCGGCGCCACCGCAGCACCCACAGCGCTGCCCAGGCCACGAGGGCGAGCGTCAGGGGCACGGCGACGGTGAACGTCGTCCCGAGGCATCTCGCCGCACGCCTCGTCATCCCGTCCAAGGGGGCCTCCCGACAGCCGGTGTGCGGTGCGGTGCCCTCGAACGGGTCGCCCATGCGGGCCGGAATCGGTCCTGCCGTTTATTCGGGGCAAAGAGGGAGGTATGCCCCCGCCTACCCCGCTGAGAGGTGAGGAATGGTCAACTCCGGTGCCTCACGCGGCCCTTGGGTTGACCGAAAGCGCGTTCCCCTTCCGCTGTCCGTCCCGTGCACACTGGCCACGTCCGCAGCCAGTCGTGCCGTGAAGGACTCCCCGATGGCCGAACCGGGCCCGTTCAGATCCCCCGCAAGCGCTGTCCGGCGCTGCGCCCGTCTGCTGTGCTGGAGCCTGGCCGCGGCCATGGCCGCCGCCGCCGTGGACGCCTTCGGCCCACCGCACACCGGATGGTGGGGCGCCGTGTGGACCCTGCCGTGGTGGCTCTTCGCCGCGACCGCGCTCGCCTGGGCCGTCCTCCGGGCCCGCGAGAAGTCCGACCCCCCGCCCCCGCCCGGCTGCGCGCGCGGCGACTGGGAGCAGGCCGCCTGACCGCAAGCCCCACGCATCACGGCCGGGAATAAACGGAGACAGTCCCCTGTTAGAGCCGGAACGACAGCACACGGCCCACAGCAGGAGGCACCCCACCGTGGCGGCAGACGAGATTCGCGGCGCAGCGCAGGGCAGCGCCCCCGTCCCCCTCTCCGTACTGGACCTGGTCACCGTGGGGGCCGGCCGCACCGCCTCCGACGCGCTGCGCACCAGCGTCGACCTGGCCCGGCTCGCGGAGCACCGCGGCTTCCACCGCTACTGGGTCGCCGAGCACCACTCCATGCCCGGTGTGGCCTCGTCGTCCCCGGCCGTGATCCTCGCCCACCTCGCCGCGCACACCGACCGCATCCGTCTCGGCTCGGGCGGCGTGATGCTGCCCAACCACGCCCCGCTGGTGATCGCCGAGCAGTTCGGGACGCTGGAGGCCATGGCCCCGGGCCGGATCGACCTCGGCCTCGGCCGGGCCCCCGGCACCGACGGCGCCACCGCGGCCGCCCTGCGCCGCACCGACCGCCTCAACGAGGGCGCCGACGACTTCCCGCAGCAGCTCGCCGAGCTGGTCCGCTTCCTCGACGACGACTTCCCCGACGGCCACCCCTACCGCCGTATCCACGCCGTCCCCGGCCCGGTCCAGGCCACCTCCCCCGGCGGCGTGCAGTCCCCGCACCGGCCGCCGGTCTGGCTGCTCGGCTCCTCCGGCTTCAGCGCCCGGCTGGCCGGGGCGCTCGGCCTGCCGTTCGCCTTCGCCCACCACTTCTCGGCGCAGAACACCATCCCGGCCCTGGACCTGTACCGCGAGTCCTTCCAGCCGTCCGCCGTGCTCGACCGCCCGTACGCCCTCATCGGCGTCTCCGCCCTCGCCGCCGACGACGAGAAGGAGGCCCGCCGCCAGGTGCTGGCCGCGGCCCTCAGCATGGTCCGGCTGCGCACCGGCCGCCCCGGCCTGGTGCCCACGCCGGAGGAGGCCGAGGCCTACGCGTTCAGCCCCATGGAGCGCGACTTCGTCGACTCCTGGAACGCCAACGTCGTCCACGGCACCCCCGACGAGGTCCGCTCCGGCCTGGACGACCTCGCCAAGCGCACCGGCGCCGACGAGCTGATGATCACGGCCAACGCGCACAGCGGCGACGTCCGCCTGCGCAGCTACGAACTCATCGCCGGCGCCTACGGATTGGCGACGCCCGCCTCCGCCTGAACGTCCGGCGTGCCGAGCAGCTCGGAGATGCGGTCCGGCGACACCGGGCGGGAGTACAGCCAGCCCTGTCCGGTGTCGCAGCCGATGCTGCGGAGCCGGGTCGCCTGCGCCGAGGTCTCCACGCACTCGGCCGTGACCGTCAGCCCGAGCCGGTGCGCGAGCTGGATCATCGCCTCGACCACGACCTCGTCGGCCGGGTTGGCCCGGGCCGCCGCGTCCCGGTCGTCGTACTGGAAGCCGCGGACGAAGGACCCGTCCAGCTTCAGCGCCGACACCGGCAGCCTGCTCAGATACGCCAGGTTCGAGTAGCCCGTGCCGAAGTCGTCGATGGCGATGCGCACGCCCATGTCGCTGAGGGCCTTCAGCGTCTGCAGCGGACGGCCCGCCGAGCCCATCACCGCGGACTCGGTCAGCTCCAGCTGGAGCAGATGCGGCGCGAGCCCCGTCTCGGCCAGGGTCTGCGCGACGTCCGCCACCAGGTCGGAGTCCCAGATCTGCCGCACCGCCACATTCACGCTGACGAAGATCGGCGGCTCGTCCGGGTGGTCCAGCTGCCAGCGGCGGGCCTGTTCGCAGGCCGTGCGCAGCACCCACCGGCCCAGCGGGACGATCGAGCCGTCCTCCTCCGCGAGCCCGATGAACCGATTCGGCGTCAGTACGCCGAACTGGGGATGGTTCCAGCGGACCAGCGCCTCCACCCCGTGCAGCCGGTCGTCCTCCATGCCGACCAGCGGCTGGTACTCCAGCCGGAACTCGTCCCGGTCGATGGCCGGCCGGAGCGTGGAGGCGAGCGCCTGGCGGGTCATGCGGTGGGCGTTGCGCTCCGGGTCGAACAGGGTCCAGCGGGCCTTGCCGTCGGCCTTGGCCCAGTAGAGCGTCGTGTCGGCGGCCTGCATCAGGGCGGTGGGGGTCGTGCCGGCCGCGTGCCGCTCGACGACCCCGATCGACGCCGACACCGACAGCCGCCGGCCCGAGAGGTCGAACGGCTCCTGGACGGCCCGCAGCACCGCCTCGGCCAGCTCGGCCAGTTGTTCGGTGCCGGTGGAGTCCTCGACGAGGAGCGCGAACTCGTCCCCGCCGAGCCGGGCCACCAGCGGAACGCTGGTGCGGGACCGGCCCGCCTCGTCCGCACAGCGCGTGAGCCGCTCGGCGACGGCGGCCAGCAGCCGGTCGCCCACCCGGTGGCCGAGGGTGTCGTTGATGGCCTTGAAGCCGTCCAGGTCCAGGTAGCACAGCCCGATCCGGCCCGTGCCGCTCCGCTCGTACGACTCCGCCTCCAACGCGGCGGACAGCCGTTCGAAGAACAGCGTGCGGTTGGGCAGCCGGGTCACCGGGTCGTGCATCTGCAAGTGCCTCAGGCGGGCCTGCAGTTCACGGCGGGCGCTGATGTCGGCGACGGTCAGCAGCACGGACCGGTCGTCGTCGGGCAGTGGCGTGACGGTCACCTGCGCCCACAGCGAGTGCCCGTCGGGGTGCTTGAGCCGGCGCGTGCAGCGCAGCCGGGACTGCCGGCCGCGCAGCACCTCGTGGTAGGCGTGCAGGCTCCGGGCGTCGGAGGTGAGGCCGACCAGATCGGCGGCGACCGCCCCGGCCAGCTCGTCGGCCGCGCTGCCGAGCAGCGTGGCGAGCGCGTCGTTGGCACCGACGACCAGGCCATCACGGTCGACCACGGCCATGGCGAGGGGCGCGGCCGCGAAGACGGCACGGTAGGGCGGCCGTGACAGGGGCTCGGTACGGGGAGACGTATCGATCTCACTCTCTGTGACGACCGGCCGGTCGAGGTCTGCCGCGGGCGCCGGCCCTTCGGAGGTTCCGCTCACCGCTCGCTCCCGCATGTATTCGATCTCTGTCCGTGCAGGAAAGGTCAGGAAAGTGTGCCGATCATAGAGGCTGGCCCCAGGGCCTTCCAGCCGGTGTCCAGTCTCCCCGACCAATCGGCCCTTCTGCCAGATCGTTTCTGCTCGCACCTGGACGGCTTCTTCAAGCCCTCGACCAGTTGTGACGTTCCGTGAGTGCTTCGGGGGTGTCGGCTTCCGGGTTCTTTCGGCCCCTTCACTCAATTGGTGCAGGCAAACAGGGCGCAGTACGACAATTCACCACAGGCTGGGTGCGGTGTCCCGCGAACCGTACCCGGAGGTACCCGTGCCGCGTCCGTTTCCGCGCGCCCGACTGCGCAGCACCGCGGCCGTGTTCACCACCATGTCGGCGCTCGCCGCGACCTCGCTCGGCACCGGCCCCTCGGCCGCCGAGACCGACTCGGCCGCGCCCTGCGCCCTGACGCGCACCGACGCCCACCACTCGGAGGGCCTGGACACCTGGAACGCCGCCTATCCGCGTCCGGCCCGGGCCCTGGAGGCGGTGATGGTCTTCCTGTCGTTCCCGGACGCCCATCCGCTGACCACGCCGCAGGAGCTGACCGCCGACCACTTCCCGGCGACCACCCGCTTCTTCGAACGGGCTTCCTACGGCCGGTTCACCCTGCGGCCGCACGCGCTCGGGCACTGGATCCGCATGCCGCAGCCGTCCACCGCGTACGCCATACAGCGCGACTGGAGCCCCGAGCACCGGTCCGCGTACCTGCGCGACGCGCTCGCCGTGGCCGACCCGCAGGTCGACTTCTCGCGCTACGACGTCGTGTACTTCGTCGCCGACCCGGACGCGCCCGGCGTGGACTCCGACGCGACCAAGGTGGTGAACCTGACGAGCCCGCTGCGGGCCGACGGCACCGAGCTGCGCCGGATCGTCACCGTGTTCGAGCAGCATCCGCCGGACCGGCTGGTGCTCGCCCATGAGACCGGCCATGTGTTCGATCTACCTGATCTGTACCACCGGCCCGCCGACGGCAAGGGCGACTGGGACACGCATGTCGGCGACTGGGACCTGATGGGCAGCCAGTTCGGACTCGCCCCGGATCTGTTCGGCTGGCACAAGTGGAAGCTGGGCTGGCTGGACTCGCGGCAGGTGCGCTGCGTCCAGGACGCCGCGCCCGCGCGGCTGACCCTGGAACCGCTGGCGGCGGGACCGGGCGTGCCGGTGGAGGGCGCCGCCGGGTCGCCGGCCTTCGGGCTCGGGCGGGGCACCAAGCTCGCCGTGGTGCGCACGGGACGGGACAGCGTGCTCGCCTTCGAGGCGCGGGGGCCCGTGGGCAACGACGCGGCCGCGTGCCGCCAGGGGGTGCTGGTGTACCGGGTGCGCGGCGGGGCGCAGTCCGGCGGCGGGCCGATCGAGGTGATCGACGCCCATCCGCGCACGGAGGCCTGCTGGGAGGACTCCGTCTACCCGCCCCTCGCGGACGCCCCCATCGCCCTCGGCGAGAGCTTCACGGTGCCGGGGGAGGGCGTAAGGGTGGAGGTGGAGGGCCGCACCGCCACGGGGGCGTGGATCGTGAAGATCGGAGTGGGCCACTGACGCGCCGCCCCGGCGTCGTCCCGCGGCACGTGAAAGGCCCCTCGCTCGCGCGAGGGGCCTTTCACTGTCGTGCGCCGCCAGGGACTCGAACCCCGGACCCGCTGATTAAGAGTCAGCTGCTCTAACCAACTGAGCTAGCGGCGCCTGCTGACGTCGTAGACCTTAGCATCCTGGTCGGCGGGAGGAAAAATCGAAATCCGCACGGCGGACCGGGCCGCCCGCACCGCCGCCCAGAGCAGCACCTCGGGGCCGGGCAGCCAGGGCTGACGGGTGTCGGGCGCCACCAGCCAGCGGGAGCGGGAGACGCTCCCCGCGGGGGCGGGGACGGTCACCGCGTCGCCGGTGCCGTGGCACAGCAGCGGGGGCACGGCGTCCGTGCGGCAGCCCTGCCGGGCACCCCGGGCGTCCCGGCCGTGTGCACTCCGGGCGTCCCGGCCGTGGACGCCCCACTCCTCCCACTCCAGCAGCGCGGGCAGCCGCTGGGCCGTGCCGGGCGCGGCGAACAGCAGCATCCGGCCCCGGTACTCCGCCACCGGACCCGAGCCGGGCCCGTCGTCCCACAGCCGGTCGAGCATCCGCCGCCCGAACATCACGGGCGCGCTGACCACGTCGAAGACCGACCCGCAGGGCAGCACGACCGGCGCGTGCGGCCGCTCTTCCCAGAGAGCGAGCGTGCTTCGCGGATACGTTCCTGCCGAGGCGAGCCAGACGGCTCCGTCCGGGGTGACGTGGGAGGCGTTCCATGCGCTGCTCATGCCTCCAGATGTACCGGGCGTGAGCGTGCGCTTCCCGAGGGTTGCGGGAAACCGGGACAGGAGCGGGTGGGTGGGGGTATCTTGCCCGGCTGGCATATGCCGGGTGATCGGGCGGAGCCCGTCCTAGGCCGGGTCGCCGGGGCCCCGGCCCTCGGCGTCGCCCCGCATCAGGTCCCGTCCGAACTCGACCATCTTCTTGGCGTAGTCCTCGGTCCACTCGGCCCGCTCGGCGATGTCCGCCGTCGTCAGCCGGTCGAACCGGCGCGGATCGGCCAGCTGCGCCGCCGCCATCGCCTGGAACTCCACCGCCCGGTCCGCCGCGGCCCGGAAGGCCAGGGTCAGCTCCGTGGCCCGGGACAGCAGTGCCCGGGGGTCGTCGATCGACTCGAGGTCGAAGAAGTGCTCAGGATCCGAGGCCGCCTCCGCGGGCTCGAAGAGCAGGGGCGCGGGGCGTAGCCGCGGTTCGTTCCGACGCGGCGTGGGCTCCGCCATGTCTTCTCCTCCTCGTACGTCGCGCTGCCCCTCCCGGTGGAGCGGGCCACCGTCCATTGTCTCGCGGGCGCGCAAGTGGGCATCGCGGTGGTGGATACGGACGCCCCACCACCCCGCGTTCGCTACGGCTGCCAGGACACGCGATGTTCGGCCAGCCGCGCCAGCACCGCGTGGTTGGCCTCCCAGCCGTCGGGAAACTTCACCACCGTCCCCAGCTGCACCGGCTCCGTCGACGGATAGTCGTCCAGCAGGTCGCTCACCCCCGCCCGGCACACCACGACGCAGGCGTGCCGGTGGCGGGAGGCCAGGACGCACAGACGGCCCGTCTCCAGGTGGAAGGCGGTGGCGTCGGGACGGCCGGACAGGGGGTGCAGGACCACCGTGACGTCGTACTCACGGCCCTGCAGCCGGTTCGCCGTGTCCACCACCACGTCGGTGACGCCGAGCTCGGCGAGGGCCGCGCGGACCGCGGCCGCCTGGTCCCGGTGTGCCGTGCCCACGGCGATCCGGTCGGCCGTGAGCGGGGCCGGGTCGGGCGAGCGTTCCGAGGTCGCCGCGCCGCCCCGGTCCAGCAGGCGGCGCACCACCGTCGCCACCGCCCGCACCGCCTCCGGATCCGTACGCGGGGTGTGCCGGGCGGGCAGCTCCAGCAGGCCCCAGCCCGATGCCGCCGCCTCGTCGATCACCCGGTCGGGGCCCGAGCCGTCCGACGGCACCGCGAAGGCCAGGGCGCGGTCGCCGTGGCCGGTGCCGCTGCGGAACGGCGTGTACGGATAGAAGGCGTCCGAGACCAGGGGCGCCGCCGAGGCCGGCAGCCGCCAGGACACCGGCAGGCGGTGCTGGGGCAGGTCCGGGTTGTGCGCGAGCAGGGTCGTCACCGCCGAGGCCGACGGGTCGTAGGCGAGGCCCGCCCACTGCTCGCTGCCCACGATCGAGAACGGATCAAGCTGCCCGGGGTCGCCCACGAACAGCGCCCGCTCGAACAGCCCGGCCACCGCGAGCAGGGCGTCCGAGCGCATCTGGTAGGCCTCGTCGACGATCGCGTACCGCCATGGCTCGTCGGTCTTCACGTGCGCCCACTTCGCCGCCGTGGAGATCACCACCCCCAGCCCGGCGAGGTCGGCCGCCTTCGCCGACGTGCGGACGTTGTCCAGGCCGTCGAGCGCCTTGTCGTACGGGTCGGCGTCACTGCTGTGCAGCCGCCCCACGGGCAGCTCGGGATTCTTCTCGGCGAGCCGCAGGACGAGGTCGTCGACCTGGGCGTTGGTCTGCGCGACCACCATCAGCGGATGGCCGGCCTCGGCCAGCTCCAGGGCGGCGCGCACCACGAGGGTCGACTTGCCCGCGCCGGGCGGGGAGTCCACGACGACTCCGCGCGCGGTGCCGTGCAGCGTGTCGTGCAGGATCGCGTCGGTCGCCCGGGCCGCCGCGGCCGAGGGATCGAACACCGTGGTCACAGCACATCCTCCTCGGTTACCGGGTCGGCCGGCTCCAGCGTCGCCTCACCGGGCGGCCCGCCGTGCGTCCACGGTGTCTCCTCCGGGTCGGGCAGCTTCGCGCCGCCCCGCTGCTCGTGCTCGAACAGCGTGAAGCAGACCCGGTCGCCCTTCTCCGGCACCGAACCGGGCTCGGGCTCCTTGCCGCGGCCCATCTTGTCGAGGATCCGCAGCACCACGGACGCGCCGTCCTCCTCGGCCGCGACGAACTCCGCTGACTGCGGCTTGCCGCCCAGCGACCGGTACACCTTCGTGCGCTCCCCGAGATGCGGCCGGTCGTCCGTGCGGACCGTGACCAGGGGGCGGGGGCTGGGGCGCTTGCCGTCGCTGTACGCCATCACGACGTCGGTGACCTCGCCCGCGAACGCCTCCCCGGACAGCCGCCGGCCCGCCATCACCAGCGGGTCGTCGAGGGCCTCCTGCGCCTCCAGCCGGGCCTGTTCGCGCTCGCGCGTGGCCAGTTTGCTCGCGGCCGTGACGGCGTCGTCGCGGCGCGGCTGCGGCGGCTCACCCGCCAGCACGCGGTCGCGGTGGCCGGTGAACGACCAGCGGTCGCGCGTCCACCGCTCCTCGACATGCGCCCCCGGGGGCAGAGCGCGCAGCAGGTCCAGGCCCCGCCAGACCGCGTCCCAGGTGGGCCGGGTGCGGCTGAGCACCAGGTCGCGGATCTCCCGCTCGGCGGCGGCCAGCGCGCCCAGCCGGTCGTCCGCCTCCAGGCCGTCCTCGGCGGCGGCCAGGGCCGTGCGGGCCCGGTCGTAGCGCTCGATGGCCGGGGCGAGGAGCTTGTTGTCGAACGCCGGGTCGGTGGCCGGGCCGGCCGGGGGACACGTCAGCTGCCCCTGCGCGTCCCGCTCCAGCTCGGCCCTGAGCGCCGCCTCGGCGCCGGTGACCCCGTCGGGCGGGTCGATCCAGGCGAGCAGCGCACCCAGATGCTGGTCCTCCAGGGAGGACTGCCCGGTCGCCCAGTGCCGGCCGAGCACGTCGGTCATCGCCAGCAGCAGCGAGGAGCCCGGCACCCGGGCCCGCTCCCCGAAGTGCGTCAGCCACCGCCCGAGCAGCGGCACCCGCGGCGGCGCCGGGTAGGGCGCGTCCGGGTCCTGCTCGGCCGTCCGCCGGAAGCGCGTGGACCGCCCGAGCAGCCGCACCAGGTCGATGCCCGCCCGGCTCGGCACGAGGAGCTGCGGCGCGTCCGCGCACAGGTCGACCTCGACCTTGACCCGCTTGCCGGTCTCCGGGTCGGTCTCGGTGCGCTCGGCGGCCTCCACCTCCTCGGCGTACGCGTCGACGTATGGCAGGACCACGTCGGCCAGGTCGGCCAGGAACGCGAACCTCAGGTCGCGGTCGCGGGGCTGCGGGACGGCCAGCAGACGCGGCGCGTCCCGGTCGGTGCCGATCAGCGCGCCCAGCGGGGCACCGGCCTCACCGGCGGTGACGAGCGGCACGAACACCAGCGGACGGTCGGACAGATGCCGGTGCCGGACGGTGGCCGCGGGCTGGGCGCGGCCGGTGCTGACGGCTTCCAGGCGGGCCAGCGTGGAGATCAGCGACACGCCGCCTCCAGGGCCTCGGCGCGCAGGGCCGCCGCGCGGCGCAGGGCCGCCACCGCCGGGTCGCCGGGATCGCCGGCCTCGCCGCGGGCCGCCGCCAGGACGTCCTCCACGGTCGTCAGACCGCCCAGCTCCGCCCGCACCGCACGGCCGAGCGAGGTCACCGCGCCCGTCTCGCGGGAGCGCGACCGGCAGTGGAAGGCCAGCTCGCACGCGGACAGGCACTCGGGCGCGTACGTCGCCGGCACCGACTCCACGGCCGCCGTCAGCTCCTCGGCCGGCAGCTCGGGCGAGAAGCACGTGCCCTCGGGCAACGCGTCGGCGATGTCCTCGATGCGGGTCAGCCGGGCCAGCTGGCGGGCCGTCACGGCGCGCTGCTTGCGGACGTCCACGGCGGACGCGGCCGGCAGGTTGGAGAAGTCCCGGGGGCAGACCAGCAGGATCCGGTGGCGCACGCGCGGGGCCGGCTCCAGCCGGGCCGCGACCTCCTCCAGCGCCAGCACGTACACCGCCGCCTGCCGGGCCGCCGCCCCGACCTTCGCCGGATCCGCCGAACCGTCCAGCATCGGGAAGGACTTGATCTCCACGACCGTCCAGCTGCCGTCCGGGTGCACCACCACCGCGTCCGGCTCCAGGAACGCGGGGGAGCCCGCGACGTCCAGCGCGAGCATCGGGTGGTCGAGCAGCGTCCACGCGCCGGGACGGGCGGCGGCCTCCCGCAGTTCCAGCGCCGTACGGGCCGTACGCCCCTGAGGGCCGGTCGCGGTCAGGTCGGGCACCCACGCGCCGTCGGGCGGCTCGGCCGAGCGGTCCAGCTTCTCGTGCACCAGCCGCAGCAGCTCCGCACCGCCGTCGGCCTTGACCTTCGCCTCGAAGGCGTTGCCCCGCGTGAGCGCGAACTGCGACTGCCCGAAGGCCGACGGCGCGCCCAGCGCGCTCGCCAGGGCCGTCTTGTTCACCCCGGCGCCGTCGAGGATCGCGCGCCGCGCGCAGCCGGGGTTGGCGGCCAGCGCGGCCAGGGCCCGCGCGTCCAGCGCCTTCGCGGGGACGTCCGGGCCGCGCAGCTCAGCGAGCCGGTGCCGGAGCGCCGTCCCCCGCGTCCTGGGGGGAGGCACTCGGCTCGGCTCCCGCTCCGACCCGGGACTCGCGCTGCCGTGGAATTCGCTCACCCGCGGAAGTCTGGCATCCGGCACTGACAATCGAGGAACCCGCGGCGGAAGTGTCCGCCGGGACCGGTGCGACGCGCGGCACGAACCGTGCCCTGACCCGGTCGGCCGTCCGCATCACCAGCGGCGCCAGCAGCAGCCCGACGCCCATGACGGCCGCGCCCGCGACCGCGTCGAGGAAGTAGTGGTTGGCGGTGCCCATCACCACGATCGTGGTGATGAGCGGGTAGGCGACACCGGCCGCCTTCGTCAGGCGCGTACCGCCGTAGCGCCACAGGATCACGCCGCACCACAGGGCCCAGCCCACGTGCAGGCTCGGCATCGCCGCGTACTGGTTGGTCATGCCGCCCATGCCGCGCGGGGCGCTCGCCGCGCCTCCCCACCAGCCGTAGGAGCTGTACTGCGCCATCGTGTCCACGAAGCCGTGGCTCGCGTCGAGGAGCCGGGGCGGGCAGGTGGGCAGCAGCGTGAAGCCGATCAGGCCGATGAGGGTGGACGTCATCAGCCAGGTGCGCGCGGCGCGGTAGCGCACGGCCCGGGAGCGGAAGAGCCACACCAGCAGGGCCGGGGTCACCAGGTAGTGCAGCGACGCGTACCAGAAGTCGGCGGGTATGCCTATCCAGGGTTCGCGCGTGAAGAGGCGGTTGAGCGGGTGCTCGAAGTTGAGGTAGAGGGCCTTCTCGAAGCGCAGCAGCGCCAGACCGTGGTCGACCGCGCCGGAGACGTCGCCCCGGGCGAGGAGCCGGCCCGCCGAGTAGCACGCGTACACCAGAAGGATCAGCGGCAGCTCGGTCCACCAGCGCAGCCGGGGGACGGGGTCCGCCTCGGTGCCCGGTGTCTCGGTGTGCGGCATCCGATGCCCTCCCCCTTCTTCTCACGCGGCGCCCGGCCGTCCGGTCGTGCCACTTTACGGCGTACGGGCTCGCCCTGGGGGCGCCCTCCGGCCCTCAAAGACGCAGAGATCGCCCCTCGGGTTGCCCGCGGACGGGGTGCGCGATGATGGAGGAGTTCCGCTTGCGTTTTTCCTCCGGAAAGGTTCCCCATGGCTCCGCGCATCCTGCTGGCCCGCCACGGACAGACCGAGTGGTCCCTGTCCGGCAAGCACACCGGCAGGACGGACGTGCCCCTTCTGGAGGAGGGCCGGAGCGGGGCCAAGCTGCTCGGGGAGCGCCTGCACCGGGCCCCGTACGAGGGCCTGCCCGAGGCCGAGGTGCGCACCAGCCCGCTGGCACGCGCGCGTGAGACGTGCGAGCTGGCCGGGTTCGGCGAGCGCGCGCGGACCTGGGACGCGCTGCTGGAGTGGGACTACGGCGCGTACGAGGGCATGACCCCGGCGGACATCCAGGCCGTCCGTCCCGGCTGGCTCATCTGGCGCGACGGCGTCCCCGAGGGCGAGACCCTCGCCGAGATGACGGCCCGGGCGGACGAGGTGGTCGCCTGGGCGCGCTCGGCGGACCGGGACGTCCTGATCTTCGCCCACGGGCACATCCTGCGCTCCATAGGCGCCCGCTGGCTCGGCCTGCCGATCGACTTCGCGGCCCGGATACGGCTGAACCCGACGTCCCTTTCGGTGCTGGGCTGGGCCTACGGAGAGCCCGCGATCGAGAGCTGGAACGACCTCGGGCACCTGGCCTAGGGCGGGCGGATCCGGACGGCAGGGCGCTGGATCCGAGCGACGGGGCCCCGGCTCCGGACGGCAGGGCCCTGGGCCCGCACGGCGGGGCCCTAGGTCGTCCGGGGCAAGGAGGCGTAGCGCTCCAGGAACGCCGACACCCCCGATGCCCTCCGGTGCGGTGCCAGCACCCGCGCCGTGGCCGCCAGCATCGTCTGGATCCGGGACGACTGGACCTCCTCCAGCAGGTCCAGCACCCGCATCCCCGCCCTCGCGGCCTCGTCGGGCCGCCCCCCGCGCGCGAGGTCGTCCGCCAGCTCCGCCGTGTACAGCGCGATGTTCCGCGTGAAGTGCGGGTCCTGCAGCTCCGCCGCCCGCCGCGCGTGCCGGGCCGCGCGGGGCCAGTCGCCCAGCGTCGACCAGCACTGCGCCTCCAGGCCCTCCAGTTCGGCCTCGCCGTAGAAGCTCATCCACTCGGGGTCGGCTTCCGAAGGGCCCCGTTCGAAGAGGGTCTGGGCGCGGGCCAGGGCCTGCTCGCAGGCGACGCGGTCGGCGAGTCCGGCCCAGCCGCCCGCCTCGCGCAGCGCGAGCAGGGACATCAGCCGGGCCGACCCCACGGGCCTGGCGACGCGCTGCGCGGCCTGGGCCGCCCGGACCGCCTCGCGCGGCCGGCCCGCGTCGCGCGCGAGGAACGCCGTGTTGCAGAAGGCGTGCGCCTCCAGGCCCGGGTCGCCGGTCATCCGGGCGGTCGCCAGGGCCTCGGCGTAGTGGGAGCGGGCGTCGTCGAAGCGTCCCGAGTCGTGGGCCAGCCAGCCCACGGAGATGGCCAGTTCCCCGGCGCCCGAGTAGAGCCGGTCCGCCGTCGTCTGCCGGGTCGCGCCGGCGTCGAGCAGGGCGTAGGCGGCGCGCAGCGGGGCGGCCGCCCGGCGGTAGAGGCCGTCGGCGCCGTGCCGGTCGTCGAGCAGCCGGATCCGGCGCACGGCCTCTTCCAGGGCGCCCGCTTCGCTCGTCCCGGCGCGGCGCCCGGGGCGCTGGGCCGCCGAGGCGTCGCGGGCGAGGCCGACGGGCCCCAGGGAGGCGGCGGCCACGGTGGCGCCCCCGCCGGTCATGAATGCGCGACGTAGCACGTCGCTCTCCTCGTAGGTGTCGTGCGGGTGGTGCGGGTCGTACGGGTTCTGCGTTTCATACGGCTCGCACGCCCCACTGGTCTCACGTGTGGCGTCCGCCGGGTTCGTGGTCCGCGTCCAGGGCGCGTCCTCGGTGCCGCGCGCCCGGCGTCCGCGTACCGACGAGCGGGGCGCGAACCCCAGGTCGGTGAGCGTGCGGCCCGGGAACATGTGCAGGAACACCCGTTCATATGCGTAGTTGGGGCAGCGGATCTCGCCCGCCTCCACCCGGCCGATGTAACGCGCGTCACAGCTGACCTGCTCGCCGATCTCCAGGGCGGCCCGTCGGATCACCGCGGCGAACTCGGCCGGTGAGCGCTGTCCGCGCAGCCGCCGGAAGGCGAGATTCGGCCGTGCCGGCCGATCGGGTTGAGACGAGGTCACCGCTGACGACGCCATGGCCGGGTCCTCTCGTGCGAACCGTCGAACCATGCCGGATACACGGCGACTTGGGATGTTCCGTCCGCATCGTCGGCGTTGTGTCCGGCGAGCAAGAACGTACCTGCTGTGTCGGAGTCCTCACGCTGAGTTTGGCTACAAACCGGATATCTCATCCGTGATCTGCCATGAAGTGCCATCCTTTGCGGCTGACTTCCGCCGTAGCCGTTGACGCACCGCCGCGTTGAACCCTGTGGACCGGGAGGAGGCCCCCGTCTCCCGACCGCTCGTCCAAGCAGGGGTTTTCGTGGTGGAGGCCGGGATGACGACCAGCCGGATCAACGATCCTCGTACGCCGCCGAGTACGCCGGCGGTCGGCTGCGATGTGGTGACGGTGCCGGCGCGGCAGGGCCTGGAGGCGGTCGACATCCTGCGGCGCGGACCGGGGGACGCGGTGGGGCCCGTGCTGCACGACGACGGGGGCGGCACCCTCGGCTTCCTGGTCCCGCCGGGGACGGCCGCGGCCTGGGACGTGCCGGGGAGCACCTGCACCGGGACCGACGGACGCGGCCTGACCCTCGCGCCCCGACCCCCGGTCGAGGGCTCGGACTGGCTGCTGCCGCCGGGTGAGGCGGACCTCGCGACGGACCCGGCGGTGCTGCGCAGAGCCCTGGGCGAGGCCGCCCGCACGATCGAGGCGGCCG
Source organism: Streptomyces sp. XY006 (assembly GCF_002237655.1). Taxonomy (GTDB): domain Bacteria; phylum Actinomycetota; class Actinomycetes; order Streptomycetales; family Streptomycetaceae; genus Streptomyces; species Streptomyces levis. The sequence continues at coordinate 221,368 of NZ_NOKT01000003.1, forward strand.
ACAGCTGCCGCTGAGAAGGCCGGCTGCCGGGCAGGCGTACGGTCCGCTTACCGGGGCGACCCGATAATGACCCCATGGGAAAGTCCAGGAGCGGTCGGCGCCGGCAGGCCGATGCGGAGTCCGTCGTCGAGAGCGTCGACGGCGGACTCGCCGAGCTGATCCCCGACCGCGACCGGCCCCGCGCCCGCACCCTGGTGATCGACGGGGCCCCGCAGTCGCACGTCGACCCGGACGACCCGGCCCATCTGTCCTTCGAGTACCAGCGCCGCCTCGGGCACGTCATCGACCTCGTCGCCCCGCCGGGCCGCCCGCTGCAGGCCGTGCACCTCGGAGGAGGCGCGTTCACCCTCGCCCGCTACATCGCCGCCACCCGCCCCCGCTCCACCCAGCAGGTCGTCGAGCGCGACGGCGCCCTCGTCCGGCTGGTCCGCCGCGAGCTGCCCCTGGACCCGAACGCCCGTATACGGGTGCGCTCCACCGACGCCCGCGAGGGACTCGCCAAAGTGCCGGACGGCTGGGCCGACCTCGTCGTCACCGACGTGTTCAGCGGCGCCCGGACCCCGGCCCATCTGACCTCGACCGAGTTCCTCGACGACGTCCGCAGGGCCCTCAAGCCGGGCGGGGTGCACGCCGCCAACCTCGCCGACGGGCCGCCGCTGACCCATCTGCGCGGCCAGATCGCCACCGCCGCCGCCCGTTTCGAGCACCTGGCGCTGATCGCCGACCCGGCGGTGCTGCGCGGCAAACGCTTCGGCAACGCCGTCCTGGTCGCCTCCGACGCTCCGCTGCCGATCGCCGAGCTGACCCGCCGCGCCGCCTCCGACCCGCACCCCGCACGGGTCGAGCACGGCAGGACGCTCACCGACTTCACCGGCGGGGCCGTGCCCGTGACGGACCTCGCGGCGGTGGCGTCCCCGGCCCCGCCGCCCTCGGTGTTCCGCTGAGCCCCGAGGCCGCTCAGTAGGTTCCGATCTCCACCCGCGGCGGCCCGTCGTGCCAGGTGCAGAACACCGACACCCGCTCCGCGCCCCGGGAGAACTCCACGCGGATCCACGACTCCGTCTTCCACACCTGCATCGACCAGTCCGCGCCGGGAGTCGCCGAGACGAGCGAGGCGGACGCCGGCCCGAGGTCGAACACCGCCCGGCCGCCGTCGGTGTCGTAGCTCTTGACCCGGCCGGTGGCGGCGGGTGAGGGGGAGGGGCCGGGGGTCCGGCTGGGGGAGGGAGCCGGCTTCGCGGTCGTCGTGGGCGGAGAGGCCGAGGGGGTCGGGGTCCGCCGGGGCGCGGGTGTCCGTTCCCGCGGGGTGACCGACGGCTCGGGCTCCGGTGCCTTCACCTCGGCGGCCTTGATGGGCAGGGCCCGCGGCGGGTCGTAGGCCGTGCCCGCCATCACCGTGTGGACACCCCACCACGACAGCGTGACCGCCGCGCCCGTGGCGAGCAGCCAGGCCAGTACGTGAACGAGTCCTCTGCGCATCGCGGGCCATCCTGCCTCACGGGTCCCACGCGTTGTCCACACGCCGGCCCTCGCGGGCGCACTCGCCGTCCCCACACGGGCCCCCGTGGGCGCACTCGTTGTCCCCACCACGGGAGTTGTCCACAGGCCCGCACCCGGGTGTGGGAGATGGCGTACGGTGCGGCGCATGGCAAGTGTGCTCGTGGTCGAGGACGACCCGTTCGTACGCTCGGCGCTCATCCGGCACCTGACCGACGCCTCGCACACCGTGCGCAGTGTCGGGACGGCGCTGGAAGCGCTGCGCGAGGTCGCCCATTTCCGTTTCGACGTGGTCATCCTGGACCTCGGACTGCCCGATCTCGACGGGTCCGAGGCCCTGAAGATGCTGCGCGGCATCACGGACGTACCGGTGATCATCGCCACCGCCCGGGACGACGAGACGGAGATCGTCCGGCTGCTGAACGCCGGGGCGGACGACTACCTCACCAAGCCCTTCTCGGTCGAACACCTCTCGGCCCGCATGGCCGCCGTGCTGCGCCGCGCCCGCTCCGCCGCCGGGGAGACGGAGCCGTCGCCCGTGCTGCGGGTCGGCGGCCTGACCGTCGACCCGCTGCGCCGCCAGGCGGAGTTGGACGGCGCCCGACTGGACCTCACCCGCCGCGAGTTCGACCTGCTCGCCTTCCTGGCCCGCCGCCCCGGAGTCGTCGTCCCGCGCAAGGAACTGCTCGCCGAGGTCTGGCAGCAGTCCTACGGCGACGACCAGACCATCGACGTCCATCTCTCCTGGCTGCGGCGGAAACTGGGCGAGACGGCCGCCAACCCCCGCTATCTGCACACCCTGCGGGGCGTCGGCGTGAAGCTCGAACCGCCGGGAGCGGAGGCACCGCGATGAGGTGGGCCCTGGTCAAGGTGTCGCTGGCCGTGACCACGATGGTCGTGCTCGCGTTCGCCGTGCCGCTCGGGCTCGTCATCCGCGAGATGGCCCGGGACCGCGCCTTCTCCAACGCCGAGCGGGAGGCCGCGGCCGTCGCCCCCGCCCTGTCCATCACCACCGACCGCGACCAGTTGGAGCGGGTCGTCGCCTCGGCCGGCTCCGACGCCGGGATGGCCGTGCACATACCCGCCGGCGACGGCCAGCGCGCCCTCGAACTCGGGCGGCAGCGCGCCGCCGACCAGGACATCGCTGCCGTGCGGAAACTGGGCCGCGCCTCCACCACCGGCGTCCCCGGCGGCTCCACGCTGCTCCAGCCGGTCGCGCTCAGCACCGGCGAGATCGCGGTCGTCGAGGTGTACGTGCCGGAGTCCGAGGTCACCAACGGCGTGGGCACGGCCTGGGCCGTGCTCGCCGGGGTCGGTATCGCGCTGGTCGTCGGCTCCGTCGCGGTCGCCGACCGGCTCGGCGTGCGCATGGTCCTGCCCGCCCGGCGCCTGGTCGAGGGGGCGCACGAGCTGGGCGAGGGCAAGCTCGGCGCCCGCGTCCCGGAGGAGGGCCCGAGCGAACTGCGGCTCGCGGCCGTCGCGTTCAACTCGATGGCCGACCAGGTCGTCCAACTCCTGGCCAACGAGCGGGAGCTGGCGGCCGACCTGTCCCACCGGCTGCGCACGCCCCTGACCGTGCTGCGGCTGAACACCGCCTCGCTGGGCGAGGGACCGGCCGCCGAGCAGACCCGGACCGCGGTCGAGCAACTGGAGCGCGAGGTCGACACGATCATCCGTACGGCCCGGGAGGCCAAGCCGCAGACGGCCGCCGCGGGTCCCGGCGCCGGGTGCGACGCGGCCGAGGTGGTGCGGGAGCGGATGGCGTTCTGGTCCGCGCTCGCGGAGGACGAGGGCCGCAAGTGGCGGGTGGCCGGGGCCGACCGGCCGGTGCGCATCCCCGTGGCCCGGGCCGACCTGGCCGCCGCGCTGGACGCACTGCTCGGCAACGTCTTCCGGCACACCCCGGAGGGCACGGCCTTCGCGGTCGACGTGCACAACGCCGAGGACGCGGTGATCGTCCTCGTCTCCGACGCGGGACCCGGCATACCCGACCCCGAGGCCGCCATGGCGCGCGGCCGCGGCTCCGGCAGCGACGGCTCGACCGGGCTCGGCCTGGACATCGTGCGCCGGCTCGCGGAGTCCACCGGCGGGGACGTCCGCATCGGCTCCTCGGTGCTCGGCGGAACCGAGGTGCGCATCTGGATCCAGCTGGACGGACGCGCCCCGTCCGGCGGAGGCCACCGGCAACTGCGGCGCCGACGCCGCGGCAGACCGACGGCGGCCTTCAAACGCTCCTGAGACGCCGGCCCCACGAGTCGCTCACGCCGCGGCCCGGGGATCGGGGCGTCAGCGACCGGCCTGCCCCCGGCGTCGGCAAGGGCTGTAACCGTCCCCGGCAAGGGCCGTATCCGGCGTCGGCAACGGCTGAACCGGCGGGGCGCGGCACCGCCCTGAGCGGGCCGTGCCCCGTCCCCCGGGGCCGCCGTCAGACCGCCTCGACCTCCGGCAGCGTCCCCGTCCGCGCCGCCCGCGCGTACCAGTGGGCACTCGTCTTCGGCGTGCGCTCCAGCGTCGCGTAGTCCACGTACACCGCGCCGAAGCGCTTGCCGTAGCCGTACGCCCACTCGAAGTTGTCCATCAGGGACCACAGGTAGTAGCCCCGCACGTCCGCGCCGTCGGAGATCGCGCGGCGGACCGCCGACAGGTGCCCGTGGAGGTAGGCGACCCGCTCCGGGTCGTGCACCCGGCCGTCCGAGTCGATCTTGTCGTCGTAGGCCGCGCCGTTCTCGGTGATGTAGAGCGGCAGGCCCGGCGCCTCCCGGGTGTAGCGCATGATCAGCTCGTGCAGGCCGGTCGGGTCGATCGTCCAGCCCATCTCGGTGCGGTCGCCGGGCGTCTGGTGGAAGGCGACGTCGTCCGCGGCCGGCCACGGCGAGTGGTCGCTCGACCCGTGCCCGTCGGCCCGCGGCGCCTTCGCCGACGCGTCCGCCGCCGAGACCAGGGAAGGCGTGTAGTAGTTGAGGCCCAGCGCGTCCAGCGGCTGGTTGATCAGCGCCAGGTCGCCGTCCAGGACGTAGTCCCAGTCCGTCAGGCTCGCGGTCGCCACGTACAGCGTCTCCGGGTAGGCGCCGTGCAGGATCGGCCCGTGGAAGACGCCGTTGGCCAGGTCGTCGATGCGTCGGGCCGCCGCCAGGTCCGCCGGGTCCTGCGACAGCGGCCGCACCACCGAGGAGTTGAGGCTGATTGCCACCGAGTTGCGGGCCGGCATCGCCGAGCGGAGCGCGGTCGCGCCCAGCCCGTGCGCCAGGTTCAGGTGGTGCGCGGCACGCAGCGAGGCCGCCGGATCCGTCCGGCCCGGCGCGTGCACCCCGGAGGCGTAGCCCAGGAACGCGCTGCACCACGGCTCGTTGAGCGTGATCCACTGCTCCACCCGGTCGCCCAGCGCCTCGCCGACGATCTGCGCGTACTCGGCGAACCGGTACGCCGTGTCGCGCTCCGGCCAGCCACCGGCGTCCTCCAGCTCCTGCGGCAGGTCCCAGTGGTAGAGGGTGACGGCCGGCTTGATGCCCTTGGACAGCAGCTCGTCCACCAGGCGGCGGTAGAAGTCCAGGCCCTTCTGCACGGCCGGGCCCCGGCCGGTCGGCTGCACCCGCGACCAGGAGACGGAGAAGCGGTAGGCGCCCAGGCCCAGCTCCGCCATCAGCGCCACGTCCTCGCGGTAGCGGTGGTAGTGGTCGACAGCGATGTCACCGTGGTCGCCGCCGGCCGTCTTGCCCGGCGTATGGCTGAAGGTGTCCCAGATCGACGGCGTACGGCCGTCCTCCCGCACCGCGCCCTCGATCTGGTACGCGGAGGTCGCCGCGCCCCAGAGGAAGGCGGGAGGGAAGGTCACCGGAGTGGCCGGGTTCTCGGAGTCAGGCATGGAAGCGCTCCCAATGAGGTCGAGGAGACCGTTGGCGGAGGGGGAGGGAAAGAAGAGGACGAGGAAGGAAGGGAGGGGCCGGGGCGGCGTCGGCCCGGCCCTCCGGAGACAGGGCCTCAGCCCTTGACGGCGCCCTGCATGATGCCGCCCACGATCTGCTTGCCGAAGATCGCGAAGACCAGCAGCAGCGGCAGCGTGCCCAGCAGCGCGCCCGCCATGATCAGGGACTGGTCGGGCGTGTAGCCGCGGCCGAGGCCGGCCACGGCGACCTGCACGGTCGGGTTGCCGGTCTGGGTGAGCACCAGGAACGGCCACAGGAAGTCGTTCCAGGTCTGCACGAACATCAGCATGCCGAGCACCGCCATCGCGGGCCGGGCGGCGGGGAACACCACGTGCCACACCACCCGCCAGCTGCTCGCGCCGTCCACCCGGGCGGCCTCGATGATCTCGTCCGGCAGCGCCTGCAGCAGGTACTGCCGCATGAAGAACACACCGAACGCGCTCACCAGCGACGGGAAGATCACCGCCTGGAGCTGATCGGTCCAGTCCAGCTTGGCGACCATCATGTACAGCGGGATCACGCTCAGCTGCGGCGGCACCATCATCGTGCCGATGACGATCAGCATCAGGGCGTTGCGGCCCTTGAAGCGCAGTTTGGCGAAGGCGAACCCGGCGATCGTCGACAGCACGACGATGGTCAGCGCCGAGATGCCCGCCACGATCGTGGTGTTGAGGAACGCCTCGCCGAGGTTGGCGTCCGTCCAGGCGATCTCCAGGTTCTTGAACAGGTTGGAGCCGAACCAGAACGGCGGCGGCGTCTGCGCCAGGCGCTGGTTGTCACGGGAGGCGGCGATCGCGGTCCACACCAGCGGGAACAGCGACACGATCGTGAACAGGATCAGGATCGCGTACGCGATCGGACCGCCGTGCAGGGTCCCGCCGGCCCGCGCCGACTTCGGCAGGCGCGAACGCCTGTCCTGCCGGGCGGGCGAGGTCTCGGGGGGCGTCACAGTCGTCGTCACGGCCACAACTCCTTAACTACTGGCGCGCAGCCGGCGCGAGATGACGTAGTTGACGATGCCGATGACGATCAGGATCAGGAACATCGTCCAGGCGATCGCCGAGGCACGGCCCAGGTGCTGGTTCACCCAGCCCTGCTCGTACAGGTACAGGCCGAGCGTCTGGAACTGGTGCTCCGCGCCGCCGGAGGCGCCCTTGTTGGCGTCGAACAGCAGCGGCTCGCCGAAGACCTGGCTGGCGCCGATGGTCGACACCACGGCCGTGAACAGGATCGTCGGACGCAGCGACGGCAGGGTGACGTGCAGGAACTGCTGCCAGCGGCTCGCGCCGTCCAGGGCGGCCGACTCGTACAGGTCCTGCGGGATGGCCTGCATCGCGGCCAGGTAGATCAGCGCGTTGTAGCCGGTCCACCGCCAGATGATGATCGTCGAGACGGCGATCTGCGAGGGCCACTTGTCGCCCTGCCAGTCGACCGGGTCGATCCCGACGACGTCGAGCGCCCAGTTGATCATCCCGTAGTCGCGCCCGAAGAGCAGCACGAACACCAGGGAGGCGGCGGCGATCGAGGTGGCGTACGGGGCGAGCATCGCGACCCGGTAGAAGGTCGAGGCGCGCAGCTTGTAGTTGAGGATGTGGGCGATGCCCATGGCCATCAGCAGCTGCGGGACGGTGGAGATGATGCCGATGGTCAGGGTGTTCTTCGCCGCGTTCCAGAAGAACTCGTCGTCGAAGATGCGCGTGTAGTTGCGCAGGCCCACCCAGTTCATGTCGGTGGGCGCGGTCAGCTCCACCTGGTGCAGCGAGGCCCATCCCGTGTAGATCAGCGGGAACAGGCCGAAGGCCACGAACAGCAGGAAGAACGGCGAGACGAAGGCGTACGGGCTCCAGCGCACGTCCCGCTGCCAGCGGCGCGACAGCTTGGCCCGGCGCTTCACCTCCTGCTCGGAGACGGCGTCGGCGGGCGGGCGGCCCGGGGCCGCGCCCCCCTCCTTGACGGGGGGCGCGGCGGTGTCGTGACGGGTGGTCATCCGGGTCACTGGTCCAGGTTGTTGTCGATGGTCTTCGTCGCCGTCTCCCAGGCCTCCTTCGCGGACTTGCCCTTCGTGACGAGGATGACGCCGTTGTCCGTCAGACCCTGCTGGATGATCTGGTCCTTCGGGCCGATCACCTGGACCGGGATCTGCTTCGCGGCCTCGGCGAAGATCTCACCGATCGGCGCGTCGCCGGTCATGTCGTTCTTGGCGCCGGTGACCTCGGCGCTGTCGAAGGCGGCCTGCGCGCTGGGGAAGCTGCCCTGCACCTTGAACAGCTTGGCCTGCTGCTCCGGCGCGGTCAGCCAGGCGACGAGCTTCTTGGCCTCTTCGACGTTCTTGCCGTTCTTCGGCACGGACAGGAAGGAACCGCCCCAGTTGCCGGACTTGGGCGCCACGGCCACGTCCCACTTGCCCTTGGCGTCGGGCTGCGACTTGCCCTTGATGTAGCCGAGCATCCACGGCGGGCAGGCCATCGCGGCGAACTTGTTGTTCGCGATCGTCTGGTCCCAGGCCGGCTGGAACTGGGTCTGCGCGCCGACCAGGCCCTTCTCGGCGGCCTCGGCGGTCAGGTCGAAGGCGTTCTTGACGGCCGGGTTGGTCTTGTAGATGACCTTGCCGGAGGCGTCGTAGAACTTCTCCTTCTCACTGCTGAGGATCGCGTTGATCAGACCGCCGGGGGAGTCCATGAAGGTCGTGCCCTCGGGGCCGTTCTTCTTGTACCGCTCACCGACGTCGACGAACTTGTTCCAGTCGCCCGCCCACAGCTTGCCGACCTCCGCGCGGTCGCTGGGCAGGCCGGCCTTCTCGAACAGGTCCTTGCGGTAGCAGATGGCCATCGGGCCGATGTCGGTGCCGAGACCGATCGTCTGGCCGTCCTTGGTGGTGGCCTGCTGCCACTTCCAGTCCAGCCAGTCGGCCTTGTTCACGCCCGAGACCTTGGAGAGGTCCTCCAGCTTGGCGGCCTGGGTGTTGACGATCTCGGCGATGTTGCCGACCTCGACGGCCTGGACGTCCTGCAGGCCGCTGTTGGTGGTCAGGTGGTTCAGCAGCGCCGGGTAGTAGTTCTCGTTGCGTTCGACGACGTTCTCAGCGATCTTGATCTTCGGGTTGAGCTTCTCGTACTCGGCGTACAGGCCCGCTTCCTTGAAGCCCATGGTGCCGAAGAGCCCGAGCGTGATCGTGGTCTTGCCCTTGCCGCCGGACGACGAGCCGGAGCTGTCGTCTCCACCGTCGTCGGCACAGCCGGCCAGCAGCCCGGTGCCCAGCGACGCGACGGCCGCGAGGGCCAGCGCCTTGCGGGCGGTTCGGATGCGTGCTCGCATGTCGTCCTCCTGTTGCCCTGACGTGCCGACCCCCCGGCCAACTGCATTGTTGGACCCGTTTTTCACTCGCTGCGGCTCGGGCGGGGAACGTGCGGGTTGTGTATGTGTCAGGTACTGTGGGAGCGCTCCCACCAGTGATGTGTTGAAGGTTCGCGGGTCGGAGCGGGGGTGTCAAGGGACCGGACAGGGAGAGATGCGTTCAGTTATCGGGACGTTAACTGGACCGGGACCGGGCCTCCTTGGGTGCCCGGTCGGCAGTATCAAGCCAGGCGGGCCCCGGCGGTACCGGTGCGCCGGGCGGAAGCGGAAGGCCGGGGGCGGCATGCCGTCGGTACCGGTCACCAGAGCTGACGAGCCTGTTAAATTCCAGGCCAGCCGCAGAGCGCGGGTACGTACGGGAAGGCGGAGCCCATGGCAAGCCACGGAGCGCGGGGCCGAAGCGGTGGCCGGCCCACCCTCGAAGAGGTGGCGGCGCGCGCCGGTGTCGGCCGCGGCACGGTCTCCCGGGTGATCAACGGCTCGCCCCGGGTCAGTGACGCCACCCGTGCCGCCGTCGAGGCGGCGGTCGCGGAGCTCGGCTACGTGCCGAACACCGCCGCGCGTGCCCTCGCCGCCAACCGCACGGACGCGATCGCGCTGGTCGTGCCCGAGCCGGAGACCCGGTTCTTCGCCGAGCCGTACTTCTCCGACATGCTCAAGGGCGTCGGCTCGGAGCTGTCGGAGACGGAGATGCAGCTGCTGCTGATCTTCGCGGGCAGCGACCGGGAGCGGCAGCGGCTCGCGCAGTACCTGGCGGCCCACCGGGTGGACGGCGTCCTGCTGGTCTCGGTGCACGCGGACGACCCGCTGCCCGATCTGCTGGCGCAGCTGGAGATCCCCGCGGTCATCAGCGGTCCGCGCTCGGCGGCGGAGACCCTGCCGTCGGTCGACTCGGACAACTACGGAGGTGCCCGCCAGGCCGTCGAGCATCTGCTCTCCCGCGGCCGGAGCCGGATAGCCCACATCACCGGCCGCCGGGACGTCTACGGTGCCCAGCGGCGTGTCGACGGCTACCGCGCGGCGCTGAGCGGCGCGGGGCACGAGGTGGACGAGACGCTGATCGAGGGGGGCGACTTCACGGAGGAGGGCGGCCGCCGCGCGATGGCGGCCCTGCTGGAGCGCCGCCCGGACGTGGACGCGGTGTTCGCCGCGTCGGACGTGACGGCGGCCGGTGCGCGGCAGGCGCTGCGCGAGGCGGGGCGCCGCATCCCGGACGACGTGGCGCTCGTCGGCTACGACGACTCGGCCATAGCGCGCCACCTGGATCCGCCGCTCACCAGCGTCCGCCAGCCCATCGAGGAGATGGGCCGCCGGATGATCGACCTGCTGCTGACGGAGATCGCCGACCGCCGTCCGCTCGCGTCGCGGGGACTGGAGCGCCGGCAGCTGGTCCTGGCCACGGAACTGGTGCCGCGGTCGTCGTCGTGACACGGGGCGCCGCCGGGGAGCGGCGCAACGGCGGCTTCGCCGGGCGCCGTTGCGGGTGAGACGGACACGACGAAGGGGCCGACCCGGTTTCCCGGGGCAGCCCCTTCGTCGTCGAGGGTGAGTGACGGGACTCGAACCCGCGGCATCCTGGACCACAACCAGGTGCTCTACCAGCTGAGCTACACCCACCATGACCGGCTTGGAGATCAGCGTGTTCCCCGACCGGCCGAGAAAAAGTGTACAGGGTCCGAAGGGGTGCTCGCGCCCGGCTTTCCCGGCGGCCCCCGACGGGCCCCTTGCGCACCTACTGAGCAGGCAGGACGTGCTTCGCCGCGATCGTCTTCGCGGTGTCGGAGTCCGGCCCGGGCTGCGGGACGAAGACGGCCTCGCGGTAGTAGCGCAGCTCGGCGATGGACTCGCGGATGTCGGCGAGCGCGCGGTGGTTGCCGTTCTTCTGCGGACTGTTGAAATACGCCCGCGGGTACCAGCGGCGGGCCAGCTCCTTGATCGACGACACGTCGACGATCCGGTAGTGGAGGTAGTCCTCCAGCGTCGGCATGTCGCGCAGCAGGAAGCCGCGGTCGGTGCCGACGGAGTTGCCGCACAGCGGGGCCTTCCCCGGCTCCTTGACGTGCTCCCGCACATACGCCAGGACCTGCTCCTCGGCGTCCTGGAGCGTCGTGCCGTTCGGCAGCTCGGCGAGCAGTCCGGACGCGGTGTGCATCTGACGCACCACCTCCGGCATCGTCTCCAGCGCCCGCTCCGGCGGCCGGATGACGATGTCCACGCCGTCGCCGAGCACGTTCAGCTCGGAGTCGGTGACGAGGGCGGCCACCTCGATGAGCGCGTCGTCCGACAGCGAGAGGCCGGTCATCTCGCAGTCGATCCACACCATGCGATCGTTCATGTGTCTAACCTTACGGCGCCCCGGCGCGGGCTGAGCAGACCGTGCGCGGGAATACCGGGTGGGGCCGGCGGGGCCCGTGGGGCCGGCGGGGCGTGGCCGGGCCCGCGGCAGGACATCCCCGGGGAAACGCGGCGGGGCCCGCGAAGAGGCGTGCTCTTCGCGGGCCCCGCCGGCCGTTCATGTCGCGCTGCGCTGCCCCGGGAGGCTGGCCGACAGCGCCGGGGACGCTCCCACCGCGCTCGCGGCCGCCGTGCGCCGGGACTGGAGCGGGACCGGGTGCTCCGGGTGTAGCGGGGCCGGTGGCTGACCGGACGGGCCGGAATGCCCGCTGTGTCCGCCGTGTCCGCCGTGTCCGCCATGTCCGGGGTGGCCCTGCAGCCCCGGTCCGGAGCCGCCGGGCGCGGCCTCGGTGTCCTGGGGCCGCTCGCCCTGCGGGCGCCGGGCGCGGTACGCCGCCCGGTACGCCGCCGGGGACGAGCCGAGCTGCCGGCGGAAGTGGCCGCGCAGGGCCACCGGCGAGCGGAAGCCGCAGCGGCCCGCCACCTCGTCCACCGAGTAGTCCGACGTCTCCAGCAGGCGCTGCGCCTGGAGCACCCGCTGCGTGATCAGCCACTGCAGCGGCGCGCTCCCGGTCAGCGAGCGGAAGCGGCGGTCGAACGTACGCCGGCTCATGTACGCGCGTGCCGCCAGCGTCTCCACGTCGAACTGTTCGTGGAGGTGCTCCAGCGCCCAGGCGACGACCTCGGCGAGCGGGTCGGCGCCGATCTCCTCGGGTAAAGACCTGTCGAGGTAGCGCTCCTGTCCGCCCGACCGGCGCGGCGGGACCACCAGGCGGCGGGCCAGGGCCCCGGCCGCCTCGTTGCCGTGGTCCGTCCGCACGATGTGGAGACAGAGATCGATTCCGGCCGCAGTGCCCGCCGACGTGAGCACGTCGCCGTCGTCCACGAAGAGTTCCCGTGGATCGACGTGCACGGACGGGTAGCGCTTGGCCAGTGTCGGCGCGTACATCCAGTGTGTCGTCGCGGGGCGGCCGTCCAGCAGGCCCGCCGCCGCGAGGACGAAGGCACCGGTGCACAGCCCGACGATGCGGGCGCCCTCCTCGTGGGCGCGGCGCAGCGCGTCGAGCGCCTCGTCCGGTGGCGGCGAAGTGATCGAGCGCCAGGCCGGCACGACGACCGTGCCCGCGCGCGAGATCGCTTCCAGGCCATGTGGCGCGGTGAGTTCCAGGCCCCCTGTGGTCCGCAGTGGGCCGTCCTCGCCGCCGCACACCAGCAGTCGGTAGCGCGGTACGCCGGCGTCCTGGCGGTCGATCCCGAACACCGACAGCGGTATGGAACTCTCGAAGATGGGGCCGCCGCTGAACAGCAGCACCGCGACGATCTCCTTGCGACGTCGCCCGGAAAGCTTCCGGGCCGCGGCTTCCGGCGCGGCAGTGGAGTCGTGGCTCATACTGCTAAGCCCCCCTCGGTGGTCGCGGCTCCTCGGTTGTGTCGCTCCTGCACGTTTCCCCTCGGTCCTGCACGAGTCCCCCGCCGTAGACAGTCAAGATCGAATCTACTGTGTCCCGTCGTGCCGGAGTGGCCGGTTCGGCACTCGGCACATTGTCGACTTGGCAACTTGGCGTGAAGCATTCGATCACGAAGCGTTGCACTCGTGGGGCGTGCAGGGAAGTGCGCCTTGTCGCGGTGGCCAATCCACGTAGGGTGCGCGGTCCACCCGAGGCCCTTTCCGTGCAGGTCGAACGGGGGTTGGGGGGTGTTTCGGCAGGGGGATGCGGGGGTGCCGGAAGTTGGCTGAAAACCGACGTGCGCGTGCACGGAAACCGGTCAACCGACCGGTGTATCCCCTCCAGTGTGCCGCCCGCCCCGGTGCGACCCCGTTCCGGTGCGCTGGTGCCGGCCCCGGTGCGGTGCCCGGTCCTCGGCGGCCAGCCGGGCGGCGCCGCGCTCGGACTGGCGCAGCAGGACCCGGCACGCGCCCGTGACGGCGGCGAGCCCGACAGCGGTGCCGGCGGCTCCGGCGAGCGAGGTGCCGAAGGCGAGGAGCACGACCGGGACGAGCACGCAGCTGAAGGCCGCCCAGCGGATCACCTCGGTCGCGCCGTCCCGCTGCGGCGGCGTCGCGCGGCCCGCCTCGGAGGCGGGACGGTGTCCGGACATGGCGTGCTCCCTGTGGCGTGGCTCACGGGGTTCAACGCGCGGCCGGGACGTCGGTCACTGTGCGGCCGGATCACCCCCACGGGTAAGTGAATCCCGTGCAAACCGCCTGTACAGCGCAGCAACCATTGCGTTACGGGCGTCGCCTCGTGCATGCTCCCTGGAACCCGCACGCACGGCAGGCGGGGTCTGGGCTAAGGAGGCGTGCCGCCGTACCCTTGGGGGTATGGGGTTGGGAAGACCATTCCCGGACACAGCTCCGCCGCACAGTGTTGTCCCACCCATTAAAGGATCACAACGCCGAGACAGCCATGGCCGGTCACGAATTCTTCGAACCAGCGGACCGCAAGCGGCCCGTCGCCGATCCCACGGCGGCCGAGCCCCTGGCGGCGGAAGAGCCACGCCATTCCTGCGATCCCGCCTTCAAGCACGGGGTCGTGGTCGGCTTCGACGGCTCCACCTCCAGTGAGCGCGCCCTGGCGTACGCGATCGGCATGGCCCATCGCTCCGGTTCGGGCCTGATCATCGTCCATGTCGCCAACCGGCTGCCGACCACGGTGTGGGCCGGCTGTGAGCCGCCGGTGTTCGTGGACGTGCCGGACCACCGCACGGAGGTGCTCGGTCTGGAGCTGGCCTGTGCGGACTACCTCGCCGAGGTGCCCTGGATCCTGGTCGAGCGCGGCGGCGACATCTGCCACGAACTCGAAGAGGTCGGGCGGGAGTACGAGGCCGACGCGATCGTCGTCGGCTCGACCCACGGCATCGTCGGGCGGATCTTCGGGTCCGTCGCCGGGCGGCTCGCCAAGCGGGCGCAGCGGCCCGTCGTCGTCATTCCCTGACGGCAGCCCCCTGGCGGCAGGTCCTGAGGGGCAGTCAACTTCCTTCGTGCGCGCGTGAATCTACTCACGCGTAGAGGTGTTTGTGCTCTTGTGAAGGGCATATACGGGACATCGCACCACCGCACCTGCACGAAGGGAGCCCGCCGTGGACAAAGACGTCTCCGCGGGAAGCGGAATCACGACCGTGGCCGGCCGACTCGCCCTCGCCGTCACCCTGTTGGCCTTCGGACTCGCGCACACCGCCGTGATCGACGGCGTCTCGGCGGCTGGCGCCGCGTCAATCGCCCAGTACGTGGGGGGAGTCGCCCTCTTCGTCGCCGGACTGGTGGCCCTGCGCGAGGGTGACGCCGCCGGCGGGACGGCGTTCTCGGTACTCGGGGCGCTGTGGTTCACCTGGGCCGTGACCGACACCGCCTCCGGCAACGAGGCAGGGCTGTTCCTGCTGTTGTTCGCCCTGGTGGCCCTGTCGCTGATGCTCGCGGGCGGGGACCAGCTCGGTCAGGGCGTGTACGGGCTGTTCTTCGTCGCCCTGTTGCTCATGGCGATCGCGAGTTTCGCCGGTAACGACGGGCTCGTGAAGGTGGGCGGCTGGTTCGCCGTCGCCGCGGGTGCGGTGGCCTGGTACGCCGCGACGGCCGCGCTGGCGCACTGGCCGACGGCGATTCCGCGACGCGCTGCGGGCCGGGGTGTGACGGCCACCGGTTAGCCGCGCCGGCTGGGGAGTTGGGCGGCTTCCCGGCGATGAAACGGACCCCCCGTGCTTGGTGGCAGCACGTGGGGGTCCGTCCTCTTTGGCGGCCTGTGCGGGTGCGTGGGGGCTTGTCGCGCAGTTCCCCGCGCCCCTGAACGGCAGGCCTCTACTCCACCGTCACCGACTTGGCGAGGTTGCGGGGCTTGTCGATGTCGCGGCCGAGGGCCAACGCCGTGTGGTAGGCGAGGAGCTGGAGCGGGATGCCCATGAGGATCGGGTCCAGCTCGTCCTCGTTCTTCGGGACGACGATCGTCTCGTCGGCCTTCTCCTGGTGCTGGTGGGCCACCGCGAGGATCTTGCCGCTGCGGGCCTTGATCTCCTCCATGGCGGCGCGGTTCTTCTCCAGCAGGTCGTCGTCGGGGACGATCGCGACCGTGGGGAGGGCCGGCTCGATCAGGGCCAGCGGGCCGTGCTTGAGCTCGGAGGCGGGGTAGGCCTCGGCGTGGATGTACGAGACCTCCTTGAGCTTCAGGGACGCCTCGCGGGCCACCGGGTAGCCCCGGACCCGGCCGATGAAGAGCATCGAGCGGGCGTCGGCGAACTGCTGGGCCAGCTTCTTGACGTCCTCCTCCTGCTCCATGATCTCGGCGATCTGCGCGGGCAGCTTGCGCAGGCCCTCGATGATGCGCTTGCCGTCGCGCACGGACAGGTCGCGGGTGCGGCCGAGGTGCAGGGCGAGCAGGGCGAAGGCCACCGTGGTGTTGGTGAAGCACTTGGTGGAGACGACGCAGACCTCGGGGCCGGCGTGCACGTAGATGCCGCCGTCGGCCTCGCGGGCGATGGCTGAGCCGACCACGTTCACCACGCCCAGGACGCGGGCGCCCTTGCGCTTGAGCTCCTGCACGGCGGCCAGCACGTCGTAGGTCTCACCGGACTGGGAGACGGCGACGTAGAGGGTGTCGGGGTCGACGACCGCGTTGCGGTAGCGGAACTCCGAGGCCGGCTCGGCGTCGGCGGGGATGCGGGCCAGCTCCTCGATCATCTGGGCGCCGATCATGCCCGCGTGGTACGAGGTGCCGCAGCCGAGGATCTTCACGCGGCGGATCCGCCGGGCCTCGCGGGCGTCCAGGTTGAGGCCGCCCAGGTGCACGGTGGAGAAGCGGTCGTCGATGCGGCCGCGCAGCACGCGGTCCACGGCGTCGGCCTGCTCGTGGATCTCCTTGTGCATGTAGGTGTCGTGGCCGCCCATGTCGTAGGAGGCGGCCTCCCACTCGACGGTGGTGGGCTCGGCGGTGGTGCGGGTGCCCTCGGTGGTGTAGGTGCGGAAGTCGTCGGCCTTGAGGGTGGCCATCTCGCCGTCGTCGAGGGTGACGATCTGGCGGGTGTGGGCGACCAGGGCGGCGATGTCCGAGGCGACGAACATCTCCTTCTCGCCGATGCCGAGGACGACCGGGGAGCCGTTGCGGGCGACGACGATGCGGTCGGGGAAGTCGGCGTGCATCACGGCGATGCCGTAGGTGCCCTCGATGAGCCGGAGGGTCTCGCGGACCTTGTCCTCCAGCTTGGTCGCCTGCGAGCGGGCGATGAGGTGGACGAGGACCTCGGTGTCGGTCTCGGAGAGGAACTCGACGCCGTCCGCCTCCAGCTTGCGGCGCAGGTCGGAGGCGTTGTCGATGATGCCGTTGTGGACGACGGCGACCTTGCCCTCGGCGTCCAGGTGCGGGTGGGCGTTCACGTCGGAGGGGGCGCCGTGGGTGGCCCAGCGGGTGTGGGCGATGCCGGTGGTGCCCTTGAAGCGGGCCGGGACCTTGGCCTCCAGGTCGCGCACGCGGCCCTTGGCCTTGACCATCTTCAGGCCGGAGGTCTTCGGGGACGTGACGACGATGCCCGCGGAGTCGTAGCCGCGGTACTCCAGGCGCTGCAGGCCTTCCAGGAGCAGGGGCGCGACGTCACGCTTCCCGATGTAACCGACGATTCCGCACATGTATACGTATTCCTAGCCGTAGACGATGCGCCGCAGCTGCCGGAGCGAGAGCTCCGGCGGGGCCACCGCGCGGTATTTGAGGTCCGCCTCGATCCGCTCGAAGATCGCCGCGTTCACCAGGCCCTGGGCCTGGAGCTCGCGGTGGCGGCGACGGACGTACTCCTCGGTCGTCTCGTCGAAGTAGGCGAGCACGTCCTGGATCACGCGCAGCGCCTCGCCCCGGCTGAGGGCGGTGGACCGCGTCAGATGATCAACGAGTTCGTCGTGCACTCGCTAGATCCTGGGGTACCGGCGGCTCTTTCGCAAGAAATCTGCCCGGATTCGGGCAAGCGCCTGCGGGGATCTTTTGGGGGAACGTTGAACCGGCCATGAGCGCTTGTTCGTGGGGCGTCCACCGGACGTCCCGCGTCTCGTTGCCCGAGGCGTCGACTTTTGGACGCCATGGACACTCCTCGTATGGGCGTACCCGAGCGGCTCGCCGAGCGCATGAGCATGGCCGAGCAGCACGAGTACCTGCGCGCCCGGTTCTCCCGGCGCACGATGATCAGAGGCGGCGCCGTGACGCTCGGCGCCGTCACCGGTGGCGCGTTCGTACCCGGCGCCACCGCCCGGGCCGCCGTGCCCACCGCCCGCACCGCACCCGCCACCGAGGCCGTCGACGGCGCGCTCGTCGCCCCCTTCGGCCGCCACCTCGCCTACGGCTCCGACCCGCGCACGGAGATGACCGTCTCCTGGCAGGTCCCGGTCGCCGTCAGGAAGCCCTTCATCCGCGTCGGCGCCCACCCCACCGACCTCTCCCACCGGATCGACGCCGAGGTCCGCACCCTCTTCACGCCCGCCGGCGTCGGCGCGAGCGGGAACCACACCCAGTACTACGTGCACGCCCGGCTGACCCGTCTGCGCCCGGGCCGGACGTACTACTACGGCGTCGGCCACCAGGGCTTCGACCCGGCCGAGCCGCACCTGCTGGGCACCCTCGGCACCTTCACCACCGCCCCGGCCCACAAGCGCCCCTTCACCTTCACGGCCTTCGGCGACGAGGGCGTCAGCTACCACGCGCTGGCCAACAACAGCCTGCTGCTCGGCCAGAACCCCGCCTTCCACCTGCACGCCGGCGACATCGCCTACGGCGACCCGGCCGGGCAGGGCCGGGCCGACGACACCGGCTTCGACGCGCGCGTGTGGGACCAGTTCCTCGCCCAGACCGAGTCCGTCGCCAAGTCCGTGCCGTGGATGCCCGCCTACGGCAACCACGACATGGAGGCCTGGTACGCGCCCCACGGCTACGGCGGCGAGGAGGCCCGCTGGACCCTCCCCGGCAACGGACCCGACCCGCGGAACCTCCCGGGCGTCTACTCCTTCGTCTACGGCAACACGGCCGTCATCTCGCTCGACGCCAACGACGTCTCCTTCGAGATCCCGGCCAACCTCGGCCTCTCGGGCGGCACCCAGACCAGGTGGCTGGAGGCGCAGCTCAGGAAGTACCGGGCCGCGCACGACATCGACTTCGTGGTCGTGTTCTTCCACCACTGCGCCTACTGCACCTCCACCGCGCACGCCTCCGAGGGCGGGGTGCGCGAGGAGTGGGTGCCGCTGTTCGAGAAGTACACGGTCGACCTGGTCGTCAACGGTCACAACCACCAGTACGAGCGCACCGACGTGATCAAGGGCGACCGGGTCGTCAAGAAGCTCCCGGTGGGCGGCACGGCCTACCCGGAGACCGAGGGCGTGGTCTACGTCACGGCCGGTGCGGCGGGACGCAGCCTCTACGCGTTCAGCGCCCCGCTGTCCTACGAGGGCCACGAGCACGAGGTGGACTCCGTGGCCTCGTTCGTCAACGTCGACGGCGGCAAGCGCACCGAGACCGTCGCCTGGTCCCGGGTGCGCTACCTCGACTACTCCTTCCTGCGCGTGGACGTCACCCCCGCGCCGAAGGGACGTCTCGCCACCCTGACGGTGCGCGGCATCGCCGAGAGCGGGGAGCAGGTGGACCACTTCACCGTGGCCCGCCGGGCGAAGTGACGCCGTAGCGCGGCGGGCGTCACATCCGCTTGAGGATCGCCTGCTTGGCCAGCGCGAACTCGTCGTCCGTGAGCACGCCCGTGCGGTGCAGCTCCCCGAGCTCGCGCAGCCGGCGCAGCAGGGCGTCGTGGTCGTCCTCCGCGGAGGCGACCGGGGGAGAGGGCAGCTCCGGTGGCGCGTCCGCCACGCCGTCGGCGGCGGCCCGGGCCGGGTGCGGAAGCCTGGCCTGGACCGCCGCGGCGACCAGTGCCATCAGCGGGTCCTTCTTGAAGCCCCACAGCTCCACGGCGTTGGGGTCGTACTTGGGCGGAGTCCTGGTCGGCGCGTTGCGCACGGCGAAGCGGAGACAGCCGTTCTCCAGGCCGACCGCCGGGTGCCACTCCACGCCCGTGACGTCGGTGAGCGCGAGCGTGCGGGCGCCGGCGGCGGCCTTGGCGTCCTCCGTCTTCCAGTTCCACTCCAGGCGTATGCGCTCTCCGTCGAAGCTCGCCGTGCCGTCCCCGGCGGAGACCGACAGCGGCACGGCCGGCCCGGGCAGCAGGTACTCGGTCACCGGGCCGGCCGGCACCTGGTCCAGCAGCAGCGCGTTGCGGACCTCGTCCGTGAAGTACTCGGCCACTCCGTAGCGGTCGGACTCGACGATCAGCTGGTACGGGTCGTGGGGCTCGGTGAGCCGCCCGCCGGTCGCGTGCAGCAGCGGGTCGGCGCCGTCGCGCAGGCGCAGCCGCAGCCGGCCGCTCTTCTTGCCCTGCTCCAGTGAGATGCCCGCCAACGCCCCCAGCGGGACGACGAGTTCACCCAGTTCCCTGCGGAGCAGGCTGACGTTCTTGTCCCGCCCCGGGGTCAGCCGCAGGGCGTCGCCGTCGAAGATCCACGAGCCGTCCTTCTGGATGATTTCCGCCATGGGGTGGATTGTTTCACCCAAGTCCCGGGATAGTGGTCCAGACCTCTTGGAGCTCAACGGCTCACGGAAGGGACGGTTTTGTGAGAGACGGTCTCGTCAGACAGCGCCACAGAACACTTCGCCTTCTCGGCTCCCTGCTGCTCGTCGCGGTGGGCGTCGGCGTCACCCAGGCCGCCCCGGCCCGGGCGGCGGTCCCCACCCCGCTCGACCGGGTCGTACCCGCACCGGCCTCGGCCGAGCCCGGCGGCGATCCGTACCGCATCACCCGCTCCACGCACATCCGCGTCGACGGCTCGCGGGAGGCGCGGGGCGTCGCCGAGTACCTCGCGGACCTCCTGCGGCCCTCGACCGGCTACCGCCTGCCGGTCACCACGCACGGGCGGGGCGGCATCCGACTGCGGCTCTCCCACGGCGACTTCGGTCCCGAGGGCTACCGCCTGAACAGCGACGCCCGGTCCCTCACGATCAGCGCCAGAACCCCCGCGGGCCTCTTCCACGGCGTGCAGACCCTGCGCCAGCTGCTGCCCGCGGCCGTAGAGAAGGAGAGCGTGCAGCCCGGGCCCTGGCTGGTCGCCGGCGGCACGATCGAGGACACCCCGCGCTACGGCTGGCGCGGTGCCATGCTCGACGTCTCCCGGCACTTCTTCACCGTCGGCCAGGTCAAGCGGTACATCGACCAGCTCGCCCTCTACAAGATCAACAAGCTGCATCTGCACCTCAGCGACGACCAGGGCTGGCGTATCGCCGTCGACTCCTGGCCGCGGCTGGCCACCCACGGCGGCTCCACCGAGGTCGGCGGCGGCCCCGGCGGCTACTACACCAAGGCCCAGTACAAGGAGATCGTGCGGTACGCCGCCTCCCGCCACCTGGAGGTGGTCCCCGAGATCGACATGCCCGGCCACACCAACGCCGCCCTCGCCTCCTACGCCGAGCTGAACTGCGACGGTGTGGCACCGCCGCTGTACACCGGGACCGAGGTCGGCTTCAGCTCGCTGTGCGTCGGCAAGGAGATCACGTACGACTTCGTCGACGACGTGGTCCGGGAGCTGGCCGCGCTCACCCCGGGCCGGTACCTGCACATCGGGGGCGACGAGGCGCACTCCACCAGCCACGAGGACTACGTGAAGTTCATGGACCGGGTGCAGCCGGTCGTCGCGAAGTACGGCAAGACGGTCGTCGGCTGGCACCAGTTGACCGGGGCCACTCCGGCCAGGGGAGCGCTCGCGCAGTACTGGGGCCTGGACCGGACGAGCCCCGAGGAGAAGGCGCGGGTCGTGAAGGCCGCGCAGAGCGGGACCGGGCTGATCCTGTCCCCGGCGGACCGGGCCTACCTCGACATGAAGTACACCAAGGACACCCCGCTCGGGCTGTCCTGGGCCGGGTACGTCGAGGTGCAGCGGTCCTACGACTGGGACCCGGGGGCGTATCTGCCCGGGGTGCCGGCCGGTGCCGTGCGGGGCGTGGAGGCGCCGATGTGGTCGGAGACCCTGGAGAACTCCGGGCAGATCGAGTACATGGCGTTCCCACGGCTGCCGGGCGTGGCCGAGCTGGGGTGGTCGCCGGCGTCCACGCACGACTGGGAGCGGTACAAGGTGCGGCTGGCTGCGCAGGCCGAGCGGTGGGATGCCCTGGGGATTCAGTGGTATCGGTCGCCGCAGGTGCCGTGGGGGGCCGCCGGGCAGTGATGCGGGTGCGGGTGGGTGGGGGCTTGTCGCGCAGTTCCCCGCGCCCCTGAGAGTTCCCCTCTGCCCCTGAAAAAAGGACGGCCCCCCGGTGGACCGTACACCGGGGGGCCGTCTGCTTCCGGGTCAGAACTCCGCGATCGGGTTCTTCAGGTTGCCCACCAGCTGGAGGGCGCCCGACGGGTCCGACAGGTCCACCATCTGCTCGTTGTTGCGCAGCTGCAGGCGGTTCAGGCAGGACAGCGCGAACTCGGGGGCGAACATGTCGTACTGCCGGAACTTGTCGGCCAGTTCGGGCGCCGACTCCTGGTAGGCGCGGGTGACCTCCGCGACCGTGCGCCAGAAGTCCTCCTCCTCCAGGACGCCCTCGGTGGCGAGGTTCGCCGCGAGGAAGCGGAAGAAGCAGTCGAAGACGTCCGTGAAGATCGACAGGAGTTTCTTGTCCTCCGGGACCTCCACGCGCAGCCGCTCCACCGTCGGCGGCAGCACCGCGTCCGGGTCCATGACCGCGATCTCCTCGGCGATGTCCTTGTAGATCGCCCGCTGCACGACCCCGTCCTTCAGCACGAGGATGACGTTCTCACCGTGCGGCATGAAGACCAGGTCGTAGGCGTAGAAGCTGTGCAGCAGCGGGGTGAAGTACGCCTGGAGGTAGCGGCGCAGCCACTCCGTGGGGGCGAGGCCCGACTGCTCGATCAGGGCGCCCGCGACGGAGGCTCCCTGGTGGTCGACGTGGACCAGCGAGGCCATGGTGGCCAGCTGCTCGCCCTCCCGCAGGGACGGCACCGGGCTCTCCCGCCACAGCGCGGCCAGCATCTTGCGATACGGCGAGTAGCGGTCGGTGGCCTGCTCGTACTCCAGGTGCCGGTAACCGACCGCCGCGCGCTCGCGGATGATCGACAGGCCCGTGGCCTTCAGCACCGGGTCGCCCTCGATGAGCTGGGCCAGCCAGTCGTTGATCGCCGGCGTGGCCTCCATGTAGGCGGCCGACAGACCGCGCATGAAGCCCATGTTGATGACGGACAGGGCCGTCTTCACGTAGTGCTTCTCGGGGCTCGTCCGGTTGAAGAAGGTCCGGATGGACTGCTGGGCCAGGTACTCGTCGTCGCCCTCGCCCAGGCACACCAGGTGCCTGCGGGCGACCTCGGCCGCGAAGGTGACGGAGAGCTTGTTCCACCACTGCCAGGGGTGGACCGGGATGAACAGGTAGTCGGCGGGGTCGAGGTCCTGCTCGCGCAGGACCGCGTGGAACCGCTCGACGGTCTCCGCGCCCAGTTCCTCGCGCAGGAAGGACTCGTACTCGATGCCGACGCCGGCCGTGAACGCGGCCCGCGAGCGGTGTGCGGCCAGCCAGACGAGGCGGACCGGGCTCGCCGTCTCCGGGGCGTACGACAGGTACTCGTGGATGCCGAAGCCGAGCCGCCCGTTGTTGGCCACGAAGCAGGGGTGGCCCTCGGTCATCGAGGTCTCGATGGTCTGGAAGTCGGCGCGGGCCAGTTCGGCCGCGGTCGTCTTCGGCTTGGTGAGCTTGTAGCAGGTGCCGGAGAGGGTGGAGGAGATCTCCTCCAGGTAGACCGGCAGGATGCTGTCGCTCAGGCCCAGGGACTTCTGCAGCTCGATGAAGAAGTCCAGGGCGGCGAGCGGGAGTTCGGTGCCGTCGCGGTGGCGGGTGATCGACTCGGCGTCGACCTGCCAGTGGTCGAGGGCGCGGAGCGTCGCCGCGAAGGTGTACCGGGTCAGGCCGTCGTCGCTGCGGACGACGTAGGTGCCCTCGGCGGTGGCCTCCGGCGTGATGAGGCGCTCGTGCGCGAACTCGGCGAGCGCCTTGCGGATCAGGAGGCGGTTGGCCCGCGCCCAGCGGTGGGGGGACAGATGCGCTACGGCGTCGGACAGGGTCATACGGCTACTCCTCGGGCGGCCAGGAACTGTTCGCGCGTGCAGAAGCTGAGCAGCGCGCGTTTCTCCGGCTTCTGGATCTCGCGCTCGGGTACGAACCCGACGGCCTCGTTCAGGGCGTGGACGGCCTTGTTGTCCACGTCGGGCTCGACGACGACCCGCCGCACCGCCGGGTCCTCGAAGAGGTGCTCCATCACGGCGGTGATGACGGACCGGGTGAAGCCGCGCACGGGCGTGTCGGTCGGCGGGGTGAGGAAGTGCATGCCGATGTCGCCCGGCTGCGGTTCGTACAGGCCCACCAGCTCGCGGTGGGCCGGGTCGTACTTCTCCATGAGGAAGGCGGGAACACCGTCCTGGAGGCCGAGCTCGGCGTGGTGGTGCTCGTCGGCCGCGATCTCCATGTAGGCGCGCTCGACGTCCTCCAGTTTCGCGTCCTGCATCATCCAGAAGGCGGCCTTGGGGTGGGTGACCCAGGCGTGCAGGAGCTCGGCGTCCCGCAGCGGGTCGAGGGGGCGGAACGTGAAGGTCATACCGAGAACTCCTGGAACGCGATCGTCTTCTCCACCGGGTAGTACTCGGTGCCGAGCAGCTCGCGGATGATGTACGCGTTCCGGTAGGGGCCCATGCCCAGGTCGGGGCTGGTGATGCTGTGCGTGTGGACGCCGGCGTTCTGCAGGAAGATCCCCCGGCCGGTGACGTCGATGGCGTAGTTGCGGGCCACGTCGAAGTTGCCGTGGGAGTCGTAGCGCAGGCGGTCGCGGACCGGCTTGAGGAACTCCGGCTCGGCGTACCGGTAGCCCGTGGCGAGGATCAGGCCCTCGGAGGTCAGCTCGAAGTCCTTCTCCTGCTCCTCCTGACGGAAGGACAGGGTGTAGGTGCCGTTCTCGTAGCGGGCCGCGGTCAGCGCGGAGTTGGTGAGCAGCCGCGTCGGGACCGGGCCGCCGAGGTTCTTCTGGTAGAGCAGGTCGAAGATCTCGTTGATCAGGTCGCCGTCGATGCCCTTGAACAGGCCCTTCTGCTCGGCCGTGAGGCGGTAGCGGGTGGCCTCGGGCAGCTCGCGGAAGTAGTCGACGTACTCGGGGGACGTCATCTCCAGCGTGAGCTTGGTGTACTCCAGCGGGAAGAAGCGCGGGGAGCGGGTCACCCAGTTCAGCCGGTAGCCGTGGACGTCGATCTCGCCGAGCAGGTCGTAGTAGATCTCGGCGGCCGACTGGCCCGAGCCGACCAGCGTGATGGAGTCCTTCTGCTGCAGCTCCGCCTTGTGCTGGAGGTAGCGGGAGTTGTGGATGAAGTCGCCGCCCAGTCCCTGGCAGGCCTCGGGGACGTGGGGCGGGGTGCCGGTGCCGAGGACCAGGTGACGGGCGCGGTAGGTGTCGCCGGCCGTGGTCGTCACGAGGTAGACGTCGTCCTCGAAGGTCACCTCCGCCACCGTCGTGCCGAAGCGGATGCTGCTCAGCTTGTTCGCGGCCCAGCGGCAGTAGTCGTCGTACTCGACGCGCAGCGGGTAGAAGTTCTCCCGGATGTAGAACGAGTACAGCCGGCCCTTCTCCTTCAGGTAGTTCAGGAAGGAGTACGGCGACGTCGGGTCGGCGAGGGTGACCAGGTCCGACATGAACGGCGTCTGCAGGTGGGCGCCGTCGAGGAACATCCCCGCGTGCCATTCGAAGTCGGGCTTCGACTCCAGGAAGACGCCGTCGAGTTCGGCGATGGGCTCGGTCAGGCAGGCCAGGCCGAGGTTGAACGGGCCGAGCCCGATGCCCACGAAGTCGTGGACGGCGGTCGGGTTGTCAGGACGCGCGGTCAAGGGATTCTCCCAGGTACTGCTCGGCGTGGCCGGCGATCAGGTCGAGGACGGCGGCGATGTCGGACGCCTGCGTCTCGGGGTTGAGCAGGGTGAACTTCAGGTAGTGGCGGCCGCCCACCTTGGTGCCCGCGACGATGGCGTCACCGGAGGCGAACAGGGCCTTGCGGGCGTAGAGGTTGGCGCGGTCGATCTCGGCGGGGTCGGTGACGTCCGCCGGTATGTAGCGGAAGACCAGGGTGGACAGGCTCGGCTCGACCACGACGTCGAAGCGCGGGTCGGCGGCGAGCAGCTTCCAGCCCTCCCGGGCCAGCTCGCACACCTCGTCGAAGAGCTGCCCGATGCCGTCGGCGCCCATGGTGCGCAGCGTCATCCACAGCTTGAGGGCGTCGAAGCGGCGGGTGGTCTGCAGGGACTTGTCCACCTGGTTGGGGATACGTTCCTGCACCATGCGGCGCGGGTTCAGGTACTCGGCGTGGTAGGTGGCGTGCCGCAGCGTGGCGGCGTCGCGGACCAGCACGGCCGAGGAACTCACCGGCTGGAAGAAGGACTTGTGGTAGTCGACGGTCACCGAGTCGGCGCGCTCGATGCCCGCGATGCGGTCGCGGTGCTTGAGCGAGGCGAGCAGACCGCAGCCGTAGGCGGCGTCGACGTGCATCCAGGTGCCGTACTGCGCGACGAGTTCGGCGATCTCGGGCAGCGGGTCGATGGAGCCGAAGTCGGTGGTGCCGGCGGTGGCGACGACGGCCATGGGGACGAGGCCGTCCTGCGCGCAGCGCTCCAGCTCCCGGGCGAGGGCGACGGTCTGCATGCGCTTGTCGTGGTCGACGGGGATCGACACGACGGCGTCCTGGCCGAGGCCGAGCAGCTTCGCGGACTTCTTCACGCTGAAGTGGCTCACCTCGGAGGCGAAGATGCGCAGTTTCGCCAGGTCC
The DNA here is from genome assembly GCF_002237655.1 of Streptomyces sp. XY006. Classification (GTDB taxonomy): domain Bacteria; phylum Actinomycetota; class Actinomycetes; order Streptomycetales; family Streptomycetaceae; genus Streptomyces; species Streptomyces levis. The sequence continues at coordinate 247,387 of NZ_NOKT01000003.1, forward strand.
TCGGTCTTGGCCTCCTCGCGGGCGAGCAGCAGCGCCTGGAGGTTGGACTGGGTGCCGCCGGAGGTGAACACGCCGTCGGCGTTCTCGCCGAGGCCGATGCGGGCCGTCGTCCAGTCGATCAGTTTCCGCTCGATGAGCGTGCCGCCGGCCGACTGGTCCCAGGTGTCCAGCGAGGAGTTCACGGCGGACAGGACGGCCTCGCCCAGCACGGCCGGGATGACGACCGGGCAGTTGAGGTGGGCCAGGTAGCGCGGGTGGTGGAAGTAGATCGCGTCCCGGAGGTAGACCTCCTCCAGTTCGTCGAGCACCGCGGTGGTGTCGTGCAGCGGCTGGTCGAGGTCGATCCCGTCGATGCGGGGAGCGAGGGCGTCGACGGTGACGCCGGTGAACGGCCGGTCGGTGGCGGCGAGTTTGGCGGCCACCCGCTCGACTCCTTCGGTCACGGAGCGCCGGTAGGCCTCCGCGGTGGTGTCGTTGAGCAGGTGCGAGCGCATGTGGGGGTCCTCCGGTGGGGACAGTCCGGTGCGGGACAGGAGCGGGCTGCTCCGGGTTCAACTTAGGTAAGCCTAACCTAACTTCGATCACGCGAAACCGGGCCCTGCCGTGACAGTGGTCACTCACGCCACTCAGGACGCTTCGGTCGGTAAGGGTGCGACGGCTAACCCTCGGCGCGCAACTGCTCCTCGGTCACGCCGCGGCGCCAGTAGCCGACGAACGTGATCCGCCGCCGGTCGATCCCGCGCTCGCGCACGAAGTGGCGGCGCAGCTCCTTCACGCACCCGGACTCACCGGCGATCCAGACGTACGGGCGCTCCGCGTGCGGCAGCCGGGCCGCGCGGAGGGCGTCGAGGGCCATGGGGGACCCCTCGGCACCCTCCCGCTCCCGCACGAGCCAGGTGATCTCGGCGTCGGCCTCGGTCACCAGGTCCTGGATGTCCCCGGCGTGCGGGACCTCCAGCCAGATACGGGCCCGGGTGCCGGCGGGCAGCGACTCGACGATGGCCGAGGCGGCCGGCACGGCGGTCTCGTCGCCCCAGACGACCACGAGGTCGGTGTCCCCGGGCGGCCGGAAGCGGATGGCACGGTTGTCGGCGACGGCCGGGCCGAGCAGCAGCACCCGGTCCCCGGCGGCGGCCCGGGCGGCCCAGCGGGAGGCGGGGCCGGCCTGCACCGAGGCGCCCGGCTCGATGCCGTGCAGGGCGAAGTCGATGTCGATCTCGTCCGGGTCGCGGCGCAGCGCGCGCAGCGTGTACGACCGCATCACGGCCCGTACGTCGTCCGGGAGTTCGCGCCAGCCCTGCCACCAGCCGTCCCCGAGCTCCAGCGGCACGACCGGCTCGGGCTGTCCCGGGTGCGGCAGGAACAGCGACAGCGACTGGTCACGGCCGTCGGAGTGGAAGGCGTGCAGATCGGGCCCGGTGAAGGTGACACGGACCAGAGACGGCCCGAGCCGCCTCGTCCGCGCGACCTGGAGGGAGAAGAAGCGGAACGGGGCGGCTACGGCGGTGGTCATGGAAGGGCTCCTGAGTCGTCGTCAGGGGGTGTGGGTGCGCCTGGGTGCGCCCCTTCGAGGGCGCGGGGCGCGGGGGACGGCGCGTGCGGCCACGCCGGGCCCGCGGTTGCGGGCCCCGGCGCGTTCCCCTCGGCGCCGAGCGCCTAGCTGACCTTCTTCGCGGTCTCGATGGCCTTGGCGAGGTTCTCCACCAGCGGCACGCACTTGTCGTAGGACAGGATCGGCTCGGCCGAACGCGCGATGACCTGGCCGGCCTTGACCGCGGGCAGCTTCTTCCAGGTCGCCTCGGTGATGTCCGCCGGCTGGATGGCGGAGGAGCGGTCGTCCATCATGATGATGTCGGCCTGGTACTTGTCGACGTTCTCCCAGCTCAGGCTCTCGAACCAGCCGCCGCCCTGGGCCTTGGCCTTCTCCGGCGGCTCGACGAAGTTCACGCCGAGGGCCTTGAAGTACTCCAGGTCGACGGAGAGGTTGGTGCCGGAGACGTAGAACAGCTCCTGGCTCGCGGAACCGGCCATCACCTTGATGCCGGGGTTCGCCTTGGCGGCCTTGCGCAGCCGCTCGGAGGCCTCCTCGAACCGCTTCTTGGCGTCGGCGGCCTTGGCGGACTTCATGTCGCCGCCGAGGGACTCGGCCAGCTCCCACATGCGCTGCAGCGGGGCGGTGATCTGCCGGTCGTAGACGGAGACGCCGACGCTCGGGGCGAGCTTGGCGATCTTGTCCTTGGAGGCCTCGGGGACGTACCAGAGGGTGCCGGCGTCGTCGAACATGGTGGAGATCAGCACGTCGGGCGCGAGGGCCGCGTACTTCTCGACGTTGAACTGGTCCCAGGTGTTGCCGAGGATGGTCACCTTGCTGATGTCCATGTCGCCGGCCTGGACGTCGGGCTTGCCGTCCTGGGTCTTGGTGGGGCCGAAGACGCCCTTGACCGTGACGCCGTAGTCGTACAGGGCGGCGGCGACGCCGGTGAACGCCACGATGGTCGCGGGGGCCTTGTCGAGCTTGACGGTCTTGCCGCGGTCGTCCTTGAAGGACCACGGGCCGGACTGGGCACCGGCCGTCGATTCCGAGCCGCCGTCCTTGGAGTCCTCGCTGCCGCACGCGGTCACGAGGGCGCCGAGTCCGAGTGCACCACCGGCGGCGAGCAGGCCGCGGCGGGAGAAGCGGGCGGTTCTGGCGTTCGACATGGCTGGGTCTGCTTTCATACGTACGGAGCCACTGAGGGCGCGACGAAGAGCCGCTTGGCTGGAATCAGGCTTAGGTTAGCCTAACCTCAGATCTTGTCCAGGGGGGCCCTCGTATCCGTGCCCGGGGAAGCGGGCGGGAATGCGGAAGCCGACAGTGATCCGGATCACGAAGCGCCGGGGCCACCCGGCAGCCCTGCCTACGAGTTGAGACGCCGCGTCAGGGCCTGGACCAGGTCGGTACGGGCGACGCGCAGCGTGAACGCCTCGCCGGCCTTGCTGTTCTCGCGGTTCTCCAGCGCAGGCTTCGCGTACCAAGGGAGGCCACGGCGGCGCCACTTGGCGGGGGCGAGGTCCAGCGGGACGGACGGCAGCGGAACGGTCCACGGTCCGAGACGAACGCGCCCCTCCCACAGTCCGGCGGGGAGCTCGGTGACCGGGACCCGCACCACGAAGTCACCGCCGGCCTCCGAGGCCGGGCGAGCCGGGAACACGGCGCTGCCGCCGCGGCCGTCCTCCAGGCACACCGCGAGGGCCCCGTCGGGGACTGCGGCGAGGGTGCATCGGCCGGCGAACTCCAGTTCCGTGGGCGCGCCGGGGGCCCACCGCACCGTGGCGACGTTCAGCTGAGGCAGCACCTCGTGCTTGCGCTCACCGACGTCGAGCGTGAGGTTGCCGTGCGGCTTGGTGGCGTACAGCGTCACGGCGCGCAGCGCGTCGCCGCTGCCGAGGATGTGCGTCGCCGGGGATCCGGAGACCCCGCGGTCCCGCTTGCTGCCGATCCGCACCTCGCGGGAGATGCCCTGAGCCCCGATCGTGAGGAACAGGTCCCACAGTCCGTCGGCGAGCGGTGCGCCGTGGCCGGCGGTGGTGAGGTCGACGGCGACCTCGAAACCGGCCTTGTCGTAGACGAAGCAGCCCTCGTCCTCGTCTTCGCCGAGCCCGGGCGTCGCGGTGTGCGTGACCGGAAGCCGGTACTCCGTACCGCTCTCCCGCTCACGCAGCACGAGCTCGGTGGACATGTCCTCGGTGGCCACCCGATGCAGGTAGCCGTGCCCGGCCAGGTGCAGGACGGTGCCGCGGAGTTCGGCGCGGGTGATGTGGTGGCGTACGCCGAGCTGGCGGGTCACGTCGTAGCAGGCGTCGGGGATGCCGCGGGCCGGATCCCGGAGGTAGGGGTAGCGGGCGTAGGCACGGCCGCCGTCGACGAGGACGGGGGTTGCCACGCCGCTGCGGGCCAGCTCGCCCTCGAACCGCACCAGTTCGAGCAGTTCGTCCAGCATGGTGTGCCGGACCAGGTGCAGGCGCAGACGGGCCATCGCCGACAGCCGGTCGTTCAGCCCTTCGTGCCAGAGCGGCGCGATGATCTCGGCGAGCCGGGCCAGCGCCTTCTCCTGTTCGGGCCGCGGCTCGTGTACCAGGTGGTCGAGGAGTTGCTGAACCTCCACCGTCAGATGACGGTGGGCCAAGTGGTCGCGGCGGGGGCCGGGCGGCACCTGTTCCAGCAGCAGATCCACGACGCGGGGCAGGAAGCGCAGGCGGGGTTCGGAGCCGCCGGTCCGCAGGGTGATGTTGCCGCTGTCCTCACGCTCGACCCAGTAGAGGCAGTCGTAGTCGGCGAGGACGGAGATGCCGTCCGCGTGCAGATAGGCGGGGCCGACGAAGAGCTGGTCCTCGCCGATCTTCAGGTCCGTCGGGAACCGCAGCTCCAGCCGCTCCAGCAGCTCTCGGCGGAACAGCTTCATGGGGTTGAGGGTCCAGTACACGCGGGACGAGAAGACGTCGGTGCGTGGCTGGTTGCGCCGGAACATCGAGGTGGGCGCCCCGCGTCCGCCGACCCCGACCATCTTGCCGAGCACGATGTCGGTGCCGTTGGCCTCGGCCATGGCCACCATGCGCTCCAGCGCCTCGGGGGCCAGGTAGTCGTCGGCGTCCAGGAAGAAGACGAACGTGCCCCGGGCGTGGTCGAGCCCTTTGTTCCGCGGGGCCGACGGCCCACCGGAATTCTCCTGGTGAAAGACCCGCACCAGAGTCGGATATTGCTTGGCGAGCCGGTCGAGTTCCTCGCCCGTGCCGTCTGTGGAGCCGTCGTTGATGACGAGTATCTCCAACGCGTCTCGGCCGATGCTTTGCTCGGCGACGGAAGTGATGCAGCGCGTGAGATAAGGCATCGCATTGTACGCAGCGATAACCACGGAAACGGCAGGGCCGGCCAATGGAGCTCCCCCAGAAAATACGAGGCACGCCCCCTCGTCGGACCTGCTCGGAATGCACGTGTGGTCAGTACGTGCGCAGGGGAAGGTGCCATATGCACCGTGAAGATACCATGGAGTAGCAGTGTCCGTGAAGTGGCCGCTGGAGGAAGTGCCAGTTCAGGGCGATTTTCGGCCGGGTGGCCTGATGGGCGATTTGCGCCCGTGTTGCCACGATCGTCGCTTCCCGTTTGATGAGGCCGAGGGTTGACATGCTTTAGCCGCGCCATATTTAGTCTGCGCTTACAACTTTCATAGCGGGCGGGGGTGGGTCTGCCCGGATGAGCCCAAGGGGTGGGGTGTGCGTACGCGTATGCGTCCGGGCTGGGTATGGGCTGCGACAGCAGGCGCCTTTGCCATGGCTATAGGTGGTCTTTCGGTGAGTTCTCCGCAGGCTGCGGCAGCAGCCTGCACAGCGGGGACTTCCAGTGACTTCAATGGCGACGGCGTGGCCGACACGGTTATCGCCGATCCGCAGGCCACCGTGAACGGAGCCAAGGCGGCGGGTCTGGTGCGGGTCGTCCTGGGCGGCGGCAAGGGTGTCGCGGAGATCTCCCAGGCGACCAGCGGCATGGGGGCCACTCCTGAAGCGGGTGATCAGTTCGGCTTCTCCCGGAGCTCGTACGACGCGGACGGTGACGGATGCACCGACTTGGTCGTGGGTGCCCCCTACGAGGACATCGCCCAGAGCGGTGGGCAGTTGGTAGACGCGGGTGCCGTGTACGTCATCCATGGCACCCCGACCGGCATCGGCGCGGGCTCGAAGATCGAGGGGTACACCCAGTCGGAGCTCGACTCCGGTACGTCCACCGAGGCGTACGACTGGTTCGGGTACGCGCTGCGGGCCGGCGGTACGGCGAACAACACGCCGTACCTGGTCGTCGGCACACCCGGTGAGAACGTCACCGTGGACGGGACGACGTATGCCGACGCGGGCTGCGTCGCCTACGTCCAGGGCGCGACGCGGGTGTCGGTCAGCCAGAAGGATCCGGGCGTCCCCGGCAATGTCGAGGCGCACGATCGCTTCGGATACTCGGTGGCCGGGACGAATCGGTTCTTCGCCGTCGGTGCCCCGGGTGAGGCCATCGGCGACACCAAGTTCGCCGGCGGTGTGAGTGTCTTCAGCCACACGATGTCCGGCGGACTGCCCACGCCTCTGGTCGGACTCGACCAGGACGGCTCCGGCATCGACGGTGTAGCCGAGGCCGGTGACGGGTTCGGTACCTCGATCTCCATGACGGGGTACCGGCCCGGCGACCAGACCTACAACTCGGACGTGCTCCTCGCGGTCGGGACGCCGGGCGAGGACATCGGCGAGACCGGCGACGCGGGCAGCGCCGCGGTGTTCCGGGTCCAGCCCTCCGGGTCGTACACGGAGGTGACGGCGATCGACGCCGTGGATCTCGGAGAGACCCCGGCCGCCGGGGACTTCATGGGGCAGCGCGTGACGATCGCCAACACCGACACCGCCGTTGTCACGACATCGGCGACCGTCCGGCTCGCTGTCGGCGTGCCCGGCAGGGACACGGCCTCAGCGAAGGACACGGGAGCAGTGCGCATCCTGCGGCCGCTGGACGCAGCTGTCGGCGCGACCGACAAGACCCTCGTGCGTGGTTCGGGGCTGCCCGGAACCGCTGCGGCCCGTGACTACAACGGCACCGCTCTCACCTCGGGTTCGTCCCACCTCTACCTCGGAGTCCCGCACAGCAAAGCCGCCGACTCACCCAAGGGAGTGCTCTACGTCCTGCCCTGGACCGACATCGACGGCACGACCAAGGGCGGCACCACGACCTACCTTCCCGGCGCGGACGGGCTGCCCAACGAAGGCGTGGCGTTCGGAACGGTCGGATGAGCAGCGGATCGGGAAGAGGGAAGCGCGTCACGATGATCACTGGACGCCGTACAGCCACGGTGGCCGCCACGCTTGTCGCCCTGCTGGCGGCCGGCATGAGCGGGGTACCCGCCGCCGGGAAGGCGGTCGCCTCCGGTGCGGCCACAGACAGGGACGACGACGGTCCGGCTCTGAGCATGGCCGACGCCCGGGCGAAGGCTGCGAAGTCGGGCAAGCCGGTCGAGATCCTCAGTCTGCGTGATGAGCGCAGCAGCACCGTCGCCAACCCGGACGGGACGTTCACCAGCACCGAGTACGTGCAGCCCGTCCGGGTGCGGAAGAACGGCGCGTGGACGGACATCGACACCACGCTGGTCGAGCAGAAGAACGGCACCTTCGCGCCGAAGGCCGCGCTGACCGCGATGAGCTTCTCCGGCGGTGGTGACACCACCTTCGCCGAGATCGAGAAGGACGGGCGAACACTCGCGCTGAACTGGCCGGACGAGCTGCCCAAGCCCACGACGGACGGTTCGACCGCCACGTACACCGATGTCCTCCCGGGCGTCGACCTCAAGGTGACGGCGAGCGCCGAGGGCTTCTCTCACGTTCTGGTCGTCAAGAACGCGGAGGCCGCGGCCCACCCCGACCTGGCCACGTTGGAACTGCCGGTCGACACGTCTTCCCTAGAGCTGTCGGAGACGGCGGACGGCGCCCTCACGGCAACCGACAGCGCAGCGGGGGGAGACGTCTTCGAGGCTCCACAGCCCGTGATGTGGGACTCCAGCGAGGGACCGGCCGAAGCTGCGGAGCCCACAACTCCCGCAACGACGGGGGGAGAAACGGTCACCCCGCCGGACGGCGCCCAGGTCGCCGATGTCGCCGTGGACCTCGAACCCGGCACCATGACCCTCACACCGGACGCGAGCATGCTCGCCGACGCGGACACCGTCTATCCGGTCTACATCGACCCGGTGGTCAGGACGGCGAACCGCACCGGCTGGACCATGGTGTCGTCTCACTACTCGACCGCCGAATTCTGGAAGTTCGGCGACGACGAGGGTGTGGGGCGATGCCCCTCCGACGTGTCGTACCGCTGCTCCAGCACCAGCGACGTCAAGCGTCAGTTCTTCGCGATACCGACCGGCGCTTTCAAGGGCAAGGACATCGTCAGCGCCGAGTTCGCCGTAACCATGGTGCACACCTACAGCGACTCCGGACGCGAGGTGCAGCTGGCCCGGGTCAACAGCACGGGCGCGAGCGCGATCAACTCGTCGACGAACTGGTCCAACCAGCCCTCCTCGAAGGACACGATCGCCTCCAAGTCGCCGACGAACCCGGCGGGATCGTGCACCTCGACCAACCAGAACGTGCGCTTCGGAGTGACGGGCACCGTCCAGAAGGCCGCCGACAGCGGCTGGGACACCACGACCTTCCGCCTCAAGGCCGGAAGCGAATCCGACACCTCGTACTGGAAGCGCTTCTGCGGCAACGCGCACCTCTCCGTGACCTACAACCGGCCACCGCTGCGCCCTGACCAGGACGACCTGAACATGACGCCCGGCGACATCTGTGAGTACGGGCGTGCCACTGAGCACTATGTGACCAAGGCGCCGACCCTGTACGCCGTCATCAAGGACTACGACCACGGTGACCTCGGCTCCAACTCGGAGGAGCTGCAGGCCGAGTTCAAGGTGTGGTGGACCAACAGCTCAGGGACGGAGGTCGTCCGTTACGCCAAGACGGGCAAGAAGAGCACGGTCGACGCGAGCAAGGACGGGCAGACCGGCCAGGCGACCTTCAAATACACCGTCGGGTCGGACCTCTCGGGCGATGACCAGCCAGGATTCTCCCTGCCGAAGAACACCGTCATCGGCTGGGCGGTCCGTGGCTACGACCAGAAGGCGTCCGGACCTTGGTCCAGCGAGGGGGACCAGACGCGCTGCGAGTTCATCTTCGACGACACCAAACCTCAGTCCGCCGCGGTCACGTCGCCCCAGTACCCGAGCGACGACGAGTGGCACGCCGGTGTCGGCGACTACGGCGACTTCACCATGGACTCGCCGGCCGCCGATGTGACCCAGTACAGGTACTACTTCACAGGCCCCCAGGCGAACACCGCACGGAAGACGGCGGAGCCTCAGTCCGTCGGTGGCCCGGTCACCATTCGCTGGATGCCGCCGGCCGAGGGCTCATACACCCTCCATGTCACCGCCGTGGATGGCGCGGGCAACCCGCAGAAGACACCGACCAGCCATGTCTTCCTCGTGAGCGACGGCCGGGCACCGGTGGCCGCCTGGACCCTCGGTGACGCAAAGAACTCCGCGAAGGCCGCGGGCAGCAGCGGAGCGCCCGATGCCGCCGCCGGATCGGGAGTGACGTTCGGATCGGCCGGCCCGCTGGGCTCCACCGACACCGCGGCTTCACTGGACGGAACCGAGAACGCCCATCTCGATGCCGGCGCACCCGCCGTCGACACCAGTGACACCTTCTCCGTGAGTGCCTGGGTCATGCTGCCCTCGCTGCCCACGCAGAACGTCACCGTCGTCAGCCAGGACGGCACCGCGCAGCCCGGCTTCGAGCTCGGGTACGACGTCGACACGTCGTCGTGGATCTTCCGCACACCGGTGAGCGACATCGAATCGCTCGGCTCGTGGAAGGTCTCCGGTGCGGCCGCCGTGGCCGGTAGCTGGACCCACCTCATCGGGGTGTACGACGCCGAACTCGGCAAGATGATGCTGTACGTCAACGGTGTGCTCGTGGCCGACGACGTCCAGGCACGCCACACGGCCTGGAACGCGGCAGGAGCCCTCCAGATCGGCCGCAAGATCGACCTCGGGGGATACACCAACCACCTCAAGGGCAGCGTGGCCGACGTCAAGCTGCACGACCGAGTTGTTCCGCCCACGGAGGGGCAGCAGCTCGGCGGTATCCGGCCCCACCAGCTCGCCTACTGGCAGTTGGACGAGGCCGCGGGAACCCTGTCTCCGGAGGCTGCGGGCGGTACCGGCCTGTCCCTCGGTGGAGGCGCCGCTGTCTACGTGCCGGACGATTCCTGCGACCCCGCGGCCGACCCGGAGTGCGTGCCACCCGCCGCACCGGTCTGGGGCGACGGCCACCTGGCGCTGAACGGCACCGGCGCCCATGCGACGCGACCCGCCGGACTGCTCACGGCCCAGGACAGCTTCACCCTGACCACACGGGCCCGGCTCGCCTCGGCCAAGCCGGCGACGGACCAGACCGTGCTCGCGCTGTCCGGCACCAACGGCAGCGTGATCAGGGTCAAGTACAGCGCCGCGGCCGCCCGGTGGCAGCTGGTGGCGACCGACGCCGGCTCCACCACTCCGGTGACGGTGCTCGACCCGAACCGCGTGCCGAGTTCCCAGGGATCCGGCGACCACCTCGCGCTGGTCTACAACGCGGTCTTCGGCGAGGTGATCCTCTACGTCAACGGCACCGCGGCAGGCAAGGCGGCCTGGGACAACACCTGGGACTTCAGCAAGACGAGCCTCCAGGTCGGCCGGACCATGACCGGAGCCACACCCGGTGAGTACCTCTCCGGGGCCGTCGACGAAGTCCGCATGTATCAGGGTCCGCTCGACGCCGCGCTGATGGCGACGGTCTCCGTTCTGCCCTCCGGCGCCAGCATCGAGGAATCCTCGGCCTGACGCGTCTTGTCCCGGGGCGGGCGGCTCAACGGCCGTCCGCCCCACCACCCTTGCGCCTCTGCTTCCCGCATCCCCCGATCACTCCCTGGAGATGTCATGTCCTCGCCCCCATGGTTCCGGTCCGCGAGACCGGCCTGGCGCAGCGGCCGCCGCGGTGCGGCGGTGCTGCTCGGCCTGGCGCTGTCGATAGGCCTGCTTCCGCAGAACGCCCCCGAGGCCGTGGCCGACGAGGGCATGAAGAGGCCCAAGGCGCAAACGGACCTGGACGATCCCGTGCGGGGGCAGAACGCCACGCCGAAGGCCTTCAAGAAGACCGACCAGGCCGAGAAGGCGGCGGTCAGGCGCCCCGACGAGGTCCGCTGGCCCCAGGCCGGCAGCGCCGAGATACGGCTGTCCGGCAAGACGGTCAAAGCCCAAGGGCTGCCGCTGAAGGCCGCTGTGGCGAAGGGGAAGAAGGCCGCGCGGGCTGTCCGCGTCGAGGTGCTCGACCACAAGGTGTCCAAGGCCGCCGGGATCGACGGCGTCCTCTTCACCGTGGCCCGCACGGACGGTGAAGCAGCCAAGGGCGCGACTCGTGTCACGCTCGATTACTCGGACTTCTCAGGAGCCTACGGCGGTGGCTATGGCTCACGTCTCCGCCTCGTCCAGTACCCGGCGTGCTTCCTGACGACGCCGAAGCAGAAGAACTGCTCAGTTCCGACGTACCTGGAGAGTGACAACGACGCGGCGCGGGAGACGCTGACGGCTACCGTGATCGCCGCGGGCGACACCTCCGGTGTCTCCCCTCAACTCCTCGACGCACCGTCGGCGGCCTCCTCCGGCACCGTGCTGGCGGCCGTCGCGAGCAGTGGTGGCGACGGGGGCGACTACAAGGCGACCGGCCTCTCCGCCTCGTCCGAGTGGGGTGTCGACACCAGGTCGGGTGCCTTCACCTGGACGTACCCGTTGACCACGCCGCCGGTGCCCGGCGGGCTGCAGCCGAGTGTCGGTCTGAGCTACAACTCCCAGTCCATCGACGGGCAGACGGCGACGACGAACAACCAGGGCTCGTGGATCGGGCAAGGGTTCTCCTACGAACCCGGTTACATCGAGCGCCGGTACAAGCCGTGTGCCGACGACGGTCACGACGACACCTTCGGTGACCAGTGCTGGGCGTACGACAACGCCACCCTCGCCCTGGCCGGCGGCACGTCCGGCGAACTCGTGAAGGACGACGCCACGGGCCAGTGGCGACTCGCCAACGACGACAACTCCAAGATCGAGCGCCTTACCGGCACCACCAACGGCGACGACAACGGCGAGTACTGGAAGCTCACCACCACCGACGGCACCCAGTACTTCTTCGGCCAGAACCGGCTGCCGGGCTTCGCCTCGGGCAACGAGGAGACCGGCTCCGCCTGGACCGTCCCCGTGTACGGCGACGACTCCGGCGAGCCCTGCTACAAGGCGACGTTCGCCGACGCCTACTGCTCCCAGGCCTGGCGCTGGAACCTCGACCACGTCATCGACCCGCACGGCAACGTCATGTCGTTCTTCTACGGCAAGGAGACGAACTACTACACGCAGGGTCTGAAGACGGCCGAGAACGGCAAGCCGTACATCCGCGGCGGCTACCTCAAGCGGATCGACTACGGCCAGCGCAAGGACAAGGTGTACTCCACCAAGCCCGCGGCGCAGGTCGTCTTCACCACGGCGGAACGCTGCGTCGGCGCGGCGGCCGACTGCGAGCCCGCAGACCTGACGGACGCCACGGCGACCCGGTGGCCGGACGTGCCCTGGGACCAGAACTGCAAGGCGAGCACCAAGTGCGAGGGCCAGAACTCCCCGACCTTCTGGACCCGCAAGAAGCTGACGAAGATCACCACGCAGATCCGCACCGGAGACGCGTCGTACAGCCCGGTCGACGAGTGGAGCCTCGCCCAGATCTTCACCGACAACGGCGACGGGTCCAAGTCGCTGTGGCTCGACGGCATCGACCACACCGGCAAGGTCGGTACGGACGTCTCCCTTCCGTCCGTCAAGCTCTACGGCAAGCAGCTTCCCAACCGCGTCGACAAGACCGGCGACAACATCCAGCCCTTCCATCGTTTCCGCCTGTCGGGAGTCGAGAACGAAACAGGCGGGGCGCTCAGCGTCAGCTACGCGCCCACCGAGTGCACGCCGACGAGCCTGCCCGCCGAGGACTCCTCGACCAAGCGCTGCTTCCCGGTCAAGTGGAACCCGCCGGGTGAGGAGGACCCGATCCTCGACTGGTTCCACAAGTACGTCGTCGAGTCCGTCACCGAAACCGACCTGACCGGCGGCAACCCCGACCGGATCACGTCCTACACGTACGTCGGGGACGCGGGCTGGCGCAAGAGCAAGGCCGACGGCATCACGAAGGCGGAGTACCGGACCTGGGGCGACTGGCGTGGCTACGGCCGAGTGCGCGTCGTCACCTCGCAGGGCACCAACTCGCCTTCCAACACCAAGACCGAGCACGTCTTCTTCCGCGGTCTCCACGGTGACGTGAACGCGAGCGGCGCCACGCGCTCCGCCTCGGTCACCGACTCGAACGGAACCTCGTACGAGGACACGGAGTGGAAGGCCGGCCAGGAACTCGAAACGCTCACCTATGACGGCGCCGACGTCACCGAGAAGTCGGTGGCGGTGCCGTGGACCGCGGTGACGGCCACGAGCGTCAAGGACTGGGGCACGCGCAGGGCTCGCTACGTCGCGAACGGTGCGACCGACACCTACGTCGCCCTGGCCATCGGCGGCTGGCGTCGGACCAGGGCCACCACCCAGTACGACTCGAAGACCGGACGGGTCCGCCAGGTCGACGACTACGGCGAGGTCGGTGTCGCGGACAACCAGTGCGTCCGTACCGAGTACGCGGACAGCGAGAGCCGGCACATGTACGCGTACGTGTCGCGGGTGGAGAAGGTCAGTGTCGAGTGCGGGGTGACTCCGGACCGGAGCACTCAGGTCATCTCGGACGACCTGAGCTTCTACGACGGCTCCACCACACTGGGCGCGGCTCCCGTCAAGGGCGACGTGACCACGACCAAGCGCCTGGAGTCGCACAGCGGTACGACGGCGACCTACCAGACGACCGCCGTCACGACGTACGACGACTTCGGCCGCCCGCTGGTGGTGAAGGACGCGGACACGGCTTCGTCCCCGACGGAGTACGCCTCGTCGACCACCTACACGGACACGTACGGTCTCGCCAGCAAGTCCGTGGTGACCAACAGAGCCGGCTGGACGGCCACGACCGAGTACAAGCCGCACTGGGGCGTGCCCTCCGTAAAGATCGACCAGAACAACCGCCGCACTGAGCTCGCGTACGACGGGCTGGGCCGTCTGACGTCGGTCTGGCTCCCGGACCGCATCGGCGCGAGCGCGTCGATCAAGTACGAGTACCTGGTGCGCGGGAACACCGGCCCGACGGCCGTGCACACCCAGAAGATCGAGAAGGGCGGCCAGTCGTACGGCAGTGAGTGGACGCTGTACGACGGTCTGCTGCGGCCCCGGCAGGAGCAGACCGAGGGGCCGGGCGGCGGCCGCATGGTCGCCGACACCCTCTACGACGGATCCAACCGCGTGGTGGAGGTCAATGACACCTACTACGCCGCGGGTGCCCCGTCGGCGCAGCTCTTCCAGCCCGTCAACGCGGACCTCACCGGCCAGACGGTGACCAAGTACGACGGAGCCGGAAGAGTCACCGCCTCGATCTTCAACGTGCAGGGCGAGGAGAAGCACCGTACGACCTATGTCCACGGTGGGGACCGGGTCACCATCACTCCGCCGGCGGGCGGCACCAAGACGACGGTCGTGAAGGACGCCCGCGAGCACACCACCATCCAGATCCAGTACCCACAGGGTGGCGACGCGGTCACCACGTCCTACGGCTACACCCCGGCTGGTCAGTTGCAGAAGGTGACCGACGACGCCGGGAACGCGTGGACGTATACCTATGACCAGTTGGGCCGCAAGAAGAAGGCGGTCGACCCGGACACGGGCACCGCGGAGTTCACCTACGACGCCTTGGACCGCCAGACGTCCGTGACGGTCAACGGCAACAAGACGTCCACCAAGTACGACGTGCTGGGCCGCGCCGAGTCCACTTGGCAGGGAGAGCCGGACACCGGCACCAGGCTGTCCCTGACGAAGTACGACACGGTGGCCAAGGGCGAGCTCTACGGCGTCTACAGCTACAAGGACGGTGCGGTCCACTCGTCGGTCACCTATCCGACCCTCGACGCGGCCAACGACTACAAGCCGGTCTCGACGAAGTACTTCCTGTCGAAGACGGCCGAGCCGCAGCTGGGCGGGACGTACGAGTTCACCGCCCAGTACAACGACGACGGCACCGTGCAGGGGCAGGGCCTGCCCGCGGCGGGCGACCTGCCCGCCGAGGCCCTCGGCTACACGTACGACGAACTGCAGCGGCCCACGGGCCTGAACACCTCGCTGGGCGGACTCAAGTACGTCACGGGCGTGTCGTACTCGCCGACGTCCGACCTGGAACAGGTGGAACTCTTCACGGGCGAGTCCACAGCCAAGAAGACCTGGCTCAACAACACGTTCGAGGCGGGCACACACCGCCTGGCCAACACGAGCGTCAGGGTCGAGGGCGCGTCGAGCGCGGCCTACGACGCGGACTTCACGTACAACTCCGTCGGTGACGTCCTCTCGATCGCGGACACGCCCAACGGCGGCGCGAGCGACGTGCAGTGCTTCACGTACGACGGGCTGCGCAGACTCACCGACGCGTGGACCTCGTCGGTGGCGTCCAACGGGGCCAGGGGCACCGGCAGTGCCGATGCGGCCTGTGCGTCGGCGGCGTCTCCTTCGACGGTCGGCGGCGTGTCGCCGTACTGGACGGAATACGGCTACGACGCGATCGGTAACCGGAAGAGCGAGACGCGGCACGGCCTGAACGGGTCCCCGACCTCGACGCGGACGTACACCTACGGAGAGAAGTCGGGCCCCAACGGCACGAACTCCGGCCCGCACACGGTGTCGTCGGTCGTCGAGAAGACGGCGGCGACCAGCACGACGCCCGAAGTCACCTCTCAGGACACCTACACCTACGACGTCACGGGCAACACCAAGACCCGTGTCCTCAACGGTGACACGCAGTCCCTGGACTGGGACAAGCAAGGTGAGCTGACGAAGGTCACCAACGCCGACGGCACGGTGACGCAGTACACCTACGACGCGTCGGGTGAACGGATCCTCCGGGACACCTCCAAGGAGAAGACGTTCTACCTGCCGGGCATGGAACTGCACCTGGACAAGGCGACGTCGAAGGTGACGACGACGCGCTACTACTCGTTCAGCGGCATGCAGATCGCCATGCGGGACGCGTCCGGTGTCCACTTCCTCGCGTCGGACCATCAGGGAACGGCCCAACTGGCGATCAATGCCAAGACGGGCGACACCACGCGCCGCCGCACGGACCCGTTCGGCAACCCGCGTGACGAGTCGACGTCGTCGGCGTCCTCTGCCGCGTGGGTCAATGACAAGGGCTTCGTCGGTGGCACGGTCCAGAAGACCACGGGCCTGACCACACTCGGGGCACGGGACTACGACGCCGACACGGGCCGCTTCATCTCGGCCGACCCGATCATCGACTACACCGACCCGCAGCAGATCAACGGCTACTCGTACAGCAACAACAACCCGGTCACCTTCTCCGACCCGAGCGGCCTGGCCCCCGACGACTGCGTGAACGTCGGCATCACCTGCAGCCTGAACCGTGACGGCGGGTGGGACGTCAAGGCGACCGACACGTACTACACGTACTACGGCGTCAAGAAGCCGAAGGAATCACCGGCGCAGCACCGGGCGCGCCAGCAGCAGGCACGGGCTGACGCAGCCAAGCAGCGGGCTATCGCCGTCGCCAAGGAGCTCGGGCAGATCATCGCCGACGAGCTGGGCATCACGGACGCGCTGGACTGCTTCACCACCGGCGCGTTGGGCTCCTGCGGGGCCACGGCACTCAACGTGGTGTCGTCACTCGTGGCCGGCGGACCGCTGGCGCGGCTGGCGGCGAAGTACTGGGACAAGTTGGACAAGGCCTACGCCTTGATCAAACGCATCGGAGCCCTGAGCCGCAGGCTGTGGGAGAGCTTCCAGGACTGGCGCAAGAGCAGCAAGGCGGCGGACGAGGCCACGGAGGCCGTGGGCTGCAAGGTGGGGAACAGCTTCACGCCGGACACCAAGGTGTTGATGGCCGACGGTTCCACCAAAAAGATCAAGGACGTCGACATCGGCGACAAGGTCTTGGCGACCGACCCGGAGACGGGCGAGACCAAGGTCGAGACGGTGACGGCCGAGATCAAGGGCAAGGGCGTCAAGCACCTTGTCAAGATCACGGTGGACACCGACGGCACGAAGGGCTCGAAGACGGCGTCGGTCACGGCGACGGATGGTCATCCGTTCTGGGTGCCGGAGCTGGGGGAGTGGATCGATGCCACTGACCTGAAGGCTGGCGCCTGGCTGCGTACTGAAACGGGGACGCGGGTCCAGGTAACTTCGACGGAGAGGTGGACGGTCGGCTCGGCCACTGTTCACAACCTCACCGTCAGCGGTGCGCACACGTACTATGTGCAGGCCAGGGAAACTCCCGTCCTCGTTCACAACTGCACTACGCCTCGGGGTTTCCCGGACCGGGAACTCCCGCGTAATCCCCGAACCGGAGAACCTGAGCCCGATCCGGCGGCCGCTGGGTTCCCGCATACGCAGCTGGGAGTGAAGAAGAGCAAAAGTGGACGCACTCCTCCCTATGCGCAAGCACGCGAGTTTGATGCGGAAGGGAAACCCGTGAAGGACGTTGACTTCACCGATCACGGGAGGCCTCAGAATCACGACAATCCGCATCAGCATCCTTGGAACGAGAATGCCACCGGCGGCACCCGCAGTCGGGGCGGCGCTGAACCGTTGGACTACGGATATTAGGTGAGCAGGCAGATGGAGTTCCGGATGCAGGACAGCCAGGGAGCGGCGATTGGGCTTGACAGCCTTCTCTGTCTGGTCGGGGAAAACCAATGGGTGTGGAGTGTCCTTGACTTCGATGGAATCGGGACTGCGTTGCCCGGCCAGGGATATGCGGAAATCCGAGACCGGGTGCACTCCTCCCCTCAGGGGTATGTGATGTCATGGACGCAGGTGAGGGACTTTGCGGCCAGTGTGCAGCAATGTTTCGACTTGCTGCTCGTCGCAGCAACCGACCGTCGTTCGCTTGATCCGCAGCGTTTGGCGGCTGGCGATTTCTCGGGATGTCTCATGGTGCTTACTGCCAGTGACAGCACGTGGTGGTCTGTTGAGGTACTCACCGAGACGGAAGTGACCACTGGCATCATGGAACGAGTTCGAGCCCGCTACGGTGCCGCCTCGTAGCTTGCACCTACTCCAGGGATAAGCCCCGCTGCGATCTGCGGCGGGGCTTTTGGACGAGATGGAGCATGTTCCGTCGTTCAGCCCGCCAGCCCCAACTCCCGCGCGATCAGCATCCGCTGGACCTCGCTCGTGCCCTCGCCGATTTCGAGGATCTTGGAGTCTCGCCACATGCGGGCGACCGGGTATTCGTTCATGAAGCCGTAGCCGCCGTGGATCTGGGTCGCCTCGCGGGCGTTGTCCACCGCGACCGTGGAGGAGTGGAGCTTCGCGAGGGCCGCTTCCTTCTTGAAGGGGGCGCCGGCGACCAGGCGGGCCGCCGCGTCGCGCCAGGCGAGGCGGGCCGTGTGGGCCTTCATCTCCATGTCCGCGATCTTGAACTGGATCGCCTGGTTCGCGGCGATCGGCTTGCCGAAGGCGTGGCGCTCCTTGGCGTACTTGACCGACTCGTCGACGCAGCCCTGGGCCAGGCCCGTCGCCAGGGCGGCGATCGCGATGCGGCCCTCGTCGAGGATGCGCAGGAACTGGGCGTAGCCGCGGCCCTCTTCGCCCAGGAGGTTCGCCGCCGGGACACGGACGTCCGAGAAGGACAGCTCGCGGGTGTCCGAGGCGTTCCAGCCGACCTTGGAGTAGGGGGCCGCGACCGTGAAGCCGGGGGTGCCCGACGGGACGATGATCGAGGAGATCAGCGGCTTGCCGTCCGGCTTGCGGCCCGTGACCGCCGTGACCGTGACCAGGCCTGTGATGTCCGTGCCCGAGTTGGTGATGAAGCACTTCGTGCCGTTGATGACCCACTCGTTCGTCGACTCGTCCAGGCGGGCCGTCGTACGGGTCGCGCCCGCGTCGCTGCCGCCGTCCGGCTCGGTCAGGCCGAACGCGCCCAGCAGTTCGCCCGAGCAGAGGCGGGGGAGCCACTCCCGCTTCTGCGCCTCCGTGCCGTAGAGGTGGATCGGCATCGCGCCGAGGGAGACGCCGGCTTCGAGCGTGATGGCGACCGAGGAGTCGACCCGCGCCAGTTCCTCCAGGGCCACACCGAGGGCCAGGTAGTCGCCGCCCATGCCGCCGTACTCCTCGGGGAACGGCAGCCCGAACAGGCCCATGCGGCCCATCTCCCGGACGATCTCGTACGGGAACTCGTGACGCTCGTAGAAGTCGCCGATCTTGGGCGCCACGACCTCGTGTGCGAACTCCTCGACCGTGCGGCGGAGTTCTTCCAGCTCGGCGGGAAGACGGTAGTCCATGGTGGTCACTGCTCCTCGGTGTCCTCGTGGGACAGGGCTCGGACGGTGCGGGACGGGCTGGGTCGGCCCAGGTGGGCGGCCATCCACGTGCTTGTGGCGACGAGGCGGCCGAGGTCGATTCCGGTGTCGATGCCGAGGCCCCGCAGCATCCACACGAGGTCTTCGGTGGCGAGGTTGCCCGTCGCCGACTTCGCGTACGGGCAACCGCCGAGGCCGCCCGCGGACGCGTCGATCGTCGTGACGCCCTGCTGGAGTGCCGCCAAGGTGTTGGCCAGGGCCTGGCCGTAGGTGTCGTGGAAGTGGACCGCGAGCGTGGCGGGCGGGATGCCCGCTTCGTCCAGGGCCGCCAGGAGTGCGACCACATGGCCCGGCGTCGCCACGCCGATCGTGTCGCCCAGGCTCAGTTCGTCGCAGCCCATGTCCGTCAGGGCCCGGCAGACCCTCACCACCTGGGCGATCGGGACCGGGCCCTCCCAGGGGTCGCCGAAGCACATGGAGAGGTAGCCGCGGACGTGGACCGACGCCGCCTTCGCCCGGCTCACCACCGGCTCGAACATCGCCAGGGCCTCGTCCACCGTGCGGTTGAGGTTGGCCTTGGCGAAGGACTCCGTGGCGCTGGCGAAGACCGCGACCCTGCCCGCTCCCAGGGCCAGGGCGCGGTCCAGGCCCCGCTCGTTCGGGACCAGGACCGGGAGCGCGACGGGCAGGCCGGCGACCATCGGGAACAGCTGCTCCGCGTCCGCCAGTTGGGGGACCCACTTGGGGTGGACGAAGCTCGTCGCCTCGATCGTCGTCAGGCCCGCGTCGGCCAGCCGGCGGATGAACTCCGCCTTGATCTCCGTGGGGACCGTCGCCTTCTCGTTCTGCAGGCCGTCGCGCGCGCCCACCTCGTGGATGCGCACCCGGGCGGGCAGGTCCCGCGCCGGCACGGTCATCGGGAGTCCCGGTGCTGTCATTCCGCCGCCTCCTCGTGGGGTGCGATGACCGCCAGGACCTGGTCCATGGCGACCGTGGTGCCGGGCGCCACGTCCAGCTCGGTGACCTTGCCCGCGTGCGGCGCGGAGATGACGTGCTCCATCTTCATCGCCTCCACCACCAGCAGGCTCTGCCCGGCGCTCACCTCGTCGCCGACGGCGACCTTGACCACGGTCACCGTGCCCGGCATGGGCGCGGTGAGGGAGTCGGCGCCCGCGTGCGCCGCCCGGGTCAGCGACGCGGCGACCGGGTCGTGGTCGCGGACGTGCCAGGCGTCGCCGTCGCGGCCGAGCCAGTCCGCGGCGCGGTGGAACGTGTGCCGGACGCCGTCCAGCGTGACGGAGACCCGGTCGTCGGAGACCGTGGCCGTGCCGCGCGGGGTGTACTCCAGCGGTTCCTGGACCTTCAGGTGGAACGCCGGTGGCTTGCGGGCGCCGCCCAGGCGCCAGCCGCTCGGCACCGAGAAGGGGTCCGTCCAGCCGCCCGGCTCGGGCTGCAGGGCCTCCAGGCGTACGGCCGCCGCCGCCTCGTAGACCTCCTCCGGGACGTCCGTGGGGACCAGGTCCTCCACCGCGCGCTCGACCAGGCCGGTGTCCATGTCCCCGGAGACCACCGCCGGGTGGGCGAGCAGGCGGCGCAGGAAACCGGCGTTGGTCTGCACGCCGAGCGTGACCGTCTCCGCCAGAGCCGCGCGCAGCTTGCGCAGGGCGGTGGCGCGGTCGGGTCCGTACGCGATGACCTTGGAGAGCATCGGGTCGTAGAGGCTGCCGACCTCGGTGCCCTCCGTGAGGCCCGAGTCGGTGCGGACGCCGTCGCCCTGGGGCTCGCGCAGCCTCAGCACCGTGCCGCCGGAGGGGAGGAAGCCGCGGGCCGGGTCCTCGGCGCAGATGCGGGCCTCCACGGCGTGGCCGGTCAGCCGTACGTCCTGCTGCGTGAAGCCGAGGGGCTCCCCGGCCGCGACCCGCAGCTGCCACTCGACCAGGTCCAGGCCCGTGATCAGCTCCGTGACCGGGTGCTCGACCTGGAGGCGGGTGTTCATCTCCATGAAGTAGTACGACGACGGGTCGGTGCCCGGGACGATGAACTCCACCGTGCCCGCGCCCCGGTAGCCGCAGGAGCGGGCCGCCTGGACCGCCGCCTCGCCCATGGCCGCGCGCGTCTCCTCGTCGAGGAGCACGCTGGGTGCCTCCTCGATGATCTTCTGGTGACGGCGCTGCAGGGAGCACTCGCGCTCGCCCAGATGGACCACGTTGCCATGGCCGTCGGCGAGGACCTGGATCTCGATGTGGCGGGGCCGGTCGATCCAGCGCTCGACGAGGAGCGTGTCGTCGCCGAAGGAGGCCCGGGCCTCGCGGCGGGCCGAGGCGATCTCCTCCTCCAGGCGGGTCAGGTCCCGCACCAGGCGCATGCCCTTGCCGCCGCCGCCCGCGCTGGGCTTGAGCAGCACGGGCGCGCCCAGCTCGCGGGCCGCCTCGGCCAGCTCCGGGTCCCGGCCGCCGGGCACGACCGGCACCCCGGCCTCGCGGACCGTCTCCTTGGCGCGGATCTTGTCGCCCATCAGCGCGATCGCGTCCGCCGGGGGGCCGATGAAGACCAGGCCGGCCTCGGCGCAGGCCCGTGCGAAACCGGCGTTCTCGGCGAGGAAGCCGTAGCCCGGGTGGACCGCCTGCGCGCCCGTGCGGGCCGCGGCCTCCAGCAGGCGCTCCACCGACAGGTAGCTCTCGGACGCCGGGGCCGGGCCGATCCGCACCGCCGTGTCCGCCTCGCGGACGTGCCGGGCGTCGGCGTCCGCGTCGGAGAAGACGGCCACCGAGCGCACGCCCATCGACCGCAGCGTCCGGATGACGCGTACGGCGATCTCGCCCCGGTTGGCCACCAGCACTGTCTCGAACATCGTCGTCCGTCCCCTCACATCCGGAAGACGCCGAACTGGGGGTCACCCAGGGGCGCGTTGGCGCAGGCGGTCAGGGCCAGGCCCAGGACCTGACGGGTGTCCAGCGGGTCGATCACACCGTCGTCCCAGAGGCGGGCCGTCGCGTAGTAGGCGCTGCCCTGGCGCTCGTACTGGGCGCGGATCGGGGCCTTGAAGGCGTCCTCGTCCTCCGCCGGCCAGGATTCGCCGCGGGCCTCCAGCTGGTCGCGCTTGACCGTCGCGAGCACCGAGGCGGCCTGCTCGCCGCCCATGACCGAGATCTTGGCGTTCGGCCACATCCACAGGAAGCGGGGGGAGTAGGCCCGGCCGCACATCGAGTAGTTGCCCGCGCCGTACGAGCCGCCGACCACGACCGTGAGCTTCGGTACGCGCGTGCAGGCCACGGCCGTGACCATCTTGGCGCCGTGCTTGGCGATGCCGCCCGCCTCGTAGTCCTTGCCGACCATGAAGCCCGAGATGTTCTGCAGGAAGACCAGCGGGATGCCGCGCTGGTCGCACAGCTCGATGAAGTGGGCGCCCTTCTGGGCGGACTCGGCGAACAGGATGCCGTTGTTGGCGACGATGCCCACCGGGTGGCCGTGGATCCGGGCGAAGCCCGTGACCAGGGTCTGGCCGAACTCGGACTTGAACTCGGCGAAGCGGGAGCCGTCGACGACCCGGGCGATGATCTCGCGCACGTCGTAGGGGGTGCGGGAGTCGACCGGGACCGCGCCGTACAGGCCGTGCGGGTCGACCTTGGGCTCGACGGGCTCGGTGACCTCCCAGGGGAGGGGGCCACGGGCGGGGAGCGTGGAGACGATCGTGCGGACGATGCGCAGGGCGTGCGCGTCGTTCTCCGCGAGGTGGTCCGTGACGCCCGAGACGCGGGAGTGGACCTCGCCGCCGCCGAGCTCCTCGGCCGTGACGACCTCGCCCGTGGCCGCCTTCACCAGGGGCGGGCCGCCGAGGAAGATCGTGCCCTGGTTGCGGACGATCACCGCCTCGTCGCTCATCGCCGGGACGTACGCCCCGCCGGCCGTGCACGAGCCGAGGACGGCGGCGATCTGGGGGATGCCGGCGCCGGACATGCGGGCCTGGTTGTAGAAGATCCGGCCGAAGTGGTCCCGGTCCGGGAAGACCTCGTCCTGCATGGGCAGGAAGGCGCCGCCCGAGTCCACCAGGTAGACACAGGGCAGGCGGTTGTCGAGGGCGACCTCCTGGGCGCGGAGGTGCTTCTTGACCGTCATCGGGTAGTACGTGCCGCCCTTGACCGTGGCGTCGTTGGCGACGATCACGGTCTCGCGGCCGCTGACCCGGCCGATGCCGGCGATGACTCCCGCGGCCGGTGCCTGGCCCTCGTACAGCCCGTCGGCCGCGAGCGGGGCGAGCTCCAGGAAGGGCGAGCCCGGGTCGAGGAGGGTGTCGACGCGGTCGCGGGGGAGCAGCTTGCCGCGCGCGGTGTGGCGGGCGCGGGCCTTCTCGCCGCCGCCCCGGGCGGCTGCGGCCAGCTTGGCGCGCAGCTCCTCCACGAGGGTGCGGTGCGCCTCGTCGTTGGCCCGAAAGGCCTCCGACGCGGGGTCCGCCGCGCTCGTGAGCTCCGGTGCCTCGTGCATCCTGCGGGTCCCCTCACTTGTTAATGAGCGTTAACGCATTTCCTCCAGGTTAACGAGCGCTAACCTCCCTGTCTAGAATTGATTTCATGGCCACCAGAACCGACGCCCCCACCCGCCGTGAGCAGATCCTCAAGGAGGCCGCGCGGCTGTTCGCCGAGCGGGGCTTCCACGGGGTCGGAGTCGACGAGATAGGCGCCGCGGTCGGGATCAGCGGGCCCGGGCTGTACCGGCACTTCGCGGGCAAGGACGCGATGCTCGCGGAGCTGCTGGTGGGGATCAGCGGGCAGTTGCTGACGGGGGCGAAGCGGAGGCTGGCGGAGGCTGACGGGGGTGGGGCGGAGCAGGTGCTCGACTCGCTGATCGAGGGGCATATCGACTTCGCGCTCGATGACCGGCCTCTGATCACCCTGCACGACCGGGAGCTGGACCGCCTCCGGGACAGTGACCGGAAGATGGTGCGGCAGCTGCAGCGGCAGTACGTGGAGCTGTGGGTGGGGGTGGTGCGGGAGGTGTACCCGGGGTTGGGGGAGCCGGCGGCGCGGTCCGCCGTGCACTCGGTGTTCGGGCTGCTGAACTCGACGCCGCACCTGGGGAGGGGTGGGGCGTTGCCGGGGCGGGGGGCGACGGCGGAGTTGCTGCACCGGATGGCCCGGGGGGCGTTCGCGGCGGTGGGGGTCTGAGGGGGCCTTTGCCCACCCACCCGCCCGACACGGTCGGGATCGAGGCCGGTCTCGCCATCGGGGCTCCGCCCCGGACCCCGGCGGGGCTTCGCCCCTGCACCCCCGGAGTTTGCCCACCCGCCCACCCGACACGGTTGGATGAGAGCCGCCCTCGCCTCGGGGCTCTGCCCCGGACCCCGGCGGGGCTTCGCCCCTGCACCCCAAGGCGCTTTTCCTGCGCGCCCTCACCGGCTTCGCCCTGCACCCCAAGGCGCTTTTCCTGCGCGCCCCCACCGGCAGCACCCACCCCTCACCCCCCACCGTGACGAGCGTTACCCCGCCCCCACCCTGGACGGTGGTTGATACTCGCCGGTATCTTTGGCTGAGCAAGCGCTTAGACATGATGTCGTGGAGGTGGCGGCGTGCGCCGTACGGTGTTCAACGAGGATCACGAGGCGTTCCGGGAGACCATCCGCGCCTTCATCGAGGCCGAGGTCGTACCCGTGTACGACGAGTGGTTCGCGGCGGGCCAGGCGCCCCGCGACTTCTACTACAAGCTCGGTGAGCTGGGCATCTTCGGCATCAACGTGCCGGAGGAGTTCGGCGGCGCCGGCCTGGAGACGCACAAGTTCGAGGCCGTGCTGTACGAGGAGACCGCTCGCGCCGGTGTCCAGTTCGGCGGCTCCGGCGTGCACGTGCTGCTCGCCCTGCCCTACATCAAGATGCTGGCGACGGACGAGCAGAAGAAGCGGTTCCTGCCGAAGTTCGTCTCCGGCGAGGAGATGTGGGCCATCGCGATGACGGAGCCGGGCACCGGTTCCGACCTCGCGGGCATGAAGTCCACCGCCAAGCTGAGCGAGGACGGCACCCACTACGTCCTCAACGGCGCCAAGACCTTCATCACCGGCGGCGTGCACGCCGACCGCGTGATCGTCTGCGCCCGCACCTCCGCGCCCACCGCCGAGGACCGCCGCCACGGCATCTCCCTGTTCGCCGTCGACACCAAGTCCGAGGGCTACTCCGTCGGCCGCAAGCTCGACAAGCTCGGCCTGAAGACCTCCGACACCGCCGAGCTCGCGTTCGTCGACGTCAAGGTGCCCGTCGAGGACCTCCTCGGCGAGGAGAACAAGGGCTTCTACTACCTCGGCCACAACCTGGCCTCCGAGCGCTGGGGCATCGCCTTCGGCGCCTACGCGCAGGCCAAGGCCGCCGTCCGGTTCGCCAAGCAGTACGTGCAGGAGCGCACCGTCTTCGGCAAGCCGGTCGCGCACTTCCAGAACACCAAGTTCGAACTGGCCGCCTGCCAGGCCGAGGTGGACGCCGCCGAGGCCGTCGCCGACCGCGCCACCGAGGCCCTGGACGCCGGTGAGCTGACCCCCGCCGAGGCCGCCTCCGCGAAGCTGTTCTGCACCGAGGTCGCCCACCGCGTCATCGACCGCTGCCTGCAGCTGCACGGCGGCTACGGCTACATGAACGAGTACCCGATCGCCCGCCTGTACGCGGACAACCGCGTCAACCGCATCTACGGCGGCACCAGCGAGATCATGAAGACGATCATCGCCAAGGACATGGGTCTGTAAGGCCCCCGACACCGGCACGCGATCACTGGCCGGTACAACTACCTCATGAGCCAGGCACTACAGGACCTCCTCGATCTGCTCGACCTGGAGCAGATCGAGGAGGACATCTTCCGCGGCCGGTCCCGGTCCGCCGTCGTCCCCCGGGTCTTCGGCGGGCAGGTCGCGGCCCAGGCGCTCGTCGCCGCCGGGCGGACCGTCCCCGCGGACCGGCCCGCGCACTCCCTGCACGCGTACTTCCTGCGCCCCGGGGACCCCGGCGCGCCCATCGTCTACACGGTGGACCGGATCCGCGACGGCCGTTCCTTCACCACGCGCCGGGTCGTCGCCGTCCAGCACGGCAAACCGATCTTCCACCTGTCGGCGTCGTTCCAGGTGCACGAGGACGGGCTGGACCACCAGGAGCCGATGCCCGCCGCGCCCGATCCCGCGACGCTCCCCACCGGTGAGGAGCGGCTGCGCGGCTACGGGCATCTCGACCCCGAGGTGGTCGAACGCTTCCTGGAGGCCCGGGCCGCCGTCGACCTGCGGTACGTCGACGAGCCGCCCTACGGGAAGTTCGGCGAGCCCCGCGAGCCGCACTCGCAGGTGTGGTTCCGCACCAACGGCAAGCTCGACAGCGAGGTCGACGACCCGCTGCGGCACGTCGTCCTCGCCACCTACGTCTCCGACATGACGCTGCTCGACTCCGTGCTGCTCGCGCACGGGCGCGGCGGCTGGGCCGTCGGGGACGTCGTCGGGGCCTCCCTCGACCACGCGATGTGGTTCCACCGGCCGTTCCGCGCCGACGAGTGGCTGCTGTACGACCAGGAGTCCCCGTCCGCGTACGGCGGCCGGGGACTGGGGCAGGCGCGCATCTACACGCAGGACGGGCGGCTGGCCATCACGGTGATCCAGGAGGGCGTGGTCCGCGTCCCGCGCGCCCGGGACTGACCCGGACCGACCCGGACCGACCGGGCGGGCCCGCCGCCCCGGCCTTCGTCCCCACCGGGCCCGGCCCTAGCCGAGCCCCGCCTCCGCGAGCAGGTACGCCGTCATCGGGTCGTAGTGGCGGGGGCTGACCACGTGGTCGTCCAGGGGCACCGTGACCTGGACGGTGCCCTCCGCCTCGGCGAGGAACAGGGCCGGGTCGTTGCAGTCGGCGTAGCCCACCGAGTCCACGCCGTGCTGCCCCGCGTAGCCGGCCCAGCCGTGGTCGGCGACGACCAGGTCGGGCAGGGGGCGGCCTTCGCGCTCCAGGGCCGTCAGGATCGCCTTCATCGGTTCGCCCGAGTGGGTGTGCCACAGGGTGGCGCCGTGCTCCAGGACCGCCACGTCCGCGAACTGCATGACGTAGCCCTCCTCCGTCGTCAGGCCGTCCGGGATGACGACGATCTCGCAGCCGGCCGCGCGCAGGGCCGCCGCCGTCGCGCGGTGCACGTCGAGCAGGCCGCCGGGGTGGCCGGTGGCGAACAGGACGCGCTGCTGCCCGTCCGCCGCCTTGCGCAGCCGCCCGGCCATCCGCTCCAGACCGGCCACGGTCAGCTCCGGGTCGATGGTGTCCTGGCCGTACCGGTGCTCCGGGTCGTCGTTCACCCCCACCCGTTCCGCCATCACCGCGAGGACGTCCTGCTCGTCGGTCCAGCGGTCGCCGAGTTCCAGGCCGAGCCAGTAGTGGCGGTCGCCGTTGGCCAGCTTGCGGTAGTGGGAGAGGTTGTTCTCGCGCGGGGTGGCGACGTCGCCCGCGATGCGCGTCCTGACGAGGTGCTCGACGAGTTCGGCGCGGCTGGGTGTCCCGGATATCGGCATGGCATCCATTGTGAGGCAGCCGTCCGGGGGCGTCCCTGGCGTATCGAGCGCTGGGACGTGCGTCACGTACTCAGCGGGACCCCGCTCACGTACTCAGATCATGTCCTCGGACCACGTACTCGGATCATGTCCTCGGACCGCGTACTCAGACGTGCCGCAGCGCGAACCACAGTTCCATGCGGACGTCCGGGTCGTCGAGGTCCGACTCCAGCAGCCGCGCGCAGCGGGCGATGCGCTGGCGGACGGTGTTGCGGTGCACGGACAGGGCGACGGCCGTGCGGTCCCAGCTGCCGTGCAGGGAGAGCCAGGCGCGCAGGGTCTCGGTGAGCGCCGGGTGCGCCGCGACGGGGGCGAGCAGGGCCCGGGCGTGGGCAGCCGCCTCCTCGCCGGGCACCAGGTCGGCCAGGGCGGGGCGGGCACCGTGCCGCACCAGCGGAGCCCGGGTCGCGCGGGCCCGGGCCAGGGCGCGCGCGGCCTGGGTGTCCGCGAGGGGCCAGTCGGACGGGGCCACGGCGGCGCTGACGCCGAGGGTCCAGCCGGGCAGCGGGGCGGGTGCCCGGGCGGCCGGGACCAGGACGCGGACGACGTCGCCCGCCGGGTCGACCAGGGCGGAGCCGAGCGCGGCCCCCAGGGCGGAGGCGGCGACCGGGTCGGGGGCGTCGTCCGGCTCCGGCCGGGCGTGCACGACCAGCCACCGCCCGCCGCCGAGCAGCCCGGCGACGTCCTCGGGGGCGGCGCCCAGCAGCAGCCGTACCAACGCCGCGGAACGGGCCGCGCCCGTGCCGCTCTGCTGCTCCCCGGTGAGGAGGGACAGCAGCACGGCGGCGACGGAGGCGATGGTGTGGTCCCCGGCCGCCCGCCGCGGGGCGGCGACCCCGAGCACGAAGCCGGGCCCGGCGCCGAGCGCGTAGGAGGCCAGGTGCGTGCCGGCGACGGTGTCCGTGGCGGAGGTGGGCACGGGGCGTCCGGCCTCGTCCCCGGCCGGCCGGACCACCTCCGCCAGGCGGGCGAGGGCCTCGCGCGCCGCGTCGCCCGGCTCCCGTCCGCCGTCCGCGACCACCGCTCCCTCCGGCCCGTGGAGCACCGCCCACCCGCCCAGCCGCCGGGCGAGCTGCCGGAGCACGGACGGCACCGGGTCGGGGCGGGACGCGGCCGAGGCGAGGCTCTGCTGGGCCTCGGTCACCCGGCGCAGTTCGGACAGCCGGGCCCGGGACATCAGCTGCCACACCGCGCGGGCCACACCCGAGAAGGTGGTCTGCGGCGGCACCTCCAGCAGCGGCAGGCCGTGCGCCTCGCAGGCCTCGACCAGCGCCCTCGGCACCGTGTCGTGCACCGGCGCCACCCCGAAGCCCAGGGCCGCGCCGCCCGCCGCGACGATCCGGGACACGTAGTCGTCGAAGTACGTCCCGGACCCCGCCGCCTCCGGGATGTGCACACCGGCGGTGAGCAGCAGCTCCCCGCCCAGCAGATACGGGTACGGGTCGGCCATCTCCGAGGTGTGCACCCAGTGGACGACGGTGCCGGCGGCGGGCGGTCCCGCGATCTGCCGCAGCGCCAGCTCCTCGCGGGCCAGCAGGGCGGGCAGCTCCACCGGCGGGGTGGGTGGGACGGCGGGCTCCGGCATGGTGTGCGTTCCCTCCATCCGGGGTCGCCTCGAATGGATGAAACGTACACTTCGCAGTCGCTTTCCGGCCACCTAGGGTCAGTGCTCGTCCACCTCGTCCACCTCGTCCCCGGGCGAGCGAGCGCGTGCGAAGGAGGCCCCATGGCCGTCGACTACCTCGTGATCGTCGTCTACCTGGCCGGAATGCTGGCCATGGGCTGGTGGGGCATGCGCCGCGCCCGGTCCAAGAGCGAGTTCCTCGTGGCCGGCCGCCGCCTCGGCCCGGCCATGTACTCCGGCACCATGGCGGCGATCGTCCTCGGCGGCGCCTCCACCATCGGCGGTGTCGGACTCGGCTACCAGTACGGCCTTTCCGGCGCCTGGATGGTCTTCACCATCGGCCTGGGCCTGCTCGCCCTGTCCGTCTTCTTCTCCGCCCGCATCGCCCGGCTGAAGGTCTACACCGTCTCCGAGATGCTCGACCTGCGCTACGGCGGCGGCCGGGCCGGGATCATCTCCGGGCTCGTCATGTGGGCCTACACCCTGATGCTCGCGGTGACCTCGACCATCGCCTACGCCACCATCTTCGACGTCCTGTTCGACATCAACCGCACCCTGGCGATCGTCCTCGGCGGCTCGATCGTCGTCGCGTACTCCACCCTCGGCGGCATGTGGTCGATCACGCTGACCGACATGGTGCAGTTCGTCGTCAAGACCATCGGCGTGCTGCTGCTCCTGCTGCCCATCGCCGTCGTCAAGGCCGGCGGGTTCGCCGAGATGAAGGCGCAGCTGCCCACCGAGTACTTCGACCCGCTCGGCATCGGCGGCGAGACGATCTTCACGTACGTGCTGATCTACACGTTCGGCATGCTCATCGGGCAGGACATCTGGCAGCGCGTCTTCACCGCCCGCAGCGACCGCACCGCCAAGTGGGGCGGCACCATCGCCGGCACCTACTGCCTCGCCTACGCCCTCGCCGGCGCGGTCATCGGCACGGCCGCCAAGGTGCTGTACCCGAAGCTCGGCAGCGCGGACGACGCCTTCGCGACCATCGTGAAGGACGAACTGCCCATGGGTGTACGCGGGTTGGTGCTCGCCGCCGCGCTGGCCGCCGTGATGTCGACCTCGTCCGGCGCGCTGATCGCCTGCGCCACCGTCGCCAACAACGACATCTGGTCCCGGCTGCGCGGGACCGGCGGGAACACGCCCGCCGGCGACCGTGACGAGGTGAAGGGCAACCGGGCCTTCATCCTGCTCATGGGTCTGGCGGTGATCGGCACGGCCATCGCGATCGACAACGTCGTGGAGGCCCTGACCGTCGCCTACAACCTCCTCGTCGGCGGACTGCTCGTGCCGATCCTCGGCGGCCTGGTGTGGAAGCGCGGCACGGTGTACGGCGCCCTGGCCTCGGTGGTGGTCGGCGGAGTCGCGGTCGTCGTGCTGATGGCGACCCACGGCATCCTCGCCAACGAGCCCGTCTACTACGGACTGCTGGCCTCGCTCGCCGCGTACGTGGTCGTCTCCCTGGCCACCCCGGCCACCGACGCCGCCGTGCTGGCCGCCTGGCGCGAGCGGCTCGCCGGACGCCCGGCCGAACTCGCGTCCGAACCGGTCCCGGCTTCCCAGTAGAGTCATAGGGCAAGCAGTACATACGCGATGAAGCGTAGGAAAGAAGGCATTTCTCCATGAGCAGCAACGAGACTCCCCGCGGGCCCGTCGACTCCTCCCGCGTCCCGCGGTACGCCGGCCCCGCCACCTTCGCCCGGCTGCCCCGGCTGGACGAGGTCGGCCGCGCCGACGTCGCCGTCGTGGGCGTGCCGTTCGACTCGGGTGTCTCGTACCGGCCGGGCGCCCGCTTCGGCGGCAACGCGATCCGCGAGGCGTCCCGGCTCCTGCGCCCCTACAACCCGGCGCAGGACGCCTCCCCGTTCGCCCTCGCGCAGGTCGCGGACGGCGGCGACATCGCCGTGAACCCGTTCAACATCAACGAGGCCGTGGAGACCGTCGAGGCCGCAGCGGACGACCTGCTCGGCACGGGCGCCCGGCTGATGACCCTCGGCGGCGACCACACCATCGCGCTGCCCCTGCTGCGCTCGGTCGCGAAGAAGCACGGCCCCGTCGCCCTGCTGCACTTCGACGCCCACCTGGACACCTGGGACACCTACTTCGGCGCCGAGTACACGCACGGCACCCCGTTCCGCCGGGCGGTCGAGGAGGGCATCCTCGACACCGAGGCGCTCTCCCACGTCGGCACCCGCGGCCCGCTGTACGGCAAGCAGGACCTCACCGACGACGAGAAGATGGGCTTCGGCATCGTCACCTCGGCCGACGTCTACCGGCGCGGCGCCGACGAGGTCGCCGACCAGCTCCGCCAGCGCATCGGCGACCGGCCGCTGTACATCTCCATCGACATCGACTGCCTCGACCCGGCCCACGCCCCCGGCACCGGCACGCCCGAGGCCGGCGGCATGACCTCGCGCGAACTGCTGGAGATCCTGCGCGGGCTGGCGTCCTGCAACCTGGTCTCGGCGGACGTCGTCGAGGTGGCCCCCGCGTACGATCACGCGGAGATCACGTCGGTGGCCGCCTCCCACACGGCGTACGAACTGACCACGATCATGTCCCGCCAGATCGCCGCGGCCCGGAAGGACTCGGAAGCCAAGTGACCCACGACCACGACCTGGTGCTCCGCCCGACGCCCGCCCAGACGGAGGCCGCCCTCAACCCTCCCGACGGCCGCAACGGCGGAGACCTGGTCGTGGAGACCCTGGCCGCCCTGGGCGCGACGACCGTCTTCGGTCTGCCCGGCCAGCACGCGCTCGGCATGTTCGACGCGCTGCGCCGCTCCGACCTGCGCTACATCGGCCTGCGGGTGGAGAACAACGCCGGGTTCGCGGCCGACGCCTACGGCCGCATCACCGGCGAGGCCGCGCCGCTGCTGCTGTCGACCGGGCCGGGCGCGCTGACCTCGCTGGCCGCGCTCCAGGAGGCGGCGGCCGCCTCCGCGCCCGTGCTGGCGATCAGCAGCCAGGTCCCGACGGCGGGCCTGGGCGGCGGCCGCCACGGCTACCTGCACGAACTGCCCGACCAGGCGGCGTCGTTCCGGGGCGTGGTGAAGTCCGTGCACACGGTCCGCACCCAGTCGCAGATCCCCTCCGCGATCGAGGCGGCCTGGAAGTCCGCGCTGACCGCCCCGCACGGGCCGGTGTGGGTGGAGATCCCCCAGGACGTGCTGCTCGCGCAGACGGCGATCCCGGTGGTCACGGGCGGCGACGCCTTCCCCGAGGAGCTGCCGCCCCGCCCCGAGCTCACCGCCGTCGCCGCCGACCTGCTGTCGAAGGCGGCCCGCCCGGCGATCATCGCGGGCGGGGGAGTGGTCCGCGCGGACGCGTCCGGCAAGCTGAGGCAGCTGGCGGAGACGCTGCGGGCGCCGGTCGTCACGACCCCCGGCGGCAAGGGCGCCTTCCCCTGGAACCACCCGCTGTCCCTGCAGTCCTGGATCGAGGACCGGCACACCACCGACTTCCTGGAGGACGCCGACGTCCTCCTGGTCGTCGGCTCGGGGCTCGGCGAACTCTCCTCGAACTACCACACGTTCCACCCGCGCGGCCGGATGATCCAGATCGAGGCCGACCTCGGCAAGCTGGAGTCCAACCACCCCGCCCTCGGCATCCACGCGGACGCCCGGCTGGCCCTGCAGGCGCTGCTGGAGACGGTGTCACCCCGCGAGGACGCGACCGCGGCGGACCGCGTCCGGGACGTGCTCGCCAAGGTCGCCGACCGCATCGCCGCCCAGGACCTGACCCTGGAGCAGGACGTGCTGGCCTCGGTGCGCAGGGCGCTGCCGGCCGACTCCCCGTCCTTCTGGGACATGACCATCCTGGCCTACTGGGCCTGGTCGGCCTTCGACGCCAAGGGGCCCAACCACCTGCACTCCGCCCAGGGCGCCGGCGGCCTCGGCTACGCCTTCCCGGCCGCGCTCGGCGCCGCCGCGGCCGATCCGACCCGGCCGGTCCTCGCCGTCTCCGGCGACGGCGGCGCCCTGTACTCGATCGCCGAGCTGGCGACGGCCCGCCAGTACGACCTCGACGTCACCTGGCTGATCGTCGACGACGGCGGCTACGGCATCCTGCGCGAGTACATGACCGACGCGTTCGGCGAGGCCACCGCGACCGAACTGACCCGGCCCGACTACGTGGCCCTGGCCGAGTCCTTCGGCGTACCCGGGATCCGCACCACCCCGGAGAACCTGGAACAGGACCTCGCGAAGGCGCTGCGCACCCCTGGGCCGTCGGTGGTGCTGCTCCCCGCCGTGCTGCGGATGTTCGCGCCGACGCACCTGGACTGAGCCGCGGCCCGACCGGCCGGGCGGAGTTCCCCGCTCCTCACATGGGAGGGCCGGGACGGGGCACCTGTGTATCCGCCGACCAGCGAAGGGGAGCACATCATGGTCATCGCCGCCGTCATAGCCGTCTGTGTCGTCCTGGCCGTCCTGGCCTTTCTCGTCCCGCGCCTGTCCCGCCATCCCGAACGCGGCACCCAGCGCACGCTCGGTGCCGGCGCCCGGGCCGGCGGCAAGGCGCCCGGCCCGCTGGGCCGGCTGTTCAGCAAGCCCTTCCACACCAGCTCGCGCGCGGTGAGCCGCAGTGGTTCGGCCGGCCGCCGCACCCGCGGCCGACTGCCCTTCTGACCGGCGCGCGGGCACAGCGGGAGCGGGGACATGAACGCCGAAGACGCCGACAAGCTGCTCGACGGGCTCACCGTCGACGACAGCAGACGCGAGCAGCCGATCGTCCTGGACGCCGAGGGACGTCCCATCCGCACCTGGCAGGAGAACTACCCGTACGACCGCAAGGTGGGCCGCAAGGAGTACGAGCGGGCCAAGCGCATCCTGCAGATCGAGCTGCTCAAGCTCCAGCGGTGGGTCAAGGACACCGGCGCCCGCGTGGTCGTCGTGTGCGAGGGGCGTGACGCGGCGGGCAAGGGCGGCACGATCCAGCGGCTCACCGAGCGGCTCAACCCGCGCGGCGCCCGCGTGGTCGCCCTGGACAAGCCCACCGAGCGCGAGATGGGCCAGTGGTACTTCCAGCGGTACATCGCGCACCTGCCCACGGCCGGGGAGATCGTCTTCTTCGACCGCTCCTGGTACAACCGGGCCGGCGTGGAGCGGGTGATGGGCTTCTGCTCCAAGGACGAGTACCAGCTGTTCCTCGACCAGTGTCCGGCGTTCGAGCGGATGCTGGTCGACGACGGCGTCCTGCTGGTGAAGTTCTGGTTCTCCGTCTCCCGCGCGGAGCAGCGCACCCGCTTCGCGATACGGCAGGTCGACCCGGTGCGCCAGTGGAAGCTCTCCCCGACCGACCTGGCCTCACTGGAGCTGTGGGACGACTACACCGAGGCGAAGGTCGACATGTTCCGCGCCACGGACACCGCGCACGCCCCCTGGACCGTGGTCAAGAGCAACGACAAGCGGCGTGCCCGTCTGGAGACCATGCGCAGCCTGCTGTCGCGCATCGACTACGCCAGCAAGGACCCCGAGGCGGTCGGCACGCCCGACCCGCTCATCGTCGGCGCCGCCGACACCCTGCTGGAGCCCGGTGAGGAGGACACGACCCTGTCACCCACCCCGCTGTCCTCCGGTGCCGAGGGGCCCGGCCGGCACCCGGAGACCGACTGAGGCGGACCGACTCAGTCCGTCTCCACTCCAGGCCCGGTCACGCCCCCTGGCATTTCCAGGGGGCGTGACTCTGCGATGCCGGGGCCGGGGGTGTCACTCGGCGGTGGCGTCCGCGGGGCGGAAGCACGCGGTCACCGACTTGCCGTGCCGCTGGCAGCGCATCCCCCACTCGTCGGCGAGCTGCTGCACGATGGCCACGCCACGGCCGCCGACGTCCTCCGGCGCGGACCGGCGCGGGCGGGGCAGGTTCGGGTCCTCGTCGTGGACGCTCACATGGAGGCAGTCGCCGTCCCAGGTGAGGACCAGATGGGCGTCGCTGTGGGCGTGGACGTGCGCGTTGGTGATCAGCTCGGAGACGGCCAGCACGACGGCGTCCACCGTGTCCGGCTCCGCGGCCGCCCAGGGCAGGGTCGCGAGGCGCTCGCGTGTCCAGTCCCGCCCGGCGCGCACCCCCTCGGACATGGGGAACGAATGAGCCCAACCCATCGCCTTCACCGCCACCGCACGACCTCATCTCCCTCGGTCCGAGCCCTGCCCCGTCCGGGTACCCGGCGGCCGCACCACCAGACATGGGGTCAGTGGAACCAGAACAGCAGCGTGTCCGGGTTCCTGCCGGGCCCGCGCGCCTTCTCCCACTGCCGCGCCTCGAACCGCATGGCGTCGGCCAATCGTGCTGCCCCGTCCCGGAATTCGGGGGCGAGCCGGTCCAGCACGGAGGTGTAGGTCCGGGCGAGCGCGGCGGCCCGCCGGGCCGGCAGGGTGCCGATGGCCGGTACGGCGTCACCGGGGTGGGGCAGGCGCAGCGGCGGACCGCTGAACAGGAAGGTGCCGGGGAGCAGGCCGGACGGGACGCCGTGCCGGGCCAGCTCGTCGTCCAGGGTGGAGAACCACGCCGGGCGCCGCCAGGCACCGAGGTCGGCCGGGTCGGAGAAGTGGGCCGCGACCACCTGGTAGAAGGCGTAGCTGTACGCGGGGCACAGGTCGGTGCTCGGAGCGCCCTCGACCAGCTCGTCCAGGGCCCGGCCGATGGACACGTCGAGGGTGATGCCCTGCTCCTCGAACCGGGCGTCGGTGCGCTCGCACTCCGTGCGGATCCGGGCGAGCGTGCGCTCCTGCTGCTCGGTCCGCTCCACCGCGGTGAGCAGCCGCACCACCGTTCTCATGTCGCCGGTGCTCATCTCGAGGCAGTAGCCCACCCTGTGCTTCCCTTCACCCGGTCGCCGGACACCGGTGTCCATGATCGGGGACGCCCGGCCGACCGGTCCGACTGTGCCGGAAAGTCCCGCTCCGTCCCGGAACTCCACCCGGAGTCCACGCTGTTGCTGTAGTCGCGGCCCTCGACCGCCGTGCCGTGCGCCCGGTAACGAATCGCACAAGCCTTGGGCAACGCCTACAACCCTTGCGGCGGGTCCGTGAGTCAAGACGTGCATGACTCCTGGGATATCCCGCCGCGCCAGAGTGCTGGCGGCGGCCGTGGGTACGGGTGTGCTCGTGCCGCTCGTCGCCGCCGCCGCGCCCGCTGCCGCCGCCACCCCGGCCGTGACCTGTACCTCGGCCAAGGCCGGCCTGGCCGAGAAGCTGAAGAAGGACATCACCGCCGCGCTCGCCACCCGCAAGGGCACCGTCGCCGTCGGCCTCCACGACCGCAGCACCAACACCACCTGCACCCTGCGCGCGAGTTCGGCCTACGACTCGGCCAGTGTCGTCAAGGTCACCGTCCTCGCCACGCTGCTGTGGGACGCCAAGAAGACGAACCGGTACCTCACCGACCGCGAGAACACCCTCGCCAAGGCCATGATCACCAAGTCCGACAACGCCGCGACCTCCACCCTGTGGAAGCAGCTCGGGATGACGAAGATCAAGGGCTTCCTCGCCGCGGCCGGCATGACCCAGACCAAGCCCGGCGCGGACGGCTACTGGGGCCTGACCCAGATCACCGTCACCGACGAGCAGAAGCTGCTGAAGCTCATCACCGGCAAGAACACGGTGCTGAGCGACAACTCCCGCGCCTACATCCTCAAGCTGATGAGCCAGGTCGTCTCGTCCCAGCGCTGGGGCACCCCGTACGGCGTGCCCGCGGGCGTCACCGTCGCCGTCAAGAACGGCTGGCTGCAGCGCTCCACGAACGGCTGGCGGGTGCACAGCATCGGCGCCTTCAAGGGCGGCGGCCACGACTACACGATGACCGTCCTCACGCACGGCAACAGCACGATGGACTACGGCATCGCCACCATCCAGGCGGTGGCCAAGGTCATCCACCGCGACCTGGCCGCGAGCTGAGCCCGGCCACGTCACCGCCGTGTCCGTGACCGGACGCGCACTGTTACGGCGGGATGAAATCCGCCCCCGTTGACGTTGGTGCCTTCCGGCAGAGCAGGACGAGTGGAAGGCACCGGCGTGACACCGAAACGGGGATGGGCACGACGACTGTGGGCGTACGCATGGCGTCACCCGAAGGACGTCGTCCTCGCTCTCGGCTCCTCGCTCGCCGGCATGGCCGTGATGGCCCTCGTCCCGCTGATCACCAAGGTGATCATCGACGACGTCGTCACCGACCACACCAGGGACATGACCACCTGGGCCGGCCTGCTCGTCGGCGCCGCCCTGGTCGTCTACGTCCTCACCTACGTCCGCCGCTACTACGGCGGCCGCCTCGCCCTCGACGTGCAGCACGACCTGCGCACGGAGATGTTCGGCACGATCACCCGGCTCGACGGCCGCCGCCAGGACGAGCTGTCCACCGGCCAGGTCGTCGGCCGCGCCACCAGCGACCTCCAGCTGATCCAGGGCCTGCTCTTCATGCTCCCGATGACCATCGGGAACTTCATGCTGTTCCTGATCTCCCTGGTGATCATGGCCTGGCTGTCCGTGCCGCTCACCCTGGTCGCCCTGGCCGTGGCGCCCGCCCTGTGGTGGATCGCCAAGCGCAGCCGCACCCGGCTGCACCCCTCCACCTGGTACGCCCAGGCCCAGGCCGCCGCCGTCGCGGGCGTGGTCGACGGCGCCGTCAGCGGGGTGCGCGTGGTGAAGGGCTTCGGGCAGGAGGAGCAGGAGACCGGCAAGCTCCGGGACGTCAGCCGCAGGCTCTTCGCGGGCCGGCTGCGCACCATCCGCCTGAACTCCGTCTACACCCCGGCCCTGCAGGCCGTCCCCGCCCTCGGCCAGGTCGCGATGCTGGCGCTCGGCGGCTGGCTGGCGGTGCGCGGGCACATCACCCTCGGCACGTTCGTCGCCTTCTCCACCTACCTCGCCCAGCTGGTCGGCCCGGTCCGCATGCTCGCCGTGGTGCTCACGGTCGGCCAGCAGGCCCGCGCCGGCACCGAGCGCGTCCTGGAGCTGATCGACACCGAGCCGTCCCTGGCCGACGGCACCAGGGAACTGCCCGCCGACGCCCCGGCGACCGTCGAGTTCGACGACGTCTCCTTCGGCTACGAGGACGGCCGTCCCGTCCTCGACGGGCTCTCCTTCGAGATCCGCCCCGGCGAGACCCTCGCCGTCGTCGGCTCCTCCGGCTCCGGCAAGTCCACCGTCTCCCTGCTCCTGCCGCGCTTCTACGACGTCACCCGCGGTGCCGTCCTGGTCGGCGGCCAC
This sequence comes from Streptomyces sp. XY006, assembly GCF_002237655.1. Classification (GTDB taxonomy): domain Bacteria; phylum Actinomycetota; class Actinomycetes; order Streptomycetales; family Streptomycetaceae; genus Streptomyces; species Streptomyces levis. The sequence continues at coordinate 285,854 of NZ_NOKT01000003.1, forward strand.
GATGTGCGCGAGCTGTCCCTGGAGTCGCTGCGGTCCGCGATCGGCCTGGTCCCGGAGGACTCGTTCCTCTTCTCCGACACCGTCCGCAACAACATCGCCTACGGCCGTCCGGACGCGACCCAGGAGGAGATCGAGAAGGCCGCGCGCGCCGCCCAGGCCGACCGGTTCATCGCCGAACTGCCCGACGGCTACGACACCACCGTCGGCGAGCACGGCCTCACCCTCTCCGGCGGCCAGCGCCAGCGCGTCGCCCTCGCCCGCGCCATCCTCAGCGACCCGCGCCTGCTCGTCCTGGACGACGCCACCTCCGCCGTGGACGCCCGGGTCGAGCACGAGATCCACGAGGCGCTCAAGGGCGTCATGCGGGGCCGGACGACCCTGCTGATCGCCCACCGCCGCTCCACGCTCAACCTCGCCGACCGCATCGCCGTCCTGGACGGCGGCCGGCTCGCCGACATCGGCACCCACGAGGAACTCCAGCAGCGCTCGGCGCTCTACCGCCGCCTGCTCACCGACCCCGACGAACTGGGCGCGGTCTCCCCGGGCCACACCCCGCCCGCCTGTCCCGAGGAGGACACCTCCGTCCGGGACGAGCTGGACGCCGAGTTCGACGCCGAGCGCGGGGTCACGCCGCGGCTGTGGAGCGGCGACCGCGAGCGCAAGGACACCGCCCTCGCCGAGAGCCCCGCCACCCCCGAGCTCCTCGCCCAGGTCGAGGCGCTGCCCCCGGCCACCGACGTGCCGGACGTCGACGAGGCGCGGGCCGTCCAGCCGGAGGAGTCCTACGGCCTGCGCCGGCTGCTGCGCGGCTTCGGGCTGCCGCTGCTGGTCAGCCTCGCCCTGGTCGCCACCGACGCGGGCATGGGCCTGCTGCTGCCGGTGCTGATCCGGCACGGCATCGACTCGGGCGTCACCCAGGCCGCCCTCGGCGCCGTGTGGGCGGCGTCCCTGCTCGCGCTGCTCACCGTGGTCGTGCAGTGGGCGGCCCAGGTCGGCGAGATCCGGATGACCGGACGCACCGGCGAGCGGGTGCTGTACTCGCTCCGGCTGAAGATCTTCGCCCAGCTCCAGCGGCTCGGTCTCGACTACTACGAGCGCGAGCTGACCGGCCGGATCATGACCCGCATGACCACCGACGTCGACGCGCTGTCGACGTTCCTGCAGACGGGCCTGGTCACGGCGTTCGTCTCGGTCGTCACGTTCTTCGGCATCATGGTCGCCCTGCTGGTCATCGACGTGCAGCTCGCCCTGGTCGTCTTCGCGACGCTGCCGCCGCTGATCATCGCCACGTTCTTCTTCCGCCGGGCCAGCGTGAAGGCCTACGAGCTGGCCCGTGAGCGGGTGTCGGCGGTCAACGCCGACCTGCAGGAGTCGGTCTCCGGGCTGCGGATCGTGCAGGCCTTCCGGCGCGAGCGCGACGGCGGGCGGCGGTTCGCCGAGCGCAGCGACAGCTACCGCCGGGCCCGTATCCGCGGCCAGTGGCTGATCTCCGTGTACTTCCCGTTCGTGCAGTTCCTGTCGTCGGTGGCGGCGGCGGCCGTGCTGATCGTGGGCGGGGCCCGGGTCGACGACGGCACGCTGGCGATCGGCTCCCTGGTGGCGTACCTGCTCTACATCGACCTGTTCTTCGCACCCGTGCAGCAGCTCTCCCAGGTCTTCGACGGCTACCAGCAGGCGTCCGTCTCGCTGGGCCGCATCCAGGAGCTGCTGCGGGAGCCCACGTCGACGAAGTCCGCCGACGAACCCCGTGAGGTGCTGTCCCTGCGGGGCGAGATCGCCTTCGAGGAGGTGCACTTCGCATACGGGGCCGCCGATGAGGGTGACGCGGCGCTCGACGGCGTCGACCTGCGCATCCCGGCCGGGCAGACCGTCGCGTTCGTCGGCGAGACCGGCGCGGGCAAGTCCACCCTCGTCAAGCTCGTGGCCCGCTTCTACGACCCGACCGCCGGCCGGGTCACCGTCGACGGCGCCGATCTGCGCACCTTGGACCTCACCTCGTACCGGCACCGTCTGGGGGTCGTCCCGCAGGAGGCGTACCTCTTCCAGGGCACCGTCCGCGACGCCATCGCCTACGGCCGGCCCGACGCCACCGACGCCGAGGTGGAGGCGGCGGCCCGCGCGGTCGGCGCCCACGACATGATCGCCACTCTGGAGGGCGGCTACCTCCACGAGGTCGCCGAGCGCGGCCGCAACCTCTCCGCCGGGCAGCGCCAGCTGATCGCCCTGGCCCGTGCCGAGCTGGTCGACCCGGACGTGCTGCTGCTCGACGAGGCCACGGCCGCCCTGGACCTGGCCACCGAGGCCCAGGTCAACCAGGCCACCGACCGGCTCGCCGGCCGCCGCACCACCCTCGTCGTCGCCCACCGCCTCACCACCGCCGCCCGCGCCGACCGGGTCGTCGTCATGGACCACGGCCGGGTCGCCGAGGACGGCACGCACGAGGAGCTGCTCGCGCGCGGCGGCCGGTACGCGCAGCTGTGGCGGACCTTCATCGGCGCCGAGCCGGAGGAGCCCGTCGGCGCGTCCCGCTGAGGGGCCCGGCCGCGTTTCCGTAACGCCCGTGCAACCATCCGACATACGTCATGCGTCCGTACAGCCGTACGCCGATGGTCGCGGACGACGCGGTACGGGAGGACGACAGTGGACAGTGGAGCGACACGCCGGCGGCTCGCGCTCGGCCTGGCCGTGCTGACCGCCTCCGGCCTGCTCGCGGTCGTGGCCCCGGGCGAGGCACAGGCCGCCTCCTCCGCGCACTGCCCCGGCCGCAAGGTCCGCACGCTGCCGTTCTCCACCGGCACCGTGCTCGTCTACAAGCGCGGCGGCTACGTCTGCGCCGTGACCCTCGCCAAGCGGCCCGGTGTGAAGCGCACGATGAAGGTGAGCGTGCAGGCGCGCGGCAACCGCCCGGTCGTCGACGAGGGCCGGTACGCCTACCACGCGGGCCCGGTGACCGTGCACGCCGGGCGCCGCTGCGTCTGGCTCAAGGGCCGGGTGGGAGCGGGGCGTTACAGCTCCGGCTGGATCCTGTGCTGACACAGGGTTTTCCCTATGTCCCCTGGTGCTCGGGCGAGTTGGTCCGCTAGCTTCCGGCGCACATCTGTCTCACAGGGGAGTGCGCATGCGCAAGGCGCTCAGATGGCTGCTGGCGCTCACGGTGCTCATAGGCACGTTGAGCACGGCCGGGGCGGCCACCGCCGCCGAGCCGGAGGCCGGCACCACTGACATCAAGGAGAGACTGCTCTCCGTACCGGGCATGAGCCTGGTCGAGGAGAAGCCGTACGTGGGTTACCGCTTCTTCGTCCTGAACTACACGCAGCCGATCGACCACCGCAAGCCGTCCAAGGGCACGTTCCAGCAGCGCATCACCGTGCTGCACAAGGACGTCGCGCGCCCGACGGTGTTCTTCACCAGCGGCTACAACGTCTCCACGACGCCCCGCCGCAGCGAGCCCACGCAGATCGTGGACGGCAACCAGGTCTCCCTGGAGTACCGCTTCTTCACCCCGTCCCGGCCCCAGCCGGCCGACTGGTCGAAGCTGGACATCTGGCAGGCCGCCAGCGACCAGCACCGCGTCTTCACGGCCCTGAAGGGCATCTACGGCAAGAAGTGGCTCTCCACGGGCGGCTCGAAGGGCGGCATGACCGCCACCTACTACGAGCGCTTCTACCCGCGGGACATGGACGGCGTCGTCGCCTACGTCGCCCCCAACGACGTGGTGAACAAGGAGGACTCGGCCTACGACCGCTTCTTCGCCACCGTCGGCACCGAGGAGTGCCGCGACCGGCTGAACGCCGTGCAGCGCGAGGCGCTGGTGCGCCGCGAGCCGCTGGAGAAGAAGTACGCGGCGTACGCGGCCGCCGAGGGCTACACCTTCGACACGATCGGCAGCCTGGACAAGGCGTACGAGGCGGTCGTGCTCGACTACGTGTGGGGCTTCTGGCAGTACAACTCGCTGGCGAACTGCGGCAACGACGAGCTGATCCCGGCGGACGCGGCCAAGGCGACGGACGACGAGATCTGGACGTCCGTCGACACCATCGGCGGCTTCTCCTCCTACACGGACCAGGGGCTCGCCCAGTACACCCCGTACTACTACCAGGCCGGCACGCAGCTCGGCGCGCCGACGATCCGCTTCCCGCACGTCGAGAAGCAGTACATCCGCTACGGCTACCAGCCGCCGCGCAACTTCGTCCCGCGTGACATCCCGATGCGCTTCGAGCCGCAGGCCATGCGGGACGTCGACAGCTGGGTCCGGCACAACGCCCGCCGGATGCTCTTCGTCTACGGCGAGAACGACCCGTGGGGCGCGGAGCCGTTCCGCCTCGGCAAGGGCGCGAAGGACTCCTACGTGATGACCGCCCCGGGCATGAACCACGGCGCCAACGTCGCGGGTCTCGTGCCCGAGCAGAAGGCGCTCGCCACCGCCCGCATCCTCGACTGGGCCGGTGTCGCCCCGAGCGCGGTGCAGGCCGACCCGCAGGCGGCGAAGCCGCTGGCGAAGTTCGACGCCAAGCTCGACAAGCGGGACGTGCAGCGGGAGATGACGCTGCGTCCGTGACCGGAAGCCACCCGTCTCGACCGCCCCTCGGCCTCCGGGCCGGGGGGCGGTTCGCATGTCCCTGCGCGAGCGGTGAATGCTCCGTACGGTGACGGGATGGACAGCTCTGTCGTCTTCAACGTCGTGACCACGGCCATCGCCGTCGTCGCCGTGGTGACCTCCATCGTGTTCAGCGCACGGCAGGCCCGCACCGCGAAGCACGCCAACCACATATCGGTGCTGGTCGACCTGCTCAGGGAGTTCCGGTCCGCGGAGTTCCACGAGCAGCACGACTACGTGTGCACCCGCCTGGCGGCCGAGCACGACCCGGCGAACGGGGTGCGCGGGCTGCCGGCCGAGGCCAAGACGGCCTTCTGCAGCGTCGTGTACTACTACCAGTCGTTCGCCAACCTCGCCGTCTTCGGGCTGCTCGACCAGACCCTGCTGGTCACGGTTTTGCGCACCCGGATCGTCTCGGTCTGGACGGCCGTCCGGCCGTTCGTGCAGCGGGAGAGGGAGCTGCGGGGCGAGGGCGGCAGCGGAACCTATCTGTCGACCTTCGAGGAACTGGCCCGGCTCGCGGCGGAGCTGCCCCCCGAGCACGTCCGTGACCAGATGGCCGAGGCCCGGCGGCGGCTGTCCCGCAGAGGGCTGATGCGCTGAGGCGCGCGAGGACGCAGGCCGTTCACAGCGACCGGGCGCATCCCACGGGCCGGTCCCCGCCGAGCCGTACGTACAGGGCGGTCGAGTCGGGGCAGCCGGATCGCTTCGGCACCGCCCGCGTCACCTTGTACTCCGGTTCCCGCTCGCCCTCGCCGTCGCAGGCCGTCTCGCGGACCTGCCCGTCGCCGGAGCTGTAGACGCAGTCGCCGACGATGGTGCGCGGCCCGCCCCCGCCGCCCGGGTCGCCCGGGTGCGGCGGCTGGAGGTTGCGCATGCAGGCGTAGCCCTGAGGCACCGCCCCGTCGCCGTCCTCGTCGGAGGAGGGCCGCTGCTCGCTGATGTGCAGCACGAAGTCCGTGGTCGCCGGGCAGCGCGGCCCGTCGCGCACCGTGCCGTCGTGCCGTGTCACGACCCGGGCCGCCGCCCGTTCCCCCGTGCACGGCACCTCGGAGAAGCTGGTCGTCCCGAACGAGCTGCACTCGCCGACCGCGAGGAACACCGCCCCGTACCCGGACGGCCGCGTCGGCGCCGGCGACACCGTGGAGGTCCGGCCCGTCCCGGAGGCCGGCTCGCCCAGCCGGCCGTCCTCCGCCACACCTCCCGACGGGCTCTGGCACCCGGTCAGCAGCGCCCCGAGCAGCACCAGCAGCCCCCACACCACCCCCGCCGCACTTCTCACACGCATCGCCGACCCCCCGAGTTCCCCCGCCCAGCGTGACCCGCACGGGCGGGCGCACGCCAGGCAGACGGGGCGGTTTGCGCACCTTGGGGGTGGTGCGCCCGTTCCATGACGTACGTCTAGTACGTCAGCCCGTACCCGATCGGGTACAGCACCTGCTCCGGGTCGTCCGTCCGCTGCACCGGGACCGGCAGCCGCCCGCTCGGCTTCACCCGTCCCGCGATCACCCGGGCGGCGGCCCGCAGTTCGACGTCGGTCCAGGAGTAGGCGGCCAGGAAGGCCGGCACGGACGGCAGCCGGGCCACGTCGTAGGGGTTGCGGATCGCGACCGCCACGACCGGCCGGCCCGTCGCCACGAGCTGCTCGACCAGTGTCTGCTGGCCGCTGCCCGCGGCGACGTTGTACGTGGCGGCCACCACCGCGTCCACGTCCCGCGCCGCCGCGACCGCCTTCGCGATCGTCGTGGCGGAGGGGGCGGTGCCGGTCGGCAGGGCGGTGACGGTGAAGCCCAGCTCCGCCAGCGCGCCCGCGAGCACACCCGTGGGCGGACCGGTCGTCCCCGAGGGCGAGGCCGGATCGGCGCCCACCACCAGCACCCTGGGGTGCCGGCGCCGGGACAGCGGCAGCAGCCGCCCCTCGTTGACGAGCAGCGTGGTGGTCCGCTCGGCGATCCGGTCGGCCGCCGCGAGGTGTCCCCGGGTCCCGACGGTCCGGTCGACCGCGTCCCGACTGACGTACGGCGCGCGGAACAGCCCCAGCTTCGCCTTCAGCCGCAGGATCCGCAGAACCGATTCGTCGAGGCGGGCCTCGGTGAGTTCGCCCTCGCGTACGGCGCTCAGCACGGCGTTCCAGGCGAGGTCCAGGTCCGGCGGGTTGAGCAGCTGGTCCACGCCCGCCTTGAGCGCGAGCACCGGCACGCGGTCGTCGCCGTACTTGGTGCGCACGCCTTCCATGCCGAGGGAGTCGGTGACCACGACACCGTCGTAGCCGAGGTGTTCGCGGAGGATGCCGGTGAGGATCGGCCGGGAGAGGGTGGCCGGGTCGCCGGAGCCGTCCAGGGCCGGGACCATCAGGTGCGCGGTCATGATCGAGTCGATGCCGGCGGCGATGGCGGCCCGGAACGGCGGGGCGTCCAGCTTCTCCCACAGCTCCCGGCTGTGCGTGATGGTGGGGAAGCCGGTGTGGCTGTCGACGTTGGTGTCCCCGTGCCCGGGGAAGTGCTTGGCGGTCGCGGCGACCCCGGCCCGCTGGTACCCGGTCACCTCGGCAGCCACCAGCGCGGACACGGCCCGCGGGTCGGCGCCGAAGGACCGTACGCCGATGACCGGGTTGGCCGGGTTGACGTTCACGTCGGCGACGGGGGAGTAGTTCTGCCGGATGCCCATGGCCCGCAGCTCGGCACCGGCGAGCCGGCCCAGCGTCCGGGCGTCCGCGCGCGAGCCGCCCGCGCCCAGGGCCATGGCGCCCGGGAACAGCGTGGCGGGCTTGCCCACCCGGGCCACGATGCCGTGCTCCTGGTCGGTGGAGATGAGCACGGGCAGGCCGCGCGGCAGGGCGAGGGAGGCCCTCTGGATGCCGTTGGACAGGTCGGCGATCTGGTGCGGCTCGCGGGTGTTGTGGGCCCAGGCGAAGTAGATGATGCCGCCGACCCGGTACCGCTCGACCAGCTCGGCGGCCGTGCGGACGCCGATCTCCTTGAGGTTCGCGTCGATGTCGGCCTGGTCGGGTGCGGTGGCGGAGTGGCCGTAGACCCGCATCACGAAGAGCTGTCCGACCTTCTCCTCCAGCGTCATCCGGGAGACGAGGGCGCGGAGCCCGGCGTCGTCCGGGGCGCCGGCCGCGGAGGCGGGGGCGGCGGTCGCGAGGGCGGCGGTGACGCCGGCGCCGGCGGCGAGGAGGGTGCGTCTGGAGGGCTGTGCGGTGCTTCCCGTGCTTGCCGTGCCGGTGTCGTGCACGTGCGCTCCTTCCGGAGGTGATCCGCTGGGATCCGCTGAAGGAAACTTCCAGGAGATCACCAATAACCGGGAAGTTTCTGCCAGTCAAGGGAATGCACAGTAACCAACGAGGGGCCGCCACCGGCGCGGTTGGAGGGGGGCGCGCCGATGGCGGCGGTGCCGCCGGCCGCGGTACGGCGGAGAGGGTGGTCAGCGATCGCACCAGCAGCGAGGGCCGACACCGCACCGTGGTGACTCTCCGGCGGCCTGCGATTGGACGACCCGCATCCGCTCCGGGTTCCCGCCGAGCCCCGGATTCCCCCAAGTCGGGACGGCGGAGAACCGAGGGACTCCCGGGACACGAGAGCCACACCCGAACGGCACGCGCGGGCTGGATCAACCCACCGCGCGAACAAGACCGACCACTCCTGCCACCCCCAGGCCGCCGACCGTGCGGGAGGGCCCGAACCAGGAGGACCCGGCCGCCCGGGCCCCTGTCCCGGACCGGGCTCGCTGTCACTGGCGGGGGCCGGTCACGCGCTCCCGGGCGCCAACCCAGGTCCCCCGCCCTGGCTGTTGACCTCGGCCGGGCGCGGCCCGGTGGAAGGCCCCGGGCGGAGCCCGCCGTCTGGCCGCCGGCCCCGGCCCGGCAGGGCTCTACGGAGCGCCCGGGCGGCGGTCGGGTCGGGGCCAGGGTCCTGGGCGTCGGGTGGGCCGGTCCGGACGGGGCGTCAGGAGGGCGCCGGGGCCGAGGCCTTCGGCCAGTGTGTGGTGATGGTGCGTACTGTTTCGGCGATGGCCGGGCGGCGGGCCGCTCCCGTGCGCCACAGGGCGTACAGGCGTCGTACCGGCATGGGGTCGAGGGGCACCTCCACCACCCCCGCGGGCAGCGGCCCGCGTCCCAGCCGGGGGATGAGGGCGACGCCGAGCCCGGCCGCGACGAGGGCCACGAGGGTGGGGTTCTCGTCGGCCTGGTGCACGAGGTCCGGCTCGTGCCCGGCCGCGCGCAGCGTGCGCAGCAGCCAGTCGTGGCAGACCCGGCCCGGCGGCTGGCAGATCCACCGCTCGCCGCCCAGCTCCTCCCGCCGCACGGCGGCCCGCCCGGCGAAGGGATGCCCCTCGGGCACGAGCAGATCGCACAGGTCGTCCCCGATGAACGCCTGCTCCACACCGGGCGGGACGGGCAGGGGCGCGATGTCCCAGTCGTGCGCGACGGCGAGGTCGACGGCGCCCTTCGCCACCAGGTCGACCGACAGATGCGGGTCGAGCTCGGTGAGCCGCGCGTCCAGCGCGGGATGCCTGCGGCCCAGCTCGGCGAGGACGGCCGGCATCAGCCCGCGCGCCGCCGACGCGAACGCGGCGACGGTCAGCCGCCCGGCCGGCAGCCCCCGCCGCTCCTCCAGCGCGGTCTCCGCCCGCTCCACGATGGCCAGCAACTCCTGTGCCGTCGCGGCCAGTTGCCGGGCCTCGTCGGTGAGCCGGACGCCCCGGCCCTCGCGCTCCAGCAGCACGGTCCGGGTCTCCCGCTCCAGCTTGGCGATCTGCTGGGACACGGCGGAGGGCGTGTACCCGAGCGCGAGGGCGGCGGCGCCGACCGTGCCGTGCACGGAGACGGCGTGCAGCGCCCGCAGCCGCTGGAGATCGAGCATGAGCCCTCCTTCGATTAGCGATGCTTCATCCAACCATGCAGGAATCATCGCTGGTGCTTCACGGTCCGGGCGGCGATGCTCGCGGCATGCGCCCCTCACACCTCGCTCTCGCCGTCCTGGTCGCCGCCGTCTGGGGCGTCAACTTCACGGTCATCGAGATCGGCCTGGACCACTTCCCGCCGCTCCTCTTCTCCGCACTGCGCTTCCTCGCGGCGGCGCTCCCGGCCGTGTTCCTCGTGGGCCGGCCCAAGGTGGCCTGGAAGTGGATCGTGGCCGTGGGACTCGTCCTGGGCGTGGCGAAGTTCGGCCTGCTGTTCGTGGGCATGGACGCCGGCATGCCGGCGGGCCTGTCCTCCCTGGTCCTGCAGATCCAGGCGGTCTTCACGGCCGTCATCGCCGCCCTGGCCCTCGGCGAACGCCCCACCCGCGTCCGTCTGCTGGGCATGCTGGTCGCCCTGGCCGGCATCGCGGTGGCGGCCGTCGACGAGGGCGCCTCGGGCCCGCTCGGCGCCTTCGCGCTGGTCGTGGCGGCCGCGGCCTGCTGGGGCGCCTCGAACGTCCTCACCCGCAAGGCGGCCCCCGCCGACTCCCTGAACTTCATGGTCTGGGTCAGCACGGTCCCGGTCCTGCCCCTGCTGGCCCTCTCCCTCCTCGTCGAAGGCCCCTCCCGCGACCTGGCGGCCCTGCGCTCCCTGGACTGGCAGGGCGCGGGCACGGTCGTCTACGTCGCCTGGATCACGACGGTCTTCGGCTTCGGCGCCTGGGGCTTCCTGCTGCGCCACCACCCCGCCTCCACGGTGGCGCCGTTCTCCCTCCTCGTCCCGGTCTTCGGCATGTCGTCCGCGGCACTGTTCCTTGGCGAGCCGGTCACCCCGCTGCGCTGGTGCGCGGCGGCCCTGCTGGTGGGCGGGGTGGCGCTGACGACCCTCACGCCGCGCCGCGTCCCGCCCACCCCACCGGCCCAGCCCCGCACGCCCGCGCCCACCGCGCCCATCCCGCCGGCCGCGCTCACCCGGCCGACCCCGCCGGCCCCGCTCACCCCGCCAACCCCGTCCACCGTGCCCGACCCGGCACCGCGTCCGGCGCCGGCCGCTACGACGCGTCGACCAGCACACCGGGCCCGTTGACGTGATACGTGCGCGCCCGTACGCCGAGGCCCGTGTCGCCGTCGAGGCCGCTGTCGTCGGCCCAGGTGACCAGCGCGCTCTCCTGGCCGTCGCCGAAGGCCGTGGCCGCGCAGGTGTGGAACCGCCGCCCGGCGGCCGCCATGCTGACCTGCACCTTGTCGCCGAGCGACCCTTGCGAGTCCGAGCAGACCTTGGCCATCACCCTCGGCACCGAGTCGAACGTGTCGGCGCTCTGCTCGATCCACGTCATGAGGAACCGCCCGCCGGGCAGCGGGGAGACGGCCGGCGACATCCGGGTGAAGCCCACCGGGGTGCCCGCCGTGACGTCGAAGAGTTCCGTGCCGTCGGCGTCGAAGACGCTCACCGCGACCGTGCTCTGCGGCCGGCCCAGGTCACTGTCCTGCACGCGTTCGATGTGCGCGGCGACGAAGCGCCCGGTGTCGAGCAGCGTGAGGGCGTTGACACCGGTGAACCCGCCGACGTTCGGCTGGATCTCGTCCGTCAGCGCGTTGCCCTCGAAGTCGAGGAACCGCAGGGTGAGCCGGCCACCGCCGATCGACGAGGGATCCGTCGACCAGGCGACGACCACGTCGCCGCCCACGAGGACCGAGGCGGCCGGCTTCTCGTGGAAGCCCTCGGTGGTGCTGACCGTGAACTCCGGCGTCGCCGGGCTGCCGTCCGGGCGGTACCGCCGCGCGCGCACGCGCTGGTCGGCCCGCCGGCTCGCCCAGGTGACCAGCACCCCGCCGTCGACCATGAACGTCAGGGACGGCCGCACCTGCGGATCCGCGTCCGTGGTGACCAGCGTCTGCGGACCGGCCGGCCGGCCCTCCGCGAACCGCTGGAGCTTCACCGACGGGGTGGGAGGCGGCGTACCGAAGGGGGTCTCCAGCCAGACGGCGAACTGACCGTTGAACCCGGCGGACAGCACCGACGGCCACAGCGGGCGCACGCCCGGGCCCTGGGCCGGCTGCGTGGTGACCGCGATCTCGTCCCCGAGCTTGTCCCCGTCGGCGTCCAGGAACTGGCCCTTGATGACGAAGTCGCTCTCGTCCGACCACAGTTCCAGGTACTGCGTGCCGAACAGCCCGTCCACGGCGGGCTGGAACTGGTCGCCGGCTTTCGTGGTGTTCACGAGGAAATCGGCCATGGCTGCTCTCCGAATCGGGAAGTGAGGGGAAGAGAGAGCGGTACGGCCGGCCGAGCCCTTGTGACCAGCGTGTCACGCCCCGGGGGCGCCTGCATCCGGAGCGACGGCCGCCGCCCCACCGGTGCGGGGCGGGGCGGCGGACCTCGTGCGACGGCGGGTCAGCGGGTGTGCTCGGTGAACCGCGCCGCCGTCTCGGCCAGGACCTCGCGCCCGTCCCGGGCCCACAACCCGTCGTTGAACAGCTCGACTTCGATCGGCCCGGAGTAGCCCGCGTCCTCCACGTACCCCTGCCACACGCGCATGTCGATCGCGCCGTCGCCGATCTGGCCGCGGCCGGTGAGGACGCCCTCCGGGAGGGGGGTCGTCCAGTCGGCGAGCTGGAAGGTGTGGATGCGGCCGCTCCGGCCCGCGCGGGCGATCTGCGCGGGGGCCGTGTCGTCCCACCAGATGTGGTACGTGTCGACCGCGACGCCCACCTGGTGCGCCGGGAAGCGCTCCGCGAGGTCCAGGGCCTGGGCCAGCGTGGACACCACGCAGCGGTCCGAGGCGAACATCGGGTGCAGCGGCTCGATCGCCAGGCGGACCCCGTGCCGCTCCGCGTACGGGCCCAGTTCGCCCAGGGCGTCCGCGATGCGCTCACGCGCCCCGTGCAGGTCCTTGGAACCCGCCGGGAGGCCGCCCGAGACCAGGACCAGCGTGTCCGTGCCGAGCGTGGCCGCCTCGTCGATCGCGCGCCGGTTGTCGGCCAGGGCCTCGGTTCGCTCCCGCGGGTCGATCGCGGTGAGGAAGCCGCCCCGGCACAACGTCGTCACCGTCAGGCCCGCGTCCCGGACCAGCTTCGCCGTGGCCTCCAGCCCGTGCGCCCGCACCGGCTCCCGCCACAGGCCGACGTTGCGGACGCCCAGGTCGCCGCAGGCCGCGACCAGGTCCGGCAGCGACAGCTGCTTCACCGTCATCTGGTTGATGGAGAAACGGTCCGACCCGGATGCGCTCACTGGTCCACTCCGTACACGCTCAGCAACGTCCTCATCCGCTCCTCCGCCAGCTTCGGGTCCGGGAACAGCCCCAGCCCGTCGGCCAGTTCGTAGGCCGTGGCGAGGTGCGGCAGCGAACGCGCCGACTGCAGGCCGCCGACCATGGTGAAGTGCCTCTGGTGCCCGGCCAGCCAGGCCAGGAACACCACGCCCGTCTTGTAGAAGCGGGTCGGGGCCCGGAAGAGGTGGCGGGAGAGCCCGACCGTGGGGTCGAGCAGCGCCCGGAAGCCCCGTACGTCACCCGTGTCCAGGACCCGGACCGCCTCGGCGGCGAGCGGGCCCAGCGGGTCGAAGATGCCGAGCAGGGCGTGGCTGTAGCCCCGGTCGTCGCCCGCGATCAGCTCCGGGTAGTTGAAGTCGTCACCGGTGTAGCAGCGCACGCCCTTCGGGAGGCGGCGGCGGATGTCGATCTCCCGCTGCGCGTCCAGCAGGGAGACCTTGATGCCGTCGACCTTGTCGGGGTGGGCGGCGATCACGTCCAGGAAGGTGGAGGTGGCGGCGTCCAGGTCCGTGGCACCCCAGTAGCCCTCCAGCGCCGGGTCGAACATCGGGCCGAGCCAGTGCAGGATCACCGGCTCGGACGCCTGGCGGAGCAGGTGCCCGTAGACCTCCAGGTAGTCCTCCGGTCCCTTGGCGACCGCGGCCAGCGCCCGCGAGGCCATCAGGATCGCCTGCGCGCCCGACTCCTCCACGAGGGCGAGCTGTTCCTCGTAGGCGGCCCGGATCTCCGCCAGGCCGCAAGGGTGGCCGAACTCGGTGACCGGCAGCTGGTCGGTGCCCACGCCGCAGGCGATCAGGCCGCCGGCCGGCTTCGCCTCGGCCGCCGAGCGGCGGATCAGCTCCGCCGCGCCCGCCCAGTCCAGGCCCATCCCGCGCTGGGCGGTGTCCATGGCCTCGGCGACGCCCAGCCCGTGCGACCACAGATGGCGGCGGAAGGCGAGGGTGGCGTCCCAGTCGACGGCGGCGGGGGAGTCGGGGGAGACGTCCGCGTACGGATCGGCCACGACGTGCGCCGCCGAGAAGACCGTACGCGAGGTGAAGGGCGTGCCGGCGGTCACGGCCAGGGGCTCGGTGCGCGGCTCGTACGGGCGCAGCGTCCCGTCCGGGCCCGGGAGTCGGACGGTCACAGCGAGATCTCCGGAACGTCGAGGCGGCGGCCCTCGGCCGAGGACCTCAGGCCCAGCTCGGCCAGCTGCACACCGCGGGCACCGGCCAGCAGGTCCCAGTGGTAGGGGGCGTCGGCGTAGACGTGCTTGAGGAACAGCTCCCACTGGGCCTTGAAGCCGTTGTCGAACTCGGCGTTGTCCGGCACCTCCTGCCACTGGTCCCGGAAGACCTCCGTGGCGGGGATGTCCGGGTTCCACACCGGCTTGGGGGTCGCCGAGCGGTGCTGGACGCGGCAGTTGCGCAGGCCAGCCACCGCCGAGCCCTCGGTGCCGTCGACCTGGAACTCCACCAGCTCGTCGCGGTTGACGCGCACGGCCCAGGAGGAGTTGATCTGGGCGATCGCGCCGCCCTCCAGCTCGAAGATGCCGTAGGCGGCGTCGTCGGCCGTGGCGTCGTACGGCTTGCCGTTCTCGTCCCAGCGCTGCGGGATGTGGGTGGTGGCGACGGCCTGGACCGACGTCACGCGGCCGAACAGCTCGTGCAGCACGTACTCCCAGTGCGGGAACATGTCGACGACGATGCCGCCGCCGTCCTCCGCGCGGTAGTTCCATGACGGGCGCTGCGCCGCCTGCCAGTCGCCCTCGAAGACCCAGTAACCGAACTCGCCGCGCACGGACAGGATCCGGCCGAAGAAGCCGCCGTCGATCAGGCGCTTCAGCTTGAGCAGGCCGGGCAGGAAGAGCTTGTCCTGGACGACGCCGTGCTTGACGCCGGCCTCGTTCGCGAGCCGGGCCAGTTCGAGGGCGCCCTGCAGGCCGGTGGCCGTGGGCTTCTCGGTGTAGATGTGCTTGCCGGCCGCGACGGCCTTCTTGATGGCCTCCTCGCGGGCCGAGGTGACCTGGGCGTCGAAGTAGAGGTCCACCGTCTCGTCGGCGAGGACCGCGTCCAGGTCGGTGGAGACGTGCTCAAGACCGTGCCGCTCGGCCAGGGCCCGCAGCGCGTGTTCCCGGCGGCCGACCAGGATCGGCTCGGGCCACAGCACGGTGCCGTCGCCGAGGTCGAGTCCGCCCTGCTCACGGAGGGCGAGGATGGAGCGGACCAGGTGCTGGCGGTAGCCCATGCGCCCGGTCACGCCGTTCATGGCGATACGCACCGTCTTGCGTGTCACGTCGTTCCCTTCGTACGCGGTCGTCGCGCCGCGTACGCCCCACCCGTCACCGGAGAGCCGGTGAACCGCCCGTGGACTGGTGAACGTGACAGCAAGCGCTTTCTATACAGGAAGAAGCTAGCCTCTGACGGCGGTCCGGACAAGACCGTGACCAGGACGAGTTGTTCGAGGGGGCGAACAACCGGGGGCCGGGGGCTTAAGGTCTGCTCGGAACCATGGCCACAGGTCTGGCTGTGTACGAGGGCGGACGACGAGATGCGCGACCGGAGGACGACGAGATGACGGTGACCCTGGCGGACGTGGCGGCCCGCGCGCAGGTCTCGCCCGCGACGGTGTCGCGCGTGCTGAACGGGAACTACCCCGTGGCGGCCTCCACCCGCGAGCGGGTGCTGAAGGCCGTCGACGAGCTGGACTACGTGCTCAACGGGCCCGCGAGCGCCCTGGCCGCCGCCACCTCCGACCTGGTCGGGATCCTGGTGAACGACATCGCCGACCCCTTCTTCGGGATCATGGCGAGCGCCATCCAGGCCGAGATCGGCGGCCCGGGCGGGCGCGCGGGCGGGGAGCGGCTCGCGGTGGTCTGCAACACGGGCGGCTCCCCGGAGCGGGAGCTGACCTACCTCACGCTGCTGCAGCGGCAGCGGGCCGCGGCCGTGGTGCTGACCGGCGGGGCCATCGAGGACGCGGCGCACCAGGCGGCCATGGACGCCAAGGTGCGCAAGCTGACCGAGGCCGGGACCCGGGTCGTGCTGTGCGGGCGCCCGCCGGCCCCCGACACCGGGGCGATCGCGCTGACCTTCGACAACCGCGGCGGCGGGCAGGAACTCACCGAGCACCTCATCGGGCTCGGGCACCGGCGGCTCGGCTACATCGCGGGCCCCGAGGAGCGGACCACCACCCGGCACCGGCTGGAAGGACACCGGGCCGCGCTGGCGGCGCACGGCATCGAGGAGGACCCGGGCTGGACGGTGCACGGCCGCTACGACCGCCGCTCCGGCTACGAGGCGACGCTGGAGCTGCTGCGGCGGGACCCGTCGCTGACCGCGGTCGTCGCGGCGAACGACTCCGTCGCCCTCGGGGCGTGCGCGGCCCTGCGCGACTCGGGGCTGCGGATCCCGGAGGACGTGTCGGTGGCTGGCT
The DNA here is from genome assembly GCF_002237655.1 of Streptomyces sp. XY006. GTDB lineage: Bacteria > Actinomycetota > Actinomycetes > Streptomycetales > Streptomycetaceae > Streptomyces > Streptomyces levis. The sequence goes on from NZ_NOKT01000003.1 coordinate 302,042, forward strand.
TCGACGACCTGCCGTTCAGCATCGACGCGGTGCCCTCGCTGACGACGGTGCGGTTGCCGCTCGCGGAGGCCGGGGCCCGGGCCGGGCGGATCGCGATGGGGCGCGAGGAGGCGCCGCCCGGCGGGATCGCCTCGGTGCGCGGGGAGTTGATGGTCCGCGGCTCCTCCGGGGTGCCGCGCACTTCCTGAGGTACTGCGGCTCGTGTGTGTGGGGGGATACGACATGGCCGGGACAGCGGACGGCGGGCAGGACGGACGCCGTACGGAAACCGGCGGCTCCGGCGAAGCCGCCGAGGTCCGGCGCTTCTGGGAGCGGCTCAAGATCCCCGGGCTCGTCGACGTGCACACGCACTTCATGCCCGAGCGGGTGCTGCGCAAGGTCTGGGAGTACTTCGACACCAACGGCCCGCTGACCGGCGGACTGGAGTGGCCGATCACGTACCGGAAGGCCGAGTCGGAACGGGCGGCCCTGCTGCGGGAGTTCGGCGTGCGGGCCTTCACCTCGATGCTCTACCCGCACAAACCCGGCATGGCGGCGTGGCTGAACGGCTGGGCGGCCGACTTCGCCCGCCGCACCCCCGACTGCCTGCACACCGCCACCCTCTTCCCCGAGCCGGGCGTCGAGACGTACGTCCGCGAGGCCGTCGAAGCGGGCGCGCGGGTGTTCAAGGCGCATGTGCAGGTCGGGGACTACGACCCCGCCGACGAACTCCTCCAGCCAACCTGGGGCTTGCTGGCCGAGGCCGGCATCCCGGTGGTGATCCACTGCGGCTCGGGACCCGCCCCCGGCAAGCACACCGGCCCGGAGCCCGTCGCCCGGGTCCTGGCGCGGCACCCCCGCCTCCGGCTGATCGTCGCGCACCTGGGCATGCCCGAGTACGAGGAGTTCCTGGACCTCGCCGAGCGGTACGGCCAGGTGCGGCTGGACACGACCATGGCGTTCACCGACTTCACCGAGGGGTTCATGCCGTTCCCGCGCCACGCCCTGCCCCGCTGCGCCGCACTCGGCGACCGCATCCTGCTCGGCTCGGACTTCCCCAACATCCCTTACCCCTACCTGCACCAGCTCCGGGCCCTGGAACGGCTGGACCTGGGCGAGGAGTGGCTGCGCGCGGTGTGCCACGACAACGCGGCCCACCTGTTCGCCCTGAGGAACGCGTAGCAGACTCCGTGTGCGGCCGGCCGGCACTGCCTGCTTCGCCGGATGTGATCATGGGGAGCCGTGTTCCTTCGCCCGTGAGGTGATGTCTTGAGGGAGGTGGCACTGCGTCCCCACGCACTGTTGCCTCGTCGGTACGACCACCGGAGGGTTCTCGCGACGACCGTGGACGCCTGGGGCCGGGCCCTGTGGCTGATCTGCCCCGACGCCGAACTCCGTCCCCGTTCGGTCGGCAGACCCGACCCCCACCCCCGGACCCTTCCGTACGACGCCCTCCTCGTCACCGACGACGGCGGCACGATCCGCGAACGGACGCTGCGGGGTCTGGACCTGCGGGTGGTTCACCTCGACGCGCTGCCCAACGGCCGTCTCGTCGTGCAGGGTTACGGCGGTGCCGACGACCGGAACGCCCGGATCTACGGGATGGACGGGCGCCGCCGCGGCAGCTTCGCGATGGGGCGCGCGGTCGAGTTCCTGATGGCGGACCGGCGGCACCACGTGTGGAGCGCCTACTTCGACGAAGGCGTCTACGCGGACCCGATCAGCGCCCCCGGCCTGGTGCGCTGGGACAGCGGCGGCAACCGCCTGTGGGGGTACACGCCCGAGCAGGGCGTCGAGTACATCGACACGGTCTACGCCCTCAACGTCGACGACGGCGTCGCGTGGGCGAACTACTACCCCACCTTCCCGCTGATCGAGGTCCGCACCGACGGTACCGTCCGACTGCGCAGCACCCCCGTGGCCGCCCCCCGGGGCATGGCCGTGCACGGTGACCACGTCACGATGCTGGGCGGCGACCGGCAACCGGACCGACTGCACCTCTGCCGCCTGACGGACACCGAGGCCCTGCCGGTCGAGGAAGCCTGCCTGACCCTCCCCAACGGCGCACCGCTCAAGGGGTACGCACCTCCCGTGGGACGAGGCCGCCACCTCTACCTGCACGGCTCCTCACCCCGGCAGTGGTACGTGCTGCGCGCCTAGGCCCGGGGCCGGCGGCCGGTACGGAACCCTGCGCGACGTCCCTCAGTCGAAGAGGTCGACGAGGCCGTTCACCCAGATCGCCACGAACGCGAGGGCCGCGAGCAGGCAACCGGCGCCCGCCAGCGCACCGCCGACGGTCCACGGCTCGGGCGGTGCCTGAGCACGGTCCTTCTCCAGGCTCTCCTCGTAGGAAGCGGGATCGTCCCAGTCGACGGCGTGCCCCACGTCCTCGGCGCAGGCGGTGCGCACGGCGACCAGCTGCTTCCGCGCGAACGAGGTGCCGGCCGTCGACTCGGGGCCGCGCCAGGCGAGGGCCTTCATCCGCCACCCCGGTGCGGCGTACCGTGCCTCGAAGGCGGCCGTCTCGTCCGCGTCGCGGTCCTCTTCCAGATACATCCAGCGCCCGGCCTCGGCGGCGTCGCCGTAGAGCCGGTACACCCCGGCCAGACGCCGGCGGAGGGCCAGGTCCTGCGGGAAGGACGAGAAGAGGCCGCGCAGGCGCTGACGCGCCACGGGTATCGGCCGGCGGCCAGGTTCGCGTCGACCCTGGCGAGTGTCTCCGTCATGGGCATGCACTCATGATCGGCTACCGCGGCGATCGACGTCGACTCACCTTCCGAGGGGAACGGCCCGGCCCGGTACTCACCTTGAGGGCTGGTCCGGGTGTCCCGGGCGGTCTAGGCTCGTCCTCAGAGAACCTCTGACTGAGTCAAAGATCGGGGTCGCGGTCATGACCGTCCAGGACGTCCGCTCCTTCAACCGCTTCTACACGAACGTCATCGGCGCGCTCGACTACGGCCGCCACCTCTACGCCCCCTACACCCTCACCGAGTCCCGCGTCCTCTACGAGCTCTCCCACGCGCCCGCGGACGCCGCCGACCTGCGGGCCCGGCTGCACCTGGACGCGGGGTATCTGACCCGCATCCTCAACGGCTTCGAGGAGAACGGGCTGATCGAGCGCAGCCCGTCCGACACCGACGGACGCCGCCGCCGCGTCGCCCTCACCGGACGCGGCCGGGAGGCCGCCGCGCTGCTCGACGCACGGGCCCGGGAGTCGGTCGGGGCCCTGCTGGACACCGTGCGGGCGGAGGACCGGCCGCGCCTGGCCGAGGCCATGCGGACCGTGCGGAGGATCCTCGGCGACGGCCCGGCCCCGCGCCCCGAGGACGTCGTCCTGCGCGAGCCCGCCCCCGGCGACCTCGGCTGGATCGTGCAGCGCAACGCCGCGCTGTACGCCGCCGAGTACGGCTGGAACGCCGAGTACGAGGCCCTGGTCGCCCGGATCGTCGCCGACTACGCCGAACACCACGACCCACGCCGGGAACGCACCTGGATCGCCGAGCTGGACGGCCGGCCGGTCGGCTGCGTGATGTGCGTGGCGGACGGCACGCCCGGGGCGGCCCGCCTGCGCCTGCTGCTGGTCGAGCCGCACGCGCGCGGTCTGCGCATCGGCGACCGCCTGGTGGGCGCCGTCGTCGACTTCGCCCGCGAGGCCGGCTACCGCGAGGTGGTGCTGTGGACCAACGACGTCCTCGGCGCGGCCCGCCGCCTCTACCTGCGCCACGGCTTCGCCCTGGTCGCCGAGAAACCGCACCGGTCCTTCGGGGCGGACCTGACCGGCCAGGACTGGCGACTGGATCTTCACGCAACACCCGGCGGGCGGAGGGGAGTCGCCGGCGGGGGTGCCGGGTAGGGTCCCTCCACATGAAGCTGGCGTTCTCCACCCTCGGTGTCCCCGGCCTGCCCCTGCCCGACGTGCTGCGGCTCGCGACCACCCACGGCTACCACGGTGTCGAGCTGCGCACCCACCCCGAGGAACCGGTCCACCCCGGCCTCGACGCGGCCCGGCGGGCCGAGGTGGCGGCCGAGTTCAAGGGTTCGGGCGTAGAACTCCTCGGCCTCGCGGGCTACACACGGGTCGCCGCGCCCGGCGACGATGAGCCCGTCCTGGCCGAGCTCCGCGCCCTCCTCGACCTGGCCCGCGACCTGGGCGCCCCGTACGTCCGTGTCTTCCCCGGCGGCGATCCCGACGCCCAGAGCCCCGACGAGGTCGACGCGACGGCCGCCCGCCGCCTGGGCACGGCCGCCGAGTACGCCAACGACCTCGGCGTGCGCATCCTCCTGGAGACCCACGACTCGCACCGCACCGCGGCCGACGCCATGCGGGTCCTCGGCCTCGTCGGCCACCGCCAGGTCGGCGCGCTCTGGGACGTCATGCACACCTGGCTCGGCGGCGAACAGCCCTCCGAGTCCTACGCGGCCCTCTCCCCGCACCTCGGCTACGTCCAGGTCAAGGACATCGCCTCGGCCGACGACACCACCCCGCTGCCCCTGGGCGAGGGCGTCCTCCCGCTGGCCGAATGCGTCGAGATCCTCTCCCGCCACGGCTGGGACGGCTGGCTGTGCTGGGAGTACGAAAAGCGCTGGTACGAACAGGCGCCCCCACTGCCCGACCTGCTCGGCCCCGGCCGCGAGCACCTGAGCAGACTGCTGAACGAGTCGGCGTGATCAGGCCCTGAGGACGCCGTCCGGAGCGCTCTCCGGGAATCCCGCGAAATTTCTCACCTCGGCGTGCAACCCTTCCCGTCCTTCGCCGGTCGTATCTGGTGTCAGGACTTCTGGAGGGGGATCCGGGGGGATCGCGGGGGACCTGACGGGAGGGGAAAAGCCGAGGGGCCCGGTCGACGGATCGGGCCCCTCGAAACCTCTCCGGGGCACCACGGACCCGAGCCGGGCGCCGGAAGAACCGGAGCCGGGCCGCGCGTCACGAGTGCCGAGCCGGGTGTCAGAAGAAGACGCCGCAGCGCAGCAGCACGTTCGCGTACGGCCGTGCCTCGCCCGTGCGGACGATCAGCCGGGCTCCCGCCGACAGCTCCTTGAGCCGCTCGTGCGGCACGAGCTCCAGCGCGGGGAAGCGGCCCTGCAGCAGCTCCGCCGCCTGCGGGTTGGCCCGCCGGACCTCGTCGGCCGCCGTCGCCCCCTCGATCACCAGCTCGTCCAGCAGCCCGTCCACCACCTCGGCGAACGCCGGCACCCCGGCACGGAACGCCAGGTCCACCACCCGCGGCCCGTCCGGGATGGGCATGCCCGCGTCGCACACCAGCACCCCGTCCCCGTGCCCGAGCGCGGCCAGCGCACCGGCGAGGTGGCGGTTCAGTATCCCGGCCTTCTTCACAGCTCAGCGACCTCCGCCGCCGTCGGGAAGGACGCCTGCGCGCCCTCCTTCGTCACCGTCACCGCCCCCACCCGCGCCGCGTAGGCGGCCGCCTCGGCCAGGGACTCACCCGCCCCGAGCCGCCAGGCCAGCGCGGCCGTGAACGCGTCCCCGGCGCCGGTCGTGTCCACGGCCTCCACCTTCACGGACGGGACCCGCTCGACCCCCTGCGGCGACGCCACCAGCGCGCCCTCGGCGCCCAGCGTCACGACCACCGACCGCGGGCCCTTCGCGAGCAGGATCCGCGCCCAGTCCTCGGGAGCGTCCCCGACCGCCGAGCCGCCCAGGATCACCTTCGCCTCGTGCTCGTTCACGATCAGCGGGTCGCAGGCCGCGAGCACCTCGGACGGCAACGGCCGCGGCGGCGAGGGGTTCAGCACGAAACGGCTGCCCGGCGCCAGGTTCCGTACGACCTCGACCACCGTCTCCAGCGGGATCTCCAGCTGCGCCGACACCACCTGGGAGCCCTGGAAGAGGCACGCGGCGGCGCTCACGTCCTGCGGGGTCAGCCGGCCGTTCGCGCCCGGCGAGACCACGATGCTGTTGTCCCCGGACGGGTCGACCGTGATCAGCGCGACCCCGGTCGGCGCGCCGCCCACCAGGACCCCCACCGTGTCGACGCCGGCCTGCCGCTGCGAGTCCAGCAGCAGCCGGCCGTGGTCGTCGTCGCCGACCCGGGCCAGCAGCGCCGTACGGGCGCCGAGCCGGGCGGCGGCGACCGCCTGGTTCGCGCCCTTGCCGCCCGGGTGGACGGCCAGGTCGGAGCCGAGCACGGTCTCGCCGGCGCCGGGCCGGCGCTCCACCGAGATCACCAGGTCGGCGTTGGCCGACCCCACGACCAGGAGGTCGTAGTCGTACATGAGTCGTCTCCCCACGTGAGTGACATGGGCGGGCGGTCCCACGCGCCGTGCGACCGCCCGCCGTTCCCCGATGTCAGCCGCTGAAGCCGGCCACGTTCTCCTTCGTGACCACCTTCACCGGCACCTTCACCGTCTCCTCGACCTTCTCGCCCCGCAGCGCCTTGAGGGCGTTGTCCACGGCGATCCGCCCGAGCTGCGACGGCTGCTGCGCCACCGACGCGTACAGCGTGCCGCCCTCGACCGCCTTCAGTCCGTCAGGCGTGCCGTCGAAGCCCACGACCGAGACCGACGTGCCGGCCTTGGAACCCAGCGCCTTGATCGCGCCGAGGGCCATCTCGTCGTTCGCGGCGATGACGCCCTGGACGTCCGGGTGGGCCTGGAGCAGGTTCGACATCACGTCGAGGCCCTTGGTGCGGTCGAAGTCGGCGGGCTGCTGGGCGACGACCCGGATGCCCGGGAAGGCCTTGAGGCCCTTGGCGAAGCCCGCGGCGCGTTCCCGGGCCGCGGACGTGCCCGCCTGGCCCTGCAGGATCACGATCTTGCCCTTGCCGCCCAGCTTGTCGGCGATGGTCTGCGCGGCCAGTTCACCGCCGGCGACGTTGTCGGAGGCGACCAGGGTGTCGGTGTGGGCGTTGTTCACCGTGCGGTCCACGGCGATGACCGGGATGTCCGCCTTGTCAGCGGCCTTCACGGAGTTGCTCGCCGCGTCCGAGTCCACCGGGTTGACGATGATCGCGCCGAGGTTCGAACTGGTGAAGTTCTGCAGCTGGTTGGCCTGCTGGGAGGCGTCGTTCTGGGCGTCCGTGACGGTCAGGTCGACGCCCAGCTTCTTCGCCTCGGCCTCGGCGCCCGCCCGGATCTGCACGAAGAAGGGGTTGTTGAGGGTGGACAGCGACAGGCCCATCTTCGGGGCGGCCGCGGAGGAGGAGCCGTTGTGCAGGAACGACGTGGCGCCGACGATGGCGACGGTGACCACGGCCGCCAGCGCGTAGGTCGTCGCCTGCCTGCCCTTGCCGCCGCCCGCGCCGCCCGCGACCGGGGTGACCCCGGCCTTGCGGCGGGCCGTGTCCAGCAGCACCGCCAGCGCGATCACGACGCCGATGACGACCTGCTGCCAGAACGCCGAGACGTTCAGCAGGTTCAGTCCGTTGCGCAGCACCGCCAGGATGAGCGCGCCGATCAGCGTGCCGGACGCCTTGCCGGTGCCGCCCGCGAGGGAGGCACCGCCGATGACGACCGCGGCGATCGCGTCCAGCTCGTACCCGTCGGCGGCCTGCGGCTGCGCGGAGGAGAGACGGGCGGCCAGCACGACACCCGCAACGGCGGCGAACACACCGGAGAAGGCGTAGATGGCGAGCTTCTGCTTCTTCACGCGCAGCCCGGAAAGACGCGCGGCCTCCTCGTTGCCGCCGATCGCGTACATGGAGCGGCCGATGTACGTCCGGCCGAGCACGAACGCGGCGATCAGGCCCATCACGACCATGACCAGCACCGGCACGGGCAGCCAGCCGCCGAGGGTGTCGCCGAGGTGGGAGACCGAGTCGGGAAAGGCGATCGGGGACCCCTCGGAGACGACCAGGGACAGACCGCGGGCCACGGACAGCATGGCGAGCGTGGCGATGAACGGCGGCAGCTTGCCGTAGGAGATCAGGACGCCGTTGACCAGGCCGCAGACGATGCCCGTCGCTATGGCGAGGAGCACGGCGAGGAAGACCGGGACGCCCGCCGACGTGGCGCTCCAGGCGAGCACCGTGGCCGACAGCGCGGCGACCGAGCCGACCGACAGGTCGATGCCCGCCGAGACGATCACGAACGTCACACCGAAGGCGAGGATGGCGGTCACGGCCGCCTGCACGCCGACGTTGAGGAGGTTGTCCGTCGTCAGGAAGTCGCCGGACAGCGCCGACATCGCGACGACGAGGACGATGAGCGCGGTGAGCGCGCCGTTGTCGAGCAGGAGACGGCGCAGGCCCCCGGAGGCGCCCCGCGCGCCCGTCGTGCTCTTGAGCGTGTCAGTGGCCACGGGAGGCCTCCGTTCCGGTCGTGGTCGTGGTCGTGGTTGTGGTCGTGTTCGGGGTCGTGGGAGTGCTGACGGCGAGTGCCATCACGGCGTCCTGGGTCGCCTCGTCGGCGGAGAGTTCACCGGCGATCCGCCCCTGGGCCATCACCAGCACCCGGTCGCTCATGCCGAGCACCTCGGGCAGGTCGCTGGAGATCATCAGGACGGCCGCGCCGGCGGCGGTGAGTTCGTTGACGAGCTGGTAGATCTCGACCTTGGCGCCGACGTCGATGCCGCGCGTCGGCTCGTCGAGGATCAGCACCTTGGTGTCGGCGAGCAGCCACTTGCCGATGACGACCTTCTGCTGGTTGCCGCCGGAGAGCGTGCGCACGTGCTGCCCGAGGCCCGCCATGCGCACCCCCAGCTGCCCGGCGATCCGCGCGGCCGCCTCGCGCTGGGCCCGGAGGTCGACGAGCCCCGCGCGCGTGGCCGACCGCAGGGTCACCAGCCCGAGGTTCTCCTCCACCGACGCGTCCAGCACCAGCCCCTGGCCCTTGCGGTCCTCGGGGATGAGCCCGATGCCCGCGGTCATCGCCGCGTTGACGTCGTGCTTGGCGACCGGGCTGCCGGAGACCTTCACACTGCCCCTGTCGTACGGGTCGGCCCCGAAGACCGCCCGGACGACCTCGGTCCGCCCGGCCCCGACCAGCCCCGCGATGCCGACGACCTCGCCGGCGTGCACCTCGAAGCCGACGTCGTGGAAGACACCGTCCCGGGTGAGCCCCTCGACGGTGAGCAACGGGGCGCCCCGGTCGGGCCGTTCGCGCGGGTACTGCTGCTCGATCGAGCGCCCGACCATGAGCCGGACCAGCTCGTCCTCGGGCGTGGAGGCCGGCACCTGGCCCACGCTCCTGCCGTCCCGGATGACCGTCACGCGGTCGCCGAGCGCGGCGATCTCCTCCAGGTGGTGCGTGATGAAGACGATCCCGACGCCGTCCTCGCGCAGCGTGCGCACGATCGCGAAGAGCTTGTCGACCTCCTCCGAGGTGAGCACGGCCGTCGGCTCGTCCATGATCAGCACCCGGGCGTCCAGGCTCAGCGCCTTGGCGATCTCGACCATCTGCAGCCGGGCGATGCCCAGTTCGCGCACCCGCGCCCGCGGCGACACGCTCACCCCGACCCGCTTGAGCAGGACCTCGGCGTCCGCCTCCATCCGCTTGCGGTCGATCATCCCGAAGCGGCGGGGCTGCCGCCCGAGGAAGATGTTCTCGGCGACCGTCAGGTCGGGAACCAGGTTGAACTCCTGGTAGATGGTGGCGATCCCGAGCCGTTCGGAGTCCTGCGCGCTCTGGATGCGGGTCTCCGCGCCGCCGACCAGGATCCGGCCGGCGTCGGGTGTGTAGGCGCCGGAGAGCATCTTGATGAGGGTGCTCTTGCCGGCGCCGTTCTCACCGAGCAGCACGTGCACCTCGCCCCGGCGCAGGTCGAAGTCGACGCCGTCCAGCGCGACCACGCCCGGGAAGGTCTTCCGCAGGCCCTCGATGCGCAGCAACTCGTCCGCGTTGCTCACGACTGGCTCCTGTTCGTTACGGGGTTCTCGCCGCAGGAGCGGCGTACGACGAGTCGGGCGGGGAGGGTCACGGACTCGCCGGGCCGTCCCTCGATGCGGTCGACCAGGGCCCGTACGGCGGCCCGGCCCAGCTCGCCCGTGGGCTGGGCGATCGCGGTGACCGGCGGATCGGTGTGCACGAACCACCGGATGTCGTCGAACGCGGCCAGCGCGAGGTCGTCCGGCACGCGCAGACCACGCGCCCGTACGGCGTCCAGCGCGCCGAGCGCCATCAGGTTGTCGGCCGCGAACACGACCTCGGGCGGCTCGGCCAGGTCCAGGAAGCCCTCGGTGACGCGGCGCCCGCTCTCGGCCTGGAAGTCGCCCTGCCCTATGTAGGCGTCGGGCAGGGGAAGCCCGTACGCGCCGAGCGCCTCCCGGAAGGCCTCCACGCGTTCCCGGCCGGTCGTGGTCGCCGCCGGGCCCGCGATGATCGCGAGCCGCCGGTGCCCGAGCCGGTACAGGTGCGCCACCAGGTCCCGCACCGCCGCCCGTCCGTCGGACCGGACGACCGGCACGTCCACGCCCGGGATCCACCGGTCGACGAAGACCATCGGCGTCCCGGCCCGGGCGGCGTCCAGCATCAGCGGCGAGCCGCCGTCGGTGGGGGAGACCAGCAGACCGTCGATGCGCCGGTCCAGCAGGTTGCGCACATGGTGGTCCTGGAGGTCGGGCCGCTCGTCGGCGTTGCCGATGATCACGCTGTAGCCGAGCGCGCGGGCCTCCTCCTCGACGGAGCGGGCCAGTTCGGTGAAGTACGGGTTGAGGACGTCGCTGATGACCAGGCCGAGGGTGTGGGTCTGGTCGGTGCGCAGGGAGCGGGCGACGGCGTTCGGGCGGTAGCCCAGGGTCTCGACGGCGGCCAGCACGCGGGTGCGTGCCGCGGCGCTGACCGACGGGTGGTCGTTCAGGACGCGCGAGACCGTGGCGACGGAGACGCCCGCCTCGGCAGCGACGTCCTTGATGCTCGCCATCGCCGCTCCACCTCCTTGTGGAACCGGAACCCGCCACGTCACGGGTTCGTGGAATCGATTACATCGACGGGTGGATGGAATCGATTACACGCGGGTAAATCAAGACCCCGGCGGCACCTCTTGACCGGATCGTGATGTCGCGGGGGTGCCCCCGGAGGTCCAGGCTGGAGGGAGGGGGAGGTCGTTTTTTCCGGGCCCGCGGGGCCGGAGCGGAGGAGTCATGACGGCGGCGACCAGGAACGACGTGCCCGTCGCACTCGAAGGCGACGGAGTGGAACTGCGGATCAAGCCGATCGGCGGCGGCCTGTCGGTCGGCTACATCACCCTGCCCCGGGGCACCGACATGGGCCCGGCCCTGAAGGGCATGCCGGACGACGCCTGCCCGTGTCCGCACTGGGGCTATCTGCTCAAGGGCCGGATCCGGATGCACACGGCGGCGGGCGAGGAGGAGTACGAGGCGGGGCAGGCCTACTACTGGCCGCCCGGGCACGTCCCGGTGGCGCTGGAGGACAGCGAGCTGGTCGAGTTCTCGCCGAGTGAGGACTTCCAGCGGGTGATCGACCACGTGGTGGCGCAGGCCGGCTGAGCCGGGAGCCGCGGGCAGGCCCGAGCCGGGCACCTGTGTCCCCGCCGGGCCGGGCGACGGGGGCCGGCCGGGCCGGGTGGCCGCGGGTCCGCCGGAAAACCGCCCCGCGCACCGATGAGTTCCGGCGGCCCGGGGAGTCTCCCTCTCGTCGACCACAGGAGGAACGCTGTGTCCCAGCTGCTGCGCGTGCAGAACTTCAACGTCTCGAGTGACGGCTACGGTGCCGGGGAGAACCAGAGCCTGGAGCGGCCCTTCGGTCATGCCGATCCCGGCGCGATGTTCGCCTGGGCCGGTGCCACGGCCAGCTGGCCCAACCGCACCGACCCCGGCGGCAGCCGCGGCCTCGACGACTACCTGACGCGCGACTTCCACAACAACATCGGCGCCGAGATCATGGGCCGCAACAAGTTCAGCCCCCACCGCGGTCCGTGGCAGGACCACGCGTGGCAGGGCTGGTGGGGTGACAAGCCCCCCTTCCACACGCCGGTGTTCGTCATGACCCACCACGAGCGCCCCTCGTTCACGCTCTCCGACACCACGTTCCACTTCGTCGGCGGCGACCCGGCCGAGGTCCTGCGGCAGGCGCGCGAGGCGGCCGGCGGCAAGGACGTCCGGCTCGGCGGCGGGGCGGCCACCATCCGGGAGTTCCTCGACGCCGACCTGGTGGACACGCTGCACGTGGCGGTCTCGCCCGGCGTGGTCATCGGCTCCGGCTCACGGCTCTGGGAGTCCCCCGAGGAGCTGTTCGACCGCTTCCACTGCGATGTGGTACCGAGCCCGAGCGGGGTGGTCCACCACCTGTTCTGGCGGAAGTGACGTCACGGCCCCGCCGGGGGGAGACGGGCCCCTCTGCTGTCCGCGACCCGTTTGACGTCGCGCAGGGACTCGGTGAGCCGCAGGGCCAGATAGCGCAGTTCCGTGCTCGTCGTGCGGCGTTCCGCGAGAAGTTCGCCGGCGTGGCCGAGGAGGGCGTCCGCCATGCCGAGGTGTACGTCCTCGACCTCGTCGGCGAGCCGCGACACGTACCCCGACCCGTCCCCCACCACATAGCAGGGCTTGCCCTCCGGGCTGGTCCACGGCAGAAGCCGCCCCGCCTCGCTCACGCCGTCGCCCCCGTCGACAGGTAGGGCCGGACCAGCCGGTTGTCCTCGCCGCGCAGCGGCCGTACCTCGGGCCTGCTGACCGCCGGTTCGTCGGCGGCGTCGCGGCAGTACGGGCACGGGGGCGGCGCCTGGGTGCGCCGCCGTCGTCCGCGGGGAGGGAGCAGACGGCCGAGGAGCGGCTCCAGGGCTCGGGCGATGAGGTCCGTCATGTGTCTGTCTGCCTTCCGACCTGGGGTGACTGCGTTCTGTGCCGAATCACTCACAGAGTGGGGCCGGTGCTGGCTACGCTGCCAGGGGGTGGAGCTTGACATCGCGCTTGTCAAGAAGGGGAGTTGCCGCATGGACGCACGCCGTACGCCTCGAACACTGCGGGAGAAGTACGGGGAGGAACTGCGACTGAGGCGGAACGCTGCGCGGCTCACCCAGGAGGAACTGGGGGAGCAGGTCGTGTGTTCCTCCACGCTGATCAGCCACTTCGAGGCCGGGAGGCGGCTGCCGAAACCCGATGACGCCCGGCGGATCGATCGGGCGCTGGGGACGGACGGGTTCTTCGCGCGGTGGCTGGAGGACCTGGAGAACAAGTACGACCCCCGCTTCGCTGCCGCCGCCGAACTCGAACAACAGGCGGTGTTGATCCAGCAGTTCGCGCTGGCGTTGGTTCCCGGACTGCTGCAGACACCTGACTATGCCCGGGCTGTGTTCGCGGCCTACCGCCCCGACACGACACACCAGGAACTTGACAGGCAAGTTGTCATTCGAACAGAGCGTGCCCGCATCCTCGACGGGCCGGCGCCTCCGGTCGTCTGGACGCTTCTCGACGAGGCGGTGCTGCGACGTGCCGTCGGTGGACCGCAGGTCATGGCAGAACAACTGCGGAAGATCGCGGACTTGGCCGACGCACGGCGAATCCGGCTGCACGTCCTTCCGCACCGCGTCGGTGCGCATCCGCTGATGGAGAGCCTGCTCACCCTGATGAGCTTCGAGGACTCCGCCCCGGTGGCCTATGTCGACGCGTTCCAAACCGGACGTCTGATGGACGATCCGGCGCTGGTGAGGGCCTGCCAGACGGCCTACGCTCTGGCCCTGAGCGACGCGTTGTCGCAGCAGGAGTCACTGGCCCTCGTCAGGTCGGCAGCAGAGGATCACACCCATGATCAGCAGTGAGCACACCGGTTGGTTCAAGTCGAGCTACAGCGGCGGCAGCCAAGCCGAGTGCCTCGAAGTCGCCCCCGGCCGCACCACCGTCCCCGTCCGCGACAGCAAGAGCACCGACGGCCCGGCCCTGCACTTCTCCGCCGGAGGCTGGAGTGCCTTCGTGACCGCCATAAAGGAAGGCTGCATCAAGGGCTGACGCCGCTGTCACAGCCCACGGGTACGGTCGGATCATGCCCAACCGGACGGGGAACTCCATCGCCGCAGAGGAGCCGAGGCGGCTCGCCGTGCTCGAAGGCGTGCTGGAGCGGATCACGTACGCCAACGAGGAGAACGGCTACACGGTGGCCCGGGTCGACACCGGCAGAGGCGGCGGCGATCTGCTCACGGTCGTCGGCGCGCTGCTCGGCGCCCAGGTCGGCGAGTCCCTGCGCATGGAGGGCCGCTGGGGCTCCCACCCGCAGTACGGCAAGCAGTTCCACGTGGAGAACTACACGACGGTCCTGCCGGCCACGGTCCAGGGCATCCGCCGCTACCTCGGCTCCGGCCTGGTCAAGGGCATCGGCCCGGTCTTCGCCGACCGCATCACCCAGCACTTCGGCGTGGACACCCTGAAGATCATCGAGGAGGAGCCGAAGCGGCTCGTCGAGGTCCCCGGGCTGGGCCCCAAGCGCACCAAGAAGATCGCCGACGCCTGGGAGGAGCAGAAGGCCATCAAGGAGGTCATGCTCTTCCTCCAGACGGTCGAGGTCTCCACGTCCATCGCCGTGCGCATCTACAAGAAGTACGGCGACGCCTCGATCTCGGTGGTGAAGAACCAGCCCTACCGGCTGGCCGCCGACGTCTGGGGCATCGGCTTCCTCACCGCCGACAAGATCGCCCAGTCCGTCGGCATCCCGCACGACAGCCCCGAGCGGGTCAAGGCGGGCCTGCAGTACGCCCTGTCGCAGGCCACCGACCAGGGCAACTGCTACCTCCCCGAGGAGCGGCTGATCGCCGACGCGGTGAAGCTGCTCCAGGTCGACACCGGCCTCGTCATCGAGTGCCTCGCGGAGCTGGCCGAGGTCCCCGAGGAGGGCGGCGACCCCGGGGTCGTCCGCGAGCAGGTCCCCGGCCCCGACGGCGGCCCGGAGCCGGTCACCGCCGTCTACCTCGTCCCCTTCCACCGCGCCGAACTCTCCCTCGCCGCCCAGCTGCTGCGTCTGCTGCGCACCGACGAGGACCGGATGCCGGGCTTCCGGACCGTCGCCTGGGACAAGGCGCTGCACTGGCTGAAGGGCCGCACGGGCACCGAGCTCGCCCCCGAGCAGGAAGCCGCCGTCAAGCTGGCGCTCAGCGAGAAGGTCGCCGTCCTCACCGGCGGCCCCGGCTGCGGCAAGTCCTTCACCGTCCGCTCGATCGTCGAGCTGGCCCGCGCCAAGAAGGCCAGGGTCGTGCTCGCCGCCCCCACCGGCCGGGCCGCCAAGCGCCTGTCCGAACTCACCGGCGCCGAGGCCTCCACGGTCCACCGGCTGCTGGAGCTCAAGCCCGGCGGCGACGCGGCCTACGACCGGGACCGCCCGCTCGACGCCGATCTGGTGGTCGTCGACGAGGCCTCCATGCTCGACCTGCTCCTCGCCAACAAGCTGGTCAAGGCCGTCCCGCCCGGGGCGCACCTGCTGTTCGTCGGAGACGTGGACCAGCTGCCCAGCGTCGGCGCGGGCGAGGTCCTGCGCGACCTCCTGGCCGACGGCAGCCCGATCCCCGCCGTCCGCCTCACCCGGGTCTTCCGCCAGGCCCAGCAGTCCGGCGTGGTGACCAACGCCCACCGCATCAACGCCGGGCAGCACCCCGTCACGGACGGCATGAAGGACTTCTTCCTCTTCGTCGAGGACGACACAGAGGCCGCCGGCCGGCTCACGGTGGACGTGGCCGCCCGGCGTATTCCGGCCAAGTTCGGGCTCGACCCGCGCCGGGACGTCCAGGTGCTCGCCCCCATGCACCGCGGCCCGGCCGGCGCGGGCACGCTGAACGGCCTGCTCCAGCAGGCCATCACCCCGGGCCGCCCCGACGTGCCCGAGAAGAGGCTCGGCGGCCGGGTCTTCCGCGTCGGCGACAAGGTCACCCAGATTCGCAACAATTACGAGAAGGGCAAGAACGGTGTCTTCAACGGCACCGTCGGCGTGGTCACCGCGCTCGACCCGGTCGACCAGCGCCTGACGGTGCTGACGGACGAGGACGAGGAGGTCCCCTACGACTTCGACGAGCTCGACGAGCTGGCGCACGCCTACGCCGTGACGATCCACCGCTCGCAGGGCAGCGAGTACCCGGCGGTCGTCATCCCGGTCACCACGGGCGCCTGGATGATGCTCCAGCGGAACCTGCTCTACACGGCCGTCACGCGGGCCAAGCGGCTGGTCGTCCTCGTCGGCTCGCGCAAGGCGATCGGCCAGGCGGTGCGCACGGTCTCGGCGGGCCGGCGGTGCACGGCACTCGACTTCCGGCTCGGCGCGCAGAAAAATGATCGATCAAACGAGTCGTGAAGGTCACAGAGCACTTCCGGAAGGGGATCACAGGGGGCAGGATGAGCAAGTTGACGGCACTCAGTGCCGTCAATAGGCCCGATGGTCGACCCCGAGTGCACTCTCCTGAGCCAAGTGGGGGATGGTAGAGACAGTCAGGGCACCTCGAAGATGAGGCACAACGTCGGTGAGGGAAGACGTGAGCGACAACTCTGTAGTACTGCGGTACGGCGACGGCGAGTACACCTACCCGGTGATCGACAGCACCGTCGGTGACAAGGGCTTCGACATCGGAAAGCTCCGCGCCCAGACCGGGCTGGTGACGCTGGACAGCGGTTACGGCAACACCGCCGCGTACAAATCCGCCATCACCTATCTGGACGGCGAAGCGGGCATCCTGCGGTATCGCGGCTACCCGATCGAGCAGCTGGCCGAGCGCTCCACCTTCCTGGAGGTCGCCTACCTGCTGATCAACGGCGAGCTGCCGACGGTCGACCAGCTCTCGGCGTTCAAGAACGACATCACGCAGCACACCCTGCTGCACGAGGACGTCAAGAACTTCTACAAGGGCTTCCCGCGCGACGCCCACCCGATGGCCATGCTGTCCTCGGTCGTCTCGGCGCTGTCCACGTTCTACCAGGACAGCCACAACCCGTTCGACGAGCGCCAGCGCAACCTCTCCACCATCCGCCTGCTCGCCAAGCTCCCGACGATCGCGGCGTACGCGTACAAGAAGTCGATCGGCCACCCGTTCGTCTACCCGCGCAACGACCTCGGCTACGTCGAGAACTTCCTGCGCATGACCTTCTCGGTCCCCGCGCAGGAGTACGAGCTCGACCCGACCGTGGTCGCCGCGCTCGACAAGCTGCTGATCCTGCACGCGGACCACGAGCAGAACTGCTCGACCTCCACGGTCCGCCTGGTCGGCTCCTCGCAGGCGAACATGTTCGCCTCCATCTCCGCCGGCATCAACGCGCTGTGGGGCCCGCTGCACGGCGGCGCCAACCAGTCCGTGCTGGAGATGCTGGAGGGCATCCGCGACTCCGGCGGTGACGTCGACTCCTTCATCCGCAAGGTGAAGAACAAGGAGGACGGCGTCCGCCTGATGGGCTTCGGCCACCGGGTCTACAAGAACTTCGACCCGCGCGCCAAGATCATCAAGGCCGCCGCGCACGACGTGCTGTCCGCCCTCGGCAAGTCCGACGAGCTGCTGGACATCGCGCTGAAGCTGGAGGAGCACGCGCTCTCCGACGACTACTTCGTCTCGCGCAGCCTCTACCCGAACGTCGACTTCTACACCGGCCTGATCTACCGGGCCATGGGCTTCCCGACCGAGATGTTCACGGTCCTGTTCGCCCTCGGCCGGCTGCCGGGCTGGATCGCCCAGTGGCACGAGATGATCAAGGAGCCGGGCTCCCGCATCGGCCGTCCGCGCCAGATCTACACGGGCGTCGTCGAGCGCGACTTCGTCCCCGTCGAGGAGCGCTGAGCCGCCGCACGCAGCAGTGCCTCGGGCCCCTGTATCCGCTTGTCGGATGCGGGGGCTCTCGCGTGCTCCCTGTGCTCAGCGCAAAAAAGAAGGCGCCCCGGAGCGCCGGTCCCCCCACGGGCCGACGACCAGGGCGCCTTCCCAGTCCCGGTTCGGATTCCCCCCACGGGATCCGGCCGGGCGTCTGTGAGGACAGCGCCTGAACCGCTGTTGAGCGAAACGAGCAGAACTCGCCGTACTGCTGGTGAGTGCGATCTGCCGGGACAGCGCACGCCCGGGAGGGCCGCTCAAAGCTTCCCGGTGTACGTGCCCCGGCAACGCATCTCTGGAGAAGTCCCCCAAGACATCTCCAGATGTCAGGTGGCGCCCCCCAAGACGCTCCCTGACATCGTCAACTTAGACCTTCGAACCCCTTCGATGGTTACGTTCACATCACTGTGATCTGCGTCTCTTGCGTATGTCCGTTAGATGCGCAAGAGCCCGGTTATGCCGTTCGGGGCTCAAGCGTAAGGATGATGCGCGAGCCTTGTGAAGAGCTTATGTGAGCCGGGCCCGGGACTCCAGAGGAGCTCATATCGCGTTCGCCGCGAACTTAGGGAGATTTGGGGCGACTTCACCGGAATGTCCGCAGTCGGAGGCTGTTCGTCACGACGAAGACGGACGAGAAGGCCATCGCGGCCCCCGCGATCATGGGGTTCAGCAGCCCGGCGGCGGCCAGCGGCAGCGCGGCCACGTTGTAGCCGAAGGCCCAGACGAGGTTGCCCTTGATCGTGGCGAGCGTCCGCCGGGACAGCCGGATCGCGTCCGCGGCCACCCGCAGGTCGCCGCGGACCAGCGTCAGATCGCCCGCCTCGATCGCCGCGTCCGCGCCGGTGCCCAGGGCCAGGCCCAGATCGGCGGTGGCCAGTGCCGCGGCGTCGTTGACGCCGTCGCCGACCATGGCCACGACCCGCCCCTCGGCCTGCAGCCGCCGCACGGCCGCGACCTTGTCCTCGGGCAGCACCTCCGCGACCACCCGGTCGATGCCCACGCGCTCGGCGACGGCCTCGGCCACCGTCCGGTTGTCCCCGGTCAGCAGCACCGGCGTGAGCCCCAGCGCGCGCAGGTCCCGCACCGCCTCGGCGCTGGTCTCCTTGACCGCGTCCGCCACGGCCAGCACGGCCCGTGCCGTGCCGTCCCAGCCGGCCAGTACGGCCGTGTGCCCGGACCGCTCGGCCTCCTCGCGCGCGCGGGCCAGCTCCGGCGGCACGGCGTCGAACAGCCGCCCCACGGCGACCGCACGGTCCTCCACACGCCCGCGTACGCCCCGCCCCGGGACGTTCTCGAAGTCCGCGACCTCCGGGAGCCGTCCGGCCCTCTCCTCGGCGCCCAGGGCGATCGCCCGGGCCACGGGGTGCTCGGAGGCGTGCTCGACGGCTCCCGCGAGCCGCAGCACCTCCTTCTCGTCGGCCCCCTCGGCGAGGTGGACCTCCTGGAGCGTCATCCGGCCCGTGGTGACCGTGCCCGTCTTGTCCAGGACGACCGTGTCGATCCGGCGCGTGGACTCCAGCACCTCCGGGCCCTTGATGAGGATGCCGAGCTGGGCGCCCCGGCCGGTGCCGACCATGAGCGCGGTGGGCGTGGCCAGGCCCAGTGCGCACGGGCAGGCGATGATCAGCACCGCGACGGCCGCCGTGAACGCGGCGACTCCGTCACCGGTGAGCCCCAGCCACGTCCCGGCCGTGGCGGCGGCGATCAGCAGCACGACCGGCACGAAGATCCCGGAGATCCGGTCGGCGAGCCGCTGCACCTCGGCCTTGCCGTTCTGCGCGTCCTCCACCAGCTTCGCCATCCGCGCCAGCTGCGTGTCGGCGCCGACCCGGGTGGCCTGAACGACGAGCCGGCCGCCCGCGTTGACCGTCGCGCCGGTGACCGTGTCCCCGGCGCTCACGTCCACCGGCACGGACTCGCCGGTCAGCATGGAGGCGTCCACGGCGGAGGCGCCCTCGACGACCGTGCCGTCGGTGGCGATCTTCTCGCCGGGCCGTACGACGAACCGGTCGCCGACGGCCAGCCGCTGCGCCGGGATCCGCACCTCGCGCCCGCCCCGCAGGACGGCGACGTCCTTGGCGCCCAGCTCCATCAGGGCGCGCAGGGCCGCTCCGGCGCGGCGCTTGGAGCGCGCCTCCAGATAGCGGCCCAGCAGGATGAACGCCGTGACGCCGGAGGCCACCTCCAGGTAGATCGAGGAGGCGCCGTCGCCGCGCGAGACCGTGAGCTCGAAGGGGTGCCGCATGCCGGGCATGCCCGCGTCGCCGAGGAACAGCGCCCACAGGGACCAGCCGAACGCGGCCAGCGTGCCCAGGGAGACCAGCGTGTCCATGGTCGCGGCGCCGTGCCGGGCGTTCGTCCAGGCCGCACGGTGGAACGGCGCCCCGCCCCAGACGACGACCGGCGCGGCGAGGGTGAGCGAGAGCCACTGCCAGTTGTCGAACTGCAGGGCCGGGACCATGGCCAGGAGGACGACCGGGACGGCGAGGGCGACGGAGCCGAGCAGCCGCCGGCGCAGCGCGGACAGCTCGGGGTCCCGCTCCGCCGCGTCCCGCGCGGGCTCCTCCTCGGGCGGGGGCGCGGGCTCCTCGGCGGTGTACCCGGTCTTCACCACGGTGGCGATCAGATCGGCGACCTCGACGCCCTCGGGGTAGGTGACCCGGGCCTTCTCCGTCGCGTAGTTCACCGTGGCGGTGACGCCGTCCATGCGGTTGAGCTTCTTCTCGACGCGGGCCGCGCAGGAGGCGCAGGTCATCCCGCCGATGAGCAGCTCGACCTCGGCGACCGCGGGCTCGCGGCCGGCCGGCGCCGTTGCGGTGGTGCTGGTCATGTCCTCACTCCAGGAGATGCGGGGCGCCCGGCAGACGGAACGGGCCGCACGGGCCGGGGCGGCGGCCGTACGGCCCGTACACGGGTACGAGTGCCGGGATCGGCACGTCTCAGACCTGATCCGTCACCGGGACGGGGCGACCGGGCGGAGCCGGGCCCGCCCGGTCCTTGCCGTCAGGCCCGGCCGGCCAGTTCGAAACCGGCCTCGTCGACGGCGGCGCGGACGGCCTCCTCGTCGACGGCGGCGCGGACGGCCTCCTCGTCGAGCGGGGCCGCGGAGACGACGGTGACCTCGCCGGTGGAGGCGACGGCCGTCACCGAACTGACGCCGGACAGCTGGGAGAGCTCGCCGGAGACGGCGCCCTCGCAGTGTCCGCAGCTCATGCCGCTCACCTTGTAGACGGTGGTGACGGGGCCCGTGGTGTCGGTCTGGGCGGTCATGTCGTTACTCCTCGTCGAGGCGTGTGGGGCCGTGGGGGGCCCTGGGGGCTCCCACCTCGTCCCACTGTACCCCTAGGGGGTATCGGTTTCACGCCGCGTCGAGTCCGGGCCGTTAGCGTCTGACTCCCGGGAGCAGGCGGACGCCCCGCCCCCGGGACACGACGCGAACGGAAGGCGGGTGGGTCATGCGGGCCGTGGTGTTCGAGCGGTACGGGGAGGAGGCCGAGGTCCGGGAGGTCGCCGACCCGGAGCCCGCGGACCACGGGGTGGTCGTCCGGGTCGAGGCCACCGGGCTGTGCCGCAGCGACTGGCACGGCTGGCAGGGCCACGACCCGGACATCACCCTCCCGCATGTCCCCGGGCACGAACTGGCCGGCGTCGTCGAGGCCGTGGGCGCCCGGGTGGGCCGGTGGCGGCCCGGCGACCGGGTCACCGTGCCGTTCATCTGCGCCTGCGGCACCTGCCCGTCCTGCGCGGGCGGCGATCACCAGGTGTGCGAGCGCCAGACCCAGCCCGGCTTCACGCACTGGGGCTCCTTCGCCCAGTACGTGGCGCTGGACCACGCCGACGTGAACCTCGTGGCGCTGCCCGAGGAGATGTCCTTCGCCACGGCGGCCTCGCTCGGCTGCCGGTTCGCCACGGCGTACCGGGCGGTGGTGCAGCAGGGCAGGGTCGCCGCGGGGGAGTGGGTCGCGGTGCACGGCTGCGGCGGGGTGGGACTGTCGGCCGTGATGATCGCGGCCGCCGCGGGCGCCCGGGTCGTGGCGGTGGACGTCTCACCCGGAGCCCTGGAACTGGCGCGGGGGTTCGGCGCGGCCCACTGCGTCGACGCGGGCGCCGTGCCGGACGGCGCCGCGGCGGTCCGCGACCTCACCGGCGGCGGTGCGCACCTCTCGCTCGACGCCCTCGGCGCACCGGCCACGTGTGCCGCCTCCGTGAACGGCCTGCGCCGCCGCGGCCGCCACGTCCAGGTCGGGCTGCTGCCCTCGCCGGACGGCACGACACCGGTGCCGATGGCCCGGGCGATCGCCCTGGAGCTCGAACTCCTCGGCAGCCACGGCATGGCCGCGCACACGTACCCGCCGATGCTGGAACTGGTCCGCAGCGCGGTGCTGCGCCCGGACCTGCTGGTGACGTCCACCATCCCCCTCGCCGAGGCCCCGTCGGCGCTGGCGGCCATGGGGACGGCGCGGGGAGCGGGGGTAACGGTCATCGAGCCCTGGAACTGAGTCCCCGCCGACAGCCCGAAGGTTGAGCACCCCGCCGGCCCGGCACCCCACCGGCCCTGCGGCCTGGCGGCCCCGCGCGCCCCCACGCCCCCGCAAACGACCGTGCCCCACGCAGCGGTGGGGCACGAGGTCGGGCACGGGACGGCTCAGCCGATTCAATCCGCTCAGCCGGCTCGGTAGGCCGGCCGGCTCAGTCGGCTCTCCGGTTGCGGTTGCCCGGCCGGGAGGCGACCCAGGCCCGGACGGTGTCGGCGTACCAGTACGGTTTGCCGCTCTCGACATGGTCGGGCGGGGGCAGCAGACCGTGTTTGCGGTAGGACCGCACGGTGTCGGGCTGCACCCGGATGTGTGCCGCGATCTCCTTGTACGACCAGAGCCTTCGGTCGGTCATGACGTGTACCTCCCCGCGTGCGCCACGGCGGCGGCCGGGGGCGGCCGTCCGGGGGAGCCGGGCGCTGCGCTGGTGATCAACAAGCCTGTGTCCGGTCAACGACCCCTCCCGGACACAGGGCAGGGTCTGTGCGCGGGTGTGACGGAAGACCCGCGTACGCGCGACATGTGTGACAGGAAGAGGGTGTTTGTGACACAGCCGGGGCAAAGGCGTACGCCGGAGCGTCGGCGGGGCATCTTGACGCGGCCCGGAGAGGCGGATCGGGGTCCGGGGCCGAAGACTACGCAGGAGAAGGACCAGGGAATGCCGAAAGCGCTGTCATGATCTGGTCCGAATGTCCGGACAAAACATTGACAGGGCTTCGGGAAGGGGGCTACAAAGCCGGGGAGAGCCGAACACCGAGGGGACACCGATGGCGTACGACCTGATCACCATGGGGCGGATCGGAGTGGATCTGTATCCGCTGCAGACGGGCGTCCCGCTGCCGCAGGTCACGTCCTTCGGCAAGTTCCTCGGCGGTTCGGCGAGCAACGTCGCGGTCGCCGCGGCCCGCCTGGGACGCCGCACCGCGGTGATCACCCGGACCGGCGACGACCCCTTCGGCGCCTACCTGCACGAGGCGCTGCGGGGCTTCGGCGTGGACGACCGCTGGGTCACCCCCGTCCCCGGCCTGCCCACCCCGGTCACCTTCTGCGAGATCTTCCCGCCGGACGACTTCCCGCTGTACTTCTACCGGCAGCCCAAGGCCCCCGACCTGGAGATCGACGCCCACGAACTGGACCTCGACGCCCTCCGCGAGGCCCGCGTCTTCTGGATCACCGGCACGGGCCTGAGCGAGGAGCCCAGCCGGACGGCGACCCTCGCGGCCCTCGCCCACCGCGCCAAGTCCGGCCCGACCGTCTTCGACCTCGACTGGCGCCCCATGTTCTGGACGGACCCGGCACAGGCCCGCCCCTTCTACGAGGAGGCCCTGCGCCACACCACCGTCGCGGTCGGCAACCTCGACGAGGTGGAGGTCGCCACCGGCGTGCGCGAACCCCACGCCGCCGCCCGCGCGCTGCTGGACGCCGGCGTCGAGCTGGCCGTCGTCAAGCAGGGACCCAAGGGCGTCCTGGCGGTGAACAGGGCCGGGGAGAGCGCCGAGGTCCCGCCGCTGCCGGTGAACGTGCTCAACGGCCTCGGCGCCGGAGACGCCTTCGGCGGTTCCCTCGTCCACGGCCTGCTGGCCGGCTGGGACCTGGAGAAGACCATGCGGCACGCCAACGCCGCGGGCGCCATCGTCGCCTCCCGCCTGGAGTGCTCCTCCGCGATGCCCACCCCGGACGAGATCGAGGCGGCCGTCGGCGCGGGGGCCGTGCAGTGAGCGTCGACGTCTCCGCACTCGTCCGCCTGCGCAGCCGCCACCCGGAGGCGATCGCCGAGGCCGCCGCCCGGCGCACCCGCCGGCCGCTGCTCGACGACACCGGCCGGCTGATGATCGTCGCCGCCGACCACCCGGCCCGCGGCGCCCTCGGCGTCGGCGGCCGCGGCCTCGCCATGGCCAACCGCGCCGACCTCCTCGAACGCCTCTGCCTGGCCCTCTCCCGCCCGGGCGTGGACGGCGTCCTGGCCACCGCCGACATCCTCGACGACCTGCTCCTGCTCGGCGCGCTCGACGGCAAGGTCGTCATGGGCTCGATGAACCGCGGCGGTCTCCAGGGCGCCCGCTTCGAACTCGACGACCGCTTCACCGGCCACCGCCCCGAGGACATCGAGCGCCTCGGCTTCGACGCGGGCAAGCTGCTGCTGCGCATCGACTACGACGACCCGGGCTCGCTGACCACGCTGGAGTCCACCGCCCGGGCCGTTAACGCCATGGCGGCCCGCCGGCTGCCCGTCTTCGTCGAGCCGTTCATCAGCCGCCGCGACGAGACGGGCAGGCTGCGCAACGACCTGTCCGCCGAGGCCGTCACCCGGTCGATCGCCATCGCCTCGGGCCTGGGCGGCAGCTCCGCCTACACCTGGCTGAAGGTGCCGGTCACCGACAACCCCGACGACATGGCCGAGGTCATGGCGACCTCCACGCTGCCCGCCGTGCTGCTCGGCGGGGAGGTCGGGGACGACCAGGACGGGGCGTACGAGAAATGGCGCGGTGCTCTCCAACTGCCCACCGTGTGCGGGCTGGTGGTGGGCCGCTCGCTGCTGTACCCGGCGGACGGCGACGTGGCCGCCGCCGTGGACACCGCCGTAGGACTGCTGTGAGGGCCTTTTCATGACCAGTGAGCTGTACGTCCCCAAGGGCACCACCACCGGTGTGAACTACGTCCTGGACATCGACCCCAAGCGGGCCGGCTGGACGCACAGCAGCCTGCGGATCGTGGAGCTCCCGCCGGACGGCACGCACACCTTCACCACCGGCGACAGCGAGTGGATCGTGCTGCCGCTGCAGGGCGGTTGCACGGTGCGCGTGGAAGACGAGGAGTTCCCCCTCTCGGGCCGCCAGGACGTGTTCGCGTCGGTCACCGACTTCGCGTACGCGCCCCGGGACGCCCGGGTCCAGATCGCCTCCGGCGCGGGAGGCCGCTTTGCTTTGGCAGGAGCGAAGTGCGAGCGACAACTCCCCGCCCGCTACGGCCCCGCGCCGGAGGTCCCCGTCGAGGAACGCGGCAGCGGCACCTGCCTGCGCCGTGTCCGCAACTTCGCCTCCGCGGACGCCTTCGACTGCGACCGACTCATCGCGGTCGAGGTGATCACGCCCGGCGGCAACTGGTCCTCCTACCCGCCGCACAAGCACGACGAGCACCGGCCCGGCGAGGAGTCGGAACTGGAGGAGATCTACTACTTCGAGATCGACGGCCCGAACGGTTTCGGCTATCAGTGCGTATTCCCCTCGCGTGAGGGCGGATCCGACGTCCTCACGGAGGTCCGTTCCGGCGACGCCGTCCTCGTCCCCGACGGCTGGCACGGCCCGTCGATCGCCCAGCCCGGCCACGACATGTACTACCTGAACGTGATGGCCGGGCCGGGGGAGACGCGGGAATGGCGGATCTGCTTCCACCCGGACCACACGGAGGGGTACCGATGACCACCCGTCTGACCGTCGCACAAGCGCTGGTCCGTTTCCTCGCCGCCCAGTACACCGAGCGCGACGGCGCCCGCCGGCGGCTCATCGGCGCCACCTGGGGCATCTTCGGCCACGGCAACGTCGCCGGCCTCGGCCAGGCGCTGCTGGAGCACGCCGGGCGGATGCCGTTCCACCAGGGCCGCAACGAACAGGCCATGGTGCACGCGGCGGTCGGCTACGCCCGCCAGTCCAACCGCCTGTCCACGCACGCGGTGACGACCTCCATCGGCCCGGGCGCCACCAACCTGGTCACCGGCGCGGCCCTCGCGACCATCAACCACCTGCCGGTGCTGCTCCTGCCCGGCGACGTCTTCGCCACCCGCCCCGCCGACCCGGTCCTGCAGCAACTGGAGGTGCCGTACGCGGGTGACGTGTCGGTCAACGACTGTCTGCGCCCGGTCTCCAGGTACTTCGACCGGATCACCCGCCCCGAGGCCCTGATCCCCTCGGCGCTGAACGCGATGCGCGTGCTCACCGACCCCGTCGAGACCGGCGCCGTCACCCTCGCCCTGCCGCAGGACGTCCAGGCCGAGGCGTACGACTGGCCCGAGGAGTTCTTCGCCGAGCGCACCTGGACCGTCCGGCGGCCCGGCCCCGACCCGACGGAGCTGATGGACGCGGTGCACACGATCCGCGCGGCGAAGCGCCCGTTGGTCGTCGCGGGCGGCGGCGTCCACCACAGCCGCGCCGAGGAGGCGCTCGCCGAGTTCGCCGAGGCCACCGGCATCCCGGTCGCCTCGACCCAGGCCGGCAAGGGCTCCCTGCGCCACGACCACCCCCAGGACGTCGGCGGCATCGGCCACACCGGCACGGCCACGGCGGACGAACTGGCCCGCACCGCCGACCTGGTGATCGGCGTCGGCACCCGCTACACCGACTTCACCACGGCCTCCGGCACCCTCTTCGCCCACCCGGACGTGCGGTTCCTGAACCTCAACATCGCGCCCTTCGACGGCCACAAGCTCGCCGGGCAGCCCCTCGTCGCGGACGCCCGCAGCGGCCTGCAGGAGCTCACCGGGGCCCTGCGCCTGCACGCGTACCGGGTCGCGGGCACCTACGCCACCGAGTACACCGAGGACAAGGAGCGCTGGGAGCAGCGCGTCGACGCCTGCTACGAGGTGGACGAACCGGACACCCGCCCCACCCAGCCCCAGGTCCTCGGCGCCCTGGACGCCCTCGTCGACGCGTCGGACATCCTGATCAACGCGGCCGGCTCCCTCCCCGGCGACCTGCACAAGCTCTGGCGGACCCGGTCCCGCGACCAGTACCACCTGGAGTACGGCTACTCCTGCATGGGCTACGAGATCCCGGCCGCGATCGGCGTGAAGCTGGCCGCCCCGGACCGGCCGGTGTGGGCCCTGGTCGGCGACGGCACGTACCTGATGATGCCGACGGAGATCGTCACGGCCGTGCAGGAGGGCGTCGCGATCAAGGTGCTGATCATCCAGAACCACGGCTACGCCTCCATCGGCGGCCTGTCCGAGTCGGTCGGCGGCGAGCGCTTCGGCACGGCCTACCGCTACCCGTCGCAGGACGGCTCGTACACCGGCCCGCCGCTGCCCGTGGACCTCGCCGCCAACGCCGCCAGCCTGGGCATGCGCGTCCTGCGCGCCAAGACCGTGCGGGACCTGCGCGAGGCCCTCGCCGAGGCCCGGGCCGCCGACACTCCCACATGTGTCTACGTGGAGACCCAAACGGCAGACACAGTGTCGGGCGCGCCCCCCGCGCAGGCCTGGTGGGATGTACCCGTGGCCGAGACCGCGACACGGCCGTCCGCGGTCAAGGCACGTGAGCTGTACGAACGGCACGTCTCCACCCGACGCCGCCATCTGTGAAGGAGTTCCCGGCCATGACGAAGATCGTCAACCACTGGATCGGCGGCAAGACCGTCGAAGGCGCCTCGGGCACGCACGGGCCGGTCACCAACCCGGCGACCGGCGAGGTCACCACGAAGGTCGCGTTCGCCTCGGTCGACGAGGTGGACGCGGCGGTCGCGGCCGCCAAGGAGGCCTTCGCCACCTGGGGCCAGTCATCGCTGGCCCAGCGGACCTCCATCCTCTTCAGGTTCCGGGCGCTGCTGGACGCCCACCGCGACGAGATCGCGGAGCTGATCACCGCCGAGCACGGCAAGGTGCACTCCGACGCCCTCGGCGAGGTCGCCCGCGGCCTGGAGATCGTCGACCTGGCCTGCGGCATCAGCGTGCAGCTGAAGGGCGAGCTGTCCACACAGGTCGCCAGCCGCGTCGACGTCTCCTCGATCCGCCAGCCGCTCGGTGTGGTCGCGGGCATCACGCCGTTCAACTTCCCGGCGATGGTGCCGATGTGGATGTTCCCCATCGCCATCGCCTGCGGCAACACGTTCGTGCTGAAGCCGTCGGAGAAGGACCCGTCGGCCTCGGTCCGCCTCGCCGAGCTGCTGGCGGAGGCCGGTCTGCCCGACGGCGTGTTCAACGTCGTCCACGGCGACAAGGTGGCCGTGGACCGCCTGCTGGAGCACCCGGACGTCAAGGCCGTCTCCTTCGTCGGCTCGACCCCGATCGCCCGCTACATCCACACCACCGCCTCGGCCAACGGCAAGCGCGTCCAGGCGCTCGGCGGCGCCAAGAACCACATGCTCGTCCTGCCGGACGCCGACCTGGACGCGGCGGCCGACGCTGCCGTCTCGGCCGCCTACGGCTCCGCCGGCGAGCGCTGCATGGCCATCTCCGCGGTCGTCGCGGTCGGCGCCATCGGCGACGAACTGGTGGAGAAGATCCGCGAGCGCGCCGAGAAGATCAAGATCGGCCCGGGCGACGACCCGGCGTCGGAGATGGGCCCGCTGATCACCAAGGTCCACCGCGACAAGGTGGCGTCCTACGTCGAGGGCGCGGCGGCCGAGGGCTGCGAGGTCGTCCTGGACGGCACCGGCTACACCGTCGACGGCCACGAGGACGGCCACTGGATCGGCATCTCCCTGCTCGACAAGGTCCCCACGTCCGCCAAGGCCTACCAGGACGAGATCTTCGGCCCGGTCCTGTGCGTGCTGCGCACGGAGACCTACGAGGAGGCCCTGGACCTGATCAACGCCTCGCCGTTCGGCAACGGCACCGCGATCTTCACGCGGGACGGCGGCGCGGCCCGCCGCTTCCAGCTGGAGGTCGAGGCCGGCATGGTCGGCGTGAACGTCCCGATCCCGGTCCCCGTCGGCTACCACAGCTTCGGCGGCTGGAAGGACTCGCTCTTCGGCGACCACCACATCTACGGCAACGACGGCACGCACTTCTACACCCGCGGCAAGGTCGTCACCACCCGCTGGCCGGACCCGGCCGACGCCCCGGCGGGCGTGGACCTGGGCTTCCCGCGCAACCACTGACACCGGGTGCCAGGGGCCGTCCGCATCGCGGACGGCCCCACTTTTTTGCGCGCCGGGCCTGCGATTCCCGCACCCGCCGAATCCGTGCCGTGGAAGCGTTGACGCAACGTTAACGCGCGCAAGATCGCCAGTTCACAACGGATTTCGTAGGCAAACAGCCATTGACGTGATGGTTTCCGTCGATGTTGCATCCCTCACGTGACCGACACCCTCACCCCTGTCGAGGCCGCCGTCGCGCAGGCGTCGGGCGGCCCCAAGAAGCTGAAGCGCTCCATCGGAGTCGTCGGCGGCACCCTCCTGACCCTCTCCTGCGTCACCCCGGCCTCCACGCTGTTCGTGGTCGTCCCGGACCTGTTCGGCTCGCTCGGCACCGCCACGGCCCTGACGATCGCCGTCGGCTCCCTGCTCTGTATCGCCGTGGCGTTCTGCTACTCGGAGCTGGGCACCCTCGTCCCCAGCGCCGGCGGCGAGTACGCCATGGTCTCGACGCTGGCCGGGCGCCTCGCCGGCTGGCTGGTCTTCGTGCTGTCCCTGCTGGTCGTGATGATCGTCCCGCCGGTCATCGCGATGGGCACGGCCGACTACCTGGCCCCGCTGGTCCACCTCGACCCGTCCTGGACGGGCGCCTCGGTGATGCTCCTCGCCACCCTCGCCGGCCTGCTCGACCTGCGGGCCAACGCCTGGATCACCGGCGTCTTCCTGGTCCTGGAGGTCATCGCGGCCGCGGTCGTGGCGGTCCTGGGCTTCACGCACGCCGAGCGCGGCGCCGGCAGCCTGGTCTCGATGCAGGTGGCGGGCCCGGACGGCGCCCCCGACACGGTGACGGCCCTGCTGGTGGTCTCCGGCCTCGCGATCGCCCTGTTCGTCACGCAGGGCTTCTCCACGGCGGTCTACCTCTCCGAGGAACTGGAGAACCCCCGGCGCTCGGTGGCCCGTACCGTCCTGGCCACCCTCGCCATCTCCGCCGTGATCATCCTGGTCCCGGTCGCGGCCATCACCGTCGGCGCCCCCGACCTGGCCGCCCTGACCGGTGGCGACATCTCCACCATGGTCACCGCCTGGTCCGACTCGGCCGTCGGCACGTTCGTCAGCCTCTGCGTGGCCCTGGCGATCATCAACGCCGGGATCGTCATGGTCATCCAGAACTCCCGCGTGCTGTTCGCCTCGGCCCGCGACAAGGCCTGGCCCGCCCCGGTCAACTCCCTCTTCTCCCGCCTCGGCCGCTTCGGCTCCCCCTGGGTCTCGACCCTCGCCGTCGGCGTCCCCGGCGCGGCCCTGTGCTTCGTGAACCTGGACACCCTGTACGGCGTCACGGGCGTCTCCGTGACGGGCATGTACCTGCTGGTCGCCGTCGCCGCCCTGCTCTCCCGCCGCGGCACCCACCGCCACACCCCGGCCTGGCGCATGCCCCTGTGGCCCGCGGCCCCGCTCCTGCTGATCGTGGTCCTGGTCTACATCCTCATCCAGCAAGAGCCGGCGTACCTGCTCTGGGCCGGCGGCATCACGGCGGCGGCCACCCTGTACTGGGCCCTGTACCTCCGCCCGCACCCGGAGACCCGCTGGCTGGTGTCGGTACCGGAGGAGTGAGGGGACGCCCGCAAGGGGCGCGGGGAACTGCGCGAACAGCCCCCGAGCACCCGCACCCGGCAACGCACAGCCCCCGCCGAGCTCGAAGCCGTACACCACCCGCAGTACGCCGAAGACTCCGTGTACACCCCTGGAAGGCCCCGTACTTCGGTCTCCGGTCGACAACTCATCGACAGGTTCACCCCGTACCGTTGACGCATGGATCTTCGACTGCCCGGACTGAACGGGCTGCTTCGGAGGCCCCGGCGGCTCCTCGCCGCCGGGGCCGCCGTCGTCGTGCTCGCGGGCGCGGGGACATGGACGGCCGTCGCCGGCGACGAAGCGCCCCCGGTGCACCGCACGGACCGGCTCCTGGACACCGTGGACGGCGTGCGCGTCGACACCTCCTTCTTCACCTCCGGCGGCGACGGACGGCGCCCCGCCGTCCTGCTCGGGCACGGCTTCGGCGGCAGCAAGAAGGACGTCCGGCAGCAGGCCGAGGACCTCGCCCGGGACGGCTACGCGGTCCTGACCTGGTCCGCCCGCGGCTTCGGCGGGTCGACCGGGAAGATCGGCCTGAACGACCCCGAGGGCGAGGTCGCCGACGTCTCGAAGCTCCTCGACTGGCTCGCGACACAGCCCCAGGTCGAGCTCGACAAGAAGGGCGACCCGCGCGTCGGCATGGCCGGCGCCTCCTACGGCGGTGCCATCGCCCTGCTCGCCGCCGGCCACGACCAGCGCGTGGACGCGACAGCCCCGGCCATCACGTACTGGAACCTCGCCGACGCCCTCTTCCCGAACGGCGTGTTCAAGAAGCTGTGGGCGGGCATCTTCGTCAACTCCGGCGGCGGCTGCGAGAAGTTCGAACCGGCGCTGTGCCGGATGTACGAGCGGGTCGCCGAGTCCGGCACGCCCGACGCCGAGGCGCGCGAGACGCTTCAGCAGCGCTCGCCGTCCGTCGTCGGCAAGGACATCAAGGTGCCGACGCTGCTGCTGCAGGGCCAGTCCGACTCGCTCTTCCCGCTCGGCCAGGCCGACCTGGCCGCGAAGGCGATCCGCGCCAACGGCGCCCCCGTCGACGTCGACTGGATCGCCGGCGGCCATGACGGCGGCGACATGGAGACCGGCCGCGTCCAGGACCGCGTGAAGACCTGGTTCGACCGCTACCTGAAGGACGACAAGGGCGTCGACACCGGCCCCGCCTTCCGCGTCACCCGCACCCTCGGCACGGGCTCCGGCGACGGCGAACCCCGCCTGGCCGGCGTCACCGCGGACCGCTACCCGGGCCTGGAGAGCAAGCCGACCTCCGTCGCCCTGACCGGCCGCGAGCAGAGCTTCGCCAACCCGCCCGGCGCCAGCCCGCCCGGCGTCTCCGCCCTGCCCGGCCTCGGCGGTGCCGGCGGCCTCAGTCAGCTCTCCTCGCTCGGCATCGGCGTCTCCCTCGACTTCCCCGGCCAGTTCGCCGCGTTCGAGTCGGCGCCGCAGCGCGAGGACCTCCAGATCACCGGCTCGCCCACCGCGACCGTCCACGTGAAGTCCACCAGCGACGACGCCGTGCTCTTCGCCAAGCTCTACGACGTCGGACCCGGCGGCGCCGCCCAGCAGGTGCTGCCCTCCCAGCTCGTCACGCCCGTCCGGGTCGAGGACGCCGAGGCCGGCCAGGACGTCCGCATCACCCTCCCGGCCATCGACCACGAGATCGACGACGGCCACCGTCTGCGCCTGGTCCTCGCCTCCACGGACCTCGGCTACGCCTCCCCGGCCGCCCCGGCGACCTACACCGTCTCTCTCAAGGGCGACCTGAAGGTGCCCTCCGCCCTCGGGCAGCGCGAGAGCCAGGACGCACTGCCGGCGTGGGTGTGGTGGCTGCCCCTGGCCGGTGCCGTGATCGCCCTGGCCCTGATCGTCACGGGACGCCGCCGCACGGCCGCCCCCGCCCCGCCGGAGCAGGCACTGGCCGAGGTCCCCCTCCAGATCACCGGCCTGACCAAGCGCTACGCCAAGGCGTCGGACCGGTACGCGGTCAAGGACCTCTCCTTCCGCGTCGAGAAGGGCCAGGTGCTCGGCCTGCTCGGCCCCAACGGCGCCGGCAAGACGACCACCCTGCGCATGCTCATGGGCCTCATCAGGCCCGACGGCGGCGAGATCCGCGTCTTCGGCCACGCCATCGCGCCGGGCGCCCCGGTGCTCTCCCGGGTCGGCGCCTTCGTCGAGGGCGCGGGCTTCCTGCCGCACCTGTCCGGCCGCGAGAACCTGGAGCTGTACTGGCGCGCCACCGGCCGCCCCGCCGAGGACGCGCACCTGGAGGAGGCCCTGGAGATCGCGGGCCTGGGCGACGCCCTCGCCCGGGCCGTGCGCACCTACTCGCAGGGCATGCGCCAGCGCCTCGCCATCGCCCAGGCCATGCTCGGCCTGCCCGACCTGCTCATCCTGGACGAGCCGACCAACGGCCTCGACCCGCCCCAGATCCGCGAGATGCGCGAGGTGATGATCCGCTACGCCGCCGCCGGCCGCACGGTCATCGTCTCCAGCCATCTCCTCGCCGAGGTGGAGCAGACCTGCACCCACCTGGTCGTGATGGACCACGGACAGCTCGTCCAGGCGGGCCCGGTCGCGGAGATCGTCGGCTCGGGCGACACGCTCCTGGTGGGCACGGCCACGCCCGTGGACGAGCCCGTCCTGGAGAAGGTCGCCGCCCTGCCCGGCGTCGCCTCGGCCGTGAGCGTCGACGAGGGCCTGCTGGTCCGGCTCGACGCCGACGGCACCCCGCAGCGCCTGGTCGCCGACCTCGTACGGCTGGACGTCGCGGTCACGTCGGTCGGCCCGCACCGCCGCCTGGAGGACGCCTTCCTCACCCTGATCGGAGCCGAAGCATGAGCACGCTCGCCGAGCCGCCCGCCGAGGTCGCCGACGGCTACCGCGCGGGCCGCACCCTGCCCTTCCGCGTCGAGCTGGTCCGGCAGCTGAAGCGGCGCCGCACGATGGTCATGGGCGGCGTCCTGTTCGCCCTGCCGGTCATCCTGCTCATCGCCTTCCAGGTCGGCGGCGACCCGGGCGGCGGCAACAACCGCGTCAACCTCATGGACACGGCGACCGCGTCCGGGGCGAACTTCGCCGCGGTCAACCTCTTCTCCGCCGCCGGCTTCCTGCTCGTCATCCCCGTCGCCCTGTTCTGCGGCGACACGGTCGCCTCGGAGGCTAGCTGGTCCTCCCTGCGCTATCTGCTCGCGGCCCCCGTGCCACGGGCCCGGCTGCTGTGGTCCAAGCTCGCCGTCGGACTCACCCTGAGCTTCGCGGCGATGGTCCTGCTCCCGGTCGTCGCCCTCGCCGTCGGCACGGCCGCCTACGGCTGGGGCCCGCTCGAAATGCCCACCGGCGGCAGCCTGTCCACCGGCACGGCGGCCCAGCGCATCCTGATCGTCGTCGCGTACATCATGGTGTCCCAACTGGTCACCGCTGCCCTCGCGTTCTGGCTGTCCACCCGCACGGACGCCCCGCTCGGCGCGGTCGGCGGCGCGGTGTTCCTCACCATCATCGGCAGCGTCCTGGACGAGGTGACGGCCCTCGGCGACTGGCGCGACTTCCTGCCCGCGCACTGGCAGTACGCCTGGCTCGACGCCGTCCGGCCCCAGCTGGAGTGGTCGGACATGATCCAGGGCGCCTCCATCTCCGTGACGTACGCGCTGGTGCTGTTCGCCCTGGCCTTCCGCGGTTTCGCCCGCAAGGACGTCGTCTCCTAGGTCAACGGAGGATCACCCACCGGTCTCGACAGGACGCCTCCGTGGCCGCTTCGAGACGCTTCCGCAACGCCCCGTGCCGCACGTTCCGGCCCTCTGCCCCGTCACAGTCACAAGAAGCCGACGCCGACGGATAGCAGGGGGTACGGACGATGGAGCGGTTCCGCACACGAACAGCGCTGCTCGCGCTCACGGCGGCGAGCGGCCTGCTGCTCACGGCGTGCAGCGGGGGCGCCGACACCGGCGACGGCAGCAAGGCGGCCGACCGTCCCGACTACAGCGCCGGCCAGCCCGCCCCCGCCGAGGGCCAGGACACCGACGAACGCCATGACCACCGAGAGGACCCCGGCCACCTCTCCACCTTCGCCCTCGACGTCGACACCGCCTCCTACGACTACGCCCGCCGCACCCTCGCCGACGGCCGGCTGCCCGACCCCTCGACGGTCCGCCCCGAGGAGTTCGTCAACAGCTTCCGCCAGGACTACCCACGCCCCGACGGCGACGGCTTCTCGGTCACCGTCGACGGCGCCCGCACCGACGACGAGGACTGGTCCCTGGTCCGCGTCGGGCTCGCCACCCGCACCGCCGAGCGCTCTGGCGAACGCCCGCCCGCCGCCCTCACGTTCGTCCTCGACGTCTCCGGCTCCATGGCCGAACCCGGCCGCCTGGACCTCGCCAAGAAGTCCCTGTCGGTGATGACGGACCGGCTGCGCGACGGCGACTCGGTCGCGCTGGTCACCTTCAGCGACGAGGCCGAGACCGTCCTGCCCATGACCCGCCTGGACGGCAACCGCGACGAGATCCAGGACACCGTCGACGACCTGGAGGTGCAGGACTCCACCAACCTCGGCGCCGGCGTCGAGACCGGCTACGAGACGGCCGTCGAGGGCCTGCGCGAGGGAGCCACCAACCGGGTCGTGCTGGTCTCCGACGCCCTCGCCAACACCGGCGACACCGACGCCGGCACGATCCTGGAGAAGATCGCCGGCGAACGCCGCGAGCACGGCATCACCCTCTTCGGCGTGGGCGTCGGCAGCGACTACGGCGACGCCCTCATGGAACGCCTCGCCGACCGGGGCGACGGCCACACCGTCTACGTGTCCGGCGAGGACGAGGCCCGCAAGGTCTTCTGCGAGCAACTCCCGCGCCACGTCGACCTCACCGCCCGCGACGCCAAGGCCCAGGTCGCCTTCGACCCGGAGACGGTCGAGGAGTTCCGGCTGATCGGCTACGACAACCGCCGGGTCGCCGACGAGGACTTCCGCGACGACCGCGTCGACGGCGGCGAGGTCGGCCCCGGCCACACCGTCACCGCCCTGTACGCCGTACGCACCGCGCCCGGCGCCGAGGGCCACCTCGCCACCGCCACCGTCCGCTGGCTCGACCCCGCCACCCGCGCCCCGCACGAGGAGACCGGCGACCTGGAGGCCGACGCCCTCGACGCGTCGGTCTGGAGCGCGGGCCGGGGCCTGCGGACGACCGCCACGGCGGCCTACTTCGCCGACGCCCTCGGCCCCGACGGGCCCTCGGTGCCGGGCGCCCCGCGGCTCGGCGAACTCGCCGGGCACGCCGACGACCTGGCGGAGGACACGGCGGACGAGGAGCTGCGCCGGCTCGCCGAGGCGATCGACACCGCACGCCGCCTGACCTGACCGCCGCCTGACCTGACCCCGGCCATTGACCTATCCTTACGCATGAGTAAGTTGACTCCTGAGTAAGTAAGTACGGCAGCACGTCAGCCTCATCCGCGACCGGGAGCCGTCATGGGCGTACGCAAGGATCTGAAACGGGCGAAGCAGCGCACCGACCTGGCGCTCCGCACGAGGGCCGAGACCGTCAGGGACGAGCGGGGCGTTGTCCGCGAGGCCCGTGTGGCACCCCTCGCGCAGCGCCCGACGACCGGCAGCATCGCCGACATCCCGTACACCAACGCGGCCGAGGCCCCCGACGCCGTGGTCCTGCGCCGCGAGCGGCACGGCAGCTGGCAGCCCGTCACGGCGGCGGACTTCGCCCGGGAGGTCACCGCCGTGGCCAAGGGCCTGATCGCGGCCGGCCTCGAACCGGGCGGGCGCGTCGCGGTGATGTCCCGCACCCGCTACGAGTGGACGGTCCTGGACTTCGCGATCTGGTCCGCCGGCGGCCAGACCGTGCCCGTCTACGCCACCTCCTCGGCCGAGCAGGTGGAGTGGATCGTCCGCGACTCGGGCGCCCGCCACGTCGTCACCGAGACCGCCGCGAACGCCGGCACGGTCCTGACCGGCACGGCCGCCCACTCCGAGCCCCCGCGCGTCTGGCAACTCGACGACGGCGCGCTCGACGACCTCACCGCCCTCGGCCGGGACGTGGCCGACGAGGAGGTCACCAAGCGCCGCACCGCCCTGACCCCCGGCACGACCGCGACCCTCTGCTACACCTCCGGCACCACCGGCCGCCCCAAGGGCTGCGTCCTGACCCACGCCAACCTGCACGCCGAGGCCGCCAACACCGTCGAGTTGCTGCACCCCATGTTCAAGGAGGTCACCGGCGAGACCGCCTCCACGCTCCTCTTCCTGCCGCTCGCACACATCCTGGGCCGCACCCTGCAGATCGCCTGCCTGATGGGCCGCATCGAGGTCGGCCACTGCCCCAGCATCAAACCCGACGAACTGCGCCCGGCCCTGCGCGCCTTCCGCCCGACGTTCCTGGTCGGCGTCCCCTACCTCTTCGAGAAGATCCACGACACCGGCCGCGCCACCGCCGAGAAGCTCGGCCGCGGCTCCTCCTTCGACCGCGCCCACCGCATCGCCGTCCGCTTTGGCCAGGCCCACATGAACGAGTTCCTGGGCCGCGGCAAGGGACCCGGCCCGGGCCTGCGCGCCGCCCACGCCCTGTACGACCTGCTGGTCTACCGCCGCATCCGCAAGGAGCTCGGCGGCCGCCTGCGCTACGCCATCAGCGGCGGCAGCCCCCTGGACCGCGAGCTCAACCTCTTCTTCTACGCGGCCGGCATCCTCGTCTACGAGGGCTACGGCCTCACCGAGACGACCGCGGCGGCCACCATCGTCCCGCCCCTGGCCCCCCGTCCCGGCACGGTCGGCCTGCCCGTCCCCGGCACCGCCGTGCGCATCGCCGACGACGGCGAGGTCCTCGTCAAGGGCGGCATCGTCTTCACCGCGTACTGGAACAACCCGGCCGCGACCGGGGAGGTCCTGGACGACGGCTGGTTCGCCACCGGCGACCTCGGCTCCCTCGACGAGGACGGCTACCTCACCATCACCGGCCGCAAGAAGGACATCCTCGTCACCACCGGCGGCAAGAACGTCTCCCCGGCCGTCCTGGAGGACCGCCTGCGCAGCCGCCCGCCCGTCGGCCAGTGCCTCGTCGTCGGCGACAACCGCCCCTACGTCGCCGCTCTGATCACCCTCGACCCCGACGCCCTCGCCCACTGGCTCGCGGTGCGCAAACGGCCCGCCGACACCCCGTTGTCCGAACTCGTCCACGACGAAGACCTGCGCGCCGACGTCCAGAAGGCCGTGGACCACGCCAACGAGGCCGTCTCACGCGCCGAGTCGATCCGCGCCTTCGCCCTGGTCGAAGGGGACTTCACCGAGGAGAACGGACTGCTCACCCCGTCCCTGAAGGTCAAACGGCAGGCGGCGACGGCCGCGTACGCGGAGCGGATCGAGGCCCTGTACGCGGGCCGGGCCTGACGCCGCCGGCACAGCAAAAGGGGGCGGGCCGCCGAGCAGTCGCCCGGCGGCCCGCCCCTGTGGCGCGCGTCGCGTCAGTCGCCGTTCGCCGACAGGATCGACACGTCCTCCAGCAGGTGCGCCAGCGCACCGTCGCGCTTGGCGTTGGTGGAGTTCTCCGCACACTGCTGCTGCTGGTGGTCCGACAGGATCGGGATGTCCTGGATCGGGATACCGATGAGCGCGCCGACACCGATCGGCAGGTCGTTCACGGCGATGCACGGCTTGTTGAACGAGCCCTGGATCAGGGCCATCTGCGGGCTCATGTTGCCGTACGTGGACGAGTTGCCGAAGCTCTGCATCGCCCCGTTGCCGTTCACGGCGGACGGTCCGCTGTCGTCGCCGACGGCGAGCGCCTGCGGTGCCGCGGCAGCGGAGGCTCCCATGACGGAAGCGGCGATCGCCGCGGTGGCAATAACCTTCTTGATCACTGACCAGTCCTTTCTGAGGAAACCCCGTCCTCCGGAGCGTTCTGGTCAACTGCCTGGGCGGTGCATGGTTTCTCCTCATCACTCTGTCAGCCCATGCGAGGACAGTTTGTGTGTTCTTCTTCCCCGTTGATTATCAGGGATTTGGAGCACTGCGGGCCAACCGGGTGAACACCCGCAACCAATCATCCGGAGCCGGGTTGATGAGGCCGTAGGACATGCGTCGCTACGAGGAAAGGAACGCGAAGTGCTCAAGAAGGCAATGGTCGCCGCGGCGGCCGCCGCCAGTGTCATCGGAATGTCGGTGGCGGCAGCTCCCCAGGCTCTTGCCGTCGGGGACGACTCCGGACCGTCCGTCGCCAACGGCAACGGCGCCTCGTCGTCGTTCGGCAACTCGGCGACCAAGGGCGACATGAGCCCTCAGCTCTCGCTGGTGGACGGCACGCTCAACAAGCCCTGTCTCGCCGTTCAGGACCTCGACGTCGGCGTCGCCGCCCTCATCGGCGTGGTGGTCCAGGACATCCCGATCCTGTCGGACCACGTCCAGCAGCAGTGCGCGGACAACTCCACGAACAGCAAGCGCGACGGCGCGCTCAACCACATCCTGGAGGACCTGTCGGTCCTCTCGGCGAACGGCGACTGACCCGTTTCGTACGCAGCCCGGGCGGCTCGCCGGATCCACGGCGGGCCGCCCGGCCGTACCCGGGATTTCAGCGGGGGCATTCGAGTGAATTCCCTCGCCCCGTACGTTCCTTAGTTTCTTCGGATGTCAATTCCTCGTTTGCAGGCTGCAGGTCATGGTGCGAGCCGTTCCGGCTGTGCTCGCTCGGCTTCGGCCGACAAAGGGGCATGACTGCAGAGAAGGGAAAGTTCATGAAGAAGAGCGCTGCTGTCGTCGCGGGCGCGATCATGGCCCTGGGGATGGCCACCCCAGCCATCGCGGACGCCGGCGCCCAGGGTGCCGCGGTCGGTTCTCCGGGTGTCCTCTCCGGCAACGTGATCCAGGTTCCCGTGCACATCCCGATCAACGTGTGCGGCAACACCGTGAACATCATCGCCCTGCTGAACCCGGCGTTCGGCAACGAGTGCGAGAACGACTGACGCGGTAACACACGCAGCACCGGCTGCGACCTGGCCGGCCCCGGGAGGACACCGTTCGCTCCGGGGCCGGCCTTTCCCACTTCTACGAGCACTCCACGAGCAGGAGGCAACGAGATTGCGACAGACCCTGAGCAGGGGAATGGTCGCGGCGGCGGCCGCGACGGGCATCCTGTCCCTGTGCGGCGGCGCCGCCCTCGCCGACTCGACCGCCGAGGGAGCCGCCAAGGGCTCGCCGGGCGCCGCGTCGGGCAACAACATCCAGGCCCCGGTCGAGGTACCGGTCAACGTGTGCGGCAACACCGTCGACGTGGTCGCCGCGCTCAACCCGGCGTTCGGCAACTCCTGCGCGAACGACTCGCACCGGCACGGCGGTTACGGCGACGGCGGCCACCACGACTCCGCCGGCGGCTCGGCGTACGACGACGGTGACGACTGGCCCGGCGACGACGGTGACGACGGCGGGGACTGGCCCGGCGACGACGGCGACCTGCCCCCCGGCGACGGCGGCGACCGGTCGCACGGCGGCGGCGACACGCCCCGCGGCGGCTACGGACACGACGGCGATGACGGCGGCTACGGACACGACGGCGACGGCGGCGGGTACGGACACGACGACGGCGCCGGTTACGGGCGTGGCGACGACGGTGGCTACGGGCGTGACGACGACGGTGGTTACGGATACGGCGACACCCCGCCCACCAAGCCCCCGCACACACCCCCGACGAAGCCTCCGCACACCCCGCCGGCCAAGCCTCCGCACACACCCCCGCAGACGCCTCCCGGCACGCCCCCCGGAGGCCACCACACGCCCCCCGGTGGCCCGGAGCAGCCGCCCAGTCTCCCCGAGACCGGTGCCGAGGCCCTGTTCGGCGCGGCGGCCGGCAGTGCCGCGCTGATCACGGGCGGCGTCGTGCTCTACCGGCGGGGCCGGGCCGCGTCCCACCGCTGACACGACGGGTGCCGGACGCAAGCGCCCGGCACCCGTGAAAAGCCGTGCGGTCAGCAGTCGCCCGGGTAGAAGAACCCGAGCAGCGGGATGCCCAGCAGGAACAGGCCCAGGCTGTCGTGCTCCCTGCACTCCTGGTCCTTCGAGTGGGCGACCTGGGGGAGGATGTCCGCCTCCGAGGCCGTCGCGGTGCCGCCGAGGAGCGCGGCACTCAGAGCGAGGCTGGAAAGCACCGTGGCGGTGCGCTTCATGTGAGTCATAGGAACAAATTAGACATTTCTATATGGAAAGCGCGTACTTCTATCGCGCCAGGCGGGTGAACCACCCCATTGGCTCCGGGCGCAGCCGCTCCAGCACCCGCCCGGCCGCGTGCCGGCCCCACAGGTGCCACATCGCCCGGCCGGGCGCCCGGTCGTCCGGGGCGTGCCAGGCCAGCTCCCGCCCGGCCGGCGCGGGCCGCAACGCGCTCAGCGGCGCGTAGTTCTCCACCACGAACGCCCGCCCCGGCCGCGGTGCGCCCTCCGGCAGCGCGCGGTGCGTCAGGTCCAGGTGCAGCGCCCGCACGACGTCCACCCCGGCCGTGTCGGTGAAGAGGCGGAACTGGGCTCCGGGGCGCGGGTTGAAGTCCAGCAGGTGGTAGCGGCCGGTCGTGCCGCAGCGGCGGAAGTCCAGGTCGAGGATGCCGCGGTAGCCCAGTTCCCCGGTGATGCGCTCGGCGAGCATCCGCACCTCCGGATTGGCCGTCCAGCGGCCGACCGACGTCAGACCCGCCCCGCGCGGCCGGGCGCGCTGCTTGCGGCCCGTGCCGCCGGCCCGCACCAGCCCGGAACGGTCGGCGTATCCGTGGAAGAACCAGTCGCGGTCCGGGCCCGGTGGCAGGAACGCCTGGAGGAGCAGCCGGCTGCCCGCCTCCGCGGCGCGCGCGAACAGCTCCCGCGCCTGCCGGGCGGAGCGCACCAGCACGGTGCTGCGCAGCCCGCTGCCCGCCGGCACCAGCCAGGGCCTGCTCCACTTCGCCACCACCGGCAGCCCCAGCCGCGCCACGGCCGAGGCCGCCCGGTCCGCGCTGTCCGGCACGAGCGTCTCGGGGTGCGCGACGTCCAGCGCGGTGCACACCTCGGCCAGTTCCGCCTTGTCCGCGACGCGTTCGGGCAGCGCCCCGTCCGTCTCGGGCAGCAGATACGCCGGCGCCAGCTCCTCGCGCATCCGGCCCACCGCGACGGCGCCCGCGTCGTCCATCGGGATCAGCACCGCCGGACGCGCGAGGCGCGCGGCCACCCCGCGCAGCACCCGCGCGATCTCGGCAGGGGACGCGCCGGGCGGCGGCGGTGCGTGCAGCCCGCGCACGAAACAGGAATGGCGTACGGGACTTCCCGCGCAGTCGGCGACCACGTGCACGTCCACGCCCGCCCGGCCGAGTGAGCGCACGGCGCCCAGCGTTCCGTGGTGAAACGGGTTCCGGTCGATCCGCAGCAGAACCGCGGGGACACGAATGTCGAGCAGCGACACGGGCATTTCCTTCGAACTTGAGTCACCGGTGCGGGCGAGGGGGCCACTCGAAAGCCTCAGCGGCGTGGCGTGAATCCGTTTCATATGACTGAGTGTCAGTAAGCGGAGATGAACGAAAGGGGCGGCCATGGCCACACGGCAGCGACGCGCACGGTCCCGGAGGCTGGCATTCGTCGCGGCGGCGGTCGCAGCGACGGCGGCACTGGCGTCCGGCCACACGGTCGTCGCGGGAACGGGAGCGGCCCGCCCGGCCGAACCACCCGCACCAGCGGCCACACCGGCGGCCACCCCGGCGGCGCCCGCGGCGCCCGCCGTCCCGGACGGGTCGCCCACGCCGGGCGCCACGGCACCCGGCACGGCACCGAGCACGGCACCCGGCACCACGCCCACGCCGGGCGCCACGGCACCCGGCACGGCACCGAGCACGACACCCGGCACCACGCCCACCGCACCCGCCCCCGCCTTCGGCGCCTACCTCGACTACGGCCCGCGCGGCGTGGCCCGCATGGCCCAGCTCAGCGCCTGGCTCGGCGGGGCGAAGCTGCGCGTCGGGCACACCTACCTGCCCGGCGACCGCTGGAGCAACATCGAGGGCCGCCCCGGCTTCCTCGACGTGTGGGCCAACTGGCGCCGCGAGCAGGCCGACCGGCTCCTCGTCCTCAACGTGCCCATGCTGGAGCGCAACGAGGAGGGCGTGCCCGACCACGAGGTCCGGCGGCTGCTGCGCGAGGGCGCCGCCGGCCGGTACGACCACCACTTCCGCGCGCTCGCCGAACGGCTGGTGGAACTCGGCGTGCCGGACACCGTGCTGGTGCTCGGCTGGGAGATGAACGGCATCACCTACACGCACCGCTGCGGGCCGGACCCGGAGGCCTGGAAGCAGTACTGGAACAGGATCGTGACGACCATGCGCGCGGTGCCGGGCCAGAAGTTCCGGTTCGACTTCACCCCGAGCCGCGGCCGGGACGCCGTGCCCTGGACGCAGTGCTACCCGGGCGACGACACCGTCGACATCATCGGCATGGACGCCTACGACCAGCCGCGCGGAATGTCGTTCGACGAACAGGTGAAGGAACCCTACGGGCTGCAGCAGCACGTGGAATTCGCGAAGGCCCACGGCAAGGCCATTTCCTTCCCGGAATGGGGACTCTTCCGCAACGGTGACAACGCCGACTACATGAAGCGCATGCTCGCGTGGATGGACGAGCACAAGCCGCTGTACCAGACCCTCACCGACTACTGCCCGCACGGCGTGTGGCAGTGCGACGACAATCCCCGGGCCTCCGAGGTCTACCGGACCTTCCTCTTCGGCCGCGACGAGGACACCACTCCGGCCCCCAGCACCCCGGCCCGGCCACCGGCCCCGACCCCCACCCCGCGGCCGAGTGTGCCCGAGCCCGAGCGCCCGGCGAACTGCTCGCCGCTGAACCTCGGCGACTGGGTCGAGTACTGGATGGGCGGCAAGCTCTGCCTGCGCCTGGACTGGTGGTCGCGTACCCGCTAGCCCGGGGCCGGGAGCGCGGCCGGCGGCGGACCCGGTCAGGGCCGGCCGCCACGGTCGCGCTCCCGCACGCGGTGCAGCAGTTCCTTGCCCCGGCGGCGCGCCCCCGCGTCGCACAGCGCCGCCGCCAGCAGCGGTGCCGTGCGCCGCCGGGCCAGCAGCAGCCGCTGGTTCACCACCGTCAGCGGGCGCCAGTGGTGCTTGTAGGGCTCGTTGCCGCGCAGCAGGCTCAGCGTGCCGAGGGTGCCGTCCTTGGTGTGGGTGGCGGTCGAGTCCAGCAGCATCGCCGCCACGTCCGCCTTGTGCTCGCGCAACCGCGGGTGGGCACCGTACAGATAGCCGCCCGCGAGCCGCGGCGAGAGCAGCGTCAGGTCGACGGCCACCACCTCCTCGTCCAGCCGGAACTCGGTGACCACCGCGTCCCCGCCGCGCACCATCGGCCCGACCGAGCGCACCAGGTGCTCACGGAACCGCGGCCGCAGATGCTCCGAGGTCACCTTCCGCCCCTGCCACTGCAGCCGGTGCAGCTCCAGCAGCCGCAGCAGCGCCGGCTCCACCTCGCCCGGGGTGACGACCCGCCGCTGGACACCGAGCGCGTCCAGCCGGCGCAGCTTGGCGCGCAGCCGCTGCTGGGTCTTCGACGGCAGCCGGGCGATCAGCTCTCCCATGGGGACGGCCGGCA
Organism: Streptomyces sp. XY006; assembly: GCF_002237655.1. Lineage (GTDB taxonomy): Bacteria > Actinomycetota > Actinomycetes > Streptomycetales > Streptomycetaceae > Streptomyces > Streptomyces levis. The sequence goes on from NZ_NOKT01000003.1 coordinate 346,241, forward strand.
GTTCCAGGCACACCGAGTCGTCCACCCGGCCGCGCGGCCCGGGCCAGCGCTCGTAGACCCGTTCGGCCGCCGCGCCGGGCCGGACCTCGCGCAGGTCGATCAGCGCGGTGCGGGCGGCGGCCGACAGCGCGCCGGTGAGCGCGTCCACCGCCCCCTCGCCGTGCCCGTCGTCCAGCAGGACGTCCCCGTAGTCGGAGATCGCCCCGCCGAGCGGCACCAGCGCCGGGAGGGGACGCCGGACCAGGGTCAGCGGGGCCGCGGCGGCCAGGTCGCCGGTGCGGTCGTCGCGCACCAGCACCAGCCGCAGCCGGCCGCGCCCGCCGTACGACCGCCACCACGAGTGCAGCCAGGCGTGGCTCTGGAACGGCGTGGCGTGGGCGTACCGCCGGTGCAGCCGGTCCCAGTCGGCGGCGAGGGCGGCGAAGTCCCGCTCCGCGGTGACCAGTTCCGCGGTGTACGTCACAGCTGTCCGTGCGCGTCGGCGGCGACGGCCGGGCCGGGCACCGAGGCGTGCCGCCCGCCGGTCTCGGCGGCCCGCCGCGGCCGGACCAGCACAGCGAGCCCGCCCAGCAGCCCGCCCGCGCTCGCCCCGACCAGCCCCGTCACCCGGGCGGAGGCCGAGGACGGCTCGGCCGGCTCGACCGCGCGGGCGAACTGCTGGAGCTCGACGCGGGTGGCATCCTCGGTGTCCGCGGCGTGCCGGGTCAGCGCCCGGGCCACCGCGTCGGCCATGTCGGCGGCGAGGTCCGGACGCGAGGAGGTCGCCGTGACCGACACCATCGGCGCGTCCGGCGAGGTCGCCGTGCGCACGCTCTCGCGCAGCGTCGACACGGGCACCCCCGCCCACACCTGCGCGTCCCCGAGCACCGCCAGCTGCGGGGCGACCCGCCCGTAGGCCTGGGCGAAACCGAGCGCGGTGGCGGTGTCGGACTTCTGGGTCGGCACGGCGACGACGTAACTGGTCGCCGTGTACTGCGGGGTCCTGACCAGGCCGTACGTGCCGCCGAGCAGACCGCCTGCCACGGCCCCGGCCGCGAGCAGCGACCAGGGGGGCAGGGACCTGGTGAGGGCGGTGACCGGGCGGTGCTGCCGTGCGGAAGTGTCGGTCATGAGGTGCGGGCTTCCTGGAGCGAGGGGGACAGGGGACGGGCGACCGCGGCGGCGTACACGTCCATCAGCCGGGCGGCGCTGCGGGTGATGCAGTAGTGACGGGCGGCCTCGGGCACCGTGCGCTGCCCGGGGCCCTGCCGCCGTACGTCCGCCAGAGCGCGGGCGAACGCCTCCGGGCCGCCGGTGACACGCCGGGCGGTGGGCGCCGCCGACGCGGGCAGGTCCTGGAGGGCCGGGCAGGAGGCGTACAGGACCGGCAGGCCGGAGGCGAGGGCCTCCACGATCGCCAGGCCGAAGGCCTCCTCCGGGGACGGCGAGGCGAGGACGTCCATCGCCGAGGCCAGCGACGGCAGGTCGGGGCCGGGTGAGCCGTCGGGCACACAGGGGCGCTCCCCGGTGAACAGCACACGGTCGGTGACCCCGGCGGCCCGGGCCGTGCGGCGCAGCACATCCTCCTCCGGGCCACCCCCGACCAGCAGCAGGCGGTGGTCCGGCGGCAGTTGGGCCAGGGCCCGGATCAGCACGCCGAAGCGCTTGCCTGGCGCGAGCCGGCCGACGGCGCCGATCACATACGCGTCGTCCGGCAGGCCGAGCCGGCGGCGGGTCTCCCGGCGGCGGGCCGCGTCGAACCGGAAGCGGGCCAGGTCGATCCCGTTGGGCACGACCTCGATGCGCGGCCCGGGCACGCCCCAGCTCTGCAGCCGCGCGGCGACGGTGGGGGAGACGGCGACCGTGGTGCGGCCCAGGCGCTCGCCCGCCAGGTACAGCGCGCGGACCCCCGCGTTCAGCGGGCGGCCCTCCATCTGCGAGTCGCCGAGGGAGTGCTCGGTGGCGACCACCGCCCGGACCCCGGCCAGCCGCGCGGCGATCCGGCCGTACAGGCAGGCGCGGTAGAGGTGGGTGTGCACCAGCTGGTAGCCGCCCGAGCGGATCAGCCGGACCAGGCGGGGCAGTGCGCCCAGGTCGCGGTTGCCGGCCATGCCGAGGTGGTGGACGCGCACCCCGTCGGCGCGCAGGCCGGCGGCCACCGCGCCCGGGTTGGTCAGCGTCACCACGTCGCAGTCGACGGGCAGGTGCCGCAGCAGCAGCCGCAGTTGCTGCTCGGCACCGCCCACGCCGAGGCCGGTGATGATGTGCAGGGCCCTCACCGCGGCTCCTCGACGGGTCGGCGGCGCAACCGGTGCAGCCGGTACTTCAGGAACAGCCGTACGGGGGTGTCGTTCTGCCCGATGTGCACCCGGGGCAGCGCGTGCGGGCCGCCGAGCGGGCCCGGGTCGATCGCGCAGCCGTAGGTGTAGCCCGCGTCCCGCACGGCGTCGACGGCCCGCGCGTCGACGGTGCCGTAGGGGTAGCAGAAGCCGGCCGGGGGCGTTCCGGTGAGTTCCGCGAGCACGGTCCTGCTGCCCTCGACCTCCGACCTGAGGGTGACGTCGTCCGCCTTGGTCAGGTCGACGTGGGTGAGGCCGTGCGAGCCGATCTCGACGCCCTCGGCCGCCGCCTGCCGCACGCCGTCGGCGGTCAGCAGCGGCTTGCGCGGGCCCAGCGGGTCCCAGGCGTTCTCGCCGCCGAGCCGGCCCGGGAGGACGAACAGGGTGGCGCCGCAGCCGTGGCGGCGCAGCACGGGCAGGGCCTCGGTGACGAAGTCGGCGTAGCCGTCGTCGAAGGTGAGCCCGTACAGGTCCTTCCCCTCGCCGCGGGCCCGGGCGGTGAGCAGGTCGGCCATGGACACCCCGCGCAGTCCGCGCCGCCGCAGCCGCCCGAGCTGCTGGTCCAGCCGCTCGGGCGAGACCGTGATGCGGTACGGGTCGTCCGTGGGGTCACCGACGGAGTGGTACATCGCGACGAACAGGACCGGGCCGGATCTGGTGCGGGTGCCGGTGTCCGGGGAGTCAACGGGAGCGGCCATGAGGGAGCCTTCGTGAGACGGAACGGAGGGAGGTCAGCGCGGTGCGGCAGCCCTGGTCGCCCAGGGCCCGGCCGAGCGTGAGGAAGACGACGGCGACGGTGAGGGCGCCGGCGGTGAGGGCGAGGAGGGGCGAGCCGGAGGAGCCCGCGAGGTCCGTGGGATCGGGAGAGGCGGGGGAGGCGAGGCGGCTCGCCACCCAGGCGCCGGCGGCGGTCGCCGCGGCCGCCGCGGCCAGCGGGCGGCCCAGCCCGGCCAGGACGCGGCGGGTGCGGATCGGAATGCCGCGCGGGCCCATCCCGGCGAGCAGCAGCGCGGCCGTGACGGTGATGCCGGCGGCGTTCGCCGCGGCGATGCCGATGACGCCCCAGGGGCCCACCGCCCAGGCGCCGGCGGCGGCGGTGACGACCAGGCCCGCGGCCATCGCGCCGAGCGGGTACCAGGTGACCCGGCCGGCCGAGAAGTACGAGCGGATCAGGGCGCCGACCAGGGTCTGCGCGAGCAGTCCGAGGGCGTACACGCGCATCACCCGGACCGTCGCGGTCGTGTCCTCGGCGGTGAAGGCACCGCGCTGGAAGAGCAGTTCGACCAGCTGCGGCGCGCAGGCCACGACCATCGCACCGCCCGCCAGCACCAGGCAGGCGGCCAGCGCCAGGTCCCGCTCCACGCGGGCGCGGGCCCGCTCGGTGTCGCCGTCGGCCAGGGCGCGGGCGATGACCGGGAAGGTCACCGTGCACAGCATCAGCGACAGGGTCATGGGGATCTGGGCGACCTTCTGCGCGTAGTTGAGGTGCGAGATGGCGCCGGCGGGCAGGGCGGAGCCGAGGAACCGCTCGATCAGCACCTGGGACTGGCGGCACAGCGCGAACAGCAGGACCGCGGCGAGCAGGGCGAGCCCCATGGGCCGGCCGCCGCCGTCCGCACCGCCGGGCGGTCCCGACTCCGGCCCGGACCCCGGCCCGGACCCCGGGCCGCGCCGCAGCTCGCGCCACATCACGGGCAGTTGGGCGAGGACCATCAGACAGCCGCCCGCGGCCACCCCGGCCGCCGCCGCGCGCACGCCCCACCGCCCGCCCAGCACGAGCACGGCCGTGATGATGCCGGTGTTGTAGGCGACGTAGATGGCCGCCGGGGCGAGGAACCGGCGGTGCGCGCGCAGGGCCGCGCTGCAGTACCCGGCGAGACCGAAGGTCAGCACGCAGGTCGCGGTGAGCCGGGTGCAGTCCACGGCGAGCGCCGGGTCGGGCAGGCCGGGGGCCAGGACGCGCACGAGCTGCGGGGCGCAGACGGCCAGGAGCGCGGCGACCGCGGCGAAGGCCAGGGACAGCCGGGGCAGCGTACCGGCGACCAGCGAACGGACCGGGTCCCCGCCGGCGCCCTGTGCCCGCCGGGCCAGGGCCATGCTGAACGCCGGGATCAGCGCGATCGCCAGGCCGTCCTCGATCAGCAGCGTGGCGGCGAACTCCGGCACGGTCCACGCCACGAGGAAGGCGTCCGTCTCACTCCCGGCCCCGAACATCCGCGCCAGCGACAGATCCCGCACCAGCCCCAGCAGGGCCCCGGCGGCGGAGCACACCGCGGTGACGAGCGCGGCCCGGGCGAGAAACCCACGGGTGACGGGCGCGTCGGCGGGGGAGGGACGCGGGGAGACAGGGGGGCCGGGGGTGACGGGACCGGCCGACGCACGCGCGGGCGCCACACCCCGAGCCCCGGCCGCGGTCCGGCCACCGGCCGGGGGCGGTTGGGTGGTGGGGGTCGTGCTCGTCTCCGGGGGCTGGGGTGGGGAGGGCGCCTTGGGAACTGTGGCTTGCGGCACGGCTGAGGTCCGGCCGTCGGTCGTTTCCGGGGGCTGGGGTGCCGGGGCCGCCTTGGGAACTGTGGCTTGCGGCACGGCTGAGGTCCGGCCGTCGGTCGTCTCCGGGGGCAGGGGTGCCGAGGCCGCCTTGGGAACTGTGGCCTGCGGCACGGCTGAGGTCCGGCCGTCGGTCGTTTCCGGGGGCTGGGGTGCCGGGGGCGCCTTGGGAACCGTGGCTTGCGGCGCGGCTGAGGTCCGGCCGTCGGTCGTTTCCGGGGGCTGGGGTGCCGGGGGCGTCCGGCGGACCGGCGAGGTCTCGCCGGGGGCGGCGTGGTCGCCGGGCGGCACCGGGCGGCGTGTGCCCGGGGCTCCGGGAACCGTCGTTCCCCCGCCCGGGCCGGTCTGTTCAGGCGTCAGCGTCATCGTGCCGGTGCCCCTTTCGCCAGGGCCCGGGCGTCGGAGCCGGCGCCGCCCTCGTCGGGTCGCGGCCGGGTGTGCGCGGTGGTCAGGCCCCACCACGCCGCCAGGCCGAAGCACATCGCCGTCAGGACCGTGGAGGGGCCGCCGATGTCGGCGTAGGCGAAGTCCGTCAGCTGCCAGACCAGCAGGCCGCAGGCGACCAGGCCGCAGTCGAGGCCCGGGGCGCCGGACCGCCGGGTGCGCCACAGGGCACGCACCACGCACAGCAGCAGCGCCAGCCAGCTGCCCGCCAGGGCCAGCAGCCCCAGCAGGCCCTGCTCGGACAGGATGAGCAGGTACATGTTGTGCGGGGACAGCAGCGGCTGCTTGCGGAAGGCCGCGCCCGCGCCCTCCGTGTCACTGCCCGCCGACAGCGCCAGGGAGGCGTGCGAGTCCCGGTGTTCGGGGAAGCCCTTCAGCCCCACCCCGGTCACCGGATGCTCGCCCCACATCCCGGTCGCCGCCGCCCACATGGTGTACCGGTCGGTCACCGACTGGTCGGGCGCGTCCGCGACCTGCGTGATGCTGCTGATCCGCTCCTGCAGCATCGCCGTGCCGAACCCGAGACCGCCCACCACGATCACGCTCACCGCGGCCACCACCGCCCCGGCCGCCAACGCCCGCCGCAGCCCGGACAGCAGCAGCTGCGCCGTGACCGTCACCGCCGTCGCGATCCACGCCCCGCGGCTGAAGGACAGCGCGAGCGGCGGCAGCAGCACCAGCGCGCAGGCGAGACCGATGATCCGCTGCCGCACCGGCCCGGCCCCGAGCGCGAGCCCCACCGCGCACACCAGCCCGAGCGAGACGACCGTCGCCATCCCCATCACGTCCTGCGCCCCGAACGTGCCGACCGCCCGCACCGGCCGCCCCTGGTACGAGGCCCCGGTCCCGGTCGCGTACTGGTGCACCCCGACCGCCCCCTGCCACACCGCCAGCCCCACGAACGACCAGGCCAGCAGCCGGAAGTCGGCCCGGTCCCGCACCAGGAGCAGCACCGCCGCCGGGACCAGCACGAAGACCTGGACGTACCGGCCGAGGCCGGTGAGCCCCTCGCCCGGCGACACCGCCCCCATCGCCGCGACGGCGACCCCGAGCACCGGAAGTCCCAGCACCACCGCCGCCGTCCGGGACAGCGGCCGCCGCCGGTCGCGGACCAGCCGGACCGCGCAGTACAGCACCACCAGCGCCGACACCAGGTCGGCCGGCCCCGCACCGCCGTCGCCGCCCGGCCCCAGCGGCAGCGCGAGCAGGACGACGACGGCCAGCAGGGGAAGAACGGGCGCGTGCGCCCCGACCCGGGTCATCCCGCTCAGCTCCCCGTCGGACGCACGAGCGCGGCCGCCGTCCGCAGCAGCAGGCAGACGTCCTGCCACAGCGACCAGTCGTCGATGTACGCGTTGTCGTACCGTGCCCGGTCCTCGATCGAGGTGTCGCCGCGCAGCCCGTGCACCTGCGACAGGCCCGTGATGCCGGTGCGCATCCGGTGCCGCGCCGCGTAGCCCGGGTAGGTCTGGCCGAACTGGGCGACGAAGTAGGGGCGTTCGGGCCGCGGCCCGACCAGGCTCATGTCGCCGCGCAGCACGTTCCACAGCTGCAGCAGCTCGTCCAGCGAGGTGCGGCGCAGAAAGCGGCAGAACCACGGCATCCGGCGTTCGTCCGCGACGCTCCAGCGGGTCGCCGACTCGTGCTCGTCGGCCGGGCGGTGGGTGCGGAACTTCAGCAGCGTGAAGGGCCGCCCGCCCTTGCCGATCCGTTCCTGCCGGAACACCACGCCCGGCCCGCCGCTCACCCGCAGCGCCACCGCGCACACCAGCAGCAGCGGGCTGACCAGCAGCAGCAGCGCCCCCGACACCACGACGTCCAGCACCCGCTTGCCGGCGCCGCCGCGCGGCCCCGCCCCGAGGTCGAGGCGACGGCAGGAGAACCCGGCGAGCCGGTCGCCCGAGCGGTACGACGGCACGTCCGGGTCGATCTCCCACACCGTGCAGCCCGACGCGGCCAGCGCCCGCAGCAGCGGCCCCTGCCCGACCCGCACCGAGGGGTGCACGGCCAGCACCTCGCGCACCCCGTTCTGGATCAGCGCGCGCTGGACCTCCTCGCCCGTGGTCAGCACGGGCAGCCCCTCGGCGCCGTCCGGCGCGTCGGCGACGACCCCCACCGGCCGTACGCCGTAGCGCGGATGGCGCAGCACGGCCGCCGCGACCCGCTGCGCGGTCGCGGCGGGCCCGACGACGAGCGCGGCCCGCGGCCGGCGCAGCAGCTCCGCGCGCCGGTGGGCGTGCACCGCGCCACGGCCGGCGCAGCTCACCGCGGTCTGCAGCAGGAAACCGGCGAGCAGCGTCCGCGCGGAGAGCACGTGCTGCGGGGACCAGGCCGCCGTGAACGCCCCGAGCGCCAGCCAGGCCACGGCGATCCGGGCGCTGACGGCGGGCAGTTCGTCGAGCAGCGCCGGCACGCGCGCGGGCCGGCGGGGACGCAGCAGCAGCGAGAAGGCCACCAGCACGGCCAGCAGCAGCGGGTGGCGCTGGGCGCCGGTGAGCGCCAGCGCGCCCAGCACCGCGGCGGTGCCGTCCGCGGCGAGCAGCGGCAGCGGTGACACGGGCCGGGCCGCGGGCCGGCCGGCGGCCGGGCGGAAACCCGCCGCGGTGCCGCGCGGCGGCAGCAGCGTCAGGGGCGTGAGTCCGAGGTCCCGGGGCTGTCCGGCGGGAGGGGGGACGGTGCTTTCCGCGGTCACGAGTGGACTGACTCCCTGTGCTCGGTGGACACGGCGCGCCCGTCCAGCAGCGCCCGGTAGACGTCCGCGACCGCCTGGGCCGTGCGGCGTACGTCGTGCGTGGTCAGGACGTGCCGGCGTGCCCGGTCGCCCAGTGACGCGCGCAGCGGCGCGTCCGGCAGCAGCGCCGCGACGGCCGCGGCCAGGGCCGCCGGGGCGACGGCGGGCACCAGACAGTGCGGCGCGAGGCCGGGCGGCAGGCTCTCCCGGGCCCCGCCCACGTCCGTCACCACCACCGGCCGCCCGCACGCCATGGCCTCCAGCGGAGCCAGGGCCATGCCCTCCCAGCGCGAGGGCAGCACGACCAGGTCCGCCGCCTGGTACCAGGGCACGACGTCGGTGACGTCCCCGGCGAACCGCACCGACCGGGGCGCCAGCGCCCGCAGCCTCCCCTGGTCCGGGCCGTCGCCGATCAGCACCAGCCGCGCCCCGGGCACCCGCCGCAGCACCGGCTCCCACGCCGTCAGCAGGACGTCCTGCCCCTTCTGCCGGCACAGCCGCCCCACGCAGACCACCAGCGGCACCCGCGCGTCGACGTCCGGCAGCAGCCTCGCCCGGACGGCGCCGGCGTCGGCCGGGCGGAAGCGCTCCACGTCGATGCCGTTGGGCACGACGCTCCACCGCCCGCGCACCCCGGCCGCCTCACCCAGACGGCGCTCGGCCTCGCTCACGCACACCACCCGCTCGGCCCAGCGCGCCGCCCACCGCTCCCAGCCGCGCGCGAGGGCCGCGGTGGTCCCGCCGACCGCCTCGAACGACCAGGCGTGCGGCTGGAACACCGTCGGGATCCGCCCCCGTACGGCGAGCCGCCCGGCCAGCCCGGCCTTCGCGCTGTGCGCGTGCACCAGGTCGGGCCGGACGTCCGCGACGATCCCGGCGAGCCGCCGTGCCTCGCCCCTCAGCGACGGCCCCGGGGCGCGGGTGGCGGCCCAGAGCCGCACGTCCGCGCCGAGCGCCGCGAGCCGGGCCGCGAGGGGGCTGTCGGGGCAGGCGACGGTCACGCGCAGGCCGGCGGCGAGCTGGGCCCGGGCCAGGTCCGTCACGACGCGGGCGACACCGCCGTCCACGGGCTGGGTGACGTGGAGGACCCGTGGCTCGGGGTGGGTCGGGGGCAGGTGCATGCGCGGTTTTCCTCGCTCACGGACGGCGCTCGGGACGGCGGGAACGCGCCTCGCTGCCGGGTGCCGGCAGCGGCGAAAGCCGCGCCGGCGCACGCCGCGTCCCGCTGGGCAACGAGCCGGACGGCCACCTGGTCACCACCGCACCGCAGGGGTTGGCGGAACGTGGTCTCCCCGGGGGGCCGGTCGAAAGGACAAGCGAGATGTCTGCGGTCCGCGGGGGACCGGCGGGGGCCGGCGGGGCCTTTCGTGAGACGTGTCAGAGGGCCGTCATCCGTGCGATGTGCTTGCTGTCGGGGTGCGTTGGGTGGTCCGCAACTGTAGTCGGCACCCGTACCATTGCGGAGAAACCGGGCATGTGTGTCGGAATCGTGAAGAGGGCCACCAGGGCGAGATCACTCCTTTGGCGGCACAACTCGCGCGCACGCCACGCGTTGACACAGCGCCGGGCATCCGCCCGGATGTTTGTGTCAACCCCAAGGAGCACCTCTCCATGTCGCGTATCGCGAAGGGCCTGGTCCTGACCTCCGCTGCCGCTGCCGCTGTCGCGGGCAGCACCGGCATCGCCGCCGCCGACGCCGGCGCGCAGGCCGCGGCCGCCCACTCCCCGGGCGTGCTGTCCGGCAACGTCGTCCAGGTTCCGCTGCACATCCCGGTCAACGTCTGCGGCAACACGGTCGACATCATCGGCCTGCTGAACCCGGCGTTCGGCAACGAGTGCGAGAACGACTGACGTCGTTCCGGAACCCTGACCGGCCGCCCTCCCGCGGGACCCATGCGGGAGGGCGGCCGGTTCGCGTCACCCGGCGGGTTGCCCCGAACGGGGGCGGGCGCGCGGTCCGGCGGGCCGGTCGCCGTACGCCGCCTCACCAGCGGGGACGCTGCGGGCCCGCGGACGCGGGGCTGACCTGGTGCGTTCGCTCGGTTGCGGAGCGTTGCCGCCGCTCGCACGGTGGGCACAAGATCCGACGCACACCGAAAGGAACCCCCATGCGTCTGCCCGCACGGCGATTCGCGACTCCCGCGCTCTGCGCCACGCTGCTGCTCGGGGTCACCGGGCCCGCGGCCGCGGCCGCCGACAGCGCCTCCGTCCCGGAGCGCGCCCACGCGGCGTCCCGGGCTCCCGTCCCCGACGCGGACGCACTGCTCGGCCAGGTCGAGGGCCTGGGCGACCTCGGCGGCGTGCTCACCCCGGTCGCCGACCTGCTGACCGCCGTGCTCAAGGCGGACGGCGGGCAACTGCCGCCCTCCGAGGCCGCCAGGCTGAGCACCTCGGTGCAGGACGCCATCGACCAGGCGACCGCCACCCCGGCCGCGACCGCGCCCGGCACCACCGCCCCCGGCAGCTCCCTGCCGCAGGCCGGCACCCTGCCCGCGCCGGTCGAGGACCGCGCCGAGGTGCCCGAAGGGCTCGTGAGCGAGGCGCTGGACGCCCTGGAGAAGGCCACCGGCACCCTGCACAAGGCCGTCACCTCCGGCGAGAGCGCCCAGGTCACCCCGGCCGTCAGCGCGGTCGTCACGGGCCTGGTCAACACCGTCGCCGCGACCCTGGTCGGCAGCGAGCTGCCCGCCCCCGACCTGGCCGGCCTGCCCTCCCTGCCGAAGTCCCCCTGACGTCTGGCCCGCCCGAGGTCGTGCCGGTCCCCCCCGGACCGGCACGACTTTCTGTTTCAGCGACTCATATGAGGTTCTGGCGACGGGGTTTCCGCTCCGTACGGGCCTCGTTAGGCACGGCGTCGGAAATTCCCCCTACACGGTGACCCGAGTCGCCCAGGAAAGGACCACGATGAAGTCCCTGAAGGCCGCCGCCGTCGTTGCCGGTTCCCTCGCCGTCGTCGCAGGTGCCGCACCCGCGCACGCCGACTACGACCCCGCGCACGTCACCCCCACCAGCCTCAACGGCGCCGTCAACGCCCTCACCCGTGAGCCCATCGACCCGATGCCGCTCAAGCACCAGTCGAACGCGCTCGACACCGAGAACGAGGACTCCGTGCTCAGCACCGTCAAGCAGGCGACGACCGAGCTGAACCGCAGCGGCGGCCTGCTGGGCGGACTCCCCCTGCCGAAGTGACCCGGACGTGACCCCACCCGCCCACGCGGCGGCGCACACGGCGGGCGCCGGCCGGGCGTTCGCCCTGCTGCTCGTCGTCACCGGGGCGGCCGGACTGCTGGCGTCCTGGATCATCACCCTCGACAAGGTCAAGCTGCTGCAGGACCCGGACTTCACCCCCGGATGCAGCCTGAACCCGGTGGTGTCCTGCGGCAGCGTCATGGAGAGCGACCAGGCCGAGGCCTTCGGGTTCCCCAACCCGATGCTGGGACTGGTCGCCTACGGCGTCGTCGTCTGCGTCGGCGTGAGCCTGCTGGCCGGGGCCCGCTTCCCCCGCTGGTACTGGCTGGCCTTCGATGCCGGATGCCTGTTCGGCGTCGGGTTCGTGACCTGGCTGCAGTTCGAGTCGCTGTACCGGATCAACGCGCTGTGCCTGTGGTGCGCCCTGGCGTGGCTCGCGACGATCCCCCTGTTCTGGTACGTGACGTCGTTCGCCGTGCGGCACACCTTCCTGCCCGCGCCCGCCCCGCTGCGGCGCTTCCTCGACGAGTTCACCTGGGTGCCGCCGGTGCTGCACGTCGGTGTCGTCGGCATGCTGGTCCTCACACGCTGGTGGGACTTCTGGACGGGCTGACGGGCTGAGGGGCTGACGGGCACCGCGCCGGGCCGGTCCGTCGTATTACTGCGGCAGTCGGGGGAATTGTGCGCTGGTGCGGTTCCCCGGCTCGTTACTCGGTACGCACGCTGAGCCCCGACACGCGAAAGGGACCGTACCCCTGATGAAGTCGACCACCCGAGGAACCCTCGCCGCAGTGATCACGTGTGTGGCGGCCGCGGCCGGCGCCGCCACCGCGACCCCCGCCGCCGCGGTCGGCACGGTCCCCGTCCCCGTGCCGCTCGGCGGCGCCGAGAAGGCCCTCAACGTGGAACTGCCCGAAGCCACCGGGGAACTGCCCGTCCCCGTGCCCGGCTCGCCCGACGGGCCGCGCTATGTCGAGGGCCGGCTCATCCCGGAGCGGGCGATCCCGCAGCTGCCGGTGCACGGCGGACTGCCCGGCGCCGACCTGCGGGCGCCCCTGCCGCACGTCCTCGGTGCCGGCTTCGACCACATCGGCGTCGACGCCCCCGCCTCCGACCTGCGCACGCTGGCGCCGGGCCTGTCCGTCGACGCCCCGCTCACCTCGCCCAACGCGGACGGCTTCGGCCTGCCCCAGGCGAAGCTGCCGCAGGCGGGCGTGCTGACGCCGCTGGTGCAGACCGTCCCGACCGCGGACCTGGGTGTCGGCCCCGGCCTGTAGGGCGCCGGGTCCCGGCGGGAGTTCTCGTGTGGCCCCCGCGGCGGTGACCGCGGGGGCCTTCGGGCGGTTACCGCTACGACAGCCCGAGCGGATCGAGGAGCACAGCATGGTCGTAGGAGTCGGCGGAGTACCGGTGGGCGCGCAGGCGGGGCCGGCGCCCGAGGGTGACAAGCGGCCCACACGGCGGGGCCTGATGCGCGGGCTCGTGGTCGCGGCACTCGGCGCCGCGGCCGTCCCGGTCGTCGCGCTCTCCCGCTCCGAGGAGTCCGGAGCACTGGGGGAGCCCGGGGACTTCGGGGGCAAGAACACGGACGTGCTCGCCGGGGACGGCATGTTCGAGGAGATCTACCGGGGCCGCCGCATCCGGGGCGTGCCGGTGCCCGCGCCGGAGCAGGCCGTCGGGGACATGGAGTGGCACGTCACCGTGGACGGACGGCCGCTGCACCTGATGCGCCGCGCCGACGGCAGCTGGCTCAGCATGGTCGACCACTACCGCTCCTACCCCACCCCCCTGGCCGCGACCCGAGCGGCCGTCGACGAACTCGGCCCCGGGCGGCACCTGCGCGACCTGCCCGGCCACGGCCCCGGCCGGCACCAGGAGGGGGACCCTCATGGTGTACACGCGTAAGGACGTCAGCACGCTGACGCGCACCGAGAAGCGCCGGTTCGTGAAGGCGATGCTGGAGGTGAAACGGCGCGGCGAGTACGACGAGTTCGTCCGCACGCACATCGAGTACTACACCGCCGACGGCGAGGACGGGCTGCGCACCGCCCACATGGCGCCCTCCTTCCTGCCCTGGCACCGGCGGTTCCTGCTGGACCTGGAACGGGCCCTGCGCAAGGTCGACTCCTCGGTGTCGGTGCCGTACTGGGACTGGACGCGCGACCGTTCGCCCACGGCCACGCCCTGGACCGCGGACCTCCTCGGCGGAAACGGACGGCGCTCCGACCGCCAGGTGACGACCGGGCCGTTCGCCTACGCGGAGGGCAACTGGACCCTCAAGGAGGGCGTCACCGACGAGGAGTTCCTCACCCGCGACCTCGGCCGCGCCCGCGACCCCATCGAGCTGCCGACCCGCAGCGAACTGGAGTGGGCCCTGAAGGACCCGCTCTACGACGCCTCGCCCTGGGACTCGACGGTCCGCAAGGGCTTCCGCAACAAGCTGGAGGGCTGGGGCACCGGGCGGGGCAGCGCCTCCTGGCACAACCACAACCGGGTGCACCGCTGGGTCGGCGGCGCCATGGTCGGCGGCGCCTCCGTCAACGACCCGGTGTTCTGGATGCACCACGCCTTCATCGACCTGGTGTGGTCCCGCTGGCAGCGCCGCCACCGCGAGCACCGCTACCTGCCGGCGAAGCCGCCCGGGCCGAGCAGCGCGCAGTACCGGCGGGTCGTGGCGCGGAACCAGAAGCTGCCGCCGTGGGACGTGACACCGGAGCAACTGGAGGACCACGGACGGATCTACCGCTACGCGTGACACCGGCCCCGGTACACGAAACCGGGGCACCGGCCCGACCCGCGCGGGTCCACCGCACCGGGGCGTCGGCCCGGCCCCTGCGGGTTCCCCGAGCCGGGGAGTCGGCCCGGCCCCTGCGGGTTCACTGCACCTGGGCGCCGGTCCG
>NZ_NOKT01000040.1 GCF_002237655.1 Streptomyces sp. XY006
GTTGACTTTTGGCACGCTGTTGAGTTCTCAAGGAACGGTCGCTTCCTTTGTACTCACCCTCTCGGGCTTTCCTCCGGGCGCTTCCCTTCGGTCTTACGTTTCCGACTCTATCAGATCTTTTTTCGACCCGATTTCCTCGGTGCTTTCCAGGTTTCCGCTTTCGCGTTTCCCTTTCCGGCGGTTCCGACTCTATCAGATCCTTTCGGGCCTGATTCCCAGTCAGCGGGGTTTGTCTTCGCGGCTGTTGGGCCGTTCCGACGTGTCCAACCTTAGCGCGATCTCTCGGCGATTCCAAAATCGATCCCGGTTCGGGGCCGATCAGAGCGTCGAGTCCCAATTCGAATTGAATTCGGGCGCGCCGAAATCAACCCCGCTGGGAGCGATCTTGCTGATGGTTGGTGCCGCTGCTGCGGCGGAAGTGCTGTCGAAGAACCGTTACGGCTCTGCGGCAACCCGAAGAACTCTACGGATCCCGCTGGGGGCTGTCAAGCGTCCCCTGTCAAGATCTTTTGCGCGGGAGTCGTGGGCGCGTCAGTCCAGGTCGGACAGGCGCCCGCCGGCGTCCGGCTGGGCGTCCTCGACGCGGCGCAGCAGGCGCGTGAGCACTTCGCCCAGTGCCGTGCGCTCGACGGGGGACAGGTCCTGGAGCAGGTCCTCCTCGAAGACCGACGCCAGGCGCATCGCCTCCAGCCACTTCTCTCGCCCCTCGGATGTCAGCTCCACGATGACGCGGACGCGGTTCGTCTCGTCCCGCTCCCGGGTCACCAGTCCTTCGCCGACCATGCGGTCGATCCGGTGGGTCATCGCGGCGGGGGTCAGTCCGAGGCGCTTGGCGAGCTCGCTGGGGCCCAGTCGGTAGGGGGCGCCGGAGAGGACGAGGGCCTTGAGGACCTCCCACTCGGCGTTGCTGATGCCGAGGGCCGAGGTCTGGCGGCCGTAGGCGACGTTCATGCGGCGGTTCAGGCGCGACAGGGCCGAGACGATCTGCTCGACCTGGGGGTCGAGGTCCTGGAACTCGCGCTGGTACGCGGCGATCTGCTCTTCGAGGGTGGGCTCGTCGGAGCCGGGGGTGTCGCCCATGGGCGCAGTATGGCACGGCTCATCTTTGCCTTGAAGTCCTTGGGAATGTACTCTTTAGCTTCGAAGTTTAGTGTCGAAGTCTTCACTCCTAACTTGTGAGAGAGGTGAACGTGACCAGGGCGATGGGCGCTGCGATGCGCCGGATCCACGTGGGCAACGCACTCAGCGCTTTCGGGCTCGGCTTCACGGTCCCGTATCTGTACGTCTACGTGGCGCAGGTGCGAGGGCTGGGGGCCATGACGGCGGGCCTCGTGCTCGCCGTCTTCGCTGTGGCCGCACTGGTGGTGCTGCCGTTCGCCGGGCGGGCCATCGTCCGGCGCGGCCCGCTGCCGGTGCTGCTCGCCGCCCTGCTCACCGCCGCCGTCGGTGCGCTGACCCTGGGGATCTCGGGCAGTTCGGCGGCCGTGCTGGCGTCGGCCTCGCTGCTGGGGGCCGGGCAGGCCGTGATGCAGCCGGCGCTGGCGACGATGATCGTGGACTGCTCCTCGGCCGAGACGCGGTCCCGGGCGTTCGCCATGCAGTTCTTCCTGCAGAACCTCGGGCTCGGTGTCGGCGGCCTCATCGGAGGGCACCTGGTCGACACCACGAGCGCTGCCTCCTTCACCCTGCTCTTCGCGATCGAGGCGGCGATGTTCCTGCTGCTGGTCGTCGTGATGGCGACGGTGCGGATGCCGCACGCGCCCCGGATCGAGGGCGCGCCCGCGGCGGGCCGGAGCAGCTGGAAGCAGCTGCTGGGCAACCGGGCCATGGTGCAGCTGTGCGTACTGGGCTTCGTGCTGTTCTTCGCCTGCTACGGGCAGTTCGAGTCGGGGCTGAGCGCGTACGGCGTCGAGGCCGCCGGGATATCGACGTCCGCGCTGGGGACGGCCCTCGCGGCGAACACGCTGATGATCGTCGTGGCGCAGTTCGCCGTGCTGCGGTTCGTGGAGCGGCGCCGGCGTTCGCGGGTGATCGCGGCCGTGGGCCTGATCTGGGCCGTGGCGTGGGCCGTGGCGGGGTACGCGGGGCTGGGGCACGGCAGCCAGGAGATGGCGACGGCCGCCTTCGTCTCGACGTACGCCCTGTTCGGGCTGGGTGAGGCGATGCTGTCGCCGACCGTGGCGCCGCTGGTGGCGGATCTCGCGCCGGAGGGCATGGCCGGGCAGTACAACTCGGCGTTCGCCCTGGTCAAGCAGCTCGCGCTGGCTGTCGGGCCGGCGGTGGGCGGGCCGCTGGGGGCCTCGCTGCACGCGCCGTACATCGTGGCGTTCCTGGTGTTCTCGCTGGGGATCACGATCCTCGCCGTGCGGCTGGGGCGGCAGCTGACCGAGGCGCAGGATCAGCCGTGGCTCGCGAAGAGCCGGGTCGTGGCCCGGGGTGGGGCGCCCGTTTCGGCGGACGTCTGATCCCCGGCACCCGCTAGGTCGCCTGGGCGCGCGGCAGGGCGAACTCGCACCAGACCGCCTTGCCGCCGCCCGGGGTGCGGCGGCATCCCCAGCTGGACGCGATGGTGGCGACGATCGCGATGCCGCGCCCCGATTCGTCGCCCGGTTCCGCGCGGCGGCGTCTGGGGAGGTGGTCGTCGCCGTCGGTGACCTCGATGATCAGCCGCCGGTCCGTGCGGCGCAGGCGCAGGCGCATGGGCGGGGTGCCGTGCTGGAGGGAGTTGGCGACGAGCTCGCTGGTGGCGAGGACGCCCAGGTCGTGCAGGTCGGTGGGGAAGCGCCAGCTGGTCAGGACGCCGGAGGCGAAGGCACGCGCGCGGGGGGCCGCCTCGATGCCGCCCAGGAGTTCCAGGGCGGCGTTGCGGAAGAGCTCGCCCTCCGGGCCCGTGCGGGCGGGGTGCTGGAGGACCAGGACGGCGACGTCGTCGTCGTGGTCCGGGGTCACGCCGGCCGAGCGGACCAGACGGTCGCAGACGACCTGGGGCGTGCCGGTGGCGCCGGCCAGGGCGCGCTCCAGGGCGGCGATGCCCTCGTCGAGGTCGGCGTCGCGGCGCTCGACCAGGCCGTCCGTGTAGAGGACGGCCGTGGAGCCGGGGCTCAGGGGGATCGAGCCGGAGGCGTGCATCCAGCCGCCGGTGCCGAGCGGGGGGCCGGTGGGTTCGTCGGCGCGCAGGACCGTGCCGTTCTCGTCGCGGACGAGGATGGGGAGGTGGCCGGCCGAGGCGTAGACCAGCTTGCCCTCGTTCGGGTCGTGGACGGCGTAGGCGCAGGTGGCGATCTGGTTGGCGTCGATCTCGGCCGCCAGGCCGTCGAGGAGCTGGAGGACCTCGTGCGGGGGCAGGTCCAGACGGGCGTAGGCGCGGACCGCCGTGCGGAGCTGGCCCATGACCGCGGCGGCGCGGACGCCGCGGCCCATGACGTCGCCGATGACGAGGGCCGTGCGGCCGCCGCCGAGGGTGATGACGTCGTACCAGTCGCCGCCGACCGCGGCTTCCGTGCCACCGGGGTGGTAGGTGGCGGCCACGCGCAGGTCGTCGGGTTCTTCGAGCTCCTGGGGGAGCAGGGAGCGCTGGAGGGTGACGGCCGTTTCGCGCTGACGGCGTTCGCTGGCGCGCAGGCGTTCGGCGGCTTCGGCGTGGTCGGTGACGTCGGTGGCGAAGACGAGGACGCCGCGGCCGTCCGTGCCGCCCTTTCCGTCGCCCTGGGCCACCGGGGTGCAGGTGAAGGTGTAGCAGCGGCCGTCGGGGGCCTTGCGGGACTTCACCGTGCGCGGCTTGCCGCTGCGCTGGACCTGGTCCAGGAGGGGGAAGAGGCCGAGCGCGTCGAGTTCGGGGAGGGCCTCGCGGGCGCGTTCGCCGAGGGGGCGTACGCCGAAGGCGGTGGTGTAGGCGTCGTTGACGTAGGCGATGCGGTGGTCGGGGCCGTGGACCAGGGCGACGAGGGACGGGACGCGGTCGAGGACCTCGCGCACCCGCAGTTCGTCGACGGGGGGCACGGGCGGCGTTTCACCGGTCAGTTGTTCGACACGGGCGGCGGGTACGGAACCTTCCCCCCGCCGGTCCGGGGAGGCCGTCTGCTCGGTCCGCGCTGCGGCGCGGCGCTGCGTTCCGGGGAGCCGGGCGCTCCAGCGCGTGAAGTTCACGAATCCTTGCCTCGTGTAGTCGTCGGCGGCCGGCACCGGAACCGGCCGGGGCCCCTGAGGGCCCGCACCGGGGCGAGCCGTGGCACACCCGTGGTGGTGGACCAGTCTGGCAGTGCGCGGACCGGACCGACATCCGTCAGACGCCGGGCCGGGCGGTGGAGTTCCTGGGTCCGGTCAGGACGACCCCTTCGGGTTGCCCGGGGGGTCTTGGGAAGGCTTTCCACCGGCCGCGAGTTCGAACTCCGCCCGGGGATGTTCGAGTGAACCGAGGGAGACGATCTCCCGTTTGAACAGACCGGCCAGGGTCCATTCGGCGAGCACGCGCGCCTTGCGGTTGAAGGTGGGCACACGGCTGAGGTGGTAGGCGCGGTGCATGAACCAGGCCGGGTAGCCCTTCAGCTTGCGCCCGTAGACGTGGGCGACGCCCTTGTGCAGGCCCAGGGAGGCGACGGAGCCGGCGTAGGCGTGTTCGTACGTCTCCAGGGGTTCGCCGCGCAGGGTGTGGACGATGTTGTCGGCGAGCACCCTGGCCTGGCGCAGCGCGTGCTGGGCGTTGGGGGCGCACTCGCGGCCCGGTTCGGCGGCGGTGACGTCGGGGACGGCGGCGGCGTCTCCGGCCGCCCACGCGTGCGTGGTGCCCTCGACCGACAGCTGCTGCGTGCACCGCAGGCGTCCGCGGTCGTTGCGCGGCAGGTCGGTGGCGGCGAGCACCGGGTGGGGCTTCACGCCGGCCGTCCAGACGACCGTGCGGGTGGGGAAGCGGGCGCCGTCGCTGAGGACGGCGACCCGGTCGGCGCAGGACTCCAGACGGGTGCGCAGGCGGACGTCGATGTTGCGGCGGCGCAGCTCGGTGACGGTGTAGCGGCCCATCTCCTCGCCGACCTCGGGCAGGATGCGGTCCGAGGCCTCGACGAGGATCCACTTCATGTCCTCGGGGCGGACGTTGTGGTAGTAGCGCGCGGCGTAGCGGGCCATGTCCTCCAGCTCGCCGAGGGCCTCCACACCGGCGAAGCCGCCGCCGACGAAGACGAAGGTGAGGGCCGCGTCGCGGATCGCCGGGTCGCGGGTGGAGGAGGCGATGTCCATCTGCTCGATGACGTGGTTGCGCAGGCCGATGGCCTCCTCGACGGTCTTGAAGCCGATGCCGTGGTCGGCGAGGCCGGGGACCGGCAGGGCGCGCGAGACGGACCCGGGGGCGAGGACGAGGTGGTCGTAGGGGAGCTGCTGTCCGCCCGTGCCCTCCTCCTCGGTGGCGAGGGTGGTGAGGGTGACGGTGCGTTTCGCGTGGTCGACGGCGGTGGCCTCGCCGATGAGGACCCGGCACCGGTCCAGGACGCGGCGCAGCGGTACGACGACGTGGCGGGGTGAGATGGCGCCCGCGGCGGCCTCGGGGAGGAACGGCTGGTACGTCATGTACGGGTCGGGGGTGACGACCGTGATCTCGGCGTCGCCCCGGTCCAGTTCCCGTTTCAGTCTGCGCTGCAGGCGCAGGGCCGTGTACATCCCGACGTAGCCGCCACCGACAACGAGAATGCGCGCACGTTCCTTCACCATCCCATGACGCACCCGCCGCTTGCGTTTGTCCACAGCCTCGACGGATTGTGTGACCGGCGCGGGCGCGGGCGCGGAGTTGGCCGGATTAGCCGACTGTGGGGCGTTCGGGCAGGTCAGTGGGGGTGGCGTGGGGGGCGCGCGGGGGCACATTCGGGACGTATGCGACCCGTACTCCGATCGGTGGGCGCTCCGTGCGGAACCTGCCCCTTCTGAATTGACTCCCTCTCAACTATGTTCGTGTGTCGACGGGGTGTAGGGGGATGTGCTCACCGGGTCCGCGACGGGCGGGCCGCGGAACCGGGCCTGTTCCCCCGTCCCGGCATCGCATGGCGGGGAGAGTCTCCGGGGGGAGACGTCATTACCGGGGGAATGCATATGCATGTTCAGGATTCTCATTGGTCGTCCGCGTCCGCTCTTACCGCGGGTGGCGCGACGATGAGCACGACGGGGAACGGGCGCGGGGACGGAGCACGGACGACGCCGCTGCGCGTGGACGCCCAGCGCAATCTGGAGCACGTGCTGCGGGCGGCGCGCGAGGTGTTCGGCGAGCTGGGGTACGGCGCGCCGATGGAGGACGTCGCGCGGCGCGCGCGGGTCGGTGTGGGCACGGTGTACCGGCGGTTCCCGAGCAAGGACGTCCTGGTGCGGCGGATAGCCGAGGAGGAGACGTCCCGGCTGACCGAGCAGGCGCGCGCCGCGCTCGGGCAGGAGGACGAGCCGTGGTCGGCGCTGTCGCGCTTCCTGCGCACGTCGGTGGCGTCGGGCGCCGGCCGGCTGCTGCCGCCGCAGGTGCTGCGGGTCTCGGTCGTGGAGGACCAGGCCGGCGGTCCGCGGGTGCCGCAGCAGCGGACCCAGCCGGGCGGTGCCGAGCTGCGGCTGGTGCCGGAGGAGCCGGTGGCGGTCGCTTCCGTCCCGGCGCCGGAGGACGACGCCGGGGCGTCGGCGCTGCTGGAGGTCGTCGGCCAGCTCGTGGACCGGGCCCGGGCGGCGGGTGAGCTGCGGGCGGACGTGTCCGTGTCGGACGTCCTGCTGGTGATCGCGACGGCCGCGCCCTCGCTGCCCGACGCGGCCCAGCAGGCGGCGGCGTCGGCCCGGCTGCTGGACATCCTGCTGGAGGGTCTGCGGTCGCGTCCGGCGTGAGCGGGGGGCGGTGTCGGGTCCGGCGCGGGCTCTTCGCGCAGTCCTCCGAGGGCCAGCCGGCTCTCGGGCGAGACCGCCTAGGCCTGCTCGACCGCCGGCTCGAACGGTGGCGAACGGCACCGGTGACCTCGGAGCGAAGAGAGAGCCTTCCCCGCGGGAGGGCCGGCCAGTACTGGCGTGCGGCGGATCCGCTCGGACGAGTGACGGTCCGAACTCCGGGGTTCCGCCAAGGAGTCGCTGTGGCACGCTGACCCGGTGGTCTGGACGGGTACGGCGGCTGGCGGGGGCGTTCCGCGATGAGCGTTGACGGACGGGACGAGTCGAGCGGCACCGGAAACGGCGGGGACACCGCGCCCGGCGGCCCGCTTCCGCCGCAGGTGCCCAGCCAGGGCGGGCGAGGAAGCGTTCCTGCCGGCGGACGTTCCGCCGACGAGTCGGTCCCGGCCCAGCGCGACCGGCGCGAGGACGGGGCCCTGCCGCCGCCGCGTGAACTCCCTCCGTCCGACGCCGACCTCATCGACCGGATGCGCGCGGGCGACGACACGGCGTACGAGGAGCTGTACCGGCGCCACGCCCAGGCCGTGCGCCGGTACGCCCGCACCTGCTGCCGGGACGCCCACACCGCGGACGACCTGACCGCCGAGGTCTTCGCCCGCATGCTCCAGGCGGTCCGCGGCGGCTCCGGCCCCACCCACGCGGTCCGCGCCTACCTGCTCACCTCGGTGCGGCGCGTCGCCGCCTCCTGGACGCGGTCGGCGCGGCGCGAGCAGCTCGTCGACGACTTCGCCCTGTTCGCCGCCCAGTCCGCGCGCGGCCGGGACGCGTCCGACGACGACACACTCGAACTGGGCGCGGACGTACGGGCCATGCACGAGGCCGAGCAGTCCATGGCCATGCGGGCCTTCCGGTCGCTGCCCGAGCGCTGGCAGGCCGTGCTGTGGCACACCGAGGTCGAGGACGAGTCGCCCAGCGAGGTGGCCACGCTCTTCGGTCTGGACGCCAACGGCACGCGTGTGCTGGCCAGCCGTGCCCGTGAGGGGCTGAAGCAGGCCTACCTCCAGGCCCACGTCAGCGCCACGCTCACCGCCGACGAGGAGTGCGCGCGCTACGCCGTCCAGCTCGGCACGTACGCCCGCGGCCGGCTGCGCACCCGTGCCGAGCGGGGGCTGCGCAAGCACCTGGAGGAGTGCGCCAAGTGCCGCCTGGCCGCGAGTCAGATCGCGGAGGTGGCCGGTGGCATCCCGGCCGTCGTACCGGTGGCCGTCATCGGCTGGTTCGGTGCCGCCGGGTACGCCAAGGCGGCCGGTCTCATCGCCGGGGGTGCGGGGGCCGGCGGTGCCGCGGGGGTGGCCGCGGCGGCGGCAGGCGGCTCCTCCGGTGGGGCGAGTGCTTCCGGTGGGGCTAGTACTTCCGGTGGGGCGAGTGCCTCCGGTGGGAGCGCGGCGGCTTCCGAGGGGATCGGCGCGCCGGTGAAGGCCGGTATCGCGGCCGGTGTGGTGGCCGTCGGGGTCGTGGCGGCGGTGGTCATGGCACTGGCCGGCCAGGACCGGGCCCGGGAGGAGGCGCGGCCGGTGCCGTCGTCCCCTCCGCCCTCGTCCGTGGTGCGGCCCGGCGAGCCCACGCCCGCCCCACCTCGCCGGGAGCCCGGGCCGCGTCCGCCGGCCCTGGTGCCCGTGGGCGCGCGGACGCCCGTGCCGACAGCGCCCGCCGGGACGGCCCCCGCTCCCGAGACGTCCCCGACGCCGGCCCCGCGCCCCACCCGGCCGCCCGCGTCCCCGAGTCCGGCACCCCCCGCGCCCCCGGCTCCCGCCCCGACACCCACACCCACACCCACACCGACTCCGCCGCCACCGCCTCCCGCCCCGGCCGTCTACCAGTGGAGCGACCTGTCGTACGACGTCACGGGCGACGGCACCGGGCCCGAGATGCGGATCGGTTCGAGCAGCTGGGTCTGGAAGCGGTCGGGCCTGTCGGTCGGCGACCGGCGGTACGCGCACGGCGTCACCGTGCACGGCAGTTCCTCCGTCACCATCGACCTCAACCGCTCCTGCTCCTCCTACGACGCGGCCGTCGGCGTCGACGACATGACGCTGAAGCACGGCAGGGTGGCCTTCTCCGTCTACGCCGACGGCGTCCGGCTCTGGCGGTCCGGGCCGGTCGAGGGCGGTGACCCGGCCGTCCCCGTCCATGTGGACCTCACCGGCCGCAGCACCGTCCGGCTGGTGGTGGAACCGCTGGGCGCGCTGGCCGGCCTGACGCTGGCGGACTGGGCGGAGTCGACGTTCACCTGCCGCTAGCGGTGGCCGCGCGGCACGGGGATCTCCACGTCCCCGCAGGCACCGGCGTCAAGCCCGTCGTCCCCCGGCCGCCCCCGCGCCCAGCGCCCCCCGCTGCGGCGCGATGCCCGCCGGTACCGCTCGTTGGCGGGCCGGGGTTCCCGTCCAGCATGTGCCGCGGCGGGCCAGCAGGCGGCGCAGCCACAGTTCCAGGGAGACCAGGTCCGCGAGCCCGTCCAGGGGCAGCGGCTCGCCCGCCGCCGCGCCGCGCAGCGCCTTGCGGACCACCCGCGCCTCGACCAGGCCCGCCTCCGCCAGCAGCGGCGTGTCGAACAGCGCGACCAGCGAATCCGCCGCCACCCGCAGCCCTGTACGCGCCGCCGCGGCCGCCGTGGCCTGGGTCGGCGCGCCCCACCCGGTCGGCAACTCCCGCACCCCGGCCCCCTCCAGCACCGTGCGCAGCACCGCCGCCCGCGCCCCCGGGCGCACCCGCAGCGCCTCGGGCAGCGCACGCGCCGCCCGCACCACCTGGTTGTCGAGGAACGGCGCGTGCAGCCGCTGGAAGCGGATCTCCGCGGCCTGCTCCAGCACGCGCAGGTCCGCCGCGTGCCGCGCGAGCGCCGCCCGCGCGCGGAAGTCGCCCGGCCGCTGTCCGGGCCCCACCAGCTCCGACCGGTGCGTCGACGCCTGAAGGCGAACCGATACTTCAGCGAGCGCCTCACCGGTCAGCCAGCGCGCCGCCGGCCCGGGTCTGCCCCAGGTCAGCGCCGCGAGGGAGGCGTCCACCGCGCCGCCGGGCGCGTCCAGCTCCTCGTCCGGCCGGTGGTCGAGGAGCCGCTCGGCGAGGGACTCGATCCCCGACCGGTACGGCGTGCGGGACAGCCGCCGCGCCGCCGCGTACACACGCGCGGGCACCAGCACCGACCCGTCCGCCTTGGCCAGCGCGGCGACGGGCCGTACCAGATGACGCCGCCGGCGGTCCATCAGCAGGTCGGCCAGGCGCGCGGGGTGCGCGTCCAGCACCTGCCGCGCCCCGTACCCGGTGAAGTGGTCCGCGCTGCCCGCCGCCAGCCGGGCCCGGTGCCGCGCCGCCGTCACCAGGCAGGCCCCGGGTTCGTCCGTCAGGGGCCCGTCCAGGTCGGCGTACGGAAGGGTCTCCTCGCCGCCCGTCACGACCACGTGGTGCAGCCGCGGGTTCGCCGCCAGCGCCCCGGCCCGCTCCAGCTCGGCCTCCCGCCCGCCGACGGCCAGGTCGTTGAAGGTGACCGCGAGCAGCCGCTCGCCCGCGCCCGTGCCGTGTCCGAGCACCGTGCCCGGCATCCCGGGCAGCCCCGCGGCCAGTAGCGCCAGCGTCCCCGAGGCGGGTCCGCCGGACAGGTCCGCACCGATGCCCGGCACGGGCATCCCGCGCGCCGCGCGCCGTTCGGCGGGCCCCATCCCGGGCACGGGCCCGGGGTCGATGTCCGCCCCGGGGACGTGCCGCGGCGCGGACAGCCGCGTCCGCACGGCCTCGACGAGGGCGTCGCGCACGGCGTCCACGGCACGGTCGGGGTCGGCCGGCGGAGCGGCGACGGCCAGTGAGGCGACCGGCTCGTACCCGGCGATCTCCCGCGCCCCGGCGCGCAGGATCAGGGCGTGCCCCGGCGGAATCCGCTTCACGCCGTCGTACGGCGTCGAGTCGTGGAGCGCGGCGGGCACGTCGGGGGCGGCCAGCAGCGCGGCGAGGTGCCCGAAGTCGAGGTTGGCCTCGATGAGGTCGGCCAGCGGCAGGGCGGCCGTCGCGTAGGCCGTGCCGCCGGCCCAGGGGGTGTAGAACACCGGCCGCGCGCCCGCGAGATCACCGCAGACGGTGATCCTCCTGCCGACCTGCACGATCGCCGTGTAGCTGCCCGGCCAGGCGGTCAGATGCCGAAGTGCCCCGCCGCGCGCGGCGAACAGGGCGACGCGCAACTGCTCGTCGGTGGCGCCGCAGATCCCGAGCACGGCGATGCGCGTGCGCTCGTCGGCCTTCACGACCCGTACCTCGTCGGGCCGCCAGTCGCCCACGGCCCACAGCGGATCGGGGTCGCCCCACAGCAGTTGGGACCCCACGGGGTGCAGGGTCTCACCGTCGCGCCCGGTGGCCCCCGCCGAACCGGCAGCGACGGCTCCCGCGGCGGTGCTGCTCCATCCCACCAACCACCGCATCGCCGCCTCCACAAGCTGTGGACAACCAGTGCACCGTACGAACCGGTTCACCATGCTGCCATGAAGGAAGCGCTCCAGAGGGTGCCCGCGCCGCTTGCGCTCCGCCGAATGCGCCCCGGCGGAGCCGCCGGCCCGGTCGCCCGACTCCCGAACTCCCTTACGCCACAACGCGACACGACCCGCACCGCAAAGAGACGAAGACCGAACGGGGAGGCGAAGAAGAGCGAACGAGGAAGGCAAAGAAGAGGGAAAGGGCGGGACACGAGGAGCACTCGGCGCGCCGCCGCTACGCGACCATCCGGCCACGGGACAAGGCCTGTCGGCGACACGTCACCGGTACGACTGCGGCGCGAACGCGCCCCCGATACGCGCCCCAAATACGCCCAACGCGCCCTCAACTGCCGTGGTCGGGGCCCTGATACCGCACGATCCCCGGGGTCGATTTTCGGCCAATTCGCCGATACGCGAGCAGCATCGAACACGCTCCGTACAGGATCGGCGCCGTGTCGCCCGGTCGCGCAGTCCGGGAGACGCAGCACGCCTCCCGGACCGTTCCGCCGCCCGCGGGGATTGAGGCGGCGGTGTCCCCCAGCCCACTGGATCCAGTACAGCGGGCCGACCCACGCGAGGACCATGGAACCGCTCCCGTGATGGCCGGACCAGAGCGCACGGGCGGGCGCACGGCCACACAGTGGGAGCACGCCGCAACTGCCCGTATCTGACCCGCACTTCAGTACGGACCACAATCCCGCCAACCGGAACAATGCCCCTTAACGCTTGGGATGCGGCGAACTACGCTGGGTTTACGAATGCCGCACGGTTATGCCAGCGCGGCAGCCGTCTGTGTCGAGGGGTGGCGCATGTCCAGGGAGCAACGCGGGCCGAACGAAAAACTCGGCGCCGTTCTCGCCCTCGCGGGAATCAGCAACGCAGGCCTCGCGCGGCGCGTCAACGATCTTGGCGCACAGCGGGGACTGACACTTCGCTACGACAAGACGTCGGTGGCGCGGTGGGTGTCGAAGGGCATGGTGCCGCAGGGTGCGGCCCCGCACCTCATCGCCGCCGCCATCGGCCAGAAGCTCGGCCGCCCGGTGCCGCTCCACGAGATCGGCCTGGCGGACGCGGACCCCGCACCCGAAGTCGGCCTCGCCTTCCCGCGCGACGTCGGCCAGGCGGTGAAGTCCGCGACGGAGCTGTACCGCCTCGACCTCGCCGGCCGCCGTGCCGGCTCCGGCGGCATCTGGCAGTCGCTCGCCGGATCGTTCGCAGTGAGCGCGTACGCAACGCCCGCCTCGCGCTGGCTGATAACCCCGGCCGACAGTTCGGTCGCGCGTGACGTGGGCCCCGGCGAGGGCTCCGGCGCACCGCTCAAAGTCGGCCACAGCGATGTGCAGAAGCTGCGGGAGGCCGCCGAGGACGCCCGGCGCTGGGACTCCAAGTACGGCGGCGGTGACTGGCGTTCGTCGATGGTCCCCGAGTGCCTGCGGGTGGAGGCCGCCCCGCTCCTGCTCGGCTCCTACTCCGACGAGGTCGGCCGGGCCCTGTTCGGCGCCTCCGCCGAACTCACCCGGCTCGCCGGCTGGATGGCCTTCGACACCGGCCAGCAGGAAGCGGCCCAGCGCTACTACATCCAGGCCCTGCGCCTGGCCCGGGCGGCGGCCGACGTCCCCCTCGGGGGGTACGTCCTGGCCTCCATGTCCCTCCAGGCCACCTACCGCGGCTTCGGCGACGAGGGCGTGGACCTCGCCCAGGCCGCCCTGGAGCGCAACCGCGGACTGGCCACGGCCCGCACCATGAGCTTCTTCCGCCTCGTCGAGGCCCGGGCACACGCGCGTGCGGGCGACGCGCCGGCCGCCGGCGGAGCCCTGAAGGCGGCCGAGAGCTGGCTGGAGCGGGCCCGCCCCGGCGACCACGACCCGAGCTGGCTCGGCTTCTACTCCTACGACCGCTTCTGCGCCGACGCCGCCGAGTGCTACCGCGACCTCAAGGCACCCCGCCAGGTCCGCCGCTTCACGGAGCAGGCGCTGTCGCAGCCGACGGAGGAGTTCGTGCGCTCGCACGGCCTGCGCCTGGTCGTCTCCGCGGTCGCCGAACTGGAGTCGGGCAATCTGGACGCGGCGTGCGAGCAGGGCGTACGGGCGGTGGAGGTCGCCGGCCGCATCTCGTCGGCCCGCACGACGGAGTACGTCAAGGACCTTCTCCACCGTCTGGAGCCGTACGGCGACGAGCCGCGGGTGGTGGAGCTCCGTGAGCGGGCCCGGCCGCTGCTGATGGCTCCCGCCTAGGCGTCCGAAGGGCCGCCCTCTCCGCGTTTGAAGGCACTGTCAGTGGCGCAGTGCACTATCGAGGTGGGAGGTGGTGCCGGTGGGGATCGCATACGACTGCGACGTGCTGGTGATCGGCGGCGGGATCGTCGGTCTGTCGACGGCGTACGCGATCACACGCGCCGCACCGGGCACACGTGTCACCGTCCTGGAGAAGGAGCCCGGCCCGGCCCGGCACCAGACGGGCCGCAACAGCGGCGTGATCCACAGCGGGATCTACTACCGCCCCGGCTCCCTCAAGGCGCGCTACGCGGTGCGCGGGGCGGCCGAGATGGTCAAGTTCTGCGCCGAGTACGGCATCCCCCACGCGGTCACCGGAAAGCTCATCGTCGCCACCGACCGCGCGGAGCTCCCCCGCCTGCACGCCCTCGTGCAGCGCGGCCGGGAGAACGGCATCCCGGTGCGCGAGCTGGGCGCCTCCCAGATCGCGGAGTACGAGCCGGAGGTGCGCGGCCTGGCCGCCATACACGTCGGCACGACGGGCGTCTGCGACTTCGTCGCGGTCGCGCGCCAGCTGGCCCACGGCTCGGGCGCGGACATCCGCTACGGCGCGCGGGTGGTCCGCGTCGACCGCAGACCCGAGCGGGGCGTCGCGGTGCTCACCGCCTCGGGGGACGTCGTACGCGGCAGGGTCCTGGTCAACTGCGCGGGGCTGTACTGCGACGAGATCGCCCGGCTCACCGGGGACGACCCGGACGTCCGGATCGTGCCGTTCCGCGGCGAGTACTACGAGCTGGCCCGGCCGGAGCTGGTGCGGGGCCTGGTCTATCCCGTGCCCGATCCGGCGTTCCCCTTCCTCGGGGTGCACCTCACCCGGGGCATCGACGGAGGGGTGCACATCGGCCCCAACGCCGTACCCGCC
Source organism: Streptomyces sp. XY006 (assembly GCF_002237655.1). GTDB lineage: Bacteria > Actinomycetota > Actinomycetes > Streptomycetales > Streptomycetaceae > Streptomyces > Streptomyces levis. Next base: position 14,490 of record NZ_NOKT01000040.1, read on the forward strand.
CTGGCCCGCGAGGGCTACGGCTGGGGCACGGTCCGTCCGGGCGAACTGGGCTCGACCCTGGCATGGCCCGGCTCCTGGCGGATCGCCCGGCGGCACTGGCGCTACGGGGCCGGCGAACTGCGGCGGTCCCTGTCCAAGGGCGCCTTCACGGAGGCGGTGCGCCGGCTGTTGCCCGGGGTGTCGGAGGACGACCTGGTGCCGACGGCGGCGGGCGTACGCGCGCAGGCCGTCCTGCGGGACGGCACACTGGTCGACGACTTCCTGATCCGCGAGGCCCCCAGGACGGTCCACGTCCTGAACGCCCCGTCCCCCGCGGCCACGGCATCCCTGCCGATCGGCAGGGAGGTGGCCCGCCGGGCGCTGAGCGCCCTGTGAGCGGGCGCGGCCGGGTGGACCGCCAAACCGGAAGCCGGGACGACCCGCACCCGCCGACGCACGGACGGGGACATGTCGGGGGCCCGCCCGGGGCTCAGTAGAAACGCGCCCGCACCCGCAAACGGCGAGAAGGGGACGTGTCGGGGGGTGTCCGCCCGCAGCGGTTGGCGCGTCAACGAACAGTCAGTCGGCACGCAAGTCGATCGCGCCGTTCCGAGGACGGACACCCCCCGACGCGGCCCCGCCCCACACCCGGCGCCACGCGCCAGGCGAAGGCACCCCCACCCCGTAAAATCGGCCCCACTGTGTCTGACTCCGCGAACTCCCCCGAACCCCCGCTCCCTCACACCCCCGGCGCCCCCGCCCGGCACGCCCGGGCCAAGGGAGAGCCCCGCTTCCCCGACGGGCCGAAGGCCGACCCGGCCGGGTCGCACTTCGAGCGGCGGATCCGGAGTTTCCAGCCCCGGCGCAGCCGGGTCACCGCCGGCCAGGCGGACGCGCTGCAGCGCCTGTGGCCCAAGTGGGGCCTGGACATCGACGGCAGCCGGACCCTCGACCTGCCCGACCTCTTCGGCAACGACAACCCCGTCGTCCTGGAGATCGGCTTCGGCATGGGCGAGGCGACCGCCCAGATGGCCGCCGCCGACCCCGCCACCAACATCCTCGCGGTCGACGTCCACACCCCCGGCCAGGGCAACCTCCTGAACCTCGCCGACCGCAACGGCCTGTCCAACATCCGCGTGGGCAACGGCGACGCGATCATCCTGCTCCGCGAGATGCTGACCCCGGACTCCCTCGACGGCCTGCGCGTCTACTTCCCCGACCCCTGGCCCAAGAAGCGGCACCACAAGCGCAGACTGATCCAGCCCGAGTTCCTCTCCCTCGCCGCGACCCGCCTGCGGCCGGGCGCGATCCTGCACTGCGCCACCGACTGGGAGGAGTACGCCGAACAGATGCTCGACGTACTCACGGCTCACCCCGACTTCGAGAACACGCAGGCGGACGGCGGTTTCGCGCCGCGTCCCGACTTCCGGCCGCTGACTCGTTTCGAGGGCCAGGGACTGGACAAGGGACATGTCGTGAACGACCTCCTCTTCCGCCGCGTACCACACGCGGACCGTCCCCCCGCCGGCGTCTGACCGCACCGCACCGCCCCTGGCACCTCTCCAGCCTGCGGACAGCGCCCCTCCGTCGTTAGGGTCAATGCCGTGGCCACCTGCCCCCCACACCCGTCGTACCCCAGCGCTCCCACCGACGGCGCCCCCGCCGCCGGCCCGCTGCGGCACGCCCACTGGTGGCAGCGCCCCTGGGTGCGCTACGGCGCCCCGACCACGCTCCTCGCGATATCCGGCCTGGTCATCCTCGCCCTGGTCCGGGAGGAGACCGGCACGGAGGGCTTCCTGGTCGGGCTCGGGCTGGCCCTGCTCCCGGTGCCCCTGCTCATCGCCTCGTTCCGCTGGCTGGACCGCGTCGAACCGGGCCCCTGGCGCAACCTGGTGTTCTCCTTCGCCTGGGGCGCCTGCGCGGCGGCGCTGATAGCGATCGTCGCCAACAGCTTCGCCACACGGTGGATAGCGACGGCGACCGCGGACCCGTCCAGCGCGGACACCCTCGGCGCGACCGTGATAGCGCCGGTGGTCGAGGAGACGGCCAAGGCGGCGGCCGTGCTCCTGGTCTTCCTCTTCCGCCGCCGCGACTTCACCGGCATCGTCGACGGCGTGGTCATAGCCGGTGTCACCGCGACCGGCTTCGCCTTCACGGAGAACATCCTCTACCTGGGCACCGCCTTCGGCACCGATCAGCTCACCGGCGGCAGCGGCATCGCCTCCGTCACGGCGGCGACCTTCTTCGTCCGCATCATCATGTCGCCCTTCGCGCACCCGCTCTTCACGGTCCTGACCGGCATCGGCTTCGGCGTCGCCGCGCTCTCGGCGGACCGCCAGCACATCCGGCGCGTCGCCTTCCCGCTCGCCGGGCTGCTGCTGGCGATGGGCATGCACGCGATGTGGAACGGCTCGTCGGCCTTCGGCGAGTACGGGTTCTTCGCCGTCTACGCGGCGTTCATGGTGCCGATCTTCGGGCTGCTGACGTGGCTGGTGATCTGGACGCGGCAGCGCGAGCTGCGGACCGTACGGGCGGAACTGCCCGCCTACGCGGTCGCGGGCTGGCTGTCCCCGGCCGAGCCGTACGCGCTCGGCTCGATGCGGGCGCGGCGGATCGCCCGCCAGTACGCCCGCCGGCACGCCGGGAAGGCGGCGGCACGGGAGGTGGCGCGGTACGAGGCGTACGCGACGTCGCTCGCGTTCCTGCGGCACCGGGCCCGCCGGGGCCGCGCCGGGCCCGACTTCGCCGTACGGGAGATGGAGCTGCTGGCGGCCCTGTGGCGTCGCCGCGAGGCGGCCCGCCCGGCCCTGGACCACGCGGCCCGCATCACGGCCCCTCCGGTCCCGGTGACGGCCCCGCCCTGGCCGATGCCCGGGGCGTACGGCCACGGCTACGCGTACGGCCAGGTCTCCCCGTACGGCCAGGCCCCCGCGTACGGCCAGGCCCCCGCGTACGGCCAGCCGGCCGGATACGCCCCCCAGCCCGCGCAGTACCCGGCATACAACCCCTACCGGTCCTGACACCCGGCCCGGCACGGAAAAACCGGCAGCCCTGACGTCGGGGGGTCGTCGTCAGGGCTGCCGGTGCTTCTGCGGGCGCTCGTCGCTTACGGGTTGAGGCCCTTGTCCCGCAGCCAGGCCATCGGGTCTATGCCGCTGCTGGAGCCGGCCGCGTGGACCTCCAGGTGCAGGTGCGCCCCGGTGACGTTGCCCGTGGCGCCGACGCGGCCGATGACGTCGCCCGTGCTGACCTTCTGGCCGACGCTGACGCCGATGGAGGACTGGTGCGCGTACCAGATCTCCGTGCCGTCCTCCAGGGTGAGGACGGTCTTGTAGCCGTAGGAGCCGTTCCAGCCGGCCTCGGTGATGGTGCCGCTGTGGACCGCCTTGATCGGCGTGCCCGTGGGGGCGGCGAAGTCGAGGCCGGTGTGGTAGCCGGAGGACCAGTAGGCGCCGGCCTGGCCGAAGCTGGAGGTGATGGTGTACGAGGAGGTCGGCAGCGTGTACTGCTTGGCGAGGGCGGCGAGCCGCTCGGCCTCGGCCTTCTTGCGGGCCTCTTCCTCGGCCTTCCGCTTGGCCTCGGCGGCCTTGGCCTTGGCTTCCTTCTCCGCCTTGGCGACGGCCTCGGCCGCGGCCTTCTCGGCGGCGGCCGCGGCTTCCTCGGCGGCCTTGGTCTCGATCTGGTCCTGCTGGTGCTCGACCTGGGCCATGATCCGGGCGCGCAGGGCCTCACCGGCGTTGGCGCCGCCCTGCTCGGTGTCGGCCGAGGCGGTCGTGAGGTCGCTGAGCGGAGTGGCGGAGCCTTCGGGGGTGTCGTCGTCCGAGATGAGGGAACCCACCGAGGGAAGGTCCGGCACGGAGATCGACACCGGCGGCTTGCCGGTCTGGGCGCTGGCCATGCCGCCGGCGCCCACGGCGGCTATGACGCCGACGCCCAGGACGGTGGAGCTGCGGGCGAGCCCTCCGCCGCGCTGCTTGGTGACGCGATGCCGGCCACGGACGGGACGGATGGACTCCGCGGTGGGGTTCCACTCCTGGAACGGGCCCTCGTCGGTGCGCTGACCGCCGTAGCCGAAGACTTCGGTGTCGCGCTGGTTCGGTGCGAACGGGGCCGCGGGGGCAGGCCGGTTGGACGCCACGTGGGCGTACTCCTTTCCTTCCTTCTCGCCTACCGGGTTAGCTGACGGGTTCGGAGCAGGAAGGTCTCCTACGCGCGTATACCGGCCGTGCTTCCACGGCGGCATCCGCTCGATTCACCCCAAGTGGTGGTTCCCCGGTTCCCTTTCGGGATTCGGCGCGTGCGCACGGAGCCGCCTTCTGTGACGGCTGGGACGACCGCGCTGCGTTATCGAACGTTAATGGAGGCGCGGTGGGTATTCCAGCGGTTCCTCTTGATCATTAACCTTTTTCGCGCGGACTTACCTGCCATGACCGGCTTAAATCGGGCGAGTTGACCGCCCCGCAGGCGGGAAAGGGTTTTTGACGGTGTGTCAGTTGTTATGCGGAGCGGGAGGATTCGCTCACCCTCCGTGAGGGGCGTCCCGCGCCAGGAAAGCGAAAGCACCGAGGGCCGGAACCCTTTCGGATTCCGGCCCTCGGCCTTCAGTAGCGGGGACAGGATTTGAACCTGCGACCTCTGGGTTATGAGCCCAGCGAGCTACCGAGCTGCTCCACCCCGCGTCGTTGTGACTCCAGTGTACGCCATGCGCAGGACAGCTCGTGCCACACCCGTCCCCCGGGGCTCAGGACAGCAGGTGGCGGTTGGGTGCCTGGGCCCGCTCCGCGTGCTCCGGGAGGACCACGACCTGCGCTCCGGCCGCGGCCAGGACGCCGCTGCCGTCGGCCCCCGCGACGAAGGTGTCCGGCTCGCGCCAGGCGGTGACCACCCGGCGCACGCCCGCGTCGAGGATCAGCCGGGCGCAGGGCACGGGGCGGGAGGCGCGGCGGGCGCACGGCTCCAGGCTGCTGTACACCGTCGCGCCGGGAAGCCGCGGGTCGGCCGGGTCGATCCTGGCCAGCGCCGCCTCCTCGGCGTGCCCGACCGGGTCGCCGGCCTCCCGGGAGTGCCCGCGGGCCAGTTCCGTGCCGTCGGCGGCGACCACCACCGCGCCCACGCTGAACGCCGTGTCCGAGGGCGGGCACTGCTCCGCCAGCTCGCAGGCGAGGCTCAGCCACCGGTGGTCGGCGGCGGTGGGCAGGGCGCCGGTGCCCGGGGCGGTCGGCACGTAGCGCATGAGGACGACGTCCTCGATCCGCCGCGTCTCCAGCAGCCGGAGCCGGCCGCGCTGGTAGCCGCCGGGCCCGAAGAGGCGGGGGGCCTGCGGGTCGCCGACGAAGAGCGGGGCGAGGACCAGCTGGAGTTCGTCGGCGAGGCCCTGGGTGAGCAGCTGGGTGTGGATCAGGCCGCCGCCCTCGACCATGAGGCGCCGTACGCCCCGGACGTCGTGCAGGTGGGTGAGGAGCCGGCGCCAGTCGAGGTCCGCGCCGAGCGGGACGACGTCGGCGGCGATGCCGAGGGCGCGGGCGCGTTCGGCCCCGGTGTCGGTCGTGTACAGCACCTTCTCGCCGCCGGTGTGCCAGAACCGGGCGTCCGGGTCGAGCGCGCCGGAGCCGCTGACGGTGACCTTGAGCGGGTACTCGGGCCGGCCGGCGGCCACCCGGGCGGAGCGGCGCTCGGGCGAGTTCACCAGCAGCCGGGGATTGTCGGCGCGGATGGTGCCGGCGCCGACCAGGATCGCGTCGACGGACGCCCGGACCTCGTCGACCCGGTCGAAGTCGGCCGGGCCGGACAGCAGCAGACGTTCGGGGCCGGTGTCGTCCAGGTAGCCGTCGAGGGAGACGGCGGCGGACAGCAGGACGTACGGGTGGGGCATCGACGCTCCGCGGCTGGTCGGGACGGCGGACTGGACAGCGCTTGGTTCAAGTTTGAAACAAACCTACACTGGCGGCATGACGACTCGCTGGCTCACCCCCGAGGAGCAGCGCGCCTGGCGCGCCTACATCGCCGCTTCGCTGCTCCTGGAGGACGCGATCGACCGGCAGCTCCAGCAGGACGCCGGCATGCCCCACCTTTACTACTCCATCCTGTCCGTCCTGTCCGAGGCTCCGGACCGGCGGCTGCGGATGACCGACCTCGCCGAGCGGCTGAAGATCACGCGCAGCCGGCTGACGTACGCGGTGACGCGGCTGGAGAAGGACGGCATGCTGCGGCGGGAGGCGTGCCGGTACGACAAGCGGGGCAGCATCGCGGCGCTGACCGACGAGGGGTTCGCCGTGCTGGAGCGGGCGGCGCCCGGGCACGTCGAGACCGTGCGGAACTCCCTGTTCGACCGGCTCAGCGCGGAGCAGGTGGGCCAGCTGGAGGCGATCTCCACGGCGATCGCCGAGGGGCTCCAGGAGGACGGGCGGCCGGCGACGGACGGCGTGCCGTGGCGGCGGAGGTCCTCGACGGGCTGTTCGTGACGCGCGCCACACAGGGCCGAACTCTCGTTGCTTCAAATTTAAAGCACGAGTAGGGTTCCGGCCGTGGGTCTGCTTCAAATCTGAAGCAACTCGCTCGACGGCCGTGCTGCCGAACAGGAACGGAACCCGGAGGCCCCGCATGCCCGACACCCCCAGCGTCCTCGCCACCCCGCGCTCCCGCGTCCGGGTCCCGCTGCGCTTCCACGACGGCTACGAGGCCGACGCCGAGCTCGTCACCTTCCACGGCCTGGCCGACGGTCAGGAGCACGTGGCCGTCGTCCTGGGCGAGCCGGGCCCGGTCCCGCTGGTGCGGCTGCACTCCGAGTGCCTGACCGGGGACGTGTTCGGATCCGCCCGCTGCGACTGCGGCCCGCAGCTGCGCGAGGCGGTCGAGCGCATCGCCGAGCGCGGCGGCGTGCTCCTCTACCTCCGCCAGGAGGGCCGGGGCATCGGGCTCTACAACAAGCTGGACGCCTACGCCCTCCAGGACCAGGGCCTGGACACCTACGAGGCGAACGCGGCGCTGGGGCTGCCCGAGGACGCCCGCGACTACACGGCCGCGGCGCAGATGCTGCGGGCCCTCGGCATCGGCGAACTGGACCTGCTCTCCAACAACCCCGACAAGGCCGCCCAGTTGCGCGCCCTGGGCGTCGACGTCCGCGAGCGGGTCCCGACCGGCGTCTTCACCACCGCGCACAACGTCCGCTATCTGCGCGCCAAGGTCCTCCAGACGCAGCACACGCTGCCGCTCGCGTCCCTGACGGAGCTGAACGCCGGCTGAGCCGTCCGGGTCCGAATCCCGCACGGAACGGGACTGCTTGCCCCTTGGCTCTTCGGGTACAGCCTTTGAATGAGGGCGACCTCCGCAGTACCCGGAGCTTAGGAAAGTGACCGTTTCGTGACCGATCTCGACGGCCCCGGTGACCACCGGGCGAGGGGACGGGGTGACGGCCCGGAGGCCGTCGCGGCACAGATCGCCGATGCCGTGGAGAGTCTGACGGCCCTGTGGGCGATCGCCGCCCAGGAAGCGTCCCTGCGGCTGTCCCCGCATCAACTGCGCGCGCTGCGCACCTTGCAGGCGACTCCCGGCCTCAACCTCACGTCCCTGGCGGACCGGCTCGACATCGGCCTGCCCACGGCCAGCCGCCTCTGCGACCGCCTGGCGGCGGCCGGGCTCCTGGAACGCGCCCCGCACCCCGGCACCCGCCGCGAGGTGCAACTCCGGCTCACCGCCCACGGCCACCACGTCCTGGGCGAGGTGGCGGTGAGCCGTGCGCAGGCCCTGACCACGGCGCTGGAGGCGATGGCCCCGGCGGAACGGGCCGCACTCCGCCGCGGACTACGGGGCTTCCTCTCCGCCCGCCACCGCCCGGCCCCACGCAGGGGCGACACAGACGGACCCCGCGGACACGGCTGAGCGCGGGACGGGCCGGGCGGTTGACCGGCCGGGTGTCCCGCGCTCACAGCGGATTCAGGGGGTCATTCGGTCGCCAGCATCCCCGACCGCAGACGGGCCACCGTGCGGGAGAGCAGCCGGGAGACGTGCATCTGGGAGATGCCGAGCCGGGCGCCGATCTCCGCCTGCGTGAGCTCCTCCACGAAACGCAGATGCAGGATGAGGCGCTGGCGTTCGTCGAGTTCGGCGACGAGCGGGGCGAGGGCGTGGAAGTCCTCGACCAGTTCCAGCGCCGGGTCCTCCCCGCCGATGAACTCCGAGAGCTTGGTGTCGCTCTCCTCGGCGTCGGCGCTGATCGTGGCGTCGAGCGAGGAGGAGACATAGCCGTTGGCCGCGATCTGCGCCTCGACGACCTCCTCCTCGGACAGGTTCATCAGGGCCGCCAGCTCCGACACCCGCGGCGCGCGGCCCAGCCGGGAGGCCAGCTCCTCGGTGGCCTTGGCCAGTTCGGTACGGGCCTCCTGCAGCCGGCGCGGGACGTGCACCGCCCAGGACGTGTCACGGAAGAAACGCTTGATCTCACCGACGATGTACGGCACCGCGAAACTGGTGAACTGCACCTCGCGGGAGACCTCGAACCGGTCGATGGCCTTGATCAGCCCGATCACGCCGACCTGGACGACGTCCTCCATGGACTGGCCGCCCGAGCGGAACCGGCGGGCCGCGAAGCGCACCAGCGACATGTTCATCTCGATGAGCGTGTTGCGCGCGTACTGGTATTCGGGAGTGCCCTCCTCCAGCACCGCGAGGCGGTCGAGGAACTGCCCCGTCAGCTCGCGCGCGTCCTGCGGAGGGATCTTCTGCGGCTCCGCGATCTGCGGCAGCTCCTCGCCTGCGTAGGTGGCGGAATCCGTCGTCGTGCCGATGCGCGTGGTCGCGGTCACGGGCCCTCCCTCGTAGTTCCGGCCCGCTCCGATCCCCCGACAGGCCACCTCCACCGCCGCTACCCGCACTCGCCCCGGTCATGCCCCGCGCCGGCCACGTCGAGACGTAGACCACAGTCGGCGCAGGTCGGGGCGGTGTCGGGGTACCCGCACGAAAGGTGTGTCGGACAAGCGGGAGGGTGGGCGGTGCGGTGCTGCGAAGGAGACCGAAGGGCTCGTGGAACGGACAGTTGTTGTTTGACAACTATAGTCGTGGAGCAACAAAGTAACGGTGCCGAGCAGGCGACGGGAAGGGCCCGGAAGGGACGACCCGACGCCCCGGCGGGCAGTTCAGGCAGTCCGGGAGCCGGACGCGCGGGAGTCGTCGGAGTCGTCGTGTATCTGGGCCGCCGCCGCGTCGCAGAAGGCCTCCAGACCCTGCAGCAGCGCGACGCGCTTCGCGGCGGGCATCTGGTCGAGCACGGCGCGCAGCGCTTCCTCGCGGCGCACGCGCAGATCGGCCAGGAAGGCGCGGCCCCGGCTGCTCAGCCGCAGGCGCAGCTCGCGCCGGTCGACCGGGCTCACCACGCGTTCGACGAAACCGGCCGCCTGCAGCCGGTCGCACAGCCGGCTGGTCGAGGGCGGCGTGGAGGCGAGGGAGTCGGCGAGCGTGCGCAGGTTGATGCCCTCGTGGTGCTCGAGGATGAGCAGCACGCGCAGCTGGGACGCGGACGCGGGCGCCGTGGAGGCCCGGCCCCACAGGACTTCCAGCAACTCCGCGGCCGTGGAGGTCACGCGGGCGACCTCTGCGGGCTCAGGGCGGGGTCGGAGGGAAGTCACAGTCACACTCTCGCAGGCACCGGGATGGCCGTCAGCGTACTAGGCGCGCGGCGGCCCGGCGGCGGCGACGGCCCCGGGCCACAACCGCCCCCTCCCCCGCCGGCCGCCCGCCCGCTCATACCCGGGACCCCGCATCCCGCCCCCTCGTCCACAGAGAAAACGTCGATGCCGACCGGCGACCCGTCGGCGCCCGACCGAAGACAGGTGTAGCAACCCCGTGACGACGACCGTGAACAGATTCGTGGCCGCCGAGCGCGCCCTGCGCACGGCGGCACCCCACCAACTGCTGGACGCGGTCCGTCGTGTACTGACCGATCAGTACGCGGCGGACTCCGTCGAGCTCTTCCTCGCCGACTACGGACTGACGGTGCTCCAGCCGGTGTCCGTCCTGCCGCACACCCTCCAGCCGGTGCCGGTGCACAGCAGCCCGGCCGGCCGCGCCTTCGGAGCGCAGGAGCCCCACGTGGAGACCCTCGCGGACGACGTCGTGCGCGCGCATCTGCCGGTCTCCGTGCGCGGCGACCGCCTGGGCGTGCTGACGGTGACCCTGCGCGGCCGCGAGCACGCCCGGGGCGTCCTGGCCGAACTGGCGGAGATCGCCGAGGTGCTGGCACACGAGGTGATCGTGGCCGAGCGGGACACCGACCTCTACCTCCAGGCCCGCCGCCGGGACCGGCTCACCCTGGCCGCCGAGATGCAGTGGCAGCTGCTGCCGGGCCGCTCCTGCGCCCGCCCCGAGTACGAACTGGGCGCCCAGCTGGAACCGGCCTACGGGATCTTCGGCGACAACTTCGACTGGTCCGCCTCGGCCGACCGGCTCAGCCTCTACGTCACCAACGGCATGGGCGAGGGCATAGAGGCCTCCCTGCTGACGAACCTGGCGATCAACGCCCTGCGCAACGCCCGCCGGGCCGGGCTCGGTCTGGCCGACCAGGCGGCCCTCGGCGACCAGGCCGTCTACGCCCACTACCGGGGCCGCTGCTACCTCTCGGTGCTCATGCTCGACATCGACCTGGCCACCGGTCTGGTCCGGGCCGTGGACGCCGGGTCGCCGCGACTGCTGCGGCTGCGGGACGGCACGGTGGAACGGGTGGCCTTCGACGCCCAGCTGCCGCTCGGCATGTTCGAGGAGACCGACTACGTCACCCAGGAGTTCCGGGTCGAGCCGGGCGACCGGCTGGTCTTCGTCAGCGACGGGGTGTACGACGTCGCCTCCCCGGGCGGTGAGACGTACGGCGACGCCGCCCTGGCCCGGGCGATCCAGTCCACCCGGCTGCTGCCCGCCGCCGAGGTGCCCCGGGCCATCCTGCGCGAGCTGACCGGCCACCGCGGCAGGCCCGACCCGGACGACGACGCCCTGGTGGTGTGCCTCGACTGGCGTGGCCGCTGAGCGAGCGGGGAAGGCGCAGGTCGAGAGCGTCCGAAGCCCGGTGTTTGGTGGCTCCGAACGTCGGCACTAATGTTTGTCATACGGCAAGTAACGGACTGAGGCGCCGGAGCGGTCCCGGTCCGGCCCGCGCAAGGGAGCGATGCACGTGTCGGTGTCGGAAGAGACCGCGGAACAGCAGCCGGCCGCGCACCAGGTGAGCGCCTTTCTCGAACGGCGCCGGGAGCAGATCGCCCAGCGCTGGGCCGACGCCGCCCTGTTCCGCACGGTCTTCACCGTCTCACGCGACGAGGCGGTGGAGGCGGGCAGGGCCGTGGCCGCGGCCCTGGCCGCGGTGGCCGCCTCCGGACGCCTGGAGGACATCCGGGCCGCCGGCTTCGAGGCGGTCCGCGACCAGCTGGGGCGGATGGCCGCCTCCCGCGCCCGTACGGGGACCGACCCGGACGGGGTGGCCCGTGAGGTGGCCGCGCTGCGCGAGCCGGCGACCGAGCTGCTGCGCGCCGAGTTCGACGACCCGAACGGCCGCGAGGCCCTGGAGTGCGTCGTGGCGCTCACCGCGCTCATGGGCACGCTGCGCCTGGTCGTCATGGAGACCACCGTCAGTGCGGGCGAGGAGGTGATCGCCCGTCAGCGCGAGCAGCTGCACGAGGTGGCCACCCCGGTGATCAAACTCTGGGAGAGCACCGTCGCCGTCCCGCTGATCGGCACCCTGGACAGCGCGCGCAGCCAGGTCGTCATGGAGTCCCTGCTGGACGCGATCGTCGCCGAGCGCGCCCGGTTCGCGATCCTCGACATCACCGGCGTGCCCACGGTCGACTCGCTGGTCGCCCAGCACCTGATGAAGACGGTGGCGGCGGCGCGGCTGATGGGCGCCGAGTGCATCGTCTCCGGCATCCGGCCCGCCATCGCGCAGACCATCGTCCACCTCGGCATCGACCTCGGCTCGGTGCTCACCCGCGCGAGCCTGGCGGACGCCCTGGCGTACGCGCTCAGCAGGCAGGGCGTCGAGATCGCGCCGCTGCGCACGGCCGACCCGGCGGCGGACGCGGGCGTGCGGTGACCGGGGCGGCGGGGCCCCCGCTGGCCGGGGCCACGGGCGGGTACGGCTTCACGGTGCCGGTCCTCCGGCTGGGCGACGTCCTGCTGGTCACCCTCCAGGGCGAGCTGCACGACGGGATGGCCGAGCAGCTCCAGCACGACATCACCTCCCGGATCGCCGGGTCACGGGTGACCGGCGTGGTCATCGACATCTCCGGCGTGGACATCGTCGACTCCTTCCTGGGCCGGGTCCTCGCCGAGATCGCCGCCGGCGCCGGGCTGCTGGCCGCGCGGACGGTCCTGGCCGGCATGCGCCCGGCGGTCGCCATCACCCTGGTCGAGCTGGGCCTGACCCTGCCCGGACTGCGCACCGCCCTGGACGTCGAGCGCGCCATGGAACTGCTCACCGGCGACCCGCGCGACGGCGAGAGGAGTCCTTGATGACCGCTTCCCGCCATGCCGCCCCGGCCACCCTGCCGATCGGCTCCGACGCCGACCTGGCCTGGGTGCGCCAGCAGGTCCGGCAGGCCGCCGCGGAGCTCGGTTTCGGCCTGGTGCAGCAGACCAAGCTGGTCACGGCCGCCAGCGAGCTGGCCCGCAACACCCTGGTCCACGGCGGGGGCGGTCACGTCGTGCTCACCCCGCTGCACACCGGCCAGGCGCAGGGCCTGAGGCTGTCCTTCGTCGACTCCGGCCCCGGCATCCGGGACCTGGAGCAGGCCATGACCGACGGCTACACCAGCGGCGGCGGACTCGGGCTCGGACTGAGCGGGTCCAAGCGTCTCGTCCAGGAGTTCGAGGTGGACAGCACGCCCGGCGGGGGCACCACCGTCACCGTCACGGCCTGGGCCACCATCGTCCCGCCGACCCGTCCGGGGCTGTGATGAGCAGGGTCTGGGACGTGCCGGTGGCCGACTCGACCCGCGTGCGGGACGTGCGCGTGGCGGCCGAGGAGGCCAGCGCCCGCGCCGGCCTGCCCCCGCAACGGACCGCGACCGCCGCCCTCGTGGCCACGGAGCTGGCCACCAACCTGCTGCGCCACGCGGACGACGGGCACGTCATCATCAACCTGGTCGAGAGCGCGCACGACCAGCGCACGGCCGTGCAGCTGCTCTCCCTGGACCACGGCCCGGGCATCCCGGACGTCGCGCAGGCCATGCGCGACGGCTACAGCACCGCCGCCACCCTGGGCGCCGGGCTCGGCACCTGCCGGCGCATAGCGAACGCCTTCGACCTGCACAGCGCCCCCGGCCGGGGCACCGTGGCGGTGGCCCGCATCGACCACGACCCGGCCGTCCGGGGCTCGGCCCCCTCCCCGCACCCACGGGCCGGCGGCGTCAACGTCCCCCTCGGCCGGGCCGAACACTCCGGGGACGCCTGGGGCTGGGTGCACACCGGCGACCGTCTGACCCTGCTGCTCGCCGACGGTCTCGGCCACGGCCCCAAGGCCGCCGAGGCGTCCACCACCGCCGTGGCCGAGCTGCGGGGCGTGGCGGACCGGTCTCCCGCCGACATCCTGCGGCACCTGGGCCGGTCGCTGCGCAGCACCCGGGGCGCGGCCGTCGCCGTGGCCCAGGTCGACCTCGGCTCCGGCCGGCTGCACTTCGCCGGCACCGGCAACATCGGCGCCCGGCTGCGCACCGACGGCGGCTGGAAGCCGCTGCTGTCCCACCCCGGCATCGTGGGCGCCCAGGCCCCCGCGACCGTACGCGTGCAGCGGGAGTCCTGGCGGGACGACAGCCTGCTCGTCCTGCACAGCGACGGCATGCCCGCCCGCTGGACCCCACCCGACGACGCCGTCCTGCTCCGGTGCGACCCGGCCGTGGTGGCGGCGGTGCTCCTGCGGGACGCGGGAAGCGCGGCCCGGCCGGCCGGGGACGACACGTGCGTGGTGGTGCTCGGAAGCGGCTCCGGCTCCTAGCCCCGGACCGCCCCCCTACCGGGCGGTCCCCGCGGCGCGCAGCGGGCCGGAGGCCGGACGCAGCATCTGCCCCGCCGCCAGTTCCCGGTAGACGGGGCTGACCGCGAGCAGTTCCTCGTGCGTGCCGCAGGCGCTGGTGCGCCCCTCGTCCAGGACGACGATCCGGTCGGCGTGCTGCACGGTGGAGAGCCGGTGCGCGATCACCAGCAGCGCGCACTCGCCGGCCACGTCCTTCATCACCCGGGCGAGCGCGCTCTCGTTGATGGCGTCCAGGTGGGACGTGGGCTCGTCCAGCAGGAGCAGCCGGGGGCGGGCCAGCAGGGCACGGGCCAGGGCCACGCGCTGGCGCTCCCCTCCCGAGAGGGTGCCGCCGCGCTCGCCGAGCATGCCGGACAGGCCGCCGGGCAGCCGGCGTACGACGTCGTCGAGCCGGGCGAGTTCGACGACGCGCCGCACCTCCGCCTCCGGGGCGTCGGGCACGGCGTAGGTGATGTTGTCCCGGAGTGTGCCGTGGACGACGTGGGTGTTCTGGTCGACGACGGCGATACGGGCCCGGCACTCTTCGCGGGTCAGTCCGGCGGCGGGCCGGCCGTCGAACAGCAGCTCTCCGGAGTCCGGCTCGTAGAACCGGGCCACCAGGGCGAAGACCGTGCTCTTCCCGGCGCCCGACCGGCCGACCAGGGCGGTCTGGCTCCGGTACGCAACGGTGAGGTCCACTCCGCGCAGCACCGGCCGGCCCGGGTCGTAGCCGAAGGTGAGGTCGCGCAGTTCGAGGACGGGTTCCTCGCGCGGCGCGGCCCGTACGGCCGGGGCGGTGCCGGGACAGCGGGGCGTGCCGGGCTCCACCGGCTCGGCGGGCAGGGCCAGTGCCTGCTCGACGCGCGTGTAGGCGCCCATGCCCCGCTGGATCAGGCCGACCGCGCGGAACACCGACGACAGGGGCAGGACCAGATAGGAGGCGTAGAGCAGGAAGGCGACCAGGTCGCCGAGGGAGGCGGCGTGACCGCCGACGCGCAGGCCGCCGATCACCAGGACGATCAGGAACGATCCCTGGACGGCGAGTTCGACGGCCGGGCTCATCACCGACGCGAGTTTCGCCGTCCGTACGCCCGCGCCGTACGCCGCCTCGATCCGCTCGCCGATGCGCCGGGCCTCGCGCTCCTCGGCGCGGTGCACCCGGACCATCGCCAGCGCGCCGAGCGCGCGCTCCAGGTCGGCGGCGATCGCGCCGACGGAGCTCTGCGTCCGCTCGGAGGCGGCCCGGATGCCCTTCAGCAGAGACGCCACGACCAGAGCCGCGACCGCGACCGTCGCCGCGACCAGGACCAGCAGCAGGGCGTCGAGCCACAGCATCAGGGCGATCGCGCCGGCCGCGACGAGGGCTCCGGTCACCAGGTCGACCAGGGCCTGGGAGACCACCTCCCGCAGCACGGTGGTGTCGACGGTCACCCGGGAGATCAGGTCGCCGGTGCGGTGCCGGTCGTGCTCCCGCATCTCCAGCCGCAGCAGCCGCGCCACCAGACTGTGCCGCAACTGCCGTACGACGCCCTCGCCCGTGCGCTCCAGGACGAAGCGCCCCACCGCGCCGGTCACCGCCTCGGCCGCGAACAGGACGGCCAGGACCAGCAGCAGGGCCCACGACGGGTGGCCGCCGCCGCCGACGTCCACGGCCTCCTTGGCGACGAGGGGCTGGGCCAGTCCCAGCGCGGAGCCGGCCAGGGTGAGGGCGCAGGCGACGGCGATGGAGGACCGGTGACCGGCGGTGAGCCCGTACAGCGTGCGGACGGCGGCCCGGGTCGAGCGGTCCGGCCCCCGGCACTCGCCGGTGCCGGGCTCCGGTGCCCGGCCGGCGGCCTGGTCGTGCTCCGCCACGGGGTCGCTCATCGGGCCGTGCGGCTCACGGCCGGGACGGTGATGAGCCGGGCGAAGTAGTCGTCCGGCACCCCCTCGCCCACAGGACGTCCGTCCGCCTCGATCCACGCGTGCGCGGTGAAGGGAGGGACGACGCGTACCCCGGTGCACCAGGCCGGCCAGGTGCCGCCGAGCCGGCACAGCAGGACGGCGCCCAGGGACCGGGGCAGACAGCCCTTCGGCCCGGCACAGCGCAGGCTGACCGCGCACAGGGCGTCCCGAGCGTCCCCGGCCTGTGCGGCGGTGGCCGGTGCGGCTCCGCGGCGCAGCACTCCGAGAACCGCGCGGATCCGGCGTGGGGGCAGCAGGGACAGCACGAGGGCGGGCAGGAGCACCAGGCGGGCGGCCAGGCGCCGGGTGAACGGCACACCGGTGGGGCGCTCCAGGGCGCTGGGTGTCGTCATCGCGCCAGCCCCGATTCGCGCAACTCCCGCACGAGCGCCGTGACATCGCGCTCCGCGCCGGCCCGGTCGACGTCGAACCGGGCGACGAGCGCGTCGGCCGCCGCGGCCTCGTCGCCGCCCTGGAGGAGGGTGGTGACCACCAGGGTGGCGGTGGGGTTGAGCTCCCAGTAGTCACCGGTGCGCTCGTCCAGCAGGACGGTGCCGTACGCGGTCTCCGCAGTGGAGACGTCGGGGCCGAACCGCAAGGCCATGGGCGACTGCCTTTCTCCGGTGGGGGTGCGTGGTCAGAGGGCGGGGGTACGGGACAGTCCGCGCAGCCAGACCTCGGCGGCGATGGTCGAGTAGAGGATCGCGTCGCGCAGCCCGGGGGTGGCGGGGCGCTGGGCGAGGCGGCGCAGCGCGTGACCGTCGACCAGGCCGAGCGCTTCGAGCCGGGAGTCCTCCCACAGCGCCAGCAGGTCGCCGCGGTGCGTGCGCAGCCCGTCGGCGGCGTCCATCGAGGCCGCGGCCTTGTCGGTGCGCCGCAGACAGGCGTCGGGCACCACACCCCGCATCGCGGCGGTGAGCAGCGGCTTGTACTGCCAGGGGGAGACGCGCTCGCTCGGCCGCACGGCCAGGCAGGCCTCGATGACCCGGTCGTCGAGGAACGGCGAGGCCATCGGCAGCCCGGCCCGGGCAGCCATGCGGTCCCACTGGCGGATGATGCGGGTGCAGGAGCGGATCTGCTCCAGGTCGGCGTGCAGGCCGCGGTCCGGGTGCAGCGGTGTGGCCGTCGCGGCCGCTTCGCCGAGCGCCCTGCGCACGGCCTGTTCGGCATCGGGGGTGACCCAGTCGAACAGGCGCGGGGGCATGCCCCAGCCGAGACTGGTGGTGACGTTCGCCGGGGACGGGACGCGCAGCCGCCCCGCCGCGTCGGCGAGCCACCTGCCGTACGGCCGGGAGTCGGCCAGCGCCCTGAGCGTGTCGCCCAGGGGCCACTGCCACAGGGCCCGGAAGCCGCGCAGCTGCCGCCACGCGAACAGCGGCCGGGTGCGCGCCAGTCGGTGGTAGTACGCCTCGGAGCACCAGGCCACGTGATCGCCGCCGACGCCGGTCAGATGGAGCCTGCTGCCCCGCTCGGCCAGGGCCGGCAGATGGTGCAGGACCCGGGAGCGGTCCATGACGCCGATGGTGGGCTCGTCCAGCAGGTCGTCGATGGTGAGCAGGTCCTCGTAGACGAGCGGCGAGGCGTCGGCGTCCCACACCACGTGCTCGACGTCCGGCAGGTGCTTGGCGGCCTGTTCCGCCCAGTACAGGTCGGTGTCGGCCGGATCGCGCCCGGGCCAGGTGGCGGCCACCACGCGGGCGGCGGAGCGGTCGGCCAGGAAGCACAGGGAGGTCGAGTCCAGGCCGCCGGAGAGGTCGCAGCTGACCACGCCGCCCGCCCGGGTCCGGGCGTCGACGGCGGCGGTGAGGGCCTCCCGGACCGACGGCGCGCTGTCGGCGAGCGGGCGGACCGGCTCCGGTGGCGTCCACCAGCGCGCGTGCCGGACACCGCGCCCGTCCGCCCCGACGAACAGCGCGTCCTGCGGGGGCACGGCGGTGACATCGCGCCACAGCGACGTCTCGGACAGCGGATAGGGGGCGGGCCACAGCAGCCGTACCGCCAGCCGCTCCGGGTCCGGTGCGGCGCCGAGCGCGCCGGCGAGGACATCCGCGCGGGTGGCGGCCACACGTACGCCGTCCACGGTGGCGTGGAAGACCAGCCGGAGCCCGGACGCGGTCCCCTGCACCCGGAGCCGGCCGTCGAGGGCGGCGACCAGGTGGAAGCTGCCGGGCAGGGAGCGGGCCAGGACGTCCACGTCGGCGAGATCGCGCAACCGCTCGGCGTACCGGCGCAGTTCGCCGGCCTCGACCGGGCAGCAGCCGACGACGGCCAGGGCGGCACGGCCGGCCTGCGCGGTGACGATCTCCTCGTCGGCCCACCGGCCGACCAGCCAGGGCCGGCCGGAGGGGTGCGGAAGGGTTCGGGTCCCGGGGCGGGCGAAGGAGCGGGCCACGGCGGCCGCGTCCTCCCGGTCCGTGAAGACCGTGAAGTGCGCGTCGCCGGGGCCCGTCCCCGCACTCTCGTGCAGTTGCGTCATGACGTCGGGTCAGTGACCGTCGCCCGTCAGTTCTTGCTGAGGATCAGCCGGTCGTTACCGGAGCGCTGCAGGAGACCCGTCTTCTTGCGGAAGGTCCCGAGCCGGACCAGGGTCGGGGCCTCGTATGCCTTCTTCATGATCTCTCCTCCTCTGATGCGGTAGCGCGACCGCTTGCACGGGGCGCAGCACCCAGCTAGCTGCACAACCGGCGTGCAGGACAAGGGCATGAGAGACCGTCAGATCATATGAAGAGAGCGCGCAGGGCCGGTGTGCCGGACCGCACCCAGGAAGCTCGTCCGACGTCGTACGAGGGATGACCGGCCCGCCCACGGAACCTGCAGAAACGCTTCGACGTGCGCGCCTGGGCCGGGATACGGGCCACCGGCCGACCAGCGGCACGGGGTGCCCGGTAGGGAGCCGCCCGGCGCACGGGCTCGTGCGCGCGTGCTCCTGCCACGCTTCCGACCAAAACCCGCGCAACACGAAGGCCCCGGGCCGGATGCACTTCCGTGCACTCCGACCCGGGGCCGAACGGTAGGCCCTGTGGGACTCGAACCCACAACCAATGGATTAAAAGTCCACTGCTCTGCCAATTGAGCTAAGGGCCCGGGCGATGTTGCCCCCACGAGCATAGCCGGACGACGCCGAGTCTCCGATCGGGTATCGGCGTCCCGGCCGCGCCGGAGGGCGAAACAGGGCCGGAACGGCCGAGCGCCGCGGCCCGCACGGGGCCACGGCGCTCGGTCACACGTGGGGGTCAGCCGTTGCGCTTCCAGCGCGGCTTGTCCTCGCGGCGGCCGAAGGAACCGCCGCCGCGGTGGTCGTCACGACGGCCGTAGGGGCGGTCGTGACCGGGACGGTCGTGGCCCGGACGGTCGTGGCCGCCGGGGCGGAAGCCCGGACGGTCGTCGCGGCGGTCGCGGTTGAAGGGACGGTCGCTGCCCCGGTGCCCACCGCGCTCGTCCCGGCGGAAGCCGCCGCGGTCACGGTCGCGGTTGAAGCCACCGCGGTCGTCACGGCGCTCGAAGGAACGCCCGCCACGGTCGTCACGACGCTCGAAGGAACGGCCACCGCGGTCGCCCCGGTCGTCGCGCCGGAAGCCGCCGCGCTCACCGCGGTCGCCCCGGTCCGCGCGGTCGTCCCGGCGGAAGCCGCCACGGTCGTCACGACGCTCGAAGGAACGGCCGCCGCGGTCACGGTCACGGTCGCGGTTGAAGCCACCACGGTCGTCACGGCGCTCGAAGGAACGCCCGCCACGGTCGTCACGGCGGTCGTCACGACGCTCGAAGGAACGGCCGCCACGGTCACGGTCGAAGGAACGGTCGCGGTCGAAGGACCGGTCCCGGTCGGCGTACCGGTCACGCCCGGCCCCGCCGCGCTCCTCACGCCGCTCCCGGCGCTCGTAGGGCGCGGGCGCCTCGGCGCGGTCCTGACGCTCGACGTCCTTGGCGGTCGGCTGCTCGGGCACCGACACCTCGACGGCGACGGGGGCGTCCCCGCCCTCGGCGTCCGCGGCCACGGGCTCCTCGCCGCGCTCACGGGCGACCCGCGCGAGCAGCCGGTCGGCCTCCTCGCGCAGCTCGTTCGCCCGGCGCTGCGCCCGCTCCAGCTCCTTGGCGAGCTGGGCGACCTCACGCTCGGCCTGCTGCGCGGCGTTGCCCACGGACTCGGCCTGCACCTCGGTCATCGACCGGGCGCCGGTGATCTCGGCGACCTCCGGGTCGAAGGCGCCGGCGCCCTGGATGATGTGGCGCGAGGCGTCGACGCCCGCGTCCTCCATCAGCCGGAAGATCTGGCGCCGCTGGTGCGGCAGGGAGAGGGAGACGACCGTGCCGGTCCGGCCGGCCCGCGCGGTGCGGCCCGCGCGGTGCAGGTAGTCCTTGTGGTCACCGGCCGGGTCCACGTTCAGCACCAGGTCGATGCCGTCGACGTGGATGCCGCGGGCGGCGACGTCGGTGGCGACGAGCACGTTGACGTACCCGTCCTTGAAGTCGGCCAGGGTCCGCGTACGCGCGCCCTGCGTCATGCCGCCGTGCAGCGCGTCGGCCTTCACACCGGCGTCGCGCAGCTGCTCGGCGACGCGGTCGGCGCCGAGCTGGGTGCGGACGAAGATGATGGTGCGGCCCTTGCGGGAGGCGATCGCGGCGGTGACCGGCGCCTTGTCCTTGGGCTTCACGATCAGGATGTGGTGCGACATGGTCGTCACGGCACCCTGCGCGGCGTCGACCTCGTGGCTGACCGGGTTGTTCAGGTACCGGTCGACCAGGGTCTTGATCTCGTTCTCCATGGTCGCGGAGAACAGCATCCGCTGGCCGCCCGCCGGGACCTGGTCCAGCAGCTCGGTGACCTCGGGCATGAAGCCCAGGTCCGACATCTGGTCGGCCTCGTCGAGAACGGCGATCTCCACGTTCTCCAGGGAGCAGGCGCCGCGGTTGATGATGTCGCGCAGCCGGCCCGGGGTGGCGACCAGGACGTCGACGCCCTTCTCCAGGGCGTAGATCTGGTTGCCCATGGACGTACCGCCGCAGACGACCTTCATCTTCAGGCCGAGGACGTCGCCGTAGGGCTGGAGGGCGTCGGCCACCTGCATGGCCAGCTCGCGGGTCGGCGTCAGGATGACGGCACGCGGCTTGTGCTTCTCGGTGCGGCCGCCGGCGAGCTGCGCCAGGGTCGGCAGACCGAAGGAGAGGGTCTTGCCGGAGCCGGTACGGCCGCGGCCGAGGATGTCCTTGCCGGCCAGGGCGTCCGGGATGGTCGCGGCCTGGATCGGGAAGGGGGTGGTCACGCCGTTCTGCGCGAGCTTGCGCACGACGCCCTCGGGCAGACCGAGGTCCGCGAAAGTGGCCTCGGGGGTGGTGTCGGCTGCCTCGTTCTCGGGCACGACGACGTGATCAGTACTGGCGATGGACATGCGAATGCGAAACCTTCCGGAGTCTCGTCGGCACGCGCCCGTCAACTCCGTGATTCGCGATTCGCAATACGACCGCCTCAATGCGGTCCACCACGGCAAGGGAGAGTACGCGCCACACGGCGCGCTCTGCGGTGGCGCCGGGCAAGATGGGATCAAACGATCTGCCACCATACGCAGTCCGGGCCGCGTTACGCAAACCGGACCGAGCGGGAGACAGCGGGAAGCGACCCCGCGGCAGACGCCCCGAAGTACTTCCCGAGAGCCCACAACCGCCCCACCGCGCGGAATGTTCCCGCACCGCGACCGGACCCACCGTGGCGACCGCCACACCAGGCCCCCGACCCCCCGCCCCCGCGGCACCAAGGCCCCACGGCCTCGGCACCGGGCCCTCGGTGGAATCCGCCCCCGGCCCGCTCAGGCCGGTGCCCCGGCCTCCGGTGCCGGTTCGCGCTTTTCCAGCTGGGGACCGGGGGGCTCGTGGGCCGACGACGACGGTTCCGGGGTCGGCTCCGGGGACGCCGTCGGCTCCTGCTGCGTCGGGGTCGGCTCCGGCTCCGACGTCCGGGTGGGCGTCGGCTGGGCCGGCGGCTTCGGCGTCGGCTTCCCCGGCTTGCCGGGCTTGGGATCACCGGCCCCCGGCGCGGACGGGCTCGCGTCCGGCGTGGGGGACGCCTCGGGCGACGCCGACTCCCCCGGCCCGCCCCGCTCCCCCTTCTTCCCCTTCTTGTCCTTGCCGCCCCGCTTCCCGTCGACCGCCGCGGGCCCGAAGCCGCCGGCGCCGCCCGACACCGTCGAGCCGCCGCCGGACGCCTCGCCACCGCGCTGCCCGGCGGAGTGAGACGGCTTGGCGCGCCCGCCCGCGTCGTCGTCGCCCACGCTCATACAGCCGGCGGCAGCGGCGACGGCCACGACGGTGGCGGCCAGGCGGACGGGTACGTACAAGGGGCGCACGGGGCCACCTCCGGGAGGGGTGATGGAGTCAACACCTCCAACTCCCGCCGCCCACAAGAGGACACGCGCCCCGTATTCACAACCCGCTCAGCCGTAGCCCAGGGCGTGAAGGCGCTCGTCGTCGATGCCGAAGTGGTGCGCGATCTCGTGCACGACGGTGATCTCCGTCTCGGCGACGACGTCCTCCCGGGACTCGCACATCCGCAGGGTCGGGTTCCGGTAGACGGTGATCCGGTCGGGCAGCACACCGGCGTACCACTCGCCCCGGTCGGTCAGCGGCGTCCCCTCGTAGAGCCCGAGCAGCTCGGGATCGTCCGCGGGCGGTTCGTCCTCGACGAACACCGCGACGTTGTCCATCAGTCGCGTCAGCTCCGGCGGGATCCGGTCGAGCGCCTCGGCGACCAGTTCCTCGAACTCCTCGCGCGTCATCTCCAGCACAGGCCCATTGTCCGCCACGCGGCCTCCCCACGAGAGCCTCCCGGCGCCGCATATCCGGCCGCGGACTTGGGCATACGGGACCAATGGCCCGCGTCCCCGCCGCAGTCCTGAGTGTCCTGAACCCGATCCGCATGGCCCCGCGCGCCCTGGCCCGCCTCTACCGCTCCCGCCAGGCGCCCACCACGATCCAACTCGTACCGCAGCCGCACCCCTGGACCCGTGCGGTGGGACTCGTGACCGTTGTCCTGGTCGGCGCCTGGCTCGGCCTGCTGGTCGTGGGCAACGTCCGGGTCCCGGTCGGCCCCATGAACACGACGATGACCCTGCGCCCGTCCCTCACCGGCGGGACGAAGATCAACATCTCGCCGCTGGGCGCCCTGGAACTGAACAGCCACATCGCCCCCGTCCGTCTGGACGTCAACGTCGACCAGCTCGACCCCGACCGCTCCCAGGCCCTGGTCGACCACCCCGAGCGGCTCTCCGGCCTCCAGGACGAGGTCACCGAGGACGTCGGCCGCGGCACCCTCGACCTGGCCGTGCGCTCCGGCGTAGCGGTCGTCGTGGGCGCCACCGCCCTGGGCCTCGCGGTCTACCGCCGCCCCCGCCGCGCGATGGCCGCCGGCGGCCTGGCCCTCACCCTGCTCGCCGCCTCGGGCGGCACGGCGTACGCCACCTGGCGGCCGGACTCGGTCCTGGAGCCCAAGTTCTCCGGGCTGCTCACCTCCGCCCCCTCCCTGGTCGGCAACGCGCGCAGCATCGTCACGGAATTCGACGTCTACCAGAAGGAGTTGGCCCGCCTGGTCACCAACGTGACCAAGCTCTACGACGCCACCTCCACGCTCCCCGCGTACGCGCCCGACCCCTCCACCATCCGGGTCCTGCACGTCTCCGACATCCATCTCAACCCGGCGAGCTGGAAGATCATCGCCTCGCTGGTGGAGCAGTACCAGGTCGACGTGATCGTCGACTCGGGCGACACGATGGACCACGGCACGGCCGCCGAGAACGGCTTCCTCGACCCCATCGAGGACCTCGGCGCCCCGTACGTCTGGGTCCGCGGCAACCACGACTCGATGATCACCCAGCGCTATCTGGAGGACCTGAAGAACGTCCACGTCCTGGACGACGGCCGGGCCAAGACGATCAAGGGCCTGCGCTTCGCGGGCATCGGCGATCCGCAGTTCACCCCCGACCGCTCCAGGAGCGCCGGCGCCGAGCAGTCCCAGGAACTCGCGGGCGCCCGCCTGGCCACGGCCCTGCGCGACCAGCGCGCCGCGGGCACCCCGGTGGACGTCGCCATCGCCCACGAGCCCTCCGCGGCCCGCGAGGTCGACGGCGAGGTCCCCCTGGTCCTGGCCGGCCATCTCCACCACGACGAGATGGAGGTCCTGAAGTACGGCACGCGGCTGCGCATCGAGGGCTCGACCGGCGGCAGCGGCCTGCGCGCCATCGAGGGCAGGCATCCCGACCCGATCGAGGCGTCGATCCTCTACTTCGACCGGGACACCCGCCATCTCCAGGCCTGGGACGAGATCGAGCTGGGCGGCCTCGGCCTCACGACCGCCGAGGTCAGCCGCCATCTCCCGGAGGAGAACCAGCCCGGCGCCGAACCGTCCGCGAGCACGTCCACCACGGGCACGCCCTCCCCCTCCCCCTAAACCGTTTTGGCGATAGCTCCCGCCATCCCATATGCTTCTCACGTCCCCGACGCGCTGAGAAGCGCCCAGGCGGGCCGATAGCCCTCATCGTCTAGCGGCCTAGGACGCCGCCCTTTCAAGGCGGTAGCACGGGTTCGAATCCCGTTGGGGGCACGCACCACCCTGTGCGACACTGTCGTACGAAGCTTGGTCCTGTGGAGCAGTTTGGAGTGCTCGCCACCCTGTCAAGGTGGAGGCCGCGGGTTCAAATCCCGTCAGGACCGCTGAGGTTTCACGTGAAACCTCGTGGCTGGGTAGCTCAGTTGGTACGAGCGTCCGCCTGAAAAGCGGAAGGTCGCCGGTTCGACCCCGGCCCCAGCCACCGCCGCCCTCACCAGGGCTTGAGCCCCTCTCCGGGATTCCGGAGAGGGGCTCTTTCGTGTCGGCCTGACGGACATGCCCTCCGCTTCCGGACGTCTCCGTGCGGTGCGTGCGGTGCGTGCGGAGCCCAGTGACGAAGGTCCGCCGACCGGCGCTGAGACGGTTGGGACGCATCTCCTGTCCCACCCGTATCGGTTCCTCAGGGGGGACTCGTTGAGCACGTCACCGTCCGGCGGCCGTCACAGACGCCGGATCCGCCTCGCCCTGCCCGTTGCGGCCGCCGGTCTCGCCGCGGCCGTCGCCGCCACCGTGATGACGTCGTCCGCCGGTGCGGCCACCGTCCTGCCGGCCCCGGCCGTCGAGCCGGTCATCGACTCGCCCTCGCCCGCCGCGCTGGAGAAGCGCATCGCGGGGGCCCTCGCCGTCGACGGCAGCGCGGGCCGGACGACCGAGAAGTCGTCACTGAGCTCCGCCACGGTCCCGTCGGACACCGACCCGAAGATCATCGGCGGTACGGAGACCACGCTGAGCTCGGCCCCGTGGATGGCCCAGCTCTGGTACCACGACGACAGGAACACCCCCGAGACCGGCGACGACGTCAGCTTCTTCTGCGGTGGCGCGGTCGTGGCACCGACGAAGATCCTGACCGCCGCCCACTGCCTGCGCGAGGACAACAGGGACTACAACTGGCAGGCCCACGGAGCCGTCGTCACCGGTACGGCCCAGCTGCCCACCACCGACTCCACCGGCGCGACCGACCTGCACGGCGGCCAGGCCACGGCGGTGCAGCGCCAGTGGTGGCAGTGGGGGTACGACCCGGTGGACCGGGAGGTGGGGAAGTACGAGAGCGACCTCGGCATGCTCACCCTGGCCGTCCCGGTCAAGGCGACGCCGATCCGCATGGTCACCCACGGCGACACCGCCTCGTACGCCGCCGGCACCCAGGCCAAGCTCTACGGCTGGGGCCGCACCTCCTCCACCGCCCAGGACCTGTCCCAGACCCTGCGGACGGCCACGCTGACCCTGCGCTCCGACAGCACCTGCTCCGGCGTCTACGACACGGCCTTCGTCCCGGGGCGCATGGTCTGCGCCGGCACCCAGAGCGGGACCGACACCGGCACGACCGCGGCCTGCAACGGCGACTCCGGCGGCCCGCTCGTCGTCGGCGGCCGGATCGCCGGAGTGGTCTCCTGGGGCGTGAAGGACTGCGTGACACAGGGCTACTACAGCGTCTTCACCAGGAAGAGCGCCTACGCCGGCTCCGCCTACCGGCAGATCGACGACACGAACCTGAGCACCTTCAACGGCAGGCCCGACGGCAAGGCCGACCTCTTCGTCCGGAACTCCGCCACGAAGACCGGCTACGAGAAGGACTCCAGCGGCACCTCGTTCGGCACCCGCGCCTCCTGGGGCAACTGGGGGCGGCCAACCTGATCCTCCAGACCGACCTCGACCGGGACGGCTACCAGGACCTGATCTTCCGGGTCGGCTCCACCGGTGACGTGTACTGGAAGCACTACGTGCTCAACAGCGCCCGCACCGGCGGCTCCTGGACCGACACGAAGATCGCCACCGGCTGGAAGACCCGCACCCGGATCATCGTGCCGGGCGACGTCACGGGCGACTACGTGCCCGACCTGCTGTCGGTCGACTCCAGTGGGGTCCTGTGGACCTACCCCGGCAAGGGCAACGGCACCTTCGGCTCCCGCTTCTCGGTGCGCACCGGCTGGAACCAGTACAACTCCGTGCGCGGCCACGGCGACCTCACCGGCGACGGCCGGGCCGACCTGCTCGCCCGCCAGTCCGGCACCGGCGACCTGTACCTGTACAAGGGCACCGGCAAGACCGGCTCGGAGGCCTTCTCCGCCCGGATCAAGGTGCGCAGCGCCTGGACCGGCTACAACGCCTTCGACGCGGTCGGCGACGTCAGCGGCGACGGCAACGCCGACTTCCTGGCCCGCACCCCCGGCGGCACGCTCTACCTCTACAAGGGCACGGGCAAGGCGACGAGCGAGATCTTCGCTCCACGGGTCTCGGTCGGCACCGGCTTCCAGCAGTACGACATCTGGGGCTGAACCGCCGGGTCCGAGGCGCCGGCCAGGGCGGGGGCAGCCGCCGCTCCCGCCCTGGGGCAGGCACCGCTCCAGCCCATGGGCAGGCACCGCTCCGGCCCCACGGCAGGCACCGCTCCCGCCCCGGGGCAAAAGCGTTAGCCACGAATTTCCCGGGGATGAGATCCTGGATCCCGTATGTCTACGCAATCCGCCCCCACCCCCGGCGCCCTCGCCGCCCGCCTGACCGAGCTGTCCCTGCGCGACGCGCACCGGCTCGGGCGCAGGCTCGAAGGTGCGCGCAAGATCCGCAAGCCGGAGGCCCGGGCCGCCGTCCTCGCCGAGATCGAGGCGGAGATCGCCAAGGGCGAGGAGCGGATGGCCGGCCGCCGGGCCCGCATGCCGGAGGTCACGTACCCCGAGCAGCTGCCGGTCAGCCAGAAGAAGGACGACATCGCGGCGGCGATCCGCGACCACCAGGTCGTGATCGTCGCGGGCGAGACCGGCTCCGGCAAGACCACGCAGATCCCCAAGATCTGCATGGAGCTGGGCCGGGGCGTGCGCGGCATGATCGGGCACACGCAGCCGCGCCGGATCGCCGCCCGGACCGTCGCCGAGCGCGTCGCCGAGGAGCTGAACACGCCCCTCGGCGAGACCGTCGGCTGGAAGGTCCGCTTCACCGACCAGGTCGACCCCGAGGCCACCTTCGTCAAGCTGATGACGGACGGCATCCTGCTCGCCGAGATCCAGACCGACCGCGAGCTGCGCGCCTACGACACGATCATCATCGACGAGGCCCACGAGCGGTCCCTCAACATCGACTTCCTGCTCGGCTACCTCGCCCAGCTGCTGCCCAGGCGCCCCGACCTCAAGGTCGTCATCACCTCGGCGACGATCGACCCCGAGCGCTTCTCACGGCACTTCGGCGACGCCCCGATCATCGAGGTCAGCGGCCGGACGTACCCGGTCGAGGTCCGCTACCGCCCGCTCCTCGAAGAGGACGGCGACGACGCCGACCGCGACCAGATCACCGCGATCATCGACGCCGTCGAGGAACTCCAGAAGGAGGGCCAGGGCGACATCCTCGTCTTCCTCTCCGGCGAGCGGGAGATCCGCGACACGGCGGACGCCCTGACCAAGAAGAACTACCGCTTCACGGAGATACTGCCGCTCTACGCCCGGCTCTCCCACGCCGAACAGCACCGCGTCTTCCAGCCGCACACCGGCCGCAGGATCGTTCTGGCCACGAACGTGGCCGAGACGTCCCTGACCGTCCCGGGCATCAAGTACGTCATCGACCCCGGCTTCGCCCGCATCTCGCGCTACAGCCACCGCACCAAGGTCCAGCGCCTGCCGATCGAGCCGGTCTCGCAGGCCAGCGCCAACCAGCGCAAGGGCCGCTGCGGCCGTACGTCCGACGGCATCTGCATCCGCCTCTACAGCGAGGACGACTTCAACGCCCGCCCGGAGTTCACGGACGCGGAGATCCTCCGGACGAACCTCGCCTCCGTCATCCTGCAGATGACCGCGGCCGGCCTCGGCGACATCGAGAAGTTCCCCTTCATCGACCCGCCGGACCACCGCAACATCCGCGACGGCGTACAGCTCCTCCAGGAGCTGGGCGCCCTCGACCCGGCGCAGAAGGACCCCCGCAAGCGGCTCACCGACACCGGCCGCAAGCTCGCCCAGCTGCCCGTCGACCCGCGTCTGGCCCGTATGGTCCTGGAGGCCGACAAGAACGGCTGCGTCCGGGAGGTCATGGTCATAGCCGCCGCGCTGTCCATCCAGGACCCGCGCGAACGCCCCGCCGACAAGCAGACCCAGGCCGACCAGCAGCACGCCCGCTTCAAGGACGAGACCAGCGACTTCCTGGCCTATCTCAACCTCTGGCGCTATCTGCGCGAGCAGCAGAAGGAGCGCGGCTCGTCCTCCTTCCGCCGGATGTGCAAGCAGGAGTACCTCAACTTCCTTCGCATCCGTGAATGGCAGGACATCTACACGCAGTTGCGCACGGTCGCCAAGCAGATGGGCATCCACCTCAACGAGGACGACGCCCCGGCCGACCGCATCCACGTCTCGCTCCTCGCGGGCCTGCTGTCCCACATCGGCATGAAGGACGTGAAGGAGGGCGCGAAGAACGAGTATCTGGGCGCCCGCAACGCCAAGTTCGCGATCTTCCCCGGCTCGGCGCTGTTCAAGAAGCCCCCGCGGTTCGTGATGTCGGCCGAACTCGTCGAGACCTCCCGCCTGTGGGCCCGGGTCAACGCGAAGATCGAGCCGGAGTGGGTCGAGCCCCTCGCCCCGCACCTGATCAAGCGCACCTACAGCGAGCCGCACTGGGAGAAGGACCAGGCGGCCGTGATGGCGTACGAGAAGGTCACGCTGTACGGCGTGCCGATCGTGGCGCAGCGGAAGGTCAACTACGGCCGGATCGACCCGGAGATCAGCCGCGAGCTGTTCATCCGCAACGCGCTCGTCGAGGGCGACTGGCGCACGCACCACAAGTTCTTCTCGGACAACCGCCGGCTCCTCACCGAGGTCGAGGAGCTGGAGCACCGCGCCCGGCGCCGGGACATCCTCGTCGACGACGAGACGCTGTTCGACTTCTACGACCGGCGCATCCCCGAACACGTCGTCTCCGGCGCGCACTTCGACTCCTGGTGGAAGCGCAAGCGGCACGAGCAGCCCGACTTCCTCGACTTCGAGCGCGAGATGCTCATCAACGAGAAGGCGGGCGAGGTCACCAAGGCCGACTACCCCGACTCGTGGCGGCAGGGCGACCTCAAGTTCCGTGTCACCTACCAGTTCGAGCCGGGCGCGGACGCCGACGGCGTGACCGTCCACATCCCGCTGCAGGTCCTCAACCAGGTCACGGACGAGGGCTTCGACTGGCAGATCCCGGGCCTGAGGGAGGAGCTGGTCACGGAGCTGATCCGCTCCCTGCCCAAGCCGATCCGCCGCAACTACGTGCCCGCGCCCAACTACGCGAAGGCGTTCCTGGACAGGGCGGTGCCGCTGCAGGAGCCCCTCACCACCACCATGGCCCGCGAGCTGCGGCTCATGGTCGGAGTCCCCTTCGACGCCGAGGACTTCGACTGGGACAAGGTCCCCGAGCACCTCAAGATCACGTTCCGGATCGTCGACGAGCGCCGCCGCAAACTGGCCGAGGACAAGGACCTGGAAGCGCTCAAGCTCAAGCTGAAGCCCAAGGCGCGCAAGGCCCTGTCGCAGGCTGCGGCGGCCACGGCCGAACGCGAGGGCGGCGAGTCCCTGGAGCGCACGGGCCTCACCGACTGGACGATCGGCACGCTCACGCGCGTCTTCGAGACGCGCCGGGCCGGCCAGCCGGTCAAGGCGTACCCGGCGCTGGTCGACGACGGCGACACGGTCTCGGTCCGCCTCTTCGACACCGAGGCCGAGCAGGCCGAGGCGATGTGGAAGGGCACGCGCCGGCTGATCCTGCGCAACATCCCCGTGAACCCGGCGAAGTTCGCCTCCGACAAGCTGACGAACGCGCAGAAGCTGGCGCTGTCCTCGAATCCGCACGGGTCGGTGCAGGCCCTGTTCGACGACTGCGCGATGGCGGCGGCGGACAAGCTCATCGGCGACTTCGGGGGCCCCGCGTGGGACGAGGAGTCGTACCGGAAGCTGTACGACAAGGTGCGCGCGGAGATCGTCGACACGACCGTCCGCACGGTGGGGCAGGTGCAGCAGGTCCTGGCCGCCTGGCAGGCCTGCGAGCGCCGCCTGAAGGCCGTACGCAGCCCGGCGCTGCTGCCGAACCTCCAGGACGTCCGCAAGCAGCTGGACGCCCTCGTGAAGCCCGGCTTCGTCACGGAGGCGGGCGTGCGCAGGATGCCGGACCTGATGCGCTACCTGGTCGCGGCCGACCGGCGCCTGCAGCAGATGCCGACCAACGTCCAGCGCGACACCACGCGCATGGAGAAGGTCAGGGAGATGCAGGACGAGTACGCCTGGCTCCTGGAGCAGATGCCGCAGGGCCGGCCGGTGCCGCGGCAGGTCCTGGACGTCCGCTGGATGCTGGAGGAGCTCCGGGTGAGCTATTTCGCCCACGCGCTCGGCACGGCGTACCCGGTCTCCGACAAGCGGATCGTGAAGGCGATCGACGCGCTGGCCCCGTGACCGGCCGCGCACGCTGGGTGAGTTCGACCCGGGGCTCACCCTCCTGTACAGTCTCTTCTCGCAGCGCAACGCACGAAAAGCGCGGCGAAACCTGGTCCTGTGGAGCAGTTTGGAGTGCTCGCCACCCTGTCAAGGTGGAGGCCGCGGGTTCAAATCCCGTCAGGACCGCAGTAAAGAAAAGGCCCGCACCCCGCAAAGGGGCGCGGGCCTTCTTCATGCCCGCGGACCACGCCGCCCCGCCGCCCGACGAGGCGGATGCCCTGTGAGCCCTCGGCCCCTCGGTCGGCCCGGCGGTGCCCATGGCTCCGTGCGCCCCCACGCGCCGTCTTGACGCCCCCTCATTCGGTCGGTACCCCAGAACCAGGGCCGCTCCCCGTACGGCCCCTGGAGGTGGCGTATGGCGGCATCGGCTAGGCACGAGACGCGGGCCCTGCTCCGCGCACACCTGGCGGCCGCGTCGTCCTACCGGCACCTCACCCGGCACTGCCCGATCTGCCACCACCTGCTGAGGCTGGCGATGGAGTCCGCGCCCCGCACGGCCCAGGAGACCGGCCCGGCCCGGGACGAGGTCGCCGAGGACGAGAGCCCCGCCCCCGCGTGAGCCGGCCTCAACACCCGTGCACAGAAGGGGAGCTGGAGCCGGAGGCTCCTCTACCGCACCGGCGGCGGAGCTAACAAGCCGCTTGGTATGTGACGGGTGTCACCGCATGAGTTTTACGAAGTGCGGTACTTACCCGCCTCCTACAAAGGGTCAATTTAATATGTGCAATTGCACCTTGTCCGAGGTGCCGCACACAGCTGATCCGACACCCCTCCCCAGACTCCGACAAGCCCGCTCACAGCAGGTCCGGCGGCGGGTGCCCGGCGCACAAAAAAGATCGCGCTGGACCCGGCGGAGTCCAGCGCGACCGACGACGCACCCTGTTACATGCCCGGAAAGCTCTCTCTGGCTTGGGCGTGGGGCCTGTTGGGGCAGGACCCCGCGTCGCTTGGAGCTGTGGGTCCGGACGTCACGGCCAGTTGGGGGACGGACCGTTTTGCCCGGTATTCAGTTGTTCAGGCCTCGCTGCGCTGCTGCGGAATACCCGCGAGCAGAGCGCGGACCTCAGCCTCGCGGTAACGCCGATGCCCGCCGAGCGTGCGGATCGACGTGAGCTTGCCGGCCTTCGCCCACCGCGTGACCGTCTTGGGGTCGACGCGGAACATGGTGGCGACCTCAGCCGGGGTCAGCAGCGGCTCGGCATCAGGGGTGCGAGCGGTCATGAGCGGCCTCCTCGGGAGAACCGAACCTTCTCGGTTCTTTCCTCTAAATTCTGCACCTTGACCCGCGTTGCCCGAAATGGCGGACGCGAGTCGAGTCGGTTATAGGACGAACGGCTTGTCCTCGGCACTACAACTACACCATCTGTCCAGCCGCGTCGGCCAAACCGATGGAATTGCCCCTCCAGGTGCCCATCAGCCACGGAAGCCGATGGACCATGCCATAGCGGACAGTCACGCCGCTGTGACGATCAGTCACAGCGGCGATCAGGAGTCACGAGACCCCCCAAAGCGTGCAATGCTGAGATTCCCCCCATAGTGCAGCACTACGGGACGGAAGGAGCCCTCCCCGGACTCCTTGTCCTATTTTGGCATGAGGAGGGGCAAGCGGCGCAAGGGCCCCGTACGTGTAGTCCGTCACGCTTGGTCTACTTGAGAGGTACGCCCGGATCGGGTCCTACGTCCCTTGTTGACGAAGCCTCAGGAAACGCACAGCCCGCTTCAGGAACTCGGTGCGAGGACGAAACCCCAAATCGGGCGGTTCGTCAAACGTCAGTTCGTGACCGACCACGAGCGGTCCGTACGGATCGCGAGGTCAGGGGTCAGTTGGCCGACCGCAGATCCCGTACCGAACGCCAGCGCTCCACGAGCCGGGCGTACGCCACCCCGGCGGCGGCGCCGTCACCCCGGCGCAGCGCGGCGATGCCCTCGGCCACGTCGGCGGCGGAGTGGTCGTCCTCCAGCGTCCCGGCCGGCACGGCGTGCACCAGGCCGCCGTAGTCCAGCTCCACCAGTGAGCGCGGGTGGAACTCCTCCAGCCAGCGCCCGACGTCCAGCAGGCCGTCGATCAGCGGTCCCTCGTCCATGGCCTCCCGCAGGGCGCGCAGGCCCCGGGCCACGCGCCGCCGGGCCTGGACCATGGGGGTGCGGTAGCGCAGCACGGGCGGGCTGTCCTCGCTGTCGCCCTTGTCGTACTCGCGCTCCTCGTCGGCGACCAGCACGAACCAGCTGATCGGCACCTGCCAGGTCGCCGTACGGATCCACGGCCGGGCGTCCGGGTTGATCGCCAGCCAGCGCTCGTAGTCCTGGGCGGCCTGGCGGCGCAGGACGGGCGGCAGGACCGCGTCCAGGACCGGCGGCGGGAGCTCGTCCGAGAGGTCCTCCAGGGCCAGCCAGCCGCGCAGCCGGGTGCGCCAGGGGCAGACGCAGACGACCCCGTCCACGTCCAGCACGAAGGCGTCCTCGCTCTCGTGCACCGGCACCGGGACCGGCGGGGTGGGCGCCAAGTCGGCCAGGGCGCGCCGGAGTTCGTCCTGGTACGAGGGACGATCCGGACGGCGGGCGTAACGGGCCCAGTGGCCGCGCTCCGGCTCGGGGAAGGCGGCCAGCGGTTCGTACACGCGCAAGTAGGTCGCGTAGGGGACGATCACCGAGGACACCTTGGGCACGCCTGCTCCCTCCCCCGCCCGTCGCGGCGAAAACCTGCGGAACCCGCTCACGATCGCGCGGGAAATCCATTCAAATCGTCGCACGGGTGTACTCCGCTCGGAGGTGATCCTGAGCACCGTGCGGCCGGCGGGCCCACCAGGCTCTAATCTCATGCTCAACAGTCCCCGCCACCCGCACGGGGCCTGTCTCCACCCGCCGCAACTTACTCAGGAGTCACCACCGTGACCGACGTAACCGGCGCACCTGCTGATGTCCTGCACACCCTGTTCCACTCGGACCAGGGAGGCCATGAGCAAGTCGTGCTCTGCCAGGACCGCGCGAGCGGCCTCAAGGCCGTCATCGCCCTCCACTCCACCGCCCTGGGCCCCGCGCTCGGCGGTACGCGCTTCTACCCCTACGCCACCGAGGCCGAGGCCGTCGCCGACGCGCTGAACCTCGCCCGCGGCATGTCGTACAAGAACGCCATGGCCGGTCTCGACCACGGCGGCGGCAAGGCCGTGATCATCGGCGACCCGGAGCAGATCAAGACCGAGGAGCTGCTGCTGGCCTACGGCCGGTTCGTGGCCTCGCTCGGCGGCCGGTACGTCACCGCCTGCGACGTCGGCACGTACGTGGCCGACATGGACGTCGTGGCGCGCGAGTGCCGCTGGACGACGGGCCGCTCCCCGGAGAACGGCGGCGCCGGGGACTCCTCCGTCCTCACCGCCTACGGCGTCTACCAGGGCATGCGCGCCTCCGCGCAGCACCTGTGGGGTGACCCCACCCTGCGCGGCCGCAAGGTCGCCATCGCAGGTGTCGGCAAGGTCGGCCACCACCTGGTCGAGCACCTGCGGGCGGAGGGCGCCGAGGTCGTCATCACCGACGTGCGCGAGGACGCCGTGGGGCGGATCCTCGCCGCGCACCCCGAGGGCGTCACGGCCGTCGCCGACACCGCCACCCTGATCCGCGTCGAGGGCCTGGACATCTACGCCCCGTGCGCGCTCGGCGGCGCGCTCGACGACGACACGGTCCCGGCGCTCACCGCCAAGGTGGTCTGCGGCGCCGCCAACAACCAGCTCGCCCACCCGGGCGTGGAGAAGGACCTCGCCGACCGCGGGATCCTCTACGCGCCGGACTACGTGGTGAACGCCGGCGGCGTCATCCAGGTGGCCGACGAGCTGCACGGCTTCGACTTCGAGCGGTGCAAGGCGAAGGCGGCCAAGATCTACGACACCACGCTCGCCATATTCGCACGTGCGAAGGAAGACGGTATTCCGCCGGCCGCGGCGGCCGACCGGATCGCCGAGCAGCGGATGCACGACGCGGCCGCGGCGCGCCGGGCGAGCTGACCCGGGTCCGGGCACCGCTAGTCGCACGTTTGGCCGGTACCCGCCGGTGGGCAGTTAGAGAGAACTCTCACTTCTCCCGGCGGGTCGACCGCCGATAAGTGGTTAAAATCGCGGTTGACCAGCGAGGACGGGGCGCCTCGAAGGTCCTGGGCGCGGGCACGTCATGCGGGCGACGTACCGTATGGGCGCGGGCTCAGGTACCGTGGAAGCCCTACGGACCGGTCTCTCTGCGGAGAGTCCGTGCCGGACCATGAACGCGTGTCAAGACTCTGGGGCCGTCGAGCCCCGTCGTTGAGGGGGTCGAGCCATGGGGCGCGGCCGGGCCAAGGCCAAGCAGACGAAGGTCGCCCGCCAGCTGAAGTACAACAGCGGTGGGACTGACCTCTCACGCCTGGCCGAGGAGCTGGGTGCATCGCCTTCGAATCCGCAGCCGCCTAACGGCGAGCCGTTCGAAGACGATGAGGACGACGACCTGTACGCACGGTACGCCGACCTCTACGAGGACGACGACGACGAGGACGGCCAGTCCTCGCAGCATCGTCGAGGCGCTTGACCTTGCACTGAGCATTCACCCGGTCGGTGACTCCGGTCACCGACCGGGTTCTGTGCTGCGTGCAAGGTGACGACCGTGTCTCAGCTCGCGTAGTCACCGATCAGGGCGGCACCGGTGGGGTGCTCGCCCCGTTCCGTGATCTCGCCTGCGACCCAGGCGTCCACGCCGCGGTCGGCGAGGGTCGTCAGGGCCACCTCGGTGGACTCCTGGGGCACGATCGCGATCATGCCCACGCCCATGTTCAGGGTCTTCTCCAGCTCCAGGCGCTCGACGCTGCCCGTACGGCCGACCAGGTCGAAGATCGGGGCCGGCGTCCAGGTGGAGCGGTCGACGATCGCGTGCAGCCCGTCGGGGATGACCCGGGCGAGGTTGGCCGCGAGCCCGCCGCCGGTGATGTGGCTGAAGGCGTGCACCTCGGTGGTGCGCATCAGGGCCAGGCAGTCCAGCGAGTAGATCTTCGTCGGCTCCAGCAGCTCCTCGCCGAGGGTGCGGCCGAGCTCCTCGATGTGCGCGTCCAGCGCGAGGCCGGCCTGGTTCAGCAGGACGTGCCGGACCAGGGAGTACCCGTTCGAGTGAAGACCGGAGGACGCCATGGCGATCACCGCGTCACCCGTTCGGATGCGATCCGCGCCGAGCAGCCGGTCCGCCTCCACGACGCCCGTACCGGCGCCGGCGACGTCGAAGTCGTCCTCGCCCAGCAGCCCCGGGTGCTCGGCCGTCTCGCCGCCGACCAGGGCGCAGCCGGCCAGCACACAGCCCTCCGCGATGCCCTTGACGATGGCGGCGACACGCTCGGGGTGGACCTTGCCGACGCAGATGTAGTCGGTCATGAACAGCGGCTCGGCGCCGCAGACCACGATGTCGTCCATGACCATCGCGACCAGGTCGTGGCCGATGGTGTCGTAGATCCCCAGCTGCCGGGCGATGTCGACCTTGGTGCCGACACCGTCCGTGGCGGAGGCGAGCAGGGGGCGCTCGTAGTTCTTCAGGGCGGAGGCGTCGAAGAGGCCGGCGAAGCCGCCGAGGCCGCCGAGGACCTCGGGGCGCTGGGCCTTCTTCACCCACTCCTTCATCAGTTCGACGGCGCGGTCGCCGGCTTCGATGTCGACGCCCGCGGCTGCGTAGCTGGCGCCGCCTTCGGCAATGGGTTTCTCGGACATGGCTAAAGAGAACCTTCGTGTCGTACGGCGGGGGTGACGGGCCCGTCTACGGGCGGCGGATCGCGTCGGCGGCGGCCGTGGCGGCCGGGCCGGCGGCCAGCTCCGTCTCCAGCAGCTGCTTGCCGAGCAGCTCGGGGTCGGGGAGCTCCATCGGGTACTCGCCGTCGAAGCAGGCGCGGCACAGGTTCGGCTTGGCGATGGTGGTCGCCTCGATCATGCCGTCGATGGAGATGTAGGCCAGGGAGTCGGCGCCCAGGGAGGTGCCGATCTCGTCGATCGTCATGCCGTTGGCGATGAGCTCGGCGCGGGTGGCGAAGTCGATGCCGAAGAAGCAGGGCCACTTCACGGGCGGCGAGGAGATCCGGATGTGGACCTCGGCGGCGCCCGCCTCGCGGAGCATGCGGACCAGGGCCCGCTGGGTGTTGCCGCGCACGATCGAGTCGTCGACGACGACCAGGCGCTTGCCCTTGATGACTTCCTTCAGCGGGTTCAGCTTCAGGCGGATGCCCAGCTGGCGGATGGTCTGCGAGGGCTGGATGAACGTACGGCCCACGTAGGCGTTCTTGACCAGGCCGGCACCGAAGGGGATCCCGGAGGCCTCCGCGTAGCCGATGGCGGCGGGGGTGCCGGACTCCGGGGTCGCTATGACCAGGTCGGCCTCGACCGGGGCCTCCTTCGCCAGGCGGCGGCCCATCTCCACGCGGGAGAGGTACACGTTCCGGCCGGCGATGTCGGTGTCCGGGCGGGCCAGGTACACGTACTCGAAGACGCAGCCCTTGGGCTTCGCTTCCGCGAATCGGGAGGTGCGCAGACCGTTCTCGTCGATGGCGACGAACTCGCCCGGCTCGATCTCGCGGACGTAGGAGGCGCCGCAGATGTCGAGGGCGGCGGACTCGGAGGCGACGACCCAGCCGCGCTCCAGCCGGCCGAGGACCAGCGGGCGGATGCCCTGCGGGTCGCGGGCCGCGTACAGGGTGTGCTCGTCCATGAAGACGAGGGAGAAGGCGCCCCGGACCTTCGGCAGGACGCTGTGCGCGGCCTCCTCGATGGTCAGCGGCTTGCCTTCCTCGTCCGTCTGGGCCGCGAGGAGCGCGGTGAGCAGGTCGGTGTCGTTGGTCGCCGCGACGCGCGGGGTCCGCCCGCCCTCCTGCTTGGGCAGGTCGGCGACCATCTCGGCGAGCTGGGCGGTGTTGACGAGGTTGCCGTTGTGGCCGAGCGCGATGGAGCCGTGCCCGGTGGCACGGAACGTCGGCTGGGCGTTCTCCCAGACGGAGGCACCGGTGGTCGAGTAGCGGGCGTGTCCGACCGCGATGTGACCCTGGAGCGAACCGAGGGAGGTCTCGTCGAAGACCTGGGAGACCAGGCCCATGTCCTTGAAGACGAGGATCTGTGAGCCGTTGCTGACCGCGATTCCCGCGGATTCCTGGCCTCGATGCTGGAGGGCGTAGAGCCCGAAGTACGTGAGCTTGGCGACCTCTTCGCCCGGAGCCCAGACACCGAAGACGCCGCAAGCGTCCTGGGGGCCCTTCTCGCCGGGGAGCAGGTCGTGGTTGAGTCGTCCGTCACCACGTGGCACGCCACCGAGTGTAGGCGAGGTCGACCACTGGTCCGAATTGGGGATACCGGACTTTCCGGTGGATCACCGCCCGGCGACAGCTCGCACACGCGCGCCGTTTTCGCTGGTCAGCGTGAGAGTTCGGTGATCGACCGCGTACTTCACCCGCCCGTCGAAAAGTCGCAGCAGCGTCTTCTCGTCGGCCATGAGTGAGTCTTCGCACATCATTCGGGTCGTGGCCGGGGGGCCGAGGGTGATATGGCCGTCGCGCACCGTGGCCTTGGCGTTCACCTTGTTGCAGCCGAGGCTGCCGGAGACGGTGCCCTTCCCCTCGTCGAACGTGAGGTGGGCCTTGCCGTCGGCCCGGGGGCTGGTGACGGTCCACTTGGTGCCGCTCAGCCGCGCGTCCTTCGCCTCGGTCAGGCGGACGGTCTCGCCCCGGTCGGTGGTGAGGGTGAGGCGGTCGCCGTCCACCCGGGCCCGGAACTCGTGGCCGGAGAGCGTGCGCGCGAGGGTCTCCTCGAACGCCATGGGCGTGTCCTCGCAGGCCATCTCCGTGGCCATGGTCCTGCCGAGGCGGACGCGGTCGCCGTCGACGGTGGCGTCCGCGCCGAAGGTGTTGCAGCCGAGGCTGCCCTCGGCCCGGCCGTTGTCGATGGTCACGTGGGCGCCGTCGGGGGCCCGCTGGGTCTTCCCGTCGGCGGTGACGCTGTCCACGCTCCACCGCACGCCGGTGACCGGCCGCTCGGGACCGACCGAGCCGCTGCCGCCGTCCGCCTTCTCGCCGCCGCAGGCCGCCATGAGCGGGACGAGCATGGCGGCGGCCGTCAGGGTCATGCGCTGCTTCTGCCTGTCCATGCCACTTCGACGGGGCACCCGGGGGGATCGGTTCCCCTTATGTCATCAGGGGCAGGTGGGCCGACAGGTCCGCCCGCTCTCCGCTCGCGCTGACCTCGGCGTCGCGCAGCGCCTGATCCCAGGTCCGCCGCCCGGTCGCCAGCCGGATCCAGGTCAGCGGGTCCGTCTCGACGACGTTGGGCGGGGTGCCCCGGGTGTGCCGCGGCCCCTCCACGCACTGCACCACCGCGTACGGCGGCACCCGGACCTCCGTGGAGCCGCCGGGCGCCTTCACGGCGAGCGCGTCGGCCAGCAGCCGGGTGGCGGCTGCCAGAGCCTGGCGGTCGTGGGGGACGTCCAGGCCGGGGACGGCCGCGTTGAGGTCGTCGGTGTGGACGACGAGTTCGACGGTGCGGGTCACGGCGTAGTCGGCCAGCGGCAGGGCTCCGGCGCTGGTCGGGAGCAGCCGGCCGGCGGGGTGCGCGTCCAGGTTCGCGGTGAAGCGGCGTTCCGCTGCGGCGAGGTGGGCGTCGAGGTCCGGGTGCTCCTCGGCCAGGCGGCGGGCGGTGCCGGCGATGGC
This sequence comes from Streptomyces sp. XY006, assembly GCF_002237655.1. Taxonomy (GTDB): domain Bacteria; phylum Actinomycetota; class Actinomycetes; order Streptomycetales; family Streptomycetaceae; genus Streptomyces; species Streptomyces levis. The sequence continues at coordinate 54,107 of NZ_NOKT01000040.1, forward strand.
GGGGGCGTCGGCCGCGATGGCGAACGGCCAGTCGAGCAGCCGGCCGGTCTGCCGGACGGGCTCGGGCTCCGCGAGCAGCCGGTCCACGGCGTCCAGGGCCATGGCGCAGTGCGCGGCCAGCTCGCGCACGGTCCAGTCGCCGAGCCGGGTGGGCCGGGCGAGCTGCTCGGGGGTGAGGCCGGCGACGGCGGCCCGTACGTGCCCGAACTGGGCGAGCACGGCCGCCCGGATCTTGGCGGGGTCGTAGCTGCGGGGACGTTTCCTGGCCGGGGGCATGGGGGTCAGCCTAGGGCGGGGGTCCCGGCGGGCGCTTCGAAGGTCTCGCCGTTGCGCGGGACGCCGATGCCGCGCCAGACGAAGGGGACGCCCCGGGCCGCGTCCGGGTCGGGGGCGTCCATCAGCTGGAAGTGCAGGTGGGGTTCGGAGGAGTTGCCGGAGTTGCCGCAGCGGGCGATCGGCTGCCCGGCGCGGACGCGGTCGCCCTCGCGGACGGTGAGGCTGCCGCGGCGGAGGTGGGCGTAGGCGGCGTAGGTGCCGTCGCCGAGGTCGAGGACGACGTGGTTGCCGAGGATGCGCCCGGTGCCGCACAGCTCGCGCACGGAGCCCTCGATCAGCATGAGGTACACCAGCCCCGGCAGGGAGGTGCGGCTGAGGTGGTCGCGCTGCCCGTCCGAGACCCGTACGACGGTGGCGTCGGCGACCGCGAGGATCGGGGCGCCGAAGGCGGGGTAGTCCTGGGGGCGGCGGGCGAGCGGCCACAGCCAGCGGAAGGCGGGGCGCTGTCCCGGCGCGGGCTCGGCCAGGATGTCGATGGCGTAGGTCTGCCCGTGGGCGTGGATGCCGTGGCTGGGGGTCCGGTCGGCCGGGCTGTTCAGCGCGGACCAGCGGCCGGTCACGGGCGGGGCGACCTCGACGGGCTCACGGGCCACCCGGGGGCTGTCCGGGGCGCCGCCCCACCGGTTGGCGACGGTGACGACCGCGTACGCGAGCACCAGCGGCAGCAGGTCCCACAGGACGGAATGGCTCCAGTCCAGGCAGACGTGGGCGATCACCAGGCCGATGAAGAGCAGCTGGAGAACCCGGCAGGCGATCATGCCGGACTTGCGTACGGACATCCTGTCCCCCTCTTCGTGCTGTGCGTCCGGCTCTTCGTGCTGTGCGTCTAGGGACGGGCCGTGGCCAGTGCCACCAGCAGCGGGACGACCCGGGCCGGCGGCACCTCGTAGCGGCCGCGGGCGGTGGTGTGCAGCCAGCCCGTGCCGGTGAGCTGACGCAGGTGGTGGTAGATCTGGCCGGTCGTGCCGACCTCGTCGAGCTCGGCCAGTTCGGCGGCGGTGCGGCGGCCGCCGATGATCTCGCGCAGCAGCCGGAGCCGGACGGGGTGGCCGAGCGCCGCCAGGGACTCGGCGGCCGCCGTCGCGTCGGCGTCCAGGAGGTCCTCGGTGAGGACCGTCATCTGCCAGGCGTACTCCTCGCCGGTCGGCAGCCGTACCGAGCCGGTGTAGAGGACACCACCGTCGGCGATGCCGGCGCCGGAGAGCTGGTCCTTGAGCACGTTCAGGGCCCAGAAGTCACCACCGTCGACGCGGGGGCCGGTGCGCCGGCCGCCTTCCAGTACCGCCAGACGGCGTTCGAGGTCGGCGACGCGTTCTTCCAGGTTCACGACATCGAGATTACGGAAGTACGTAATTCCGTGCAACGGTGTGGATCGAGACGTCGTCCCGGGAACGGCGAAGCCCCCGCCCGGACGGACCGGGCGGGGGCTTGGCGGCTGTCGCTTACGCCAGCAGCGCGGGGATCGTGCCCTCGTGCGCCTCGCGCAGCTCGGACAGGGTGAGCGTGAACTCGCCCTGGACGTCCACCGTGTCACCGTCGACGACACCGATGCGGGTGGCCGGGAGGCCCCGGGCGCCGCACATGTCGGTGAAGCGGAGCTCCTCCGAGCGCGGCACGGCCACGACCGCGCGGCCCGCCGACTCGGAGAACAGGAAGGTGAAGGCGTCCAGACCGTCCGGGACGATCAGGCGCGCGCCCTTGCCGCCCAGCAGCGCCGACTCGACCACGGCCTGGATCAGACCGCCGTCGGACAGGTCGTGCGCGGAGTCGATCATGCCGTCGCGGGAGCCGGCAATCAGGATCTCGGCCAGCAGCCGCTCGCGCTCCAGGTCGACCTTCGGGGGCAGGCCGCCGAGGTGGTCGTGGATCACCTGGGACCAGGCCGAGCCGCCGAACTCCTCGCGGGTGTCGCCGAGGAGGTAGAGCAGCTGGCCCTCCTCCTGGAAGGCGACCGGGGTGCGGCGGGCGACGTCGTCGATGACGCCCAGGACCGCGACGACCGGGGTCGGGTGGATGGCCGCCTCGCCCGTCTGGTTGTAGAGCGAGACGTTGCCGCCGGTCACCGGCGTGCCGAGCTGCTGGCAGCCGTCCGCCAGACCGCGCACGGCCTCCGCGAACTGCCACATCACCGCCGGGTCCTCGGGCGAGCCGAAGTTCAGGCAGTCGGAGACCGCGAGCGGCTTGGCGCCGGTGGTGGCGACGTTGCGGTACGCCTCCGCCAGCGCGAGCTGGGCGCCGTGGTACGGGTCGAGCTTGGCGTACCGGCCGTTGCCGTCCGTGGCGATGGCCACGCCGAGGCCGGTCTCCTCGTCGATCCGGATCATGCCGGAGTCCTCGGGCTGGGCGAGGACGGTGTTGCCCTGCACGAAGTGGTCGTACTGGCTGGTGATCCAGGACTTGGAGGCCTGGTTCGGGGAGGAGACCAGCTTGAGGACCTGGTCCCTGAGCTCCTCGGACGTCTCCGGCCGCGGCAGCTTGTTCGCGTCGTCGGCCTGCAGGGCGTCCTGCCAGTCGGGGCGGGCGTAGGGACGCTCGTAGACCGGGCCCTCGTGGGCGACCGTGCGCGGGTCGACGTCGACGATCTTGCCGCCGTGCCAGTAGATCTCCAGGCGGTCGCCGTCGGTCACCTCACCGATGACGGTGGCGATGACGTCCCACTTCTCGCAGATCTCCAGGAAGCGGTCGACCTTCTCCGGCTCGACGACCGCGCACATGCGCTCCTGCGACTCGCTCATGAGGATCTCCTCGGGCGAGAGCGTGGAGTCGCGCAGCGGGACGTCGTCCAGGGTGACGCGCATGCCGCCCGAGCCGTTCGAGGCGAGCTCGGAGGTGGCGCAGGACAGGCCGGCCGCGCCGAGGTCCTGGATGCCGACGACCAGCTTCTCCTGGAAGGCCTCCAGGGTGCACTCGATGAGGAGCTTCTCCTGGAAGGGGTCGCCGACCTGCACCGCGGGACGCTTCGACGGCTTGGCGTCGTCGAAGGTCTCGCTCGCCAGGATCGAGGCGCCGCCGATGCCGTCGCCGCCGGTCCGGGCCCCGTACAGGATGACCTTGTTGCCCGCGCCGGACGCCTTCGCGAGGTGGATGTCCTCGTGCCGCATGACGCCGATGGCACCGGCGTTGACCAGCGGGTTGCCCTGGTAGCAGGCGTCGAAGACGACCTCGCCGCCGATGTTGGGCAGGCCCAGGCAGTTGCCGTAGCCGCCGATGCCCGCGACCACGCCCGGCAGGACGCGCTTGGTGTCGGGGTGGTCGGCGGCGCCGAAGCGCAGCGGGTCGACGACCGCGACCGGGCGGGCGCCCATGGCGATGATGTCGCGGACGATGCCGCCGACACCGGTGGCCGCGCCCTGGTAGGGCTCGACGTACGACGGGTGGTTGTGCGACTCGACCTTGAAGGTGACCGCGTAGCCCTGGCCGACGTCCACGACACCGGCGTTCTCGCCGATGCCGACGAGCATGGCGTCGTTCTCGGGCGCCTTCTCGCCGAACTGGCGCAGGTGCACCTTGGAGGACTTGTACGAGCAGTGCTCGGACCACATGACCGAGTACATGGCGAGTTCGGCACCGGTGGGCCGGCGGCCGAGGATCTCGACCACGCGCTCGTACTCGTCCTTCTTCAGGCCCAGTTCGGCCCAGGGCAGCTCGACGTCGGGGGTCGCGGCCGCGTGCTCGACCGTGTCCAGAGGCGTCCGGCTCATGCGTTGACCAGCTTCTTGAGGATCGAGGTGAAGAACGGGAGGCCGTCGGTGCGGCCGGTGCCGATCAGCGGCTCGACGGCGTGCTCGGGGTGCGGCATGAGGCCGACCACGTTGCCGGCCGCGTTGGTGACGCCGGCGATGTCCCGCTGCGAGCCGTTGGGGTTGAAGTCCAGGTAGCGGAAGGCGACGCGGCCCTCGGCCTCCAGCTGGTCGAGCGTGTACGCGTCGGCGACGTACTGCCCGTCGTTGTTCTTCAGCGGGATGTGGATCTCCTGGCCGGCCGTGTAGTCGGTGGTCCAGGCGGTCTCGGCGTTCTCCACCCGCAGCTTCTGGTCGCGGCAGATGAAGTGCAGGTGGTCGTTGCGCAGCATCGTGCCGGGCAGCAGGTGCGCCTCGGTGAGGATCTGGAAGCCGTTGCAGATGCCGAGCACCGGAAGGCCGGCCTTGGCCTGCTCCAGCAAGGGTTCCATCACCGGCGAGAAACGGGCGATGGCCCCGGCGCGCAGATAGTCGCCGTAGGAGAAACCACCGCACAGCACCACGGCGTCGACCTGCTTGAGGTCCTTGTCCTTGTGCCAGAGGGCGACGGGCTCGGCGCCGGCGAGCCGGATCGCGCGCTGCGTGTCCCGGTCGTCCAGACTTCCCGGAAAAGTGACGACGCCGATACGAGCGGTCACTTCACGGCCTCCGCGACTTCCTCGACCCGGACGGTGAAGTCCTCGATCACGGTGTTCGCGAGGAAGGACTCCGCAAGATCGTGAATGCGGGCGAGGGCGGCCTCGTCGACCGGCCCGTCAACTTCCAGTTCGAAACGCTTTCCCTGGCGGACGTCCGAGATCCCGTCGAAACCCAGCCGCGGCAGTGCGCGCTGCACCGCCTGGCCCTGGGGGTCGAGGATCTCCGGCTTGAGCATGACGTCGACTACGACGCGTGCCACTGGCACTCCCGGTGTGTGGTGCTGAGCAGGTTCCTTCAGACTACCCGCACAAAATTTCTACGCGCGTCGACTTGGAGGAAGCTACGTGACCGCCATCACGATCCGGCATCGACGAGCACACACACGAAAATTTCCGGGAAAGATTCCCGATCGACACCCGAAACCTATTGCGTTCGGACACGCGGAAGGATTTAGTCGGGGCTTCACCATGCATTGCCGGGCACTGTAGAAATGAATTGGCAAGTGCCGCAAGAAGGGACCGATATTCGTGGCGCAGAAGGTCGTGGTCACCCTCTTTGACGACATCGACGGCTCGGAAGCGACGGAAACGATCGCTTTCGGACTGGACGGCAGGTCGTACGAGATCGACCTGAGCGAGATCAACGCCGGTGAACTGCGGAAGGCGCTCGCGCCCTACGTGGAGGCCGGCCGCAAGCGGTCCCGCTCGGGCAAGGCCTACCGGCAGACGGAGGTGGCGCCCGACCCCTCGGCCGTGCGCGCCTGGGCCCAGGCCAACCACATGGAGGTCCCCGCGCGCGGGCGCATCCCCAAGAAGGTCTACGAGGCGTTCAGCGCCGCCCAGTGACGGCCCCTGCGGGCCCGCGCCGACGACCGGTCACCGGCCCCTCGCGGCAACCGACTTGCGCAGCACCCCCGCTGATCAGCTAGAGTCTGGAGCACGCCGAGGGGCGCGGCCGAAAGGCCCAGCTCACGGAACATGCGGGTGTAGTTCAGTAGTAGAACATCCCCCTTCCAGGGGGAAGGCGCAGTGTGCGATTCCTGTCACCCGCTCTGCACTGCCGTACCGACCACGGATGTGGATCAGGTAGGCTGGTGCCCGCACCGGTCAGTGAGAGCTGGTCGGGAGCAATGCGGACGTAGCTCAGTTGGTAGAGCGCAACCTTGCCAAGGTTGAGGTCGCGAGTTCGAGCCTCGTCGTCCGCTCGGGAATGAGACCCCGGTCCTGATGGACCGGGGTCTTCTCGTATCCCCGGCCCTCTCTGACATTTGTCATGCCGAGTGATGACAGCGCGCACTGCTCCGCGGGCCCCGCGGGCGGAACGCTTGAGGCATGGAAACCAACGGACACGAACACGTGATTGAGGTCACTGACCTGCGGCGTGTGTACGGGGGCGGGTTCGAGGCCGTTCGCGGAATCAGCTTTTCCGTGCGGCGCGGGGAGATCTTCGCGCTGCTCGGCACCAACGGCGCGGGCAAGACGTCGACCGTCGAACTGCTGGAGGGACTGGCCCCGCCGGCGGACGGCCGGGTGCGGATCCTCGGACACGACCCGTACACCGAGCGGGCCGCCGTACGCCCCCGCACCGGCGTGATGCTGCAGGAGGGCGGGTTCCCGTCCGAGCTGACCGTCGCGGAGACCGCGCGGATGTGGGCCGGGTGCGTGAGCGGGGCCCGGCCGCCCGCGGAGGTGCTGGCCCTGGTCGGGCTGGAGTCCAAGGCCGGCATCCGGGTCAAGCAGCTCTCCGGCGGACAGCGCCGTCGGCTGGACCTGGCGCTCGCCCTGCTCGGCGACCCCGAGGTGCTGTTCCTGGACGAGCCGAGCACCGGTCTGGACGCCGAAGGCCGCCACCACACCTGGGAGTTGGTGAGCGCGCTGCGCGACGGCGGCACCACCGTGCTGCTGACCACGCACTACCTGGAGGAGGCCGAGCAGCTCGCCGACCGGCTGGCGATCATGCACGAGGGCCGTATCGCCGCCACCGGCACCCCGGCCGAGGTCACCGCGGCGGAGCCCTCGCGGATCTCCTTCGAGCTGCCCGACGGCTACTTCGTCGGCGACCTTCCGCCGCTCGGCGAACTGGGCGTGGCCGGGCACGAGACCGACGGCCGGATCGTCCGGCTGCGCACCCATGAACTGCAGCGGACCGCCACCGGGCTGCTGCTGTGGGCCGACCGGGCCCGGGTCGAGCTGCGCCGCCTGGACGTGCGGTCGGCCTCCCTGGAGGAGGCGTTCCTCCAGATCGCCAAGGACGTCTCCGCCGAGCGGGCCACCACGACGAAGGAGTTCGCGGCATGAGCGCCCTGCCCACCACCCCCCGTCCCGCGGCGACCACCGCGCTGAGCCGGATGACGGCGCTGGCCCGCGCCGAACTGACCCTCCTGGGACGCACCAGGGGCGCGCTCGTCGCCGCGCTGTTCGTACCGCTGGTGCTGCCGGTCAGCGCCTCGCAGGCGGCCAAGGAGATGGACCTCGCCAAGGCGGGGCTCGACACCGGGACCTTCGTGCTGCCCGCGGCGATCGGCTTCTCCCTGCTGTTCGCCGTCTACTCGGTGCTCGTCGGCACCTTCGTCGTCCGGCGCGAGGAACTCGTCCTCAAGCGGCTGCGCACCGGTGAGCTGCGGGACGCCGAGATCCTGTCCGGCGCCGCCCTGCCGGCCGTCCTCACCGGGCTCGCGCAGTCCCTGCTGCTGGCCGCCGGGTGCAGCGTGCTGCTGGACGTGGCCGCGCCGTCCGCGCCCCACTACGCCGTCCTGGGGCTGCTGTTGGGGCTCGTGATGTGCGCCGCCCTGGCCGCGGCCACCGCGAGCGTCACCCGCACGGGGGAGAGCGCGCAGGTCACGCCGATGCCGCTGCTGATGGTCTCCATGGTCGGCTCCGGGATGTTCGTCCCGCTGGAGCTGCTGCCGGACAAGGTGGCGAGCGTCTGCGAGCTGCTGCCGCTGACGCCCGTCATCACCCTGGTGCGCGGTGGCTGGACCGGTGATCTGCCCGTCTCGGACGCGCTCGGCGCCCTCGTGGTCGCGGTGGCCTGGATCGCCGTCGCCGTGTTTGCTGTACGGCGGAGGTTCCACTGGGAACCGCGGCGCTGAGCGGACGGGGAGTGACGGGCTGATGCGCGGGCCGGGCAGGTGGTGGCGGGGGAAGACCACGCCGGAGAAGGTCGAGACGTACACCCGGTTGTCGTTCCACCTCTTCGCGGTGATGGAGTTCTTCTCCGTCGGGCTGACGTCCGTCGTGCCGATGGGGCCGCGCTGGGGCACCGCCGCCATGCTGGTGGTGGCCGTGCACGCCGGGCTCTGCTTCGTGACCGTGTCGGCGGCGGTGGACTGGACGCGGGGCCGCAGGCCGCAGCCCGTCGGGCTGCTGTGGGCGCTGGGCGCCGTCACGGCCGTGATCGCCGTGGCGGCGATCACGCTGGCCGAGCACGGACCCGACCGCGAGGGGCTGGACACCGCCGCGGGCGGGGTCTTCGGGGTCATCCTGATCTTCGGCCCCGGCATCATGGCGCTCGGCGTCCGCGACCGGCGGCGGGCCTTCGGGATCGCGGGCGCGTTCGCGGCGGGCACCTGGGTGGTGACCCTGGTCGTCGGCGCCTCCGCCCTCACGGCCCTGTCCACCGCGCTGATCGTGCTGGCCGGCGGGCTGTTCCTCGCCTTCACGGCGGTGTTCTCGGTCTGGCTGCTCAACGCCGTCTACGAGCTCGACGAGGCCCGCGAGACCCGGACCCGGCTCGCCGTCGCCGAGGAGCGGCTGCGGTTCGGGCGGGATCTGCACGACGTCATGGGGCGCAACCTCGCCGTGATCGCCCTGAAGAGCGAGCTGGCCGTGCAGCTGGCGCAGCGGGGGCGGCCGGAGGCCGTGGCGCAGATGGTCGAGGTGCAGCGGCTCGCGCAGGAGTCCCAGCGGGAGGTGCGCGAGGTGGTGCGCGGCTACCGGGAGGCCGACCTCGCGTCGGAACTGGCCGGTGCGCAAGGGGTGCTGGCCGCCGCCGGGATCGACTGCACGGTGAGCGGGCGGACCCCGGCGGGGCTGCCGGCCGAGGTGCAGTCCGCCTTGGGGTGGGTCGTACGGGAGGCCGCGACGAACGTGCTGCGGCACGGGGACGCGCGGTGGTGTGCTGTGGAACTGCGGGTGCGGGAGGGGCGGGTGGTGTTGTCCGTGGAGAACGACGGGGTCACGGGGACGGAGGACGGCGTGCCGATGGCGTCGGGCTCGACCGGTACGGGCCTGGCCGGGCTGCGGGAGCGGCTGGCGAAGCTCGACGGGACGCTGGAGGCCGGGCCCGTCGGCAAGGGGCTGTTCCGGCTCAGGGCGGAGATCGCCCTGCCGCCGGTGGCCCCGGCCGGGTCCGCCGCCGCGCGTGAGGTCGCCGACGAGGTCACCGGATGACGGCCGTGAAGCCCGTGCGGCTGCTGCTCGCCGACGACGAGCACCTGATCCGGGGCGCGCTCGCCGCGCTGCTGGCGCTGGAGGAGGACATCATGGTCGTCGCCGAGGCGGCCACCGGGCCGGAGGCCCTGGCGATGGCCCGGGCCCACAAGCCCGACGTCGCCGTGCTGGATCTGCAGATGCCCGGCGCCGACGGTGTGAAGGTCGCCACATCCCTGCGGTCGGAACTGCCCGGATGCAAGGTCCTCATCGTCACCAGCCATGGGCGGCCCGGGCACCTGAAGCGGGCGCTGGAGGCCGGGGTGCGCGGGTTCGTGCCGAAGACCGTGAGCGCACAGCGGCTGGCCGAGCTCATCCGCACCGTGCACGCCGGGAACCGGTACGTCGACCCGGAGTTGGCCGCCGACGCCATCGCCGCCGGGGACTCGCCGCTGACCGCGCGGGAGGCCGAGGTGCTGGAACTCGCCGCGGACGGGGCACCGGTCGCGGAGATCGCCGAGCGGGCGGCGCTGTCCCAGGGGACCGTGCGGAACTACCTGTCGTCGGCCGTGTCGAAGCTCGGGGCGGAGAACCGGCATGCCGCGGTGCGGCTCGCGCGGGAGCGAGGTTGGGTATAGTGGTTCCCGCGCCACGGCGCATGCGAACGTAGCTCAGTTGGTAGAGCGCAACCTTGCCAAGGTTGAGGTCGCGAGTTCGAACCTCGTCGTTCGCTCCAGCGAGAAGCCCCCCGGTTCCGGCCGGGGGGCTTCTTCATGTCCTACGACCAGGCGGTGCCGGTCAGCCGCTCGTAGGCCTCCACGTACTTGGCGCGGGTGGCGTCGACGACCTGCTGCGGCAGGGCGGGCGGCGGCTGCTCGCTCGCGCGGTCCCAGCCGGACTCCGCCGAGGTGAGCCAGTCGCGCACGAACTGCTTGTCGTACGACGGCTGCGCCCGGCCCGGCTGCCACTGGTCGGCCGGCCAGAAGCGCGAGGAGTCGGCGGTGAGGACCTCGTCCGCGAGGACCAGGGTGTCGCCGTCGAAGCCGAACTCGAACTTGGTGTCCGCGAGGATGATGCCCCGCTCCCGGGCGATGTCCCGGCCCCGCGAGTAGACGGCGAGGGTGGCCTGGCGCAGCCGGGCCGCGGTGTCGGCGCCGACCTGGCGGGCGACCTCCTCGTAGGAGACGTTCTCGTCGTGCTCGCCGACCTCGGCCTTGGTGGCCGGGGTGAAGATCGGGGCGGGCAGCTCGCTGCCGTCGACCAGGCCCTCGGGCAGGGCGAGGCCGCAGACCGTGCGGGTCTCGTTGTACTCGGCCAGGCCCGAGCCGGTGAGGTAGCCGCGGGCGACGCACTCCACGGGGACCATCTTCAGGCTCTTGCAGACGAGCGTGCGGCCCTCCCAGTCGGCGGGGGCGCCGGCGGGCAGGTCCGTGCTCAGGACGTGGTTCGGGACCAGGTCGGCGAGCTGGTCGAACCACCACAGGGAGAGCTGCGTGAGGATCCGGCCCTTGTCCGGGATCTCGGTCGGCAGCACCCAGTCGTAGGCGGAGATGCGGTCGCTGGCGACCATCACGAGGTCGCCCGCCTCGTTCTGGTAGAGCTCGCGCACCTTGCCGGTGTGCAGATGCACCAGGCCCGGAATCTGGAGCGGCTCGGGCTTTTCGACGAATCCGGACACGGTTCCTCCCCGTGGTTCTGTACGAGTGGCTCGATTCTCCCGTATGCGAGCTTGATCACCGACAGCGGGTCAGTCGCGTTTGCAGATGCGGTCGAGGAGGTTGGCGGTGGCGCGCTGCACGCGCGCGTCGACGTGGCCGGGGCGGTCCAGGGCCGGGGACCAGGCGAACGTTCCTGCTGCGAAGACCCAGGCGCCGGAGGGGGCCCGGTAGAGGGAGGTCTCCTGGTGGCGGAGGACGCCCTCCTTGTCGGTGTACGGGGAGTGGGCGAGCAGGACCCGCTCCTCGTGGTCGGGCAGCGGGGTGCGCGGGAAGTAGCGGTCGGCCTCGCCCGCCACCAGGTTCTCGATCTCGTCGCCCTCGTGCGCCCCGGTCGCCTCCCAGAGCCAGTGCCCGGCGTTGCGCACGACCAGCGGGTGCGGCTCGGGCACGTGCCCCGCGTACTGGATGCCGAGGAGCTGCTGTTCGGCCCGGTCGATCTCCCGCCACAGCACCGGCTTCCCGGGGCCCTTGCGCTTGCGGCAGGTCAGCAGCCGGTGCGGGACACCGGACGGGGAGGGGCCGAGCTCCACCTGCCAGTACACGGAGTTGGCGGAGAGGAAGACCAGCGAGGTGCCGGCGTCGCGGGCGACCTCCACGGTCCGGCGCATGTCGGCCGACCAGTACTCGTCGTGGCCCGGGAAGACCAGGCCGCGGTAGCGGGTGGGGTCGACGCGGCCCGCGTGCAGATCGCTGGCGTCCGCGTAGGCGATGTCGTAGCCGTAGCGCTCGGCCCAGCGGATGAAGTCGTAAGCGTGCCCGACGTGCAGGGGGAGGCCGGCGCCCGCGTACGGGCGGTCGAAGGAGACCGTCGTGGCGGCGTCCGCCTCGCCCAGCAGCCGGCCCTCCTCGTCCCAGGCGTGGTAGAGGCTCGCGCCCGTGCGCCCGTCCTCCGGGTAGAGGTTGTAGGCCTGCCAGGTGATGTCGGGCAGGACGAGGAGCAGGTCGGCGGGCTGGTCGTGGCGGACGGTGAACGGCACGTGGGAGCGGTAGCCGTCGGCCGTGGTGAGGACGGCCACGTACGCGCCGATGTTCCAGTACGAGGGGATCTGCAGGCGCCAGGACAGCCACCAGTGGTGGCAGGAGACCGTGCGGTCGGCCGTGAGGGGCGGGGGCTGGACGATGCCGGACAGGCGGGGGCTGGTGGTGATCTTGGCGGCGCCGTCGCCCCCGTAGTGGCCGATGCGGTAGATGTCGACGGCGAACTGCTGGGGCGGGTCGACCGTGATGTGGAAGTCGACGGCCTCGCCCGGGGCGACCGCTCCGGTGGAGGCGAAGCCCTTGATCTGGCGGTGGACGTCGTCGGCCGCGCGGGGGCCGCCGGAGCGGCCGCCCTTCCGCTGGAGGTGGGGCGCGTCCTGGTCCACGTACCAGGGGACGATCCGGCCGGTGTCGTCGAAGTACGTCACATTGCCGCGCAGCCACGGGACGGGACCCTGCCCGAAGGGATCCGTCACGGCGTGCGCCAGTGCTCCCAACTCCCAGCGGCGGATCTGCTCCGAACGCATAGTCGCTTCCCCTCCCCTTCGCCCCCGTGGTGGTGCCTGCTGATGTGGTGTGCGGTGTCGTGTGTGGTCTTGTGTTTTTGTCGTATGTCGCACGCCTTTGCCACGCGCGTGAACGGTCCAAGCACATCACATAACGCGCGCACTTCGTCACTGTTCGTTTTGAATTGGCCAGAAGCGGAAGGTGAGGCTCCGGCGGGCGGGCGCCGGGGGAGGGCCCGGTTCAGGCGAGGCGGACCGGCTTCTCCGGCCGTATCCCCAGGTCGGCCAGCCAGACCCGCAGCGGGGCGGCGTCTCCGTCCTCGATCAGGGCGAGGACCTTCGGGGCGAGATCCGGCGTGCGGGCGCCGTCGACGAGCAGGGTCGGGCCGTCCAGCCAGTCGAGGCCCGGGGTCGCGCCGGCGGTGTCCATCGCGGCGCAGCAGACCATCGCCGTGAGGTGGTCGGCGAGCAGTTCCCGGGCCGTGCGCGGGGGCTGGAGCGGGAAGAGGGGGAGCGTGCGGTCGTCCCAGAGGGCGGCGGGGTCGGCGGCCGGGGTGTCGGCGGCGGGGGACGGACGGGGGGCCGCGGTCTCCTCGCGGGACAGCTCCGCGCTGAGGCGGGCGGCGAGGGCGGCGCTGCGGGGGGTGGTGCCGGAGAGGTCTTCGTCGTCGGCGGTGTCGGAGGTGCCGGCGGTGCCGGGGGCGCCGGGGGCGCCGGGGGTGCCGGGGGTGCCGGCTGCGGTCGGTGTGGCGGGGGACGGCCGGGGGGCCGCTCCCGTCGTGGCGCCGGCCGTGCGGGCGGTGGCGGTTCCCGGGGCGGTGCCGGTTCCCGCGGTGGCGTCTTCGCCCGGGGCCGTCGGGCCGTCGGCGGCGAAGCCCGTCAGGTGGTCCAGGACGCGGGCGAGGGTCGGGGCGCCCGTGGGTGTCGCGGGCCCCGGTGCGGGACGGACGCCCAGGGCGTCCAGGACGCGGTGGAGGCGGGCCGCGTCGAGGCGCCACTTGCGGTCCACGACCTCCTCCGGATACTCGCTCCAGTCCACCGGCGCCCAGTCGGGCCCGGGCCCGGCCGGCCCGCCGTGGAAGAGACGGGCGGCGAGCAGGGAGGCGGCCTCGTCGACCGCGCCCGGCTCCTCCAGCAGATCGCAGGCGGGCCGCTCACCGAGCCGGGACGCGAAGCCCTCGGCCAGCCGGTCGCGGCGGGACAGCTCCGTGAGCGCCGCCACGACTCCCGCGTCCAGCCGGGACGGCCAGCGGCCCATCCGCCAGGCGGGCAGGGCGACCCGGGTCAGCAGCCGGTCCCAGCCGGCGTACGCGAGGCCCACCTGCTCCTGGGCGACGATCCGCAGACCGTAGTCCACAGCCTGTGCACGCTCCGCGGCCGCGGCCGCCACGCCCCGCTCCATCTCGGCGGCGTGCACCCGGCAGCTGCGCAGCAGGACCCGGGCCACCCAGCCGACTCCGGCGAGCACGAGCCGCGACACCGGGTCGCGGCGGGGCGCCGAGGTCACCGCGACCGCGGCGTCCAGGCCCCGGACGAAACGCCGGGCGGCGGCTATGTCCGGGTGGGCCGAGGGCCCGGTGCCGGCCACCACCGGGGCGAGGACGGCCCTCAGCTCGCCGACCCGCATCCACCACAGGAACGGGGAACCGATGACCAGCACCGGTGCGACCGGGTGACGGCGGTGGGCGTGCCGGCCCGCCCCCGCTATGTCCTCGTGCTCCTCCACCGGAGGCGGGCCGTGGGCCCGGTGCGTGCGGTCCTCCAGCCAGCTGTCGCAGTCGGGTGTGAGCGCTATCGCCGAGGGCGCGGGGACGTCGAGGCGGTCGGCGAGGTCGCGCACCATCCGGTACAGATCCGGGGCCGCCTCCTCCGCGATGGCGACCGTGGGGGTCATGGCGGGCCGGGCCCGGGCCACGACCAGGGCGATGCCGGCGGCGGCGAGCAGCACCAGCAGCGCGAGCGGCGTCAGGATCCAGCGGGTGGCGTCCCAGCCTGGACCGGCCAGATGGCCGGTGGGGATGCCCGCGAGCAGGATCACGGCGGCGGCCGCCGGCAGCAGGGCGACGGCCAGCGCCCGGCTGCGGATGCGCAGCACGACGAGCGCCCGGGACCGCGCGGCCTGCGCGCCTGCCTCCACACCCATTCCGGTCACGACCGACCTCACCCCCTCCCCGTTGACCTGACGCTTTCCTTGCTCACTCCCCCACTGTGGCACCCGCCACCGACATCGCAATGCCGGTGGGCCAAGTGCCGGAACGCTTGCGCCGCACCCTAGTTGGGGCCTCGCCCCCCGTCAGCCGGAAAGGACATCGGTCACTCGATGGAATGGCTCTGGGGAAAGGTGGATGACGGACCGCGAGGATCAGGCCCCCGCCCGGCGCATGGTTCAGGCCCCGGATCCTGAGACGGATCCGGGGCCTGGGAGGTTCATCGGCGCGGGGGTGGTTTCTCCCGCTCGCGGTTGACGGCGGCGGACCGCCGCCGGCTACGCGCCCGCTGCCTTGGCGGCGATGTCGGTGCGGTGCTGGGAACCGTCGAGGCGGATGCGCCCGACGGCGGTGTAGGCCCGGTCGCGGGCCTCGGCGAGGTCCTTGCCGGTGGCCGTGACGGACAGGACGCGGCCGCCCGCGCTGACGATCGCGTCGCCCTCGCGCCGGGTCCCGGCGTGCAGCACGTAGGCGTGCGGGGCGTCCTGGGCGGCGACCTCGTCGAGACCGGTGATGGGGTCGCCGGTGCGCGGGGTGCCGGGGTAGTTGTGCGAGGCGACGACCACGGTCACGGCCGCGTCGTCGCTCCAGCGCAGCGGCTCCAGGTGGGCGAGGTTGCCGGTGGCCGCGGCCATCAGCAGACCCGCCAGCGGGGTCTTGAGCCGGGCCAGCACGACCTGGGTCTCGGGGTCGCCGAAGCGCGCGTTGAACTCGATCACGCGAACGCCCCGGGAGGTGATCGCGAGACCGGCGTAGAGCAGGCCGGAGAACGGGGTGCCGCGGCGGCTCATCTCGTCCACGGTCGGCTGCAGCACGGTCTGCAGCACCTCGTCGACCAGCTTGGGGTCGGCCCACGGCAGCGGGGAGTACGCGCCCATGCCGCCGGTGTTCGGGCCCTGGTCGCCGTCGAGCGCGCGCTTGAAGTCCTGGGCGGGCTGCAGCGGCACGACCGTCTCGCCGTCGGTGACGGCGAACAGGGAGACCTCGGGGCCGTCCAGGTACTCCTCGATGACCACGCGCTCGCAGGCGGCCGCGTGCGCCCGGGCCGTCTCCAGGTCGTCGGTGACGACGACACCCTTGCCGGCGGCGAGCCCGTCGTCCTTGACGACGTACGGGGCGCCGAAGGCGTCGAGAGCGGCGTCGACCTCTTCCGCGGTCGTGCAGACGTACGACCGGGCCGTGGGCACCTCGGCCGCCGCCATGACGTCCTTGGCGAAGGCCTTGGACCCCTCCAGCCGGGCGGCCCGGCCGGACGGGCCGAAGACCGGGATGCCGGCCTCGCGCACGGCGTCGGCGACACCGGCGACCAGCGGCGCCTCCGGGCCGACGACCACGAGGTCCGCGCCGAGCCGCCGGGCGAGCTCGGTGACGGCGGCGCCGTCCAGGGCGTCGACCTGGTGCAGCTCGGCGACCTCGGCGATGCCGGCGTTGCCGGGGGCGCAGTGCAGCGCCGTGACGTCGGGGTCGTGGGACAGGGCGTGGCACAGGGCGTGTTCGCGGGCGCCGGTACCGATGACGAGGACCTTCACGGGGGTCAGCCTAACGGGAGGAGCCGGGTTTCCCTTGTGCGGGCTTCCGAAGGGGGCGGGGCGGCGGGCTTGGACGTTCCTCCAAGCCGGCGCCGAACCGGGCGGGCCGCCACTCCCCTACGGCTCGTTCGAGAACTCCTCCACGACCGTCGCGCCCAGCTCCCGGACGATCAGCTCCTGTCCGGACAGGGCCGACTCGTCGAGGTCGGGGTCGTCGTCCTCCGGGATGTCCTCCTCCACGGAGACGTGGCGGGGCTGGGGGGCCGAGGGCTGCGGGACGGGGGCGGGCGGGGCCGCCGGGGCCGAGACGGCGGAAGCGGGGCCGCCCGGCTGTGAGGCGGGGGCCGCCGGGGCCGCCGACTGGGCCGGGGCGGAGCGCTGGGCGGTCGCCGTACCGCCGCCGGAGCCGTAGCCGGTGCCCGAGCCGTAACCCGTGCCGGAGCCACCGCCGGAGGCGTAGCCGCCACCGCCGGTGCCGTAGCCGCCGGCGCCGCCGGGCTGGCCGCCGCCGTAGCCGGACGGGCCGCCCGGGGCCGGGGGCGCGGAGCCGCCGGAGGGGTCGACGATCGCCTCGATCTTCCACTGGACGTTGAACTGCTCGCCCAGCGCCTGCCGCAGCACGTCCTCGCTGCCGCTGCTCAGGAAGTTGTCCCGGGCGCCGGCGTTGACGAACCCGAGCTGGAGGGTCGTGCCGTCGAAGCCCGTCACCTGGGCGTTCTGGCTGAGCAGGATCCAGGTGAAGCGGCGGCGGTTCTTGACCGCTTCCAGGATGTTCGGCCAGAGCATGCGGGGGTCGAGGCCGCCGGACGCGGGGGGTGCGGCAGCGGCCGGCGGTGCGGACGGTGCCGTCGCGGGGGCGCTCGGGGCGGGAGCGCTGGGCGCCGGGGCACTGGGCGCCGGGGTGCTCGGCGTCGCGGGGCCCGATGCCGGGGTGCCGGGGGCGGGTGCGCCCGGGGCGGAGGTGGGCCAGCCGCCCGGACGGCGGCCGCTGCCCGCGGACGCGGCGGTGGGC